>OY970254.1:3410000-4743223 GCA_963715585.1 uncultured Chitinophagaceae bacterium | reverse complement strand
TTGGGTTTGCTGCAAGGCTGGCAGGACATTGAAGCAATGGTCATTTTATTGTCTCGTCCTGAAATAGGTTGACTACAAAATCAACCAAAATGGACTTAAAAGACCAGATCATTCAGGAGTATTTACTCACCGGATGCGGCTTTAGAAAATTAGCCGCTAAGTATGGCATCAGCCGCACCACTATTTGTAACTGGGTACAGGTTTACCAGGGAATTCATAACTTGCCTCCTACTCAAAATCAGGAATCTTATTCCAAAAGCAGTATGAACAGTTCGCCTAAAAAATCAACAGGCCAGGAGACCAATGAAGAATTACTGCAAAAAATTGCAGCACTGGAAAAACAATTGGAAGACCAGCAGCTTAAAGTGGTTGTGCTGGATACCTTAATTACAGTTGCCGAAAAACAACTCAACATTTCCATCAGAAAAAAGCCTGGCACCCAACAGTCCGAGAAGTAAAAAAGGTAATTCCGTTTATTAGTGTGCAACGGATTTGCCGGTTGTTGGGTTATTCGCCTCAGGCTTATCACAAAAAACAACACAAAAATGCAGTGCAGTTATCTAACGAATTTTTGATACTGCAGCAGATTGATGCTATTCGTAAATACCAGCCACGCTGTGGCGGCCGTAAACTTTTTATTATGCTGCAACCTTTTTTAAAACAACATCAGATCACTATTGGAAGAGACCAGTTTTTTGATCTGCTAAGACGTAATAAGCTTTTAGTAAGGCGGGTAAAAAGAAGTGTACACACCACCAACAGCAAACATCACTTTCGCCGGTATCCCAACCTGGTAAAGGATTTTACGCCACTTAAAGCACATGAAATGTGGGTGGCTGATATTACTTACATACCACTTAAAAACAGGTTTGCTTATTTGTTTTTGATAACCGATGCTTACAGCAGAAAGATTGTGGGCTTTCATGTAAGCGATGATATGAAAGTAAGCAGCGCAACACTTGCTTTAAGAAAAGCACTGGCACAAAAACCACCCGAAACAATTGTAATACACCACAGCGACCGGGGTATACAATATTGCAGCACAGCTTATGTACAATTATTACAGCAACATCATGCCCATATCAGCATGACTCAAAACGGAGATCCTTACGAAAATGCCATTGCCGAAAGAGTAAATGGTATTTTAAAAACAGAACTCATCAGCAGGCAGTACGACAACATTGATAATGCCTCCATACATATTGCACGCTGCATTACCATTTACAATTACAAACGAAGGCATAGCAGCCTTAACTGGCAGATACCTCATGATGTACATATGCAACAGGGGCCACAAATAAGAAGATGGAAAAACTATTATTATAACAACTCAAATAACAAAACCAAAATGCAACCAACATAAATGGCCAGGCACAAAAACAGTTCCTTTAGCTATGGTGGCTACGAAACTGTTTTTGCCCAACGCACAGCAAATAACTTTTTTAATCAACCTTATTCAGGATGTTTTATCTTAGTCAACCAATAACAGGATTTATTAACTAACACAGTCAACTTTTTTCAGGACGGGTCATATCGCTGTTGTGCTTCATCTGGGCTGGACCAACATCGTTGGGCTTTTGTTTGTTAACCTGTACTTTTATATCTTTAATCAGCAGCGGTTCCGGGCGGACGAGCAATGAATTCCAGCCCTGCAGCAAGCCCTGCCCGTTGCCTGCAATATTTAAGCGACATCCTACTCAAATTTTATCTTGACATGAGAAAACTTTTCCTTCTACTTTTCCTGACGACAATCACTTTCAATTTATTTGCTCAATTCAATGCTTACTATTCTGACGGCAAAAAAGTGACTATAAAGTTTCAAACCATAAAAGAACTTTTAGACACATTGGGTGTTAACGAAACTCAAAGTTATCATCACAAACTTGGCGAAGTTTATTTTAAAAGGCTATCTAACAAACCTGTTTTCGTTCTTTTTATTGGTAAAGAATATCCCTTGAAAATAAAAGAGATTATCAGTTCCTATAATTATTCAAAGTACTTAAATTCTTATAGCTACTATTGGGACTTAAAAGACATGATTAAAAATGGTTCCCTTACAAAAAGTTATCTGCAAGACCTATTTAAAAAACCCGACATCAAAGGACAAGACGACGAAGGAGCAGAATATTGGATTTATAAAAGCTACAATGCCAAAATCACCTTTGACGCTGACAATGCAAAATCAGCAGACGTTATCAACTACAAAGCATTTGAAAGGAACGAATTAGCTATTCCGACATTTGAAGTTACCGGAAGTGACTATACAATCGGCTGCAACATCTCATTGACAAATTTTAGCAAGAAAGTAATTAAGTATGCGTTCATTACAATAACAGCCACTAATCCAGTTGACGACAAAGTTGGTACAAAAACAATAAAGGCGGTTGGACCAATTAAACCGTCTGATACAGGTTCTTATGAATTTGGTGATGTAATATATTCTCGGACTGCAAAATATTTGACCATTGACAATATCAAGCTTCAATACATGGACGGTTCAATTAAAATCATCCAGAAAAATGAAGTGGAAAATATTAGAATTATCGATTGGGAAGAAGTCGGTAGAAGAACTGAGGACTAATACTGCAGGCAACATTGGGTTTGGCGTTATTGGGGCAGGACGTTGTAATCTTCATCTTCAGCAACGTGGCGGCAGTTGTTCAGGCTGGACGTTTTTCAATTTGGCTTTTTGTTGTTAACTTCAACTTCATATTTTTAATTGGGCTTTAGTTGCGGGCGGACGATTTTCAAATCCCCCAACAACGCCAAGCCCTGCCCGTTACCTGCCATTATATTGGACACCCTACACACAATGACAAACAATACCAACAGCAAGCTTCTTTGGACACTGCCTTATGTAATTGTAGCGTTTGGACTTTTATTTACATTTATGGGATTATCTGAATTCTATAATATAAAAATCGCTCAAGAAGAATCAGCCTATCCTTTCGGGCCTATTAATGAAAATCCTTGGTATTATCAAAGCGCTTCAATTTATGCAAATTATAACTTGACAAGTGGGCTACTTTTTCTTGCAGTTTCAATTTTGACAACTTGGGCGACAATTAAAAAAAGTAAAAGACTTGTTGTTTTAGGTATTTGTTTGACAATCTTATTTTTTATAGCACAATTAGTAAGCAGCAAAACTCAATAAATGACACTTATAAAAATTTTGCAAGTAGTTTCGTTCGGACTTTTATTCTATCTACTTGCAGACAGTTTTATGCACTTTGACTTTGCAGCTTCAAAGAATGAAGCCTTTACTTCAATGCAAAAAACAGAGATTGACACAATTCAAAATATTGACACAGTAAAACAAAAAGCAAAAGATTATCTTGACACAATTCGCCGTGTACACAAAAAGCATTCAGATAAAGCAGTAATTAATTTTTGGTTATTAGTTGGGCTTATTATTATTCAAGCATTTCTCTTAATAAACAAACAATCCAAAAAAGCGACAGAGAATAACGGCAGGTAACATTGGGTTTGCTGCAAGGCTGGCTGGACATTGGAACAATGGTCATTTTATTGTCTCGTCCTGAAATAGGTTGACTACAAAATCAACCAAAATGGACTTAAAAGACCAGATCATTCAGGAGTATTTACTCACCGGATGCGGCTTTAGAAAATTAGCCGCTAAGTATGGCATCAGCCGCACCACTATTTGTAACTGGGTACAGGTTTACCAGGGAATTCATAACTTGCCTCCTACTCAAAATCAGGAATCTTATTCCAAAAGCAGTATGAACAGTTCGCCTAAAAAATCAACAGGCCAGGAGACCAATGAAGAATTACTGCAAAAAATTGCAGCACTGGAAAAACAATTGGAAGACCAGCAGCTTAAAGTGGTTGTGCTGGATACCTTAATTACAGTTGCCGAAAAACAACTCAACATTTCCATCAGAAAAAAGCCTGGCACCCAACAGTCCGAGAAGTAAAAAAGGTAATTCCGTTTATTAGTGTGCAACGGATTTGCCGGTTGTTGGGTTATTCGCCTCAGGCTTATCACAAAAAACAACACAAAAATGCAGTGCAGTTATCTAACGAATTTTTGATACTGCAGCAGATTGATGCTATTCGTAAATACCAGCCACGCTGTGGCGGCCGTAAACTTTTTATTATGCTGCAACCTTTTTTAAAACAACATCAGATCACTATTGGAAGAGACCAGTTTTTTGATCTGCTAAGACGTAATAAGCTTTTAGTAAGGCGGGTAAAAAGAAGTGTACACACCACCAACAGCAAACATCACTTTCGCCGGTATCCCAACCTGGTAAAGGATTTTACGCCACTTAAAGCACATGAAATGTGGGTGGCTGATATTACTTACATACCACTTAAAAACAGGTTTGCTTATTTGTTTTTGATAACCGATGCTTACAGCAGAAAGATTGTGGGCTTTCATGTAAGCGATGATATGAAAGTAAGCAGCGCAACACTTGCTTTAAGAAAAGCACTGGCACAAAAACCACCCGAAACAATTGTAATACACCACAGCGACCGGGGTATACAATATTGCAGCACAGCTTATGTACAATTATTACAGCAACATCATGCCCATATCAGCATGACTCAAAACGGAGATCCTTACGAAAATGCCATTGCCGAAAGAGTAAATGGTATTTTAAAAACAGAACTCATCAGCAGGCAGTACGACAACATTGATAATGCCTCCATACATATTGCACGCTGCATTACCATTTACAATTACAAACGAAGGCATAGCAGCCTTAACTGGCAGATACCTCATGATGTACATATGCAACAGGGGCCACAAATAAGAAGATGGAAAAACTATTATTATAACAACTCAAATAACAAAACCAAAATGCAACCAACATAAATGGCCAGGCACAAAAACAGTTCCTTTAGCTATGGTGGCTACGAAACTGTTTTTGCCCAACGCACAGCAAATAACTTTTTTAATCAACCTTATTCAGGATGTTTTATCTTAGTCAACCAATAACAGGATTTATTAACTAACACAGTCAACTTTTTTCAGGACGGGTCATATCTTTAATCAGCAGCGGTTCCGGGCTGGACGAACAATGAATTCCAGCCCTGCAGCAAGCCCTGCCCGTTATAGCCAATTTTAATGGACGACACAGCAACTAAAATCAGAGAAGTAAGTTTGGACGAAGATCCAGTCAGCAAACTGGTTAATCTAGTGCATCTTTTATCAGCTCAAGGGCTGACAAGGCAAAATATCTATGACTTGCATTTGAAGTATCTTGTTGACAATCAAGATTCAGAAGAGTGGATTACAGTTCAAAATAAATTCAATGGTGACCATCCTGTTGAGATAATTCTTGATAGTCTCAGTGGCTGGTGCAGACCAGAATCAATTTTACTTCCAAATGAGCCTTTTAAAAAACATTAGACAATATTTTTCTTTAACGGCTTTGCTATTATTGATTTCCTGTTCTTTTTTTGAACAAAACGATTTTATAATGTCAAGAGTCATTTCAAAAAATACAAACGAGCAAATTTTCTATGACGTTTACCAAACAGGCATTGACAACTATAGATTTGAATTTAAAGCAGTCAACAACTCGGACACAATTAAATTGTTTGAGTATTTTCTGAATGACGCTACCTATAAGGCCATGAGATTTAAAATCACTCCTTCAAACGATACTTTAACCATAATAACTGACATGCCAACCGATTTTAAATTTGGCAAAACAAAAATTGGGTCAACAGTAATCCTAAAGAACGAAAAGTAGAAAAACTGGCTATAACATCAGGTTTTGTGCAATTGGGGCTGGACATTGTAGCAATCATCAGCAGTGCATATCCAGGCTTTATATTCGGCGGACGGAATTCTGCCAGGCAGTAGTTCTTAACTTCAGCTTTTAGATATAAATTTAGCTTCAGTTCCGGCCAGACAGTTGGTTAATTCCCCAACTGCACAAAGCCTCGGACGTTGTGCGTCACCATAATTGACATCCCGTTCCAAATGACAGACACAAAATCACTATTTCAAAATGACGACTTAAGATGTGGCGGGTTTTACGAACTCTGTATTCAGGTTTGCCATAGCATAGACACAAAACCAATTGAGCTCTATACAAATTACTTTTGGACACTTGCCAATATTGAAGGGCCGTTTGACAATGAGTTTAATAAAGTACAAATCCCTAATGAATATTACGAACTTCAAGGACTATTGACCCTTGACAATTTTACTATTCCTTTCAAGACTTTTAATATTCGAGAGCAAGAGCCTATTGAAACAGGTTCAAATTGGTTTGACTTAAGTTTTTATACTGCGACACTCGACAATGTTTTCGGGCTTACAAATCAACATTGGAGTGAGAGTGATAGCTGCCCAACTATTTTAAAAAACTTTCTGTTGGACACAGTGCGGAAATTATATTCTATTCATCCGTTTCAACTTGCTTTCATGGACTTTGAAATTTCTGGACAATATTATCTCAACGATTTAAAAGGCAACTTAAATAACTGGACAAATACCAAATTCTTTGTTGGGAAGGAGAATTATACTGACATAAAAAGCGATTACAAAGGCCTTGTAACAATTGTGGATTAGAATGGCGAACGCACAACATGAACTGTGTAAAAAACCAAATAAATTCTGCTCTTTTTTATGGTTTAGCTGAACAGTAATTTGGCTGATATAAGCTGTTGTTTTTTACCACTGCAAATACCTGTTTTAATAGTTTGTTCATTACTGCTACCAGGGCTTGTTTGCCTGTCTTGCCATTTGCTCTTAATCGTTCGTAAAGTGTTTTGCATGCCGTGTTGGTTTTCATGGCATTCATGCTGCACATGTAAAGCACATCACGAAGGTTTTTACCGCCCCGTTTATAGATCCTCGGTTTGCCCTGTATGCTGCTGCCGCTGCTGTACTGCGTAGGTGCCAGGCCGGCAAAGCTGATAAGCTGGCGGTGGTTTTGAGTGTGTTTAAAACCCTGGGTAAACACAATGAGCATGGCGGCTGCTCTTTTGCCAATGCCTTTTACGCTGCTTACACTTTTTAACTGATCTGGCTGCCATTGCTCCAGTAATGCCTGGAGTTTCTGTTCCAGTTGTTTGATCTCTTTTTGCATGTTGGCAATTGTTTTTTCCAGTGACCTGATGGTGTCTTTGCTGGGCACAGGCAATAAACGTAGGCTATGCAAATGGTTATTGAAGCGTTTGATCTGTTCGGTGTATTCTCTTATAGTGTTGTAAAGTTGCTTTGCCTCAAAGTAAGCATTGTCGGGCATTTGCCAGTATGGAGGTTGTTGCTCTATAGCATACCGGCATATCCAGGCTGCATCTTTTTTGTCAGTCTTGTTACGCTCCAGATGCATTTGTATGTACCGCTTTATGGCCATCGCATTCACAACACTTAATACACAACCCTGACTGTGTAAATAAAAGGCAAGCCTGATGTAATAAACCCCGGTGGCTTCCATAACAAAGTGAACATGTTTGCCGGTATGTTCCAGAATTTTCTGATAACCGCTGTTATTGTTACCAACTTTCAAGTGAAAAAATTCCCCAAGATTGTTCTGGTAACATACATCGAGCGTAGTGTGTGAAACATCAATACCGCAGCATAGCTTTTTAGTTTGCATGATGATTTGATTTTTGATGAGATGATCGTATATTTAATAAGCAAAAAACAAACGGAAGAACACTCTTACACTGTGCTATCTATCCTAATGCAGGCTTTTAAAATAAGCTTGTTGAACTGTTCAGCATCGGGTAAGAAAAGGGGCGGTGACTATCATGTTGTAAAGGCTACCAGCCTATTGGGTTTTAAAGTCTTATTCCGCCCTTTGTTCTTTCGAATATCTGGGTTGCTTAGTGGTAATAAAATTATTGAATTGTAAACATAGGATCAGGTTTGCTGCAAGGCTGGCTGGACTTTGGAGCAATGGTCAATTTATTGTCTCGTCCTGAAATAGGTTGACTACAAAATCAACCAAAATGGACTTAAAAGACCAGATCATTCAGGAGTATTTACTCACCGGATGCGGCTTTAGAAAATTAGCCGCTAAGTATGGCATCAGCCGCACCACTATTTGTAACTGGGTACAGGTTTACCAGGGAATTCATAACTTGCCTCCTACTCAAAATCAGGAATCTTATTCCAAAAGCAGTATGAACAGTTCGCCTAAAAAATCAACAGGCCAGGAGACCAATGAAGAATTACTGCAAAAAATTGCAGCACTGGAAAAACAATTGGAAGACCAGCAGCTTAAAGTGGTTGTGCTGGATACCTTAATTACAGTTGCCGAAAAACAACTCAACATTTCCATCAGAAAAAAGCCTGGCACCCAACAGTCCGAGAAGTAAAAAAGGTAATTCCGTTTATTAGTGTGCAACGGATTTGCCGGTTGTTGGGTTATTCGCCTCAGGCTTATCACAAAAAACAACACAAAAATGCAGTGCAGTTATCTAACGAATTTTTGATACTGCAGCAGATTGATGCTATTCGTAAATACCAGCCACGCTGTGGCGGCCGTAAACTTTTTATTATGCTGCAACCTTTTTTAAAACAACATCAGATCACTATTGGAAGAGACCAGTTTTTTGATCTGCTAAGACGTAATAAGCTTTTAGTAAGGCGGGTAAAAAGAAGTGTACACACCACCAACAGCAAACATCACTTTCGCCGGTATCCCAACCTGGTAAAGGATTTTACGCCACTTAAAGCACATGAAATGTGGGTGGCTGATATTACTTACATACCACTTAAAAACAGGTTTGCTTATTTGTTTTTGATAACCGATGCTTACAGCAGAAAGATTGTGGGCTTTCATGTAAGCGATGATATGAAAGTAAGCAGCGCAACACTTGCTTTAAGAAAAGCACTGGCACAAAAACCACCCGAAACAATTGTAATACACCACAGCGACCGGGGTATACAATATTGCAGCACAGCTTATGTACAATTATTACAGCAACATCATGCCCATATCAGCATGACTCAAAACGGAGATCCTTACGAAAATGCCATTGCCGAAAGAGTAAATGGTATTTTAAAAACAGAACTCATCAGCAGGCAGTACGACAACATTGATAATGCCTCCATACATATTGCACGCTGCATTACCATTTACAATTACAAACGAAGGCATAGCAGCCTTAACTGGCAGATACCTCATGATGTACATATGCAACAGGGGCCACAAATAAGAAGATGGAAAAACTATTATTATAACAACTCAAATAACAAAACCAAAATGCAACCAACATAAATGGCCAGGCACAAAAACAGTTCCTTTAGCTATGGTGGCTACGAAACTGTTTTTGCCCAACGCACAGCAAATAACTTTTTTAATCAACCTTATTCAGGATGTTTTATCTTAGTCAACCAATAACAGGATTTATTAACTAACACAGTCAACTTTTTTCAGGACGGGTCATATCGCTGTTGTGCTTCATCTGGGCTGGACATTCAATCTTGAGCTTTTGTTTGTTAACTTCAGCTTTTATATCTTTAATCAGCAGCGGTTCCGGGCGGACTCAACAACAATTCCAGCCCTGCAGCAAGCCCTGCTCGTTGTGGGCAATTAAATCAACATATCAAAATTTGAAAATTTAAATGGAAGAAAAGGATACAATTCTTGACGATGTCAAAACTGAAGAAGTCGAGGCTCCATATATTCAAAGGCTAATTGCTACTATTATTGATGTACTAATCGAAATTAGTATCATCTTAGCATTTTATTACCTTTTCCCTAAAGATATCATCTTAAAATTGCTTGGGGCAAACTCTTTCATGAAGTATATTATAGCCCTAATCATAGTATTTGCTTATAGAATGATTTGTATTTTATTATCTGGAATGACAATCGGTATGAAAATATCTAGGGTGAAATATTTGAATAGCAATTTACAGCAGCTATCTTCAAAAGAAAGACTAATTGCAGTATTTGCAACTAAAACTTCGAACATCAAATACTACAAAGCATAATAAAAACTGTCCACAACATGAATTGTGTAAAAAAACCTTAGCAATTTTCCATCCGCACAATTTGTGGCTTACGTCCTTCGGCACGTAGGGTTTCTAAAATGGAATGACTTTACACCTTCACCGCCACACTATGCACTGCAGCGGCCATTTCTTTAATAAGATTGGGATCTTTTTCTATGGCATTGCCTACTACAATTTCTCCTTGGTCGGTGTCCCACCGACCGGAACGCAATCCTAAAACACATCCATGTAATGCGTTAGTATCCCAAATTCATCATTCCCCTTTTCATAAAAAGATGATGATGAAAAACGATACTCTTCCGGAAGTTTACAAAGCTGCCAATGTTCCTGTAGAGGATTAAAATGCATATAGCTTAATTTTTGCGAAGCCATTTCCCTGCTGAACACTAAAACTGCCAGTGGATCCCGTTGCCAGAAATTATATTCCCTGTCTTTTGCAGGTACTTTAAATTTTTCCAGCTCTGCCGGATTTTCAATCAACAGTTTTTTACGAAATTTATGAGCTGTGTATTTTTCAAAACTATTTTTAGGAAATTCTTTTCCATTCATTTTTAATTGCTCCCAAAGCAAGTGAATGTGATTGGGCATAATAACAAAACCATAAATACGTACCAGTTCTTTTTCGCACAACCATTTCAGGCTTTCAATAATTATTGCCTTATAGTCATCGGTTTTCAATAAATGAATCCATTCCTTTATTGTTATTGTCCAAAAATAAACAGCATTTAGTTCTGTGTAAGAGTTTCGATATCCCTGGTATAGATTTTTTGCAGCCATATAATAAAGTTAATAGACTAATGGCAATATGTTCCGGTCGGTGAGACACCGACCAAGGAGAAAAATCGGTTCCGGTCGGTGGGACACCGACCAGGGAGAAAGACACCTAGGGTTTTTAAAATGGAATGAGTTTATACTTTCACCGCCACACTATGCACCGCAGCCGCCATTTCTTTAATAAGATTGGGATCTTTTTCAATGGCATTGCCTACTACAATTACATCGGCACCGGCCCTGCAGTTGAGGTAGGCTTTTTCGGGTTCAATAATACCGCCGCCGATAATTAAAGGCACTTCTATAACACTGGCAACTTTGGCTATCATGTCTTCACTAATAGCACGCTTGGCGCCGCTGCCGGCATCCATATAAATCAGTTTCATGCCCAGCATTTCGCCAGCCATGGCGGTACACATGGCAATTTCATTTTTATCGGCCGGTAAGGGAGATGCATTGCTGATATAAGAAACCGTGGTGGGTGCGCCGCCATCTACCACCATATAACCGGTAGATAAAATTTCGAGCCCGCTTTGTTTTACCAGCGGTGCTGATATTACGTGCTGCCCAATGAGCATATCGGCATTGCGGCCACTGATGAGTGAGAGGTACAATAAAGCATCGGCATATTTGCTTACCTGGTTGGGGCTGCCGGGAAAAAGTATAACGGGGATATTGCAGCTGCGTTTGATAAGCTGTACGCATTCATCCAGGTAGTTGGAAATAACGAGGCTGCCGCCAACCAAAAAATAATCAACCTTTGCTGTTACGGCCAGTTCAATCAACCGGGTAAGGTTACTGTCGTTCACCTTGTCGGGATCAATCAGTACGGCAAATGATTTTTTATGTTGTTGCTTTCGCTCAGCCAGTGAATGGTAAATACCTTGAATCATTTCTTCCCGGTTGGTTTCGTACAAAAATCTGTAAAAATCAGGTCATACCGAAATCTAAGACTCAAATAAAACGCTTATGGCTGCAAAATCGTACTTTTTCTGCTTAATTTTGATAAGATGGTGAATATAACAGACGAGATTAAGTTTAAAACAGCCCGAAGCGGGGGCAAAGGTGGCCAAAACGTTAATAAAGTAGAGACGATGGTGGAGGGCTATTGGCATATTGAATCGTCGGCATTGGTAGGTGATGAAGAGAAAAAATTATTACAGGAAAAGTTGATCAATAAAATTAACTCCGAAGGTTTTTTACTGGTAAAAAGCCAGGCCGGCAGAACACAGCTGGGTAATAAAGAGGATGTAGTAAAAAAAATGAACGCTCTTGTAAATAAAGCGCTTATTAAGCCCAAACCACGTAAAGCCACCAAACCAAGTAAAGCAGCCAAAGAAAAACGCATTGAGGTAAAAAAGAAAGTGGGTGTCTTAAAAGATTTCAGAAAAAAGATAGGCCGGGAGATTTGGTAAATGGAATTATTATGAACAACATTTTCTTATTGCTTCCGCTGTATTTTTTATCCTTCTCAAACACAGATAGCCATTCTCAAAAAACAACTGCAGATACCGGTACGGTAAAAATTACTTTTATAAATACAGTTAAAGGCAAACCGCTTGAACTGAATACCGGTAATTATACCAATCCCTTTGGTGAAGCATACACCGTTTCAAAATTCAAATATTATATCAGTCATGTTTCATTGATAAAAAGCAAGGTTGTTTTTTTTGAAGAAGAAAATTTTCACCTGGTTGATGAAAGCAAGGCCGACAATCTGCATTTTAGTTTTCCTATAGCCGTCGGTAATTATGATGCGTTGAATTTTACACTGGGTGTAGACAGCCTGCACAATGTTAGCGGCGCACAAAGCGGGGCACTGGATCCGCTGAATGATATGTTCTGGACCTGGAACAGCGGATATGTAATGGCTAAGATAGAAGGCCATTCGCCGCAATCAAAAATTGTAAATAATAAACTGGAGTATCATATTGGCGGCTTTATGGGAGCAAATAATGTGTTGAAAAATATTACGCTCCATTTTCCTGCAGGTAAAATATTAAACATACAGCCAGGCAAAACCAGCGAGATCATAATTGAAGCAGATATTGATACCTGGTGGCAGCAACCCAACGATATTAAAATAGCCGAACACGCTGTTTGCAGCACACCGGGTGTTTTGGCAAAAAAAATTGCAGACAACTACAGTAAAATGTTTAGGATAAAAGACTTGGTAAATTATTAAGATTGAAGACAAGGATC
Organism: uncultured Chitinophagaceae bacterium; assembly: GCA_963715585.1. GTDB lineage: Bacteria > Bacteroidota > Bacteroidia > Chitinophagales > Chitinophagaceae > Ferruginibacter. Next base: position 4,730,295 of record OY970254.1, on the reverse strand, counting down.
ATCATATTGCTTTGTTTCTGTACAGCATTGTCTGCCTTGCTGATTGGCGCTGCAAATAATGCAGCTATAAAATTTGCAGATGGTGCATTGCCCGATTATATTGAATTTAAAATACCTGCCGGCTGGCCAAAACCACCCACCAATATTTTTGCAAAAAATAAATTAAGTGAACAGGGTTTTCAACTGGGCAAAAAATTATTTTACGATACCCGGCTTAGTAAAGACGGTACGATTTCCTGTGCCAACTGTCACCAGCAGTTTGCTGCATTTGCTACCTACGAGCATGATTTTAGCCATGGCCTTAACGACCAGCATACCACACGCAATGCACCTGCCTTATTTAACCTGGCCTGGATGAAAAACCTGCACTGGGATGGCGGCATCAATCATATTGAAGTGCAGCCGCTCTCTCCCATTACATCGCCAACCGAAATGGGCGAAACCCTTGAGCATGTTTTACAGAAATTAAAAAGCGATACTGCTTACCTCAAACTTTTTAACGCTGCTTTTGGTACCGAAGAGATAAACAGCCAGCGCATGTTAAAAGCATTGGCACAGTTTACGGGTTCCATTGTATCGTCCAATTCAAAATACGACCAGGTGTTAAGAGGCGAAGCAAAATTTACCTATGCCGAAGAGAATGGTTACAATTTGTTTAAAGCAACATGTGCCGGCTGCCATAAAGAACCACTGTTTACAGATAACAGTTTTAGAAACAACGGCCTCGAAATAAATACCTATTTAAATGATTACGGAAGAATGAAGATAACCGGCGACCCAAAAGACTCTCTGAAATTTAAAGTACCTACCCTGCGTAATGTGGCTGTTAGTTTTCCTTACATGCACGATGGCAGATTTTATTCGCTGGGTGCTGTAATAGAACATTACCGTAATGGCATTGTTGCCACGCAACCCACATTAGACCCGCTGCTAACAAACAAACCGGCCATCACAAATACCCAAAAATATGAATTGATCTATTTTTTAAACACACTTACAGATACCAGCATGACAAAGAATGCCAGGTATGCAAAGTAATAGTATCGCTTTTGCAATTATTGTTTTATTCATTAGTGTGTCAGCCTGAGCTTGTCGAAGGCGGGTTTACAAGTAAAAAGAAGCTCTTTTCAAATAGCCCCGTCTTCGACAAGCTCAGACTGACAACTCTTCAAACTCAAGCTCTATCTGTAAGTAGTAACTTTTTCTTAAAATAAAAAACGCAGGGCTGTATTAAAAATTATAAGGGTAAATTTGAGCCCTAAATCATTGAACATAGTTGAGCAGTATTAAAAAATTAGCAGGACAAACATTATGGTATGGCGTACCTACCATTGCCAGCCGTTTCCTGGGGTATTTAATGAATATGGCTTTGCCCTTTTTTGTGGTGATGCCCGAAAAAACTGCCGACCTGGTGCAGGTGTACACCATCATTCCGTTTTTAAATGTGCTGTATGCCTATGGATTGGAAACTGCCTATTTCCGTTTTTCTCAAACACACGATAAACAGAAACTGTACAACACACTTTCGCTTTCGCTTTTTTTCAGCAGTATATTATTCACCGTTCTTTTATTGCTTTGTAAAGATTCGTTGGTTGGTGCTGCCGATCTTAACCAGCATCCGGATTATGTGTTGTGGATGATCGCCATCATTGCGGTTGATAATTTAAACACCTTGCCTTTTGCAAAACTCCGGCAGGAGAACAGGCCGAGGCGCTATGCATTTGCCAGAGTGGCCGGTATTGTTTTAAATGTTAGTGTGGTCATTTTGTTTTTGGGTGTTATTCCAAAAATACTGGAATCAAATCCAGATAGTTTTTTAAACAAGATTTACAATAAAGATATTGGTCTTGGTTATTACCTGCTGGGTAATCTTTGCGGCAGCCTTTTTACGTTGGTTGTGCTTTCAAAAGAAATAAGGCAGATAAAGATCCGTTTTGATTTTACACTATGGAAAGAAGTGATGCGCTACAGTGCCCCATTAATTATTGTAGGATTGGGTGGTATGGTAAATGATGTACTCAGCCGTTTAATTTACCGTCATGTGGTTCATCTGCCGCAGCAGCAGGCCGATCATGAACTGGGTATTTTTGCCAACATCTTCCGCATTGCATTGCTGATCACCATTATGATACAGGCTTTCCGTATGGCAGCCGAACCTTTTTTCTTTAATAAAAGTAAAGATGAAAATGCGCAAAGAACCTACGCAAGGGTGATGAAGTTTTTTGTGATTGCCTGTTGCTTTATGTTTTTATTCATCGGTTTATTTTTAGATGCCTTCCGCTGGATATTTATAACTTTTGCAAATAAACGCTGGGCCGAAGGTTTGGAAGTGGTGCCTTTATTGGCATTGGGTAATATCTTCCTGGGCATTTATTACAACCTGAGTGTGTGGTATAAACTCACCAATAAGAATTTGTACGGTGCTTATATTACCATTTGTGGTGCCGCTATTACCATCGTTTTAAATATTTTATTGATTCCCATCTGGCATTATACCGGTGCAGCTGTTGCCACATTCAGCTGTTATTTATTTATGATGGTGAGCAGTTATTTGCTTGGACAAAAATATTATCCAATCCCTTATGCTGTAAAGAAACTCATCTCCTATATCACGCTGGTTGTACTGATCTACTTTGTACACTTTGGCCTTGTGAAACTTGTACCCGATAATTATCTTTTCTCATTGGGAACCGGCTTTGTGCTGTTTGCCTTTTTTACCTGGTTTGTTGGCCGGGTTGAAGCAAAGGAACTGGCAAAGATGCCGGTGATTGGTAAATATTTTATTAAATAATTTTTACTGCATCAATCTTCATCTTTTTCCACAACCCTAACAAATGCTGCCCGTTTAGGTACCGGCATTACAGTATTTAAACCTTTAACAGCTTTCCAGATCACATTACTGAATTCCATGTCCGGTATGCGGTCTTCTTTTGTAAAATCAAAATTTGCGGATTGTTCAGCCAATTGATTCCAGGCTACATTCCTGTCGGTTAAATCAATATTTGATGGCAGGGCTTTAAAGGAAGTATAATCCGGTGTTGCTGTAAAGCTTCTCCACAAAGGCATTGCGCCTGCATCATACTGGCTCATGGGTGCAATGCCCAGTATCAGTTCTATCGAGCGTAACATGCCACTGGTTGTGTAAGCTGTGTGGTCTACATAATTTCTTTTTACATAAGGCCCGGCAACATACGCTGTACTTCTGTGAGCATCCACATGGTCAGGCCCGTTTTGTGCATCATCTTCCAAAATAAAAACTACACTCTCTTTCCAAACAGGGCTGTTGCTCAGATGTTCCAGGAACATTCCCACTGCCAGGTCGTTATCTGCAGCATAAGCAAATGGTGTTGGCTTGCCTTTTGATAAACCGGCAGTATGATCGTTGGGAAAGCGCAGCGACATAAACGAAGGAAGCGCATTTACTGCAACCAGCGAATCAAATTCACGGGCCCATTGATAATAGCGTGCTGTATCCATTACATTCAAATCCCACCCAACAAAATAGGGGCAAAAATGATTGTCCAATACAGAGATATTTGCTTTGCGGTTCTCAATAAATTCTCCATAAGAGCGGTAACTTACTCCTGCCTTTTTGCATGCACCCCAAATAAAATCTCCTTTGTTGTTTGCGATTTTCCTGGTTCCTTCTGCATCATAACCACCGCCACGGCCTCCATAGCTGGTTACCCAGTTTTTTTCAAGATAATCAGTTGCGTAAGCGCCCATGCTCCAGTTATGTCCATCAGCACTTACTTCCCCATCCACATAAAAATTATCAAGCAGTACAAAATCTTTTACCAGCTTATGTTGATTGGGGGTAATTTTTTCGCCAAACAAAACAAGACTGGTATCGCCGTTCCCTTCTTTTACATCGCCCAATACCTGGTCGTAAGTACGGTTTTCCTTTACAATGTAAAACACATGTTTAATTGGTGACGGGTCTCCTATTTTTCCTGGAATAGGGTTGCCGGATTCAATAACATTACCGGTCTCCTTTTCTTTGGTATAAGGTGTATTTTTATAAACCTGTTGGGCATATATTCCCAATTGCTTTTCAGAAGGCATATCAATAATACTCATGCTGCCTTTAAATAACCCGCCAATGTATTGTACTTCTTTTTCCTTTTCGGCACTTTGGTAGTTTACCTTTTGTTTTTTCTTTGTTGGATTGGGGCCTTCAGGATTTGCAAAAGAGCTGAATCCCTTTCCATTGGTTACCCATATTTTTTTACCAACCACTTTCACGCAGGTAGGGTACCAACCCACGGGAATAAAGCCTTTTGATGAACTAAAGCCCGGGTTACTTACATCAAAAACAGCCAGGCAATTATTATCGGCATTGGCAATGAACAGTGTCTTATTATTTTCACTTAATGCCAAACCATTGCTGGTGCTGCCGGGAGGAGCATCGGGAAACAATGATGCGGTAAGCGTTTCAACAACTTTCCGTTCTTTAATATTAATTACAGAAACGGAATTATCGTTGGCATTGGCAACAAACAGAAATATATTGTTTTTGGTAATGCAGATATCATTGGGATTGTCGCCAACGGGGATCCGTGTATCAATTTTACGTTCTTCTGTGTTGAACACAATCAATTGATCGCAACCCCAGCAACTGATATAAAGTTCTTTTTTATCGGAAGACAGCAAACAGGTATATGCTTCTCCATCTAACTTAACCTGCTGCACTATGTTTTTTGTAAGCAGGTCAATTATGTACAAAGAATTATTATCCTTGGTTACTACATACAGCAGTTGCCTGGCATCGTCAATATCTATTCCTGCCGGTGAAATTTTATTTGGCCATTTCTTTCCAAGCCTGATACTATCTTTTAAGATCAGTTTATTGTTTTCAATGGCGTATTGCAGTATCTGGTTATCATTACCGCCGCCTGCAAATAAATATTTTTCATCGCTGCTGAATGTAAGGCCCAGCCAGCTTTTTGCAATTTCAATGCTATCCAGTATCTGTTCTTTTTTTACATCGATGAGTTGCAGGCTTTGTTTGCTTTGCCCGTTGTTGGTAACTGCAATCCATTTTTTTGAGCTGCTTACTGCCATATTCAAAGGCAGATCGCCCAGCGGTAAACTTCTGCCGGCAGGCGAAAGCGACCAGCCATTGGGAAGTGTTATTGTTTTTTGTGCGGTTGCATTAATTACAAAAAGTGAAAGAGATAAAATGAAAATAATCCTTCTGGACATTGTATTGATTTTAGATACCAAAGTTAACCAAAGGAATCTTCAAAGCAATGCATCTACTGCATCATAAAAACATCTTACTGTTATGTTTTACAGAAAGATCAGTTGTTAATATTTCCTGTAGAGATCATAAATAATTTTCCTGTCAGCATCCGTAAGTTTTGCTTCCACATCCTGCTGCACAAAATGCAGTTTAAAAGCCCTGATGGCTGCCACTGTATCCCTGGTATCGTAACCAATAATGCGCAGGCCCTGCATCGCATCAAAGTTTTCGGGCAGTTTTACATTCGCCGTATCATACCAGTAACCAAAACCATTGGCCGCCAGTTGCTGCCAGGGAAAATATTTATTGGGATCTACTTTTCTTTTGGGTGCAATATCGGCATGGCCAATAAAGTTTGCTGTAGGTATGTTGTTGTCTTTCTTTAATTTTTTCAGCACATCCAGCAGACTTTTTATCTGGGCATCAGAAAAAGATTCAAAACCATTATTATCCAGTTCAATGCCTATGCTTACACTGTTTACATCGGTAACATTGCCCCATTTGCTGTTGCCTGCATGCCATGCCCGCAGGTAATCGTTCAGCATGTGGTTAATGGTACCATCTTTACAAATAACATAATGGGCACTTACCTGTGTGCGTGGCAGGGTGAAAGTTCTGAGCGTAGTATCGCAGGCTGTTTGTGCTGTATGGTGTATAATTACAAAGTTGGGTTTGCGCATTCCAAAATTGGTAGTGCCCACCCATTGGCCGGCCATCAGGGCACTGTCAACTCCGGCAGGTTGTTTTTTTAACTCATTGGCAAAAGCTTTTGCTTGTTGCTTGTACATTTTATTGCTGGCGGCATATTTACCGGTGCTGCAACTATTACCAAGCATCACAATCAATATCAGCGAAAACAGGGAATACTTCATAAGAATATTTGAATGGAAAGTTACAGCAAAACTGATTATGCATTTCCTCAAAAAATAAAAAGCTGTCAGTTACGACAGCTTTAATTACGTTGAGAATCCAATATGCTACAGTGTTGCCATATCAATCACAAACCGGTAACGTACATCTCCTTTCATCAGTCTTTCATACGCTTCGTTAATATCTTTCATGGCAATCAACTCTATATCACTTACAATATTATGTTCGGCACAGTAATCAAGCATTTCCTGTGTTTCCGGTATACCGCCAATTAAAGAACCAGCCAGGCTTTTTCTTCCAAAAATGAGGTTAAAGGCAGGTATTTGTGCCGGCGATGGCGGAGCTCCCACACAAACCATTACGCCATTGGTACGCAGTAAACCCAGGTAAAAATTATAATCGTGATCGGCAGAAACTGTATCGAGGATAAAATCAAAACTACCCATTACTTTTTTAATCTGCTCTGCATCGCTGGTAAGCACAAAATGATGTGCACCCAATCTTGCAGCATCCTTTTCCTTTGACGCTGTGTGGCTAAGCATGGTAACATCTGCACCCATAGAAACAGCCAGTTTTACACCCATGTGGCCAAGCCCACCAAGTCCAAGCACAGCAACTTTATGTCCTTTTCCTATTTTCCAGTGGCGCAAAGGTGAGTAGGTAGTAATACCGGCACAAAGCAAAGGAGCTACAGCTTCCAACGGTAATTTATCAGAGATACGCAAAACAAAATCTTCGTGCACCACAATTGATTTACTGTAACCGCCATAAGTATTTCCGCTTCCATCTTTTTCCTGGCCATTGTAAGTGCCTACCATGCCATTAGAACAAAACTGTTCAAGCCCTTCTTTACAATTATCGCACTCACGGCAACTATCAACCAGGCAACCAACGCCTGCCAGGTCGCCCACTTTGAATTTTTTTACATGGCTTCCTACGGCAGTAATTTTTCCTACAATTTCGTGGCCCGGTACACAGGGATAAACTGTACCATGCCATTCGTTACGTGCTGTATGTAAATCACTGTGGCAAACACCACAATATAAAATCTGTATATCCACATCATGTGGTTTGGGATCCCGGCGGTTGATTGTCCAGGGTGCAAGTGGTGCGGCGGCATCCTGCGCTGCATACGTTTTTGTTGAAGCCATAATATTTGAAATGAAGTTTGAAAAAATAGAGTTCGCAAATTTACAATTAAGTTGCCGGTTAACGGATGTTTTAAAATAAACTTTACATTATTTTAAACAAACAGTTTTACATAAAGTTCAAAGTACAAGTATTATCCGGCATCATTTTCTGCTTTTGTATCTTTATATTGTTGTGTTGAATGTTTCTTTGCGTATTTTCATTTTTTATTAAACCTGTTATATGAAAAAATATTTATTTTTTATTATTTTGTTTACAAATGCAGCAATTGCTTTTGCCCAGCAAAAGCCTGCATACATTCTGTATAATGCCGAAGGAAAAAAAGTGTCTTATAACAAGATGATAAAACAACTGGCCAAAAAAGATATCGTGCTTTTTGGTGAGTTTCATAATAACGCTATTTCACATTGGCTTGAGCTGGCAGTAGCAAAAGATCTGAGCGAAAAAAGAAATTTAACTTTTGGTGCCGAAATGTTTGAAGCCGATAACCAACAGGCACTAAATGATTACCTGGCCGGCAAATTAACTGCCAAAGGTTTAGATTCATCAGCCCGCTTGTGGAGCAATTACAAAACAGATTATGCGCCTATTGTAAATTTTGCCAAAGAAAAAAATGCACCCTTTATTGCAACCAATATTCCAAGGCGCCATGCTTCGCTGGTTTCAAAAAAGGGTTTTGAAGCGTTGGATACTTTATCCGCTTTAGAAAAAAAATGGATTGCACCCTTACCTATGGACTATGATGCAAATCTTCCGGGCTATGTAAAAATGATTGAAATGATGGGTGGGCACGGCGGTCCTAATATGCCAAAAGCACAGGCCAGTAAAGACGCTACCATGGCGTATTTTATTCTGCAGAATTTTAAACCTGGCAATCTCTTCATACATTATAACGGTTCATTTCATTCAGAGAATTATGATGGCATTAACTGGTATTTAAAAAGAAAGCAACCCGATCTGAAGTATGCAACCATTACAACCGTATCTCAAAAAAATATAAAAGAACTGCTGGCCGAAAATAAAGGCAAGGCTGATTATATTATTTGCGTAGATGAGGATATGACCAATACTTATTGATCATCTGTTAATCCTTTCGTAAAAAAGGGCCTGGTATTTTTTGTTACACAATAAAATAAGCAGCTTGCCGTAAAGTAACCCTATACCCGGCAAATGAAAAGTCTTTTCACCTTATTTTTATTGCATTCAACTTTATTATTGTTTTCGCAAAACAGCAATATAGCAGCTGCCAGTGTTTCTCCACTGGCTTTATACAGCAGCGAATGGAATGATATTAAATACAGCAAATGCAATACGGCTGTTAATGCCCCATACCTGCGTAAATCCGAAAAAGATGTCATCTATATTTTAAATCTCATCCGCAGCTACCCTGCTCTTTTTGCCAAAACAGTACTTAAAAAATATCCCGGTTTATCAGGCAACGGTTACCTGGCAGATGATACTTACTATTTTAAATCGCTGGTTGATACATTGCTTACATTAGAGCCTGTGCAAATGCTTTACCCGGATAAAACCTGTTATATCAGTGCAAAATCGCACGCATACCAATCGGGCATTACCGGTTATGTGGGCCATGAGCGCAAAGTACCAGACTCTAAATTAAAGAAGCATTACTATGGCGAATGTTGCGACTATGGCCATAAAGATGCGCTTGAAATTGTTTTATCGCTGCTGATTGATGAAGGAATTCCATCCCTGGGCCACCGGGATATTTGTTTGAGCAGTTATACAAAAATTGGTGTTTCCATACAGCCTCATAAAATATATGGCACCAATACCGTGCTTGATTTTTACTATTAAGCCCATTTTATACTTATTTAAGGCAGGAAATGCTATCTTAAAAAATATTTACAGCAGTTTAAAACATTTTTAATGCCTGTTCGTCTTTTATAATACAGAAAGACGAAGCAATGACATTAGCCATAGAAATGACGGCCGAGCGTAATAAAAATATTACCAACACTATAAAATCAATAAGCAACCGTTTGTTTGGATTTATCAAACAACGGGTGGCCAGTGCCGAGGATGCAGAGGACATTCTGCAGGAAGTTTTTTACCAGTTTGCCGGTAATACCGAGCCTATTGAACAGGCAACCGGCTGGCTTTATAAAGTGGCCCGCAATAAAATAACCGACAATTACCGCAAACATAAATTGCCGCTGGCAGATGATATTTTCAGCAATGCAGAAGGTGAAGAAGATAGTTTTAACTGGAAAGAAATGCTGTTACCGGCCGATTCAACACCGGAAACAGAATACCTGCGCAATATTTTTTGGGAAGAGTTAAAAGCTGCGCTGGATGAATTGCCCGCTGCGCAAAGAGATGTGTTTATACTGAATGAAATTGAAGGAGTACCGTTTAAAGATATAGCCGAACAAACAGGTGAAAGTGTGGCCACACTTATCAGCCGGAAACGTTATGCAGTGCTGCATTTGCGAAACCGCCTGGCGGTACTGAAAGATGAATTATTAAATTATTAAAGTCAAAAAATTACATACAATGAAAAAGTTCTGGATTAAAAAAGCATTAATGATATTGGTATTTGGCATTGTAGCCATACTGGTATTTGGCCTGGTAGTTATGAGTTTATGGAACGCCATTTTACCCGCCGTACTGGGTGTAAAAGCCATCACATTTATACAGGCATTAGGTATTTTATTATTGAGCAAGATTTTATTTGGTGGCTTTGGCGGCGGCGGCCACAAAGGCGGTTGGCGCAACAAAGGCAAGTGGATGGAAATGAAAGATAAATTTGCCGGAATGACACCAGAGGAAAGGGAAAAATTTAAAGCCGAATGGAAGAACAAGTGTGGTCACAGGTGGAATACCCAAACCCCCTCCGCCCCCTGAAGGGGGAACCTCAACACTTCAAAATTATAAAAGCTTTTCTTAACACAACCGACCATACTCTTACATAATTGAAAAATCCAACCTTTCATAAAGTCTCAACAGTTCCCCCTTCAGGGGGCGGAGGGGGTTTGCAAATTCTTGTTTTTAAAACCAACCTTACAAATACCAGGCACATTAAAAATGTAAGGCCCGCTTTAAACCTGCATCCGTATATTAAAGAGTGGAATGTAGACCTGCATGATTGCGACAAAATACTGAGGGTTGTATCCGAAAACATACCCGCCACAGAGGTTGAAAGCATTGTTTCAACAGTCGGGTATTTGTGTGAGGAGCTGAAGTGAGCCAACAGGGCTTTTACCTGAATCTTATCCATATTTAAATTCACTCCGTTAACATACCTGAAATAAGTTTTCATATATCTTTGCTCTTTCCAAAATAAAAATATACATATGAAGACTTTATTTACAATTTTAACTCTTTTAATGATTACATCTACGGCTTTTGCCCAAGGCGGAGACTATGATGAATTAATGCGACAATCCCGCAGGGCAAGAACTACCAGTACTATATTTGTTGCAGCAGGCCCCGTTATAGCTGCCGGCGGTATTGGTACATTAATTTATGGCTTGTTACAAAATGAACTTGCCGAAACACAGGATATTTATGATATAAATGGCAACTACATCGGTCAATCAGCTCCAAAAAAATATACCACCGAAATTATAATTGGTGCTGCCGGTACAGCTGCAGGAATAGCCCTTGCCTTAACCAGTATACATTTTTCCAATAAAGCAAGCGATTTAAAACGTGAAGCCAGGAAATCAAAACTGAAAGCATCTACGGACCGTATTTCTATTCCGGGGCTGCAAAACGGATTTGCAAATAACAGGGCACAGCAATTTAAACTTTCGCTGATAGTTCCTTTGGGCAGATAATTAAAAGAGCTTATAAAAAAACCGGAACAGACTGTTCCGGTTTTTTATTGCAATTTGTTAAAAGATTCTCTGTAAACTTTTTTTTGCAGACTCAAAAATTATGAAAATGAAAAAACTACTCTCAATCTTTATTCTTTTAAGCATTACCACTTCAATCTTTGCGCAGGATTCGTACGATGATTTAATAAGAAAATCTCGCAGAGCCAGAACTACAAGTACTATCCTTGTTGCAACAGGTCCTGTTATTGCAGCGGGCGGTATAGGCATTTTAATTTATGGCCTTGCCGATAAAGTAAATTATATAGATTATTATGATGTGAATGGTAATTATGTCAGAAATACAAAAAATCATAACAATGAAATTATTATAGGTTCCGCTGTAACCCTTGTTGGAATAGCCGCAGCATTATACAGCATTCATTTTTCAAAGAAAGCAAGCGATTTAAAACGTGAAGCCAGGAAAGCAAAACTGAAAGCATCAACGGACCGTATTTTTATTCCGGGCCTGCAAAACGGATTTGTCAATAACAGGGCCCAGCAATTTAAACTTTCGCTGATAGTTCCTTTGGGCAGATAATTAAAAGAGTTTCTAAAAAGTTAAGCACATCCGTTACATATTTCGCCTGTACTGTCCGCCAACCGAATACAAAGCATTGGTAATTTGCCCCAGTGAACAATACTTAACTGTTTCCATCAACTCAGCAAAAAGGTTTTCATTATTAATAGCAGCCTGTTGCAACCTCTTAAGCATGTCAGCACTTTTTGCTTCGTGCCGTTTGTGAAAAGCCTGCAGGGTTTTTATCTGAAATTCTTTTTCTTCGGTAGTAGAGCGTATTACTTCGGTTGGTAAAATAGTAGGGCTTCCTTTTTTATTTAAGAAAGTGTTTACACCAACAATAGGATATTCACCGGTATGTTTTAAAGTTTCGTAGTACAAACTTTCTTCCTGAATTTTATTGCGCTGATACATACGTTCCATAGCGCCTAATACACCACCACGCTCTGTCAGGCGATGAAACTCAGCCATCACGGCTTCTTCCACGATATCTGTTAACTCTTCAATTAAAAATGCACCTTGATTTGGATTTTCATTTTTTGCTGTGCCTAACTCTCTATTGATAATAAGCTGAATGGCCATTGCCCTGCGAACACTTTCTTCAGTAGGTGTAGTAATGGCTTCATCATAAGCGTTGGTGTGTAAAGAATTACAATTATCGTAAATAGCATACAAAGCCTGCAGGGTTGTGCGTATATCATTAAAATCAATTTCCTGTGCATGTAAACTGCGGCCGGATGTTTGAATATGGTATTTTAATTTCTGGCTTCTATCGTTTGCTTTATATTTATTTTTCATTGCCTTGGCCCAAATCCTCCTGGCTACTCTTCCTATCACGCTATATTCAGGATCCATACCATTGCTGAAAAAGAAAGAAAGGTTTGGTGCAAAATCATCAATGTTCATTCCACGGCTCAAGTAGTATTCTACATAAGTAAAACCGTTTGATAAAGTAAATGCCAGTTGTGTAATTGGGTTTGCTCCTGCTTCGGCAATATGATAACCGCTGATACTTACACTATAAAAATTCTGCACTTTGTTGGTAATAAAATATTCCTGCACATCACCCATCAGTTTTAATGCAAACTCGGTAGAGAAGATGCAGGTGTTTTGCGCCTGGTCTTCTTTTAAAATATCGGCCTGCACAGTACCACGTACCGTTGATAATGCTTTTGCTTTTATTTCTGCATAAACTTCAGGAGGTAAAACATCCGAGCCGCTTAAACCCAACAGACGTAATCCTAAGCCATCATTTCCCTGTGGCAACACCCCGTCCAATTCTCCATTTACAGGAACAATTTCTTTACCATCTACACCAACATATTTTGGAAGACCGTCAATACTGTATAATGCTTCGATCTTTTTATTTACTTCATCCTTCAGGTTATTTTCCACTATGTATTTTTCGCATTGCTGATCAATAGCTGCATTCATAAAAAATGCAAGCAGCATGGGTGCCGGACCATTAATCGTCATACTTACAGAAGTCTTGGGATCGCACAAATCAAAACCACTGTATAATTTTTTTGCATCATCAACCGATGCAATGCTTACACCACTGTTACCAACCTTGCCATAAATATCCGGTCTGTAATCAGGATCTTCTCCATACAGGGTGACGCTGTCAAACGCCGTACTGAGGCGCTTTGCAGGCTGGCCAAGGCTAACATAATGAAACCGCCTGTTGGTTCTTTCTGGCCCGCCTTCGCCGGCAAACATACGTGTAGGATCTTCACCTTCACGCTTTAGCGGAAACACACCTGCGGTGAAAGGGAATTCGCCCGGCACATTTTCCTGCAGCTGCCATTTTAAAATATCGCCCCAGTCTTTATATTTTGGTAAAATGACTTTTGAAAGCACTGTGCCCGATAAACTTTTATAAGTAAGCGGTTGCTTAATTACTTTATCTCTTACTTTAAATTCGTAAAATTCTTTTTTGTAACGCTCTAATACAGCAGGCCAGTTTTCAATTAATTTTTTACACTCAGGATGTAATTGTTCTTCAAGATTCGTTTTTATTTTTTGCAGCTCTTCTTTTACAACCGCCGACAGGGCAGAAGCCGCTGTCAGGGTTCCATCAAGTTGGTACAACTTTGTTGCAATGGTAGCTTGCTCAATAACCCAGTTATCATAAGCCGAAATAGTTTCAGCAATCTCTGCCAGGTATCTTACTCTTTTTGGCGGAATGATGGTTGATTGGCTGAATGTATCTTTTGTATGTGCATGATGTGCTATCTCGCCGGAAAATCTTACATCACATTTCTCTGCAATTTTTTCCATCAGCCTTTCAAATAATTCATTTACACCGGTATCATTAAACTGTGCGGCAATGGTACCGATGATCGGTAGCTCTTCGTCCTTTGCATCCCACAAAGTATGGTTGCGTTTGTATTGCTTGCGTACATCATGCAATGCATCCAATGCGCCGGCCTTATCAAATTTATTTACACAAACCACATCGGCATAATCAAGCATATTTATTTTTTCCAATTGGCTTGCGGCACCATATTCAGGTGTCATTACATACATACTCACATCTACATAGTCTAAAATGGATGCATCGCTTTGCCCAACACCGGCGCTTTCTAAAATTATAAAATCATAATTGGCTGCTTTGCAGATGTCTATTGCTTCCTGCACATATTCACTTAACGCTTTATCGCTTTCTCTTGTGGCAAGGCTACGCATATAAGCACGGGGAGAAGAGATGGAATTCATTCTTATTCTATCGCCCAATAAAGCGCCACCGGTTTTTTTCTTGGATGGATCAACAGAAATTACGGCAATGGTTTTATCTGTGTAAGCATTTAAAAAACGACGAACAATCTCATCTGTTACAGAAGATTTTCCTGCGCCACCGGTTCCGGTAATACCTAAAACAGGAATCTTCCCGGCCCCCTCTAAATCTCCCCCCACGGGGGAGACTTTAGACACTGAAAGCTGTTGCCACTTTTCTTTTATTTTAGTAGTAACAGCATCAATATTATGCAGTACATCATTATTTGAAAATCTGATAACTGTATAACCCAGTTCATTCAATCTTTCCGTGCGTTGTTTATCGTTCTCCTTATTTTCAGGTAACTGATGTATTGAACCATCTACTTCTACAATCAATCTATTTTCCAATGAAATAAAATCGGCAATGTATTTATCAATAATATGCTGCCTTCTGAATTTTATTTCGCCAAGTTGCTTGTCTCTTAAATATTGCCACAGAGCATTTTCCGCTTCCGTTGATTTACTCCTATTTTGTAAAACAAATTCCTTTAATAATTTATAGTAAAGCTTATCGGAAGTTTCAAAATATGCATGAGTCGCTTTCCCATTAAACAGATGTCGGTAGTCTTCGCCATTTTCAGCCATTGTAATGGCACGGGCAATTTTTTTCACATCCTTCCACTCTCCAAGAGCATAAGTACTGTTGCCGTTAGCAGAGTGCAAAGTCTCCCCCGTGGGGGGAGATTTAGAGGGGGCCGCAAAATCGCAGGTTTTAACTACATCCTCAATCATTCCTTCCAAACCCATATGTCTGCCATCGTCCGGACTATAAATTCTTGTAATGCCGTAACTATGTAATTCTTCAATTTCAGAGGGAAGAATGGTGCCCCCACCGCCGCCAAATATTTTTATATGGCCACAGCCATTTTCATTCAGCAGGTCTTTCATGTATTTAAAAAACTCAACGTGGCCACCCTGGTAACTGGTAATGGCAATGCCCTGCACATCTTCTTCAATGGCACATTCCACAATTTCAACCACGCTGCGGTTGTGGCCCAGGTGAATAATTTCGGCACCCTTGCTTTGCATAATGCGGCGCATGATATTAATGGCCGCATCGTGCCCGTCGAATAAGGCAGCGGCTGTTACAATACGAACTTTATTCTGAAGTGTAAATGACATAATAAATCAGTAGTTAATTTTTTGGGCTTTGCCCAATGCTATTGGGCAAACAATCGAATTGTAAAATTACTGATTAAAGACTGGAAAAAGAATAACTGAAGCGGAAGCTTATGGTTTGTTTTTAGTGAATAATGCGCCCATATCTAGCCAGGTACCTACCGAGAAATTGAATTTGCGGTAGTCAACATAATTTCTTGCCATTAAAAAAGACAGTCCACCCTGTACTTCAAAGCGCAGGCCCGGTAAACCTTTAAAACCAAAACTGCTTACCGATGCAGGTTCAAAAAACCATTTTGCCCTGCCGTTCAGATCTTCCAGGTGATAATCGTTTAACTGGCTTGCAGAATAATTTGTTTTTACTTTGCTGTAATTGATACCGCTGAATCTTACAGCAACAGAGGTAGTAAAACTTCCTTTGCTTTTAAAAAGAATGGCAGGCTGCAGGTAAATTTTAGTAATGTTTGCCTGGTGAAAATAAGATCCGGTTTTATCTACATCTGTAAAACTAAACCTGCCCAGGCCTGCGCCTGCAAACACCTGGAAAAAAGTATTTCCATTATCATTGATGGGCAGGTAATAACCCAATCCTAATTCAGTAAGGTTTCTTTTGTATTTTAAATTGGTACTATCGGGGCCGCCTTCTGTTTTTTCCCAGCGGTAAGCATGGGCGGCCTGTATGGCAAAATGGTTGGTAATGGCTACAGCACCTTGTAAATCGTAACCACGGCTTCGGTTATCAATCTCTACTCCGTCTTTCTTTTCCTGGCCAACAGCATTGGTGGAGTAAACAGCGCCAATCTTGCTATCGCCTTTTTTGGTTAATACAGGCACATTATGTGCCGAAGGACTATAAATATACCTGGGTGTATTGCAGGATGCTGCAATAAAAATCATGCAAATCAACAGGAGGCCGGGCGACAGATTCTTTTTCATCTTTACTTTTTTAGTACGTAAAACAAAATTAAAGATTTCATTTGGTGTTGAATTGCTGCTTTTACCTGAAATAAAAAAGTTCATCCGCAATTTTTTGCAGATGAACTTTTTTGGGTATAGCAATTAATCTTTAAAAAGTCTTCTTATTTAAGCGTTCTCATATAATTTACCACAGCCCATATATCATCAGCTTCTGGTAATTTCTTTTTAAATGAAGGCATATCCTTCCTTCCTTCTGAAGTTTTGTAAAATAAAGAGCCGTCTGTTTGTGCCTGGAAAGTAGCTTTGGTAAAATCGCCACACTCTGTATCTAATTGTGAAGCTTTAGGGCCATCTCCTTTTCCTTTAGCACCATGGCATGATTTGCAATGTGTGGCATAAAGCGTCTTTCCTACAGCAACTGATGCTGCATCACCCTTTAACGGATTTGTTTTGTTTTTTGCCGCATCAGGAACTTTCCATTCGGTCTGATATGTGGTTTTAGGAACAAATGCAAGCATTGCTACGAGGAATAAGCCTGCGAAGAGTACCGAAATTTTCTTTTTCATGTTTTATTGTTTTTTGGTTTATTAATAAGAGGTTAAATTAATCTTTTGTTGAGTATTATTTTCTTAAAAAACTTCTTTTGTAATACATTAACAAAAATAGGTCCGCTTTTTATTTACGAAGCATTCAGATGCTCTACAAGTGGAGAATCTGGTGCCGGCTCCTCTTTTCTTAGTCTGAATAACTGAATAAGAATAACCAGGTAGTGTCCCCAAACGGTGCTCATTAAGATAATAAAAGTTATCATCATCCAGTAAGGGGGATGTGCACTCCATAATGCTCTTGGCAACTCATTCAATTTATCTGAAACAGGAATACCCCATTTTTGCACTACAGCAGTCTCAAGGTTACCATAGGTTTCATTTTCATCCAGTTTTGCCATCAGCATAATATCGCCTTTGGCATCGCCCGGTAAATTATTGGGTACCTCTACAGACGCTTCTCCATTCTCATCTGTAGTGCCTTCTCCTATTTTTAATGGTTTAAAAGAGCGGTGAATAAAAATTCCTACCGCAGTTTCCGGTACCGGAATTTCTTTACCGGTTCCAATATCAACCAGTTTTACACTTACAGAAAATGCAGAGTCTGCTTTAACCGGCGTAATTTCCAGGCGGGCCCTTTTAATGCTTACTTCTCCATCAGCAGGATCCATGTGTTTATTACCTGCAAATGCAGCTTTAAAATTAAGCTTACCTTCCTTATCCGGTTTTAAAGAGTCGGCTTTGATATTAAATACTGCTTTTCCAAAGCCATCAGTAATAACAAAACCCAGTTGTTGTTCTACACCATCTGTAACCTGCAGAAAAGTAATTTTCAATTGCCTTAATTTAATTACCGTTCCCTTTAACTTAGCTGTTAGAGCAACTTTCAGATCTATCGTGTTATCTCCTTTCTGTACGCTTAAAAAAGCTAATGCCGGAGATATAAGGGAAGACTCCTCAGCAACTGCTGCGGACTCTTCTTTTTTTGTAGTGTCGGTTTGTGCAGATAATATGCCTGGCAAAAAAGTAAGTATACATGTGCCCGCTATGATAAGTTGCTTTACAACTTTTCTGCATTTTTTTATTTCAGGTGATTGTTTCATAAACTAATGTTTAAGCTGGTATTATTTCGGTTTTATGTTCAGTTTCGGCTACAGCTTCTTTTGCTTTTTCTGTTTCACCAAATTCTGATATAGGTATAATGGTTATGAATTTTGATAACAGTGTAAAGAATAAAAAGAAAGTAGCAATACCGGCAAATGTTAATGCCCACTCAACCCAGGTTGCTGAGTATTTTACAT
Organism: uncultured Chitinophagaceae bacterium; assembly: GCA_963715585.1. GTDB lineage: Bacteria > Bacteroidota > Bacteroidia > Chitinophagales > Chitinophagaceae > Ferruginibacter. The sequence continues at coordinate 4,712,011 of OY970254.1, read as the reverse complement.
ACTCCATTCTTGTGTCCTGCATGGGTAATAATGGAGATTCAAGTGTAGGTACAATGATGAGGTACCTTTTTACCCAAAGTGCAATTACCATAAAAAGCGATGCAAATGCTATCCAGTTTGGCTTACGGGTTTTTGGAAATGCAACAATAAATATCGGTAGTATGATACCAGCTACATTGGCAAATAAAAACCACCAGCCATATTTTGCCGGATTAAATAATTTTTCAATTACCTCACTGCTCCATTTTTCTGAAGTGAACCAATCCGTAAGGTATTCGGAAAAAGTAAAGTAGCCATAACCTGCACCCAGTGCCATCATAATATAACCCAGGTAAACAAAATGTTTATCAGTAAGCAGGCTGTTGAGTTTATACATTTTGCGGTAAACCCACATGGCAACAATAAGTACGCCAGTACCCGAATAAATAGCAGCCACCACAAAGTAAGGACCAAAAATAGTACTGTGCCAGCCCGGCCTCAGCGTCATTCCAAAAATCCAGGAAAGAACAGAGTGTACAATAATGGCCAGCGGAACGATCATGATTGCCATGAGGTTGGTTGAAATTTTGATATGCCTTTTCTGCCCGTGTGTTCCCCGGTAGCCAATGGCCAATATCTTATACATTTTCTGTTGCCATTTTGGAATATTCAGTTTGGCATCGCGGTAAATGGCAAAGTCTTTAATCAGCGCCAGGTAAAGAAAAATCACACTTCCTGTAAAATATGTACCAATGGCAAATACATCCCAGGTAATGGGCGACTGTAACCTTGGATACAGGAAAAGATGATGCAACCTGTCTAACCTTCCAACACATAACAAAATATAAATAGGGCCAATAATAGTAGATATCACCGTAATCATTTCCGCAATGCGGATAATCGGTTTACGCCATTCTACTTTTAAAATATGCAGTATGCCAGAGATAACCGCCCCGGCATAACTAATACCAATGAAGAAAATAAAGTTAGCTATATACAGTCCCCATACTACATTGTCTCTCATCCCGGTTACCGAATGGCCTTTGGCAATTTGTAAATACAGCGCATACCAGCCAACTAATATCCACAAAAGAAAAAATATGGTCCATCCCCAGGTCTTTTTTCCGAATTTTTCAATTACGGGACGCTGTTTATCAAAAAGTTCCTGTTGAAATTTATTGAGTTCCATAAAGATTAGTATTCATTATTAATCAAATTATTTTTCGCTTTTACAACATCAGGATTTACCTTCCATTACATCCTTAAATCTTGCTTTTAATTTATCGGGAAGATTCTCGTATCCTCTTTCCACCGGAAACTGCCTGTCTTTTGGCGGTAGATAGTAAACCCTTGGTTTGGTTCCCAGTTCTTCCTGGTAACGGTATGCAGCCCTGTCTTTTATTAATTGAGAGAAACTTAACGTTTCATCGCCATTAGATACGGTATCCTCATTTTCATCGCCAAAATAAAACACACCATTGGGGCAGGCTTCCACACAAGGTGGCAGCAGACCTTCTCTTGCCCTGTCAGGACAGAAATCGCATTTTTCAACTGTACCTACTTTTGCCGGAACTCCAGTTTCTGCAGAATATTTCAGGTCTTTAATGTCAAAAGGGATATTGGGTTCATCCCAATTAAATACACGGGTTGAATAAGGGCAGGCCGCCATACAGAATTTGCAGCCAATACATCTTTCATTATCAATTAAAACAAGCCCGTCATCCCTTTTAAATGTGGCATCAACGGGGCAAACTTTTACGCAGGGTGGATTATCGCAATGAAAGCATTGTTTGGGAAACCAGTAAGGAGCCTCTTTATCGCTATCCTTCATCAACTTAACAGTAAGCCATTCGGTTTCTTCAGGCCTGTAATGCCATTTCTGGCAGGCACTTACACATTTACGTGCATTCTTGCAGCGTGCAAGATCAACCACCATCACAAATTTTTTGCCGGCAAGCCCCATCCGCTGTTCGTGCTGGGAAAGCACACCCATGTTTTCGTGATGATTAAGATACGCTGAATCAATTTCAACTATTTCCCCATCGGGAGAAAGCAGTTTTACTTTTTCGACCACTGCTTCTTTTTTTGAAGAGCAGGAGCAGGCCAGACTACCACAGGCTGTTGTAGCTACTGCGGCAATGGCAAGGTTTTTTATAAAATCCCTCCTGGTGTTATCAATATTTATTTCTTGTTCTTTCATTTTTAATTATTTTAGGCAGATCAACTATTATTTTCTTTAGAAGGATTTTGCATCCAGTCATATATCTCCTTGTTGGTTGATTTTTGATTTTTAGTTGCAGCTTCCAGCACTGATTTATCTATTTCTACCAGTTTACCATCTGCAGTAAGCATTTTAACCATGCCGGGTTTTGCTTCCTTTTTATCCGCTGCTGTAAAAAGCGATAAGAACCACCGGCGGTTATTATCTTCAGGTTTTTTATTGTCTTCCATATCTGTTGTTTTTTTAAATGTTACAGGTAAAAGTAGAATGAAACACACTGTTTATATATGATGTAGTTTATTTTCACTTATGATTTAAATCATGCTGTATTTTTATATGTATCAGTATAAGTTAAAGAAACAGTATAGTGTTTACCCCAGGTAAAGAACTTTGAGATCTAGTTAGCCGCGTATTTGCCTGCAAAATTTTGAGGGTTGCTTAAAATGCAGGATCGGCGTATTGGATATTAATTGTTCAGGAGGATTTATCAATTACTTACCGGAAATAAAATCCCATGAAGGATTCAATATTCATCATATCAACCGCTTCGGGGGCTTTTACAGCATCAAACAAAAACAAACCATGTGAATCCTTCCTGGTATCCAGATCAATACAATCAAAGCTTTTATCTTTTTTTACAAACAGCAGATATTTGTATTTAACAGCCTCTATAATTTGTATACGAGGCCAGTTTTTTTTAATTACTATTCGTGCATTACGCATCTGGTAAAAATATTCATGCATGGTGCCGTCAAAAATCATAGAATCTGTTATGGCTTTCATCCTGCTTAACTGTATTGAATCGGGTTGGTAAAACACTGCAGCAGGTACATTAATCACTAAAGTATCTGCAAAGCTGGAAGGTGGCTTTTTAGGCAATGTTTTAGTTATTTCTTTACTGTTAACTGAATCTTTTATTACGTTTGAAGAGCCTTCATTACTATTGCATGAAAAGCAAATAAAAACCATCAATGAAGCGGCAAGAAATGTTACGATATAATTGATAATTATCTTCATTAAAATTAGTCTGAATTCTTATGGGGTATTTCCACCTTAAAATATTTATAGCTTAAAATTAAAGAACACTGAAAATTAATTCAGTGTTCTTTAAAATTCTAAATTAGTTTTCTCAACTATTGAATTCTTAATGGAATTAATAATTCCATAATCTGGTAATGTTAAATCCAATTACAAATTCACCTCCTTTTACTTTAGTTCCGTTAAAATCTGTATATCCAAAAGGTGCATTCGTATTATACAGGTTATTCTGTTGTGGGTTCAGGTTGTAATAATTTCCTAAAAATATCTGGAAAGCGTGACTGCTTGTATTCATCTCAAGACCAAACGAAAAGTTTGGATTGGGGTTTTTACTGGCATGTTTAGTAAGCGGCTGATCATAGTTGATCATAGCTGACATTACATTTGTTATTTTATACCTGGCAGAAAAAGCTATGGCAAAATGATTAAATTTCATTTCCTTATAAGTTGCCGTACCGGTACTGTCATTCTTTGTATAATAACCGTTTACAGAGTTTTGGTGCGACAGGCTTGGTGCAACCTGCACCGTTAATTTATTGGTTATTTTCCGTGCAATGATCAATTGGTGAAAGAAGGAAAACCTTTGAGACTTGTATTTAAAAATACTTTTGTCTTTATCTTTCCTGGTATCATAAGCCATGTTTGCATAATAACTTACACTTACCGGCCACTTGTGAGGTGTTTGTGTAATAATAGCGTATTTGGCACTTGCATCCCAAAGCATATTTCTTTTGGTAATGCCAATACCTACGTTTAATTTATTAATGGGAGTATAACTTGCACCCAGCCTGATATTGGATGGTGCAAAAAATCCCCAAAAATCTTCATAACCTTTTTGTACAGTGCCAAAGCGGTGCTGGATATCCAATTCGAAAGTACCTTTTATTGGCACCATCACAGTCTGGTTATCGATGATCCACACACTTTGAAAACTGTTTTTCAGAGGTTTTGCTTTTGCTTTAGCTGGTTTTTCCGTTTTTGCTTTCTTTTCATCCTGAGCCTGCACTGTTGATTGAAACAACAGCAGACCGCAAAACAAAAATACCGGTAAAGCTTTCAGTCGATTTGATATTATTATTTTCAGTTTCATTTTTTAAAATTTTAAGATCACTTAATTATTGGGAGCTCCGTTCCTGATCCAGTCGTACACTTTTTGCCTGTCTGACGCAGAGGGAATATACTCCTTCATGTCTCCATTAATCTTTTTATACATAATACTTTCCTTGGGAATAAGCAGATTAACAAAACCATTATTTACAATTTGAATATAAGATTCACTTGTTGTTAAAAATGGTTTGTGTGCCCCGGAAACATGGCAGCCCGACAATGCGCATTTCGAATTAAAAAGGGGTGCCAAATCGGTTTTATAACTTACAAACTGCGCTGGTCCGTCCGGATCAACCGCAACATCCGGCAGTATGACGTCTTTGTAACAGCCTGTTATCGCTAAGGTTAAAAGCGCCGTTAAAAAGATTCCTGTTAATATTGTTACTTTTTTCATTGTACTTATTTTATTGGTGATTACTTATTATTGAAGTTCATGTTACACTCAATGTCAATTTTATCACCGATACTGGTACTGGTAATACCATAGTCACGGCAGTTAAACTGGAACTTTAATTGCAGTCCGAATACATCATAAGTACTTAAAACATTTGCTTTTGGAATGTATTTTAAACGGCCGGTTAAAGTTGTTGTGAGTGGTGCCGTTAATTTACCCTGCCAGGTTAAAGTAAGGGTAACAATATAATCTGCACTTAATGGATCAAACTTAACTTCAGTTGTTTTGATTTTGGCAAGATTTGTTACAGTAAGGTTTTGTGTTCCTGCAACAATAGCGGTAGTTCCCATGCCGGAAATATTGCATCCTGCATCACGGCCGGGTTCGCCGGTGTTGGACGTATTTATCTGAACGTAACCACTAAAATAAGTTTTGGATGGTTCGTTTTCATAAAAAGCCCATGATGAATCCACCAGTGGTTGTCCGGCTGTAGCATAACTGATCATTTTTGCAGAAGTTACATCATGCATACCAAACTGGTTAAACCGTCCGGTAAGCAATCCGGCTGCACCTACATAATTAGTAGACCATAAGGCACTGGAGTGCACTTTGTCCAACTTCCATTCGCTGGTATTACCAGCAGTCATACTACCGGGTAAATGTACATTGGTACCATGTGTAATTACCACTGCAGTTGAGGCAGGTGGAGGAGGGAATGAATCATCATGAGTGCAACTCACAATATATCCAAAGCTTAGCATAAGAATTACTAGTAATAACTGTAATTTATTATTTAACTGTTTCATAAAATATTTTTTTACCTAATTAAAAATTGTTTCACAAAAATATTTATGAAAATCTTATGCTTTGCTGAGCTTACTCAACAGGTGCTATGACAGGAATCATATAATGCAGAAACTGTAGATAACCATACCCCAATTAGGTAATGCTGAGCATAATTGATGAAAGTTTGCAGATTTAATGAAAGGAATGTTTAAAACTATTTTCTTTTTGTTTTAAAGAACAGCAATAGCAACAGAGGAGTAACAGTAAGTTCAAGCACCATCGCACAAAAAAGACAAATACTTATTAATAAGCCTATGTAAAATGTACCGCCAAAGCTACTGCTGAGCAGCGTTACAAAGCCCGACAACAAAACAAGTGAAGTAATAATAATTGCTTTACCGGTTGACAGATAGGTGCGCTTTACTGCATAAGGTACCGAGCTTCCTTTTGCCAACTCCAGTTTGAACCTGCTTATAAAATGAATAGTATCATCTACTGCCAGGCCAAGTGCCACTGCAAAAATTACAGCAGTATCTGCTTTTAAATTTATACCCATCATACCCATTACTGCTGCCATAAATATCAGCGGAACCAGGTTGGGAATTAACACGATGAAAAGGATCGCTTTCTTTCTTAAAAGAAAAAATGCAATGATGCAAATAATCAACGCATCAAAATAAATTCCAGTAAAAAGATTTTCTGTAAGCGAAAAAGTAGTTTTATCAAGCAACAATGCAGAACCGGTAAGTTGATGTGTAAAACCAAATTCAGATTTTTTAACAGCAAAGTAATTTTCAATTTTTTCCTTTACTGGTTTAAATTCCTTAACACTCAGGTTGGGTAATCGGCCGCTGATCCTAATCCTGCTGCCATCACTGATCATGTAGTGTTCCATTTCATCAGCAAATTCTGTTTGTGTAATTCCTTCATAATACCGGGCAACTTCCTGTTGTGTACCTGGCAAAACAAACGCTTCATTTTTACCACTGTTAAATGCTTTGTTTGCTCCCCTGAACATAGACAACGGTGAAATAATATACCCCACGCTACAACTATCTCTTAAAAAAATTTCTATTTCCCCTACCTGTTTCATTTTATCCAGGTTAAAAAAAGATGTTTTGCTTTCAGTGATGGTAAGTGCCAATTCAAATGGCCTGGTGCCGACAAAATCCTTTTCCATAAAACGGTAATCATCCAGCATTGGATTATTTTTCGGTATCTCCTGCAATAAGCTTGAATTGATTTCAATTTTAGTTGTAAAGTAAACCGATACCCCAATGAGTATAAACAATAAACCAAAAACCAACATTTTATTTTTAATAATTTTTTTAAAAGAAAAAGATAAAAAACTATTCCACCATTCATCGGCCCTTTTTTTATAAACCACTTTTGGTATGGGTGTAAAAAGATAAAAGGCATATAAAGTAATCATGGTAATACCAAAGCCCAGCAGCAGGCCAATGGCAGCAAAAAATCCAAAATTGCGTATGGGAATAATATTGGTGATGCCCAAAGTAATAAATCCTGCAGCTACCGTGCAGCAGGTAAAAAAAGTAGCAAGCCCAATCTCTTTATAAGTTTTATTCAGCGCATCCTGCTTTGAAAATCCGGCCCGCAATTGCTCAATATAATGAGATGATATATGAATAATATCAGACATGCAGATTGCAGCAAGAATTGGCGGTAACAGGCTTGAAATAATATCCAATGAATGGCCGGTTATTGCAATAAATGAAAGTGTCCATATTATTGTAGTAATAATGATAAGCAATGGAAGAATGATTGTCTTTATTGATCTGAACAAGAGATAAAGTGCAATGCAGATGAATGAAAGTGAAAGTAGGAGGTATTTTTTCAGATTCTTTTCAATTTCGGTAATATAAGTTCTCTCTACTTTTATTTTTGCGGTAAGATGTGTTTCATCAAAACCCAACTCAGCTATTTTTGATTGAATGCTGTTTAGTATAATATCTTTTTGAGCATCTGATAAATTCTGTTTATTAAACGCAGCAATGGCAATTGATTTTCCATCTTTTGAAATAAGCAAATCCCGGTATTCCTTTGACTGAAAAAGGTAAACAGAATCTTCAGCATACAACTCAGGCTTATCAATATGAATGAGCGGCCTTGCATTCAATTCTTCTTTTTGAAAAAAAATAACATTGAACGTAGTAAGGGAATATAGCTTAATGATATTATCCAGCCGGCCAATAAACTTCGAAAGGCTGTCTGTCTTTACAAAAAAATCCCGGTTAAAAATCCCGCTCTTATTTTTTAATCCAATAAAAATAAATTCATCATCAATCTGGCTTTGGAATTGTTGCTGGAATTCCTGGAAAAAAGCAAGTTCCGGATCACCTGCCGGAAAAAGTTTTTCAATATTAAATTCAAACTTTAATGAACGCAGCGGGATAAGGCTTAAAAGTGTTATCAGCAGAATTACGTACACAGCATTCCTGCTTTTTTTTCCGTTCATTTTTCCGGTAGTTTTCTTTTATTAAAAGTAGAGAAATTAATCTAGTAAAGGTCTCCTTTTATCATCATCGCTTTTGTTTGCCTCAGCGATTCCATTGCTTTTTCATGCTGCTCCACAGGAACCAGGTAGCTAATAGCTTTTTCGGCGAATTTATCGCAGTAGTTGCATTCATTGCAATCTCTTTTGCAGTGGCCGTTGTGAAAGAAATCCATAAAACCGTTCAGTTTTTTATTGTCGATATAAAGATCAAAGCTTTCGTTAAATTCTTTTTCCTTTCTAAGGGAACTTAACTGGTTTACCAGTTTATGAGCTTTAAAAATATTTATTTTAGATGGCTGCAACAGGTATTTTAACCCCTTCCAGTAATATTTATCCTTGTTATAAATGATGTATTTGCTTAGGCCGTGAATAAGGTCCATCATATTACCATCATAACTTCTTACCGTGTATGCCTTCACAATCCGTGCCAGTGCATCTGTGGTCATGCTTCTTTCTACCAGCTTCATATTATCTACTCCGGCTTCTTCATAATAATGAATATCTTCTGGCCTTATAAAAGCCGATTTCAAAATCTCTACCGGGTTTGATAATAATTTTTCGGCACAGGAAAAAAGATAATAATCGAAACTGAAATTATTGTTTACATGATTTTTTTGAGAAGCATGGGCATTATAATTTGCATGTAAAGTAACCATCGGGCATTTGTTCATGCACATGAGGTTGGCAATGGTTTGAATTTTGCAGGTGGTTTTTTCTTTTATCTTTCTTATCTCTTCAAAGTCTTTGTTGATGTCAACATAGGAAATGTTGATTTTATCGGCTCCCAGATTTTGCCAGTATCTTGCCTTTTCAAAACCATCTATCCGCACCTGCACAGAAGCTGAAATGGAAAACTGCGGATAATTTTTTTTAATGATTTCCATCACCATCGGCAACGAAACCGAAATACCGTCTACCTGCATGTCAGCAAGCCAATCCAGTGTTTTACGTATATCACGGTATCCTGTCTTTGTAATCTCTAGATTATCAAAACAGGTTCCGTTCATCAGGTAATTGAACTTTAAACTTCTTTTATGAGCTTCCTTTACAAATTCTCTTACTTTCTCTTTTTTTACGGCTGGCAAAGTAAGTGAAGGCCTGCCACCACCAATGAGGCCCACATTTAATTTTCCATAGATCTCTTCTGTTTCAGAAAAATCTATTTTCTCAAAGTAGTCGTCTTCCCAATTTACCGGTATGGTTAGTTTCATAAAATCTGTGTTGGGTTAAAAAAATTACCTGCTTTATTTATAAACATCAAAGTAAACTATAAGTATTCCTTTAAAAGATGATGGTAGTCAGATGCGGTGCTGACTGTTGTATGGTAGCAAAGCAAAATACACTTATGTATTTAAGCATATTTATATTGAAATACTCAGATAGTAAATAAAAATATGATTAATATCATATTGGACTTGGGACATTGTCATAGTTCTGTCACAAGGGGTTCAATATTTTTGGTGTCAATATTTAAAAACAAGTAGGCAATTAACCTACTACAATAATTAACTTTTATGAAAAAAATATCTTTAATTAAAGCAGTCAGTACCTTCCTGTTGATAGTTGCCGTATCCGCATCTGTTATACAATGCAAAAAGGAAGGAGATATAATTAAAGGGCTCGACAGGTCTTTTACCGGCACAGCCGATTCAACTGTATATGCTGCCTTTTATGAAAGCAATACAATTACACCATCTGATATTGTTCCAGATGTAAATGACAAGATAAAGTTCAGGGGAGTGCAAACCATTTTGCATGAATACTGCGCTACATCCAATTGCCATGGCGGGCCAATAGGTCCGAAGTTTGACAGTTACACTGATATTATGAAGTATGTAACTACTGGCAGCCCCGAAAGCAGCAAACTATGGGAATACCTTACCACCAATGATTTTAACAAAGCAATGCCGCCTGTAAATTCAAATCACGAAATGAATGTTACAGACAAATCACTTATATACAACTGGATAAAAAATGGTGCTAAAGAAAGGCCCGATTATAATGATTTCCGCCCTGCTGCCATTGCTCTTATAATCAGTGGTTGTGGTTCGGCTAACTGCCATAACCAGGCTACTGCTACAGGCGGTTGGGCAAGGGCTGGTTTTATTCCTGGATTAGTGTCATCTGATACTACAACGTATACTTACATAAATCCTTCAACCGGTGCTGCCACCATTTATTGCCAGTTATCCAATGCCACTTTACGCAACCAGGTTTGGACAGCTTATAAAGACAGTGTAAAAAAATTCTATGCAGATACGCTTGCCAATGCAAGTTTCAGGCCATGGAAAACATTTGCTACACCACGGTCTGCTTTAAGCACAAGAGGCCCTTTAAATACCTATGATGATATACTGATGGATATTATGTATCCAAAAAGTGCAAGGAGTAATTCAAGTGTTCAGTATACAAATCCAACAACATTAATAACCTATTACGTAAAAGGAAATTACCTGAATTCATCCAGCTCTGTAGTTTCAAGAATCGATTCTACTCTTTTACTGGCAAATCCTTTCACAGGTGTTTATGCTACTAGCCACCAGGGCGATATGGCTTATGGTGATGGTGGTTTAAAATCTCATGAAGTTGCCCTTATTAAAGCCTGGTATTTTGCCGATCCTAATGTTCCCACCGTGTGGAAATATGGAACAGCCAATGCAGGAATTTATAAGTATAGAAAAACCGGCAACATCATAAAACAATAACTAAAACAATTAATCTAAAATCTTAGAGATATGAAAAAGGTAATAACAACAATGGCTGTGGTGACATCAATGCTCGTTTATCTGCTGTCATCCTGCTATAAAAATAAAGAAGATATTACAGCACTGCCAATAACCTCCTTCAGGGCCGATGTAGTACCCATAATAGTAGCAGGCGGATGCGGCTGTCATAACAATGGTATAGGAACAAGAGCCGTACAGTTTTCACATGCTGATACAGTATTTTACGATGCCATTCTTGCCAGGGCCTTTGTGCTTGATACTATGGCCAGGTTTGACAGGCACCCTGGTGGCGGTGTAATATTCTTCACAGAAAACCAGAAAAAAATCATTACAAAATGGGTTAGAGAAGGTGCAAAAGATGATGGTGGCGGATGCACTGTAAGCGGTGTTGTAACCTACACAGCCAAGATTCTGCCTCTTTATACAACAACCTGTAAAGGCTCAACCTGCCATGGTGGTTTGGCATTAAACCTCGACTACAGTAAAATGGTAGCTAAAAAAGACGTTTTATCTGCCATGATGAACAGCGGCGGTGCCAGCGGCCACCCCGGACCAGTACTTAGCCTGAGCAGCTGTACTGTAAAACTCATAAATGAATGGATTGCACAGGGAACACTACAGTAATAAAACAGTGTTTTAAAATAAGAATACCAGTTTACAAAAAAAATTAAATCAACATTATGAAAAAGATATTATTGCTTCCCGTTTTCCTCATTGCGTTCCTTGTTAACACAATGGCACAGGACTCAGCAGTTGCAGAAACAAAAGCAGCTCCCAAACAAAAATTTACCAGGGCGGTTTTTAATGCCACCAAAATCATCAACATGCAGAGTACCGAAATTGTTAGTCCGGGTATTTTACAATTTATGATCTCTCACCATTTCAGCAATATCTGGAATAAGGATGGCGGCAAGCAAAATATTGCCCAGTTCTTTGGCCTTAACTCAGGTGTAGCACATACCTATTTATCATTTGATTATTCTCCGCTTAAATGGATGAACGTGGGTGTTGCCATGGCCGGCAGTTCAAAATATGAAGGCTGGACAAAATTCAGAATACTTCGTCAGCAGACCGGCAAAAAAAATATTCCGGTTACTGTTGGATGGTACTCTATGATGAATGTGAACACCGCAGAAGATCCTGATAATGAATTCAGCGGAAATAAATTTTCATTCATGAACCAGTTACTTATCTCCCGTAAATTCTCTGATAAATTTTCACTGCAGCTGATGCCAACCTGGATTCACTTTAATGTGGTGCCTTATGGTATCAACAACAGCAATGAGGTTTTTTCGCTGGGTATTGCCGGAAAATATAAAGCAACCAGCAAGCTGAACATTACACTGGAATATGCCCGCCAGCTTAATATGTATAAAAACCTGATAACAAAGAACGGGGCTATTCTTAACTACAATCCTGATCTGCTTTCTTTAGGTGTAGAGATCAGTACAGGTACTCACCTGTTCCAGTTTTATATCGGCAGTACAACAGATGCATCTGCTATAGATCAGCTGGCACGTAATAACAGCAGCATAAAAGATGGCAACATTGCCATTGGCTTTACCATCAACAGAGCGATGAATGTAAAGAAGAAAGAAAAATAAAATTCTATGAAACATTAAAGGCCGTTCACTAAGGTGAGCGGCTTTTTTATTGCATCCTGAAAGTGAGTGCAGCAAAGTCTTCCACGCTTAAAGCTTCGGCACGCTTTAAAAATATTTCATCCTGCAGTTCTTCGGCACTAAATAAACTTTTAACAGCATTACGCATGGTTTTACGGCGCTGGTTAAAAGCTGTTTTTACCAGCACCCAAAATGCACGGTCGCTTTTATAATGAAGGGCAGTTGTTTTTCTTTTCATGCGTATAACACCGCTTTGTACTTTTGGCGGCGGGTCAAAACATTCGTTACTTACGTCAAATAAATATTCTATCTCGTAATAAGCCTGCATCAATACACTTAACACACCATACACTTTACTTCCTTCTTTAGATGCGGCCCTTTCTGCCACTTCTTTCTGAAACATACCAATGATGCAGGGCACATCATCTTTCCATTCCAGCACTTTAAATAATATCTGCGTAGAAATATTGTAAGGAAAATTGCCAATCACTGTAAAAGGTTCGTCAAAAGGTTTTTCCATATCCAGAAAACTCTGGTGAATTATTTTATCAGCAAGTACGGGATATTTTTTTGAGAGGTACACTACTTTTTCTTCATCCAGCTCTACAGCTTTAAAATGTACACCCGGTAAATTCATCAGGTGTTTTGTTAAGGCACCGGCACCGGGGCCTACTTCAAGCAGGTTGCTAAAACTATCTTCTTTTAAAACATCAATGATCCGGGTTATAACATTTTCATCTTTTAAAAAATGCTGCCCCAGTGATTTTTTATGTGTGTACATAGTTGCAAAAGTAGCGTAAAAAAGCCCCTTCGCAAGAAGAGGCTTTTGCAACCGGGTTAACAATCTTTAATTGTGCAGAATAATTTTTTTGGTGGTTACTTTTCCATTCAATTCTATTTTAAGCTCGTAAAATCCATTGCTGTATCTATCCAGCTGGTTAAACTGAATATTATTGAATCCTTTAACCAGTTTATATTGTTCCCGTAAAATAATTTTACCGGCATTATCAATCAACCATACTAACGTTTCTACTGCTGCATCTGCATAAATTTTTATGATGAGATATTGGTTAACCGGATTTGGCATGATGCTTATGCTCGCCTTGTCTGTATTTTTTTTGATGCTGATGGTGTTGCTGTAATTTATTGCCCCGGATTTGCCAGTTACTTTTAAGCGGTAATAAATAACATTACTGTTTACATTGATGATATTATCGGTTACCGAAAAACTTTGCTGTACCTGTAACACAACAGGTCCGTTAATAGTTGCTGTTTTAATAAAATCTACAGCATTCCCACTTCGTTCAATTTCAAATCTGTCAATTTCCTTTTCGGCAATAATTATCCAGTTTAACAGCACCTTATTATTGTTTTGTGTGCCTGTAAAGCTGAGGAACTGAGCCGGTAATACAAGGCCTATAAAACGCCAATCCCTGTCTGATTGTGTTAGCGTACTGCGTTGAACAGTTGTTCGGGAACCGGGGGCCGCATCACCCGAAAATGAACCTCCATTGCCCATCCTGTAAGATGTACCTTTTATATTGATCACAGAATTCAATGAATCAAACCGGTTATCTAATCCGTCGCCATCTGTATCAAGCCCGGTTAAGGTTACATTATCATCAGCTATTCCATTCAGGTTAAAATCATTTCCTTCTACAATATCAGCGAGGCCATCAGCATCGGTATCAGCATCCCTGTAATCGGGTGTACCATCCATATCATGATCGTAAACAAAAATACCTGAGCCTCCAAAGCCAATAATATTATCATAGGTATTTACCAGACCATCTCCATCTGTATCAACAATACCAGGCAGTATATAACCTGCAGTTGTTTGCGCCTCAATATTATCCGGAATGCCATCATCATCCGAATCAATGTCTAAATAATCAGGATAGGGATCAGCATCTGTAAATCGTAGCAGTAAGGAACCCAGTGAAGAAACAGCTGTTGCCCATCCGTTGGTTCCAATAGCTCCATCAATTATTCCATTAAGATTCGCATCTGTAAAACCAGCTTCAATCACATCCACAATTCCATCTCCATCACTATCCATATCATAGGCATTGGGTCTGAGATCACGATCCTTGTTTTTGAATGGATAATTATCTGCCCTGCCATCAACCGGGCTAACATCAACACCGGTAAATAATAATCCACTTGCCAATTCGTAGCTGTCATGTAATCCATTACCGTTGTTATCAACAAAACCATCCGGTTTAGCATCGTTATTTACATCCGGTGCACCTGTTTCAACTGCATCCGGAATACCATCGTTATCACTATCAAGATCGAGGTAATTGGCAATGCCATCGCCATCAAAATCGGGGGCACCCAAACCAACACCAGAATTATTTACGCCGGTATTATTGGCATCCACATTCTGAGAAAAACCATCAAAATCTGTTTCGGTATAGTTATCAATCATGCCATCTCCGTTTGTATCCACACCATACGATTCAACCACATCCGGTATACCATCGTTATCACTATCTCTGTCGTATTGATTGGGTAAACCATCCAGGTCTTTATCACTATTATCATTTACACCATCTGCATTTACATCAAGCCATGCTATCCAAAAACCGGTATCCTGAAAATTAGGAATGCCATCATTATCTGAATCGGCACCCCAATCAAAATTATCGTTATACCCATCGCTGTTATAATCCACAAATCCGGTGTAAGAAGGGTCATTCCAGTTAGGAATACCATTGCTGTTAGCATCCTGCAATGCCAGCGGATTATTAAATTCTACATAATCCGGTATGCCATCATCATCATCATCAATATCCGGACACTGCGTAATAATTACCTGTATTCTTGCTGTATCTGAACAGCCAACTCCATTTTCAAAATAAGCCCAGTAAATACCTGATGCAGTAACCGGGGTTAACGGGTTATAGATATTTGCAGCAATAAAAGGCATGGCTGAATAAAAAGTATATCCTGCAAATCTTACCCATGGCAGTGTAATATTTAATACCGGGCAATGAACCACCAGCAATGTATCTTTTGGACTAAAACATGAGCCTGTGACCAGGGAGATTACCGGCCCTTTTACAATACAACCGCTCGTACTTACGCCACTGGAGTCGTATAAAACCGATCCTGATCTTTTACCGTTATAACTTATCCTGGCTTCATTTCTTAAAGAACCTGTACAGGCAAGTATATCGCAGGATGATGCTGTAACAACATCAAACTGGATATTACCCGAAACACCCGGACCAATATTACCACCTGTTACTGCACCGGCTCCTGTACCAACACGCAATACAACCTGGTTGGCTGCAAAAATATATTCTGCCTGGTCATCGCCGGATACGTCTGTTTTTGCAACACCATTTATTCTTAATGAACCCGGTAAATAAGTTGAGCCTAAAGGAATATTATCATAAATGATTGTGTTGGTACTGGAGTCGTTACCTGTATTATTGAAATTAATCTGGTATCGTAAAATATCTCCGGGCACAAGTAAACCGCCATTAATATCTGTTGCTGTTTTATCAAAAGCAAAGGTTGGATTATATTGAGAAATGGAAGTGGTAAGTACATGTACAAAATAGTTTTCGCCGGGAGATGAGAAACGAGCCGTTGCTGCGGTCTGGTTATTACTCAGCTGCGTATTTCCGGTATTCGGAAGATCAAATACCGGTGCATCGTAACCCAGTGTATTTTGAAAAGCCGGGTTGCGGGTGGCAACTACAACACCTTTGTAAGATATTTTACTGTTCCATGCATCTGCTGCTCCATTAAGCGGTACAGCTACATTTGCCAGGTTATAAAATGCTGCTGCTCCGTTTTGTTTAAATGCAAAAGAATCAGTTGAGCCCCTGTCTCCATCGTACACAACAGCACCAAGCTCGCAACTTACCGGCCCCGAAGGTGGTGTTAAAAATCCGCTGATGTTTACATCAACAGGAGGGTCGCCCTGGTTAATAATAACACTGCCATCAAATATGGTCAGGTTACGTGGTTGAAGCGAAGAGTTGGCATAAGCAATTACAATCGTCCAGCCACCACAGCTATTGGTTATACCTATGGGGCCAAGCACATCGGCTGTTGTATAGGTACCGTTTGCATTTGTTGTATTGATGATTGAAGTGATATCTTTAAAACACAAATACCCTGTATGCGGCAACCCTGGTGAATAGGCTGCAGTGTGTTTGTCGGTTTGTGTTGATGTAAGCGTTGTATAGGATGATGCACCCGGTATTTTTAATTTTATGGTATTGAAGCCTGCTGTTATCCATGCACTGTCTGTTCCGGATGTTCCCTGGTCTGCACCCCAATATAATCCTGCAAATAATACCTGAGAACAGGCCGGAAGGTTAAGATCGGCAGTAGAAGAATTGAAAGTTCCTCCGTTACTTAATCCCTGTACTTCCATATCAAATGACATATCAACGGAAGTTGTTGTTCTTAAATGAACTTCTACAGCTATTGTGTTTACACCTGCTGAAAAAAAAGCAGGGCTTAAATTAACAGAAACAGCCTCAGCCGCACCCGGTGTTATATTTGCAGAAGCCAATGTACCATAAGTGATACCACCCGCCGGCATATTGTTCCTAACTCTTTCCACACCATTTATATACACCACAATACCATCGTCTCTCAACATGTTAAGCTGTATAGCGTAAAAAGTTGTAGCCAGTTCGGTTGCTGTAAAATTTACTGTGTTGCGAAAATAGTAAGCCGAGTATTTTGTTCCGGTGGGAACACAAACAGTTCCACCACCTCCCGAAGGAATACAGGTGGCCTGTGAAGCACTGTACCCGTATTTACCTGGTCCGTTCACCGGGGAAGCGCCTGTATTCCATAGGCCGGTCAAGGCATATGCAGATAAATTCCAGGCGTTACCACTGCCATCATTAGCCGGTGCAGATCCTCTTGCAAAATAATTCCACACACTTGCAAAAGGTAATTTAACAACCGAGTAATTATCAACATCAATATTTATTCCGGTGCCGCCATTATCCTTACTGGTACCTGCCGGCGGGGGTTCGCCTGTTCCGGGATTGCCGGCCCCAATACCTGATGTAGAAATGATACTGTTTGATACATACACTATATTTCCTTTTACAGAGGGATTATAATACCTGGCTGTAAACGGCCTTATTATTTGTGCCCCTGCGCCGCAGGCAAATAACAACAATACAGTTAGTATGCATAATAGTTTTTTCATTGTACGGATTTCTCTGTTCTTCTCAGGATAATAAAAATATTATCCTCTTAAAATACTGGACCTGCTAAAGCACTCAATCATTGTACAACTACTTTATTACTGATTCGCTCTCCACTGTCATTGGTTACAACAATTATATAAACACCCGTTTTTAAATTGATACTTTTTACCATTCCGTTACTGCTTACAGAAAATGATTCTTTTAAAATTTCCCTTCCCAGCAGGTCAACAACTCTCAGTTGCACATTAGCCGGTTTTGCAGTTTTTATTACAGTGCTGATTTGCCCGTTTCCATTATTAAGGATCGCTGCGTTAAAGTCTTTATTGCTCGTATAGCTGACCCTTTTTACTTCATAATTTGTAACGTTACCATCAAAATTGGTTTGTGACAGGCGGTAATAACTGGTTCCTTCCCACGGTGTGTAATCAACCAGCTGGTAATTGTGGCTTACCGTTGAAGTGCCTGCTCCGCTTAGTTTTCCGAATAAACTAAAGTTGATTCCATCACTGGATTTTTCGATAGTAAAGTATTTATTATTGCTTTCCTGAGATGTGCTCCAGTTAAGCAGTACCTTATCTTTATTTAATGTTGCATTAAATGAACTGATTGTTACAGGCAGTGATGTAAACACAGAAACGTTAAACACATCCTGTATACAACTGCTGCCGCTGGCATCGCTTACAGTGTAATTAAACACACCTATAGCTGCATTATTAACCGTAACACTTTGTGTAGTGGCGCCACCATTATTTGGCCAGTAATAATTTCCTTTCCACGAAGCGGTGAGTGTAATTGGATCATTTATAAGTGCATTGATATTTTGTGTTTTGTTTACATCCTTAAAGATGGTGAACTGGTCGCGGATAATTGGTGTTGGTGCTGTTGTATACGAAACGAATTTTACATCCAGGCGGTTACTGTCAATTTCAAAATATAAACAGCCTCCATTATTTACATCAACATAAGAATAATACATGCAGTTTTGTGGATAGCCCGCAGCCTGCGATGCATTGCTTACCTGCCCTGCAGATCCTGAAACCACATACACACTGCCATGATTGTATTTACCCGAATTATAAGCATAGGCACATGCATTGGCAGTGCCGTCGTACTTTGCGTTTTGTGTATTGCCGGTTGCGGTATGCGTAACAGCATTAAAATTTATATCCTCTAGTGGGCTTGCATAGGTGTTGTAAAAATTCTTTAAAAGATAGCTTCTTTCATACCCGTGCGAATGGCCGCATAAGATCAGGTCTACACCATTGCGTTCCAGGATACGAACAAATTTTTCTCTGATTGCCACCAGGTCCAGTTCGCCGGCACCTCCATTATAATCGGAGCTGTGGCTGGTTTTTGTATAGGGTGGGTGATGAAAATAAGCAATGGTCCATTTCTTTGTATTAGCAGCCAGGTCTGCTTTTAACCAGGTTGCCTGTGCGCCCGAAGTGTCGTACATTTTTGTTGTATTACCATCATCTTTACCATAGGAGTCCAGTGAAATGAAATGTACATCGCCTATATTGTACGAATAATAATTTTTAACATTGGAAGCCACACCGCCGTTTTGCGCTGCAGATGGAACAGAAAAATTTAAATGATAGGGCATACTGAGTGCAGGTGTAGCTCCTGTTTTACCTGTGTTGGCAGCACTGTTTCCATAATCATGATTACCGGGTGCAGGATATAATTTATAATACTTTAAAAGATCATCTTTATAAACATTAAAAAAGTTGGTCTGAAATTCTGCATCCGTACCAGTGGCGTAAGCATTATCGCCTAGCAGAAGCATAGCATCAATATAATTTGAACCAATATAATTGATGAACGTATTTTTTACATTTACCTGGTTGGCTGAATTGTTACCACAATCTCCCAAAGCTAAAAACCTAAGTTTACGGGTAGTGTTTGAAAGGGGTAAGGTTAAAAAATAATTGGTGTTGGCAGCCTGCAATGTTTGTGTGCTGCTGCCAATGGTATACCAATATTTTGTATCGGCAGTTAATCCGCTTATCTGTATAATATGCTCTGTTGTGGATGTTGAAGAATCAACCGTATTGGGATAGGCACCAAAAACAGTTCCCCAGGTAACCCTTGAATTTTCGGCAATATCGGTTCTCCACCTGATGATGATACTGGTTTGTGTACCAACCTGCAAATAAGGGCCACGTGTTAAAACAGGTGGTGGTGGCATATTAAATTCCCCGTTCGTAAAATCAGCAGCTGAGTTGAGAATTACAACATTGAAAGCTGCCGCCGCAGAGCAGGTAACTTTTTCTTTATCAATATTATTTCTATCAGTGCCAGTTGCTCTAATTGTTGAGTTTGATAAAAATAAATAAGAGGCCAGAATAATGTAAACAATTTTCATAGAGGATTTTTCGATTTTAGGTTTTGTAGTAAACCTTCTACTTTTCGTTGCAGGTTCTTACTACAAAACTGTTATAATGCAGGTCTGTATACTATTTTCTTCGCTTACAATACATCAATATCATAAACAGTATACTGCATCATATGTAACGTAGTTTTGTAAAAAATTATTACAAAGAATATTTGCCTGCACTTAATCTGTGATGCTGGTGTGCACTAAAAAGCCGCTTCCAGAATGAAAGCGGCAATTATTGAAGAGATAAGTATTTACATTATTACTTAAGCAGAATCAGTTTTTGCGTAGCCACTTCATCATTTACAAACAGCTGTAAGGAATAGGCACCATTGCTGTATTTGCTTAAGCCGGTAAGCTGCAGGGTATTGCTGCCTTTGTTTACTCTTTTATTTTGGCGTAATACTATCTTACCTGCATTGTCAACCAGGCGTATGGTTATCTCCGATTCTTTTTGTGCAAAGAATGAAATGGAAATATAGTCTCTTGCAGGATTAGGCATTATACTTAACCCGGTTTTAGTTTGTTGCCGGCGTACAATTAAAATATTACTGTATTGTATTTCGCCTGCCTTACCAATAACTTTAATGCGGTAATAAAATACATCCCTGTTTACATTGACAATGTCATCTATAAATAAAAAGTGCTGTTGCTCATTTAATTTTACCGGTTGTACAACTGTACCTGTATTCATAAAATTCCTGTTGTCTGTACTTCGTTCCACTACAAAATGATCAACTTCTTTTGATGCAATAACTGTCCAGTTAAGTAATACTTTATTTGTTTGTAACTGGCCTGAAAGTTTTACAAACTGAACCGGCAATACAAAACCTACATAACGCCAGTCGCGGTTTGTTTGAGCTATTAATGTTTGTTGTACAGTAGTTCTTGATCCGGGAGTAGGGTCACCAACAACAGAGCCACCATTTCCCATCAGGTATGATGTACCCTTAATATTGATCACTGAGTTCAATGAATCAAAGCGATTGTCTAATCCATCGCCATCTGTATCTAGCCCGGTTAAAGTAACATTATCATCGGGCATACCATTTAAATTAAAATCATTTCCTTCTACGATATCTGCCAATCCATCAGCATCTGTATCCAGGTCTCTGTAATCCGGTGTACTATCTCCATCATGATCGTACACAAATATTCCTGAGCCACCAAAACCTGCAATATTATCATAGGTATTTTCAAGTCCGTCGCCATCTGTATCTGTTACTCCGGGCAATAGATATCCTGCAGTTGTTTGTCCTTCTATATTATCCGGTATTCCATCATCATCTGAGTCAATATCCAGGTAATCGGCATATGAATCGGAATCAGTAAATCTTAAGCCCAATACCGGTAATGAAGAAATAACTGTTGCCCAGCCATTGGTACCAATGGCCCCATCAATAATTCCATTATAATCCACATCCGGAAATCCGGCTTCAATCACATCTGTAATTCCATCTGCATCACTATCCAGATCATAGGCATTGGGTCTGAAATCACGATCCTTATTTTTATTTGGATAACTATCGGCCCTGCCATCGTTATTAATATCGGCGCCGGTTTGTAATAGTGCAGTTGCATTAATATATGCATCATGCAGGCCGTCGCCATTTACATCCACAAAACCATCTATGATACCATTATTATTTGCATCAATGCCGCCCACTTCTATTACATCCGGTATGCCATCATTATCACTATCTGAATCAAGATAATTTGGAACTACGTCTCCGTCAAAATCCGGTCTGCCTAAGCCGGGGCCTGAATTATAGGCATTGATGAGGTTTACATCAACCTGGTCAGAAAGTCCGTCGCCATCAGTATCAATATAATTATCAATCTTTCCATTTCCATCAGCATCCACACCATATGCTTCAACCACATCAGGTATACCATCATTATCGCTGTCTAAATCCAGCATATTAATTATGCCGTCTTTATCTGTATCAAATCTGTCATCTACTCCATCACTGTTTGTATCAATACGGCCAGGGAAATTGGTATCGAGATAATTTGGAATTCCATCATTATCCGAATCGCCATCGGCCTGAAAATTATCATTTATATAATCGTTGTTATAATCTACAAACCCGGGATATGTCGGGTCATAGGCATTAATCAAACCATTGCTGTTAGCATCCTGAAATGCAGCAGCTATATTACTTTCAACCCAATCGGGAATACCATCTTTATCTTTATCAATATCGCAGGAAATAAATACAGTTACAGCCTGGCAGGTGGTAGTATTACAATCTCCTTCGGCCCTCACATAATAGGTAGTTGTTACTGCCGGCGTTACGGTAAGACTGCTGCCTGTTCCAATTAAGGTAGTACCACAATTACCGGTATACCATTTCCAGCTTGCATTGGTACCTAATGTACCACCGGTTATACCCAGGTTAACAGATATGCCCGGGCAAATATTATTTTTATTTTTTGTTGCAGAAGCAGCTGCAACAGAAGATGTTTCGCCAACCAGCCTGATACCGGGAGAAATATACTGACAGGTAATATTGCCGATATTACCCTGTGCTGCAACAATTACACGGTAATACCTTCCTGTATCTGATGGCATAACAGGGTTTATTGTGAAATTAACAGTATTGCCGCCGGTAATATTTGTCCATGGCCCTGCCCCTGGCGCAGGCGACCATTGCCATTGATAATCTTTAGGACCAGGTATAACTGTGCCATCTGATAAATTGGCGGTGAATGTAACCGACGAACCCAGGCATGTACCGGCAGGATTATTTAAACTTACGGTTGGCACCGGATCGCAAATACCATAGGTAATATCATCTATGGCAACATCATTACCGCAACCGCCGGGCGCTGCATTAAGCATTTCTAAAATTACATTGGTATACCCGGTAGGCATTACCCACTTCATTCCATGAAGCTGCCAGGATGTTAGCCTGATTGTATCGGAAGTGTATTGTGTTATTACAAGGCCTGTAGTAAGGTCTCTTATCCGTACCAATATTCTCGGGTATTTAAATCCGCCTAGTCCATCACATACTGTTTGATAAGCCGCATTGCCTATAAAGGTTGCCCAAAAAGATAATGAATATTGCTGTCCCGAACAGGATACCGGCAGTGTATCCCTGTACATAATATTTGCAGATGCATCTGCATTAACCAGCAGCATTCTTCCATTCAAACCTCCTGTATGGTCTGTAAGGTTTAACCAGTTGGCAGGGTCTCCGTTGTTGGCATTATTGGTAACAGTAAACCTGTTTATTGATAAAGGTGCTGCTCCTGCTCCTATATAAGTACTGCTTGCAGATGGCACAGCAACAGAAGGCGGAATGATATTATTGAGGCCCACACCATTTCCAAAATTCTGAAAATACAAAGCGGTATCAAGAACATAACAGGGAGGTGTTATGGGTGTAAGCAGAATCACCAATGGTGTTGGCTGCCCTTCTCCTGCATCATCTGTTTTATCATTCTGATTCAGATCAGGATTTGAACCATTGGTTGATGAATCACGCAGGGCCACATTCTTAAATCCATTTGCTGTAGCTATTGCACTGTTATTATACACAACACCATTGAGCAGGTTTGATAACCTGCAGGAAATACGGATGGTGAAATTATTATTGGCAACAGGATAACAGGGAAGTAATTGCCCTGCAGCCAACAGGTTAATATTTGATGTGCCATTATAACCCGGGTTAAGTGCAACACCGGCCGGGTTACTGACCAATGTTGCAGTGACATTAGAAACATTGGCGAGCCCGTTTATGGCGGCCAGGTTATCTGTTAGCTGCACGTTGGTTAATCCAACTGTTCCATAGTTCCTTGTATATACTTCATAAACCACATCATACTGGCCCGGTGTGCCGGTAAATGTTGTGGATATTAGTTTTTTTGACGGGCCAATACCTGAGTTTATCTGCGTCATATCCGTTGCATAAATACCTTTACCGGCAGCATAGGTATAGTTTATACTTGCTGTATCACCGGTTATAGGATCAATTCTTTTAAACACACAACCCGTACCCGGACTGTATGATGCAATCAAATCTCCACTGCCAAATGCAAGCCCCGGTAAACCTGTTTTTCCTGCAGGCAATTTTACTGTATCAATGTAAGTACATTTTATATGTTTGGTAGGGCCGCCTGCACTTCCATAATCGGGCGTAAATAATTTATTGTTGAAAACAAAATACATCTGGCCACTGGGTGTTAAGGTAATATCGCCCGTACCCACATTCCAGAGTTGTTTTCCTCCGGTAAGATCCAGCGTATCCGGAATACCCAGGGCACCGGTTGTAAAATTTACCTGGCGCAGCATTCCTTTAAAAGGTGCTGGGCCAATAAACTCAAGCTGCCAGGCAAGGCCGTTAGCATCAAAAGTAATACCACCAATATCTGTGTTGAATGTTTTAAAAGTATCCAGCCCCGGGGCAGCTGGCATTGGGCAGGTTGTTGGGCTCCACCGCCATATATATGATTTGTATGGCGCAGGAATGTTGTAATCTGTCCACACATAATATATCATTTGATCGGCAGGATTAAATGCAATGCTTGCATTAAAAATTACAAAGGGTTTATTGGCTGCAGCATAACCCGAAAGCGGAGCAAAGTTAGTTCTTAACACAGGTCTGCAGGCTGTAATTGGTGTAACAGAATTAGTAAGATTGGGCGAATTGTAATTTAAATAATACAAAGAATCTACACCACCGGCTGCTGCACAATTATTTCTGCCAATACCCAAAGGGTTGCTGAAAGTAGCAGGTTGTGCAAATCCATAATGCACAATACACATAAAACTGAATAGCGAGAATAAAATTTTTCTCATAGTGGTACGTTTTAACAAAGGATAATCGGTCAATTAAATACATCAGTGATTAACAAGAAATTTATTGGTCTCTGTTACATGCCCCGATCGGATTACCTGGGCCACATACATGCCAGCTGATAAATTACTTACATCAAAATGTATAAAATCATTTTTTGTTTCGGATTCAATCACCACTTTTCCTTCTGCATTTATAACACGTACTGATACCTTTTCTCTGCCCGGGTTATTAAAACTTATATTAACCACAGAAGCAGCAGGATTGGGTGATACTACCAGATCTTTTATTTGCGCCTGTTGAACTTTTACAATTCCGGAATATTCTGTTTCGGTTGCTGAATAAATTTTAGCCCTGTAAAAAGTTGCAGGTATAAATGGCAATGCATCATTGAAGCTGTAATTGTTTACTGCACCCGATGTATTTGTTAACTGCATTTCACCGGCATCAGTAAAATCAGTTCCGTTTGCACTTTTTAATAAGATCACTTTTTCTACAGGCTCGCTGAATGATAATGCAAGATTTACTTTATTACCAGTAGCAGTTTTATTGGCTGCAAAGCTTAATATACTCACACGCAGCGGCGTAAATACCTGAGTGAATGTACCGGATGCCATTGTTTTATTATCGGGATCCATCGTGATGATTGCAGGTACAAAAGAAAAATTATAAGCAATAAAATCACTGGCAGGAGGGCTAAGACCATTCACAGCATCTGCATATCCCAACTGCGTTGCAGAATAATGATAGATCACAACACTGGTATCGTATGTGTTGGCAGCATTGGCTATTTTAACTACAACGGGCATTGGCATAAAGGGATTTGCTGCCGGGGTTCTTGTTTGTTGTAATCTTATCTGAATTGTTTTTCCCGAAATATAATAGTCGCCGGTATAATCAGTGCGGCCCGTACCATTTACCCATGCATCAAAGAACGGGGTAAGGTTTACTCCTGCCATTTGATTTTCCATATTTCGTTGCAGATCGGCAGTAACAGCCGATTTATAAGCCAGCAAAGGATCTGAGAGGTAATCCCTGCAGCCCTGGAAAAATTTGGTGTCGCCCATCATAGCCCGCAGCATGGATACAATCATAGCGCCACGTTGATAAATGGCATTATCATTATTGGTCGTCCAGATGGTATTGGAGTTGGCAATACTTGCAGCGCTTAATAAAACAGGTGTTGTGTTGGTAGCACGTGCTGTGCTTTTTATTGCCGAAAGATGTGTAGCAGGACTCACACCAATTGCCGGTACCAGTTCAGCCGCCAGTGCTTCTGAATATTTTGCAAAACCTTCTGCAAGCCACAAATGATTCCAGGTAGCAAAAGTTACTTTATCGCCAAACCATTGATGCGCCAGCTCATGTGCAATAACTGACCAGCTTGCCATACTGCCTGCACTCATACCAGAAAAAGTCTGGTGCTCCATACCACCACCCCAATTATGCTGATAGTATCCATGCTTTTCATCTGCAAAAGGATAAGGGCCATACTTACTACTGAACGCAGTTAGTTCTGTTTTGGAAACATCCATTTTTGCAATGGCATTTGTAAGTGTTGCCCCGGTCATGTTTGGATAAGTATAATACACTACGGGCACATCTTTACCGGCAATATTTACGGTACCTCTATGTTGTCTGTTATATTTTGCAATGCCCAGGCAAACCAAATAGGTTGCAATTGGATACCGGTGTTTATAATTAAAAGTTCTGCTGGCACCATTGATGGCAGAGTCAACCAGTTTTCCGTTTGCTGCAACCCAATATGCATTTGGTACTGTTACATTAATATCAAGCGAGTCTGCTTTGTCCTGCATGTCTGCTTTGCAGGGCCACCAGTCTTTATCTTCATACGACTCTGAAAGCGTATAGATGTACCAATTACCCGATCCTGCAGGAAGCTCACCACGCTGAAACCCTTCCTCCTGGCCACTTACAGCAGGAGGAGTTCCGGAATAAGTAATACTTACAGAATCATGCGTGCCTGTTGTTGAAATGGCCGATGGCAATGTAATTCTGAAAATATCTGTTGAAGGAAAAGAGCTTGTGCAGGTAATACCGTGATACTTTGCAACGGGTGCACCAAAAACAGAACTATTTAAATCGAAAGTTATTTGAGATACACTTGCAACTGTAGTTGTAAAATAAACCGTTACAGTACCTGATATATTTTTTGAAACACTGGGATCGATAGTCCAGTCGCAGCGGTAATAATCCACATCAATATTTGCACCTGTACCGCTGTTGCCGGTAGAGTTTTCTGAGCCGGGAATATTGTTGAAATTACCTGTACTGTGGTGATAGGTTTCCTGTGCAAGAACAGTTTGATAAAGAAACAATACAGAAATGCATAAGTAGAATTTCTTTTTCATCGGGAATTGGATTTAACAGTTATAACGATAATGAAATACAGTAATACTGATACAAAGTTTAACCAAATAATTCTGTTTATCATTGCATTTTCCGCTAATTTTTTACTACACCTCAATGAAAATACACGTTGTAGTTTTACCATGTTATGTGTAATGCATAATCTCTCAGGCCTTTACTGTATTGAATTACAGCGTGCGTATAAATACTCAAAATATTTTTTTTAAAAATGAAAGGGAAGCATCCCTTTTTTTTCGGCAATATCTTTTTTGTGATTTACGTTCAATGAACAAACAAAAACTGCAACTATGAAAAACTATTACCTGCTTACTGCAATACTTTGCATTTCCAACTTTTGTTTTTGCCAGCTTACTGTTACAACCAACCCTGCAAATGCAAATATCTGTGCAGGCAATTCAGTATCCATAACAGCTAAT
Source organism: uncultured Chitinophagaceae bacterium (assembly GCA_963715585.1). Taxonomy (GTDB): domain Bacteria; phylum Bacteroidota; class Bacteroidia; order Chitinophagales; family Chitinophagaceae; genus Ferruginibacter. Next base: position 4,684,439 of record OY970254.1, on the reverse strand, counting down.
GCAACACCTGTAGGTTACAGCGTTACCGCAATAACAAATAATACATATAACCCCACACTTTTTTCAACAACAGTTCTTGTTGACCAGTTAAACAGCATCATTGTTCCGGTAAGCACAGGCACGCTTGATGATGGCCGCTGGGATAATATCAGCCTGCCTTTCTCTTTTATTTTTTATGGCAATACATTTAATGCTGTGAACATAAGCACCAATGGCTGGGTTGGTTTAGGAAGTACCAACACTACTACCACAGGCTATGGTGTTGTATTACCAAATCCTGCAGCACCCAATAATGTTATTCATGCAATTTCTTCCGATCTTACTTTTGCAGGTTCATCCAATGCTGCTGTGCTGCAGTATTTTGAAGTTGGCACCAGCCCAAACAGAAAGTTTGTAATTGACTACAGCAACCTAAAATTTTTTGCAGGCACTGCAACAGCTGATGTGCAGATCATTTTATTCGAAACAACCAATGTTATAGAAATTCATACAACAAGCTGCACAAACACTGTTGACAGTAAGGCACAGGGTATAGAAAACAGCACCGGTACAATAGCCTCTGTTGCTACCGCCAGAAATAATACTGCAACCTGGACAGATATGCCGGATGCTTTCAGGTTTACACCGGAGAATATAAATTTTACATGGTCGCCGGCAGCAGGCTTAAACACCACAACAGGAGCAACAGTTATTGCTACACCTGCTTCCACAACAACTTATACAGTGAGTGCAGTTAATCCGTCAAACGGATTTACAGGTAATACTACAGTAACAGTAACCATCGATCCTGCATCCTATACTTTAGCAGCAATTGCCGGAGGGCCGCAGATCTGTCAGAACATCAGTGTATCTCCAGCTGGCACCAATTACCGCGATGGCAATTGTAATCTTATTGCAAAAATTGTTCCTGCAGGGGCAGTACCTGTAAGCAACTCCATCAACACCTGTATTCAATTAGATACCGGATCTACAAAAAGAGGCACTTCTGTATTATACCTTGCCAGGAAATATGATATTGAGCCATTGCTTAATCCTTATCCTGCAACTTCAACAGCTAATATTACTTTATACTATTTACAAAACGAGTTTGATAATTATAACAGCAAGGCGGTCGACAGTGGTTATAAACCATTGCCAACAGGCCCGGCAGATGCAACAGGCATCAGCAACCTGGTATTAAAACAATTTCACGGAACGGGAACAAATCCCACAAACTATAGCGGCCCTTCGCAGGATTTTACAATTGCTGTAAGTGGCTTTACAGTTGTATGGAATGCAACACGCAGCTGGTGGGAAGTTACTATACCTGTAACTTCCTTTTCGGGTTTTTATATTACCAGCCAGCCAATAAATGTTTTGCCGGTTACATTGGAATATTTTAAAGGTACACAGCTTGATATCAAACACCGGCTTAACTGGAAAGTGAATTGTACATCTGCAAGTGTGGTTTTTGAAATACAACGCAGCGGGGATGGGCAGCATTTTGTATCCATTGCTACTTTAAGCGCCAACCAGTTAAGATGCAACCAGCCCTTTGATTACATTGATGAACAACCTTTAAAAGGTATTAATTATTACCGCATTAAAATTATTGATGCAGATGATAAATCATACTTAAGCAACACCATCTCCTTTACATTAAAAACAAAAGCTTATGAAATACTGAGCATTAGCCCCAACCCGGTTTTAGAAGGAAATACTGTACTAAAAATAAATGCAACAGAAAAATCGAGGATAAATATACAGGTTGCAGATTATACTGCAAGAATAGTTTCAAATCAAATGGCAGATGTGATGCCGGGCATTAACCAGGTTGTATTAAACACCCGCTTACTTACAAAAGGCACTTACCTGGTTACGGTTTACACAAGCGGGCAAACACCTAAAACGATTAAGCTCATTAAACTTTAGTTTGCAATAGAATACAAATAAAAAAAATGCAGCCTGGTGGCTGCATTTTTTTTATGTACTGATATAAGCAGTTATTTTTTTTGAGTATAGTTCCATTGAAACGAAATGCCGGCATAAAAATTTCTTTTAGGTGCTGCATTATAATAACGGCCACCGGCAGCATTTATATCGTTGCCCAGGCTGTAGGTTTCGTTTAAAAGATTATCAACGCCTGCATACAAATTCATCTTCAGTTTAGATTTTATAACCGGCTTCCAGCCAGCACGGAAACCTAATATACGATAGCCATCGGCAGTAACGGTATTGGCGTCATCTAAATATATTTTGGTTGCATAGTAGAAGCTGCTGTTAACATAAAAACCCTTTTTAAACTGTACATCGGCCGATAATGCAATGGTATGTTCAGGCACACTGGGTAATCTTTTGCCAGAAAAATCAGTTTTTCCTTTTTTAAAATCTCCATACCTGAAATCGCTGTAGGTATAAGCAGTTTTTACGTTTATATTATCAAGTACGGCACAGTTTACAAAACCGGTTGAGTAATCTGCACTTATTTCAACTCCTTTTTGTTTGGTATTGCCTGCATTTACAAAATAGTCTGCATTGGTACTGTCTTTTCGGCTTACCAGTGCATTGTTCAGTTTAAAATAAAAACCGGTGGCTTCAAGCCTTAGCTTTCCATTAAGTAAAGAAACTTTTCCGCCCAGTTCATAATTGATCCCTTCTTCTGCCTGCAAAAAAGTACTGATATTTCCGGTGGATGGCAACAATTCGGAAATGGTGGGCGGAGAAAAACCTCTTGAAACGCTTGCAAAAACTGCATTGCTTTTTCCAAGTTTTTTTTGCAGCGCCAGGCGTGGAGATATTTCATTTTTGTAGGTACGACCCTGGTGTAAAACCGGGTAATTATTCAGCCTTTGAAAATCTACTTTTGATTTGTTGATGCTGGCACCTGCCGTAATGATCCAGTTTTCTTTTATGCTGATATCGCCCTGCAAAAAAATACTGCTTGTAAAATATTCTATATCATCGTTGGTTTGCAGGGTATCGGCATTGCCATTTTTATTTTTTGAAACCTGAGTATTAAAAAATCCTTTCTGCAATTCTGCCCCGGCTATCAGTTGTAATTTGGTTTCCTTTATTTTCTTTTCATAAATAAAAGAAGTCCTTCCTCCAAAGCCCGGTTCGTTTCGTCTTTCATAATTACGGAACGTAGGATTTTGTATTTGGGCAAATGTGCCAAAAACAGTTGTTGAGTTTGTAAAGCCTGCAATAATATTATACCGGTGATTGATACCCACTGTAAAATTTTTCTGGTAGATAGCAGCTTTGGCTCCATCAGCGCTTGGAAAGCTGCCTGCTGCAGGCCTTGCCTGTTTTGGGTTTGCCAAAAATTCTGTTTTGGTTAATCCGCCCGGTGTTTCATAAAATAAATTGTTGTACAGTATACTGCCGGTTAATTGTTGCCTGTCGGATACTTTAAACAGCGAAGTAAAACTTACATTATCTCTTTTGGTTTTAGTATGGCTGCGGTAACCATCACTTTCGGTATGATTATAAGTTACCTGGTTTTGCCTGTTCTTTTCTCCAAAGCCAGCCGAAGCAAAAATATTTTGCAAACCGTAACTGCCGGTAACATATTCTATATTAACAGCAGGCTGCCAGGCATTGTTAAAACTATGCATCAGCAATAAGCCGCCGGTACCGGCACCATACATACTGCCGGCAGGGCCTTTAAATATTTCTACAGAAGAAAAATTATTAAAAGCAAACTGGTTGAAATAAGTATTACCGCCTGCATCGGTTACCGGAATATCGTTCCAGTAAACTTTTACATTGCGAACTCCAAATGGGGACCGAAGTGAACTGCCCCTGATATTAATTCGGTAACTGCCTGGTGAACGTTCTTCCATTCTTGCACCGGCTATTGAATTGAATGCATGTACCAGCGAAGTTTTATTGTACCTGTCGGCAGCGGAGTTGGTTATAACTTTTACAATGGTGCCACAACTGATAGCCCTGTTTTGTTCAAACGCAGTTATAACAACTTCATTCAGCGTTTTGGAAGAATCGGTAACTGTATTTTCCTGTGCAACTGCAATATGTTGCAGCGGCAGGCTGATGATAAGGCAAAAGATAATTTTTTTCATGTAAGTCGGTTAGTAAGGTGTACTAAATTTCTGTTTTTTTAAACAGCGGGCCAAAATCTTTTGAGAGGTTAGGGCCTCTCAAAAGATTTTTTACAGGCCGCTGTTAAATAATATTACAATTTCTGGAACTTGATCTTCAGGTCAATACACTCGCCTTTTAACGTCATGAGATAAGATCCGGAAGCAAGCTGGCCGATATATACTCCCAGTGCATTTGTTCCTTTTTTAAGCACGGTAGTATTTCGTAACATCACCCTGCCTCCATTATCAATGATAGTCCAATCGGCGCTACACGCTTCTGCAGAAATTATAGATGCATTTACCTCACTTCCCACAGGGTTTGGAGAAATGGTTATATCATTCTGTAGTCCCGGAAGATTTACCCTGACAATATTTGAATAACGGTAAGTACCATTAGCGTCAACTATCTTCAGGCGGTAATAAATTTGCTGCGACTGCAGATCCTGAACATTAGGATCGTCAAATGAGTAGCTGGTTTCAGCAGCCCCATTTCCTTTTGCTGTAACAGTTCCAATAGGACTGAACTGCTGTGCATCCATACTTCTTTCTACAATAAAGTGCGATGTATTAAGTTCATTGGTCGTTTTCCAGACAAGATTTGTTGTTGTATTATTTTTAAGTGTGCCGTTAAATGTGAGCAACTGCAGCGGCAGTGCTGTATTGCTTGATGCAAAATAGAAAGAAGAAAATCCTGTAACATTCACTTGTAAAACATATCCGTTTGCACCATGTTGCAAATCGGCAAGCAGGTTATTTGTTGGGGTTAATAATGTTGTTGTTGTTGAAACCATTGCCGGGCTGCAGGGGTCATTATTCTTGATCACTTTTAATTGCACTACAGATCCCAATCCAGCTAATGGATCTGCAGCAAGCAGGTCAAACTCAGCTTTTGAAATATACAACCTTACTTTAACCGGTGTTGTAAAACTGGTTACAGTTGGTGTAATGGTTATATTCCTGTCAAGGTAATGAACACTTCCTTTTACACGAATAGCGCCCGAATTTTTATAAAAAGAAGAAGTAACTGCCCCAAGGTTTTGTCCCATTGCATTTATCTCTGCCAATATATTTCCGTCGGGGCCGGTAATGGGCACCCATATAAAATTATTAGATCCATCGATGGTTACAGTAGTACCCTGGTTACAGGTATTAGCAGTTCCATCTGCAACCGGAATGGTTTTGGGAATTGTGCTTAATCCAGCTGCATCATTATAACCCAGGAAAGAATATTTAATTACACAACCAGGACATGCGGCTACAATTGGGTTTCCTACACCAGGCCCTGATGTGGCTGCATTATTATCCATTACCAAAAAAACATCTTTTCCGTTGGGAGCAAATGCCAGGTCTCTGTAACGGTTTACACTTTGAAAATAAGTAATAGTATCTCCCTCGTTGGCGTTGCTGCCTATGGCATTACTTGGAAGCGTGGCAGTGCCTGCCGTATTTAGCTTTAATCTAATTAAGCGTCCCCACTTCAAACCTCCAGCCACTAATGATCTGTTCCAGCCTGGTATTATTTTGTTCTGATAAATGTCTAATCCAGACCAGGCTTCTGATCTCCAGTTATTATTTCCCCCGGGGTTTTGCCAGGTACTCAATATGGATGAAAGGGCATAGGCGGAAAAAAGAGGGTCTTTATATTGGCCAGTAGTGCCTAAGTTAATATTATCTCTGTTTGTTGCTTCATTTCCTATTGGCGGGCAGGTTGACTTTCCATTATATGGAGAAGTAAAAGCTGGCAGCAAAGGATTGGGCGCTGTGGCATCGTTATAAGGAGAGCCTGCTGAAACACTGGTATTTGTGCCAATTGCACTGTTTCCATTGTAATTTCCATCAGCTGCATATCCCAGTATTAAAGGATGCCCATAATTTTTGAATCCTTCAATAATATTTATTTCATCATCGCTGTATGCCCCGTGAGATGTGCCATATAAAATTTTTGTAGCCGTGTCATATGCAAAACCCTGGTTATTTCTCATGCCAATGCTCCATACCGGGTTGGTTGCTGAGTAGGGGTTATCATTGGGTATCCATTCGGCCGGTCCTGTTTCACTGGTAACGGGATTATCTGATTCCAGGTTATATCGTAAAATCTTTCCTTCCAGTGAAGCCGGATTTTGGGCATTCATTGGCCGGTACCTGTTTTCATACTGGCCAGAACCCATATCACCGGATGCCATAAATAAATAGCTGCTGGTGCCCACAGGGGCTATTATCATCCTTTGAGAATTATGGTCTTTACTTCCCGGCAGGTTATTTTCAATTATTGCAGGGCTTTCTAACCTGTAGGTAGCACTATTATAGGTAAAACGCACTATTTTATTTCGGTAATAAATACCATTGGGAGAAGTGCCGCTTAAATATCTGTGAACATAAGTAACATATACAAAGTCATGGTTACTGGCATCGCCAAACCTTGGGTGAAGTGCCAACCCTGCAAATCCGCCCTGCGGCCAGGGGTTCCATGAACTTGCCACCTGGCGTGCACACAATGTATCATCTCCCAGGCCACCTGATCCAAGCCAGGTGCTGCCAAACGATAGGTCAAGAACCGTTCTTTTTCCACCATTAACAGAACTCATTTTATATACCTTATACCCTCGTGATTCTGTAATCCATAAACTATCATCGGGGCCATAAGTTATTTCCCAGGGATATTGAAGTATCCCCGATCCTGAGAGTACTGTTTGGGAAAAAATTTCATTCATCCGTCCTCCCTTTTCTAAAGGGTCGGTAACGCAAATCTCGAAAGTATGGTTTGCAGCTATAGCGCCGGCTACATTTTTATGTATTCTTATATAGCAGGTATCGCCTATTACAAGCGGACTGGTAAGGGCTGGTGTAACTGTGGTAGATCCAAGGCCGCAGGCTTTTTCTGTAAATGAGCCACAACTCCCTGCAAATATTTGGACCCTTACACTGGCTAATCCGCCCCAACCGGCGCCCGGATTACTGATTATTACAGATGGATATTGGGTTCTCGCTGCAAACTTATACCATACATCAGAAGCTGTTGCCAAATAGGTACAGGTTGATGTAAGGCTGTATGCCTGATTGGTAGCACCGGTTAAAGTTTGAGCCAAAAGACGGCTGGTTCCTGTTACACAGGCTGAATCTGTTCTGATAAGCGTTGCATTTGCACAATTATCATTGCCTGGCTGCGCCAGTAATACTTGCGTAAAGCTAAAAAGGAGCATTAAAAAAAGGGTAAAACTCTTAATGGCGGGTTTCATGTTGTGTTGGTTTTTCTGATAACGTTGTTTTAGGATATCTGGGGAACTGGACTAATACTTACAGTTTGTAGTAAAAATCCTACTCCACGAATGTTAATAAACAACCAAATCCGGAAAATATTGTAGTACATCAAAAAAAAATATAACTGCCTAAAGCTGGTTTTCAGCATTTTCAGCTCATTCCACAATAGAAAATGTATGAATTACAATAAAACACACCAAGTGTCGTTAATTAGAAAATAAACTACGTATTTGTACAGATAAAACTACAAAGCTGTAGAAATCGTATCTATTTTTTGTTGTCCAATATATCCAGATAAAACCATTAAAGCCTACTTATGAAAAAAATTTTATTCAACCTGTTGATGTACAGAAAAACTATGCTGTTTTTTTCTGTACTATTTTTTTCGTTACCTGCTTTAGCGCAACCCTCATATGATAATTGCAACAATGCTATAAGCCGTACATCAAGTACTTCCTGTAATAATAATGGTTATACTATCCGCAATGCAACAGCCAGCGGAGGTGTTCCTGCCGGCTGCTCTGCCGGTACTCATTATGATGTATGGTTCAGTTTTACAGCAGTCGGTACCACACAGACTGCAACAATAAGTAACCGGGGAAGTGGTTTTACAAACCCGGAAGTGCAGATCTTCAGTGGTACATGTGCTGCACTGGTTTCTGTTGCTTGTGCAACCGGGTCAACAGTAACTGCAACAGGATTGACAATTGGTAATACCTATTATGTCAGAGTATCTAATGTTGGTGCTGCCGTTCCTTCGAACGGAACTTTTGATATTTGTATTACACATCCCAATCCACCACCGCCAAATGATAATTGTAGTGGGGCCACACTGTTAACTTCAGCTGCAGCCTGTAATACGGTTACATCTAATCTTCGTTATGCTACCAGTCCCGGACCTGCAGGCGCATGTGGTGGTGCCACAGCCACAACCACTTATGATGTATGGTTCAGGTTCGTGGCCAATTCAACAACCCAGGCAGTTACAATCAGTAATCGTGGTGCTAATCTTCCGGCAGCAAGTACATATATTGAAATGCTGAGTGGGGCGGCCTGCGGAGGTTTTGTATCATTGGGATGCCAGGCAGCTTCTGTTACCAACGGCAGATTGACGCTTGCCACATTAACTCCGGGTACTACCTATTATGTTAGGGTATATGTTACAACAAATCCTACAGCTACGGCAACCGCCGACTGGAATTTCGATATTTGTGTTCAGCAGCCGCCGGCTAATGATGAATGTGCCGGTGCAGTTGCATTAACACCAAACGTAGCTTGTACTAATACAGCAGGCACGCTTGATCTGGCTACACCAAGCACTGCTCCATTAGGCTGTTTTGCAGCAGGCACATACTATGATGTTTGGTATAGTTTTGTTGCTACGGCTTCTGCTACACATACTGTTACATTAAGTAACCAGGGTGCAAATTTTACTGCTCCAAGAATTCAGTTATATGGAGGTAACTGTGGAGCGCTGGTTTCTATTGCCTGCGTCAGTGGTACTTCACTTACACGGGCTGGATTGGTAAATGGTACAACCTATTATGTACGTATTGCAAATTTTGGTGTAAACCCATCTGGCACAGGTACCGTTGCCAATTTTAATATTTGTGTAACCAGGGCTGCTGCACCTCCTGCTAACGATGATTGTGCCGGGGCATTTTTATTAACCAGTGGGGTAGCCTGTTCAAATGTATCAGGTACATTAATAAATGCTACTGCAACAGCTGGTTTACCGGCATGTGGTAATGCATTATCGCCGGAAGTATGGTATATGTTTGTGGCTCAATCTGCATACCCTGTTATAACACTTGGCTCAATTGGACCTAATCTGGCAACTGCAAATCCCCGCATTCAGGTATTTTCAGGTGTCTGTGGTTCCTTATCTCTGGTAAGTGCTTGCGCTGCTTCGCCCGTTAATACGGCTACTAATCCCGGTGGTGCCGGATTAACAGTTGGGGCAACTTACTATGTAAGAATTACAACTGTTAATTTAATTGCACCTGTTGCAGCAGGTACATATACTTTTAATATTTGTATTACAGACCCAAATCCTACAGGCAGTGCCCGTATAGATTATGGTAAGACTTATGCAAACATAACTGCAGGTACAGTGGGTGGCACCATAAAACCTGGCGATTTACTGGAGATAAGGGCCACACTGGTTGTAAGGCAAAATGCTGCCAATCAGAACAGAGCTATCGATAGTGTTGCATTTTATGATACCTTGTCTCCGGGGTTGGGATTTGCGCTTGTACCAGCTACAATTGCTACCAGAACCAACGAGGGAAAAATTGTTACTTCCTATACTGATAACGCAGCAGATGCTGACTTTGGCTGGTACACAACGGCAGGAGCAGGATCAGATACTGCCATACAGATTAATATGGGCGCCAATGCAACAAAACTCAGGGGAGGTATAATCAGGAGCAATTCCAGGCCCTCGTTTTTTAGCAACACCTGTATCATTATGGCAACTTACCGGGTAACGGTAAATGCCGGTTACGACACAAAAATAAATTTTGGCGGTGGCTCATTCAGATACAGGGATTCTGTTACCGGTGTGTTTAATACAATTAATTTCCCAAATGACAGTTTGATCGTTTATGCCAGTCCCGGCGCCTGTCCTGATGCTGTTTCGCCAACCAATGTTATTGGCGATGAATTCAATGGAACATTTGGTGCGCCTGCAGCAAGTCCGGGATCGCAAAACAGGGGTACTTCACCTAACACAAACTATTTATATACCATTTTTGGTGCCAGTACTCCAAATGATTATTACTATGGTGTAGCCAATAATACAAGTGCCAACAATTCTATTAGCCAAATAGTAGCCAAACCGGGCGGTGCAGCCCGTGTTCACTCGGTTTGGGATATTACAGGAGACCATACCGGGGCAGCCAATACAGCAAAAGGTAATCCGCCATGCAACCCGGGGTTGCCCATCAGTGCCACCAATCCATGCGGCTATATGCTGGCCATTAATGCAGCCTATAGAACAGACGTGGCATTTGAATTTAATGCTAACGGTGCCTGCGGTGCAACTTATTATGAAGTTTCTGCCTGGTTTAAAAATATCTGTTATAAATGTGGTTGCGATTCAACAGGTACCGGAGCTTCTAATGCAGGATATATACCTACCGCTGCTGGAGATTCAACAGGGGTTAGGCCAAATATAGCCATGCAAATTAATGGGGTTGATTACTACACTACAGGCGAATTGGTTTATCAGGGTTTAGGTGGTACACAAACCGGATCTGATACCCTCAACAACTGGGTTAGGCGTTCCTTTGTTTTTAAAACTGACACTGCACAAAGTACCTTTAGAGTAACATTCAGGAACAATGCACCTGGTGGCGGTGGTAATGACTGGGCCATTGATGATATCAGTATCAGAACCTGTTATCCCAATATGAGCTATTCGCCCTCGGCAAACCCAACGGTATGTGCGGGCCAAACATTAACCATTACCGACACCGTACGTTCTTATTATAATGTATATATCTATTACAAATGGCAGCGAAGTACCGATGGCGGTACAAACTGGGTTGATTTAGCTGGTAGTTCCGGTGTAGCAACCCTAACTCCTGTTGGTGGCCTTTTTCAATTTATAAATTCTTATACACTGCCTCCTTCTGCTACCACACCTGCCAACAACGGTGATTTGTACCGTATGGTTGTAGCTACTACAGCTTCAAACCTGGCAAATGGTTGTAATTATTCAGATTTAATACCGGTTTCAATAACAGTGAACAACTGTATTGATATTGATGATGACAATGATGGTATACCGGATTATGTGGAGTTTAATAACCCGCTTGCCCTGGCAGGAACTCCTCCAAACTGGAGCAATGTGGCTTACCCAGGCTATGTAGACAATAACAGCGATGGCGTAAATGACAATTTTGACTGGGGCGCAGATGTAAACAACAATGGTATTCCCAATTTCATGGATCCTACTTTTACTCCATGGGTCGATTCAAACAGCGATGGTATAAATGACCTTTCAGATAAAGACCTTGATGGTATTCCTAATCAGTACGATCGGGATAGTGATAACGATGGCATTCCGGATGTGGTAGAATCTTATGGTGTTGATACGGATGGCGACGGTGTTATTGACAATTATTTTGATAATGATAATGACGGATTCTCTATAAATGTAGATGCAAATGGCAGCGGTGTAGTGGGATCCGGAAATGGATTGGGTGCCCAGGATTTTGATGGCGACGGTATCCCCAATTACCTCGATCTTGATAGCGACAACGATGGTATTCCCGATGTGATTGAAGCTGGTGGAGTTGACGCAAACAATAATGCCCTTGTTGATAATTTTGTAGATGCAAACGCCGATGGAATGAGCGACAACAATTTTGCTGCATCCGCATTATTAACATCAGGTGTCGATGTATCCCCGGTTGATGGCCGTGCAGACAACTGGCCAAATAAAAATAAAGACAGGGATTTCAGACCCAATGCCTATGATGTGGATAGTGATGGCGATGGCATTGTAGATGTTATTGAAGCAGGCTTGCCCGATGTAAATCTAAATGGAATTGTAGATGGCGTAATTGGCGCCAATGGATGGTCAACTTCTGTTTCTGCTCTAGGCTCTTTAGGCTTAAGAAATACAGATGGTGGTGTAAATCCCGATTACCTGGATATTGATTCGGATGATGATGGTATCCCTGATAATATTGAGGGCCAGCCAACAGCAACCTACAAACTGCCTACACTATCCGATCCGGATGGAGATGGTTTGATGAACCCTTATGATAACGTTCCGGCAGGTTTCAGCGGTACAGGTATTGCTGTGTATGATCATGATGGCGATAATACACCCGATTACAGAGACCTGGATACTGATGCAGATGGCAAAGCTGATATTATAGAAGGAAATGACTTTAACCTGAACGGATTGGCAGATGATAATGTAACCTTAACCGGTCTTGATTCGGATGGCGACGGATTAGATAACCGCTTTGATTCATTAAGCTCAACAACTGATATCAGGGGAACATCATACCGCATGGGTACCAATGGCTCTTTTACAGGCGATGCCACTCCGGGCTCCAGAACAACCGTTCAAAAAACACTGGTTAGTCAAACCGACAGAGACTGGCGTTTTACAAGTTTTGTATTACCGGTGCAGTTCTTAAGTTTTACCGGATCGCAAAACAATAACAGCGTGTTACTCAAATGGTCAATCATAGCCGATAAAGAAGTTGATCATTTTGAAATTGAGCGAAGCATTACCAATAGCAATTTTACAAAAATAAAAACGGTAACCGACCAGGTAATACTGCAGATACAGCAAAACTTTGCTGCCACCGATGATATTACCAACGTAAACAGCGATATCATTTATTACCGCTTAAAAGTAGTTGGTAAGGCCGGAGATATAAAATACAGCAGCGTAATTTTTGTCAGAAAAAAACAAACGCAAACACCGGTTACCATGATGCCTAACCCGGCAAGCAGCTATGTAATGGTAAATGTAAATGTTGATGTAAACATACTGGCCACATTTACTTTAATTGATAAACTGGGGCGCAAAGTACTTACGCAAAACGAAAAGTTAACCAAGGGCTCCAATAACATCACCCTTTACCTCGACAAATTGAGCGAAGGTGTGTATGCAATGGTTTATGAAACAGATGCAGAAAAAATAGTGAAGCAGCTGATTATAGTGAGATAATTTATTAAAGGATTTAAAAAAAGCTGCCTTGTTAATAGCAAGGCAGCTTTTTTTGTATAACAGCATTCTCCTGCAAAAAAATATAAGGTTTGTAGCCCGGCAATACAGCCTTGCAAAACCTTATTCCGTTTGGTTCAGGATTTTGTATTTTTACACCCTAACATTATAAATATGAGTTCAAGCTTTGATAATAAACCTGTAATTGGCTTTACCTGCGGCGATGTAAATGGTATAGGAATAGAACTGCTGATAAAAACCCTGGGCGATGCCAGAATTTTAGATTTATGTGTTCCGGTAATTTTTGCCAGCAATAAAGCAATGAATTTTTACAGAAAAAGCGTACCCGATATTAATATTACTTACGCTGCCACCAAAGAGCTTAACAGGTTAAACCCAAAACAGGTAAACCTTTTCAGCTGCTGGGAAGAAGAAATAAATATTAACCCCGGTATATTAAATGATATTGGCGGCAAATATGCAGTTAAAAGCCTCACCATGGCAGGCAAGGCTTTAAAAGATGGTTTGATTGATGGCCTGGTTACCGCACCCATTCATAAAAACAATACCCAAAGCAACGAGTTTAATTTTACCGGCCATACCCCATACCTTAAAAATTTATATGGTGCAGCCGATGTTGTTATGTTTATGATTGCAGAAAATATGCGCATTGGACTGGTAACAGAACATCTGCCAGTGCAGGATGTTGCCAAACACATTACCAGGGAAGGTATCATCAGCAAATTGCAGATCATCAACAATTCTTTAAAAAGAGATTTTAATATTACTAAACCACGCATTGCAGTACTGGGCCTAAACCCACATGCCGGCGATGAAGGATTAATTGGTAAAGAAGAAGAAGAAATTATTAAGCCGGCTATTAAAGAAGCAAAGCAGCGGGATATTTTTTGTTTTGGTCCCTACCCTGCCGATGCATTTTTTGCACGTGGGCAGTACGAAAAGTTTGATGCTGTGCTGGCCATGTACCACGACCAGGGCCTTATTCCATTTAAATCTTTAGCCATTGGCGAAGGTGTAAATTATACCGCCGGTTTACAGGGCGTACGCACATCTCCCGATCATGGTGTGGCATTTGATATTGCCGGCCAGGGCAAAGCAGATGAAGCTTCTTTTAGAGAAGCCATTTTTAAATGTATTGATATAATTAATGGCCGAAAGGAATACGACGGGCAGTACAGTAACCCATTAAAAAAGATAAGCTCCAGGATGGTGGCGAATGCGGTTGATCAGAAAATTACTGATATACCGGAGTAATGTTCTCTAATTAAACACACTGTCGGCAACGCCTTTATTAATCGAATAGGAATTAATTGAAATTTCCATTTTGCCTTTTTGATTTTTTAATTTTTCTTTTTCAGCTGCCGTTTTCTTTTGCGTGCCATCTTCAAAATCAAATGTTACACCCTTGGGCATTTTATAATCTTTGGTGTTAAAAGAGAAGATGATCTTATCGGGCAGGCCGTAGGCAATATATTTTCCGTAGCTCATTTCCAGTTCGTAAGTACCGTTATCTCTTGTTGTAGTTTTTGTTTTAAGTATCACCTGGCTTACCGGGTCAATGTATAAAGTAGACAGCACCACATCTGCATTGTCATCTTCGGGTAAAAGCTTAACCACTTTCACAGCCGTACTGCCAATCTTATCATTGCCGGCATCCAGCACACTGTATTTACCGCTGCTGAGCACATTGCTCATATTTATATTTACAGCTCCCTTAGGAACAAAAGAAATCCCCTTTTCATTTTTAATCCGCAGGCGGTTTGGTTTTTTAAAAAAAAGTTTTACAGTAGCCACCGGCACTTTTAAAAAAACCACATTGGTTTTCATTCTACCATTGGCTTCATAGTCATTTACCAGGTTTATTTTATCCTTTACTTTTTGTACCAGTATATTTATATCCTGCGCCTGTGTAAAAAGAGAAAATTGAATAAGAAAAAGAAAGACCAGCGAACGTTTCATAGAATACATTTATGATAAGATATCTTTTTTTCTAAAAATAAAAACAGATGCAGAAACCAAAGCCACAATATAAACCAACAAAGCTGCAATGCTTTTTAAAATGCCCGGCAGGTATTGTATAGATCCTTTTATGGTTTCGCCATCTTCTGTTGAGCCAATGTAAAAAAACCCTTTCCAGCCAAGCATATAAGTAGTAAACAAATATGGCTTTATATATTTTTGGTAGATGGGTATTTCCATCTCACTTATTAAAGTACACACAATGATAATGCCTACTGTAGCCACTATCGGACCTATCGAGTTTTCCGACAAAACTGATAACAACAATGAAATAGCTGCCACCACCATCATGGCAATAAAAGCAAAACCAAAAGCACAAAAATACCGCCACAATACATCGTTGGCTTCTATCAGTTGCAAGCCGTTCGTTTTTGCCACCACCAGATCATTTTCTCCAAACACGGCAATACTTATTACTAAAGAAATAACTGCTATCCACAAAAGCAAAGCAAAAACATATACGGCAGTTGCCAGATATTTTGCCAGTATTATTTGTGTACGGCTCACCGGCTTTGCGGCTAACAACCTTAATGTACCCATACTTGCTTCTCCCGAAACCACATCGCCTGCAACCAGTGCAACCAGTATTGGCACATGCACCAGCAATAAATTCAAAACAAAAAAACAAACCGCATAACCATTCACCAGTTTATTATAATCAATATTCATGGTCTCATCCAAAGAGCCCAGCATAAATTTCATCCAGTCTTTTCCATTTACCAGTAAACCAAGCTGTATTAAAAAAATAAATGCGGCTATGATGGCAAATGCCAGGTAAGTTCTTGGTTTCTTAAATATTTTAAACAGTTCAATTTGCAAAAGATTCCACATGGCCTGCCTGGGTTGTAAGTGAAAGAAAATAATCTTCCAATGAATGCATTGGATCTACAGAAAGTACCTGCACCTGCATGTTTACCAGTGTGGCAACCAATTCAGGTACATCTTCTTTATTCATTTTAAGTTGCAGTTTTAAGGTGTTGTTTTGTAAAGAAGCTGCCCATTTTGTTTGCTGCAATTTTTCTTTTGTCGCAACATTATCTGCAGTTTCAAGTTGCACCAGCGATTTTGATGGGTCCAGCAATTCAGCAACTTTTCCTTCTACAATTTTTTTTCCTTTGTGAATGATGATCATCCTGTTTGCAACCAATTCTATTTCGCTTAATAAGTGTGAGGATACAACAATAGTTTTTCCCATTTCCCTGCTCAAATGCAAAATAAGGTTTCGCATATCAGCAATTCCCTGTGGGTCAAGCCCGTTGGTAGGTTCGTCTAAAATAATTAATTGAGGATTGTGTACCAACGCCACGGCAATTCCCAGTCTTTGTTTCATGCCCTGGCTAAAGGTTTTTACTTTGCTGCCGGCTCTTTCATCAAGGCCAACCATTTTCAATTGCTCCATCAGCAATTTTCTGTCGGCTTTAATACCGCTCATTTTTGCAAAAATGGCCAGGTTATCATAAGCCGATAAGTATTTGTACAGATCGGGTTTTTCAATTACAGCGCCCACCTGCTTTAAAATATCGGAACGGTGTGTAGAAAGGTTTTTATCAAAAATGCTGATCTCACCGCCAGAAGGCTTTATCAGCGTAAGCAACATACGTATAGTGGTGGATTTGCCGGCGCCATTTTGCCCCAGGAACCCATACACATCGCCCTGCTCAACAGTAAATGAAAGATCATCAACTGCATTGATCTCTTTAAATTGCTTGGAAAGATTGTTAACTTTTATAATTGCCGGCATGAATATTTATATTACCAAAGGTAAAACGGATAAGCATGTAAAAAGTTTAAAAAAATAATTTAGATAATATTATTCCGTACCAGGATTCATGTAAGATTGCAATGCATTTACATAGGCTTCAAAAGCCTCAATACCTTTTTTGGTGATCTTGCAGATGGTTTGCGGATAGTTATTGCTGAACTGCTTGGTTACTTCAACATAACCGGCATCTTTTAGTTTATTGATCTGCACACTGAGGTTTCCGGCTGTAGAGTTTGTTTTTTCTTTTAAAAAAGTAAACTCAGCCTCACGCACACTAATAAGCAGGCTTACCACGGCAAGCCTGAGTTGTGAGTGCAAAATGGGATCGAGTTCTTTAAATTCCATGGTAAAAACAGGTGTTAATTTTTCAAGCCCTTATTTAATTTTCTGTATTCCAGCCATAATAACAATCCCGGAATAATATAACCAATTAAAACAGCGGCTGCCATGATCAGCATATCATACTTAAAATCCTTGTTTATGAACATAGCGATAGCACCTGCCCAGTTTACCGCAGCACCTGTCATTAACGACCTTGATTTTACCGCCCCTCCTTTTAGCAACATCTGAAAAGCAAAAATCATGAGAAAAAAGCCAAAGCCTGCATTGGGGTTTACCGCAAAATTTATAGAGAAAATAACTGTAAAAAGGCAGATGGTAAATCCGATATCAACCAGTCTTAGTAAGTCATCTACATAAGTTCTTACCTTTTTTTTCTTCGGTTTAAAAAATTCGTAGCTCAATAAAACAATCGTGATAATGCCAAAAAAATTCCAACCTAAAAAAATGTTATCTGCATTGGTATAAATAAAAAAAAAGGTTAAAAGAGAAGCCATAAATATCATGGTACCCCAAAGGAGCCAGCCCAGGCCATTATCAGTAATATTACTTTTAGCCTGGTTTATCATTTGTTGAATTATCGCCAGGCTTTTTTCATTTGAAAGTGGTTGTTCGTTTTGCATATCAATTCTGATTTTTAAATTTTTTCCTTAAAAGATAACCGGGAATTATCCAGGCAATGAGCACAGCCATGGCAATTAAGAGCAGATGATATACTGAAGTAACGAATGTAGATGTAATTGCCAAAAGCCAACAGGCTACACCACCCAGTTTTAATGGTGTAAACCGCATAACAAAGCCTGATAAAAATGTTGGTATACTATAAAATAACAACACCAGGGAGTTTATGTACATCCACAAATTTAAACGCCCCATAATAATTGTGAGTACAAACATGCATACTCCAAAACAAATCCAGATGGCATCAATAATACCATCACTATAAGTTTTTACTTTTTCTTTTTTTTTAGCTTTTACCAGGTAAATAATCTGAAAAGCT
The DNA here is from genome assembly GCA_963715585.1 of uncultured Chitinophagaceae bacterium. Classification (GTDB taxonomy): domain Bacteria; phylum Bacteroidota; class Bacteroidia; order Chitinophagales; family Chitinophagaceae; genus Ferruginibacter. Next base: position 4,666,263 of record OY970254.1, on the reverse strand, counting down.
ACAGCTGCCCAAGTAACCGTCCAAACCCATTCAGGGTGTGTAAACAGGCTTAGTTTAATTGCTGCAAAATGAAAAATTGCACAGGCAAATATTACCCAACCCCACAATAAATATAAAAATCCGTTTTCGGTAAAACGGTTTTTTGCCTGGTTAATCATACTGTCAATCAACAGCAGACTGTCTTTTGGAGAAAAATTTTCTGTTTGCATAAGAAAAACTTTTGAGTTTTGTTTTGGTCTTCCTGATAGCCATCGGGAAGACCAAAACAAAAATTATTATTTGCATTCGCCTATTAACTGCTCTACTCTTTGCTTTCCCCAGATTGGGTGAATTTCGCTGGCAGGTTTAAATACATTGTACTTAGCTAATGATGATTGTAAAACCTGTTTTGCTGTGGTACATCCGCCACCAAATTGTTCAGGCGTATATTTTAAACCCTGGCCTTTTAAATATTCAGGCCTTGGGTTTGTTGGGTCTTGTTGCATGGCTGCATCAATAAAAGACTGTGCTTCGGGCCCATATTCCATAAAACGCTGCATAGGATTTACCATCATGTGTGCACTGGCTATCATACTTTTTATGCAGCTTATCTCTGAATTGTTAGGTTGCAATGCATCTGCTTTATCAATCAACTCACTTGCTTTATCGGCAATGGCATCAACCTTTGTTTTGTCCTGCTCCATGTAGGTATAATTTACCTGGCACAATGCAGCATAGTAATAGGCGAGCCATTGTGTTTTTTCGGCTGTAGCTATACGTTCAAATTTATTTGCCAGGTCTAAAAGGTTTGCCGGATTTTTATAGCTGGTATCAATAGCGGCAATATTAGCTTTCATATTGGCCACATATTTGTCACTTTGTGCAAATGCGGCAGCTGTTAAAAATGTTACTACAGTTAGAAGAAATAATTTTTTCATTGTTTTTTATTTTAGAAGGTTTATTTATTTTTTTTGTTGATTTTTTAATTTTTCATATTCCTTTTCCACAGAATTTGCTTTTGGAAAAATATAAGCTCCGGCAAAATGAAATGCCAGGCCAATACCCCATCCAATCATTGGCCATATTGGCCAGGGAAAATGATTCCAGGTAAAAACATCAAAATCTCTTTGATGGCGATTTGATGAAAAAAACCACACAGCCCAGAAAAATGAATTCATGATGACATAAGTAACTGCATGCGTTTTAAAACTTGCCCTTTTTTGTGCAATCTCCCATAGTTCGGGGTCTTTTCCCTCGGGAGCTGGTTTATAATCTGACATAGCTGTGATGTTTATTAGTTAAAATTATTGTTGGTTAAAGATTGTTGTTAATAGCATCCTGTGTTCTGTCAATACCAAAACTAATAAAGCAGCCAATATAGATAAACCGTTTTGATGGCGGCGTTACCGGCTCTTTACGTGTTCCTGCATTGTTGTAATTGTAATTGAACACCTGGTTTTGTCCCAGTACATTATTAATACCCAACACCCAAACTGCAAAGGCTTTAGGATTTTTTTTGCCAAGGTTTGGCAAATAGTTTACACTAAAACTCATGCTGTTGTAGTTGATGGTTTTTCCGGCATCGGCAATAATATATTTGCTTTGTGTATTGTCATATGCAAAACGGTAATAAGGCCTGCCGGTTGCAAAATTGTAGCTTAAATTAAAGCCTGTTTTCCATGGCAATACAAATTTCTTTACAACAAATGCAGCAGTATGGTTGGCGGCAAATGAAGGTGTAATAGCCTGCGGGTAATTTAAGTAATTTCTTTTTGTATCCAGGTAAGAATAAGATATCCAGTAATCAACATTCTTAAATGTTTTTTTATCTCTGAAGAAAAACTCCAGCCCCTTAGCATCACCAAAACCATTGTTATTGTTTGCTACTTCCCTACCCGTTGGTGATGTGGTAGTTTTATACAGATCGGTATATTTTTTATAAAATGCTTCAACACGGAAAGTGCGGCCTTTACTGATCTTCTGGTACTGCAGTATATAATGTGCCGCTCTCGAAAAATCAAGACTGGCAACAGCGGGTAAATATTTTCTTTCGGGGTTCTGGTAAAATAATCCATACGCAAATGATGCCTGGCTGTTATCCCGGAATTTATATGCGACAGAAACCCTTGGTGCCACGTTCCATTTATTAACGATCTCCGAATGCTCAACCCTGCCGCCTATTTTAGCAGCCAGGTCGTTTGTTATAAACAGATCAGTTTCTGCAAAAACAGATTCAAGATTATCGGTTACAGACTCAGTAAATTTTGTTCCGTCATACAAAGTATAGGTTGATTTTTCTTTGCTGTAAAAATAATCAGCCCCAAAACGAATTACATTTAAGCCATTCAGTTTTTTATCAAGCACCACTCTTGCCTGTGCGTATTGCGCCCTGTTATTCAGTTTAAAATTTTTAAAAGCGTAAAATGAAGGATTGGCGATGACCTTTTTTTGATTATTGGCATCCTGCAGTTCATTATTCATATCATCCTTGTTGGTGCTGAAGCTGATGCCGGTGGTTATTTTCCAGCCCATGCCAAAATTTTCACGCCAGTTTATATTTTGATAGGTATTTAAATTCTCCAGGTAAAATGCATTTTTAAAAACAGCCGAATCTATATCTGCACTTCTGAAACCAGTTTTATTGGCGCTGATATAACCATAGTATTTGATCATACCGCCACTTTTTGTTTTTATCCTGAAGTTGGCATCGCCCTGGTGATAAACCGGTATCTGGTAAAAATCCTGCTTTTGTTTGTTGATGGCAAAGCCAAGCCAAAGGTTAGTATAGTTGTAAGAAACGCCCCATGCCGATTTTTTATCTTTTGCCAGGTGCTGAATACCACCGCCCAGGCCAATTACTGATATTGCCAGGTCGGCTTCGGTTTTTTCAGGTAAATCCTTACTTTCTAAAATTAAAGCCGAGGAAAGTGCCTGACCGTACAAAGCAGAGTAACCACCCGAACTGAAGATGGTTCCCTTAAATAAGAAAGGGTTAAAGCGGCCACGGGTGGCAATGCCTGGTGTGCTGCTGTAAAAGAAGTTATTTACAAGGTTTCCATCCATATATATCTTGCTTTCGGTTGCCGAGCCTCCTCTTACAAACAAACCTTCGCTTTCGCCAACCTGCTGGGTGCCAGGCAGCGATTTAAAGGCGCTGGTTACATCCCCGTTGGCACTTGGGGTTGTTACAATGTCTATAGCAGACAAAACCGCTCCTTTGCTTTTATCGCTGGCAACAAACGAACCTGCAGATATTACAACTGCTTTTAATTCGGTAACCAGCTCTTTCATGGAAATATTAAGGGTGATTGGGGCCGATTCCAGGTTCATTTCCTGTTCAAAGGGTTTATAACCTATAATTGATGCTTCTAATATCTTTTTCCCTTTTTCAGTAGTCTGGAATGAAAAATTACCTAACGAATCAGTTGTTGCCCCATCGTACGTATCCTTTAAAGTAATGCTTACTCCAGCCACTGGTTTGCCCTTTGTATCAGTTATTTTACCATCCACCTTAACCTGCGCCATGGCTGAAAAACCAAGTAGTAAAATAAGTAATGTAAATACGCCCTTCATTGTTCTTAATTTTTCACAAACGTAAAGTAGTTTATTTTATAAACCAAATATTTTTGAAACTTAATTTTAAATTAACGTTGAAATATGGGTGTGATTTTAATCTCCAAAATGCTTTTAATAGTTTGATATTCAATTAATTAAGTGTAGTGTATTCGGTATAGCTATACCCTTGTTATGTGCCTATAACTTATTAACATCTCCGAAAATTTATTTTTTTATGTGGCCTGAATTTGTAATTTAGCAATAGAATTTAATGGGTTAGTAAGTACAAAGGGTCAGCAGAAATGTTGACCCTTTTACTTTTTAGTAAGCCCAAAATGAAATTCAGGATGCATTTACCCGGTATATTTTTTCTACTTTCTACTTTCCATTTTTTAATTATTGATTTTAAAAAAAGAAGCAGGTGTTTTCTTTTTAATTGATTTTTCTTTCTTCTTTTTCCATTTTACATTTACGCCATGAGTAAAACTAAATCCGCATTTTTTTGTCAGAGTTGTGGTTACGAAAGTGCCAAATGGTTGGGTAAGTGCCCAGGCTGTAACAACTGGAATACTTTTGTTGAGGAAGTAATTGTTAAAGGAAGCGATAAAAAAGAAAAAGACGAATGGCGTGATTACTCAGGATTGGGAAAACAAAAAACCATTTCGATAAATGATGTAAGCAGCGCCGAAGAAAAAAGGATACTTACAACCGATGCAGAATTAAACCGGGTACTTGGTGGCGGCATTGTTTTAGGAAGTATTGTGTTGGTTGCCGGTGAACCGGGTATTGGTAAATCAACTTTGTTTTTACAGATAGGTTTACAATTGAAAGATGTTGTTACATTATATATAAGTGGCGAAGAAAGTGAGCAGCAGATAAAAATGCGTGCCGACCGTATCGGCATTGGCAGCGACAATTTTTATATCCTTACCGAAACTAATACACAAACCATTTTCCAGGAAATAAAAAAGCTGAAGCCACAACTGGTAATTGTTGATTCTATTCAAACCCTGCAATCACCATTTGTTGAAAGTGGTGCAGGCAGCATTAGCCAGATAAGAGAAACAGCCGGCGAGCTGCAACGCTTTGCTAAAGAATCTAACACCCCGGTTTTTTTAATTGGGCATATTACCAAAGATGGCACCATTGCCGGGCCAAAAATTCTGGAGCATATGGTAGATACAGTTTTACAGTTTGAAGGTGACCAGCATTATGCCTACCGTATTTTACGAACGCTTAAAAACCGCTTTGGATCTACATCTGAGCTGGGTATATATGAAATGACCGGTACAGGCATGAGGGCTGTAAACAATCCCTCCGAATTATTAATTACACAAAAAGAAGAACAACTAAGCGGCATTGCCATTGCAGCAACTATGGAAGGTATGCGCCCTTTATTAATTGAAGGACAGGCATTGGTTACACAAAGTGTTTATGGCACACCGCAACGTACCGTAAGTGGTTTTGATTTGCGCCGCTTACAATTATTATTAGCCGTGCTTGAAAAAAGAGGCGGCTTTCATTTTGGTGTAAAAGATGTTTTTATAAATATTGCCGGTGGTATAAAAGTAGAAGACCCATCAATTGATCTTGCCATTGTTAGTGCTTTATTAAGCAGCTACGAAGACACACCCATCAACCAACATTATTGCTTTGCAGGTGAAGTTGGTTTAAGCGGAGAGATAAGGGCCGTAAACAGAATTGAACAACGCATTGCTGAAGCAGAGAAATTGGGTTTTGAAAAAATCATCGTCAGCAAGTACAATTCCAAATCTTTGGGCAAACAAAAATTTAATATTGAAGTGGTGCCTTTGGGTAAAGTTGAAGAACTGTATCAATATTTATTTTAACTTGTAAGAGTAATTAATAACATGATTGCTCAATTAAAAAATATATTCAACAGCACACTGCATCTTTTTTATCCGCATGTTTGTACAGGTTGCGGATCAGATTTGCTTGAAGCAGATAACCTGCTCTGCTTAAAATGCATTCATAATTTACCACACACCGGTTTTGCCACTTTAGCCAACAACCCGGTTGAAAAATATTTTTGGGGAAGAATTCCATTAACTGCTGCTTACAGCCAGTTTTATTTTTCAAAAGAATTTTTAATCCAGCATTTAATTCATCAGTTTAAATACAAAGGCGATACAGAAATTGGTTTTTATTTAGGTGAGATGATGGGAAAAACTTTGCAGAAAAGCAACCGGTTTTCTTCCATAGATGCTTTAATTCCCTTGCCGCTTTATGCCGATAAGGAACATAAACGTGGTTACAACCAGGCAGCGGTAATCTGCAATGGGATGTCTGCTGTTATGAATGTACCGGTTTTGAACGGGGCAATTATTCGCCAACATGCCACCGAAACCCAAACCCGCAAGCATCGTACCGAGCGCTGGGAAAATGTAAAACAGAGCTTTATGGTTGCAAAAGCGGATGAATTGGCTGGCAAGCACCTGTTATTGGTAGATGATGTGGTAACCACGGGTGCAACTTTGGAAGCTTGTGGTCATATAATACTCGGAGTTGAGCATGTTAAGTTAAGTATAGCTACCCTTGCTTACGCAGCCAAATAAGTCTAAATTTGAAAAATGAAGAGAATCACGCCCCTTTTTTGCCTTTTAATTTTTGCCTTTTGCCTTTTTCTTAGTTCCTGTAAAAAAGACTCTTTTATTACCAGTGAATTCGCCCAACTGAGTATTACTGCCGACACTTTAAAATACGATACCGTTTTTACCACAACCGGCTCCATCACCAAATCATTTAAGATCATCAACGAAAACAACCAAAAACTCAGGTTAGGTAAAGTAAAGCTGATGGGTGGCGCAACATCAGCCTATAAAATGAATGTTGACGGTGCTGCAACCAATGAAGTTACCAACCTTGATATTGAAGCCAACGACAGCATTTATGTTTTTGTTTCGGTAACCATCAACCCAAACGCAGCCAATCTTCCCTTTATAGTAAGTGATAGCATTTTAATAAATTACAATGGTAATAATCGTTATGTTCAGCTACAATCCTATGGCCAAAATGCAAACTTTTTACGCAACAGGGTTTTAACCGGTAATGTAGTGTGGGCAAACAATCTGCCTTACGTAATTCTCGGCAGCATTCGTATTGATACCACGGCCACATTAACCATACAGCCCGGCTGTAAGATATATTCACATGCTGATGCGCCGTTTATTGTAGATGGCACATTAACCGTTAATGGTACAAAAGCAGATAATGTAATATTTACAGGCGACAGGCTTGATGAAGGTTACAAAGATCTGCCCGCAAGCTGGCCTGGCATTTATTTCCGCGGCAGCAGTAAAAACAATGTGCTTACTTATGCCCTTGTAAAAAATGCTTACCAGGCCATTGTTACCGAAAAACCTTCCGTTAATGCCAACGCAAAAGTTATACTGCACCAATGCATTATTGATAATGCTTACGATGCCGGTATACTTTCTGTAAACAGCAGCCTGCAGGCCGATAACAGTTTAATAAGTAATTGCGGCAGCAATATTATTTTAAATTATGGAGGTGTTTATAATTTCACTCACTGCACAGTAGCTGCCTATTCTACAAATTATATCATCCACAAAAACCCAATGCTTAGCGTAAATAATTTTACCCAACTGGCAAGCGGTACTTTAACGGCCGATTTAAATGCTGTTTTCCGCAACAATATTTTTTGGAGTGATGAAGGTATTGTCACCAATGAACTCTCTGTCATTAAACAAGGGGCAAATCCCTTTACTATACTATTTGAAAAAAATATGTACCGCTCTGCGGCCGATCCTTCCAACAGCACATTAACTGGCAATATCAGAAATGCTGATCCTGCTTTCGACAGTATTAATGTAACCAAAAATATTTTCGATTTCAGGATCACAAAAAATGCCGCATCTCCTGCTATAAATGCTGGCACTGTAACCGGTTTTGCAAAAGACCTGGATGATAAGAATCGGAATATTGGCTTGCCGGACCTGGGTTGCTATGAAAAGCAATAGGCTGTTAATCCCCGGTTAAGTCGATATGATTCCCCGGCATATCGAACAAAATGGTTTTAATTTCGTTAACAATAAAAAATAAATTATGATCAAATTATTAGCTATCAGTGCCGCCCTCGTGTCGTGTACATTACAGGCAAACAATAATATACCCGCAACTGAAACAGAAACCTCAATTAACATCACTGCAAGATCTATCTACGATTTTAAAGTGGAGGGCCTGGAAGGCGGTACCATTGATTTTTCAAAATTCAAAGGCAAAAAAATATTGATCGTGAACACAGCCAGCAAATGTGGCTACACACCTCAATACGAAGGTTTACAAAAACTGTACGATACCTATAAGGATAAGTTGGTTATTGTTGGTTTCCCGGCCAATAATTTTGGCGGACAGGAGCCCGGCACCAACACTGAAATAAAAGAGTTCTGCAAAAAAAATTACGGCGTTACATTTCCCATGGCTTCTAAAGTTTCTGTAAAAGGTGATGATACAGCACCCATTTTTAAATGGCTTTGCAATAAAACCGAAAACGGTGTTTTAGATGCAGAGATAAAATGGAATTTCGGAAAATTCTTATTGGATGAAAAAGGAAATTTAATCCAATACTTCCCAAGTAAGGTTACTCCCATGAGTGAAGAGATCACCAGCAAACTGTAACCATGATAAAGCTGATAAGTTTTTCGCTTGCATTTTTGGGGAGTAGTTTTTTTCCTAAACCGGAAAAGGCTGTACAAACCCAAACCATTTACGATTTTAAAGTACCCTCATTAAACGGCGGCACTATTGACTTTGCTGATTTTAAAGGAAAAAAAATATTAATTGTAAACACCGCCAGCAAATGTGGCTTTACGCCGCAATACGAAGACCTGGAAGCCTTGTATAAAAAATATGAAGGCAAGCTGGTGATCGTGGGTTTTCCGGCCAACAACTTTTTCTCACAGGAGCCCGGCAGCAATGAAACCATTGAGGTATTCTGCAAAAAGAATTACGGTGTTACATTTCCCATGGCTGCCAAAATATCTGTAAAAGGAAAAGATATTGCCCCCATTTACAAATGGCTTTGCAATAAAACAGAGAATGGGGTTATGGATGCAAAGATCAGCTGGAACTTTAATAAATTTTTACTGGACGAGAACGGAAAACTGATCGGTCATTTTAAGAGTAAGGTGAAACCGATGAGCGAGGAGATAATTAGTAAATTATAACACATCAATATATTTATTCCTGCATCCGGCTTTTTAAAAATGCCGGATGTTTTTTTTCTTTTAATTTGCACCCATGCAATTCCAATCCATCACCGGGCAAAAAGAAACCAAGGAACAGCTGGTACAAATGATACAGCACAACCGGCTGAGTCATGCTCTGTTGTTTTTAGGCAAGGAAGGAAGCGGCGCCCTGCAGCTGGCACTGGCTTTTGCACAATACATTGTCTGCAAACCACAGCCACCGGAAGTAGATTTATTTGCAGCACCCGAACCACAAACCAACAACAAACCACCAATAAAAGAGAATGATTCCTGCGGCGTTTGCCCCGCCTGCAAAAAAGCCAACGAACTCATTCATCCCGATATACATTTTTCTTACCCGGTAATTACCAAAAAGCCCGGCGAAAAACCCATCAGCACTGATTTTATAAAAGAGTGGCGTGAGTTTATTGTAACAAACCCTTATGGTAATGTATACGACTGGCTGCAATTCATCGGTGCCGAAAACAAGCAAGGCAATATAACCGCACACGAGTGTAACGATATCATCCGCAAGCTCAACCTCAAAAGTTTTGAAAGCGAATACAAAATACTGGTAATGTGGATGCCCGAATTTTTGGGCAAGGAAGGAAACAAATTATTAAAGCTGATAGAAGAGCCGCCACCAAATACACTATTTATTTTGGTTGCAGAAAATGAGGATCTGATTCTCCCCACCATTTTATCCCGTACCCAGTTGGTAAAAATTCCGCTGCTTACCAATTCGGAAGTGGAAGTTGCTTTGGAACTAAATGCCGGCGTTAAAATTGAAAAAGCCCAGCAAATTGCCATCCTTGCCGAAGGCAATTACCGGGAAGCCCTGCAATTATTGCAACATGCCGACGACGATTGGGAAGTAATGCTGCGGGAATGGCTGAATGCCATCATACGCACCGGGCCCGTTGCCCAGGTAAAATGGATTGATGAAACTGCCAAACTGGGCAGGGAAAAGCAAAAACAATTCCTCAAATACTTTATTCACCTGCTCGAAGAAGCGGTAAGGCTGAGAGTAATGGGAACAGACAACGGACAACAGACAACGGACAACGGAAAACCGGTCAACGATTTTGCCAGCCGCCTAAACAAACTCTGCAACCTGGGCCAGCAGGAAGCCATTATCAACGAATTAGACAAAGCCAGCTACTATATTGAGCGTAATGCCAACGCCAAAATGCTCTTTCATGCACTTTCCATTAGGTTATACCACATTATTAACAACAAATCGTTAATTTTGGTGAACTGAGGCAGAGAGCAGCAGGGACAGAAATTACTGAACTGGGTTGATGTTTGTGTATTCATAATATTTTGATACCAGCTTTTTCAACAATATTGAGCATCGTTGTGTCACTCACTTGTACGGCAAACCAATATGGAACTTTTCCTGCCGAATATAGAAATACAGTACAAGAGTGCGACGCCAATGAAGTTTCATAGTAATTCTGCCGCCCGGCTCATAATTATCTCCTCCTCATTTTTTGACTTTTTAATTTTTACTTTTTAATTACTCAGTATATGGGATGTGGAAGCGGAGGTTGCGGAACCTCAAAAGACGGAGCACCGGGTGGATGCCAGAGCCATGGCAGCTGCTCAACAGGCGGTTGCAACCGTATGAACGTGCATGACTGGCTGGCCAACCTGCCCTTTAGCGACCCCGAAAGCGGTTGCAGGGTTATTGAAGTAAGTTTTAACAACGGAAGCCGTAAAGATTTTTACAGAAATACAACTTTACACCATTACGAAAAAGGCGATATGATTGCCGTGGAAGGGGTGAGCGGTTTTGATGTGGGCATGGTAAATATGACCGGCGAACTCGTTCGCCTGCAAATGAAAAAACGTAAGGTTGACGAAAAGAGCCCGGATATAAGAAAGGTTTTACGCCGTGCCACCGAAGCAGATATTGCAAAAATGCTCGAATCGAAAGCCCGGGAAGCACAGGTATTAATTCGCAGCCGTGCCATGGCCCGCCAGCTAAAGCTTGATCTGAAAATGGCTGAAGTAGAAGTACAGGCCGATAGCCGTAAAGCCACATTTTTTTACATTGCCGATGACCGTGTTGATTTTAGAGAGCTGATAAAATTATACGCAACCGAATTTAAAGTAAAGGTAGAAATGCGCCAGATAGGCGCCCGCCAGGAAGCCGGAAAAGTAGGCGGCATAGGCAGTTGCGGCCGTGAGCTTTGTTGTAGCAGCTGGCTTACCGATTTTAAAAGTGTAAATACCAATGCAGCCCGTTACCAAAATTTAAGTATCAATCAAACCAAATTAAGCGGCCAGTGTGGCAGGCTTAAATGCTGTTTAAATTATGAGCTGGATACTTACATGGATGCACTGCAGTTTTTTCCGGATGATGCCGATATGCTGGAAATGGAAAAAAGCCGTGCCTTTTTGGTGAAGAAAGATATTTTCCGCAACCTGATGTGGTACACCATGCCCGACAGCAACAAGCAATACCCATTAACGATTGAGCGTGTTAAAAAAATAAAAGAATTAAACAAACAGGGCATTCGCCCTACAGACCTGGAGCCGGTTGAAGTGGTTAGCAACAAACCAAAAGAAATTGAACCTACTTACGCAGATGTGGTTGGCCAGATCAGTTTAAAAACCCTTGAAAAAACCAGCCGCAAAAGAAGAGACCAGGAAAGAGGTGGTAACCAACAAGGAAGAAACAGGCCCGAAGGATCTCGTGGACAAGGTGGTGGCAACCAGCAATCCGGTGGACAGGGGCAAAACAGAAATCAACAAAATCGTGGAGGAGGCAACCAGCAGAATCAGCAGCAAGGCGGTAATCAGGGTAACCGTTCGCAAAGACCTGCTGGCAGTGGCGGACAACAAAATCGTTCTTCCGCTGGATCTGGTGTACAAAACCCCGGAGGCAATCAAAGAAACAATAATCCAAACAGACAAGGCGGCGGAGGAAATCAGCAAGGACAAAATCGCAACAGGCCAAACAGAAGCGGTGGCCAGGGAGGTCAGCAACAAAGGCAAAATCAAAACCCCGGTAATAACAGCGGGGATAAAAAATAACGAAGTTTTAAAAAGAACGTCGGGGTTTTACACCCGGCGTTTTTTAATTTAGCGGTACAAAAACCTTCATGTCAATAACAGTAAATAACCTCACAAAAAATTACGGCGCACAAAAAGCGGTTGATGATATTTCTTTTACCGTAAATAAAGGAGAAATCGTTGGTTTCCTGGGGCCCAATGGTGCAGGCAAATCAACCACCATGAAGATCATTACAGGTTACTTAACCGCAAGTGCAGGCTCTACAAAGGTTTGCGGCATTGCTGTTACTGAAAACAGCAACGAAACGAAAAAGAAGATTGGCTATTTACCCGAAGCTAATCCTTTGTATTACGATATGTACGTTAGGGAATATTTGGATTTTATCACCAACATTCACACCGTAAAAAACAAAAAAGAAAAGATAAAAGAAGTAATAAAAACAGTTGGATTAACGGTGGAAGCCAATAAAAAAATAGGCCAGTTAAGTAAGGGTTATAAACAACGTGTTGGTTTGGCCGCTGCCTTAATACACGATCCCGAAGTGCTGATCTTAGATGAACCTACTACCGGCCTTGACCCCAACCAGATAATAGAAATAAGAGAGCTGATAAAAAAGCTGGGGGCCGATAAAACAGTTCTGTTCTCTTCACACATTTTGCAGGAAGTACAGGCCATCTGCGACCGGGTGATCATCATCAACAAAGGGAAAATTGTGGCAGATGACTTACTGGAGAACCTGTTAGGTAAAAAACATTTTAATGAATTAAGGCTGGAAATAAAAGAAGTGGTGCAGGAAGAGGTTTTTGAAGATATTCAAAACATTAAGCAGCTTAATTCAAACACCTGGTTATTTAAAACAGATGATGCAGATGCGTTAAGAAGAAGGCTGATGGAGATCAGCCTCAAAAAAAATCTGAATATTATTTCATTACAGAGCGAAACAGCGGGAAGTTTAGAAGATATTTTCAGAACTTTGACAGCTAATCAACCAATAAACTAATTAACTTTTAAACCAACAAACCAACAATGAGTTACATCGCCTCCATTCATGCCCGCCAGATATTAGATAGCCGTGGCAACCCAACAATTGAAGTTGATATTTTAACCGAGAACGAACATTTAGGCCGTGCAGCTGTGCCAAGTGGCGCCAGTACAGGTATTCACGAAGCTGTTGAATTACGTGACGGCAATAAAAAACTATATGGAGGCAAGGGTGTACTTAAAGCAGTAAAAAATGTAAACACCATTCTTGCCGATAATTTACTGGGCTGGGATGTAGCCGACCAAACCGGTATTGATGCCATGATGATTGCTTTGGATGGAACACCCAATAAAGGAAAACTGGGAGCCAATGCAATTCTTGCAGTAAGTATGGCGGTTGCAAAAGCAGCTGCGCTGGAAGCCAATCTTCCATTGTACCGCTACATTGGCGGTACCAATGCAAAGATCCTTCCTATACCGATGATGAATATTTTAAACGGCGGTGCACATGCCGATAATAAAATAGACTTCCAGGAATTTATGGTAATGCCGGTTGGCGCATCATCTTTTAGCGAAGGTTTGCGCTGGGGCGTTGATATTTTTCATGCATTAAAGACCGTGTTGAAGAAAAAAGGATTCAGCACCAATGTGGGTGATGAAGGTGGTTTTGCACCAAATATTCAAAGCAATGAAGAAGCTATTGAAACCGTGCTGACAGCCATACAGAGCTGCAGGTTACAAAACCGGCAGCCAGATCATGATTGCCATGGATGCAGCCAACAGTGAACTGTGGAATGCAAAAGAGAAAAAATATATTTTTCATAAGAGCGATGGTAAAAAAATGACCAGTGAGCAATTGGTAAACTATTGGGCAAGCTGGGTAAAGCAATACCCTATTTGCTCTATTGAAGATGGTATGGCAGAAGATGACTGGAAGGGCTGGAAAATGCTTACCGAAGCCGTTGGCAGCAAATGCCAGTTGGTAGGCGATGATCTTTTCGTAACCAATGTTAACCGTTTGGAAAGGGGCATTAACGAAGGCATTGCAAATGGCTTATTGGTTAAAGTAAACCAGATTGGTACCATCACCGAAACCATTAATGCAGTTAGCATGGCTCAAAACAATGGCTTTAATACCATTATGAGCCACCGCAGCGGCGAAACGGAAGATACCACCATTGCCGACCTGGCTGTTGCATTAAATTGTGGCCAGATAAAGACCGGTTCGGCCTCAAGAACCGACCGTATGGCTAAATACAACCAGCTGATCCGTATTGAAGAAATACTGGGCGAAAGTGGTGTATATCCAAAAGGAAAGATTAAATTTGGTAAGTAGTAGCAAGTTGACCGTTGTTCGTAGATCGTTGACCGTAAAGGCACTTCGATCAACGAACAACCATCAACAAACAACTTGAAACATGAAACTTCTAACTCACATTCCATCCTTACTAAAAAACAAATACCTGCTTACAGGTGTTTTTTTTGCAGTATGGATGATTTTCTTTGATCCGAAAGATATTTTATCTGATTTTGAGCGTAGAGATAAGCTGAATGAACTTCAAACCAGCGAATTACATTTAAAAGAGCAAATAACTGATGCAAAGAAGGAATTGGATTTGCTAAAAAATGATGCCCGAAGCATTGAAAAATATGCACGTGAAAAATACCTGATGAAAAAAGACAATGAAGATCTTTTCATTGTTAAACCCGCCCCGGAAAACAAATAAAAGTTAACGTAAAAGCAATATTCCTGTGTATCAACCGTTTAATAACCGGATAATGCCTGCCTGTAGGCTAGACAGGGATATTTAATTTCTTAACGCAAGCAACTTAACCTTAACATGCACAATTTTACCCCGGAAGATCTTTTACAATATTTGTATAATGAAACTTCCCCAGCACAAACAGCCGCAATTAAAGCTGCTTTGGAAACAGACTGGAGTTTACGTGAAAAATTTGAAGTGATAACGTCGGCCCAAAGCAGGCTGGAAGCACTGAAAATGTCACCAAGCCAGCAAACAATTGATAATATTTTAAGTTATGCCGAAAAAGCTGTGGCCGAACTTACACCACACGCTTAATTCAGTCATCGTTTTAATGTAATTTTAATCTCCCCACCAAAAGCGGGGAGATTTTTTATGACCAAGAAAGAGCGGTACCAATTCTTTACAGATTATTTTTTAGAGCATGCCCCCGATGCCGAAACAGAGCTATTATACGATGATCCCTTTCAGCTACTGGTAGCAGTCATTTTATCGGCCCAATGCACCGATAAAAGGGTTAATTTAACTACACCCAAAATCTTTGAAAAATATCCGGATGCTGATGCCATGAGCAAAGCAACATTTGAAGAGTTATTCCCGCTGATTAAAAGCATTTCTTACCCCAATAACAAAACCAAACACCTGATAGGCATGGCCAACATGCTATTGGACAAATTTAACGGGCAGGTACCTATGACAGTTGATGAGCTGGTACTATTACCCGGGGTTGGGCGTAAAACAGCCAATGTAATAACCTCCGTAGTAGATAATCAGCCCAATATGGCGGTAGATACACATGTTTTCAGGGTAAGCGCAAGGCTGGGTTTAACCACCAATGCCAAAACACCATTGGCGGCCGAAAAACAATTAATTAAAAATTTACCGCCACCTTATGTACACATTGCCCATCATTGGTTAATATTACACGGAAGATATATTTGCACTGCCAGAAAACCACGATGCAGCGAATGTGGTTTAAACGGTATCTGTAAATTTGTAAAGAAAACTTTATAAAGTTGATTTAAAATTGCAGAATAATCGTTTTATTTGCAATACACAGCTGATCCTTTTAAAACCCCAGCCAATACATTTTAAAAAAGGATATAATTAAATGAAAAAAATCACCATTGTTCTCAGCGTTGTTTTAATGCTTACCCTATCCGTAGAAACAGCTTCGGCTCAATATTATTTTTATAATAATAAATACTACGATAATCCAATCACATTTGAACTTGGAGGCTCAATAGGCTTAATGAATTGCTTAACTGATCTGGGTGGTAATAAAGGCGTGGGTAAAAAATTCGTAAAAGATTTAAACCTGGGTAAAACACAGATTGCCGGCAGTATATCACTTACCGCCATGTACGAATATATGCTGGCCCTGAGGCTGGAAGCCACTTTTGGTACCGTACAGGCAGATGATAAAGTGCTTGCAAAAGTAGCCCCTTCAACTTATGGCAGGTACGAAAGAAACCTGAGTTTCAAATCCAAGATAACTGACTTTATGCTTGGCCTTGAAATTCACCCATTATACATTATTGGCAGAAATGATGAGGACAAAGAACCTCCATTGATCTCTCCTTACCTGCTTACAGGTATTGGGTTTTTCTCTTTTAAACCACAAGCCAAATTAAACGGCAAATGGGTTGACCTGCAGCCATTAAGTACCGAAGGACAGGGATTTGCTGAGTATCCTGACAGGAAACGATACAGCCTGAACCAAATAAATATTCCTATAGGAATTGGTGCTAAATACGATATAGGTTCTTCTTTAAGCGTAAGAGCCGAATTTGTTTACAGAAAATTAAATACCGATTACCTGGATGATGTAAGCAAAGAATATATTGACCCAACTTTATACGCCAATTATTTTACAGGTGCAAAATTAACCAATGCACTTTTATTAAACGATCGCCAGTATGAACTGAATCCCGGCCATACAACTGTTGTAGGCGGCGAGCGTGGCCATTCTAAAAACAAAGATGCTTACTTTACTTTTAATGTTAAAATTGGTTACACTTTTGGCAGAGAAAAAATCAGAAGATAAAAAAGAAGGTAAAAAAATATTAAAAAGCCCGTTCAATTAAATTTGAACGGGCTTTTTTTATAGTTACTTAACCAGCTCTTTTAAAGCAGGTTTTTTATTTCGTTGATCAGTTCTCCTTTTGTAATGGGTATACCCATTATTTTATTGTAAGGTTTTGCATCAACAAAATACACATCACGTATAATTTTTACCAGCTGCCCGTTATTAATTTCGGGCACCAAAACTGTATCAAAATTCTTCAGTATTTCGCCCAGGTTTTTAGGGAATGGCCTGATGTAGCGGAGATGCGCATGTGATACTGCATGGCCTGCTTTCTGCAATTCGGTGCAGGCACTCTTTATAGCACCATAGGTACTTCCCCAGCCCAGCACCAAAACTTTTCCTTTATCTGCACCACTATCTAAATGCTGATCGGGAATATAATTGGCAATCATATCAACCTTGGCCTGCCTGGTTTTAACCATGTGTTGGTGGTTCTCCGGTTCGTAACTGATATTACCTGTAATATCAGCTTTTTCCAAACCGCCCACACGATGTTCTAATCCCGGTGTGCCGGGTATGGCCCATGGGCGAACCAATTTATCATCTCTTTTATACGGTTGAAATTTACCATCCTTGTCCATCACATCAGCAAAATTTTGCGATGCGAACTGTGTTTTTATTTCCGGTAAATCGGCTGCTGCCGGAAATTTCCAGGGCTCGGCACCATTGGCAATATAACCATCACTTAAAAACATAACCGGTGTCATATGTTGTACCGATATTCTTACTGCTTCATACACAGCACTAAAACAATCGCTGGGTGTTGATGCAGAAACGATAGGCATCGGGCACTCTCCATTACGGCCATAATAAGCCTGCATCAAATCACTTTGTTCTGTTTTGGTTGGTAACCCTGTAGATGGTCCGCCTCTTTGAATGTTTACGATAATCAAAGGAATCTCCAGCATTACAGCCAATCCCATCGCCTCGCCTTTTAAAGCAATACCGGGGCCACTGCTGGTTGTTACCGCCAGGCTTCCACCATAACTGGCACCAATGGCCGATGTAATGGCAGCTATCTCATCCTCTGCCTGAAAGGTTTTAATACCAAAATTTTTATACTTACTTAAATCGTGTAAAATATCGCTGGCCGGTGTAATGGGGTAGCTTCCTAAAAATAGCGGTAATCCACTTTTTTGCGAAGCTGCTATCAGGCCATAAGATACAGCCTGGTTACCCATGATGGACCGGTAAGTGCCCGGATCCATTTTTGCCTTGGCAACAGAATAACGTGTGGTAAAGGTTTCTGTAGTATCGCCGTAATTATAGCCGGCCTGTAATGCTTTTACATTGCTTTCAAAAATCTCGGGCTTTTTGCCAAATTTTTCTTTTATAAAACCAATGGTGGTTTCCATATCACGGTTGTACATCCAGTACAAAAAGCCCAGCACAAACATATTTTTTGCACGGTCCTTTTCTTTTACGCCCATGGTTATATCCTTCAATGCCTCACGGGTCATCTTGGTTACATCCATCCGTATCACTTCATAATTACTCAGGCTGTCATCTGTTAATGGGTTTACCCCTTCGGCATAATTGGCCAATCTTAAATTCTTGGCATCAAAACCATCTTCATTGGCAATAATTCTGCCGCCGGGTTTTAATCCGTTCAGATTTGTTTTTAATGCAGCCGCATTCATCGCCACCAGTACATCACAGGCATCGCCGGGTGTAAATACCCTGTCGCTCGAAAAGCGGAGCTGGTAACCGCTCACGCCCGGTAAAGTACCTATTGGGGCACGTATCTCGGCCGGAAAGTCGGGGAAAGTTGCCAGGTCAATGCCCAGCATGGCTGTGTTATTGGTGAACTGGCTTCCGGTCAATTGCATACCATCACCGCTGTCTCCTGCAAACTTAATTACTACGTCATTTAATACTTCCTGCTTATTGCTCATCGTTAAAATTTATGGTGTAGCGAAGTTAACAATTTACCGATATGAAAAAACATAACATTTATCATATTTTACACTGATAAATCCACAAATTGAAATTAATAAATTAGGTTTGTCCAAATTTTTTTAATGTACGACCTGCACGATTTTTTAACCGCCATTCCTGTTCATGAACTGAATGATGACAAAGGATATACCGATGGCCAGCTGGCCAAGCATATTTCCATTTACGAAAACGAACTGCCCGATATTACCGATGCAGATATTGTTTTTGTTGGCGTAAATGAAACCAGGGGAAGCGGTGTTTTTGATAATACCATAAGTGCAGCCGATGCCATACGCAAACAGCTATACCAGTTACATTACTGGCATACCGATGTAATTATTGCCGACATTGGAAACATTAAAACCGGCGCTACTTTAAACGACAGTTATGCAGCTGTTAAAACAGTATTGGCCGAGCTGTTCCGCATGAACAAAACGGTTGTAATACTCGGCGGATCGCATGATATTACGCTGGCACAATATTTTGCTTACAAAGAACTGCAACAGGTAGTGGAAGCCACCTGCATTGATGCAACCATTAACCTGAAAGGCGAAAATCCATTGCGCAGCGAAAACTTTTTACTGGAAATGCTTACCGGCGAACCCAACCTGGTAAAGCATTACAACCATATCGGTTTTCAAAGTTATTTTGTACACCCCCGCATGTTGGAAACCATGGATAAGCTGCGCTTTGATTGTTATCGGGTTGGGACAGCCAGGGAAAACCTGGAAGAGATGGAACCGGTTATCAGGAACACACATTTGCTGAGTTTCGACATCAGCGCCATTAAATACAGCGACTCGCCGGCCAGCACCGAAAGCCCCAATGGTTTTGGTGGCGAAGAAGCCTGCATACTGGCCAGGTTTGCCGGGCTGAGTAATAAAGTAAACAGTTTTGGTATTTATGGTTACCTGCCGAAACAGGATTTAAATGAGCTTAGCGCCAAACAGATCTCTCAAATGCTTTGGTATTTTATTGATGGCAAAAGCCGCAGCAAACAGGAAGCCTCTATTGAAGACAGAGATTACTTTAATGAATACCATACCAGTTTTAATGAAGTAGAATCTGTTTTTCTGCAAAGCAAAAAAACCGGCCGCTGGTGGATGCAGTTGCCCAATAAAAAGATCATTCCCTGCAGCTATAACGATTATGTACAGGCCAGCCACAATGAGATACCGGAAAGATGGTTAAGGGCACAGGAGAGGGGATAAAAGTCAAAAATTAAAAATGGAGTATTCTGCAAAATAGAAAGCTGTTCTTCTTTTTAATTTTGAATTCTTTTAATCTGCTTTCAAAAAAGTTTTAGAGATCATAAAAGTTTCTTCGCCTTTTCAATCTGTTCATCACTTCCCATTACAATTAAACGTTCGCCGGGATTTATCTGGTAAGAAGCATCCGGGTTGATGGTATAATGATTACCAGGATTTTTTATTCCCAGTATGGTGCAGTTGGTCTTGCTCCACATATCCAGTTCGCCCAGCGAAATATTTTTGTTGCTTTGTATTTCTGCCACCCGAAACTGAGCGGTGCTTTGTGTGCTCATAATGGACAGCATTTCCACCACATCGGGCAGCATTACCAGGGTTGCCATGTGGGCGCCGCCTATTTTATCCGGCATGATCACATTATCGGCGCCGGCTATTTTTAATTTTTTTACAGATGAATCCTGTGATGCCCGGCTGATGATTTTGATGCCGGAATTGAGTTGTTTTGCTGTAAGTACCACAAATAAATTATCGGCATCTACCGGTAAAGTAATAATAAGTGCCCTGGCATTTTTTATACCTGCCTCCAGCAGTACTTCATCTTTGGTGGCATCGCCCTTCATAAAATAGGGCACATCAAAATCAAGATCTGTTTCCAGTTCATTTTTTTCCTCAAGTACCACAAAGGGAATTTTGTTGTTGAATAATATCTGGGCGCTTTCTTTGCCATTGCGGCCAAAACCGCAAATAATTACATGCTGCTTCAATTGCTGAATGCTGTTTTCCATTTTGATCTGTTTATACAGTTTAGTAAATTCTCCGTCCGAAAAAAAACGGGTAAGCAGGGTTACAAAATAAGTGAACAAGCCCAGGTTTACCAGGATGAGGAAGATGGTAAATATGCGACCGCTTTCGCTCAATGGCTTTACTTCGGTAAACCCTACGGTAGATATAGTGATCACTGTCATGTACAAAGCTTCTAAAAAACTAAAGTTTTCTATAACCATATAACCAGCTGTACCAAACAGTATGGTAAGCACCAACATTGCTATCGGCAGTATCAATCTTGAAAATAACCTCAGCCTTTTTATCTGCAGCATACGGTATGATATAATTAGTGTTGAAAATTATAACTTTAATGGCAAATGAAGAATATAAAAGAATCAAACAAAGAGATGAGATTGGTCATTGGTCAATGGATGTGTTGTTTATTATTGCTTGGTTTTATCAGTTCCTGCTCGGTATCTAAACAAATAGGCAAACAGGCCGGTATTCTTTTATTAAATGATACAGCCATCAGTACGGGCCATATCGGCATCAGTATTTACGAGCCGGCAACCGATAAGTATTGGTATAATTATAATGCAACAAAATATTTTATACCGGCAAGCAATACCAAATTATTTACGCTGTATGCAGGAATGAAATATTTGGGGGATAGTTTGGTGGGGTTGAGATATGAAATGAATAATTCTGGAGAATATTCTATATACCCTTCTGCAGATCCCACTTTTTTATATCCTGATTTTATAAATCAACCAGTTTTATCTTTTCTTAAAAATATTAATCCAAATAAATGGAATGCAATTTCCTTAGATTCATGGAAAACCAATTCACTTGGAAAAGGTTGGTCTTGGGATGATTATAGTTCAGATTATATGGCGCCGAGAAGCCCAATGCCAGTTTACGGAAATATTGTAACATTTGCATTTAAGAATGATTCTCTTGTAGGCAGTTCATATGGAAAATTTGATATTATCCCATCTGTTGAATTTAATTTTGAAGAAAAAAAACAATTTTTTTCAAGAAACCAAAAACAATTACCTGCTAATTTTTCAATAAAAAGGAAGTTTGATTCAAATGGATTTGAGTTTACAAAATCAAAAAATAAATTCAGCACACTATCCATTCCTTTTTTACCTGATAACTATACCATCAACAGCATTTTAAAAGACACATTACATTTTACAAATGATCAAAATTTTTATTTCTTTACCGAGAGTATAGCACCTGAGAGAAAACAATTAAAAACTATCCACTCCCAGCCCTCCGACTCTCTCTTTAAACCCATGATGCACCGCAGCGATAATTTTTTTGCAGAGCAAACTTTATTAATGGCCAGCAATGAGCATTTGGGTTATATGAGTGATGAAAAAATTATTGATACCATTTTAAATTCCGATTTAAAAGACGTTCCCCAAAGACCCAAATGGGTGGATGGCAGCGGACTGAGCCGGTATAATTTATTTACACCGCAATCTTTTGTGTACATCCTCCATAAAATGAAAAATGAGTTTGGTTGGGAGCGGGTAAAAAATATTTTACCAACAGGTGGCAAAGGCACTTTATCATCTTATTACAAAAAAGACAGCAGTTTTATATATGCAAAAACAGGCACACTCAGTAATAATTGTGCCTTAAGTGGTTACCTCATCACCAAAAAAGGTAAGCTGCTTATTTTCTCGGTTTTAGCCAATAATTATATAACAGGCGCCACACCTGTAAGGCGGGCTGTAGAAAAATTTCTGCTTGCAATCCGGGAAAATTATTGATATTTTTATCCTTCAGGCAACAAAACCAAAAACCGCAGTATCTACCTTAAGCTTATACCCTTGTTTATCCTTTAACCAACAAAACCTTTTGTATGAAAAAGATTTTTACGCTGCTGTGGCTTACCCTTGCCGCCTTCACGTTTAAGGCAACAGCACAAACCACACCTAATTGCAATGCCGAATTTGCAGTTCAGTATCTTACCAATTTCACGGTAAAATTCAATCCCGTAATTAACACCGACTCTCCGTATGTACATCACTACTGGAATTTTGGCGATGCTACAACCGGAAGCCAGTTGATTTCGCCCACACATACTTATGCATTAGCCGGCAGTTACACGGTAACACATACTATTGTAAGGTTAACACCAAACAATGTTCCTGTATGTACTCAGGTGTTTACCAAAATTGTAACCATTACCGAGCCATGTAACCTGGTAGTTAATTTCAGCTGGACCAGTGTTGCATCCAATCCGTTAACGCTGGCTTTTCAAAATTTATCTGTACCGCTTGCTGCAACCGATTCGGTAACCTGGCAGTTTGGCGATAACACATCATCGCATGTAGTTAACCCCGTTCATACTTATGCCAATGCCGGCACTTACAATGTTTGTTTAATAGTAAAGAAAAACAACAATAATACAACCGCTCCCTGCATAAGATATATCTGTAAAACAGTTGTTATTCAGGCGCCATGTAACCTGGTAGCTGATTTTACCTGGACAGCTACACCAACCAATCCATTAAGAATTGAATTTCATAATACCAGTACCAATACCGCCGTTACCGATTCTATACGCTGGACATTTGGGGATGGCTCTTCATCAAACCAATTTAACCCGGTACATATATACACAGCACCCGGCACTTACACCGTTTGTTTACGTATAATCAGGTATAATGGAAGCAACACACCATGCATCAGGGAGATCTGTAAAACTATAGTTGTGCAGGCACCGCCTTGTACCCTGGTGGTTAATTTCACTTCGCAACCAGATTCTGCACATCCGTTACGCATCAAGTTCACCAATACAAGTACACCAATTAATACAACTGATTCTGTAAGATGGACATTTGGTGATGGCTCTTCTGTAAGCGGTTTACAAAACGATCCGAATGTTGCCAACCCAACACATATTTACGCAAATGCAGGCACGTATACGGTTTGCTTAAGAATAAAGAAGAATGGCAATGTTGGCAGTACTGTACAATGCGTAAGAGAATTTTGCAAAACAATTACAGTTTATGAACCTTGCACACTGGTGGTAAATTTCACTTCGCAGGCCGATCCAAACAATCCTTTACGAATTAAGTTTACCAATACCAGTGTGCCTGTTAACCTTACAGACTCACTGCGCTGGAGCTTTGGTGACGGCACCTCACTGAATGGTTTACAAAGCGACCCAACTGTGGCCAGCCCGGTACATAACTATGCCCATGCCGGAAACTACAATGTTTGTTTAATTGTAATTAAACGCAATACCCTCAGCAATGTGCCTTGCGTAAGATATAGCTGCAGAAACATTGTGGTAACTGAACCTTGTAACCTGGTGGTTAATTTCACATCACAACCAGATCCAAATCATCCGTTGCGTATCAAATTCACCAATACCAGTACACCAATCAATGTAACAGATTCTGTAAGGTGGACGTTTGGTGATGGCTCATCGGTAAGCGGTTTACAAAGCGATCCGAATGTTGCCAACCCAACACATATTTATGCAAATGCCGGCACTTATACAGTTTGCTTAAGAATAAAGAAAAACAACAGTGCCAACACGCCAACCCAGGTTGCATGTGTTCGTGAAAAATGTAACACGGTGGTTGTAACAGCGCCTTGTAATTTCCCGGTAAACTTCAGCTGGAGGCTTGATTCTATCAATCCAAGAAAAGTATATTTCACCAACCTGAGTATTCCTCCGGTATCAAGCGCTATTGCTGTGTGGACCTTTGGAGACGGAAGTTCTCTCACATCATGGAATGCTGTTCATGAATATGCACAGCCAGGCAGGTATCTTGTTTGCCTGAAAGTATACTTACCAAACTCAAACTGTGTGCGTGAAACTTGTGATACCGTTTACATTCCTGTTCCCGTGCCGCCATGCACTCAGCTGTCAAGATATCATTACCAGGTTTCGCCGAATGATAATCAGAAATATAAATTCACGCCGGATTATATCAATACCACATTCCAATACACCTGGACATTTGGTGACGGCACCGGAAGTCATGACCCCATTGCAGAACACCGCTATGCACAACCCGGCACTTATGTTGCCTGCTTAACAGTATGGCGCAGCAATACCTGTGCATCGACAACCTGCCAGGAAATAAGGGTACTGCCACAGATCATTTGCGATACAGCGCATGTTGGTTACACTTTCCAGCGCAGCCCGAATGTGCCTAATAGGATTCAGTTTTTTGCAAATGCAACTTTACCAATACTGGACCAGGTATGGTACATATATAAACTGAATGGCACAGTTGCTACACCACCTGTAATCCTGCATCAGAATAATCCGATCTATTTATTTCAGGATACAGGATATTACAAGGTTTGTTTAAAAGCAACATTACAGGGCGGATGTGTGAAAGAATATTGTAACTATATCCGCATCGACCAGGTTTCAAATGTTTGTGAGTTGCAGGCATTCCCTAACCCAACATCTGCATTAGTTAATGTGAACCTGTTTTTAACACAGCCCGAAATGATTCATGCTACTGTATACAACAATTTAAATGTGGTGGTATTTCAGCATAGTCAACAGGGTAATACGGGTAACAATTTAATTACGATAAATGTGAGCAATCTTATTGCCGGACAATACAATATCAGGTTAGTCTATGGAAACAGAGTCTGCTATGCCAGGTTCCAAAAATTGTAAGAATAGGGTTATTTAAAGCAAAGGCCTGTAGCAGAGATGTTGCAGGCTTTTTTTATAAGTTTGAATAAATGAGTTGTCAGGCTGAGCCTGTCGAAGCCGATATAATTCTGATGCAACCCGCCTTCGACAAGCTCATGCTGACAGATTTTTGAATGTAATTGAACGGCCTATCTCCCAAACAATTTATCCAGCTCATCTTTTTTAAATTCAAGATAAGTAGGTTTGCCGTTTGCTGTGCTGTTGGGTATGGCGCAGTTAAAGAGGTCTTCAATTAAAACCTTCATTTCTTTATCAGTTAAAGAAGTGCCGGCTTTTACAGATTGCTGCAGTGCAAGTGAACGCAACAGCTTTTCCCGCTTGCTGTATTTTAAATCGCTGCTGAAATGTTTGTATTGCTCCAGCATTTTTTCTATTGCTGTTTTTTCGTTTCCCTGACTTACATCGGCCGGTGTACCCTGTATCACAAAAGTATTGTTGCCAAAGGGTTCCAGCTGGTAACCCAGATGATTCATATCAGGCAAAAGTTCTTTCAGCAAAACAGCATCGGCAGCATTTAATTCAATAGTAGCCGGAAATAAACTCTGCTGCGTAGCAATCGGTTTTCCTTCAACAGCCAAAGCAAAACGTTCGTACAAAATACGTTCATGTGCATTTTGCTGATGAACTAAGTAGTAACCACGATTGGTTTGTACTACGATGAAACTGTTGTGTAATTGTAAAAGGGTTTGTGTTTCGGGTTTTGGGTTTGATGTTATTAATACAGGTGCTTCAGCCTGTGGCTTAAAATTATCGGGTTGAGGTTGGTCTTTTTCGTAAAAATCTCTCCAGTGCTTTAATTCACTTTTACTTTCTACAAAATGCGATTGGTGTTTTTTTGTAAATGTGTTGTATAAAGAAGATGATGATGCAGATGATTTCTTTTCTTCTGTAAATGGTTTGCTTACTGCATCCAGGCTTTGTATAGAAGCATCCAGTTCAAAATCCAAAGTGGGTGAAATGCTGAACTGTGCCAGCGCATGTTTGATGGCACTCTGCACAAAAGCATACACAATCTTTTCATCTTCAAATTTTATTTCCTGTTTGGTGGGGTGTACATTAATATCCAGTTGCGCCGGATCCAGGTCAATGAATAAAGTGTACATCGGAAAACTATCCTTTGCAATCATTTCATTAAAAGCATTCATTACCGCATGATTCAGGTAAGCACTTTTAATAAACCGGTTGTTCACAAAAAAGTATTGGTCGCCACGGGTTTTTTTAGCTGTTTCGGGTTTACCCACAAAACCATAAATGTTCATGTAATCTGTTTGTTCCTGCACGGGCACCAACTTGGCGGCATAACTATTGCCCAGTATTTGCACAATGCGTTGCTTCATACTGCCCTTCTCCAAATGAAAAACCTGTTGTCCATTACTGGTAAATGAAAAGAAAATTTCAGGGAAAGACATTGCCACCCTGATGAACTCATCTACAATATGCCTTAACTCTGCTGCATTGCTTTTTAAAAAATTCCTGCGGGCCGGTACATTAAAAAAAAGGTTTTTCATCGCAATGCTTGTACCGGTTTGCAGGGCAATGGGTTCCTGCTTTATAACCTGGCTGTTTTCAATTTCTATAAAAACACCGGTCTCGTCTTCATCTCTCTTCGATTTTAATTCAACCTGGGCAACGGCAGCAATACTGGCCAAAGCCTCTCCCCTAAAACCCATGGTCTTTATCTTAAACAGATCTTCAATATTTTTAATTTTGGATGTAGCGTGCCGCTCAAAAGCCATCCTTGCATCGGTCTCACTCATCCCCTTGCCATTATCAATAACCTGTATCAATGCCTTGCCTGCATCATTTACAATGAGGTTAATTTCAGTTGCCCCGGCATCCACGGCATTTTCCAGCAGTTCCTTTACTGCACTGGCTGGTCGCTGAATAACTTCACCGGCAGCAATCTGGTTGGCAATGTTATCGGGCAATAATTGAATGATATCGGGCAAAATCCTGTAATTTAGAACAGCAAAAATAACACATCCTGTCCACTATAAAATTTTTACACCTGTATGCGGAAAATTCAATTGGTATTATTTCTTTTTTTAGCAGTTAATGGCTTTGCCCAGCAAAATAATAAAGCAAACATTTGGGTAGACAGTGTTTTTAAAACCCTTTCTCCCGACGAGCAAATTGCCCAGCTGATGGTAGTTCGTTTATCAACTATCAATGCAAACAAAACTGTTACTTTTTACGACAGCCTGGTAACTGAATTAATTAAGCAATATAATATTGGCAGCCTTTGCGTTTTCCAGGGAAGCCCGGTAAAGCAGGCAACTATTTTAAACCAACTGCAGGCCCTTGCTAAAACACCGCTGCTTGTAACTATTGATGCTGAATGGGGTGTTGGTATGCGCATGACTGATAGTGTGCTTCCGCTGCCCAGGCAAATGATGTTGGGTGCTGTGCAGGATTCAAGCATTGCTTATCAATACGGAAGAATTGTGGCCGAGCAATGTAAGCGCATTGGCATACAGGTAAATTTTGCACCGGTGGTTGATGTAAATAATAATCCCAATAATCCCGTAATTAACGACCGCAGTTTTGGAGAAGATAAATTCAAAGTGGCATCTTATGGCATTCAATACATGAAAGGCATGCAGGATCATGGTGTGATGGCATGTGCCAAACATTTTCCGGGGCATGGAGATGTGTCGGTAGATTCGCATTACGATCTGCCGGTCATCAATAAAACCAGGCCACAACTGGAATCGCTGGAGCTGTTTCCTTTTCGTGAAATTTTTAAAGCAGGTGTGGGCAGTGTAATGATCGCACATCTATATATACCTTCTATTGATACCAGCGCCAACAGGGCAACCTCACTTTCAAAAAACAATGTAACCGACCTGTTAAGAAACCAGCTGGGTTACCAGGGGCTTACTTTTACTGATGCATTGGAAATGCAGGGTGTAAAAAAATTCTTTCCCGATGGTGCTGCTTCTGTTGAATCCATCATTGCCGGCAATGATATGCTTTGTTTACCCGGCGATGTACCGCTGGCCATTACAAAAATAAAAGAAGCCATTACTGCCGGAAAGATAAGCTGGGCCGATATTGAAATGCATTGCAGAAAAGTATTGAAGGCAAAATATGATTATGGCCTTTCGAATTTAAAGCCGATCAGCACCGAAAATTTAACCAGTGATTTAAACAAGGATGTAAGCAGCATGCGTAAACTGATTGCAGAAAATGCTATTACAGTTTTGAAAAAAACTGATGCTGTGTTTTTTCCTTTGCCTGCAAAAAAAGACACGGTTAAAAAAGAGATACTGTATGTAAGCATTGGCACCAGCAGCGACAATGCTTTTGCCAACCGCATGCGTGCCGATTATAATGCAGATGTAACCTGGTTTGATTATAAAAAAGATGCTGCTGATATTGAAGCGATAGTAGCAAGGGCTAAAAAAGATTATAAGCAGGTTGTTATTGGTGTGCATGGCTATGGCCGTACGCCGGCCAATAATTTTGGTATCAGCAAAAACGCCGTTGACCTGGTAACGCAGTTGCAGCAAAAAACAAAAGCCATCACATTTGTTTTTGGAAATGTGTATGCGGTAAAAAACTGGTGCGATGCCAAAAACCTGGTGGCCTGTTATGAAGATGACAGCATCATTCATAACACAGCTATTGATCTGTTGCAAGGAAAAATTGCAGCGCAGGGAAAATTACCGGTTACAGTTTGTGAACAATTAAAATTTGGTACAGGCATTACCTTTAAAGCACCCAATCCTGTTAAAGCAGAAAAAGGAATTTTAGATGCTGCAAAACTTACAGCCATTGATGCCATTGCCGAAGATGCCATTGCTAAAGGAGCCACACCTGGCGCTGTGGTATTGGTTGCCAAAGATGGCAAGATCGTTTACCACAAAGCTTATGGTAGTTATACTTATGATAAAACAGAAGCTGTAAATACTGAATCTATTTTTGATATGGCTTCAGTTACCAAAGTTTGTGCTACTACCATCTCTATAATGCGGTTGTATGATGAAGGCAAACTCGACCTAAAAAAAAAGCTTGGTGATTACCTGCCCTGGGTTAAAGGAAGCAACAAAGAAAATTTAACCATCGAAAATATTTTACTGCACCAGGCCGGGCTGGTTGCATACATTCCTTTTTATAAAGAAACCATTGATTCAGCCGGTGTACCCAAACCAAAATTTTATTCAGCAGTAAAGAATGATTCCTTCGGCATACGTGTTGCCAGCAATATGTATATGCGTAACGACTGGCGTGATACTTTATACAAACGCATTTTAGAAAGTCCGCTTGGCCGAACCGGCAGGTATATTTACAGCGATAATGATTTTATTTTTTTAGGTAAGATAGTAGAAGCCATCAGTGGCATGCCCTTAAATGATTATGTTGAAACAGCATTTTACCGGCCCATGGGTTTAACCACGGCAGGCTTTAAACCAGCCGAGCAATACCCTTTGCAAAGAATTATTCCAACAGAAAAGGAAAAACAATTTCGTATGCAATTATTGCGTGGCGATGTTCATGATCCTGGTTCTGCTATGTTTGGCGGTGTGGCAGGCCATGCAGGTTTATTCAGCAATGCCTACGACCTGGCAATGATCATGCAGATGCTGTTGAACGGCGGAACCATTAACGGTAAAAGATTTTTACAGGAAGAAACCATTAATCTTTTTACTGCTTATCACAGCGATATCAGCAGGCGTGGTTATGGTTTTGATAAGCCGGAAAAAAATAACAGAACACGTCCTGATCCTTATCCAAGTCTTTCAGCATCGCCGCAAACCTTTGGCCACACGGGCTATACAGGTACCTGTGTGTGGGCCGATCCAAAATACGATATGCTGTTTATTTTCTTAAGCAATCGCGTAAATCCTGATGGAGGTGAAAATACCAAGCTGCTGCGGATGAATGTGCGTACAAATATTCAGGAGGCAATTTACAAGGCGATGGGGTTATAAATTATAGTATTAGTACACCCGCAGCCCACATCAGTGCGTTCTCTGTTTTATAATATTTAGCTTTCAGTTCCTGCAATTTTTGTAATGCTTCCAATGTTTTATTCTCCCTCGCATTAATTAAAAACAAAGAACTTTCTCCAGCCATAAAACGAATCTCTTCGCCCCGCTGCAAAACCTGGTAATTTTTATAAGCCTTCTCCTGCAGAGCTACCTGGTTCTTCACTGCAATCAGTTCATTAAAATAACTTCTTACCTTATTTTCTACCAGCTGTTGTTTTTGCACCTGTTGCAATTGTGTTTCAGTTATTTTCAATTTTGCTTTGCGGTATTCGCCTCTTCCCTGTGATAACCGTAGCGGTATGCTCAATGATAATCCATATTGAAAATTATTTTGAAACAAGGGACCCGTTGTGGCAGTTTTTAAAATATCATTCCCTTTACCTAACTGATTATATCGAAAATTTACCGTTGGTAACAGCTCCTGAAATTTCAATTTTTTGTCTATTTCCAGCGCATTTATTTTAAAATTATACCCCAGTAACTCAGGATGATTTTTTATTGCTGCCGTTAATAAGCTGTTCAATTCAGGCAGTACGGCATCTGCAATACTTAAAGTTTGTAAGTTTTCAACCGGAATTACATTTGCCGATAGATTATAAGGTTCTGTTTCAGCAGTCCAAAGAAAAACAGAGAGCTCTAATGTAGCATTTTGAAAATCAAGCCAGGCCTGGTTTTTTTGCAACTCAAAACTTTGTAACTGAACAAGCGCTTCTGCAGTATCAATAGCAGGCCTCTCACCAAGCTGGTAAGCAGTTTTTACCATTTCAACTCTTTTTTCATTCACAACAACGGCATCACCAAGTGTTTTATAAACCTGGTATTCCTTAACCCAGGTCCAATAAATTTTCATGGCATCCAGTAACAGGTTGTTAAGTATATTTCTTTTTTCAACAGAAGAAGCATCACGGAATATTTTTGCTGTTTGCAAAGCCGCCCTTCTTTTATCCATCAACAGGTTTTTTGCCAATGGCACACTTATTCCAAGGTAACTGCTTTTGCCTTTTGTTTCTTCGGGGTCGGTACGGTTACCGGAAAGGTATTCCAATCCTGCTGAAACTTCTACTCCAAACCAGGTTGGTATTAAAAGTTCAGGGCGGTTATAATAATAGTAGTTTGTTCCGTCAAAAGTTTTTTCAGCCATTTCGTTTACGAGAACGGGGTCAAACATCCCCCGGGCAATGGTAACGTCTGCTTTTGATTTTTCTACAAAAATATCAGCCTGCTTTGCAACCGGGTGATATTGTTTCACGATCTCCACATACTGCTTAGCAGACAAAGTTTTTAAAGAATCGCTTCGCAGCATTTTCCCCTGCACTCTTGCAGTTGTAGACATCAGCAGCAAAGCAAATAATATAATAGCATTTATACCTTTCATTTTTTTTCTTTTGTTTTTAATTCATTGTTTTTATAATAGTCTGGCGGAAAGCCGTTGATATTACGCCAAAGCTCAAACCATACCGGCACGTTTTTCAATAGAGCAATTCCTTGTGCGCCTGTACCAATCTTTAATTCTTTTGGCCATGGTTTATCTTTTGCATCTTCCTGCACTATTACCCTGAATTTACCATTGGCACTTACATTACTTTCAACTGCCACAATTTCACCACCGAATGTGCCCGAAGATGCTTTGGGCCACCCACTGAAAACTATTGCAGGAAACCCATCAAAAAGAAAACGTACTTTTTGTCCCGGAGCAATTAATGGTAAATCAAGTGGCTCAACATATATCTCCACAGCATATTGAATTTTATCGGGTACAATCTCAGCAATCATTTCTCCATCTTTTACAAATTCACCAATACCGGCTTTTTGTGCTTTTGTGATTTGTCCGCTTTGCGATGCAAGGATGTAGTACATGCCGTTGCGTATATTATAGCTGGCATATTGATTTTCCAGCTTTGCAATATCTGCCTGTCCACTTGCAATTTGTGTGAGTGATTGAAACTGATCACCCTGTGCCTTGGTTACCTTTTCTACATTTTCCTGTTGTAAAGCACTCATCTCAATTCTTGTAATGGTAAGGTCCTGCTTACTGTTTGCCAGTTTATTTTCTGCCATTATTTTTTTTGCCTGCGCATTTTGAAATTGCTGACTGCGTATTTCTAACTGAGTTAAAGAAACCAGTCCGCTATCGTACATAGCTTTTTGGCGACTGTACTGTTTAATTCCAATGTTGTAGTCATTATTTGCTGCAACTGCCTCTGCACTATCTGCCTGTACTTTTAATTGTAACTGGCTTAGTTTATTTAATAACTGATTTAACTTTAACTGAAGTCCCGAATTAATAGCACCGATCTGCTGATCTGCAACGCCCACTTTGCTTTTATAATATTCTACAGATAATTCTTTGCCTGCCAGTTGCTCTTTGGTACGCTGCAGCAGGTCCGGATCGAGGTAATCCGTTTTCACTTCAGTAAGTTGCACCAATGTATCACCGGCTTTTACATAATCACCTTCCTTAACATGCCATTTTATTACCCTGCCACCGATGAGACTGTTTACCTGCTGAGGGCGCTGATGTTGGTACAAAGTTGTTACTGTGCCTCTGGCACGTATGTTCTGGGTCCATGGCAAAAACAAAAAAATGATGAATACCAGTATACAGATAAAGAACCACCATTTTACTTTACTGTTTTTGCTATGCTGATAAATATGTGTGTATGATTGTATTTTATTGTTGTTCATTTTTATTTTTTTTTAAATAGAGTGAAGATTGAATTTTTATTTTTCCCTCTTCAATGATGATAACCTTATCACAAAGCCCTGCAAATTCTTTATCATTGCTCACCACCACCAGCGTAGTGTTTTCAATATTGCTGAGCAATTGCATGATCTGTTGCCGGTAAATATTTTCTGATTGCTGCCAGGGTTCTTCCAGCAGCAGCAAGGCTGGTTTACCAGCCAGAGCCCTTAACAATAAAATTTTATGAACAACATTCCGGGGCAATCTTTTACCCGCAGGATCCAGCACAGTATCATACCCGTTTTTTAATGTTGCTATAAAATCATTCAAACCGGTTTTTGCAGCCAGGTCAGTAACTGTTTGCATAGTAATACTTTCATTGCCCAGCGAAATATTCTCCCATACAGTGCCATTAAAAATGTCCTGTTGGTTTATGAGTACGCCAATTTGAGATCTTACAGAGTTTAAATTATAATTGCCAAGCGGCACATCATTCAGCATCATTGAGCCATTAAATCCTGTGTAAGCTCCTGCCAAAATCCTTAAAAGAGTTGATTTTCCCGAGCTGTCTTTTCCCTGGATACAAATTTTTTCATTCGCATTTATCTGCAAATTAATATCAGTTAAAACATCACTTTCATCATTATAACTGAAGCTCAGGTTTTTCATCTCTAACTTTAATCCGCTGCCATTACCGGTTAAAAAAACAGAACCGTTTTCTTCCATGGGTTTATCGGTGAGGTTTGCAATTTTTTCAACTGCTGTAAGCGTATCATACACACTCCCCATATTCATAATCAGTTTCTCCACAGAATTCAACACCAGTAAAATGATAATTTCAGCTGCAATAAACTGCCCGATATTTAACTGTTGATTTACCAGCAGTATGGTACCCACAATCAACATAGCTGCAGTAATGATGGTTTTAAAAATCACCATTACATAATACTGTATTAACAATATGTTGAAATGACTGTTACGGGCATCCAGGTATTGAATTACTCCTTCATCGGTTTTTTGAAGATGGAAATTGCTGCTTTTAGCCAGCTTGACTGATTTGATGACCCTTGCAGCTTCCTGCAGCCAGCCAACTACCCGGTATTTGTAATTACTTTCATCTATGCTGGTTTCCAGGGCGCTGCTGCCTGTATATCTGAGTATTAGCCACAACAGTATGATGAGTATAAACCCAAACAGTATGAATGCCGGATGATAAAACGATAATAATATTAACCCGAATAAAATCTGAATGCTTGCAGTGGGTATATCCAGTAATATTTTTGATAAACTTTTTTGCAGAACCGGAACATCAAAAAAACGATTGATCAGTTCGGGTAAATAAACATGATCCGCTTTTTTCAGATCCAGTTGGGGGATGTGTTCAGCGAAAGCAAAAGCATACCGTACAAATATTTTCTGCTGAATTTTTTCTATGATCTTCATCTGGTTTACCTGCATGATACCGGCCGCCAGTACACCGGCAACAACCAATACTATCAGCACAATCAATGATGCCCTCATAGAGGCTCCTAATACAAAACCAATAATGGCCTGTATGCCAAGCGGCAGTGAAAGTTGTATCAATCCATTTAATATGGCATAAAAATAAACAGCTGTAATTTCTTTACGTTCCAGTTTTACCAGGTTTAATATCCTGGTAACCGGACTTAATTTAGTTGGCATTAAATAAAATTTTATTAATCAGTTATTAAAAAGTACAGCAGTGCTAATACAGCAGTGCATACTTAATTTTGAAACATTGATTAACAAAAATTGGGAGGAGGCGTAAGTTTATCCAGGCAGGGCGAAGGCACAATGCTTTCGGGAAGATGTATTTGAGTAAGGGGTTTTACACCCAGCTCCAGGTTTATACTGTGAACAGAAATGAATTCTTTAACAGATTTTGTGTCGTTTTTATCTATTTTCTTTTCTTCAGTTATATCCAGCACAATAGCCTGATCAGCCCCAAATAGGGTGTTTATGGTAGGTAAAGTTTGTACTACCGTAAAAAGAATTAATATAAGAAAAGCGATTCTTTTCATTTTGCTGCAAAATTAATTGCACTGTACAACATGAACAAGCCCCAATTGTTTGAAAATTGTAAAAAAATTTCTGGGAGGGTAGTTATAGTTCCTCCGAACTCTCAGGTAAATGATCGTATTCTCCCTTCAAAGCATAGTAACCAAATATCATCAGCCCAATGGCAATTGGTGTAAATATGGTAATGATGATGATCCAGGGCACAGGCTGGTTAATATCTTTGGTACCGCCACTGCTAATATTATGCACAGCACTCTTTACTAAAAAAAAGATAATAACCGGAGCCAACAACATCCAGATAAGGCCCATTGCTTTTTTAACTGTATTCATAATTTAGTCGTTAACGTCTTCATCAATTTTATTATTAAGATAGAATGCCCCGATGATAAAACACAAGGCTGCCACACTTATCGGGTACCAAAGCCCCACCAGCGGATCTGTTGTAAAAGTTGTTGCCAGCAGCGTTGCAATAAAAGGAACCAGACCGCCAAAAACTCCATTGCCAATATGATAAGGCAGGCTCATGGAAGTGTAACGGATCTTTGTAGGAAATAACTCAACCAAAAATGCCGCAATAGGGCCATAAGCCATGGTTACAAAGATGATCATCACCCAAACGAGGAAGATGAATTTCCATTTGAGCGTATTGTTGAGTTCTATGTTTGAGAAAGTTGGTTTTGTATCCGGAATTACCTGTAGAAAAAAATCTGTACTATTACCAACCGGGCTGGTTGAAGCAGAAGCGATCACACCTTCTGCAGGTATCAGCGTATCCTTTCTCTTTTCAATAAACTTATTTTCTTCAAACTCCCATTGCTCATCCACATTATTAATAATAAGTAGGCCGGTTTTTACATTGAAAGTTGTATCTCCCTTTGCTGTTGATTTAATTAACGACATCTCAGATTTCTTATCATGTTCTGCAACCCACTCCTTTGCATCAGCATCTTTCAACAAAGTTCCAAATATCGGTCTGTAAAAAATAACCCCCAGTAACATCCCCGTAAGCATGATCCATTTTCTGCCCACCTTATCACTCAGCCAACCAAAAAATAAAAAGAAAGGCGTGGCCAGTCCGATTGCCCACAATAATATTTCCCGGTTCTGCATAAATTCAATCTTCACCGCATTCTCTAAAAAACTCTGTGCATAAAACTGGCCGGTATACCAGATAACACCTTGGCCCATTACCGCACCAAACAAAGCCAGCAACACCATTTTAAAATTTGCCCGGTGCCCAAAACTTTCTTTTATTGGGTTTACAGATGTGGTACCTTCTTTTTTTAATGCTGCATACAAAGGCGATTCGCTCATTTTTAAACGGATATAAATAGAAACACCAACCAGCAAAATGGAGATCCAGAACGGATAGCGCCAGCCGCCCCACTCTGCCGTAAAAGCAGCATCGCTCATATTGTTTTTTATCAGCAGGATAATGCCCAGCGCCACAAATAAACCCAGTGTGGCCGTGGTTTGTATCCAAGCGGTAAAATATCCACGGCGGTTGGCAGGCGAATGTTCGGCCACATAGGTTGCGGCGCCACCATACTCGCCACCCAGCGCAAGGCCCTGTATCAATCTTAATAATAAAACCAACAATGGTGCGGCAATACCAATAGTTTTATAGCCTGGCACTAATCCAATTAAAAATGTGGAGCCGCCCATTAAAACCAATGTTAACAAAAAAGTATATTTTCTGCCAACCAGATCGCCCAGCCGGCCAAAAACCAATGCACCAAAAGGACGCACTAAAAAACCTGCTGCAAAAATGGCCAGGGTGCTTAATAAAGCTGCTGTAGAATTTCCTTCGGGGAAAAACTGTACCGAAATGGTTTTGGCAAGCATACCAAAAATGTAAAAATCGTACCACTCTATTAATGTACCCAGTGAAGATGAAAATATTATTTTACCAATTCCTTTTTCGGTTGCAGCAGCCATATTTATTTTTTATTCTGTTTAATTAAACTGTAGTAACCATAAATATATTAAATTGAGCCCAGAGTAAATCAAACATTAAAATGTCATATCCTTATCAAATAAAATCCCTGGCTCAATACCACGAAGATTACAAAAAAAGTATAGAAGATCCCGAAAATTTCTTCGGGAACGTTGCCGAAAATTTTCTGTGGCGTAAAAAATGGGACAAGGTACTGAACTGGAATTTTACAGAACCTAAAGTAGAATGGTTTGCCGGCGCAAAACTCAACATCACCGAAAACTGTATTGACCGCCACCTGGCAACCATGGCCGATAAACCAGCCATCATTTGGGAGCCCAATAACCCCGAAGAAAGAGTAAGAACTGTTACCTATGCCCGCCTGCACAAAAGGGTTTGCCAGTTTGCACAGGTATTAAAAAACAATGGTGTTAAAAAAGGCGACCGTGTTTGCATATACATGGGCATGGTGCCCGAGCTGGCTTATGCGGTGTTGGGTTGTGCAAGAATTGGCGCCATACACAGTGTGATCTTTGGCGGCTTCAGTGCACAAAGCATTGCCGACAGGCTGGAAGATGCAAATGTTGAATTTATTGTAACCTGCGATGGCGCTTACCGCGGCGGAAAAGATATTCCTTTAAAAAGCATTATTGATGATGCACTCATTGGCAATAAAACTGTAAAGCGTGTTATTGTTTACACACGCACCAGAACACCTGTAAGTATGATAAAAGGAAGAGATGTTTGGTGGGAAGATGAAATGGATATTGCTGAAGATCAGGTTGAAAAAAATGGTGTGGTTTCTTTTCCTGCTGAAGAAATGGATGCCGAAGATCCGTTGTTCATTTTGTACACCAGTGGCAGCACCGGCAAACCAAAAGGCGTGGTACACAGCAGTGCCGGTTATATGATATGGACCAACTACACTTTTGTAAATGTATTTCAATACAAACCCGGCGATATATTTTTTTGTACGGCAGATATTGGCTGGATAACCGGCCACAGTTATATTGTGTATGGGCCATTAAGCGCCGGTGCCACTTCCATGATGTTTGAAGGTATTCCAACCTGGCCCGATGCCGGAAGGTTTTGGGATATTGTTGATAAACACAAAGTAAATACTTTATACACGGCACCAACTGCCATCAGAAGTTTAATGAGTTATGGATTGGACCCGTTAAAAGGAAAAGATCTTTCTTCTTTAAAAGTATTGGGTACTGTTGGCGAACCTATTAATGAAGAAGCCTGGCATTGGTACGATGAAAATATTGGTAAGAAAAAATGTCCGATTGTTGATACCTGGTGGCAAACAGAAACCGGTGGATGTTTAATCAGCAACATGGCTGGTATTACACCCGCAAAACCAGGCTGGGCTACTTTGCCCATGCCGGGTGTGCAACCGGTATTGGTTGATGAAAGAGGAAATGAAATAACAGAGAAAGATGAAAATGGATTATTGAAAGGCAACCTTTGTATTAAAGCGCCCTGGCCTGCTATTTTAAGAACCACTTATGGTGACCATGAAAGATGCCGCACCAATTATTTTGCCACTTACGAAAATCTATATTTTACCGGCGATGGTGCTTTAAAAGATGCAGATGGTAATTACAGAATTACCGGCCGTGTAGATGATGTACTGAATGTAAGTGGCCACCGCATTGGCACAGCCGAAGTGGAGAATGCTATTAACATGCATGCCGGCGTGGTGGAGAGTGCTGTGGTTGGTTATCCGCATGATGTAAAAGGACAGGGCATTTATGCCTATGTAATTTATAATGGCCATCATGGAGATGAAGACATGCGCCGCCAGGATATTTTACAAACTGTAACAAGGGTTATTGGCGCCATTGCCAAGCCAGATAAAATTCAATTTGTAACCGGCCTGCCAAAAACACGCAGTGGAAAAATAATGCGCCGCATTTTAAGAAAGATTGCAGAAAATGAAACAGAAAACCTGGGTGATACTACCACCTTACTCGATCCGGGTGTTGTTGAAGAGATTAAGAATGGAAAACTATAAAAAAATGGCAGACTTTTAAAAGCCTGCCATTTTTTAAATTTCATAAAAAGATCAATACTCAAATATCTTTTCTAAACTCATTTTTTTTACTTCTCCATATTTGCTCATAGCCTGATGAGATAACTTTTTCTCTGTAGCTACAATGCAATACATTTGAAAAAAATTAAACCGGCATGAAACGACTACTGAAAATACTGTTTCGCAGTATTCTTATAATTTTTATTCTATTAAATGTAGTTGTGGCTTTTCATGCTTATAAGTTTACGCATTTTTATAATAGTGGCGAAATTGCTGTAAAAAAGAAAGAAGAAAAGACCGGATGGGATAAGGCCAAAGAAATGTTTTTTGGTATTAATGCCGAAAAAAAGAGGAATGATGCCACCGCGGATTCTACTTTTAAAACCGTTTACCTAAAAACAAAAGACAGCCTGAAACTGGAAGCCTGGTATATTGCTGCCGATAGCAGTAAAGGAACTGTTTTACTTTTTCACGGGCATGGCGGCAATAAATCGGGCGTAATAAAAGAGGCTGAGTCTTTTAATAAAATGGGTTACAATACCTTGCTGCTCGATTTCAGGGCGCATGGTAACAGCGAAGGCAATACCTGCACCATTGGCTACAACGAAACAGAAGATGTAAAACTGGCTTACGATTATATAAAAAATAAAGGCGAAAAAAATGTTGTGCTCTGGGGTATATCCATGGGCGCATCCACCATCGCCAAAGCTGTAAAAGATTATCAGCTGGAACCTCAGAAAGTGATTTTAGAAATGCCTTTTGGTACTATTAAAGATGCAGTACGGGGGCGTTTAAAAATAATGGGGTTGCCGGCAGAACCTATTGGGACCTTACTCACTTTTTGGGGTGGAACCGAACATGGTTTTTGGGCTTTTGGTATGAAGCCGCAGGAATTTGCATCAGCCATCAAATGCCCGGTTTTGCTGCAATTGGGTAAAAACGATCCCAGGGTTTCTCAATCTGAAGAAGAAATTTTATTTAAAAATATTCCCAACACCAATAAAAAGTTTGTGATTTACGAAACGGCTGGGCACGAAAGTCTTTGTAAAAAAGAAACTGAAAAATGGGAAGCTGAAGTAGCTGCGTTCTTAAAATGACCGATCCGAAAAAAATATCTATACTTGATTATACCTATGAGCTGCCGGCTGAAAGGATTGCCCTGCATCCGTTGGCAGAAAGGGATTCATCAAAGTTATTGATTTATCAAAACAATAATATCCACGAAGATGTTTATAAAAATATTGCTGAATACTTACCGGCAGAAAGCCTGCTTATCTTTAATAATACAAAAGTTATTAAAGCCCGTATCCATTTTCAAAAAAACAGTGGTGGTGTAATTGAGATATTTTTACTGGAGCCTTTTCAGGCAGATTATACATCCACTTTATCGGCAACAAAAACAACTACCTGGAAGTGCATGATTGGAGGAATCAGTAAATGGAAAGAAGGAGAATTAAGTTTTGGGATTATGGGTTTTGAGTTGAGAGCAAAATTGATTGAAAAACTTTCCGATGCTTATTTAGTTGAATTCAACTGGGATGGCGGTAAGAGTTTTGCGGAAGTGCTGGAACTTGCCGGCGATATTCCATTACCTCCATATATAAAAAGAAATACTGAAGAAGCAGACACAGAACGTTATCAAACCATTTATGCAAAAGATGAAGGATCCGTGGCAGCGCCAACTGCTGGCTTGCATTTTACGCCGGATATCTTTACAAAGCTTGCAGCAAAAAATATTCAGACAGATTTTGTTACACTACACGTTGGCGCCGGTACTTTTAAGCCCGTAAAAGCGGCCACCATGCAGGAGCATGAAATGCATGCCGAGTGGATTGACGTGAGTGCAGCAATGATTGAAAACCTGGTTAAGCAGATAGACAAACCGATTGTTGCAGTTGGCACTACATCTTTACGAACACTGGAAAGCCTTTACTGGATGGGCGTAAAAGCAAACCTGAACCCTGCCATTGAGCAACTGCATATTAATCAATGGGAGGTTTATGAAGCGCCTTTAACGAATACTGGTTTATCTGCTAATGAGGCTTTGTCATCTTTATTAAAATGGATGAAAGAAAATAGACGTGATCGTTTATTTACGCAATCGCAAATACTGATTGCACCGGGTTATCATTTTAAAATTGCCAAAGCTATTGTTACCAATTTTCATCAGCCTCAATCAACATTGCTTTTACTGGTTGCCGCAGCAATTGGAAATGATTGGAGAAAAAATTATGCCTATGCCATGCAAAACGATTTCCGTTTTCTAAGTTATGGCGATGGCAGCCTTTTATTTATCAATCAATAATATTTCCCGCTATTAAATCCCTGTGTATTAATTTTATAAAATAACCATCCGAAAATATGATCGTAAAGAAATTACTAAGAAACTTGTTCAATAATACCGGTATCTATATTGGCAAAAGCCCTACCTACAAAGGCAAAGCAAATTTCAGCATTGATGGATTGTACTATGGCCTTTCTTTTCCATCTGCTAATTATGCTCCCTGGTTGGGAGATGAATCGTTTATGAAAATCTACAACCAGATCAAAGGCAATACCCTCGTTGATATTTACCGCTGCTATGAATTATGGCAGCTGATCCAAAAAGCACAATCGTTAAATCCCCAGGCCGCTGTTTTAGAAGTAGGTGTTTGGCGTGGAGGTACAGCGGGCATTATGGCGCAGCAATTATCAAATTTAAAAAGCAAAGCGGTTTTATATCTTGCTGATACTTTTTCGGGTGTAGCTAAAGCCGGCGCCAACGATAGTTTTTATACCGGTGGCGAACATGGCGATACCAGCCAGCAGATTGTAGAAGATGTTTTAAATAATAAAAGTCAATACCCTCATTATAAAATTTTAAAGGGAATTTTTCCGGAAGATACTGCCCACGAAATTAATGCTGATGAGCAGTTTGCTTTGTGTCATATTGATGTAGATGTTTACACATCGGCAAAAGATATTCTGGAATGGGTTTGGAACAGGTTAATTCCCGGTGGTGTGGTGGTTTTTGATGATTATGGTTTTCATAGCTGTACCGGTGTAACCAAACTGGTTGATGAGTATCGCAATCATACTGACAGGCAAATCATTCATAACCTGAATGGCCATGCCATTATGATAAAATTAAAATAGCCGATTTTTTACTGACGAATGGTTACCGATGTACCAACAGGTATATAACTGTACAGGTCTTTCATCTCGGTATATTTTACAGAAACGCAGCCGTCAGTCCAGTTATAAAAATTGTCTATGGTCCACTCTTCCTCCGGGCGTGTGGCATGAATAGCTATTCCATCACCAATTTTAGCGCCTTTAGGTACCAGCCCTTTTGCTTTACGCTCATTAAATTTTTGCATGCTGGTTTTATTTGGGTAATCCAACAGCAATTCCGGTCCCCATTTTTTGTGTATTTTTTTAAGTATCACTTTAAAGCTTCCATCCGGCGTACGCTTGTCGCCTTCCCGCATTTTATCACTCAGATCTTTACTGCCAAAAACAATAGGATATGTTGCATACCAGCCTTCATCATCGTACACATACAATTCGTATTCACTTTTATCAACAATAATATAATAAGGGTTGCGAACACTGTCTTTAACAACAATTTTAGCCTGCTGCTTTACGGGCTTTTTTGGCGCCTGTTTTTTCCGTGGTACCGGAACAAATGATACCATTGCCAAACCTGAGGCCAATATACTGATCTGAAAAAAACGGG
Organism: uncultured Chitinophagaceae bacterium; assembly: GCA_963715585.1. Lineage (GTDB taxonomy): Bacteria > Bacteroidota > Bacteroidia > Chitinophagales > Chitinophagaceae > Ferruginibacter. Next base: position 4,623,618 of record OY970254.1, on the reverse strand, counting down.
TGAAATTCATTTGATAAAAATAATTTCTTTTGATGCACAAAATTTATGCCGCATAAAAATATTTAATTGCAGTGGAAAAGATTAACAAAAAATAAAGATGTGGAAAATAAAAAAACTTCCGGCATTACCGGAAGTTTATATATAACCCGCCCCCTCACCCACTTTGGTAAAACCGCCATGGGTAAAGGATTGGGTGAGAGAGCGCTTTACCAGTAGCCTATTCTGAACCCAACATTGAAAGGTTTTACATCCAGGCTTCTTTCGTACATCGATTTTGGACTGTAGGAGCCATATAATGTTACCGGTCCAAGGGTCAATTCGGTTACATAAGAAAATTTAAACCGTTCCAGGTTGTAATCTCCCTTGTTCTTTAATTTTCCCCTGTCGTTACTTACCTGCTTATTACGCTGGCTGTATAAATAACCGGCGCTTACACCCACACTCAGGCCAAACCTGTTCTTTCTTTCATCGGCATTGGTTACAAAATTCAGCATGATGGGAACAGTAAGATAATCAGCTGCAAGTTTATTCTTTGAAAAGGAAATAGAATCCCTGAAAATAAACGGTGCATTGGTTTGTGTATTGACGGTATATGGCACCAGCCCACCTTCCTTATAACTGATCTTACTTTCAGATTTATACCGGTAATTATTCATCTCCAGGCCCAGGCCATATTTAAGATGCACATGATGCTTTACCAGGTTAAGCCTTTGCATAAAAAACCAGATATTAACATTTACACTTTTTCCGGCTTTGAGTTTAAAATCATTTTTATCAAGGGCAGGGAAACCAGGCCTGTTAACCAGGAAGCTACCAGCGTTTGCATAATTTGTATTGTCGTTATAGTTTGCAAATCCAAGGTCAACAATCCCCCAGTTGGTGGTTAAATTTTTTCTTTTCTTTTTACCATTATCACCGCCGATATTGATAGATACATCTCCGTTCTTTTTTCCCTTCTTTACAATACGCATTCCACCAATACGGATGGTATCTTTATCTCCCTCTTTTTTTCCAGGTTCATCCTGGGCTGTTAAGTTTAAGCAAATAGCTGCTGTGGCTAAAAGTAGAATTAGCTTTTTCATCTGTTTCAATTTTATGTGATTATTTTAATGCAATTTCAAACCCGGCAATTTTTATTCCATCGCCGGTTTTCACGTTGGTGTTACGTTCCAGCACTCTTTTTGCCTTACGTATAAAACCTCCAAGTGCTGTTCTTTTTTGTTTGTCGTCATCTACATTCAGATAACGGTTATTGTCTTCTCCATCAGCAGTTTTATTTGTATTTACCACCTGCAGGGCTGTAATATTATCCGGATCCGTTTTGCTGTTGTTTAAATTTTCAATAACAGTTCTGTTTTCTCTGGGAGTTATTTTAACAACCGCATCATTGTTTCCGGAAACTCTGCTGCTGTTGTTGTTTGAAGGTAATACGTTCTGCGCTGTTACTTCGTTACTGCTATTGTTGTTAATATTTTGCAAAGCTGGTTTTGGCAAATTATTATCCGGTTTTTTATTGCTGTTGTTTTGAACCGTTGTGTTTTCTTTTGGAGAAACTGTATTTGGGTTAGTACTTTTTTCAACAGCCGATTTTATATTTTCTGTTGATTGATCATCATTATTTTTCTCAGCTGTTGTTGAGGTAATATTTTCTGCTGCCTGTTTTTCATCAGGTTGATTTGTTATAGTTGTATTACCTGTTGTTTCGTCTGTTTGTATTTGTCTGGGATTGATTTTCTTACCATTGGCCAACTCTTCGGTACCGGTTTTTGTTGTGCTGTTATTTTTGTATACCGAAAGCCCTGTCCAGATACCAAAACCCAGCAACACTGCCGCAGCTGCAACTCGCCACCATTTAAAAGCCACAACCCTTCCCGGTTCTTTTCTGTATAAAGATTGTTTATCGGCAAAAACAATCTCCATATCCGGTTGCAGTTTTGTCTGCTGCAAAATATTCCATTCGTTTTGTGCCGGTTTATCTTTTACTAAAAGCGCTTCAACAGTTTTTCTATCAGCTCCGTTCAATTCATCATCTGCATACAACAAAAGATTTTCCTGCAGGGCAGTAATATCTTCTTCCATGTACAGCCAATCTTTTTTATCCAACACAATATCATCGGCACTCATTACAGTATCCTGTAACAATGCCAATTCCATCTGCAAATCTGGGTTTTCCTGCACAAATACATCCACAATTTTCCTTTCCGCTGCAGATAATTCCTTATCTACATACAGTAAAAAAAACGTTTCGTAATTATGTCGGTTTATATTCATTCTCTTTAAATAACATTTTCCGGGCTCACAATATACTCCCTCAACTGCAGCCTTGCCCGGTGTAAATAAACTTTTACCTGGCTTTCGTTAAGCCCGGTTATTTGTCCAATTTCTTCGTAACTGTATCCTTCATAATCTTTCAATAAAACCAGGCTGCGCTGTTTTTCAGTCAGTTTATACAAAGCCTCATTTAAGATCCTTTTTGCATCATGCTTTTGAGAAGTTTCTCCTTTCGCATTCTCCGAAAAATCTTCACGCAGCACCATCCTTTTATTTTTCCTTACATGATCAATCATTTGATTGTATGCAATGGTAAAAAGGTAGCTTTTACTACGGTCATTCTCTACCTTATCCCTGTTGATCCACAGTTTTTCAAATGCCCCCTGCACTACATCCTTTGCGTCCTCATTATGCCTCAGATTTTTGAGGATAAAGCGGTACACATTGTCTGCATACAGGTTTACGCATTCATTATATTCTCTCTCCGTCATACAGGTGTTAAGTAGTTAAAGTTAGCTTAAGCTGGCTGTTTTGTGTGTAATACGAAGGTGGGCAATAAAAAGTTACAGGGAAAAGGAAAAAAGTTAAAATTATGGGCCAGGCTCTGAACCTGCCTTCAGCTTCATTGGCGTCGCACTCTTGTACTTCACAGCTTTATTGAGCTTTTACCTAAGCGAATTATACCCAAAAATCAGTTTTAATCCGTTCAATCTGCGTCATCAGCGTTCCATTTTACCCTAAATTTGCCCTAATCAACCTTAACTATATGAACGAGAAATTTGTGAGCCGCATTGCCGCCGAACTTACCGAAATAGAAACTGCCGGACTTTCCAAAAAAGAACGCATTATCAGCAGCGAGCAGGGCGCCGAGATCATTGTAAACGGCAAGACCGTACTTAACTTTTGCGCCAATAATTACCTGGGGCTTTCCTCTCACCCAAAAGTGCTGGCGGCAGCCAAAAAATATATTGATCTGCGTGGTTATGGTATGAGCAGCGTTCGTTTTATCTGCGGCACACAGGACATACATAAAGAGCTGGAAAAAAAGCTGGCCGATTTCTTAGGCACAGAAGATACCATTTTATATGCTGCCGCTTTTGATGCCAATGGTGGTGTTTTTGAACCCCTGTTTGGTGAGGAAGATGCCATCATCTCCGACACATTGAACCATGCTTCTATTATTGATGGCGTTCGTTTGTGTAAAGCACAGCGCTACCGTTACGAGCATAATAATATGGCCGACCTGGAAATGAAACTGGCCGAAACCCAACATTTACGCAGCCGCATTATTGTAACCGATGGCAGTTTCAGTATGGATGGCACCATTGCACAATTAGATAAAATTTGCGACCTGGCGGATAAATACGATGCTATTGTAATGATTGACGAATGCCACAGCAGCGGCTTCTTGGGCAAGACGGGCAGAGGTACACATGAGTACCGTAATGTGATGGGACGCATTGATATCATTACCGGGACATTGGGCAAAGCGCTTGGCGGTGCCAGCGGCGGGTTTACCAGCGGACGAAAAGAAATTATTGAAATGCTGAGACAAAGAAGCCGCCCTTATTTGTTCAGCAATACTGTAGCGCCAAGTATTGTGGGTGCCAGCATTGCTGTGCTGGATATGCTGAGCGAAACAACCGAACTGAGAGATACGCTTGAAAACAACACAAAATATTTTAGAACAAAAATGACCGAAGTTGGTTTTGATATTAAGCCCGGCGATCATCCCATTGTTCCCATCATGCTATATGATGCCGTGATGGCACAAAATTTTGCTGCCAAATTATTAGACGAAGGCATTTATGTAATTGGCTTCTTCTTTCCGGTGGTTGCCAAAGGCCAGGCAAGAATTCGTGTGCAGTTGAGTGCAGCACACAACCAGCGGCATTTGGATAAAGCCATTGAAGCGTTTACCAAGATTGGGAAGGAGTTGGGTGTGCTGAAATAATGCTGAAATATTTTTAATTAAAAACCCGCATTACCTGCGGGTTTTTAATTTTTCAGGCATATTATTTTAGCGTATTTCTTTCAAAACAATTGACCAGCCAAGGTCCATTTTTACAATTAATGAGTTACTGGAAATACCATTGATCCACATGGTTTTATTGCCTGTGCCATCTGCTGCATTGTTAATTATAAAAGCATCCAGTTTTTTATCCTCACCTTTTATTTTTACAACGGGATTTACCTCATCTTTTTCGGGGCGGTAAAATGTTTCGGGTGCGCCATTATCAAGTGTCATGGTAGTTTTTTTGTTGGGCATATCGCCGAAGTTTTTACCAGATAGCCAGATGGTGCAGGCGTCTGTAAGCTTCAGCTCGCCGCCACGAAAAAAGTTTACATATTTGGTTGCATCACTTTTGGCTTTTGCACTTATAGTAACATGGCCGCTGGTTTTATTGGCATTCGTCATTTCGTAATTAAAATCAATTCCTTTCTCGCCTTCATCGTTTATGGTTACAATAAAATCATACTCATTGCCGCCGGCTTTAACCTGGTACACCAGTTTATCACCTTTTTTTATGTCGTAGGATTCTGTGCTCCCATCATCATTTTTAATCATCATGGGTAAAAAAATAGAACTCTGCGCCATGCTGCCAAATGCAAATGCCATTAAGGAAACAAAAAGAATAAACTGCTTTTTCATAATAAATTTTTGATTTAAAGATAAATGTAGCATCTCTTTAAAAATAAAGAAATACCCTCCAGACGGTATTTTCTGCCCGGTAAGTATAAAGTCAAAACTCTATCTTTGCTTCGATAAAAGATGATAAGAATTACCGGATTTGAATGGAGTCCTTCCTTCGTCAGGATAAACTCTGCCAATGAAGTTTCATCAGGGTACAACAGCCGGTAACAAAAAAATAAACATGTCGGAACAATCACAAACATTTATAGCCAAGAGCACCGTTAAAGCTGCCGATCTGGATCACAGGCGTAAGATCAATTTTAATATTGGCAAATACAATGCATCGGTACCAAAGGGCAAAGAACAATTTGCCGATGTACACCTGGCCAGGGAAAGGGCTAAGAACCTGAAGTGGCGTGCCATTGAAACCCTTGACCAGCAACTGGAAGAATTTGAACTGAACTTTACCAAGCGTGGCGGCAAAGTTATTTGGGCAGAGAACAGCGACCAGGCTATTGAAGAGATTTTAAAAATTTGCAAGGAAAAAAACTGCAGATCGGTAGTGAAAAGCAAGAGCATGGTTACCGAAGAAATTCACCTGAACAAAGCGCTGGAAGAAAATGGTATTGAAAGTGTGGAGACCGACCTGGGAGAATATATTCAGCAACTGGACGGCGAAGCGCCTTACCATATTGTAACACCGGCCATGCACAAAAACAAGGAAGATGTTGCCAAACTGTTCAATAAAAAATTAGGAACACCCATAGATTTTACGCCGGAGCAATTAACGCTAAAAGCAAGAGAAATACTGCGTGAAAAATATGTGCAGGCCGAAGTTGGTGTAACCGGTGCCAACTTCATCATCAGTGATATTGGCGGTATTGCCGTAACTGAAAACGAAGGCAATGCCCGGTTGAGTTGCGCTTTTCCTAAAACACATATTGTTATTGTGGGTATCGAAAAAATGATCCCTTCTTTAACAGACCTGGGTTTGTTTTGGCCACTGCTTTCAACTTTTGGTACGGGGCAAAAAATTACCGTATACAATACCATTGTAACCGGGCCGAGGCAGGAAAATGAAACTGACGGACCGGAAGAAATGTATGTGATTTTGCTGGATAATGGCCGTACCAATATTTTACAAAACCCCAAACAAAGAGAAAGCCTGTACTGTATCCGTTGCGGTGCCTGCCTGAATGCCTGCCCCATTTATAAAAATATTGGAGGCCATGCGTATGGAGCTACTTACAGCGGCCCCATCGGCAGTGTTATTACGCCGCATCTGCAGGGTATGGAAGAGTTCAAACATTTAAGTTATGCATCTTCGCTTTGCGGTAATTGTACCGAAGTATGTGCAGTAAAAATAAACCTGCACGAACTGCTTTTGGAAAACAGGCACGAATCGGTGGAAGAAGGTTTAACAAGTTTTACCGAACGTATGGCCTGGAAAGCCTGGCGCCTGGCGAGTTTGAAAAGAGGTTTTATGAATATGGGCAGTGGCAGTTTGAAAAACAAAGTGGTTAACGGCATGTTTAAGGGCTGGACCAGGAACCGAAGCGATTTGAATTTTAGCCAGAAAACTTTTAACCAGCTGTGGAAAGAACGGTATAAAAAGTAAAAACTCAAAAGTAAAAAGTAAAAAATAGTCCTGCTCTGTGGCAGGACTTATTTATTTTGTGTTGAAATGCTATTAATCTACTCACATACCGGTTCGGCAAGATTACTTTATATCTGCTCTTTTATTTTTAAGGAGCAGCTGGGCCTGCAGTTTAACCTTACCATTGATGCAGAAAAATTTAAAACCTACACAGGGCCCAAAATAAATTACAGTGATTCAGCATTTGCCAATGATGCATTTCAAATAAAAAACCACAGCCTGTTGTTTGAAAAAAATATACAGATACAAACCATTGAATGTTTTACCATAAATAATTACAAGGCTTTTTTTAAAACCGAAAACAGCGATTTCCCCTTCGATATTTTTGCAGCATCTTTTTATTTGATTACCCGTTACGAAGAATACCTGCCGCATGAAAAAGATATGTATGGCCGGTATGCACATGAAAATTCACTGGCATACCAGGAAGGGTTTTTGAATTTACCTTTGATAAATACCTGGATAAACTCTTTTGCAGATAAGCTGAAAAAGAAATTCCCGACTCTCCATTTTCAACTTTCGACTTTCAACTTTATTCCCACTTATGATATTGATATTGCCTTTTCATACAGGCACAAAGGTTTAATAAGAAACCTGGGTGGTTTTGTAAAATCCCCTTCTGTAGAACGTATGAAAGTTTTGGCAGGCCTTGCCAAAGACCCCTTTGATTGTTACGACTGGCTGAAAGAGCTGCATGAAAAAAAACAACTGCAGCCTGTTTACTTTTTTTTAGTGGCCGAAAAAAACGGTGAGTATGATAAAAATATTCTGCCGCAAAAAGACGTCCTGTGGAAACTGATTCGTAAACATGCCAATAAATTTACCGTGGGTTTACATCCAAGCTGGCAAAGTGGTGACGAACCGGCTTTACTGAAAACAGAAAAAGAGCAATTGGAAGATATGAGCGAACAGGCCATAACCAGGTCGAGGCAGCATTATATCCGGTTTAATTTACCCGAAGGTTATCAACGCTTAACTGCCGCCGGCATAAGTGATGACTATAGCATGGGTTATGGCAGTATCAATGGTTTCAGGGCATCAGTAGCTTCATCGTTTTACTGGTATAACCTGCAAAAGGATGAAAATACCATACTGCGTATTCACCCGTTTTGTTTTATGGATGCCAATTCGTTTTATGAGCAGCAGCAAAATACACAGCAAACGCTGGATGAAATGCTTCATTATTTATCGGTTTGCAAAGCAGTAAATGGCACACTCATCAGTATCATGCACAACAATTTTTTAGGAACTGCAAAGGAATTTGAAGGATGGAAGGAAATGTATGAGCAATTTATAACTCAGGTTCAGCAATAATTTTTTCACGGCTGCGCTTAAGACTGTAATTTACCAGGAACACACCTGCCAATGTTACAATAGCGCCCCACAAAATATACATCGTAAGTTTTTCGTGCAGTACAATAGCGGCTGTAACCATCGCCACCAGCGGATTAATATAGGCATACAGCGAAGAAATAGCTGCAGGCAATTTTTTCATAGAATAAATAAAAGCAATGAATGCCAGTAAAGAACCGGCCATAACCAGGTACGTGATAGCGCCCCATGCTGTGGCAGAAATACTTTTAAATGGAATAGTTGGCTGTGTGGTTTCGGCAACAATAAACAAGATGAATGCCCCTATGAGCATTTGCCAGCCGGTAGCATAATAAGGGTTGAGTTTTGTTTTCTTTCGCACAATAACAATGGTACCTACACTCCAGCTTAGCATGGCTATCACAGATAAGACAACACCAAAAATAAATCCATCAGGATGGTGTTGAAAAGCATTTTCGTAAAACACAATACCAATACCGGTTATACCCAGCAACAGGCCTATAAAAGTAAGTACGGTCATGTTCCGGCTTTTGAAGAAAACCATTTCAATAACAACCACACTCAGCGGATATAAAGCACCCACCAAAGCACTTAAGCCGGTAGGTATAAAATTTAAACTCCAGGTACTTAAACCGTTTGCAAGCACAAACATCAGCAGGGCCATTATCAGTAACCAAATAAATTCTTTACGGGTAGGAAGAGATAATTTTTTATACATCATGAAGAAAAGCACAAAACAAATACCTCCAAAAAACTGGCGTATATAAGCCATTTGCAGCGCAGGCATTTCAGCAACACCAATTTTGCTGGCCACCCAGGTGGTACCCCAAACAATACTGGTAATTGCCAAAGCCAGGTATCCGCCGGCTTTTCCTTTTGGCAAATTTTTGCTGCTGATCATTTATAAGAATGTAGTTAATGTTTAAAATGCCGAAGCCCTGTAATCACCATTGCCAAACCATTTGCTTTGCAATATTCAATTGAATCTTTATCACGTATAGAACCGCCCGGCTGAATAAATGATGCAATGCCAGCTGCATGTGAAATCTTTACGCAGTCATCAAACGGGAAAAAAGCATCGCTTGCCAATGCAGCACCGTTCAAATCAAAATTAAACTGCTTTGCTTTTTCTATTGACTGGCGTAAGGAATCAATGCGGGATGTTTGTCCGCAACCTTTGCCAACCAATTGTTTATTTTTTACCAATGCAATGGCATTGCTTTTTAAATGCTTGCAAACAATATTGGCAAATATCAGATCTTCTTTTTCTGTTGCTGTGGTTTCTCTGCCGCCTTCTTCTTTCCAATCGGTATAATTACCATGATCGTTTTGCTGCGTAAGTATTCCGTTTAAAACAGATTTATATTGATGTGTAGCTGCAAGTTTTGTTTTTTGCTGCAGCAGGATACGGTTCTTTTTTGTTTTCAGAATTTCTAAAGCGTCAGCATCATAAGATGGTGCCACCAATACTTCAAAAAATATTTCGTTGATGGCATTGGCTGTTGCCACATCCACTGTAGCATTACAAACCAATACGCCGCCAAATGCACTCTCCGGATCGCCGGCCAGTGCCGCATCCCAGCTTTCCTTTACGGTGGCTCTTGATGCAATACCGCAAACATTGGTATGCTTGATGATGGCAAAAGTTGTACTGTCGAACTCACCGATGATCTGCACTGCCGCATCCACATCAACCAGGTTATTGTAGGATAATTCTTTGCCGTTCAGTTTGTCAAATATCTCATCGGTGTTACCGTAAAATACTCCCTGCTGATGAGGATTTTCGCCGTAGCGTAAAACAGTTTTTTCTTTATTAAATGGATTAATAAAATCTGACTGGTTAAAATAATTGGAGATGGCCATATCATAACCGGTACACACATCAAATGCTTTGATGGCAAACATGCGGCGTTGTTCCAGCGTTGTTTCGCCTTTTTGTTCTTTTAAAATGCCTTCAAGCAAAGCATAATCCTGTTTGGCAGCAACCACTACTACTGAAGCATGGTTTTTTGCAGCAGCACGTATCATAGATGGGCCGCCAATATCAATTTTTTCGATGATGAGCTTTTCATCTGTTGTTGATGCTACTGTTTCTTCAAATGGATACAGATCAACAATAACCAGGTCAATCTCAGGAATATGGTATTGCTGCATCTCAGCAACATGTTCTGCATCTTCCCTTTTACCTAATATACCGCCAAATACAGATGGATGTAGTGTTTTAACCCTGCCACCCAAAATAGAGGGATAGGTTGTCAATGATTCAACCGGTACGCAGGGCACATTTAATTCTTCAATAAATTTTTGTGTGCCGCCGGTAGAATAAATGGTAATACCCAGTTGGTGTAACTGCTGCACAATGTTCTCCAATCCATCTTTGTAAAAAACTGAAATAAGGGCCGCCTGAATTTTTTTCTGCATCTGGTTATGGTTAAGTTGGCTACACGAAGGAAATAGTAACCTGTGAGTGTTTAATTTCGCCGCAAATTTACAGGTTTTAAGTGGTTGTTAAAAACCCAACCGGGAGATATCAATAAAATGTATACAACTAAATGAAGCCGGTAAATTTAGTTACGCTTTAAAATTATTTCGGCCCGGGCATTTGCTGCAACAGCAAGTGGTGTTTTTCCTGCATTCCGCGGACGCAGGCTGCCATAGCTTTTTACTGAACTTATCCTGGAAACCGGCAACTGTCTTGAAATAAGGTATTGCTTCACAATTTCGGAGCGCTCAGTTGCCAATTGCTCACAAACAGTTTGAATGCCTTCGGCTTTGTGAGCATGGCCTTCTATACTTACGGTGTAGGAAGGATTTTCTTTTAACACGATAAGTACACTATCCAATACCCGGTAAGTCATAGAATACAGGGACGACTCCCAGGTTGGAAAAGGTACAACAACTGCATCCGGGTTGGGACAGCCTTTATTTTCTGGTAAACCAAAAACATCAGGGCATACATCTTCCTTATCTGCAATCCCATCTTCATCCCTGTCCATAATCACAATTTTTGGTGGAGGAGGTGGATAATTAATTAATATCTCTGCACGGCAATTAACAAAATGCCCCTCTTTGTCTTTATTACGATATGATTGCCGTTTATTGCCCCATGCATTTAAAGAAATAATTCTTGAACTGTCGATACCCCTTCCTAAAACATAGGTTTGCACAAACAATGCTCTGTTCAATGATAAATAATAGCAAATAGTATCGGAGCCTTCGTCTTTATAAGCATACCCGTCAATCGAAAGTGTAACGGCTTTGTTCTTTAGCAAAATATCTACAACGCTGTCTATAGCAGCAAAGGTAAATGCATAAAACAGGGCAGATTGTTTATAATCGAAGCGAATAACAGTGGTATCGGAATCTGGCTGCGGCAGTTTCCGGGTATAATCAGTTGTTAATACTGACAGCCCTGCTGCTTTTGTTTCAACATAACCGGTTTTGGCAAAAACAACACAACTGCTGAATACAAACAAAAACAGGATCAGGCGCCGGAAAATGATCATTCTTAGAAATTTTATGACAAGCAAAGGTAGTTACTCCTGCTAATAATTTTTATCTGCTAAAATATATTAGCACAAAATTAATAGGCAAGTTATATGCCAGCATCATAAACGAATGCACCTTTCTCGGGTATTGAATAAAAATTCACCCGCAGGGCTTTACACTCGGCTATCCATTTTTGAATTTTCCATTCAGGATTTGAAGCATCAAAAACAAAATGTTTGCAGTTAAAGATTTTGGTGAGGTCAGCTATAGAAAGTTTGGGGTTTTTTGAAATGACGAGCAGATCGAGTTCAATTTTGTGTTCAAAACCTGTGGCTGTTATTGGCTTGCTTACTATTCCGATTCTTTTATTATTAAATTGGTAAAACATGCCCTGCCTAAAAACATTTATCAATGAATCTGTTCTGTTATTAAGCTGTTGGACTATTCTGCCGGGTTTAAGATGAAAATTTTGCAGCAACCCATCCTCCAGTAAAATACTGTCGCCAATAAACTGATACCGATGCCCATTTACAAAATCTATTGCCTGGTAGCGGGGCACATTATAAACAATTAGTTTTTGCTGCTTTGCCAATTGCCAGGCATAAAACGTATGCTGTAAAACAAATGCAAACAAACAAAACATGGTAAGTTGAAAATATTTTTTGTTTCTGTTGATGAACCAAGTACTGCAAAAAATAACACAGGCATATAGCAACCAGGTTGATAATACCGTAGCCGGAATTTTATCCCAGACTGCAAAAGACAAATCATTTATCCACAGAATTATTTTGTTCATCAGCCAAACCAGGCCTGTAACCAGTTTGCCAAGCCAGGTTCCTGCGAAAGGAATCCAGGGAAATGCTATCAATGCAATTTCTGCATACAAAATAATAGCCGACAGCGGCACAGCAATCAGGTTGGATACTAAAAACAAATTGGGAAACTGGTGGAAATAATAAATGCAAACCGGAAACGTAAGCAGTTGTGCCGCTGTTGAAACGGATATTAACTGCCATGTTTTATCAACCCATTTATTTTTTATGTAGAAGCAGTTATAAATTGGTTTTTGAAAAATTATAATGCCCAGCACAGCCAGGTAAGATAACTGAAAACCCACTGCCCACAAATAATACGGATTGTAACAAAGCAATACAAATGCCGATGCCGCCAGTGAATTGTAAATGGATGCCTGTTTGAAGCAGGTTTTTCCTACAGCGATAAATGAAAACATAACAGCAGCACGCATTACCGATGGCGATGCACCGGTAAGAATGGAGAAGAGCCAGAGGCAGGTTAATATCAAAAACAGCTGCAGCAATTTTGATTTATTGATGAGCGGGATTTTACCAAATACCCAAACCAGTAACACATAAATCAATGCCAGGTGCATGCCCGATATGGCAATGATGTGCACTACACCGGTATTACTGTATGCCTGCACAAGGTCTTTATCCAGGTCGTTGGTATAGCCAATTAACAATGCTTCGGCAATGCCCAGTTCATCTTTGCCAGTACTGACAGCGTTTTGCAAAACTCCCAGCACATATTTTCTTGCTGAAAAAATCAGTTGCCAAAATCCGTTTGCTGAATTTTTATTTAAAGCTTTCCAATCATTTTCTTTTAAAAATACATTGTGAAAAATCCCCTGGAAAGCAGCATAGCGCTGGTAATTAAAAGCACCGGGGTTACCGGAGTTTTTAATGGCTTGCAAATTTTTGTGGATGATTATTCTGTCGCCATAAACCAGATTGGTTTTAAAACTGTCTTTAGAAAAATACAATAATAATTTTCCTTCTGCAGCAATTGCTTTACCATCCTGCACCATGGTTTCTACATAACCATCGGCTTTATAAGATTTATTTTTTTCTACAAGCGGTTCATCAATCCGTACAATAAGATAACTGCCTTCTTTATAATAATTACCATACCAGTTATTGTGATGGCGAATATCTTTTTGCCAGGTAAGCCATGCGCCTAAGGCAATAAAAAGCAGCTGAATGATTAGCCCCTGCAACTGCTGTATCTTAAACCGCAAAGCAATGGGCAACAATAAAAACAAAAGAAAGGCTATACCAAAAGCAATGAATGCTGTTACAATAAACTGCAAAGGAATTTGAAGATACCACTGTAATATAATGCCCGCAATTAATGGCAGAAGCAACCTGATGAAGGGTGCTTTTTTCCAGATAGGTATTATATTAGGGCGGAGCATAGAACAAAATAGAAAAACCTTTTGAAAAATCAAAGGGGCACTACTTATACTCTACTTAATAAGGTTTGGTGTTTATAATTGTATAGTGCCACAATTTGTAATGACATACAATTATAAAAGATTTTCAAACCCGGCTTTGGCGACTGGTTGAGGCAAAAAAATGAGATCACAAATTGTGACCTCAAAGAATTTTGTTATGATCCAGGCCGCTTGTAGCGTCCCGGCTCTTATTTGCTTAAGTGCATACTACGCTCTTTATACAACTGGCGGAAATAAGGATCCTTCAAATCTTTAATGAAACGTATCGCTTCGCCAGTACTTTTCATCTCGGGGCCAAGTTCTTTATTTACTCCGGGGAATTTATTGAAAGAGAAAACCGGTTCTTTAATGGCAAAGCCTTTTAGTTTTTTCTCAAAAGTAAAATCTGTAAGCTTGTTTACACCCATCATAATTTTAGTAGCAATATTCAGGTAAGGAATCTGGTATGCTTTGGCTATAAAAGGTGTGGTGCGGCTGGCCCTGGGATTGGCTTCTATCACATACACATTACCATCTTTAATGGCAAACTGAATATTGATAAGCCCCTGTATTTTTAATGCTCTTGCAATTTTTTCGGCATACTCTTCCATGGTATGCACAATCAATGGAGATAGATTAAATTGTGGTAAAACAGCATTACTATCGCCGCTGTGAATGCCTGCGGGTTCAATATGTTCCATCACACCCATTACATGAAAATTTTCGCCATCAAAAATGGCATCTATCTCTGCTTCCTGGCAACGGTCTAAGAAATGATCAATTAAAATTTTATTGCCGGGTAAATGTTTTATCAAACTAAGTACACCTTTTTCAAGGTCTTCATCATTAATAACAATGCGCATTCTTTGTCCGCCCAAAACATAACTTGGCCTGATCAGCACCGGGTAACCAACCTGGTTTGCCACTTCAATAGCTTCATCGGTATTATAAGCTGTACCGTAATTTGGATAAGGAATTTCCAGGCTTTTCAGCATATCACTAAAACGGCCACGGTCTTCGGCAATATCCATACTGTCGAAAGAGGAACCGATTATTTTAATTCCTTTTTCATGTAAACGTTTGGCAAGTTTGAGGGCTGTTTGTCCGCCCAGCTGCACAATTACACCATAAGGTTTTTCGTGTTCAATAATTTCCCAAAGATGTTCCCAAAACACCGGTTCAAAATAAAGTTTATCGGCAATATCAAAATCAGTTGAAACAGTTTCAGGATTACAATTCACCATGATTGCTTCGTAACCGGCTTCTTTTATTGCCAGCAAGCCATGTACACAACAATAATCAAACTCAATACCCTGGCCAATTCTGTTGGGGCCACTTCCTAAAACAATGATTTTCTTTTTATCCGAAACCAAACTTTCGTTACTTAACAGTTTACTTTCATTTACCGGTTTGTTTTCAAAAGTAGAATAGAAGTAAGGCGTCTTTGCTTCAAACTCGGCGCTGCAGGTATCTACCATTTTAAACACACGGGTAAGTCCCATGGCTTTTCTTCTCTCGTAAATTATTTCGGCATCTTCTTCCTTCATAATGCGAACGATCTGCTCATCACTAAAGCCTAAAAACTTTGCTTCTTTCAAAACATCATCGGGCAAAGTTTTTAAATCGTATTGTGCAATTTGTTTTTCGCAATCGCATATTTTTTGAATCTGGTAAATAAACCAGCGGTCAATTTTTGTGCTTTCGCAAATGCGTTTGATGCTGGCACCGGCCATCAGTGCATCTTTAATGCGGAAGATGCGATCCCATTTTGGAATCTTTATATACTCGATCAATTCATCAGCATGCATCAAGCTTTTGCCGTAATAACCTAAACCTACGGCTTCATTCTCCAAACTCTGACAGGCTTTTTGCACTGCTTCAGCAAAGCTTCTTCCAATACCCATTACCTCACCCACACTTTTCATTTGGAAACCAAGTGTATCTTTTGCTCCTTTAAATTTATCGAAATTCCAACGTGGTATTTTTACAATTACATAATCAAGTGCCGGTTCAAAATAAGCCGATGTAGATTGGGTAATTTGATTTTTTAATTCATCCAGGTTGTAGCCAATGGCAAGTTTTGCTGCAATTTTTGCAATGGGATAACCGGTGGCTTTGCTTGCCAGCGCCGATGAACGGCTAACACGTGGATTGATTTCCACCACAATAATTTCTTCGGTTTGCGGGTTAAGGGCAAACTGCACATTACAGCCACCGGCAAAATTGCCCAGTTCCCGCATCATTCTTATGGCCGTGTTGCGCATGAGCTGGTAAGCGGTATCGCTTAAAGTCATAACAGGCGCTACGGTTATGGAGTCGCCGGTGTGTACACCCATGGGATCAAAATTCTCAACCCCGCAAATGATCACTACATTATCTGCATTATCACGCAACAGTTCAAGTTCAAATTCTTTCCAGCCAAGCACGGCTTTTTCTACCAGTACTTCATGAATGGGGCTTGCAATTAAACCCGTGTTTAACGCTTCATCCAGTTCATCTTTACTAAAAACTATGCTGCCACCGCTGCCACCTAAAGTAAATGAAGGCCGCAGTACCAGCGGAAATCCTATCTGCTGTGCAAATTCCTTTCCTTCTAAAAATGAGTTGGCAATTTTTGCAGGGCAAACCGGTATACCCATTTCAATCATCCACTGGCGAAATTTTTCACGGTCTTCTGCTTTATCAATGGCTTTTATATCTACGCCAATCAATTTTACATTATACTGTTCCCAAATACCCAGTTCGTCCACTTCTTTACAAAGATTCAGCGCTGTTTGTCCACCCATGGTTGGCAATACAGCATCAATCTTATTTTCCTGCAGTATTTGCTCAATACTTTCAACCGTAAGTGGCAGCAGGTAAACTCTGTCAGCCATCATCGGGTCGGTCATAATGGTAGCCGGGTTGCTGTTTATAAGTATAACTTTTACCCCTTCTTCCCTTAGTGACCGGGCAGCTTGTGTACCTGAGTAGTCAAACTCGCAGGCCTGACCTATAACAATGGGGCCGGAGCCGATAATTAAAACTGATTGAATGGATTTGTCCTGGGGCATAGTATTATTGCCAGTGTTGTGGCGTGCAAAAGTAATTGTAAATGATGTAAATAAAAAACCTGTATGAAAACATACAGGTTTTTATTACGCATACTTAAGAATTGTTTTTTATTTGAGTATAGGTACATTAATATCCCATTCTCCTTCCTCAAAAATTTCAATTTGCAAAATGGAGCTGCCAAAATTAAATGTAGCAACGAATGGAAAAATAATATCCCGGAACACGGTAACATCGCTGTTTGGAAGTTTAGTATTTGATTTACTGTTAAACGACCCCCTGGTGATTTGAAAATCGGTCATTACCGCAACAGTGCTGCTGCCTGCACTAAAAGGAGTTGCATTATCGGCAAGGCTTTTTACTGTAACGCTGATTGAACTGCCTTTTTTATTCATATTCCTCACTTCAACCCTGCCAATATCTGTAGTAGTGCTAAGGATTTTGTAAGGGTTTTCATTCAGCCCTATGTACTTATCTTTTTTCCAGTAACCAGTAATGAGCTTTTCTGTTCCGTCTTCAAATCCATGCAATTGCCCTTTACCTTCTTTTAATCCTTTTTTCCAGCCGCCATAATAATAGTTGCCATTTTTCCAGGTGTATTTACCCAGCCCATCCGGCAGTCCGTTTTTAAATTCGCCATCATAAGTATCAGTTCCTGTTGCTTTCCCTGTGCCTTCAGCCTTTCCGTTCTTACAACCACCTTCGTAGGTTCCTTTTAAAGAGTCAGGCATTACCTTGCAATCTGTATTTTGTGATTTTGCAGCTATTATAGTCACACTTAAAAAGAATAGAAGCAATAACTTTTTCATGTTCACGGTTTTGGTTTAAAAGAGAAGGTTTATTCGTTTAGATGTAATTTTATGTATTATTACACATAACGGATTTATTTTTTATAAATATAATGGCTAGAAACTTACAAAAGCGGATTTTATTTTTTTTATTATCGTTTTTTGTTTTCAATTGTTCAGCACAGTTTTTTCCTGCTAAAAATTACCCGGTAGATTTTTTTGAATACCCGGTTGTAGCAACCAAGGGTCTTGCTGCTAATTTTGGCGAATTAAGGCCCAATCATTATCATATGGGACTCGATTGCCGTACCGATCAGGGGCAAAACAAAAAGATTTTAGCAGCTGCCGATGGTTATATTGCCAAGGTAAAAATTGAACCCTGGGGTTTTGGCAGGGCTATTTATATCAATCATCCAAACGGCTTAACAACATTATATGCCCACCTGAATGATTTTTATGACGGCCTTGAAAAATATGTAAAGGAGCAGCAGTATACACAAAAAAACTGGGCTGTTTACCTGGATATACCGGCAAATTTATTTCCCGTTAAAAAAGGCGATACCATTGCATTAAGTGGTAATACTGGTGGCTCACAGGGGCCACACCTGCATTTTGAAATAAGAGATACAAAAACCGATAAAGTGTTAAACCCGCTGCTCTTGGGTTTTGGCATTGCTGATACGGTAGCGCCCGATATTGTTCGCCTGGCAGTGTACGACAGAAACCTGAGTACGTATGAACAGACTCCTAAACTAATTCCGGTTAAAAAAGCAAAAGGTATTTATGGTACAAGCCCAGCTTTAATTATAGTTAAAACCAACAGAGTGAGTTTTGGTATTTCGGCTACCGACCGGGTTACCGGCTCTTCCAACCGAAATGGTATTTACGAAGCAATTTTATACAACGATGACAAGCCTATAACTGGTTTTCAGATAGACAATATCAGTTATGATGAAACCCGCTACTTAAATGCCCATATTGATTATAAAATAAGAAGCAGGGGCGGCCCTTTTATAGAGCACCTTTCTGCGTTACCCGGCTATACCAACAGTATTTATAAGAGTACAAATGATGATGGCGTTATTGACCTGGCAGACGACAGTATACATAATATCAAAATAGAAGTAAAAGATGTGAACGGCAACGTTGCTACCGTTTTGTTTTCGTTACGCAGGGATACCAATTATGTTGAAACAACAAAGACATCACAGGCTTCGTTACGCCAGCCAAATGAATTTCATCCTGGCTTTATCAATATTTATGAAAACGACAACATCAGTTTTTATTTGCCTGAAAAAAGTTTGTACGATTCCATACGTTTTCAATACAGCGAAACAATACCTAAACAGGGTAATACCGTTTATCAGCTGCACAATACAAGCGTTCCGGTGCAGGGTTATTTTCCAATCAGCATTAAAGCCCAAACTGCTTTGCCCGGCAAAATGGTCATGCATCGCTTTGCAAACGGTAAACATGATTATGCAAAGGCCGAAGCTGTTATGAACGGTAAAGAACCGGGCTGGTATAAGGCCAGTTTCAGGGAGTTTGGCAGTTTTGAATTAATGGCAGATACTGTGCCTCCGGCTATTACACCCATTGGATTTAAAAATGGTATGAACTGCAGTAAACAAAGCCGTATTGTTTTTGTTGTTAAAGATAATACTGAGGAAATAAAAAAATTCGCCGCAACATTGGATGGCAACTGGCTTCGTTTCAGCAATGATAAAGGCAGCAGATTTATTTACGATTTTGATGAAATGTGCCCCGCAGGCGAACATGAATTGAAAATTGTAGCGGAAGACCAGGTGGGGAATGTGGCGGAAAAAGTTTATAAGTTTACGAGATAAAGAATCGTTAATCTGTTAACCCGTTAATTAGTTAATTGGTGTTAACAGCTCAAAAGATCAAACGGATTAACGAATTAACATACAACCATGACACACTTAAAAGAAGGCAGCAAAGCACCAGCATTTAAAAGTAAAGACCAGAATGGTAAAGCCGTTTCGCTGGCAGATTACAAAGGCAAAAAAGTAGTTCTATATTTTTATCCCGAAGATGATACACCCACCTGTACCATACAGGCCTGTAACCTGCGTGATAACTTTGGGCTATTAAAAAAGAATGGTTTTGTTGTATTGGGAGTTAGCCCCGATGAAGAAAAAAAGCATAAAAAATTTGAGGCTAAATATGATTTGCCTTTTACTTTAATTGCAGATGCCGATCATAAAATTATTGATAGTTATGGTGTTTGGGGAGAAAAACAGATGTACGGCAGAACCTATATTGGCCTGCATCGAACCACTTTTTTAATTGATGAGAAAGGTATGATCCGTAAAATATTCCTAAAGCCAAAAAGCAAACAACACACCGAAGAAATTTTAAAAGCATGGGCAGAAATTGAATAAACCGGAATTCATAATTAAAGAAAATTCCTGGCTGGCAAGGTTGGCCGCAATAAAATTAAGCACTAAAGCCGTGGCTATGGTTTTGGGCAAAACCATTCATCTCTATAATACAAAAAAAACAGATTTTTTACTGGATGAAAGATGGCTGAAGCATGAGCTGTGCCATATCAAACAATTTAAAGAGCATGGCTATGTTGGGTTTGTTATAAAATACATTTGGGAAAGCATCAGAAAGGGTTATTACAACAACCGTTTTGAAGTAGAGGCAAGAAATGCCGAAGAATTATAAAACCCACTCCACTTCTCCGAAATCAAATTCCCGTTCAATGGCATCAACGGTTATCAACCTGCCCTGTGCCGATACCTCTTTTATATAGGTGTCGAATTTTACGCCGGTTTTTCTAAGCGTTACCAGTTCATTTATTTTATACAGATGCTGATTGTACTGCTGCAGTATCTCATCCGGGCCGAGTACTTCAGTCAGTTTTTTCATGAGTAAACTATGCAGTTCTTTTGCCAGGGCAATCGCCTCAAAATTTTTACCAGTGATCTGTTGCAGCGAAACGGCATTACTCAACTCTTTATTAAACACCCGCTGGTTTATGTTGATACCTATACCAACCACAGCCCATTTCCAGGCTTTGCCCAGAAATTTATTTTCAATCAGAATGCCCCCTGCCTTTCTGTCACGCCAAAACAAATCATTAGGCCATTTTATTTTAATTTCATCGCCTGCGTGCTGTTTTAAAAACTCAAAACAGGCAAGTGCAACCAGTGCACTTAAATGAAACTGGTTGGTAATTTGTAACTGCCTGGGCTCTAAAACAAGGCTCATGGCTATATTCTTTCCTTTCCCGGTGGCCCAGCTTTTCCCTCTTTGCCCTTTACCGGCTGTTTGCTCGTTTGCAAACCAAGCCCTGCCGTGTTTTGCCAATCCATGCTGCGCCTGCTGCATGGCATAGTTATTGGTGCTGTCCACGGTATCCAAAATGGTAAAAAAGCCGTCTTCGCTCATAGTAATTCAAATGGCAAAGAAGTGTTACTTTTGCCAATATTTGCAAGCTACGAGCTGGTTTATAAAAAACAATAACAAATCGGGTATTGGCATTAATTTGCTGTACCGGTATATAAATTAAAAATTACAACAGAATTGAATAATTTAAACGCATTAAATACCCGTAAAAAAAATACAATTGTACGGGTAACCCGAAACAGCAAAATTTTCAAAACAATCATTCATGCCATCCAGGAAAAAAAAGGCGAGCACATTGTAAGCCTTGACCTGCGGAAAATTCCGGAAGCAGTTGCCGATTTTTTTATAATTTGTCAGTGCAGCAACACAACCCAGCTAAGGGCCATTGCCGATTTTATTGAAACCGATGTAAAGGAAAAATGCCTGGAAACAGCCTACAAGCACGAAGGCCGCCAGGGACAGCAATGGATTTTAATAGATTATGTTAATGTGGTTGTTCATGTAATGCTGCCCGAACCCAGGAAATTTTATCAGCTGGAAGAAATGTGGCACGATGCCCCGGTAATGGAACATGTAGGATAAAAATCCTTTTTTAAAATAATAACAAAACACAAACGTCTATTGTTATGAGTACCTAAAACAATAGCACCAATAAATATGAATCAGCAAGACAACAAAAAGAAATTTATTCCTGATAATATACCTTCAAAAGGAGATGACAAGAAAAAACCAAAGTTCAATATCTATTGGATATACGGTATCATTTTCCTTACCATCATTGCCTGGAATTTTTTTCGTACAGTAAACAGTGCCGGTATTGAAACCGACCAGCAAAAGTTTTACGCCATGGTAATGCAGGGCGATGTGGTTAAAATGAAAACCATCCGTAACAAAAAGATTGTACGTGTTTTTGTTAACAGAGACAGCCTTATTGCCAAAGCGGCTTTTTATAAGCAGGTGCTGAATGTAAAACCAGAGGATAAAAATTATGATGCTGCAGTAGCCATAAAAGCAGATCAGCCCCAGTTATTCTTCAGTATTGTTGATGATAAAACATTTGCCACACAAATGGCAGATCTTTATAAAAACAATCCATCTATAAAACAACAGGTACCCGATTCACCGGATGAAGAAGGTGAAATTTTCGGGCAAATCATCACTTCCTTATTACCCATTTTACTCATTGTTTTACTTTTTGTAATGATGATGCGTAAAGTAGGCGGACCAGGCGGTGGTGGCGGTGGTGGCGGTATTTTCAGTATTGGAAAATCAAAAGCCACGCTGTTCGAAAAAGGCACCCGTGTAAATATAAATTTTGGTGATGTGGCTGGTTTGGATGAAGCCAAAGTAGAAGTGATGGAGATCGTTGACTTCTTAAAAAACCCAAAAAAATATACAGCACTTGGTGGTAAAATTCCTAAAGGCGCACTACTGGTTGGCCCTCCGGGCACCGGTAAAACCTTACTTGCTAAAGCTGTTGCCGGCGAGGCACAGGTTCCTTTCTTTAGCCTGAGCGGTAGTGATTTTGTGGAGATGTTTGTGGGCGTTGGTGCAAGCCGTGTGCGTGACCTGTTTAAGCAGGCAAGAGAAAAAGCGCCTTGTATTATTTTTATTGATGAGATTGATGCCATAGGAAGGGCCCGTGGCAAAAATATGATGATGAGCAATGATGAGCGTGAAAACACATTGAATCAATTGCTGGTAGAGATGGATGGATTTGGAACCGATCTGGGTATTATTATTTTAGCCGCAACTAACAGGCCCGATGTACTGGACAGTGCGTTGTTGCGCCCGGGCCGTTTCGACAGGCAGATATCTATTGACCGCCCTGACCTGGTGGGAAGAGAAGCTATTTTTAAAGTGCATCTTGGCCCGATTAAAATTTCTGAAACACTGGATATACACAAGCTGGCCGAACAAACTCCAGGCTTTGCCGGTGCAGATATTGCCAATGTTTGTAACGAAGCTGCATTGATTGCTGCACGTAAAGGAAAAACTGCTGTTGATATGAGCGATTTTCAGGACGCCATTGACAGGGTAATTGGCGGTCTTGAGAAAAGAAACAAAATTATCTCACCGGAAGAAAAAGAAATTATTGCATACCACGAAGCCGGCCACGCAATTTGCGGCTGGTACCTGGAGCATGCATATCCTTTATTAAAAGTTACGGTAGTACCAAGAGGTACAGCAGCTTTGGGTTATGCCCAGTACACACCTAAAGAGCAGTATTTGTACAATACCGATCAGTTGATGGACCAGATATGCATGACATTGGGCGGACGTGCCAGTGAAGATATTTTCTTCGGAAAAATAAGCACTGGTGCAAGTAACGATCTGCAACAGATTACCAAAATTGCTTACAGCATGATTACCGTGTATGGTATGAATGATAAAGTGGGTAATATCAGTTATTACGATCCTAACCAGGAAAATGTGTTTACCAAACCGTTTAGTGAAGAGACCGGTAAAATGATTGATGAGGAAGTGCGTAAGCTGATTGACAATGCATACCAGATCACCAAAAAATTGTTGATAGATAAGAAAGGTGATGTAGAAAAACTTGCAAAAGAATTATTAAAGAAAGAAGTGTTGTTTAAAAGCGATGTGGAAGCATTGATTGGCAAAAGGCCTTATGAAGAAAAGAAAGCTTTAGATGTTGTTGATGATGCAAAAGAAAATATTAATGAGGAACCTTCAAGCTTTATGCCCGAAGAATTAAAAACACCTCCGGCAATATAAACGAACCATGGCTGTATCTCCGGCAAAAGAAAATATTTTAAAAAGAATCAGGCAGGCACTGAGTAATCCGGTGCCTTTGCCTTTTCCTCAAAGCGAAGGAACCAATTCGGTTTTTCATCCTGCAACAGATAGTTTAGATGTAGTTTTTGCGCAGGAATTCATCAATATGCAGGGTAAGTTTGCCTTTTGCATAGATGAGGCAGACATGTTGCAACAGCTGGAACAGCTGATCGCTGATAAGCAATGGGCTAAAATTTATTGCAATACTGATAAATGGAACGAGAAATTCAGCAATACAATTAACCTGGAAAGTTGCGATGCATCTATTACCGGTTGCGAATTTTTAGTTGCCCGTACCGGCACCATTGTGATGAGCGCTGCACAGCAAAGCGGCCGTACGGTAAGTGTATATGCACCCATACATATCTGCATTGCCTATACCAACCAATTGGTGTACGATGTAAAAGATGCATTGCAAAGTTTAAAAGAAAAATACACTGGCAATATTCCCTCACTCATCACTTTTGCAACAGGCCCCAGCCGCACGGCTGATATTGAAAAAACCCTGGTAACCGGTGTACACGGCCCAAAAGAAGTTTATTGCTTTCTGGTAGAAGCATAATTGCAATTTTACAAGTATCTTTATTGTATCATGAACAACGAGAATTATAAACTTTTTGTGTACGGTTCTCTCCGCAGTGGTTTCCGCAATCCTGTGTATGAGTATCTCACCAAATATTTTCATTTACTGGGCGAAGCGGTGGTAAAAGGAAAGCTGTATGATCTGGGCGAATATCCTGCGGCAGCAGCAACAACAGATGAAAAATTCATTTCAGGCGAGTTGTATTGTATCAATAATCCGCTTGAATTTTCGTGGGCCATTGGCCAGCTGGATGATTATGAAGGCCTGAATACTGAAGAAGGCGAAATACCTTTATACAAGCGTGAAGAAGTAATTGCTTATAAAGATGGCGAGGCGCATAACGCCTGGATATACTGGTACAACAAAGACCTTGCAGGTAACCCCGTGATTGAATCAGGCGATCTGATGCAATACCTGCAGCAAAAAAATAAACCCTGATTGCTATTATATTAGCTAACATTAAATTATTGCCCTCTTTTGTTAAATACTACACTTTTACTCTGTTAACATGTATTTTTGACCTACTTTGATGTAGCTTTATTAGCCTTGATTGTACTGCCGGTGAGCCGATCAATTTTTTATAATCTTACATGTTTAATCTATTAAACCCTGTTTATGAGTTCAATTGTACCCAAAAAAGGATTTCTTTTTTGCCTTACCCTGGGTTTAATGCTGCTATTCAGTAATAATACCTCTGCACAAATGCGGCAGCTATATGTTGATAATGTTGCTGATAATGAAATATATAAATTAAGCTTTTACAGTCCTTCAGAAGGTTATGTCGCATTCAGAGACTGGATAGGGTATACAACAGATAGTGGAAGAACTTTTACAAAAAAATTTATTACAAATGGTAATGTAAACTTTAACGGTTACAGTGTCAATCTTACTTTTGGCTTTGGCATAAAAGGAGTAAAAGCTTTCAACCAGAATACTGTCATCGCTTATGGTGATTACGGGTTAATACCGGCCATTTTGTATTCAACCAATGGAGGAACAAGTTATACATTGATCTATCATTCCCAATTCAATTCTTTAGAACTAACCACGGGTATTACAGATATGATCTTTCCTCAAAACGGAAGCATTGGTTATGCTATTGATGGAGACAGAATATTAAAAACTACCAACCAGGGATTGAACTGGGCTACGGTATTAACAAGGGCTAACACTTGTTTTGACCGGCTTGATGCAATTGACGATAATAATGTTTTTGTAATAAGTGATTATTACACAGGCGATATTCTATACCCCAACGGACGTACTTTTAATAACAACATTATTCTTAAAACTAACAATACCGGCACCAGTTGGCTAACAGTTAATACGCCGGGCGGGTTTATAAAAAATGTTTCTTTTGTTAGTACAAGTAAAGGTTGGCTTAACCTTGATCAGAATTTATATTATACCTCCAATACAGGAGCAAGCTGGACTCAAAAAAACAATTCAAATGTCAGCTCATTTTATGCCGGCAAAATAAAATTCATTAACGACAGTACCGGTTATGCACTAAAGGGTTTATTTGAAATTACCAAAACAACAGACTCTGGCCGGGCCTGGGAGCCTCTTCCCAGGGATAATAATTATACTTATCTGGGCCATAATCATAATGACCTGCAGCTTTTTTCTGCAACGCAATTGTGGGCAGGCGGTGGACATGGGTTTTTGGAAATAAGTACAAATGCCGGTGGAACGCCACTTCCCAGAGCTTATTTTCTGGTAGATAGTGCCGGAGTTAATACCACCAATTTAGTAAACCTTATAAACTTTTCACGACGGGGTTATACCTATAAGTGGTTTGTAAATAACACATTGGTAAGTAACAATTATAACACTACCTATACCCATGACTGGCAAAATGCACAGGATACAATAAAACTTATCGTTACATCCGGCTCATTATCAGATACACTTACTAAAATTCAAATTTTCGATCCGCCGAATTTTGCTGTATTATCTTCTTTTTACCCTGTTACAGGAAGTGCAGGAACTCTTATAACATTAACCGGTACTAATTTAGGGGCAGTTACTGCTGTAAGTTTTGGAGGTGTTCCTGCTACTTCATTTACAATAGTAAACAGTGTAACTATTAATGCTATTGTTGCCAATGGCGCAACCGGTTCTGTTTCTGTAACAGATTTTCATGGAAATTCAG
This sequence comes from uncultured Chitinophagaceae bacterium, assembly GCA_963715585.1. Classification (GTDB taxonomy): domain Bacteria; phylum Bacteroidota; class Bacteroidia; order Chitinophagales; family Chitinophagaceae; genus Ferruginibacter. Next base: position 4,597,250 of record OY970254.1, on the reverse strand, counting down.
CCAGGCCGGGTTTTACCTATTTTGCTGCTTCAGGCCCGTCGCCAACCATTACCGCTATAAGCCCTTCTTCCGGTCCTGTTGGTACAGTTGTAACAATATCCGGAAATAATTTTGGAGCTACGGTTGCAAATAATTCAGTTTTTTTTGGTGATGTTAAAGCCAATATTTCATCTGCATCGGCCACACAAATTGTTTGTACCGTGCCGGTAGGTGCAAGTTTTTCACCTTTGGCTGTTTTAAATACTACTACAAGTTTAACAGCAAGGTCGTTCAAACCCTTTGCCGTTACTTTTGCCGATAGTAGCAATTTTACAAGTCATTCTTTTGAAGAAAAATTACGTTTCGATTATTTCTACCCTCTTGTAGGTTATGAAATTCCATATGATGTTTATGGAAATGATATAGATGGTGATGGAAAGCCTGATTTGATAACCTCTCTTTCCGGCACTTCAGATTCCCTCGTTATATACAGGAATACAACTACAGGCAATAACTTTTCTTTTGAACCCAGGTTAAATGTAAGATTCTTATCTACTGCCGCATCAGGAAATCCCATTGGCATTTGCGATATTGACAATGATGGGAAATTTGATATTATAGGACCAATGAAAATTCCAAATACTTCTGTTACGGCCGTAAATATTTTAAGAAATGCAAGTACGCCAGGAGTAATCTCTTTCCCCACTGATGCTTACTTCCCGCAAATTTTAGGAGCAACCAGTTTTAATTTATCTGATATTGATAATGATGGAAAAACAGATATAGTAGCTGCTTATAGCAGCCAGGCCAGTGTTACAACTTTTCATATTGCTGTTACCAGAAATACAAGCATTCCGGGTAACTTTTCATTTGGCGAGTCCAGATTATTTCAATTACCAGAGTCAATAGTATCTGTTGCTGTTGGAGATATTGATGGTGATGGCAAAAAAGATATCATTGGATATACATATAGTACAAGTAGTTTTGTGTTATCTAATTTTTCATGCATTCGAAATACCAGCACAAGCGGAATAATTTCTTTTGCTCCCCGGGTAGATTTTTCTGTTCCGGGTTATCCTCAGCAACTGGGTACTGTTAATTTAGCTGATTACGACAATGATGGTAAACTGGATGTAATTATTCAGAATCAAAACTATTATTGCCTTTACAGAAACATCAGCACACCGGGTATCATAGCATTTGCACCTGTAATTAATACAACCATTGAAGGACCGGGTCATTTTAGTCAGGGTGGCAGTGTATCAAATTTAAATGGCGATATAAAACCAGATATACTATCAGGTAGCTGGAGTTTCAACCATTTTACATTATTTGACAATAATTCAGTTCCGGGGAATATGATCACTGATAGTGCAGTTAGAATAATTTCAAGTCAGGCCTATTATACCAGGTCTGCCGACTTTAATCTTGACGGCAAAGCAGATATTATTACAAGCTGTTCAAATGATCATTCTATTTCTATTTATAGAAATAATGTAGGTGCGCCTGTAGATTTTAATATCTGTGAAAACAATGGTACTACTTTGCCTGCAGATGTAGTTGGCACTACTTACCAGTGGCAGCAGGAAACTGCCAGCAATGTTTTTACCAATATAAATAACAATGCCAATTTCTCAGGTACACAAACCAGTATCTTAACTTTCACCAATATCCCTATAACCTGGAATGGTTATAAGTTCCGTTGCTTAGTTAACAACAATAAATACTCCAGTACTTTCCGTATAAAAATGAAACCTGTTATTGTACCAACAATACATATAGATTCTGTAATGATAAGAGATTGCCATGGTACAAATATTATATTTACCGCCACCATTGTAAACGGAAACGGAATTTTCTTTGGCACACCACAATGGTATCGGAATGGTAACAATACATTCACTTTTGGCACAACTTACAGCGGTAGTAATTTTCAGAATGGCGACCAGATAACCTGTGTTTATAATGAAGCTGATTCATGCTCTAATACTACTTATTACACAAGTAATATAATTACAGTAACCGGCGTTCCTCCTCTCAATACGTTGTCAATTGCTACACCCACCACTACATCCTGTAGCGGTATTCCGGTAACTTTTACGGCCACTTCAAATAACAGCAATGCATCTTCCATTTATTCATGGAGGATAAATGGCGTTACTGTTCCCGGGGAAATATTAAACACTTTTACAACTACAGCATTAAACAATGGTAACTATGTGTATTGCATACAATGGTTTACGCCTACCTGCGGTGTACAGAGTAATTCAATCACCATGTCCATAACTTCAGGTTCAGTTACCCCGGCAGTTAGTATAACTACACCAACAACTACAATCTGTGCAGGCAACTCTGTAACATTTACAGCAGCCCCTGTAAACGGAGGCAATGCACCAATATATCAATGGCAGGTAAATGGTTTAAATGTTGGTACAAATTCCAATACATTTACTTCATCGGTATTAAATAATAATGACCAGGTAAAATGTATACTTACCAGCAATGCATCCTGTGCGTTACCTGCAATAGTATCAAGCAATACAATCACAATAAGTGTAAGCAATACATCGGTTGCACCATCTGTTAATATTAACACAAGCAATACAAATATTTGTTTGGGCACTAATGTTATATTTACTGCAATACCTGTAAATGGAGGCCCTGCGCCGGTCTATCAATGGAAAGTTAATGGCGTAAATGTTGGTACAAACAGCAGCACATTTAGCACAAATACTTTAACTAATGGCAGTATTGTAACGGTGGTTTTAACAAGTAGTTTATCCTGTGCTTCTCCAACAGCGGCTGTAAGTAATAGTATTGTTATAAATGTAAGTTCTGTTACCCCTTCTGTAAATATCACTACCCCTGTTGCAACTATTTGTCCCGGCGCCAATGTAACCTTTACTGCTACGCCAGTCAATGGTGGTACTACTCCTTTTTATCAATGGAAAAAGAACGGTATCAATACCGGTACAAACAGTAATACATACAGCAGCAATACGCTGTTAAGCGGAGATATTATTTCTGTTTCATTAACAAGTAATGCTACCTGTGCAAATCCTGTAACTGTTAACAGCAACAATATTAATATGACCGTTAATACTGTTACAGCTCCAAATATTTCTATAAGCGGAGTTACAACTGTTACAATTGGCACTTCAACAGTTATTTCTTCAGTGGTTACTAATGGCGGTAATGCAGGGGCCTATCAATGGCAGGACAGTACCAGCACACATACCTGGCAAAATATAAGTGGAGCTACATCATCCTCTGTTAATTATAGCCCAACTTCAACAGGCAATAAATTAAAATGCATATTTACTGCTAATAATCCTTGTTTAACAAATAATGCGGTATCAAGTAATGTTTTAACATTTACTGTTACACCATTTTTTGCAGGGCCTACTTTTTATCCAAACCCTGTTACTAATTATTTAGTGGTTGATGGTTTAAAGTACAGGGATAGCTGGGAAAGCGTTCATGTTGTCACCATGTCTGGCGCTAAAGTCATTACAGTACCAGACCTCACGGGTTTAACAAGAGTTGTTATTAACATGGAAAGTTTACCACCCGGAATCTATATATGTGTGTTAAGCAGCAGGTTTGGTTATGCAGAATACTATAAATTTGTAAAACTGTAAATCAGAACTTTCGACATTTAAATTGTTTTTTCATTTTAACGTGAGAGATATCCTAATTTCAGTTTTTATAGTTGACAAATATTCCTACACATAAAAAAATCTACTTCCTTTCCGATTTTCATCTGGGAGCACCCAATGCTGCCGAAAGCCTTATCAGGGAAAAAAAAATAATTCAGTTTTTGAATGAGATAAAAGAAGATGCCGCACAGATATTTATTGTAGGCGATCTTTTTGATTTTTGGTACGAATACAAAAAGGTAGTGCCCAGAGGTTATGTACGTATCTTAGGCAAACTGGCCGAATTAACAGATGCAGGAATTCCTGTTCACTTTTTTGTTGGCAACCACGATATGTGGATGAAAGATTATTTTCAGAAAGAGCTGAACATCCCTGTTTATTTTGAACCCCAAGCTTTTGAGTTCAACGGTAAAAAATTCCTGGTGGGACATGGTGATGGGCTTGGGCCCGGTGATCATGGTTATAAATTCATCAAAAAAATATTTCGTAATAAAGCCAGTAACTGGCTGTTTGGAATATTGCCCCCTTATGTTGGCATGGGTATTGCAAATTACTTCAGCAGAAAAAGCAGGGCACAAACCGGGCAAACCAATGAAATATTTTTGGGCGAAGACAAAGAATGGCTCATCATGTATTGCAAAGAAGTTTTGCAAAAAGAATTTTACGATTACCTGATCTTTGGCCATCGCCACCTGCCCATCGATTTTACATTAAATGAAAAAAGCAGGTACATTAATTTAGGAGACTGGATAAAATATTTCAGCTACGCTGTATTTGATGGAGAAAATACGGAATTGAAGTACTACACCCCTATCCCCTAAAGGGGGGCAAGGAGTAGATCGAATTTATACTAAACATGAAGAAACTAAAAACCATATTCTCTTTTCTGTGTTTCTGTGCTTCTGTGGCAATACCCCTTGTGGCGAAGCCACAAAGCGATTCTGCATTTCAATTCATTAAAACCATCAAAGGAAGTTTTACTTATTTAAATGTAGATAACCTGGATAATATTTACCTCATCACAAAAAACAACCAGCTTAAAAAATTAAATGCAAACGGAGATTCTGTTGCAGTATTTAATGATGTAAAAAAATATGGCAACCCCGATTATGTAGATGTAACCAATCCTTTAAAATCATTACTCTACTATAAAAATTATTCAACCGTTGTTACGCTGGACAGGCTACTCACCGTTCGCAATACGATCAACCTGCGCAAACAAAATATTTTCTACGTAAATAATGTTACACTCTCTTACGATAACTACATGTGGCTTTTTGATGAAGAAGATTACAAGTTGAAAAAAATAGATGAGGAAGGAAAGCTTTTACAATCATCTACCGACTGGAGAATGTTGTTTGATACCGTACCGGCGCCGGTAAAAATAATTGACCGGGATAATTTTGTATACCTCTACGATCCTGCCAAAGGTTTTTACATTTTTGATTATTATGGCGGGTTTAAAAACAGGCTTGCCTTTTTAAACTGGACCAATGTGGAAGTGAACGGTACCACTGTTTATGGTTTTGAAGAAACCAAACTGTACAGTTACCAGTTAAAATCGCTGCAGCTGAAAGAATATAAGCTGCCTGCTTTCTTTGGAAAATACATTTCGATAAAAGCCATGAATGGGCTGGTGTATTTGCTGAATGAAAATGGAGTAGATATTTACCAGATAAGATAAGCGCCGGTTATTGATTTAATAACGCAGCAATTTCCTTATCCCACTTACCGGTTTTACCATACTCTACCACACGGCCAATTTCTTTACCATCCTTCATTACAATAAAAGTAGGCACATTAATAATGTTGAATGCCTGGGCAATACTACCCAGCGATGTTTTTGCACGGTTTACGCCAAACAGGGTTATCCCTTCATCCGGAAATCCGCTTTGTTCCTGCAGTTTATAAAATTTAGGTAAGATGAATTGTGTATCCTCACACCAGGTACCGCCAAAAACAACAAACTGGTATTTACCTTTTGCCCTTTCAAATGCATTTAAAGTTGCAGTATCTGGTTTGTACCCTCCCTGGTTGGGGCCAAACCATTTAAATGCAGTATCATTCTGAATCTGGTATTTATTAATTAACCCTCTTACTATTTTTACATCAGGATGTTTGGGAAGATCCTTACTTGCTTCATATTGTGCCTGTGCAAATAAGCCCGCTGTTGCAATCATTAAAAACAAAAAGGTCAACAAATATTTTTTCATACTTAACTAAATTAGAGAAATAATAATCCGGAATAAATATCGTATCAAAAATACAACTGCACTAAATTATTATGTTAATGGGTGGTTATGTTGTAAAGAGAAAAGCTGTCAGGCTGGGCTTGCTGAAGCCGGTATGTGATGATGAACCCACCTTCGACAAGCTCAGGCTGACACCACACTAACTTCAGCTATAAATCCGCCTTCAACTCATTCAAAAACCCTTTTAGTTTCTTTAAAGACTCTATCAAAGCAAATTTTTCGTCCACTCTTTTATTCTGCTTTAAAAAATCTTTAGCGCCTTCCATGGTATATTTTCTTTCACGCAGTAAATGATAAATCAGTTTCAGGTTCTTTATATCCTCAGGACGAAAGAGGCGGTCGCCTTTGCCGTTTTTGCGTGGCTTTAAAATATCAAACTCGTTTTCCCAGAATCTTATAAGCGACTGGTTTACTTTAAACATATTGGCTACAATGCCAATGGCATAATATTTCTTTTCAAACAATACGGCGTCTTCGGGTATTTCTATCAAGTCGGCCCCCGATTCTTTTTCTTTTAAACTCACTCTTCCACGGGTAAGTTTTTTATTATCGCCTTTGGCTTTTATTTTATCTGGTTTGGGTTTCTCTATTACAACAGCTTTGGGTTCCGGTTTTGGAATAACCGGTTCCTCATCAAAGGCAAAAGATATTTGTTGTAAAGCCATAATTAAAATTAGTCAAAACTTTTTGCACTTCCCGTGGCAGCTATTTTAAGCAGCCGGTCATACTGTTCAGCATTCAGGTCATTATAGAAAAAATAAACCGGATCAACGGGCTCGCCATTAATATGCACTTCGTAATGGCAGTGAGGGCCAGTGCTTTTTCCGGTGCTACCAACCCAACCAATGATCTCCCCTCTTTTTATATGCTGCCCATTTGTTGCTTTAACCCTCACCATGTGGCCGTATAATGTCTGGTAGCCATAACCATGGTTTATGATAACGTGGTTACCAAACCCACTTTCAGAATAACCCGGCACTTCTGCTACCCCATCACCTGTTGCATAGATCGGTGTTCCCTGCGGAGCTGTAAAATCAAGCCCTTTATGCATTTTCGGTGTTCCGTAAACAGGGTCAATTCTCATACCAAAGCCACTGGCAATTCGGGTAAGCTGTTTATTGCTTACCGGTTGTATGGCCGGTATGCTCGCCAGTTTATTTTCCTGGTTATTGATCAGCTTTTCAATGGCATCATAGCTTTGAAACTGGTATGCAACCCGGGCTGTAATATTATTCAGTGTTTTTGCAATCTCTGATCCCAATTCATCCTCATTCAACAAATTAACCTTTGCAATTTCCTTGCTCTTTTCAACAGCCTTGGTTCTGGCGCTGTCGCTTAAAGGGTTGGCTTCAAAAATGGAGCGGTAAACATCGTTATCCCTTTTCTCAAGCTCGGCCATTTGCTGCTGCAGGGTTTTGGTTTTTGCTGCCAGCGTAGCGTAATTGTCCTTAATAGCTTCGTACTTAAGTGCGGTTTCTTTATCAATTGCCCTTGGAAAAAAACTGGTATACACCCAGATAATGAGTACCGAACTAACCAATGCCGCCGAAATAAAACCAAATACCCGCAACAGCTTTACCCGAAGCGGCGTAACCAGCTTCTCGTAACGCAGTGTGTGCGTATTATAGTAGTATTTGATTTTTTTCATGCTAAACTTCCAGTTCCCCCGATATCATCGGGAGGTTGGGGTGAGGTTGCTTTTTCATACCTTTGCACCCGTTAAACAAAAGTTTACAAATATAGCCCCATAAACAACAAAAATCAACCCATTTAAACAATTGGCATATGATGACGAGTGCTGCGATACGGCAACAATATCTTGACTTTTTTAAATCGAAAGAACATGCGATTGTTCCTTCTGCTCCCATCGTTGTAAAAAACGATCCTACCCTGTTATTTACCAATGCTGGTATGAACCAGTTTAAAGATTATTTCCTGGGCAATAAACAGGCACCCAATAAACGGGTGGCCGATACACAAAAATGTTTGCGTGTTAGCGGCAAGCACAACGACCTGGAAGAAGTGGGTGTAGATACTTACCATCATACCATGTTTGAAATGCTGGGCAACTGGAGCTTTGGCGATTATTTTAAAAAAGAAGCCATTGCCTGGAGCTGGGAACTGCTGACCGATGTTTATAAATTAGATAAGGACAGATTATACGTTACCATTTTTGAAGGCGATGATAAAGAAGGTTTACCAAAAGACGAGGAAGCTTATAACGAATGGAAAAAAGTAATTGCAGAAGACAGGATTTTACTGGGCAATAAAAAAGATAATTTTTGGGAGATGGGCGATACCGGCCCCTGCGGCCCCTGCACCGAAATACATGTGGATTGCAGAACTGATGAAGAAAGAAAAGCAGTGGATGGAAGTACACTGGTGAATAATGATCATCCGCAGGTGATTGAAATTTGGAATAATGTGTTCATACAATTTAACCGCAAAAAAGATGGTAGCCTGGAAGAATTACCAGCCAGACATGTGGATACCGGGATGGGGTTTGAAAGACTGGTAAGAGTAATTCAGCAAAAAACATCTAATTACGATACGGATGTTTTTACCGGCACGATTGAAGCCATAGAAAAAATTACCAGCAGGAAATACGATTACAGCGATAGTAAAGAAGCCGTTGCTTTCAGGGTAATTGCCGATCATATACGTGCCATCAGTTTTACCATTGCAGATGGACAACTACCATCCAATACAGGTGCAGGCTATGTTATACGTCGCATATTACGCAGGGCGGTTCGTTACTATTATTCTTATTTAGATTATAAGCAACCACTGTTGCACCAACTGTTGCCGGTTATTGCAAAGCAGTTTGAAAATGTTTTTCCGGAGTTGACGCAGCAGTTGGATTTTGTAAGTAAAGTTGTTAAGGAAGAAGAAGATGCATTTTTAAGAACATTAGGAAAAGGTCTAGCTCAGATTCAATTATACTGTGACAGTTTAACTTCTAAACACATTGGGTTTGAAGAAGTCAAACCAGGAGAAAAATATCCCGAAACAAATTGGGATGAGATTAAGGACAAATTAATTATTAATGGAGAAACTGCTTTTGAATTACAAGATACTTTTGGATTTCCAATAGACCTTACAAAGCTAATTGCAGCAGAAAGAGGATTTGATGTCGATGAATTTGGCTATGAAAAAGAAATGCAAAAACAAAAAGACCGCAGCCGTTCTGCTGCTGTTTTGGATACAGAAGACTGGGTTACAGTAAATGATATTGCTTCTTCAAAATTTGTTGGGTATGATAGTTTAGAAACAAAAGCAAAAGTTGTCAAGTATCGAAAAGTAACTGGTAAGGGAAAAGAACTGTACCAGATCATTTTAGATCAAACTCCTTTTTATGCAGAGAGTGGCGGACAGGTTGGAGACTCTGGTGAATTCAAAATTCAAAATTCAAAAGTAAAAATTGTAGACACTAAAAAGGAGAACGACCTCATCATTCATTTTGCAGAATCAATACCTGGTGATTTAAGTGGCGAAGTAATTGCCCGGGTAGATGCCGTAAGAAGAAAAGATATTACCCTTCACCACAGCGTTACACACCTGATGCATGCAGCCTTACGAAATGTATTGGGTAAGCATGTGGCACAAAAAGGCAGCCTGGTAAATGAAGAGCATCTGCGTTTCGACTTTAGCCATTTTGCAAAAGTTACCGATGAAGAAATTGCTGCGGTTGAAAAACTGGTGAATGAAAAGATAAGAGCAAATATTCCGGTTGTCATCAAATCAATGAATAAGGATGAAGCGGTAGCGCTGGGTGCCATGGCTTTGTTTGGCGAAAAATATGGTGATGTGGTAAGGGTTGTAATTATGGATGAAAAATATTCCATTGAATTATGTGGCGGTACCCATGTGGGCAGCACCGGCGAGCTGGGTTTGTTTAAGATAAAAAGCGAAGGTGCTGTTGCAGCAGGTGTAAGAAGGATTGAAGCTGTTTGCGGCACTGCTGCTGAAGCACTCGTTGCTGAACAATCTGTGCAAATCAGTGCTATCCGTGAGCTATTAAAAAACCCAAAAGACATCAGCAAGTCAATTGAAAATCTGCAAAGCGAAAATGCTTCTTTGAAAAAACATATTGAAGCATTAGAAGCAAGGCAACTGGTTATCATCCGCAATGAGCTGCTGCAAAAAGATGAGATCATCAACAACGTAACTTTTGTTGGAGAAATTATTGAGGTAAGCAGTGCCGATGCATTGAAGAAACTTTGTTTCGACCTGAAAAATAAACTGCACGACCATGTGGCTGTACTTTGCGCCAATATTGATGGCAAACCATTTGTTGCCATTGGCATCAGCGATACCGTTGTGGCAGCAAAAAATTTAGATGCCGGAAAAATAATTAAAGAGCATGTGGCTCCATTAATAAAAGGCGGCGGCGGCGGACAAAAAAATCTGGCAACAGCCGGGGGGCAGGATGTAAGTAATTTGAGAGCAGTGATTGAAAAGGTAAAATCATTATTGTAATCTACTTTGATGCATATCATTTTTGAAACACCCAACCTCATACTTCGCCAATTTACCGAAGCAGATGCGCCATTAATTTTATCGCTCAATAGCGATCCGGAGATTATAAAATATGTGCATGAGCCAACATTAAAAACGGTGGAGCAGGCAGAGAAAATTTTACAGGACATCATCTTACCCCAATATAAAAACAACCTGGGCCGCTGGGCCATACATACAAAGAACGATATGGATTTTATTGGCTGGTGCGGTTTAAAGTACCGGCCCGAGCTGGATGAGATTGACCTGGGTTACCGGCTTATGCAAAAAGCCTGGGGCAAAGGTTTTGCCACCGAAGCTGCTCAGCATAGTTTGGAGCATGGCTTTACACAGCTCAATTTAAAACTCATTACCGGCAGAGCCCATATAGAAAATCTTGCCTCAATAAAAGTGCTGGAAAAAATAGGGATGGATTTTATTGGCGAAGGCATTGTAGATGATTGCCCGGTAAGAACCTACACCAAATCAAACCCTTCAAATTCGTGTAATTAGTGTAATTCGCCTGATTCGTGTTTAAAAAATGTTAAAGCAAAAAAATAATCTGCGAAATATTTCGTAATATAGGAAAAGTCCTTAGTTTTGTCCTACTAAACATTTCGTACATAAAATATCAAGTCATGAAAAAAATTGTGTTTACCGCTGCTGCCATTTGCTTTGCAGCATTTACAACCACCCTTACCGCCCAGGATGATAAAGGCGATAAAGGAGCCAAGGGCGAAAAAGATAAAAAAGAAACCCAGGAGATCATCATCCGCAAAAAAGGTGAAAAAGACACCAGGATAACTGTAGAAATTAAAGGAGATGCTATTACCATCAACGGCAAGCCTTTATCCGAATTTAAAGATGATGAAATAACCGTTAACAGAAGAAATATCATCATCAGAGATGGGAAAGGTGGCACCAGGTTCAAAATGGCACCAGGAGATTTTGAAGGATTTACCTGGAACGGTGATGAAGATGGAAAGCCCAGTGCTTTTTTAGGTGTTACTACCAAGGCTGATAATGGTGGTAATGAAGATGCAAAATCTAAAGGAGCCGAAATTACCAATGTAACCAAAGAAAGCGCTGCAGAAAAAGCAGGACTTAAAAACGGTGATGTAATTACAAAGATCAATGATAAGAAAGTTGAAGATCCTGAATCGTTATCTGATGTGGTAACTTCTTTTAAACCCAAAGAAGAAGTAACTGTTTATTATAAGCGTGATGGTAAGGAAAGCTCGTTAAAAGCCACTTTGGGCGAACGTAAAGAGTCTAAAACAATGGCCTATTCTTTCAATGGTCCCGATGGTATGACAAGATCATTCAGCATGCCACGCATACAAGGTGTACCGGGTATGGAGTTAGGCGATATGACACCCAGGGTATGGACACCGGGCGGTAATAATAATTATGATTTTAATTTTGATACCTATCCACGTCAGCAAAAACTTGGTTTAAAAATTCAGGATACCGAAGAAGGAAATGGTGTGAAGGTGTTGGATGTAGATAAAGATTCGCCAGCTGAAAAAGCAGGATTGAAAAAAGATGATGTGGTTACAGAGATTGGTGGTAAAAAAGTTTCCAATACAGATGAAGTACGTGAAGCTTTGCATGATAACATGGAAAAATCTGCTTACAATATTAAAGCCGCCCGTAATGGTAATGCCATGAGTTTTGATATTAAAATTCCTAAAAAATTAAAGACTGCTAATTTATAAGCCATGAATTAAGCATGAGCAGGCGTCCTGAAAATTTCAGGACGCTTTTTTTATAAAGTGGATCAAGAAAAAATTTACCACTGCAAATTGCCAGCTGCTGACAGCCCGCTGCTCATTGTGAACTGCCAACTGCACCTTACCTTTGCCCCCGTGAAAGAAAATGAAAAATACCAGGTAGTAATCGGACTGGAAGTACATACCCAATTGCTTACCCAAAGTAAGTTGTTTTGTGGCGATAGCGCTGCATTCAGTACCGATCCCAATACACATATCAGTCCTATTACATTGGCGCACCCCGGCACATTGCCTAAAATGAATATAAAAGCCATTGAGTATGCCATCAAGTTAGGGCTTGCATTGCACTGCGAAATTGAGCAGCACAATTACTTTGCCCGAAAAAATTATTTTTATCCCGATCTGCCAAAAGGTTACCAGGTATCGCAACACACAACGCCCATTTGTAAAAATGGATTTGTGCCGATAAGGGTTGCAGATACCGAAAGAAATATCCGCCTTAACCGCATTCATATAGAAGAAGATGCCGGAAAAAGTTTGCACGATGTAGATGAAAATTACACAGCCATTGATTTAAACCGTGCCGGTGTACCACTGTTGGAAATTGTAAGCGAACCCGATATGCACAGCAGCGATGAAGCATTTGCCTACATCACCGAATTGCGCAAACTGGTTACCTGGCTGGGCATTTGCGATGGCAATATGGAAGAAGGCAGCATGCGTTGCGATGCCAATATTTCTATCCGCCTGAAAGGCGATACCAAACTGGGCACCAGGGTTGAAGTAAAAAACCTAAACAGCATACGCAATGTAAAAAGAGCCATTGATGTGGAAGTGGAACGTTTGATTGGCCTGGTTGAAAACAATCAAACCATTATACAGGAAACAAGGAGTTATGATGCAGATAATAACAGCACTTTTTCTTTACGATCAAAAGAAGATGCTGATGACTACCGCTATTTTCCCGAGCCCGACCTCTCTCCTTTTCACATCACAGATGATTACCTGGTGCAGATAAAGAACGGACTGCCTGTATTGCCCGCAGCATTAAAGCAACGGTACATAACTGAGTTTAAACTTTCTGATTACGATGCCGCTGTGCTTTGTGATGATAAAGCACAGGCTGCTTATTTTGAAGCAGTAATAAAACATACTGATAATTATAAAGCTGTTGCCAACTGGTTGCTTGGCCCGGTTAAAAGTCATTTAAACGACAGCAATATTGCTTACGATGCTTTTACTTTGCCTGCTGAAAAACTGGCGGCATTAATAAGCCTGGTAGAAAGCGGTAAACTTAATTTTGGTATTGCTTCATCCAAAGTATTACCGGCCTTATTATTGCAGCCTGAAAAAGAACCATTGCAGCTTGCAACAGAACTGAATGTATTACAGGAAAGTGACAGCAGCTCTATTGAACAATGGGTTGATGAAGCGATTGCTGCCATGCCCGATAAAGTGAAGCAATACCAGTCGGGCAAAAAAGGCCTGATCGGTTTATTTGCCGGTGAAGTAAAAAAGCGCAGCAAAGGCAAGGCAGATATGCAAATGGTAAATGAGATCTTAGAAAAAAAATTAAATATCCAATAATGAAAAAATTACTTACTGCAGCCGCTATCGCTGCCATTTTATTTTCCTGTAACGATAAAGCCGATAAAGGTGCATTTAGTGTTACCGGTGAAATAAAAGCTACTCCCGATCAAAAGATCTACCTGGAAGAATTATACTTTAGTGCCAAACAACCCGAAGTACTTGACACTGCAGAAATAAAAGGCGGAAAATTTTCGCTTTCTGCCATTGCACCCGAAGAAGGTTTGTACCGCATACGTATGGAAGACGGTGGAGGCGCCATTTTCATAAATGAAGGGAGCAAAATAAATTTTAGCGGTATGGCTGTGAGCCAGCAACCTTTGAATGGCACCTTCAGCGGCCCGGCAAACACAGCTTTAAAAAAACTTATTCAGCATGCAGATAGTGTGGGTTTACTTATTGCAAATAAAAACAGGCTACTTACTGAATTTTCAAAAGCCAGCGTAAAAGAAGATGACAGCATTTTCATCGCCACATTTAATGAATTTACTTCGTTAAAAGATAATTTTACCAAATTCAGTTTTGCATATGCAGATTCTGCAAAAAGCCCGGTTGTTTCTTTATTTGCAGCTACCATGGCACCGGTTGATATCAGTGAATTTGAAGCTCCTTTAGCCAAACTGACCAAGCGTTTTCCTGGGCATAAGGGTATTGCAGGAGCCCTGGAATATGTAAAATCGCAGGCAGCCCTTCAAAAACAACCTCAAACACAAACCCCGCAGGCTGCAAAGCCTGCCGTTGGCGATATGGCTCCTGAATTAACTATGAATGATGTTAACGACAAACCTTTTTCGTTAAGCCAGTTGCGTGGTAAATATGTATTGATTGATTTTTGGGCAAGCTGGTGTGCACCCTGCCGTGATGAAAACCCAAATGTTGTTGTTGCTTACAACCAGTTTAAAGATAAAAATTTTACGGTACTGGGTGTATCGCTCGATAAAAATAAACAGGCCTGGATAGATGCTATCAAAGAAGATAAATTAAACTGGCAGCAGATCAGTGATTTACAATACTGGAGCAGTGCTGCTGTTCCCTTGTATGGTTTCGATGGTATTCCTTATAATGTTTTGATAGACCCACAGGGAAAAATTATTGCAACCGATTTAAGAGGGAATGCTCTGCAAAATAAACTGGCCGAAGTTTTAAAATAGATCTCTGCTCTTAACAAAACGAAATTAAAACACCGTACCGCTTGAAGCGGTAGGGTGTTTTAATTTACGGGCAGGGTAGGGGAGAGGAAATGGTACGGCGGTTGTCTTTTCTTTGAAAAAAGATCGTAACTTAATTGTAGGTTAAACGTAAGATGAACGTAGGATGAACGTATCAATATTATGTTGACTCCGGCTTATGTATGAAGTCTCTACGGCGTATCTGTGATGTATGATACTGTGTGCCGGGATATATCTATAAACTAACTATGGAATATGGCAAGAACAAATAAGAACCCGCTTTTACAGGGCGTAAGCGGAAAAATTGGCGACCAGCTTGTGATCAAACAATACAGTTATGGAACGGTGATAAGTGCCATGCCAGATATGAGCAAGGTAAAAAAATCTATGCTGCAGAAAATTGCACAGCAAAAATTTGCTGATGCTGTTGCCTATGCACAAAGCATATCACGCAACCCGGTGAAAAAAGCAGCGTATGCAAAAAACCTGAAGAAAGGAAAATCTGTTTATCATTCAGCTATACAGGAGTTTTATAAGAAAAATAAATCCTGATAGATTTCAATTTAATTCCTCATTCTTTATTGCCCCGGCAGCACCTGTTTGTAAAAGCGTTGCAAAATAAATTACGCTCCTCTCCTTTCATAAAATAAAAAAAGTCCCCCGGTATCAACCGGGGGACTTGCTTATTAACTCATTAATTTTTCAACGTTTTCAACTCCTCACTTCTACCGAGCAATCACAATCGGGAACACGCCACTTTCCTGTGTATTGTACACATACAGGTAGTAGGTGCCACCGGCCAATCTGCTCAGGTCAAATGGTATGATCTGGCCGTAAACAAGGTTCTTAAATTCATAGTAACCCATTTCCTGGCCTCTTGCATTTACCACCTTAACCTTAAACTCCTTATACTTATCACTGTTGAACTGGATGCTGAACCTGCCCTGGTTTGGATTAGGCCAGATACGGATCGCTTCCTGGAACACATTGTGACGCTCCTTGCAATCGTGTACAACCACATTCTCAAAGCGGCTCGTGCTGCAACCAAAACCATTGGTTACCGTATAAGTTACCCGTGCTACACCCAATCCGGCCAGTGCGGCATTAAAGGTGTTACCCACAATACCAGGTCCGCTCCAGGTGCCGCCCGCAGGAGTTGCTACCAACGTTACAATCGTATCGGTTAAACATACCCTTGGCGGCATACGGGGGAACACAATGTTTGGCAATGGATTCACCGTTATCGTAAAGCTTACCGGGTTACCCGTACAGCTGATTCCGCCATTGGTATACGTTGGTGTTACCGTTATCGTGGCCGTTACCGGGTTAAGGGTTGGGTTAACCGTTACAAAGCCTGGTATATTACCCGTACCACTGGCTCCAAGACCAATCGTGGTATTGTTATTCGTCCAGGTATACACGGTATTGGCTACCGGTCCACTGATCGTTACTGCGGCTGTGGTTGCGCCGGCACAGAGTACCTGGTTGGCTATCGCATTTACTGCAGGGGTTGGGTTTACCGTGATCGTAAAGCTTACCGCTGTTCCGCCACAACCTGTTGACGTTGGCGTTACCGTAATGGTGGCCGTGATCGGTGCTGTGGTATTATTGGTGGCTGTAAAGCTTCCTATATTACCGGTACCTGATGCTGCCAGTCCGATAGCTGTGTTGCTGTTCGTCCAGCTATAGGTTGAGCCCGGAGGTAAACCACTGAACACCACGGCTGATGTAGCAGCTCCGTTGCACAACAACTGGTTGGCCGGCTGGTTAACAACTGCCGTTGGATTTACCGTGATCGTAAACGTAGTGGATGCGCCGCTGCAGGTAATACCGCCATTGGTAAAGGTTGGTGTTACCGTTATCGTTGCTGTCTGAGGCGTTGAGCCTGTATTGATGGCAAGGAACGATGGTATCGTGTTGGTACCGCTGGCACCTAATCCGATGCTGGTATTGTTGTTCGTCCAGCTGTATACCGTGCCGGCTACAGGGCCTGTGATCGTTACTGCTGCTGTAGCGGTTGCATTACATACCGTTTGGTTGGCTATCGCATTTACCGACGGTGTTGGATTTACCGTAATGGTGAATGTGATTGGCGTACCCGTACAGGTTGTACCGCCATTGGTATACGTTGGTGTTACCGTTATCGTAGCTGTTTGTACTACCGCTGTTGCATTGGTAGCTGTAAAGCTGGCTATATTACCCGTACCAGCGGCTGCAAGGCCGATCGTGGTATTGGTGTTCGTCCAGCTATATACCGTACCTGCTACTGCACCGGTAAAGTTTACGGCTGCTGTGGCTGCACCGTTGCACAATACCTGTGGCAATACTGCATTTACAGTTGGTACCGGGTTTACGGTTATCGTAAACGTAACCGGTGTGCCCGTACAGGTTCCGCCGCCATTGGTAAATGTTGGTGTTACTGTTATCGTTCCCGTTAATGGGGCGCCCGTTGTATTGGTTGATACAAAGTTCAGGTTGCCCGTGCCGCTGGCTGCAAGGCCAATGGCTGTGTTGCTGTTCGTCCAGTTGTATACCGTGCCTGCTACAGGGCCGCTGAAGACCTGCGTAACAGTTGTTCCGGCACATACGGTCTGGTTGGCTACAGGGTTCACTGCAGGTACCGGGTTCACCGTTATCGTAAAGGTGATCGGTGTGCCCGGACAGGTGATCGTATTGCTGTAGTTTGGTGTTACCGTTATCGTAGCTACCTGTGGTACGTTGGTAGCATTGGTGGCTGTAAAGCTGGCTATATTGCCGGCGCCGGCAGCCGCAAGGCCAATGCTGGTATTGTTGTTCGTCCAGTTGTAGATCGTTCCAAACACAGAGCCTGTAAAGGTTACGGCTGCGGTATTGCTTCCGTTACACAATACCTGGCTGGCAACAGGGTTTACTGTTGGGGTTGGATTTACCACGATCGTAAAGCTTTGTGATGTACCTGTACAGGTGATGCCTGCATTGGTATAAACCGGCGTTACCGTAATGATGGCTGTTACCGGTGATACGCCCGTATTGATGGCTGTAAAGCTTGGTATATTACCCGTACCATTGGCCGCCAATCCTATCGATGGTGCACTGTTGGTCCACTGGAACGTAAGTGCTCCCGTTGGACCCGTGGTTGGGCTCACAAAGTTGATCGCCGCTGTTGGTGTGCCGTTACATACCACCTGACCTGCTACAGGGTTCACTATTGGTCTTGGATTAACCGTAATCGTGAATGATACAGGTGTTCCCACACAGCCCGTTGGGCCTACAGGGGTTACCGTAATCGTTGCTACTAGAGGACCATTGGTCGCATTCGTCGTTACAAATGGCAGTATATCGCCTGTGCCCGATGCCGCAAGGCCAATACCTGTATTACTGTTCGTCCAGTTATACACCGTACCCGGTAAATTACCCGCAGTACCGTTAAATGGTATGATTAAAGTTGTTGCTCCTGTACAATACGCTTTGTTAGATACCGCTGCTACCGTTGGTATCGGGTTTACCGTTATCGTAAAGGTCTTCGACGGACCGCTGCACGTAACGCCGGCATTGGTATAGAATGGGGTTACCACTATCGTGGCAACTACAGGTAAATTCGTCGCATTCAACGCCGTGAAGCTGGCTATATTACCCGTGCCACTCGCCGCCAAACCTATCGATGTATTGTTATTGGTCCAGTTAAATACTGTACCCGCTACCGTACCCGTAAAGTTTACAGGGGCTGTAGCCGTATTGGCACATACTGTCTGGTTTGCCGGCTGGTTAACATCCGGTGTTGGATTTACTGTTATCGTGAATGTTACCGGTGCACTTACACAGGTTACTCCACCATTACTGTAACTCATCGTTACCGTTAAGGTTGCCACTACAGGTACATTCGTTGCATTGATCGCAATGAATGATAAAATATCTCCACTGCCCGATGCTGGTATACCAATCGATGGATCACTGTTGGTCCAGTTGTATACTATCACTCCACCACTTACCGGTGATGTAAAGTTGATATTGGCCGTTGGTGAACCGTTACATACTACCTGGCTCGCTACCGCATTTACTACCGGCGTTGGATTAACCGTAATTGTAAAGGTTTTTGGTGTGCCAGGGCAACCCAATTCATCAGGCTGCAGGGCAAATGTTGATTGGGAAGGACGCCTCCAGGCTACAATTAACGCTTCTCCTCCGGCATACTCCTGCATACGTGCACGCATTGAGTAACTCACTCCTGCAACCAGGTTGATGGTACCTGTATGCAAACCTCCTAATCCATGTGCACCATAGTAAGAAGCAACAACATTATCGTTGATTGAAAGATCTACTCCATCGTCGCCATCTATACCAAAAGTATAGGTACCGGTTTCCGCAGCAGTAAACACTGCAGTAATATCCACCCCAAAAAATTCATTGGAAGGAGTTACCGGAATACCGGCTGCCGTAAGCTGTGCAGCATTAGTAAAGTTCATAATTACCGAAGGGTCTGCTGCACCCGTTCCAAGAATAGTTGTATTGCTGTTTGCAATATTGAACATGTTGTTGAAGTCTGCAGCATTGTTTGCATAAGCTCCATACTGCGAAGTACTACCATTACCTGCATGTGTTTGGTAGATGGTGTAAGACACACCAAACCTTGGTGTTACCGTAATGGTTCCTACATTAGGTGTAGTACCCGCATTGGTTCCAATGAACGATGGAATATTACCTGCACCACTGGCTCCAAGGCCAATAGTGGTATTGTTATTGGTCCAGTTAAATACCGTACCAGGTACCGTAGTAGTAAAGTTAACAGGCGCTGTTGGCGTTCCGTTACATACTGTCTGGTCGGCTGGTTGGTTTACCTGGCCCTGTGGATTAACGGTTATGGTAAACGTTATTGGTGTACCGGTACAGGTTACACCACCGTTGGTATAAGCTGGTGTTACTGTTATAGTAGCCACTTCCGGTACCGAACCTAAATTGATGGCAATAAAGCTCGCAATATTGCCGCTTCCAACGCCCGCTAAACCAATATTTGTATTATTATTCGTCCAGTTATACACTGTACCTGGTACAAATCCTGTAAAGTTAACTGCCGCTGTTGGTGAACCGGCACATACTATCTGGTTAGCAACAGGATCTACCGTTGGAGTTGGATTAACTGTTATGGTAAAGGTTTTGCCTGGGCCAACACATGGTGAACCGCCGGATCCTAACCAGGTTAATACAACCTGGCCGTTGCCGGTTTGAACACCTGCAGTGTTAACCTGGTTGGTTCCTGCATTGTAAGAACCACCACCGCCACCACCACCAAAATAAGTAGAAGGATAGTTACCATCAGTTCCTCCACCGGAGTAACCGCCGCCGCCGCCGCCGTTGCCGCCATTGTACCAGCCGCAACCGCCACCGCCAAATCCGCCATGATTATTATTATTTCCGGTACCACCGGCTCCGCCGTTAACAAAGGCACGGCCACGGCCACCAGGATTTGCTGAAAAAGCTCCATCTGTAAAGAAGCCGCCGCCACCGCAACCAGATCCTACATTGGCACCACCACCATTACCACCTGTGCCACCGGGTACCAATCCATTGGCACTGGCTGTGCCAGATGTTGTTATGGAGGCATTTACTCCATTGCGAAGCCCGGTGCAGATCTGTATATTATTAGTTGCTCCGCCACCACCGCCTGCTACCAGCAGTGGAATATTTCCGGTTCTGACAACGAAAGATCCGCCGCCACCGCCGCCATCTTCTCCCTGTGTTTGACCCTGACCGCCTACCAGGATAGTAATTATTTCTCCCGGCGTAACGGCAAAGTCGCCCACCATTCTTGCTCCCAAACCTCCTGTAGCTGCGCAGGCAATAGTTATTGAACCGCCCTGAGCTCCTTTTGCATCCATATTAATACTGGTTACACCCGGAGGTACCGTAAAGGTTTGTAATGCTCCTGTGTAATTGAATGTTTGGGTTCCTCCGCCGCCTGATGGTACATATACCGGTGTAACTACTACAGTTGCCACCACCGGTGCATTGGTTGGGTTGGTTGCAATAAACGAAGGTATATTACCTGTACCAGCGGCTGCAAGGCCAATACTGGTTGTGTTGTTGGTCCAGTTAAAGATAGTACCAGGGGTAGTGGTTGTAAAGTTAACCGGTGCCGTTGGGCTGTTGTTACATACCACCTGGCTGGCAGGTTGGTTTACCTGTCCACTTGGATTAACTGTTATTGTAAATGTTGATGGCGTACCCACGCAGGCTATACCACCATTGGTATAGCTTGGGGTTACCGTAATCGTTGCTACTACCGGTGCTGTACCAGGATTAGTGGCCGTAAAGGCCGCTATATTTCCTGTACCAGCGGCTGCAAGGCCTATCGATGGCAGGTTATTGGTCCAGTTGTAAACAATGGTACCGCCTGTTGTTGGACTGGTAAAGTTTACAGCTGCGGTTACATCATTGTTACAAACTACCTGGTTTGCTACCGGATCAACCACTGCCAATGGATTTACCAGTACCGTTGCCGTTACCGGGGTTCCGCTGCAGGTTGTACCACCATTGGTATAAGTAGGTGTAATGGTAAATGTTACCAGTACAGGGCCATTGGTGGTATTGGTTAAGGTTCCGCTGATATTACCAACGCCGCTGGCGGCAATGCCGGTGGCCGTTGCGTTATTGTCTCTTGTCCAGTTAAACACTGTACCTGGTACTGTACCTGTTGATACAATCGTGGTAATGGTTGCTGCCGAACAGATCGTTTGAGACGTTGGCGCTGCCGTTGCATTTGGTGTTGGATTAACCGTGATGCTGAAGCTGTTTGGTGTACCCACGCAACTTACACCACCATTGGTAAATGTTGGTGTTACCGTTATGGTACCCGTTATTGGTACTGTGGTAGGATTGGTTGCCGTAAAGGTTGGCAAAGAATTACCTGATCCACTGGCACCAAGGCCAATCGAAATATCATTATTGGTCCACGTATAGGTGGTTACACCGCCTGTGGCCGTTGTTGAGAAATTATAAGTACCCGTATTTTGTACAGAGCCGTTGCAAACAAAGGCATTGGCTGGTACCGTTACCGTAGCCGTTGGGTTCACTGTAATAGTGAACGTTATTGGCGTACCCGTACAGGTGGTACCTGCATTGGTATAGCCTGGTGTTACGGTTATCGTTGCTGTAACAGGGGCTGTTGTTGCATTGGTAGCCGTAAAGCTGGCAATATTACCTGTGCCACTGGCTGCCAATCCAATACTGGTTGTATTGTTGGTCCAGTTATACACCGTGCCCGGAGGGTTGGTTACTGATCCGGTAAAGTTTACTGCTGTTGTTGGTGCTCCGTTACATACCACCTGGTTAGCTACTGCATTTACCGTTGGTATTGGATTAACCACTACCGTGGCTGTTACCGGTGTGCCCGTACAGGTTACACCTGCATTGGTATAGCTTGGTGTTATTGTAAACGTTACTGTTATTGGTAAGTTGGTTGGGTTGGTTAAAGTACCGCTGATGTTACCGCTGCCTGAAGCTGCTATGCCGGTAACAATACCATTATCCCTGGTCCAGTTAAATACCGTGCCCGGTACGGTACCACTGTTCACAATTGTTGTTATGGCTCCACCTGAACAAATTGTTTGAGAAGCTGGTGTAGCCGTTGCATTGGGTGTGGGGTTAACCGTTATGGTAAAGCTTGTAGGTGTACCCGTGCAGGTTGTACCGGCAATATAGGTTATAGTAAGCTGGCCGTTACCGTTATTGGTGCCGGGAGTTGTTGTGCCAGCAGTAACTCCTCCTGTCCATGATGAGCCACCACCACCGCCACCACCGGGTGAAGTATCAGAGCCACTGCCGCCTGCGCCCCCACCAAAATAGCCGCCACCGCCACCGCCACCGCCGCCTGTGCCATTATGGTAGGTGAGTGATCCGTTGCCACCCTGTCCGGATGCGCCAGGTGAACCTATAGTCCAGCTTGCTCTTAAACAGGCTGTACTTCCCTGGTATCCTCCTGCGGTACCACCTGCAATTTGTGAGCCGCCATTGCCCTTATCACCACTGCCATTACCGCAATTGCATGTATTTACACCTATGCCAAATGTTCCGTCATTACCAGTAAGATTTCCGCCATTACCACCATTACCACCCGGTCCGGCAGGTTGGCAACCTGGCCAGGTTCCATTATGGCCTGCACCGCCGCCGCCGCCGGCAACAATTACTCGGTTGGCTAGTGATGTACCGCCAACACGTATATCGGAAGCTCCACCTCCGTTAGGAGCATTGCCAGGTGATGGGCCACCAAAAGTTGTATTACCATTGGGTGCACCAGTACCTCCGCCGTTAAATCCGTTCTGCCCGCCTACATAAATATTCAATACTTGCCCCGGGGTTACTGCAAGTGTTCCTGTTGCTGTACCGCCGTTTCCGCCAATACCACCTACTGCAGCATCGCCGCCTTTAGCGCCCATAGCTGATATATTAATAGAGGTTACCCCTACAGGTACTGTAAATGTTTGTAAAGCCCCTGTAAAATTAAAGGTTTGTGTAACCGGGCCGCCACCGCCTGAGCCAAAAACAGGAGTTACTGTTATCGTAGCCACAACCGGTGCTGAACCGATATTGATGGCCGTAAATGAAGGTATATTACCCGTACCACTGGCTGCAAGGCCAATAGATGGTGTATTATTTGTCCAGTTAAAGACGGTACCTGCTACTGAACCGGTAAAGTTTACCGGTGCTGTTGCTCCGTTGTTACATACCACCTGGTTAGCAGGCTGGTTAACATCTGGTGTTGGGTTAACTGTAACAGTTGCTGTTACTGATGTGCCCGTACAACCATTAGCTGTTGGGGTTATTGTAAATGTAACCGTTATTGGTGTTGTGGTTGTATTGGTTAATGTACCGCTGATATTACCTGCACCACTGGCTGCAATACCCGTTACGGTTCCTGTATTGTCTCTTGTCCAGTTATATATAGTGCCTGCAACATTGCCCGTCAGGGCAATCGTAGTGATAGCAGATCCTGAACATATGGTTTGTGATGCTGGTGTGGCTGTTGCATCCGGAACCGGGTTTACTGTAATATTATAAACTACCCAATCTCCCACACACTCGTTTGCATCAATGCTATTGTTATTATTTGCATCATAAAAAGCCCTGCGGTTAATTTGCACGGTTCCACTCACAAACGGACTGATTAAAGTTGCTGTTCTTGTAAGCGGAATGGGTCCAATTGAAGTGATTGGATATATTCCATCGGCAGATGCTGCAAATGTAACATTAGTGCGTACAATGGTTTGTTGCACTTTAATATTGGCAACAGGTGTTATACCAGATATATCAGTAATCTCGGTAAGGAAAACATTTCCACTGGCCGAGCTGCATACTGCAAAATTACCCACATCATCTGTTCCATCATTATTAGCCGTAACCTGAACCCCGTTGTAAGTTTCCCTGAGTACAGGTTTGGGGGCCACCAGCACGGTTGCTGTTACCGGTGTGCCTGTACAGGTTACGCCGGCATTGGTATAAGTTGGCGTAACAGTAAATGTTACGGTTATGGCTGTATTGGTAATATTGGTTAACGAGCCACTGATATTGCCTGAGCCGCTGGCGGCAATGCCGGTTACAGTGCTGCTGTTATCTCTTGTCCAGTTATATACTGTACCGGGTACCGTGCCACTGTTTACAATCGTTGTAATGGCAGAACCCGTACAGATCGTTTGTGAAGCCGGTGTGGCTGTTGCTGTTGGCGTAGGGTTAACTGTATAAGTAAAGGTTTTTGGGGTACCCGTGCAGGTTAATCCTCCCATCTGGATAAACTTACCAGCTGCATAAGGCCCGGAGCCTACTCCTACTGAACCGGTAATGGTATTGGTTGTAGTATTTACAATGGATACTGTAGTACTGCCCTGGTTTGCTACATAAGCTTTTGTACCATCGCCGGTAAAGGATATGCTCGCAGGTGTACTAAATCCTGGAATTGTAGTAACGATTGTGTTGGTCGTTGTATTCATCACAAGAACGTTGGAAGTATTCCGGTCAGATACGTAAAGTTTACTACCATCAGGAATCATAGAAACCATATAGGGGGCATTGCCCGCAGGAATTGTGTTCGTAACGGTGTTTGTAGCTGTGGAAATTATCATCACAGTTGATCCCCCCTGGTTTCCTACATATAGTTTGCTGCCGTCTGGCGAGAAATCCATCCCCCATGGTTGGCTTCCAACAGGAATCGTAGCAATTATTGAGTTGGTAGCTACATCGATCACAGAGACAGTGTTAGAAAGCAGATTTGCCGCGTATACCCTGGCTCCGTTTGAAGATATTGCCATTCCTAAAGGCAGGGTGCCTACAGGAATAGTCGTCGTCACTGTGTTTGTAATTGTATTTACAACACTTACAAAATCACTTCCAAAATCATGTCCTACGTAAAGTTTGGAACCATCTGGTGTGATCACTATTCCGCCAGGATTGGTACCCAGTCCGGGAATGGTTGCAGATACAGTATTCGTGGCTGTATTAATTACCGAAATCGTGCCCGAACCCATGTTTGTTATATAAACTTTACTTCCGTCGGGACTAAATACCACACCATAAGGTAAAGATCCAACTGGTATGGTAGCTACCACTGTATTGGTGGTCAGGTTTATTACTGAAACATTGGCGCTGCTAAAATTTGGAACGTATGCAAAATTACCTCCACCTCCACCGGATGTTGCCTGGGGCGTAACAGTAACGGTAGCCACAACTGGTGCGGTCGTTGCATTGAGTGCGGTGAATGAAGCAATATTGCCGCTTCCGCTTGCTGCCAGGCCAATGGATGGCGTATTATTCGTCCAGTTAAAAGTGGTACCCGGCACAGAGCCGGTAAAGTTAACCGCCGCAGTTGCTGTATTGTTACATACAACCTGATTGGCAGGTTGTGCAACATCAGGTGTTGGGTTAACAGTAATGGTTCCGGTTGCATTGAAACCGCCGCAACCACCACCAGTTAACATTACTATATAATTGTAAGTGCCGGCTACCGTTGGTGTACCGCTGATGGTTACTACATTAGCAGCCCATACACCAGTTACACCCGCCGGTAAGGCAATAAAGTTTGCACCTGTTGCACCCGAGGTGCTATATGTAATATTGGTAATAGGTGTATTGTTACAAACTGTTTGAGCATTGGTACCTGGTGCCGAAGTAAGCGTAATGTTACAACCAAGTACCGTAATGGTAATGGTACCGGTTGCAGTAATTGTACCACAGCCACCTGTAAGTGTTACTGTATAATTAAAAGGAGAACCTACCGCTGTTGTTGGTGTACCGCTGATAGTTACCACATTGGCGGCCCATGCGCCTGTTACTCCTGCAGGTAAGCCTGTTACCGTTGCTCCGGTAGCACCGGTGGTAGCATAGGTAATGTTGGTAATAGCAGTATTTACCGGCACTGTTTGTGCATCAGTGCCTGGTGCTGAGGTTAATGAAACTGTATTATTCGGGTTAACCGTAATGGATCCTCCAGTTGTTGCAGGAGGGCAACCACCGGTAGTTGTAACGGTATAATTAAATGTACCTGATGCAGTTGGTGTACCACTAATAGTTACCACATTGGCAGCCCATGAACCGGTTACACCTGCAGGTAAACCTGCAAATGTTGCACCTGTTGCAACTGTTGTTGCATAAGTAATATTGGTTATTGGCGTATTGTTACAAACTGTTTGTGCATCAGTGCCAGGTGCAGATGATAACGCAATTGTATTGGGTGTACAACTAATAACCAGATTATATGCAGGTCCAGTACCAGAACAGGTATTTACATCTGTAGCGTCAACTACAATCGGGAATGTTCCGGATTGAGTAGGTATTCCGCTCAATACACCGGCAGATGACAAGGTTAATCCGGCGGGCAATATACTTGCGGTGGTAAACGTGTATGCAGGTGCGCCACCTGATGCACTGAAATTTTGAGAAAATGCTGTACCTACCGTGCCGGTTGTTGTAGCAGGATTAGTAACAGTTATTGTTGGACAAGCCAGTACAGTAACAGTTAGAATATTTGATGCAGAACTGGTACTTTGACCATCAGGATTAGTGATTGTGACAGGAACTGAACCAGCAGGTGTACCAACGGTATTCAAATTCAAAGTTACCTGGGTTGGACTTGTATATGTAATACTATTAATGACAACACCCGGAATAGAGCCTGTGATATGATTAAATGCCAATGCAGGAGCAGGTAGATTTGCCCCGGGATCATAAAATCCACTACCCGATACTACTGAACCCGTGAGTGTGACATTCACACTCGCTAATCCGGAGGCAATTGATGAAGGGCTTACTGTAGCCGGGGTTGCCGGCGGCGGCGCCAGTAATTTTGTAACGTTGCATCCATAACTGTTGGTTGCATCACAAAATTCATTGATCATCCACATGGTCATATCATCTAAAGGATCCAGTGATACGTATGAATAGTCGCCCCATCTCCTTCCGCCTGCACCACCGGGATCGCCGGGTGGATTATATGCTGTAGCGCTGGCTGTGGTTGTTTGAAGAGCCTGCATGGTACCCAGGGTTTCCCCGTTAAGCCTGCCCGCTGTGGCTGCGTCTATATTGTAGGGAGTACCCGCTTTGCACATCCCGATGGCAGCATGTCCCTGGCCTGATACCATGATCGACGGATTCCAGTATTGTGCTGAGGCAGCAAGCGTTGCAGCATTGTCGAAAATGGTGCCCGACTGAACGAGTGTCGGGGTAGTGGAAAGATTCTGAAACTCATACCAACGTACCGCATTCCTGGCGGCAGCAGCGGTATTGGCAACACCTGCAGCACTTACCCTGAAGTTGTGGGCAGTCCATAACCTTCCATTCCGCATCACAGCCGCATAAAGCCGGTCGTCAAGAGCATCGAGTCGTCCATTGTTACCTCCGGTATTGCCTAAATGAGTAATAGGGTTGGGAAATGTGGTGGTTGGTACAGTGGTATTGATATTCCCGGAAATAGTGGGCGTAGCACTGCCAGGATTGCTTACACGACGAAAAACAATTAAACTAAATACAGCATTATCTACGCCTACGAAATATCCGTCTGTAGAAGCCGGGTCAAAGTTATCAACTCCCTGAGGCGTTAATGGTCCAGCTCCTGCACCAGCAGCAAGATTTGAAAACTGAGTAACAACACTGGAGCCGCTATTAAATAAAGGGGCTTTTTGAAGTACATATCCGTTAGTGCCTACAAATGATCCTGCTGAGCTAAACATATTGCCCCCGATATAGACAGCATTAGCATCGATACCGAGTGTTGGATAGTCAAGAAAATTCGTTCCTGCGTCTCCCTGAAACTGTGTAAATGTCCATACCGTACCTGCAGTAATTACCGGTCCATCACTAATTGCTATCAAAACCCTGTTTGCTGCTGTAGCAGTACAGGATGCATTGGTACAAGGCACATCAATAATCAATAATATCCATTTACCGGTCTGCCTGTCATATCTGATTCTCGGGTCGGAAGTGAAATTCAAAACTACTCCCCCTCCAATTGGCGTCATTACTGACGCAAAGAAAACATCAGGCTTCACATTCAATACCCCATCAGCAACTCCCGCTTTTGTAAATGAGCGAAGACGTCCATTTACAAAAACTATATATTGTGCAGGCCCTACAGTTCCCATATTATCGGGAGGAAAAGCGTTTGTTTCAACAAGAGTGGCACCAGTAAAACTTGTGCCGAGTGTTTGAGCAAATGCAGGTGTACCTGGATTGTTGGCTTTGTTTACAGCAGCATTTTCAGGATAACTTGCTATTGGTTTAGCCAAAGGATTTGGCTTTCTCCTGCGCTCAATTTCCCGTTCGTGATCTACACGGGCAAATACTTTTGCTGTTTTCTCCCGTTCCATGATCTGGGCAGTTGTTTCCTTATTTACCGGATTAAGAATTAAAGACCGATCACCTTTTCTGTCTTGTGCGTTTGAGATGTTCACAAATACCAAGGCAAGAATTGAAAGTAAAAGAATACGTAAATTTTGCATAATGCAATTTTAGCAGTTAGTTAAAAAAATGGTGGCAGGAATTGGAAAAGTTATCGCTAAGGAATTGAATCTCAAATAGTAATTAAAAATAGTAACAAAAATCAATAAATTGATTTTAATGCCCTTTATTATGAAAAAAAAATAACCCGTTTAATCTTAAGGTCATTTTCTATAGCGTTTCAAGGTATCCGGGATATTACTTTATCTGAAATACATTATAAAGCTTCGTCAAATAAAAGGCAAATAAATTACTACAGCTGGCGTAAACAAAAAAACGTTGAAGCATTTTAAACCAGCAAGAAAATTGTGCCTGTTAATAAAACAGCAATCTCATTAAAGCAAAGGCCCAATCAGAAATTGGGCCTTTAACTTCAGAATTATTATTTTTAGTTGTCTGTCATCAGTTTATTCAGCGACATCTCATTAGCTGATATAGGCCAGATATAACCCTGGTCTGTTGGGGCTTTTGCAGGAACCGACCCTTTTGCAGGAATGGTTTGCAATAAACGCATCAGGTCATTATTACGAAGGCCTTCGCCGAGGAATTCAATTCTTCTTTCGAGCATGATGGCATTTATTAAAGCTGCCTGAGTTGCAGCAGTAATAGTTACACTTGCATCGGAACGCTGGCGAACAGCGTTTACCAGCGCCAATGCTTTTGCATTTACGGTAGTATTTGTTCTTGCCAGGGCTTCTGCCAGGTTCAGCAATACTTCAGAATAACGGATAACCGGAGGGTAATCCAGGAATGGTGAAGGAAGTGTATACTTATTTACAAATTTTTTGCTGTTCACTACATTGGTAAAAATAAGACTGGTTTTTCTAACATCCGCTGCTCCCCATCCCGCATCACCAATAATGCCCGAAGGATTTAAAGAATACTCTGCCGAACCCGGGTTAGTGGCATTGCGCAGGAAATAAAAGCCAAGCGGATTTTGTGTACCGGGGTTATCGCCTGATGCTGCAGTCATTGGGAAAGAAAGTATTGATTCAGTTGTATTGTATGTTGTGAATACCGTAGCAATATTTGGCTGCAACACATGAAGTACACCAGTTGTTGCACTGAAAGGAGCCGTAGCCTGTGGGGCGAGTTTAGTTCCTTCGGTTATTACGTTTGCATAATCTCCCATAGATAAAAATACCCTTGTTTTTAAGGCAATAGCAGTATTCTTGTGTGCACGGGTTGTGTTTAGCTCGGCACTGGCATTGGTTGATGGCAGATTAGCTTCTGCAAAATTAAGGTCGGTGATAATTTGTGCATATACCTGAGCAACAGTACTCCTTGCCAAATCAGAGGATCCTGGTCCTTTGATTGCTGTAAGGCGTAATGGCAAACCAGGTTTACTGCCTGCTCCATCTGCAAAAGGCCTTGCATAAAATTGCAAGAGACTGTAATAACACAATGCCCTGATCAGCCTTGCTTCTCCCAGATAATTGCTGGTTAGTGTAGCACCAACCACAGCTGGGCCTTTAGCGGTAACGCCTTCAATAGTTATGTTGCAAAGGTTGATGGTAAAATATGCCTGTGCCCAAAGATTTATTACAGAGTTGGTTGAGGTTCCTGTGGGGTTTAAACTCCATACATCGGCACCAGTAACCAGGTTACCTGTTTCGTTTAAAAAATCTTCGCCACGTATATCGCCGTATACAATATAACGGCCTGCATAAAAAGTACCGGCTTTTGTATTGGAATACAAACTACGTACATTTCCCAAAATACGTTCTGGTGTATCAAAAGCTGTAGCATCACTTACGCTGGTGAGTGGAACTGAAACAAGATATTCCTTTTTGCAGGAAATGCCTGTAGCTAAAACCAGGCTTAAGGCCAGTATATATTTGATTTGTTTTTTCATTCTGAACAATTTTTAATTTATGAATTACTGTTTATCAGAAACCGATGTTTAAACCAACCGACATGTTACGTCCGTTTGCAAGTGTATTTCTGTCTACACCCTGGCCGGTAGCAGATCCGTTTCCGTTTGATGAAACTTCAGGATCAGGACCAGGATATTTGGTAAATATGTACAGGTTTTGTCCGCTTACATAGAACCTGATATTGGTTATTTTTACTTTCTTTAAACCCTCAACCGGGAAATTATATCCGAATGTTACATTTTTCAGTTTGATAAAATCGCCTTTAAAAACATTGAAGCTCATAGGCAAACCCGATCCATTAGATACATTATCACCATAAACAGGTCTTGGTATATCTGTAACATCACCAAATTTTCTCCAGCCATCTAATACTCTTACAGAGTTATTCCAGAAACGCTGGTCGAACATGCCCGCATTTGTACCATAATAAACAGAGAACCCAGCCTGGTAAGTGAACAGTACATCCAGGTCAAAATTCTTATACCTGAAATTATTACTGAAACCACCAATAGCCCTTGGGTTTGTATTGGCATACATTACAGCATCAGCTGCCTGGTTAACGGAATTAGCAGCTCCGGCCTGTGTATTGTACCTGGTTCCATCTGTATTCTGCCAGGTAAATTCACCGGCAGGCAGCGTACCAAAGCGGTACAAAATAGTATTACCTACTTTATTATATAGTATCCTTCTTCCGGTTGCAGGATCTGCACCACCTGAACGTACCACCCATAACATACCAGCAGGGAATCCTACAGCACTACGATTAACTGTTTCTAAACCACCGGTACCAGTAAGTATTTCGGTTAGCCCTGGAGCCAAAGCAGTAACTTCATTTTGGTTGTTGGTATAGTTAAAGTTTGTGGTCCAGGTAAAGTTTTTGGTATTTACAACAGTTCCAGAGAGTGTTAATTCAATACCCTTGTTGTACATTTTACCCACGTTTTGAAGTACTGAATTAGGTACACCAGTTGATGGAGCCTGAGGTACTCTTAAAATCAAATTAGAAATATCGTTTTTGTAATAGTTTACTTCCAGGCTCATCCTGTCTTTTAAGAAACCAATGGTTGCACCAAGATTTAATTGTTTGCTGGTTTCCCATTTCAGATTAGGGTTACCTGCATTACTAAATGCCAGGGTTGCGTTGCCACCATATACACCAGAGCTAAATGAAGAATAAGTGTCGAAATCACCTATCCCACCTGTGTTACCTACTTTACCATAACTGCCTTTCAATTTCAGGCTCGAAATGACCTTGCGGATTGATGGGCCCCAGAATTTTTCCTGATCTACCTGCCAGCCAGCAGAAAAACCATAAAAAGTTTCTTTTTGTCCTGGTATTGCTGAATATTGATCATTACGCAGATTGGCACTTATGAAATATTTCTTTTTGTAATCGTAATTAAAACGGCCAAAAGCAGATTGCAGATAATTTTCGCCTAACCCAAGATTGGTATTAACATCGGTTGTAAAACCACCCTGAATTACATTGTAAACAGGATCGGTAACCACTCTACGTGTTAAACCAAACTGATTGGTATTTCTTCGGTCCTGCTCAAGCCCTCCCAATACACTAAAACTGTGTTTATCTTTAAATGTTTTGTCTATTTGTAACGTATTACTAAATGTCCATCTTTTAAATTTACTTAAAGATGCAAATGCATCGCCATTGTTTGTAACACCATCGCCATGGCGGGCATCACGAAAAATATCATTATCTACGAAGATATAATCTATACCGTACAGCGATTTAAAGGTAAGCCAGCTAAAAGGTTTTACCTGTACATTTATGTTAGACTGAATATGATTGGTCTCGCTGTTTGAACGGTTCTTATCAAATAAATAAACCGGATTACTAAAACCAACCTGGCCTGTGCTTAGCTGGTTGCCCTGCTGGCCAATGAAATTTCCGGCAGTGCTTATATTGTAACTGCCATCGTTGTTGTAAGGGCTGATATTAGGTGAATTAACCAGCGCAAGGCGGCCAAAACCACCCGTAGCAAATGCATCACCTAATGAACCGGTTGCAGATGCAACCCTGTTCAGCTCATTGGAGTAAGAAATTTTACCTCCAATGCTCAGGTATTTGCTCACCCTGCTATCTACATTCATCAGAATATTTTTACGCACAAAATCATTATTTCTTAGTATACCCTCCTGTTTGGTATAACCTGCCGAGAAATAATAAGTAGTATTATCGCTTCCTCCTGATACATTCAGGTTGTGATCCTGATTAAAACCCTGGCGGTAAATTACATTTCCCCAGTTTGTATTGATGGGGTTACCATCGGGGCCTGCAGTAAGATTGTATTTTACATAACCAGCACCAGCGGGGTTGGTTGTATTAACACCTAATGTGGTAGATGCCACAAAATTCTTATAATCGGTATATTGTTGCGCATTTAAAACCTCAGGTATTCCATAAGGAGTGGTAAAACCCATTGATACGTTATAGTTGATCTTTGTTCTACCTGCACGGCCTCTTTTGGTTGTAATAAATACCACACCATTGGCAGCACGGCTACCATAAATGGCAGTGGCGGCTGCATCTTTTGCTATATCCATGCTTTCTATATCGGCAGGGTTAATACTTGCCAAAGCATTGCCTGCAGCATTTGAACCGGCTAAATCGCCGGTTGTTACAGGTGTACCGTCAACAATAATTAATGGAGATGAGCTTAGAGAAAGAGAGTTTATACCCCTGATACGAAAAACCGGGGGAGCATTCAACACGCCGCTTGGTATTGTTATCTGTACACCGGATGAGCGGCCAGCCAGTGCCTGCTCAAAACTCTGCACAGGTTTTTCGGCAACAACAGTTCCCTTAATATTGGTTAAGCTACCTGTAACTTCCTTAATTTTTCTGGTACCGTAACCAACCACTACCACTTCTTCCAGTCTGGAATCAACAGATCTTAAAACAACATTTATTGTAAGGTTGTTTCCAATTGACTTTGTTTGGGCTACAAAATTTACGTAAGTAAAAATCAGATTTTTTACAGTTGTTGGTAAAGGGATGCTGTAGGTACCATCTTTTTCTGTTTGTGTACCCTGTTTTCCGTTGGGAGAGGTAACAGAAACCCCTTCTATAGGAGCACCTTTTTCATCAGTAACCTTACCAGTTACAGTACGGTTCTGAGCAGCTGCGTTTAGTACGAATACAAATACAGCTGATAAGATTAATGTCAATTTTCTCATTTGCATAATAGTTTATAGCGACAAATATAATTCAGATTCCCTGTAAATATCAAATACTTTGACAATTTTATTGGCCTTTAAGCTGCTTTTCTTTTCGGGAAAGCATTTTCAGGCCCCGCTTTTATCAAAGCTCCTGATTTTAAACAGATTACGAAAATTTTAAAGTTTTTTTATTCCTTTCTTTTTAGGAGCAAACAAAAGCAACAAAACGGGCAGCAAAACCAGGTTGGTTAATGTGGCAATCAGTAAAGTTGCAGATGTTAGCCAGCCAAGCGCTTTGGTACCACCAAAACCGCTGGCACAAAAAATAATAAAGCCGGCAATTAAAACCAAAGCTGTGTACACAATACTTAAACCGGTATTTTTTATGGTAGCGCTTACTGTATCAGGCACGTTGTAATCATAAGCCGGCAGTTCCTGTTTATAATTTACCAGGAACCTGATGGTAATATCTAC
This sequence comes from uncultured Chitinophagaceae bacterium, assembly GCA_963715585.1. Classification (GTDB taxonomy): domain Bacteria; phylum Bacteroidota; class Bacteroidia; order Chitinophagales; family Chitinophagaceae; genus Ferruginibacter. The sequence goes on along the minus strand of OY970254.1, from coordinate 4,562,893 downwards.
AGCAATGCCCAGCGCTACGCTAAAAACCAATACAGTAGAAGGTTTTAAAGGAACGCCTGCCCAACCCATTATACCTGCCGTTATCACCAATGGGATAACATTTGGAATAAGTGAGCACAATAAAATACGCACCGATTTAAACAGGTAAAGCATGCACAGGGCAATCAGCAAAAAAGCCCAGAAAATGCTGTCCTTTAACCCATTTACTATAAACCGGCTGCCTTCTAAAAAGGTAATGCTGGTACCGGTAAGCTGCACTTTATAGGTGGCGGTGTCAAATATTTCGTTTGCTTTTTTCTGAATTGTATCCAGCAATGGCGGCAATTTTTGAGTGCCAATATCGGCCATACTCATGCTGATACGCAGGTATTGCTCGCTCGAGTCTACAAAAGAACCCATTAATTTGGCTGTGGCCGAGTCTGATGCAGTCATTTCATTGTTTTTGCGCCGGGCATTGAGCTGCGTAAATTGTTTATGCAAATCATATAACGGATTACCAAAAGCCGGTAATGTGAAAGAAGAATCGCCTGTTCCTTCACTGGCTGCCTGGTAAAAAAACTTGATGCCATCTATCAACGAAAGCGGCTTGGCTACATTTTCCTGGTTAACCAGGAAAGAATCCTGGAAAAACGCAATTGCATGAACATCTACTTTAGGGCTGATAATCCCTTTAGGTTTTTTGGTATCAATCACAATCTCCAGCGGCATTACGCCACCAAAATGTTTTTCAAAAAACTTAATGTCCGTGTAAATTTTATCTGTTTTGGGTAAATCATCAACAATAAAAGACACACTTTTTAATTTAAAAATACCAACCACTGCAAAAATTAAAACTGCTGTTGTAATGCCGTACACTATTTTTTTATGATGGAAAACCCATTTTTCGGTCTGCAGTAAAAAATTGGTGATCCACCTGTTATTCAGGTATTTTGTTTGTGATGGTTTTGGGGCAGGCAGGTAACTTAATGCTGCCGGCAACAAAATAAATGAAACAATAAAAATGATCATAATGCTGATGCCTGCCACTACACCAAATTCCCTTAAAATGGCACTGCGGGTTAATGCAAAAACTGCAAAGCCAATGGCAGCAGTAAGATTACAAAATAAAGTAACCACTCCCATCTTGCTAACCATATCTACCAACGATTTTTCTTTATCGCCCGATTGTATGTAAGAGGTATGGTACTTGTTGATAAAGTAAATACAATTGGGTATGCCAATTACCACAACCAAACAAGGTATTAGTGCAGTTAGCAGCGTAACCTGGTAGCCGCATAAATACAATACACCCACACTCCACACCACGCCCAAAACCACTACCAGCAAAGAAAGCAGTGTAGTGCTGAAGGAACGGAAAAATAACGCCAGAATAAGCGTGCTTAATAAAAGCGATCCGAATAAAAAGTATTTCATTTCATTCTGTATCCTGTCGGCAACCACCGTTCTTATCAGCGGCAAGCCGCTCAGGTGAACTTCTAAACCTGTTTTTTCTTCAAACTTTTTTACCGTATTTATTACGTCGTTAATTACCTGTGTGCGCCCTTTGGAATTCAGTACATCTTTATTAATACGCACTCCCATCAGGTAAGCATTAGATTCAGGATTATAAAGCCGTTGTTTGTAAAAAGGCAGGTTAAAAAATTGAGCAGAGACAGAATCGAGTTCCTGCTGCGTTTGAATAAAATCAGGAAATATTTTTTGTGCAGCCAGTTTTCCTGTTGCTGTATCGGTTGCCAGTTTTATTGCAGTCGGGATACTTACAATATCTTCTACATGCTTTATTTTTTTTAATTGCTGTTGAAGTTCCTTGTAAGCATTAAAATATTTAAGCGTAAATAAACTGTCGGTTTGTATACCTGTAACCAGCATGTTTCCATCGTCGCCAAATTTTTGCTTAAAAGAAACGTATTCCAGGTATTTGGCATTATCGGTGGGTATGGCTTTCGAAAATTCGTAACTCATTTTAACCTTGCTGGCATAAAAGCCCATAACAGCTGTTATCAACAATAAAAGAATTAATAAAGGACCTCTGAATTTAAGCACTAATTTTCCCAGTCGTTGCCACATATATAATGGATAATTGATTAATAGATAATTAATAATTATGCAAAGAAAATCTATTTGTACTAATTGAACGAAAAGCTGGTAAGATGTTTGGTATTTTTGAAATGTCGCAGTTAGTCTTCTAATCTGTTGATCCACTTAAACGGATTAACCAATTAACGGATTAACGGATTAACCAGATTATGACACACAAAACCAAAGGCATTGTTTTACGAAGCATCAAATATGGCGAAACCAGCCTGGTGGTTACCATATTTACCGAAATGTTCGGCATACAGACCTATATGGTAAACGGGGTGCGTACTTCAAAAAAATCGGCTTCAAAAGCCAATCATTTTCAGCCCACAGCTATTTTAGACCTGGTTGTTTACCACAGCGAAAACAAATCTATGCAACGCATCAAAGAGTTTTCCTGGGCTTGTTTGTATTCAAAACTGTTAAGCGATGTTATTAAAAACGGCATTGGCTCTTTTATGGCCGAACTTTTACAAAAATGTTTAAAGCAACCCGAACCCAATGCCGACCTGTATAATTTTTGTGAAGCATCTTTTTTAGAAATTGACCAGGCCAATAAAATTATTACCGCAAATTTTGCACTCTTCTTCACCCTGCACCTCACGCATTTTTTTGGGTTCAGGATGATAGATAATTACAGTGCCGAAAATTTATTTTTAGATCTGCAGGAAGGAAGTTTTATTGATCATCAACCCACACATCCGAATTTTATAGAGGATAAAAATGCGGAACTTACTGCTCAATTACTGAAAGTGATGCAACCCGATGAGCTGGAACAATTTAACCTGAACGGTGAAATAAGAAGATTGTTATTATTAAGATACCTGGAGTATTACGCCCTACACATACCCGACTTTGGGCAGATGAAAACCCTGCTGGTGCTGCACGAAGTGCTGTAAGGACCTGAAGGCTGTCGGGGCTATAAAACAAAAATCTATAAAATTCTTTTTACAGATGAATCCTTATTTGTTTTTAAATCGTCAAGTCCATCAAGCAAAATTACACCCGGTTGTTTTCCTTTTTCAAAACTACCCAGGCTGTTATCCATTTGCAATGCTCTGGCACCATTGCTGGTGGCCCATTTCAGTAAAATGGCCAGGTCAATCTCTTTAAAATTCTGTTGCAGGGTTTTTATTTCAGCCCAAATACTCAGTGCATCATTTGATGCAAGGCTGTCGGTTCCCAGTACAATATTATCTGTATGTTGCATCAGCATGTTTACATCCGGCAAAGTATTGCTGATATAGAGATTGGCGTTGGGGCAAAGGCAATAAAAAGTTGTTCGTTGTTCGCTGTTCGCTGTTCGTTTTACAAATTCAAGGTCTTCTGCTGAAGTGCAAACATTGTGAACGAGGATGATGGTTTGCTCTTTTGTAAAATGTGGCAGCCAGGTTTGTAAACTGGTTTTGCCGGAGGGTTTAAAAAAAGAAATATCAATACCCATCTGTTTGTACAGCCGTAAAAAATCTCCGGTGCCTTTTTCAAAAAATTCGTTTTCGGCTGCGGTTTCCTGGTTGTGAATAGTTAGTAAATTATTATTGGGCAGATCGTTTATCATGCTGAACATAACGGGTGATACTGAGTAGGGTGCATGCGGGGCGATAGTTGACCGCTGTTCGTTGATCGTTGTCCGGTATTCGTCAAGAATCAGTTTTGATTTATCAAACCTGTCTTCTGCCAATGCAGGAATAAAACCACTGGCCTCAATAAAATTATGATACAGTAATCTTCCTTTATTTTTTTTTGGGATAGTAAGTATGTTATTACAAATATCTCCCACGGCAACAATGCCATTTTGCAGCATTTCTTCTTCGGCATTTTCAATGGCGTCAAATATTTCCTGTTCGGCAAAATGCCGTTCGGTAACCACTTTTAAAACAAAATCAACCAGGCCGGTATGTTTGGGTATATGGCCCTTCATGTGCGAAAGCTCCAGGTGGCAGTGGGCGTTAATAAAACCGGGGCAAAGAATGCCGTTTAGTTTTTCAACATCGTCCCCGCTTTCGTTTTCATCAATAATATCAACAATTACCCCGGCTGCATCTGTAATCAACACCTGCTGTTGCAGGAATTGGTAGCCGTTAAAAATATTATCTGCTGAAAACTTTCTGTACAAAATGATTGGTTGATATATTGTAAATTTGCCGCTCCCGATAAATAAGTAAAACACTATGCTCCGCCGATTGGCTGAGTTGGGAGCAAAGATACTATGTTAGATAAATTAGATGCTATAAAAGGACGGTTCGATAACCTGGGGGTTGCGCTCACCAATCCGGAGATTGTAAGCGACAACAAAAAATTTACTGCCACCAGTAAAGAGTACCGCAGCCTGGAGAAAATTGTAAACGCCCGCAATGCCTACGTTAAACTGCTTGATGATATTGAGTTTAATAAAGAAGTGCTGAACGGCGATGATGAGGAAATGCGCAATCTTGCAAAACAGGAATTACCCGAGCTGGAGTCAACAAAAGAGTTGATGGAAAAACAGCTTCGCAATATGCTCATACCAAAAGACCCTTATGATGAAAAGAATGCCATTTTAGAAATAAGGGCCGGTACCGGTGGCGATGAAGCCTCTCTTTTTGCCGGTGACCTGCTGCGTATGTATTTAAAGTATTGCGAAAAGAAAGGATGGAAGACCGCCATACTTAGTGAAAGCGAAGGAACCGTTGGTGGTTATAAAGAAGTACAGGTAGAAGTGACAGGAGATGAAGTATACGGCATTTTAAAATTTGAAAGTGGCGTACACCGTGTGCAGCGTGTGCCGGATACAGAAGCCAGCGGCCGTGTACACACCAGTGCGGTAACCGTGGCGGTAATGCCCGAGGCCGAAGAAGTGGATGTGGAATTAAAAGAAAGCGATGTTAAAATGGAAACAGCCCGAAGTGGTGGTGCCGGCGGACAGAATGTAAATAAAGTAGAGACCAAAGTATTTCTAACCCATAAACCAACGGGCATTGTGGTAATGTGCCAAACAGACAGGAGCCAGTTGGGAAACCGGCTAAAAGCCATGGAAATGCTAAGGACCCGTTTGTATGAAGCAGAAGTTAAGAAAGTAGAAGAAGCCACTGCACACATGCGTAAAAGCCTGGTAAGCACCGGCGACCGCAGTGCTAAAATAAGAACCTACAATTATCCCCAGGGCCGTGTTACCGACCACCGCATTGGTTTAACGGTATATAATTTAGACAACGTACTGAATGGCGAATTAAACGAATTTCTGGAAGCCCTGCAGTTTGCAGAGAATGCCGAAAAATTAACAACACAGAACTAAAGATCATAATATTTTTAATACCTTCATGCAACCATAAGCACTAATCTTCACTCTACTTATTTCAACAAACTCATCATCAAAAATTTAAAATTATGTTAGAAGAATTATTTAACCTGGTGAAAGGAACGGCAACTGACTCTGTAATCAACAACCCCGATGTACCGAATGAGCAAAATAACGAAGTGGTGGCAGAAGCTACCAATACCGTTGCATCTGGCTTACGCAATATGGTTGCCGGCGGTGGTTTGCAAAATATTATTTCGATGTTTACCAATAGCGGCCAGATCGGCGATAAAAGCAGCCTGTTAAACAATCCTATTGTAAATATGATGATTGGACATTTCGCCGGTAAACTAACGAGCAAATATAATATTGGCGGCAACCAGGCAAATAATGTAGCCAGCAGTTTAATACCTGATGTTATCAGTAATTTGATCAATAAAACCAACGACCCAAATAACAGCACTTTTTCGCTGGAAGGTTTGCTGAATTCTATAACCGGTGGAAAAACTGCCGAGGTGGTTCAGGAGCAGCAGGCAGGCGGTAACAGTGGTTTTAATTTTCAGGACCTGATTGGCCAGTTTACTGGTGGTGGCAGTCAAAGTGGCGGTGGCGGTGGCCTGATGGATATTGTTTCCAAGCTGGCAGGTGGTGCCCAAAACCAGCAGCAAAGTAATGGCGGCGGCGGGTTGATGGATCTCATTAAAGGATTCATTAAATAGAAAACCTCTTAAAGAATTGTTATAGCACGCTGATTTTCAGCGTGCTTTTTTATTTGCATTAAACCGCCGGTTTAAAAAGGGGGCTATTCTGTATTATTTTTTAAATAGTTTTTTACCTGAAAAAGAATAAACGCATCTATTTGAAAATAATAAGTTCTTTTTTTCGTTAGTAATACAACGGGTTTTATCTAAACAAAAGCATTATGAAATACTTAACAGTAAAAATAAAACCTTTGGCATCCCTTTTGCGTATTAATAAAATACTACAGCGCCTGAAGATAAAAAGTGAAGAATAGGATGTAAAGCAAAGTAGTTATAAAAACGATAATTCAAATTTCTCATAAGCAGTTAGTTTTGGTAACGGCCCCTGTTTCTACAGGGGCTTCTCTTTTTTACCAATATCTGGTTAATCTGGTGTTAACTGTATTTTAATTTACTTTACAAGACGCAGCTTTGCAGATTAATCTTTCAAACTCACCTGTCATGGGTAATGCTGCTCAGGTTTTTCAAACCAATAACCCTTCCCGCTGGAAAAAAATAAAATGGACCGGGCGGATCATTTTCTTTATTACCCTGTTTGTTCTGGCAGTTGTTATACTTGCCATCGTGCTTGCACAAAACCCATCTACTGTTGTAAGCTCAGGCCAATATTATGGCAACCGGGGCAATACAAGATTACCAGGCCATCACAGTAAAAAAATAAAAGGCTTTAAAGAATACCTGGCAAAAAAAGAAGCAGAAGAGTTACGTTTAAAACAAACGATATCCAATCCTAAAACATCGGGGCAATTTATACGGTCGGCATTTTACACACCCTGGTCGGGCAGTAAATCTGTTCCATCTCTTGAGCGTTACGGCGATAAGATAAATACCATCTTCCCCGAATGGTTTTTTATAGACACCAACAATAATATTAAACTGCAAACAAGAATTGACCCTGCCGGCCTGGCACAAATGAGGCAGCGGAACCTACGCATCATGCCCATGCTTACAAACTTTAATTCTACAAAAAGAGATAAAGAAGGAAAATTAGCAGCAGATTTCGACGGAAACCTTATCCATACCATTTTAAATGATACGGTTAAGCAGCATCATTTTATTCAGCAATTACTGGATACACTGACCGCTTATCATTTCCAGGGAATTAATATCGATTTTGAAGAACTAAAAGAAAGTTCCAATAAACCACTTACCCGTTTTCAAAAAAATTTATACATCGCATTACATGCAAAAAATTTGCTGGTTACGCAGGATGTAAGCGCCATGAATGATGATTATGATTTTGAGCAGTTGTCAAATTATAACGATTATGTAATTCTAATGGCTTACGATGAGTTTAGCAACGCTGGAGGTGCCGGCCCCATATCTGATCAGAAATGGGTTGAAGATGCAGTTGACCAGGCAGCAAAAAAAATGGATGCTAAAAAAATAATTCTTGGCCTGGCGGGATATGGTTATGACTGGGCAAGCTGGACAAATAAAGATGGCGAACCTGAAAAAGAAGTTAAAGACCGTACTTATGCAGAAGCCATTGACCAGGCAAGAATTTCGAATGCTGTTATTGATTTTGATAATGACAATTATAACCTGCATTACAGCTACACCGAAAAACTGTATGATGCCAATAGCCCCGTAAAAAAGCATGAAGTATGGTTTACCGATGCGGCTACCACTTTTAATATCATGCACTTTGCCGATGAGTACGGACTTGCAGGCACAGCGCTCTGGCGCATGGGAAGCGAAGACCCCCGGATATGGAGTTTTTATAACCTGGATCTTGACAATGCTTCTTTACAAAAAAATCCTTTCAACTTTAATTTACTTGCAAGCACGCCAATCAATCCCAATCAAAAACCATCCTGGGTTGGGCAAGAAGGTGGGGAGATATTAAATATTTTAGGCAGTCCGCAGGCAGGAAAAATAAAATTAGAGATTGACAGTGCCGAACAACTGGTATCTGAACAGGTGTACACACAATTACCCTCTGGCTATGTTTATGAAAAAACCGGGGAAGACACAACCGAGATCGGGCCCGGGCATAAAATTATTTTAACCTTTGATGACGGACCAGGAGCAGCATACACTCCAAAGATCCTGGATATTTTAGAAAAAGAAAAAGTGCCCGCTACTTTTTTTATTGTGGGGCTGGAAGCAGAACAAAATCTTTCTACTTTAAAACGCATTTACCGTGATGGGTTTGAGATTGGCAACCACACTTTCACCCACCACAATATTGCCACCATGAGCCCCGAAAGGGCCGAGATAGAAATGAAAGCCACCCGGCTGCTGATTGAAGCCGTGACCAATCATTCTACTATTTTATTCAGGGCGCCTTACAATGCAGATAGCGAACCGCAAACCTTTGAAGAGATAGAACCGCTTGCCCGCAGTAAAAAAGACAATTACATTACCATTGGCGAAAGTATTGACCCCAATGACTGGGATGCCAACAACAATGCAGATTCTATTGTGGCGAAAACCATCAGGATTGCAGAAGATGGCAATGGCAATATTATTTTATTACATGATGCCGGTGGCGAAAGCAGGCAGGCCACGGTAGATGCATTGCCCCGCATTATAAAATATTTCAGGGATAAAGGTTGTGTATTTACAACTGTTGCAGATTTGATGGGCAAAACAAAAAACGAAGTAATGCCGCCGGTTAAAAACAGTTTTGGAAACAGCTTTGATTATTTTTTCCTGGAGTTTATTTATTGGGCCGGCAAGATCATTTTCTCTTTATTTCTTATCGGTATTTTTTTATCAATTGGCCGCATATTTTTGATGGCTTTACTGGCCTGGTTACAAAAAAGAAAAGAAAAAAATATTGTGCCGGCTATGCCATTTGCAACGGCTCCGTTGGTAAGTATTATTGTTCCGGCTTATAACGAAGAAATTAATGCAACCAGAACTGTACAGAGTTTGCTGCAACAGGATTATCCCAATATGCAGGTAATTTTTGTAGATGATGGCAGTAAAGACAATACATTTAAAATTGTACAGGATGCATTTTATGAAAACAGCAACGTAAAAGTATTTACAAAACCAAATGGCGGCAAAGCATCAGCATTAAATGTTGGCATAGAAAAAGCCGAGGGCGAATTTGTGGTTTGTATTGATGCCGATACACAGTTAAAAACCGATGCGGTTAGCCAGTTAATGAAAAAATTTACCGATGAAACCGTTGGCGCCGTTGCAGGTAATGTAAAAGTGGGTAACGAAATAAATATGATTACCCGCTGGCAGAGTATTGAGTACATCACTTCGCAAAATTTCGACCGCAGGGCATTTGCTTACCTCAATTGCATTACCGTTATACCGGGTGCTATTGGTGCTTTTAAAAAAGAGGCAGTTATAAAAGCCGGAGGCTTTACAAGCGATACACTGGCCGAAGATTGCGACCTTACTATGCGCCTGCACCGCAACGGTTACAGCATCGGCAATTGTACCGAAGCCATCTCCTATACCGAAGCGCCCGAAACCATGAAGCAGTTTATGAAACAACGCTTTCGGTGGAGCTTTGGTGTAATGCAATGTTTCTGGAAACACCGTGATGCAGTTTTTAACCCACGGTATAAAAATTTCGGCATGGTCGCCATGCCGCATATCCTCATCTTCCAGATGATATTACCTTTTTTAGCGCCGCTTGCCGACCTGGTACTGGTTTTAAGCCTGGTTGCAGCAGCATTTAATATCATCCCCGTAAGTGCAGGCCATATTGCTTTGTTTTACTTAATTTTTTCTTTGGTAGATATGGCCGGGGCCGCATTGGCTTTTGCTTACGAAAAAGAAGATTATAAAAAATTGCTGTGGATGATTCCGCAACGTTTCATTTACCGGCAGTTGATGTATTATATCCTTTTCAAATCATTTAATAAAGCACTTAAAGGCGAATTACAGGGCTGGGGCATATTAAAACGCACCGGAAACGTAAAAAAAGTTCCGGCTGCATGATTAAAGCTTTAGTACTTTACCTTTGCAATCCAAAATATACCATTGGCTACAGAATCATCAGATAGAAAACAGTTTTTTAAACGCCTGCGCAATAAAGAAGTGGCAGAGCCGGAAGAGATGTCCTTTATGGGTCACCTGGAGGCATTGCGCTGGCATTTAATGCGTATTGTAATTGTCTGGCTGGCAGCAGCCATCACCATTTTCATTTTTATAGATTGGGTGTATGATGAGATCATCCTTGCCCCATCCAGCGAAAAATTTATAACCTACGGTGCACTTTGCCGCTTTGGTCATTGGCTGGGCATTGGCGACGGGCTTTGTATGCCTCCCGTTAAGATCAACTTCCAGGTTACAGAAGTTAACGGCACATTTACATCGGCCATTACCATTGCATTAATTGGCGCCGTCATTGCAGCATTCCCTTATATTTTCTGGGAGCTGTGGCGTTTTATAAAGCCTGCACTTTCTGCCAAAGAAAAAAAATATGCCAGGGGCAGTATTTTCTGGGTATCGCTTTGTTTCTTTATGGGTGCTGCTTTCGGGTATTATTTACTGGCTCCGTTCACCTTTAACTTTCTGGCCAGTTTTACATTGGGTAAATCGGGCGCCATTATTTACCGGCCTTCCATTAATGATTATATCGAAAGTCTTACCAATCTTATTTTAGGCTGTGGTATTGCTTTTGAGCTGCCCATTCTGGCATTGGTACTAGGTAAGATCGGTTTAATAACCTCTAAATTCCTTAAAAGGTATCGTAAATATGCATTTATAATCATTCTTGTTGTGGCAGCTGTAATAACGCCATCGCCGGATGTAACCAGCCAAACCATTGTTGCCATTCCGCTTTTAGTACTTTATGAAATAAGCGTAATATTAGTAGCCCGTGTTGACAGAAAAAAAGCGAAAGAAGAAAAAGAGTGGAGCTGATAAAATTAAAGGTTAATGGTTAAAGGTTGTAACTTTATATCAGCAACAAACTATAAACAACAAACCACAAACTTTTTTTATGTCTCCCTTCAACCTCTCTCTACCCATTGCCATTGGATGCGATCATGCCGGATTTGATTGTAAAGAAGACCTGATCTCTTTCCTGGAAGGTGAAGGCATGAAGTTCAATGACTTTGGAACTTATACAAAAGACTCAGTAGACTATCCCGATTTTGCTCATCCCGTTGCATCGGCCGTAGAAAAAGGCGAAGCTGCTTTTGGTATTTTATTATGCGGCAGTGCCAATGGTGTAGCCATTACTGCCAATAAACACCAGGGTATAAGAGCTGCCATTTGCTGGGGCGAAGAACTGGCCGAACTGGCCCGTAAACATAATGATGCCAATATCATCTGCATTCCTGCACGTTTTGTACGTGATGGCGATGCCGAAAAAATGCTGGATATTTTTATGAACACCGCTTTTGAAGGTGGCCGCCATCAAAACCGGGTTGATAAAATTGCCTGCTGATTCCCCACGAAATTGTATATCGCCGTTTATCAAAAATAAAAGCAGGGCTTTGCTGTTTTGATTATTTTTCCATTTACTAAAATTCAAAAATGAAAAAAATATTTTTCTTTATCTGCTTTGTTGCAGCTATTAATCTTTCGTTTGCACAAACCGATGCTTCTGCAAAATATGGAGCACTTATTACCGGCAACAACCTCAACAAACACCTGAGCATTATTGCCAGTGCCGAAATGGAAGGCCGTGAAACCGGCACCGAAGGCCAGCGCAAGGCAGCTGCTTATATTGAAGCACAGTTTAAAGGCATGGGCTTAAAACCAATAGAGTCATTAAAAGGATATCAGCAGTTTTATCCGCTGTACCAGGATAGTTTGAAAACAGCCAATCTTACAGTGGCAGGTAAAGTAGCTGAATATGGTAAAGATTTTATCATTAACATGAATAACAATGAAACCGGAAAATTTAAAGGTAAAAAAATAATTTTTGCAGGATATGGTATTGATGATGCAAAATACAGTGACTATACCGGTCTGGATGTGACAGGAAAAATTGTAATTATCTTTTTGGGCGAACCAAAGAAAGACGGAAAATATTTTTTAAGTGGAACCAGCCGCTCCAGTGCCTGGACATTCCCCGGCATACCAAAAAAACTGGAAGCCGCTGCTGCCAAAGGAGCAAGCGGTGTACTGGTAATTAGCCCTGCACAGGAAACATTTAACGAACGTGCAGTAGCCAGTGGCAAAAAAACGGGTGTGTATTATCCCAGGGCAAGTACAGCCGGCAAAGCATTAAATTTTGCACAGCTGTCTCATGCATTTGCAAAAACAATTGTAGGCAACAATTTTGATACGCTGTTGAAAATTGTAAAAGTAAACGGGGCAATTGCAAACGAATGGAAGACAGAAAGCAAAACAAAAATTGCATACAAATTTGAAAAATACCGCAGCACCATCAATGCCAGTAATGTGGCTGGCATAATTGAAGGAACCGATAAAAAAGATGAGTATGTTTTTGTTACCGGCCATTACGATCACATAGGTATTACCAACGGAAAAATTAATTACGGTGCCGATGATGATGGCAGCGGCACCTGCGCCGTTATTAATATGGCCGAGGCATTTGCAAAAGCTGCTGCCGAAGGTAACAGGCCCAGAAGAACCATGGTTTTTATGACCGTGAGTGGCGAAGAAAAGGGCCTGTGGGGAAGTGAGTATTACAGCGATAATCCTTTCTTTCCGTTGGATAAAACCACCGTTGATTTAAATATTGACATGATAGGCCGTATTGATACAGAACGAACCAGCGGCGACACATTGAATTATGTGTATGTAATTGGCCACGATAAAATAAGCAGCGACCTGCCAATCATTAACGAAGGTGCCAACAACAAATACACCAACCTGGTACTGGATTATAAATTTGATGACCCCAACGACCAGAACCGTATTTATTTCCGCAGCGACCATTATAATTTTGCCCGCAAAGGCGTGCCCATTTTATTTTTTTATGATGGTATGCTAAAAGCTGATTACCACAAACCAACCGATACCGTTGATAAAATAAACTGGAACCTGTATGAAAAAAGAACCCGTATGATATTTCATACCGCCTGGGAAATGGCTAACAGAGATGGGATGCTGAAGAGAGATACACCGTTGAATATGGGGACGAGGTAATAACCCCCTCCGCCCCCTGAAGGGGGAACCTGGGGGCTTTAGAAATTTAGAGTCTTTATAAATATTAAAAGTGGCTTCATTTTAATGAAGCCACTTTTTAAATTAGCGAAAAGATGTAAAAAATATTTTACTCTAAAGTTCCCCCTTCAGGGGGCGGAGGGGGTTTTACCAACCCAATATCCACGCAAATATCAGCGGTGCTACAATCGTAGCATCACTCTCTACAATAAATTTTGGTGTGTTAATATCCAGTTTTCCCCAGGTTATTTTTTCGTTGGGCACAGCACCGGAATAACTACCATAAGATGTTGTTGAATCACTTACCTGGCAGAAATAACTCCAGAAAGGAACATCATGCCATTCCAAATCCTGGTACATCATGGGCACAACACAAATAGGAAAATCGCCGGCAATACCACCACCTATCTGGAAGAAACCAACACCTTTTCCTGCTGAATTATTGCGGTACCAATCGGCCAGCCAAACCATATATTCAATACCACTCTTCATGGTGCTGGCTTTCATTTCATTCTTGATAATGTAGGATGCAAAAATATTTCCCATGGTACTGTCTTCCCAGCCCGGCACCACAATTGGAATATTTTTTTGTGCAGCAGCCAGCATCCAGCTGTTCTTCGGGTCAATTTCGTAATACTGTTCCAGCACACCACTCAGCAACATTTTGTACATGTACTCATGTGGAAAATAACGTTCTCCCTTATCATCAGCATCTTTCCATATTTTATGAATATGCTGTTGCAACCTGCGGAAAGCTTCTTCTTCCGGTATGCAGGTATCGGTAACACGGTTGTAATGATTCTCCAACAAATCCCACTCTTCCTGCGGGCTTAAATCACGATAGTTAGGTACTCTTTTATAATGACTGTGTGCCACCAGGTTCATGATATCTTCTTCCAGGTTTGCACCGGTGCAACTGATGATGCTCACTTTATCCTGGCGAATCATTTCGGCCAGGCTCAGGCCCAGCTCAGCGGTACTCATGGCACCTGCAAGGGTTATCATCATTTTACCACCTTCATCCAGGTGGGTTACATATCCTTTGGCTGCATCCATTAAAGCCGCTGCGTTAAAATGGCGGTAATGATGCTCTATAAAATTTGAAACGGGTCCTTTGCTCATAATAGCTTTTTTATCATTTATTAATTAACTGTTGCGGCTGCAAAAGTAATTTTTTTTGGGTACCCAGCCATCGAAATTCTGTTCAGCTTCACAGGCGTCGCACTCTTGTACTTCATCGCTTTATTCAACAAACCAAACTTACATCCTTCCTTCTTTGTATATTTAAGTTCAAATATTCTGTATGAGAAAATTATTGGTTTTCATAATCCTCTTGACTTCAAATCATCTGCTTGCCCAAACCTCCATTCAGCGTGATGCCGAAATTGAAAAGATGGTAAAAGAAGTTTCTTCCGATTCTCTAAAATCATACATAAAAAGCATGGTGGCTATTGGAACCCGCAATACCTTAAGTACACAAAACAATCCCAAACGGGGCATTGGTGCAGCCCGTAGCTGGGTGTTGGGCAAGTTCAATGAGTTTGCAAAACAAAGCAACGGGCGGTTATCAGCCTTCATTGATACCACCACTTTACAACCAGATAAAAGAAGAATTGATACGGTAACCCTCTTAGGTAATGTAGTAGCCACGCTTAAAGGAACTGATCCTAATGATAACCGCATCTTCATCATCAGCGGGCATTTGGATAATATGCGGAGCAGCCCAACAGAACGCATCGGCGATGCACCGGGTGCTAATGATGATGCCAGCGGTTGTGCTGCCGTTATTGAATGTGCGAGGATCATGAGCAAACATGGTTTTCCGGCCACCATCATTTTTGTAACAGTGAGTGGCGAAGAGCAGGGATTACTGGGTTCTGCTTTTATGAGTGAGAAAGCAAAGAAAGAAAACTGGAATATTATTGCGGTGCTGAACAACGATATTATGGGCAGCAACAACAGCAACGAAACCAATATCATTAATAATACAAAGGTTCGTGTTTTCAGCGAAGGCATACCGGCTTACGAAACAGAAAAAGTTGCAGCCAATATCCGCAACCTGGGTTTAGAAAATGATGGCAAAAGCCGCCAGCTTGCCCGTTATGTAAAAGAAATTGGCGAACGCTATGTTGATAATATGGAAGTGGTTTTAATTTACCGCAACGATCGTTTTTTGCGTGGCGGCGATCATACACCCTACGTGCAGCGTGGCTTTGCCGCAGTTCGTATTACCGAAATGAATGAGAATTATACCCGCCAGCACCAGGATGTAAGGGTTGAGAATGGTATTCAATACGGAGATTTAGAGGAATATATTGATTATGAATACCTGCGTAAAAACACCGGCATTAACCTTGCAAATCTTGCTAATTTATCGAAAGCACCATCCATGCCCGACTCTGTAAAAATGGAAGTTAAAAAATTAACCAACTCCACTTTATTATATTGGCAGGCACCCAATATTGGAAAAGTAAAAGGTTATTATGTGTTGGTACGGGAAACGACAAGTGCCTTCTGGCAAAGAAAAATATTTACTACAGAAACTGAAATGCGTTTGCCTTATTCAAAAGACAATTACTTTTTTGCAGTGCAATCAGTAAATGAATCGGGTAATGAAAGTTTACCGGTTGTACCGTTGCCGGGACGGTAATTTGTAAATATTATAAACAGAAATCCTGCAATGTTTTCACATCAGCAAAAACATTGCAGGTGATAATATAGATAGCATGTTCATTGCCTCAGGTTGCTGTTTGCTTTTTACTTAAAAGCGCCAACCCTGTCCAGTACAATAATACAAAAGGCCCTGCCGGGATAAAGAATAACATCAGTATCTGTAGCTTTGTAAAAGAAGCATAACCTAAAACCGCAACAGCAATTCCTGTAAAGCAACCTACGGCGCAAAATACAGTCAGCACAATTAATACCCATTTTTTCAGGAAGCCGGTTTTAAACAGAATTAATGCAAGCCATACAACAACCAGGTACTCAAATACACGGGCAATACCACAAATACGTAAAGCTGATTCGGGTGTATAGTTTACCATAAAATCGGCAGCATTTTTCCCCTGGTTTATCCATTGCTGCAAGTGTGTGCCTAAAAAGAAATGATGCGGAAACTCCCAAAGAAATTCTGCAAATGCCGGAATAAAAAGCAGTACGATCCATCTATGCCATTGAGCTGCGGTACTCCAGCTGTTTCGGATGATTATAAAAAATGAAACAGCAAAAAGCAGGGCATTCAAAAAAAGCAATACATACCGGTAATGCTCCCGTTCGGGATGTTGCAACATAGTGGGGCTAAAATCGGGAGCGGCACCCAAACCAGCTACGGAGGTCATTGAAATGCCGATTACAAAAAGTAAAGCACCTGCTGATAATAAAGGCTTTGCTAATGCTTTATTGCTTACATAATAGGCAGCTATGGCCGATACAAGGCCGCAGGCAATGCTGAGGGCGATGTACAGCCCCAAACCATTTTCATTAAAGTAAGGCGAAAACTTTTTCAATATATCACCAGAGCCGATGAATGGTAGTGGCAATAAAAAGATGATAACTATTACATGCAGGATCTTTTTTATCATAACGATTGTTTTAACTGATGTTATTTAGTTTGGTTTAAAAATCTGTAATGAAACTAATGCAACAACAATGGCAGCAAAAACCAATTGTGGTAACAGGAAGCTTTTGTGAGTGAACAGCAGAAAACACCATGTAAGGCAACGCATATACCGTTCCCTCAAAAAAATGTTCATTCACCAATAACATGATGTAAATGAACCGGCATTGTTTAATTTTAGCACGTATGTCAGGACGTGCTTTTTTTATTTCGATACTGATTATCTGTGCAGGTAAACTATCTGCACAGGATACCATCGTGTTTAAAGCGCAGCCTCAATGGAAGGGCGGCGTAAGTATTGTTGATAAATGCTGGTTTTATGAAGAAACTTCTGTGCAGCCATTATCATTTAATGAAGTAAAAAAACAGGCATTTGTACTCTACGATAGCAATCATCGTCAGCAACGGTTTTCAAACCGGCCTTTAATTATTCAGTGGTTACGTTTTAGTATCAGTAATGCTTCTGTTACAGATACTATTCGTTTCTTTTTCAGTCCTGGCCCGCATGTTTATTTACGGCTTTACGATGATACTGGCCTATTGGCAAAATCGGGACTTTACGAAACAGCTGTCAGAGGGATTGAAAAAGCTAACCTACCACTTACTATTAATCCACAAACAACCAAAACATACTGGATAAGAACAGAAGACCGGGGAAACATGATATTCTCTGGCATGGCTTACCTGAATACACCTTATACTTTTATGCAGGCCGATGCGGAAGGAAGGTATTATAGCACTTTACTTTTTCTGCTGCTGGCCATTATTACCGGCTCATTATTTTTCATTACGTTGTTTGCAGCATACCAATATTACCTTTACAAAGACAAAGTTTTTCTCTGGTACATTGCATATACATTCTGCTCTGTACTTACCGGAGTTTTTTTTATCGATATCCGGTTTACAGCTAATTTTTTTTCGGGACTTTTTCACGATACTATATTTTCGGTTTTCATTTACCTGATACCTGTGCTGTACAGTTTGTTCATAGGTAATATGCTCAACCTGCCGCAGCAGTTTAAAAAAACATGGTTAGCCGTTAAAATCCTGATTGCCATTACGGTGGTGCAAATGCTGATTCAATTCATCACTTACCGTACCGGGTCTTTTTTATTTCCCGATCAATTCGGGTATTTCGTATTACCTATTCCTATGCTGATATTGAATTTTATTTTACTGGTGCTTACTCCTTTAAGTAACGAAAAAGTGAAATGGTTTTTATTTACCGGGCTTTTAAGCATGTTACTTTTATGGAGCCTGCCGGTTACAGGCATATTGAACAGGGCTATGGAGCTTCGCTGGGGCGATGTCTGGAACAGCATTATAACTTTTCCGCCATTTTTTATGTTGCTGGGGCTTTGTGTAGAAGCTGTATGTTTTTCTTTTGCGC
The DNA here is from genome assembly GCA_963715585.1 of uncultured Chitinophagaceae bacterium. Classification (GTDB taxonomy): domain Bacteria; phylum Bacteroidota; class Bacteroidia; order Chitinophagales; family Chitinophagaceae; genus Ferruginibacter. The sequence continues at coordinate 4,544,711 of OY970254.1, read as the reverse complement.
TTGCATACCGCAGCAAACTTGTGTTGGTTGAAAGAAACAATTTACAGCAGCGATACAACGAACAGTTAGAAGATGAACTAAAAAAACGCACTGCTGAACTTGAACAAAAAAATAAACTGGTAGAAGAGCAGAAAATAAAACAGGTACAAACCGTTTTTGAACAAAAAATTGCCGAAACAGAAATGACCGCATTAAGGGCACAGATGAATCCGCACTTTATTTTTAATTGCCTTAACTCAATAAAATTATATACGCTTGAAAACGATTCGGAAACCGCAGCAGGTTACCTAACCATGTTTTCGCAACTGATACGGCTGGTATTGGAAAACTCACGCTCAGAAAAAATAACCTTAGAGAAGGAACTGGAAACACTGCGGCTGTATGTAGAACTGGAAGCGATGCGTTTTAAAGACAAGGTAAAGTACAGTATACGGGTATCGCCGGAAATTGATATGCAATATACCGAGCTGCCGCCGCTGCTTATTCAGCCTTATGTTGAAAACGCCATTTGGCACGGGCTGATGCATAAAAAAGAAGGAGGTTCTTTTGCAATTGACATTACACAACCTGCCGAAAATTTTGTGGAAGTTGTAATACAGGATGATGGTGTGGGCAGGGAACAGGCTATATTGTATAAAAGCAAATCGGCCACTAAACAAAAATCTTTCGGACTTAAAATGACCTCAGAAAGGATTGATATGATAAACCAGGTGTATGGTATAAAAGCAACTGTGGAAGTGGAGGACCTGAAGGATGATAAAAACAATGCAACGGGTACAAAAGTGGTTATTAAAATTCCGGTTTAGTTATGCAGAAAGCAATTATTATAGATGATGAAGCAGACAGTGTAAAACTGCTGGCGCTGCAATTAAAAATGTATTGCCCGCAGGTGCAGGTGGTAGCCGGGTGTACAGATGCCAGTGATGGCTTGCAAAAAATAAGAGAACTGCAACCCGATATTGTTTTTTTAGATATAGAAATGCCCGTGATGAATGGTTTTCAGTTGCTGGAAAAACTGGGAGCAATCAATTTCAGCCTGGTGTTTGTAACAGCTTACGATCAGTTTGCAGTAAAAGCATTCCGGTTCAGCGCTTTGGATTATCTGCTGAAACCCATTGATGGAAAAGACCTGCAGGCTGCGGTACAAAAAGCCATGCAGCGTAATTGGCCAGTACAGCAACAACTTACCATGTTGAAAGACCAGGTACAGGGCACACCAAAAAATCATCCCGGTAAAATTGCATTGCCTTATCAAAATGGTGTAAGCTTTGTTGAAGTAGAAAATATTATTTATTGCGAAGCAGAAAATAACTATACCCGTTTTTATACAGCCGACGGGCAGCAGCATCTTGTATCAAAAAACCTGGGCGATATACAGGAAGTACTGGAAGAGCGGAATTTTGTAAGGGTACACAGGCAATACCTTGTTAATCTTGATCACATAAAAAAATATGTACGTGGCGAAGGCAATTATTTAGTACTGTCTAATGATGCAAACATTCCTGTAGCCCGCAGCCAGAAAGAAAAACTGATTGAACGGTTTGGGTGGTTATAATATCTATTTCAACATTGATTTTTTTACCTTAGTCACATCTGCTTCAACCATTTCTTTTATCAATCCAGCCAAATCATATTTTGGCTGCCAACCTAATTTGGCTCTTGCTTTACTTGCATCACCAATTAATAAATCTACCTCTGTTGGCCTGAAATATTCCGGGTCTACAGCAACCACTTCTGTACCAGCCGGTAATTGATAAGCCGGGTTATTACAGGCTGCAATAATTCCTTTTTCCGCAGCGCCTTCGCCGGTAAACCTGAGTTCAATACCAACTTCATTAAAAGCCATTTTTACAAAATCACGTACGGTGGTTGTAATACCGGTGGCAATTACAAAATCTTCGGCTTTATCCTGCTGCAACATTAACCACATGGCTTCTACATAATCTTTTGCATGTCCCCAATCTCGCTGTGCATTCAGGTTTCCCAAATACAAAGTATCCTGCAGGCCGTGCACAATGGCAGCAACGGCCATGGTAATTTTTCGGGTTACAAAAGTTTCTCCCCGCAACGGACTTTCATGATTAAAAAGAATACCATTGCAGGCAAACATATCATACGCTTCCCGGTAATTTACTACAATCCAGTAAGCATATAGTTTGGCAACAGCATACGGGCTACGTGGATAAAAAGGTGTTGTTTCGCTTTGCGGTACTTCCTGCACCAGGCCATACATTTCGGATGAGGAAGCCTGGTAAATTTTTGTTGTTTTATCCATACCCAAAATACGCAGTGCGTCCATCAGTCGCAAGGCACCAATACCATCTGCATTGGCGGTGTATTCCGGAATATCAAAACTTACTTTTACATGGCTCATGGCACCCAGGTTATAGATCTCATCTGGTTTTGTTTCCTGTATGATGCGTATCAGGTTTGGCCCGTCGGTCAGTTCGCCATAATGCATTTTAAAGCGGATGTTCTCTTCATGCGGATCCTGGTACAGATGATCAATGCGGCTGGTGTTTATTAAGGATGAGCGTCTTTTAATACCATGTACCATATAACCCTTGCTCAGGAGCAGTTCTGCAAGGTAAGCTCCATCCTGTCCGGTTATGCCTGTAATTAAAGCAGTTTTCATTTGTTATATTTTTTATCCTGCAACGGATAATTTTTGTTTTTGTAAAAAATCCTCGTAGGCAATTTGTATCCCATCCTTAAGTTCGGTTTTATAATGCCAGCCCAGGTTATTCAGTTTTGTTACATCTAATAATTTGCGTGGCGTGCCGTCGGGCTTTGTGGTATCAAAAACAAGATTGCCTTCAAACCCGGTTATCTCTTTAATCAATACTGCCAGTTCTTTTATAGTTATATCTGCACCGCAGCCAATATTTATTATTTCCTTTTCATTGTAATTCTCCATTAAAAAAACACAGGCATCAGCCAGGTCATCAGCAAATAAAAATTCCCGCAGCGGAGTGCCTGATCCCCAGATAACCACTTCCTGCAGACCCTGCATTTTTGCTTCGTGAAACCTGCGTATTAAAGCCGGCAACACGTGTGAATTTTCGGGATGGTAATTATCATTTTTGCCATACAGGTTGGTTGGCATTACACTTATAAAGTTGGCGCCATATTGCTGCCGGTAAGTTTCGCATAATTTAATACCGGTAATTTTTGCAATGGCATAAGGTTCGTTGGTTGGTTCAAGCGGACCGGTTAACAAATATTCTTCCTTAATAGGCTGCGGCGCCATTTTTGGATAAATACAGGAACTGCCCAAAAACAATAATTTGGTAACAGCATTTTTATGTGCTGCATGAATGATGTTGGAAACAATCATCAGGTTATCGTACAAAAAATCGGCACGGTAAGTATTGTTGGCAATGATGCCGCCCACTTTTGCTGCAGCTAAAAAAACATACTGTGGCTTTTCTTCACTAAAAAAAGATTCTACAGCGGTTTGGTTGCGCAGGTCAAGCTCTTTTGAGCTGCGGTATACCAGGTTGGTAAAACCTCCGCTGGTCAAAGCATTTACAATTGCTGAGCCCACCATGCCGGTATGCCCTGCAACATAAATTTTATCTGTTTTCTTCATCATAATTAAACTGCTGCAAATAAAAAGTGAAGTTACCTGGTTATTGGTTATAATTCAAACAAGGGCTATTTGATCTGAAACATACTTTTTATAAAAAACCAAAACCCCCGCTTTTCTGCGGGGGTTCTTATCTCAAAAATCAAACCATCACTTTTTTATTTTACTTTCTACTTCCAGCTCACCATTGCTGAAGCATTTTAATTTTACTGTCTGGCTTTTGTTTGAAACTGTAACATAATAACGGGTTACAGATTGATGGGTTAATTCAACCACAGAATTGTCAATCTCGTACCCACCATAATTATCGGCCAGTGCTACAGCAATACTCAATGGCATCTGGTCTGCAGTAATCCTTCTGGAAGTGCCGATCAGCTCCCCGTTTTCGGTATAGGCTGCATCTACTTTTACATTGTTCAGTAAAAACGAGGCAAAATAAAAATCATCTGTCTTTTCCCATTTAACCACAGTGGCTTTGGAAAAATCATTTTCAAATGCAGCTTTTACAACAGAGGTTACTTTTTCGGGATCGGGGGAGCCTTTTTTAGTTTCTGTTGCAAATGAGCTGATGGACAACAGCATTACGATTGCTGTTAAAACGGTTTTAATCTTTTTCATAACTATACTTTTTAAGTTTTTTAAAATAGCTGCTTCATGGCTGCAGCTTTAATTACAACCCAAAAGTAGTGGCAGTAACTTACCGGTAAAAGCAATATGGTACAAGCGACGCCAATAAAAAGTTAATCACTGTATGAGCGGTAAACCCTTCTTTCATAATATCTACGAATTTGTTCGTAAAATCGTTACCAGTACTGCATTAGCTTTTATTTCTTAAAGAAATTATAAAAGAAGATTTGGTAGTGTTAAAAAGTGAAAGCGGCATTAACCTTTTATTAATTGTAAAATAAAATTACCTGAACAACCGTCTGTTTAAAACAAAGTATCTTTATTTAAGTATGAATTATCTGGCCCATGCATATCTTTCTTTTAACAACCCCGACATACTGGCCGGCAATATGATCAGCGATTTTATAAAAGGTAAAAAGCAGTTTGATTATCCGCCTGCGGTACAAAAAGGAATTAAATTACACCGGGCCATTGATCATTTTACCGATACCCATGCTGCCACGCAGGAACTAAAATCATTTTTCAGGCCACAATACCGTTTGTACTCCGGCGCATTTGCAGATGTGGTGTACGATCATTTTCTGGCAAATGATACTAATGAATTCAGCTCAGAAACAGCACTGAAAACATTTGCTGCAAACACCTATCAATTGCTGGAATCCTATTCGGAATTGTTTCCGCTTCCTTTTCAAAAAATGTTTCCCTACATGAAAGAATACGACTGGTTGTATAATTACAGGCATACCTGGGGCATTGAAAAAAGCCTGGAAGGTGTGGTGCGGCGCTCGGCCTATCTTACCGAAAGTGCAATAGCTTTTGAAATTTTTAATACTCATTATCCCAAGATGCAGACCTGTTACAATTCTTTTTTTCCGGATTTAAAAAAATACAGCTTCGATAAATTGGATGAATTATTAAACAGCTGATTTCTGTATCTTTAACCATCAACAGAACCGTGAAACGGAATACACTATCGGCTGAAATTTAATCAGAATATTATGATGCTAAAATCAGGTTTTTGGATTGTTGCTTTACTGATTGTTTCAGGTTTATTTTTTTCCTGCAAACAAAAGCAAGGCAATACCGTAACAACCGAAACCATGCGCCTTCCGGTTTCGGTACACGACAGTTCTCTCTTATCGCTTGATAAGTCACCAATGGACATGATTTATTTTCCTGATGATTATCCCAAACAAAAAATGGTTACCCCCAATATGGCAAACCCGGTTGCCAGGGTTATTTACAGCCGTCCGCAAAAAAAGGGAAGGATCATTTTTGCAGATTCCTCTTCCGGCAGCGAAAATGTAATACAGTTTTATGACCATGAGTGGCGACTGGGTGCCAATGAAGCCACCGAAATTGAATTTTTTAAACCGGTTACCATCAAAGGAAAAAAAATTGCTGCGGGCCGTTATATACTTTATTGCATACCTTACCCCGATAAATGGAAAATGATCATTAACCAAAATCTGTACAGTTGGGGATTACATATAGACAAAACCAAAGACATAGCTGAAATAGAAATACCGGTAATTAAAACCGATGTGCAGACAGAATATTTTACCATGATTTTTCAACCGGCAGCCGGTGGCTGTGTGCTTATAATGTCATGGGGCGATGTAAAAGCGGTTTTACCAATTGACTTGAATTAAATTTATTTTATCACCCGGTAATTTTTTAGGCAGCTACTTACACTATGTGTGGAATTGCAGGAATATTATTACATGCCCCTAATACAATTGCGCCAGTTCATTTAAAAAAAATGACCGATGCCCTTGCACACCGGGGCCCCGATGGTGAAGGGCAGTGGAGCAACGCCAGCAACACAGTTCACCTGGGACACCGGCGCCTGGCTGTTATTGACCTCAGCAACCACGCAGCCCAGCCCATGAGTTTTGCCAACCGCTACCAGATTGTTTACAATGGCGAAATTTATAATTATATCGAGATCAGGTCCTTTCTTCAAAACAAAGGCTATCATTTTTCAACACAGTCAGATACAGAAGTGATACTGGCCGCTTATGATTACTGGAAAGAAAAATGCCTGCAGCAGTTTGATGGCATGTTTGCTTTTGCCATTTGGGATGAAAAGAACGAAAAACTTTTTGCTGCCCGTGACCGCTTTGGTGAAAAACCTTTTTATTATTATGAAGATGAAGACAATTTTATTTTTGCCAGCGAAATGAAAGCCCTTTGGGCAATTGGTGTAGATAAAAAGATTGATAATAAAATGCTCCTTAATTATATCACCCTCGGGCATGTTCAAAACTGCATAGATAAAGAGCAAACTTTTTTTGAAGCTATTTATTCATTGCCGCCGGCACACTATCTCGCCTACGAACCAAAAACAAATGAGCTTTCAAAAATTACCCGGTACTGGAGCATGAATAAGGAAATGAAGATTGATATCCAGTCAGGCGATGCAATTGAAAAATTTACAGAACTCTTTACGCAATCTGTAAAAAGAAGGCTACGCAGCGATGTGGCGCTGGGCACCAGTTTAAGTGGTGGGTTAGACAGCTCCACAATTGCTTATACCATTAATCAGTTGCAAAAAAACAGCGGTGGTACTGCACAGATGCTGCAAACCTTCTCAGCGGTTTTTCCTGGTTTTGAAAACGATGAATCAAAATATATTCAATCCATCTCAGCCAGGCTAAACATTACCAACCATCAAACACAACCAACAGCTTTAGACCTGATAAAAGATTTTGAAAAACTTTGCTACCACCAGGAAGAACCATTTTCTTCGTCGGGCATTTTTGCGCAGTACAAAGTTTTTGAGCTGGCTAAAAAACACAATGTAAAGGTTTTGCTGGATGGACAGGGTGCCGATGAGATTTTAGCCGGTTATCCAAAATACATTCATTGGTTTTTGCAGGAGGTTTTAAGCCGCCATAAACTGGGAGCCACGCAAATAGAACGAAACGCATTCAGAAAAAATAACCAACCCTTTAGATGGGATATAAAAAATATTGTAGCGGCTTTTATGCCATCGCATGCTGCTATGCATTTGGAAAAACTGGAATACAGAAAAACCATTTCTCATCCCGACATCAGTGAAGATTTTTTAAACCTGCTTAAGCACCAGGAATGGGTGGGCATTCACAAACCCATTGTAACCAAACTGAATGACATTATTCATTTTAATATTACAGAAATGGGGCTGGAGGAATTACTAAGGTTTGCCGACAGAAACAGTATGGCACACGGGCGTGAAGTGCGTTTGCCTTTTTTAAATCACGAACTGGTTGAATTTGTTTTTTCATTACCATCGCAATTGAAAATGCATGATGGCTGGACCAAGTTTTTACTGCGCCAAACTATGGATAAAAAACTACCTGATGAAATTGTATGGCGAAAAGCAAAAGTTGGTTTTGAACCGCCTCAAAAAAACTGGATGGAAGATACCGCTATACAGGAATATATGCATGAAGCAAAAAAGAAGCTGGCCAATGCCGGTATCCTTACAAAGGCTTCTGTTAATAAAAAAATAGAGCCGCTGGCTGCACATGCCGATAAAAATTACAACTGGCGTTACTTATGTGCCGCACAGGTAATATAAATTGCTGTTCGCTCTTAATTTCTCACCTTTGTTCCTCTTACATAATCTTTTAAACTTGCTATACAATGAAACTTGCTACTAAAATGATTCATGCCGGTTCAGAACCTGACCCCAGTACCGGCGCCATCATGACTCCCATTTATCAAACCAGTACTTATGTACAGGAGGCCCCGGGAAAAAACAAAGGTTATGAATACGCCCGCAGCCAAAACCCCACCCGCAAAGCATTGGAAGATGCTTATGCCATTATTGAAAATGCAAAATATGGTCTGGCTTTTGGCAGCGGGGTTGCAGCAACCGACAGTGTAATAAAATTATTGAACCCCGGCGATGAAGTAATTGCAGCCAGCGATATGTATGGCGGCAGTTACCGTTTGTTTACGAAAGTGTGGGAACGCTACGGCATAAAATTTATTTATGTTGATACAACCAATGCAGCCAATGTGCAGGCCGTTGTTACTGCCAACACCAAAATGATCTGGCTGGAAACGCCAACCAATCCTTTAATGAACATTACAGATATTGCTGCCATTGCCGATATTGCAAAAGCAGCCAAAGCTATACTCTGTGTTGATAATACGTTTGCATCACCCTACCTGCAAAACCCGTTAGACCAGGGTGCTGATATTGTAATGCACTCGGCCACAAAATATTTAGGCGGCCACAGTGATGTGATACAGGGTGCACTGATGATGAACGATGCTGATTTGAGAGACAAATTATATTTTATACAAAAAAGCTGTGGTGCCGTACCCGGCCCGATGGATTGCTTTTTGGTATTGCGTGGAATTAAAACCCTGCATGTACGTATGCGGCAGCATTGTGAGAACGGCGAAAAAATTGCCCACTGGCTCCGCAACCATGCAAAAGTTAAAAAGGTTTACTGGCCCGGTTTTGAAGACAGTGCCGGTTATACCGTTGCCAAAAAACAAATGCGTGGCTTTGGCGGTATGATCAGTTTTGAGTTAAAAGATGAAAGCCTGGAAGCTGCTACCAAAGTTTTATCATCAACCCATTTATTTTCGCTTGCCGAAAGTTTAGGTGGCGTGGAGTCGCTTATCAATCACCCGGCAAGTATGACGCATGCCAGCATACCAAGAGAAGAAAGAATTAAAAATGGCTTAAGTGATAGCTTAATAAGATTGAGTGTTGGTATTGAAGATGCCGATGACCTGATTGAGGATTTGAACAAGGCAATAGGATAGAAAAACGATGAATTACTTTGTTGAAATTATTGGCTGGATCGGCGCTGTATTGATCATAGGTGCCTATTACCTGAATATTAATGGTAAGATAAAAAGCTCTTCTGCCTGGTACATTGTGAGTAATTTGCTGGGTGGTATTTTCTTTACCATTAACACCTTGGTTCACCAGGCTTATCCATCTATGATCGTAAATATTATTTGGGTTTTTATTGCTGTTGCAGCCTTGTTTAAAAAAGATAAATCCATAAAAGAGTGAACCCGTGAATAATGATCTTAAAAAATATTTAGGGCAGAAGGTTGATTTATATAATCAACCTTCTTTCATTAAAGATGACCCCATTTCTATTCCACATCTTTTTACAAAAAAGCAGGATATAGAAATTGCCGGCTTCTTTGCTGCCATATTTTCCTGGGGCAACCGTACTACCATCATTAACAAATCAAAAGAGCTGATGCAGCTGATGGATCATGCACCTTATGAATTTTGCCTGAATGAAGATCCGGAGAGATTAAAAAAATTACTTGCATTCAAACACAGAACCTTCAATGCAACAGACCTGCTGTATTTTATTCAGTTTTTAAATTTTCATTACTCCAAAAACGAATCATTAGAGTCGGCCTTTACAAAAGGAATGAATAAAAAAGATGAAACAGTTGAAAACGGATTGAAAGGATTTTACAACTATTTTTTTTCATTGACCGATATTCCGGAACGAACCCGAAAGCATATTGCCTCACCAGAAAAAAATTCAAGCTGCAAAAGGTTAAATATGTTTTTGCGCTGGATGGTACGCCGGGATGACAAAGGAGTTGATTTTGGCATCTGGAAAAACATTGCTCCATCGCAACTGATTTGCCCGGTAGATGTACATGTGGCAAGGGTTGCAACAGTATTAAAATTAATACAAAGGCAACCTGTTGACTGGCAGACTGCATTGGAATTAACCGCCTTTTTGCGTACATTAGATAAAGCCGATCCCGTGAAGTATGATTTTGCTTTGTTTGGAACGGGAGTGATGGAAAACAAAACGCAGATTTTTAAGATTAAATGATTTCGCTGATGGAGAATGCTGAGTTAGTCCAGTTGATAAATAAGGATTTTGCAATTGAAATTGCAGAAAAGAGATCGTACAGTGAAATACATACTGAACTTGCAGCCTATATCAACGATCTTATAAAAAATAATTTTGACAAGCTGATTGGTTATCTCTATCGTATTGATGTGAATGAAGAAAAATTGAAATCACTACTTCAGCAAAAAACCAATGAAGATGCCGGAAATATTATTGCCACACTCATTATTGAAAGACAGGAGCAAAAAATAAAATTCCGTAAGCTGTTCAGTAAAAATGAGGGCGGTTTTGATGAAGAAGAAAAATGGTGATGATTATTGACCCTGCAATTGCTTTTTTGACGTGTTACCAAACATCAGTTCCTGCACCTTTTCTTTATCTTCTTTCTCTTTATTCAGGTCGAACATGGTTCCAAATATATGATCCCATAATGTTGAGCTTACGCCAAAACCCATCTCCACATTTTTATAGTGATGCAGGTGATGGTTTCGCCACAGTGGTTTCATCCATTTAAAGGGCGGGTTCCAGGCATGAATGGCATAGTGCATACTGCCATAAATTAAATAGCCCATTACAAATCCGGGAAAAAATGCAAACACATAACCAGTACCATCGAATAAGTAGGTAATGGCATACATTAAAACAAAAATCGTTGAAGAAATCAACAAGCTGGGTACAGCAGGCATAAACAATCTTTCTTTATCCCTGGGATACTCATGATGATTGCCATGTATTAGATAAACAATTTTTTTTGCCCTTTCGCTTTCAGCAAAAAAATGAAATACAAACCGATGTATAGTATATTCAAACAACGACCAGAAAAGCATTCCTGCTATAAAAATCACCATAGTTTGTAAAACTGTAAAGGATAATTTTGAAGCGCTGAAATATAGCATGAAGCCGATAATGGGTAAATACATTCCCCATATCACCAGCGGGTGTGTTTTGGTCAAATACTCCAGGTACTGATTTTTAAATAGCCGGGCCTGACCCTTATTATGAATTTTATCAAAATGCATAGCGGTTAACTAAAACAAAATTAAATAAAAAACCATTTAAACAAAATTATCCGGTCATTTTCCATCGCTTAAAAGGTTATTTTTGAACCTCAAAATAGATTTATGAAGCTTGTTACATTTTTAAAAGACGGTCACGATCAATTGGGCATCGTAGTAGATGGCAAAATTTATGCCATGGAAGAGTTGCACAGGGATCTGCCCACTACCATGTCGATGTTCCTGAATTATTGGGATGAATTGATGCCGATGGCAAAAGCTGTTGAGCAAAAAGTGAAGGATGGTTTGGTTAGAAATGAAATGGGTGAACTGCTTGCCGATGCAGAATTATTTGCACCGGTACCAAACCCCACCAGCTGCAGGGATGGATATGCTTTTCGTCAGCATGTTGCTTCTGCAAGGCGTAACAGGAAAGTAGATATGATCCCCGAATTTGATCAATACCCCATTTTTTATTTTACCAATCACAACAGTATACAAGGCCCCGGCGATATTGTTTGCATGCCCGATCATTTTCAAAAATTAGATTTTGAACTGGAGGCCGCCATTGTAATTTGCAAACCCGGCCGCAATATTAAAGCTGCCGATGCCGATGAATATATTGGCGGGTTGATGATTATGAATGACATGAGTGCAAGAACATTGCAGATGGAAGAAATGCTCCTGAACCTGGGACCGGCTAAAGGAAAAGATTTTTCAACCGTGATTGGCCCCATGCTGGTTACTTTAGATGAACTGGAACCATACGAAGTGCCTTGTAAAGAAAACCATACCGGCAAAGCCTGGAACCTGGGCATGAAATGTTGGGTTAATGGAGTGCAGGTTAGCGAAGGCAATGTTGCTGATATGGACTGGACCTTTGCCGAAATTATTGAACGCTGCAGTTACGGTGTAAACCTGCTGCCTGGCGATGTGATTGGCAGCGGCACGGTTGGCACCGGTTGTTTTTTAGAACTGAACGGCACTGGTTTGTTAAACAATCCTGACTTTGTACCACAGTGGTTGCAGGAAGGGGATGTAGTGGAAATGGAAATTGATGCGTTGGGAAAGCTAAGTAATACCATTGTAAAGGATGAGAGTGATTTTTCGATATTGGCGTTGAAGAAAATTTAACCGCAGAGACGCAGAGGCACAGAGATATTTTTACTTTTATGACAAAAGAAAGATATAATGAACTTGGAGGAATCATACTTGATTCCTGTATTTCTGTTCACAAAGAACTGGGACCTGGGTTATTGGAATCTGTCTATGTTTTTGCCTTATTAAAAGAGTTTGAGATCAGGAATATAAAAGCGTTAGCTAAAATAGGGTTACCGTTAATTTATAAAGGATATGATACAGGCAAATACTATGAAATAGATTTATTGATTGAAGATGAAATTGTTATTGAAGTAAAATCAGCCGAGATTATGAATCCGGTTTTTATGGCTCAAATAATTTCTTATCTGAAATTATCTGATAAAAGACTCGGTTATTTGGTAAATTTCAACGTTGTAAAAATGGTAGATGGCTTTAAAAGAGTAGTAAATAATTTCTAAACCAGCGCCTCCCCGCCTCTGCGGCAAAAATTAAAAAATGATCATTAACTTAAAAGATATTAAACCGGCAGATGTACAAAACTACCTCCAGCATGCTATTGCACCCAGGCCCATTTGTTTTGCATCCACAATAGATAAAGACGGACAGGTAAACTTATCGCCTTTCAGTTTTTTCAACTTATTTTCTTCCAATCCTCCCATTGTTATTTTTTCGCCTGCCAGGCGGGTGAGAGATAATACCACCAAGCATACTTTACAAAATGTGTTGGAAGTTCCCGAAGTGGTCATCAATATGGTAGATTATGATATGGTGCAGCAAACATCACTTGCCAGCTGCGAATTTGCAAAAGATACCAATGAGTTTATTAAAGCGGGTTTTACTGAAGAAAAAGCTACGCTGGTTACACCTCCCATGGTTAAAGAGAGTAAGGTAAAATTAGAATGTAAAGTTTTGGAAGTAAAACCATTGGGCACCGAAGGTGGCGCTGGCAACCTGGTAATTTGCGAAGTGCTTTGCATGCATATTGATGAAAGTATTTTAGATGCCGATAATAAAATAGATCAAACCAAACTGCATCATGTGGCTCGGCTTGGCGGCGACTGGTATGCAAAAATTGATAAGACCAATTTGTTTAAAGTTGCCAAACCAAATACACAACTGGGTATTGGTGTAGATGCATTGCCGGATAGTATTCGTAAAAGCACCATACTTACCGGAAACAATTTAGGCCAGCTGGCCAATGTACATGAAATGCCATTTGTTGATCCGGCATTTCATGATGACAGATTGAAAAACATCATTCAATATTTTTCCATCAATCCCGATGATATGGATAAGGAACTGCACCGGTACGCTAAAGAATTACTGGATGATGGCAAGGTACAGGAAGCATGGCAGGTGTTGCTGGCAGATTATTAATTTTATTTTAACCCCAGCCTGACCATCAGCATTTCTTTTTTTGCCTTGCTTACTGATAATTTTTCACCATTCTTCAAAACCACATAACCTCCGTCTGTGCGGAGAAACTGTGTGATGTAAGACACATTTACTACAGTAGAATGATGTATACGTTGAAATACCTCCGGAGAAAGTAACTCTTCTACATCGCCCAATGTTCTTGAAATAAGCATTGGTTTTTTTTCATTAATAAAGATATTCGTATACGCCCCTTCTGCCTGGCAATAAATAATTGTTGATAGGTCTACAAATTCATACCCTTCCCGTTGTGGTAACGCAATCTTCTGCTCCGCCGAAGACTGCCTCATATTACGTAAGAGGTTACTGATGTGCTGTACACTGCCGCCTTCGTCCATTTTCTTTTCTACTTTTTGTACGGCTGCTTTCAGGTCATTTGCATCAATAGGTTTGAGCAAATAATCCACTGCGCTGATACGGAATGCTTTTGCTGCAAACTCATCATGTGCCGTAGTAAAGATGATGGAGAACTGTATATCGCCTAACAATTCAAGCATTTCAAACCCATTCATCCAAGGCATTTCCACATCTAAAAAAACAAGATCGGGATTTAGTTTTTTAATGGCCATCATGCCTTCTTTAGCCGATGAGCAGGCTTCTACCACTTCAATAGCAGGGCAATGCTGCTGCAGATCGTTTAATAATGATCGCACACAATGTTGTTCGTCGTCAATTACGATAGATCTTATCATGATAGCTCCTCTTTAATTTTAATAATAACTGTTGTTCCTGCTGCATTTCCATGCTGGTCTTTTTTGTCAAGTATCTCAAGCTCTGCCTGCCGTTGTTGTAACTGGTTATTCAGTTCGAGCCTGCTTTGGGTAAGATTCACTCCTTTTGATTGGTGAGCCAGGCCGCTGCCCGATTTATTTTGATATGAAGCTTCTCTTCCAATACCGTCATCGTCAATAGCAATTTCTATGATCTCGTTTTTACGAACCACATTCAATGATACATGGCCTGTACTTTTACGGGGCACTATTCCATGCCAGATGGCATTTTCAATAAAAGGTTGAATGATGAGTGCAGGAACCTGTATAGATTTAAGATCGATATTGGCATCAACATTTACTGCATAATTAAATTTTGCATCAAACCGCATGGCTTCTAATTGCAGGTACAATTTGCAGGTTTCAATTTCATCAAAGAGGTTGATCTCTTTTTTATCAGCGCTGTTAAACAGGCTACGGATCAGTTTTGAAAAAGTTGTAAGATAAGTAACGGATTTTTCATTCTCGTTCTGTTGAATCAATGATTTTATAGAATTAAGGCAGTTGAAAATAAAATGTGGGTTCATCTGGGCACGGAGGGCTTTAGCTTCTAATTCCATAATTTGTTTTTCATGAGTAAACTTTTCTCTTTCGCCTTTTTTAACAGCCCTTATCCTCCACCATAAAATAAGACCAACAATCAGCCCAACACCCAAAATAACTGCTGTCCAGAACCACCATGTGTGCCAGAAGGGAGGAGTTACAATAATGATCATCTCGGCCGTCTGCTTTCTCCAGCCTTCCTTACCTGCTTTTACCTTTAATTGCAATAAATATTTGCCAGGCCTAATGTCATCTATAAAAACAACCTGGCCGCTATCAAAATTGTAAGATGGCATTTCAATCCAACCATTGGAATAACCATCCATTTTCCATGCAAACCGTATATCTTTTTTGTCGTTGTAATCAGCTACATCGTAGAAAACCACTATTGAATTCTGCTCATGATTTAAAACGATTTTCGTTAATTTTTCAGGATTATAATCAAGTGTCGCCAAATCTTCCCCATTTCTAAGCTGTATACCCCTGAAAAAAGGTGCAAGTAGAGCGCTATCCGGGATAACAGACGTTTTCAGCAAATCATTTTCAGATACTTTGGAAAAAAATAAATTGCCTCCTTTTATAATCAATATATTTCCTAACTTATCAACTTTTACATCAGATGTTTGATTGGGAGTTCGGTGAAAAACGAAATCGTCAATAAATAAATATTTTCTGCTTTCGGTGTTAAAGATTGCAGGTAAAGAATCCATTACAGCAACAAGGAAATGATTTGGTGATTTGTAACAAAAAGTCTTAATTGGAAATTTAGTTGCGGCTCCGGCATTAATTTTTTTGTATGGGTAAAATTCTATTGAATTATGTTTAAGATTATAAACTCCCATTCCTTTTTCCAAAGTACTGAACCAGATGTTTCCATTCTCCCCAGTATAGATTTCTGTAACTGTAATTTCATTTTCATGAATTGAATGGGTCTTACCTGTTTGCTTATTGTATGTAAACAAGCCATGGTTAGTACCTACCCATATTGTATTTTTATCGGTAGCATCTTGTGCAAATGAATATACTCCTATCCCTGGTTCAATAACAATCTGCTTTACATTTTTGCCTCCTTTCTTTACAATAAAATTGCTGTCTTTATCACCACCAACTTCCACACCTATCAACGCTTTTTTAATTGCCGCATCTTTTACTATTAAAAAATTGTCCTGCCTTGTGCCTGCAAAGAGATCTCCATTTTCATCAATCCAGATCTTTGTTACCGGGCTTGTCTTTGGAAAATTAAATGACGGCCAACCCCACCCGCCAAATTCACCATTGGGGCGGAAGAGAAAAAAATTATAGCTGGTTACAAAATAAAAAACACTATCAGGTCCTCCCTGCGCCATACACCTGATACTATCTTCCGCCAGGTAATTTCTTAATTTAACTGTTTGGTATACGGGATTTCCTTTGCTGTCATAGAGTATTCCAGCACCTACTGCAGGTCCATTAAACTGATGTCCCTTAAATCTCCAAATGCCAATAGAACTGGTCATATGCGTAACACCTTCTATTGTTGTGCATAACTCATATAGTTTTATGCCCATTGAATCAAAAGCCATTTCTTTGAAAACAGACTTTTGCTGGGCAAGTATTTTACCCGGTGTAAGGATAATAACTAAAAGAATAAAGTAAGATTTTGTTTTTATAATTATACCCATATGCTAAAAGTATAAACTTGTTCTGCGAATTCAAAGTACCCCTTGGTCTTTCCGTCACTTGTATTGATAATTGGCAGGTTTTAGGCAATAAGCTGTATACATATAGATGATGCTTGGTAATATACTCACTCAACGCTTTGTTACGTGCATATTTTATGTTGACCAGACCGTTTCTGTTAATACCGATTAACAATTTACCTTACTATTGTCAAAATTACCAACTCATAAAAGCCAACTGCTAATTCCTCCTGTATATCCTGCGGTGCGTATTATAGTTTAGCAGCAGCAAATAAATACCATCTTATAATTATAAAAACAAGATCATGAAAAACACATATTACAGCCTGCTTTTTTTAATTACTGCGACAGTTATGGTTTCCTTCGTAAGCTCACTCTACCCCATCAGCAATAATCAAGCTGATTATATTTTCCGGGAAGAATTGTTAGGCCGCTGGGTCGATAAGGATATGCAAACCCGGGTGATGCTGGATAAATGGGATCTGAATAGATACAAGGTTACTATAATTAATAAAAAAACCTGTGAACTTGGTGGAAGGAAAATCACCGCCTTTGACACCAGCCATTTTTCAGGATTTCTCATTCAACTTGATGGTCGGTATTTTTTCGACTGCACAACAGATACCGATCACCCGCAATTTACATGTATGGGTGAGGAAGCCAGATCTTCGATGCTACCTCTCCACTTTATCTACAAATTGCAGATCATAGGTAACAATCAATTAAGTGTCTCCGGAATAAATATGGATGCCATGCGGAAGTTTATTGAAAAAGACAGAAATAAGGTAAAATATGAACAGATAAATAAGGACAATATACTACTTACTGCTGATGCAGTCGCATTGCAAAAAAACATACTCACCGATAAGCAGGCTGTGGTTTTCATTGAATCAGATACATTAACCAGGCAAAAATAAAAATAATGAAAGCTATTCCGGCCATCTGTCTTTTAATCAGCAGTACAGGGCTGTTTGCCCAAACCGCCTCGGTTAACAATAAGATACCAGGTTATATCATTCACCTGACGACTGCAAATGATAATTTGCTGAAAGGCTTATTACTCAACACAACAGATTCTTCAGCCAATATTTATCCCGGCAGCCCAAAAGAATGGAATGCAAATAAACATTACAAACCTGTTTTGTTTAATTATAAAAATATCAAAGCAATTCAGGTACAGAAAAAAAATGCCCGCTTACATGGCATGATGATCGGTGGCGGTATCGGCATATCGGTATTTGCAGCATCTTTTTTATTTCAAAGCAGCAGTACAAAACAAGCTGCAGCCTGTTTAACTTTCCCGTTGATACCTGCAGGGATGATCATTGGCACCATTACCGGAAGCAGGCGTTGGAAAAAATTTTACATAAATAGTAATGCCGGTTCATACCAATCATTTATAAACAAACTTCGATGATCATTTCAAAAATGAGGATCTATAGATCCAGGTCAATAGCGATATTAACGACACTCACTTTGTTTACAGCCTTATCAGCCAACGGGCAGTATACAAAGAACAGTAACATTAATACTTACCGAAGGATAAATTTTATAGTGTCTCCCAGGCAAAAGAAAATTGACGGGGCTCCTATCAGTTTTCAATTACAGACCCTGTTGATGCAAATTCAAATTCAGGGCGTGGTGATGCGCAAGATCAAAAAAAAGGATTTTTTTGTCATCATACCCGGTTCTTCAAAAGAAATGGCTGAGCATATAGTCAGGATCCTACACAGGAAAAATGCGATGATCGGTAATATTTGGTTTGACAGTCATGGTCATTTTCAAAGGCGTCGTTCACTTTTTGAGATCGGGGAGGATGAATTCAACAGCGCTAATATCCATGACAGCACAACAACCTGCTACCTGAAAATGCTATCTGCCTATTGCGATACAAATACCAGGGTTGGTATCGGGTCCTGCTATGCCGGTGCCACTTACACTTTACCTGCCATTGAAGACTTTCCTGCCAAACGAATGAATGGTGATTCCCTGATGGTTGGCGTAAGTGATCTTTTTAATCATGCTACTGTTTATGCCTGCGAAAGCTTTGTGATGACAAACCTGGGCATTATGCATGCCAGCTATGCTTTGGCCGGAATGCCCAAAAGGAAAAAATTTAAAGACCCCATTTATGAACCGGTTTGGGAAAAGCTTGGAGAATGGAACTGCTATTCTGGTAAAGAAAGAGAATTTAAAAAACCGGTAACCATATCTCTTAACCAGGATGGGAGTATTTACGTAAAAAAAAGAAATTACCTCGACTTTGAAAAAAACAAAAAAAAGCTTTCAAAAAAAATGCGCAGGTTTAAAAAAGGAAATTACAATATTGGCTATTTATACCAGGATAATTTATGAAAAAGATCTTCTTACTTTTCTTAATTACGATTCCGCTGAGAAGTATCTCCCAGGTCAGTTCTTCAAGGTACACAGATACCTATAAAGAGGAAATTGATAAAACTATTTTCAGACTCATGATGACCCTGTCATTAGATGAGACTCTGACCATTGCAGGCTGTTATGAACATGAAATTTATAAACCCCTTACAGTGGTTGTAAAGGCAGGGCCGGTCATCTCTAGAGATTACCTGTTAAGAGATGCATATGGTAATGAACAATATAATTGGTACATCAAGGCTGCGGCTGCAGCAGAAGTACGCTGTTATTATAACCTAAAAAGAAGGATCAGGCATGAAAAGACCATTCGTAATTTTTCGGGTTATTATGTTTCATTAGAACCATTTGTGGTAAGCAGCTCATTGGTTTTGATCAATAATGACCATGCCGGTACCATTCCCGCAAAAGCCGGTGTATACCTGAACATTGGTTTTCATAAACAAACAAGGCATACATATTTTAATGCCTTTTTCGGAACCCGTTTTTTTGGCAGCATCTATGAAAACAGCAACTCATTTTTGGATGTGATACACGCAGGGGTTACTATTGGCCGTGCTTTTTAGTCCATTTATCAGCTGAAAACTGGTAACTATCAAACACCGATTGCATTTCCATCTAATTGTATCTACCTTTATTACAAACAATACCTACATATATGAAACAGGTTATTTGTAGCTGCTTCTTTTTTTTATTTATGGTTTATAATACTGTAGCCCAGAAAAATATTTTTTTTAAAAAGGATAAACCAAAATATAATTTCATCACAAAAAAAGCAGAACAACATAAAAAAGAGCAGGAACAGTTTCCTTACAGGATTTTTTTATACACAAGTTGGGAGCAAGTAAATAAACCATTCAGTTTGGGCATGAGCAAAACATCTGTATCAAACAACAGCAGGGATGCCCTTTTATATATTATTGGTTTAGGCGGCAGTATTCTTGGTTCCATTTATGCTGATAAACTCCATTATAATTATACTGGCGAATTATTATACCCCACAGTTAATTACAGGCAAAACAACTACTAGCCTACCAATGAACAGAAAATACCCTGACCTGGAAAATGAAAAAGGAAGAACCATTTATGTAAGCCAGGGAAATATTTCTTCCATCATAAAAAAAACAAAGCAGCAGGATAAACTGCTGCTCTATCAAAACGGTATTAATGCTGCCAATAATTTCTTTTTACATAACCAGTAATATTACAGGAAACCTCCAAAAACCTTCTTCAGTAAATCAGTAGTTCTCGCAGCAAAATTATGCCTGATATTCTGTTCTTCTTTAGCTACCAGGTCAAACAACGCATTGGTAGCTTTGCTCGTTACATAACCGGTAAGATCAGGATTTATTTTTTTTACCAGCGGAATACTGTTGTATTTATTCACCATATCACTGTAATATTTGGTAGCATTTACCTTATCAAGCGATGATTTTATGATGGGCGTAAATGCAGCGACCAACTGTGCAGTTGTTTTCTCTCTGAAAAAATGCGTGGCGCTGGTATCGCCATTTCTAACCAGGCCTATTGCATCCTGTATGCTCATGCTCTTAATAGCATTTACAAAAATTGGTTTGGCGTAACCGGCTGCATCTTCGGCACCACGGTTTATTTGTAAAATAGCTTTATCAACCATGCTGCCCAACCCTAAATCCCTTAAAGTATTTTCAACTTTGCGGGCATCTTCAGGAATTAATATTTTATAAAAAGCATCTTTAAAAAATCCATCTTCTTTATTTAATTTTAGTACCGCACCAACCAACCCCTGTCCCAGAGCCTCTTTAATACCCTCGCCGGCTTCGGCTTCAGTAACACCCGTTGCCTGTGGCAATTGCTTAATAACATCACAACCATAAAACAGGCTGGAAAAAAACACTGCAATAAAAAATTTCTTCATAATCATTCTTTTGTTTAATAAATATATGAAAGTATATGGCAATTCCGGTGCCAGAAACCGTAAATGGACAAATCAGGTCTATGCGGTATCTTTGCCAAAATTTTTCAGAAAATAAAATGAGCACACAACATTTATCAGAACAGGAAATTATCCGCAGGGAGAAATTAACAGAATTGAATAATATGGGAATTGATGCCTATCCGGCAGCATTGTATCCTGTAAACACAAGTTCAGTTTTTATTAAAGAAAATTATAAGGGAGAAGAGAATAAGGCTGACTTTGCAGATGTGTGCATAGCCGGGCGCATCATGAGTATAAGGGATATGGGCAAAGCAAATTTTGCTGTGCTGCAGGATTCTGTTGGCAAAATTCAATTTTACATCAAGCAGGATGATATTTGCCCCGGTGAGGATAAAACTATGTACCAAACTGTTTGGAAAAAATTAATTGACATTGGTGATATTGTTGGTATTAAAGGATATGTGTTTACTACCAAAACCGGCGAAACCTCTATTCACGTAAGAGAGTTTTCCATTCTTACCAAATCGCTACGCCCGTTGCCGATCGTTAAAGAAAAAGACGGCGAAGCATTTGATGAAGTAACTGATCCGGAATTCCGCTACAGGCAGCGCTATGCCGACCTCATCGTTAATCCTTCGGTTAAAGAAACATTTATTAAGCGTACCAAAATGGTAAACTCTATTCGTGAGTTTTTAAATGAACGTGGTGCGTTGGAAGTAGATACACCGGTATTACAAAGTATTCCCGGTGGCGCCGCTGCAAGGCCATTCACTACACATCACAATGCATTGGATGTGCCTATGTACATGCGCATTGCTAACGAACTGTATTTAAAAAGACTGATTGTTGGTGGTTTTGAGTGGGTGTATGAATTCAGCCGCAACTTCCGCAATGAAGGTATGGATCGTACTCACAATCCCGAGTTTACCGTGCTGGAATTTTATGTGGCTTACAAAGATTACGAATGGATGATGGACACTACGGAGCAGATGCTTGACAAAGCTGCTGTAGCAACAAACGGCACTACAAAAGTTATGGTAGGCGATAAAGAAATTGATTTTAAAGCGCCGTACAAAAGAATTACCATGTACGATGCTATTAAAGAGCATACCGGTTTCGACATTAGCGAAATGGATGAAGCTGGCATCAGAAATGTTTGCCGTGAATTAAAAATTCATGCCGATGAAAAATGGGGCAAGGGAAAACTGATTGATGAAATTTTTGGCAGCAAATGCGAAGCCAATTATATACAGCCTACTTTTATTACCGATTACCCGGTCGAAATGAGCCCGCTTACTAAAAAGCACCGCAGCAAACCCGGACTGGTAGAGCGTTTTGAGCTGATGTGCAATGGTAAGGAAATTGCCAATGCCTACAGCGAGCTGAACGATCCTATTGAACAGCGTGAACGTTTTGAAGAGCAAACCAAACTGATGGAACGTGGTGATGATGAAGCCATGTTTATAGATCATGATTTTTTACGGGCGCTTGAATATGGTATGCCGCCAACCAGTGGTATTGGTTTTGGTATTGACAGGATTGCTATGCTGCTCACCAATCAACATTCAATTCAGGATGTGCTTTTCTTCCCGATGATGAGGCCGGAGAATAAAGAGTAATCGTTACCTGATTAATTGTTTTAGAAAATTTATAGTTGTGAAAACCGCCAGCCTTTTGCTGCATTAATTTTTATTGCTTAATTTTCACTGCAAACTAAAACCAATTGATATGAAATCTCCTCTTGCCACCCGGCTTGCCGAAATACTTTTTGCATTAGCCATGGGATTTTTTGGCGTATTGCATTTTATGAATGTGGATATGATGAGTGGCATGATTCCCGATTATATGCCCGGCGATGGTAAGGTATGGATCTATATAACCGGCGGGGGATTAATTGCCGCAGCACTGGCAATCATTATTAATAAATTTAAAACCCCGGCCTGTTATTTACTGGCTGTTATGTTGCTGATCTTTGTTTTTACATTACACCTGCAACCTGCACTGGATGGCAATCCTGGTAGCCTTTTAAAAGATACAGCCCTTGCAATGGCAGCTATCATTATTGGAAACAAGCCTTCATTCAAAATAAAGAAATAAAAACTCCCCCTACACCATGTAGGAGGAGTTTTTTAATCTATCAAACAATTATTTTTTCTTTAATTTTCTTTTCATTGTAAGATAATCCAGGAAATAAATTACCCTTACTGAAAGGCTGTTAAATTGATCACCGCTTACCGAGTTACCAAGGTTCTTTGTATAATTCTTTTCAAACTCACGGTTAAAGCTTTCTCCAATATCTTTCCATACAATACTGAAAAAGCTACCCTGGGCAAACTGCCAGTTATACACCATATCCACACTTAAATAATTATAATTCTGTCTTACATTTCTTGTGAACGGGTTGGTTGGTGTTTGCAGTTTTCCATAAGCATCCAGTTCGTAAAACTGTTGCGGATTTACTTTACTCCAATAATGCCTGGCCCGTAAAGTAAGCCCCATCTTATTGGTAAAATTGTATTTAATGTTTAGCACATTTTCAACGGTGTTTACATTTCTTCTGGAGAATATTACCGTATCTCTGTTAGGGCCAATATTTGCCGCCCAACCAGATTGGTTTTTACTGTTGCTTACAAGTGCAGAACCATCTACAGAAAACTTACTGCTAAACCTGATCTTTCCAAATAAGCTGAACTCTGAATTTACACGATGAAACACACCACCTGTGCCGGCATACACACTCCCACCCCAGGATAGTTTTTTTGCTGAATTACTTTCCCACCAGAAATTTCCATTTACTCTTCCCTTGTTTTTAAAAACCCTGCCCTTATACCTTGGTTCATAAAAATCATTGCTGTTTGGCCCACCATTAATGTTTACGCCAAACCACCAAAGTCGTTTTGTTTGTGCATTAAAATTTAAATTAAGTCCTGCATTCTGATACATCATTTCCTTACGCCTCAATATATCTAAGGGAGAAACTAACCTGCTGTACCAGCCATTGATATTTATCCGTATCTGGTTATACCAGCTTTTGGGTTTGTTCCAGTTATATCCTGCCCAAAAACCCTGGTCCATAGTATTATTGTTGGTAAAAAATCCCAGGTCACTTTTATCATATTTATTGTTCAGCAAATCCTGCCAAACATTAAATGTAAACCGGCCGCTGGTTTTTCCCAGGTAGATGCTGTGTGCATAGCCGGTTGTATTTTTATTATCTTTTCCTAAAATATTGCTGAAGCTTACATTGCCGCCAATATTCCAGGTATTCTTTTTATTATTAAAATCAAAAAGGCCGGAGGTAACATTCGCATCGTAATCATCACCACTGCGCCACACATTGGTATTTACAAGTGAAACACTGCTGTTGTGTTTCAATGTTTGATCGAACACTAAAATATTATAGTTGGTTAGTGCCATATTTTCCTCCCGGTATTCCTCCTGCGTTGTAAAATCTTTGTAAGTAGCAAATTGTTTTTGCGTTACAGCATTTAGTACACCAATACCCAATCCTTTTTGTGTACGTCCGCTTATTTTGGTGGCATTTATAATTTTTGCCTGGCCCGGATAGTCAACAACATCATCCGCTTCGGAGTGTGGATTGTATTTACTGTAACTTGGTTCTATACCAATTCTCCTGCTGTAAAAAAGATTACCCTTATTAAATAATTCAGTTCCCTCAGTAAAGAAGGCCCGGTTCTCATTAAACTTTAGTTCAAAAGGTGATAAATTTAAAACACGGTTATCAGATTGCACCTGGCCAAAATCCGGTATCAACGTCATGTCTAAAGTAAAAGCCTGGTTAATGCCATACTTCACATCCATTCCGCCGTTAAAAGTGGTTTTATTTTTATTTTCCTTGGCCGTACCATCATGGTTTTGGTATACAGAAAAATAAGGCGAAAACTGCAGGCGCATCGGAGGTTTTATATTTTCAAGGCCAACCAGGCTTCCTTCCTGTGTTAAAAAACCATTTACATTCTGATCTACCGGTTGCCAGAAAAAATCCTGGCCGGTTTTCTTTCTTCTCCGCATGATGTTAAGGCCCCAATCCTGTACATTCTTTTTACCAAAACGTATGGCAGAAAAAGGAATGAACATTTCAAAACTCCAGCCATCATTGTTGATCTTTGATGCGCTTTGCCAAACGGCATTCCAGCTAAAATCTTCATTGCCCGGCGATACTTTTGAATCCATTTGCTCACCAAGCGGTGTAACAAAATATTCAAAACCGTTTAATTTATCCTGGTAAGTGTCAATGATAACACCTCCAAAATCATTATTACCAAAACCATCTCTTCCAATCAGTTCGGCGGCAATACTATCTTTTGTTTTTTCGTGATAATAACCACCGATATAAATGCCTTCGTTATTGTAGGCTATGTAAACCTCCGAAGCATTTTCAGGACGTTCGGTTCTTAATGACACTGGCCGGGATTCGACAAAATTATCTGCTTTGGAAGCTTCCTTCCAGGCTGCATCGTCTAAAATTCCGTCAATTTTGATTGGTTTTGTAATTCTTTTAGCGGCGAGTTGCTTTTTGGGCGGTTGGCTAAAAGCAGTTGAGGCAAGCATTATGCAGCAGCATAATGCTTTAAGTTTAAAACATTTCATGGCTATACTTTATTGGTTTGCGAATACATCATTCATGGCGTAATGATGTTAGTACGAAATTAAACGTACAACTTCAATAAAGGTTACCGTTCATCAAAGAAAAAAGCTTTTAGGAATTTATTAACAGGCCGTTTTAAACAAAAAGATCCTTGTACAATTGTGCACCGGGTAGAACAGAATACTTTTCAAGATCAGTAATTCCTTCTGCGGCCAGTACATCTTCATCAATAAAAGTATTGCCCGTGCAGGATGTGGAAGGTTTAGATAAAATATAAAAAGCAGCATCGGCAATAATGTCTACCGTACGGCTCATCTTCATCAGCATTTCGCCGCCCAGTAAATTATTTACGGCAGCTGTGGCAATAGTAGTGCGTGGCCAAAGTGCATTGGCAGCTACGTTGTATTTTTTTAGTTCCGCAGAAAGACCGAGTGCAATCATACTCATGTCGTATTTGCTGATGGTGTAAGCCAGGTGATTTTCAAACCATTTCAGATCCATGTTTATTGGAGGCGATAAATTTAAGATATGCGCATTGGTTCCCTTTTTTAGAAACGGGATACAGGCACGGCTCATCATAAAAGTGCCACGTACATTAATATCATACATCAAATCAAAACGTTTGGGTTCGGTTTGCTCGGTAGGTGTAAGGTTGATGGCCGATGCATTGTTAATTAAAATATCAATGCCACCAAATTTCTCAACTGTTTTATCAACTACGTTTTGTACCTGGTCTTCAAAACGTATATCGCATTGCACAGCTAAAGCTTTGCCACCTGCAGCTTCCATTTCTTCGGCAGCCGAAAAAATGGTGCCGCCCAGTTTCGGATTTTCTTCCACACTTTTAGATGCAATAACAATATTGGCGCCTGCTGCTGCCAGTTTTAAACCAATGGCTTTTCCAATTCCACGTGATGCGCCGGTGATAATGACTGTTTTGTTTTGAAATGACATAGTGCTTTATTTTTTTCAAATCTAACTCAAAACAGCCAACTGTTGAATTTTTTAGGCTGCAGGAAAAAAAGTTAAACAAATGTTTGATTAATATTAAACAGTTGTTTAACTTTGCCCCTCATTTTAAGATTATGAAATTTAACGACAAGCAAATACAGATAATAGAAACAGCCGAAAAACTGTTTGCTGATAAAGGTTTTTCCGGCACTTCCGTGCGGGATATTGCTGATGAAGCAGATGTAAACCTGGCGATGATATCTTATTATTTTGGTTCGAAAGAAAAATTACTGGAAGCCTTATTTACCCATCGGATGGATGGAACCACGGCGAAGCTGGAGGGCATGATAGAGAATAAAGAACTGGCTCCGCTGGAAAAAGTGAACATGATGATCGATTTCTTCATTGAAAAATTTCATTCGCAAACCTGTTTTCATAAAATAATGATGAGAGAACAGGTTGCCAGCCACCGAGCCACTACTGCGGAACTGATACAGCAATTAAAAAAACACAACCAAACCCTGGTTAAAGCCATCATACAGGAAGGGCAAAAATCAGGCGACTTTGTGAAAAATGTTGACATTCCCATTTTAATGGCTACACTGGTTGGTACCGTAAGCAACCTGGTTACCACACAGCATTTTTACCGGGAGATAAACAACCTGCAGGATATGCCCGATGAACAATTTCAAAAACTGATGAAGAAAAAAATAAGTACTCACCTGAAATTTATTTTTAAAGCCATACTTACCCATGAAGCATAAAATTATTTTATTAATTAGTTCTTTACTGTTGGTGCAGTTGATGCAGGCGCAGGAAACAAAAACACTGACTTTAACCGAAGCCATTGATCTGGGTTTGAGAAACAGCCACCAGTTAAAAAGCAATGAAGCAAAAATTCTGGAAGCAACAGCAAACATTAAAGAGGCCGAAGAAAGAAAATTACCCGAGGCAAGCATCGGCGGTTCTTACCTGTACCTGCCGGTTAAGCCAAATATTGAAATGAAAACCGGCTCGGGCAGTGGTGGCAGCCCTACTGTACACCAGGCTATTTATGGTACAGCAAATGTTTCGTTACCGCTTTATAATGGAGGTAAAATAAAATATGGTATCGAATCGGCCAGGCTACTGGAACAGGCTGTTAAACTGGATGCTGAAAATGACAGGGCTGCTGTGATCATGAATATTACCAGTGCCTGTATCAATTTGTACAAAGCTTATACAGCTATTGGGTTGGTGAAAGAAAATCTGCAACAATCGGAGCAACGGGTTAAAGACCTTACAAACCTGGAGAAAAATGGTTTGCTTGCAAGAAATGATCTGCTGAAAGCAGAACTGCAATCCTCAAATATTGAGCTTACTTTATTGGATGCTGAAAGTAATTACAAACTGGCCTGCGTTAACATGAGCATTATGATGGGCCTGCCGGAGCAAACTATTTTGATACCTGATAAAAGTGGATTGGCATTGCCTACATCTATAAAAACGATTGAAGAGTACGAGCAGGATGCCACACAAAACCGAAAAGACATCGCTGCAATAAATGTGAGAAAAAAGAATGCTGATCTTTCTTTAAAAACGATCAAGGCCGATAAATATCCTTCTATATCATTAACCGGTGGATATATTGCAGCAGACATTCCCAGGTTTCTTTCTGTATACAATGCAATTAATATTGGCGTTGGTATTAAATACAACATCGCTTCACTCTGGAAAAACAAATCAAAAATTCAGCAGGCAGAAGCAAGGATAAAACAAATAACAGCCGGTGAAAATATGCTTGCAGATAATATTCGCATGCAGATAAACGAGGCCTATCAAGGCTACCTGGTGAGTGTTAAAAAAATACAGGTTTACGAAAAAGCTGTTGATCAGGCAACCGAAAACTACCGCATCACCAAAAATAAATATGATAATACATTGGCAACAACTACAGAGTTGTTAGATGCCGACGTAGCATTGCTTCAATCCAAATTAAGGGTTACCAATGCAAAGGCCGATTCATTTATTGCCTACAATAAATTATTACAAACAGCAGGCGATTTAAAATAATTAATTAAACACTAAAGACAGATCTATGGATCAGAATACAACAGAAAAGACCACAACGCCTAAACAAACTGCAGCACCAAAAAAGAAAAGCAGCAAAGGTTTTATTATTGTGCTGGTATTATTGGTAATTGCCGGAACCTGGTTTGGTGTAAGCAAATACCAGCATGGCAAACACCATGAGGAAACGGATGATGCACAGATAGAAGCAAACATAAGCCCGGTAATACCACGTGTGGCAGGTTATGTAAAAGAAGTACGTGTTAAAGATAACCAGGTGGTAAAAAAAGGCGACACACTTTTATTGCTGGATGACCGTGACCTTTCTCTGCGTGTGCAACAGGCAGAAGCCGCTCTGGCAACAGCAAAAAGTAATTTAGGCGCTGCTGAATCAAGCACTAATGCAGCAAAAGCAAGCATTGCCAGCACACATGCAGGTGTATCAACCATTGATGCACAGATTGAAGCAGCCAAAGTAAACCTGCTGAGGGCAACGCAGGATTATGAGCGCTATGCAAATCTTATTAAAGATCATTCAATAACACAGCAACAATTTGAAGTGGCTGCAGCTGCTAAACAATCTGCTGAAAAGCAGGTGCAGATATTAGAGCAACAAAGAAACCAGGTAAACCAGCAAACCAATACAGTTGCATTGCAAAGCAATGCCACTTCTTCTCAAATAGGTGTAGCAGGTTCTGTTATCAAACAACGTGAAGTAGAAGTAGCAGAAACAAAGCTTAACCTTTCTTATACTGCAGTTATTGCACAGGAAAGCGGACTGGTATCAAAAGTAAATGTGCAGGGCGGGCAGTTTATACAGGCCGGTCAATCTTTGTTTAGTATTGTTTTGAGCAATGATGTTTGGGTGGTTGCCAATTTTAAAGAAACGCAGTTTGAAAAAATGAAGATAGGGCAGAAAGTTACTGTGCATGTAGATGCTTTTCCCAACCATAATTTTGAAGCAACACTCACTTCTTTTTCTCCGGCAACCGGTTCTAAATTTTCTTTATTACCTCCTGATAATGCCAGCGGCAACTTTGTAAAAGTGGTGCAACGCCTGCCGGTAAAAATTGAATTTAATAAAACAGAACAACCATTGGTAAAGCAGTTGATACCGGGTATGAATGTAACTGTTGATGTACATCTTGATTAAAATAACACAGTTTAAACTAACTGTACCTTATGCAACAAATGGAATCTTTAGTGGAGTATGGCGGCAGAAGGGTGATCATCACCATTACAGCTATATTTTGTGCCCTGCTGGAAATTGTAGACACTACCATTGTTAATGTGGCGCTTCCTAATATGCAGGGAACCTTAGGTGCAACGCTGAGCGAAGTTGGCTGGGTAATTACTGCTTACGCCATCGGTAATGTTATCATTGTACCGATGACAAGCTGGTTATCGCAACAGTTTGGCCGGCGTAATTATTTCGCTGTATCCATCATCATATTTACCGTCTTCTCTTTTTTATGTGGCAATGCATCCAACATTTGGGAGCTGGTTGCCTTTAGGTTTTTACAGGGTATTGGCGGTGGTGCCTTATTGGTTACTTCTCAAACCATCATCACAGAAAGTTATCCTCCCGAAAAAAGAGGTATGGCACAGGCCATTTACGGATTAGGTGTTATCATCGGCCCAACACTGGGGCCGCCACTCGGCGGATACATTGTTGATCATGCATCCTGGCCATACATTTTTTACATCAACATTCCAATTGGCGTAATAGCAACACTGCTTACTTTACAGTTTGTCAGAAGCCCCAAATACGGAGAAAAAAGTAAAGTGATGGATATTGACTGGCTGGGTATTGGCTTGCTGGCCATCGCCATCGGTTCGCTGCAATATGTTTTGGAAAAAGGACAGGATGATGATTGGTTTAGCAGCAGCACTATTTTAGTGCTTGCCATAACAGCAGGACTTGGTTTGTACTTTTTTGTATGGCGTGAATTAACTTTCAGAAAGCCGATTGTTGAACTGCGGGTTTTAAAGAATGGCAATCTTCGGGTTGGTACTATCTTATCCTTTATCATGGGTTTTGGATTATATGGCTCTACATTTATTATACCGCTTTACACACAAACCATTTTAGGCTGGACCGCTCAACAAGCCGGTATGCTGATGGTACCTGCAGCACTTACAACTGCTGTGATGATGCCGATGATTGGTATGCTGCTGCAGAAAGGAGTGCCGCAGCAATATCTTGCTGCTGGTGGCATGTTGCTTTTTGCGGCATTTACATTTTGGGGTTATAATATTTTAACGCCCAGTACCAGTGCCGATGATTTTTTCTGGCCGTTGATCATTAGGGGGATTGCCATGGGTATGTTATTTATTCCGATAACAACACTGGCGCTTTCAACATTAAAAGGCCAGGAGATTGGCCAGGGTGCAGCATTTACCGGCATGATGCGGCAGCTGGGAGGATCCTTTGGTATTGCACTCATCACCACTTTTTTGTCAAGACAAAATGTTACGCACTGGAGCAACCTGGCTTCTAAATTAGATGCCAGTAACCCCGCCATACAGCAACAATTTCAGGGTATGCAACATGCAATTATGAGTAAGGGCCTGGCTGCTGATGCTGCTTTAAAAGCCAGTTACGCCGGTTTAAATGGAAGAGTTTTAAAGCAGGCTGCGGTTTTGTCTTACATGGATGTGTTCCTGTACCTGAGTATTATGTTCTTAATTTGTGTTCCGTTTGTATTGATGGTTAAAGGGAATAAAAAGAAGAAATTAGATCTGGCGGAAGCGATGCATTAAATTTTGCCTGGCGGCAGTGAGTATAGAAATTATTTCCACTCCGCATTTTTTTGTGTGTATCCTTTTACATAAAAACTGTAATTGCTGAGTTTATTTCCGGGGCGGTTGCTCATGCGCCTGGTATAAATTGCTACCGATCCGCCAAAGCCATCCAGGCCCAGCCTTGATCCGGGGCTGTAAATTTTTACCAGTTCTATATCCTGTACACTAAGTGATACTGGCGAAAAATCAACATCCAGAAATTCATCCACAAAAATATTCACCTTTTCTTTTCTCCAGTACAGGATCGTTTTCCCAGTTTCTTCATCATTATAAGTGGTAAGCCCTGCAACATTCGCTGTGAGGTAACTGTAAATATCCGGGTAGTTTTTCAGTTCATCGCTTTCGTAAAAATCAATGGTTTTTGCATTGTCAGAAGCAAAGAGCCCGCTTACATTTTCATTTTCATATTTTTCCCTCCTGGTTTTTTGTCTTGTTTTTAATACAATTTCCTGCAGCATATGTTTATCTTTTTTATCTGCCATCAAAAAAACATAGCCTTTTTCAACTGCGGCTGCTTTGAGATTTTCATCAGGGCCAACCGTTAAAAATTCTGTTATTGTTGCAGTAGGTGTAAATGCAGAGTCAAGCGGTGTTTCAATAGCAATTCTCAATTTGTTTGCTTTGCTTTTTTGTGCAGGCGAAAATCCAAAATAAACAGAGTCGGTAAAAAAAAGGTTATCTACTTTAAAGGAACCATTATTATCTACTTCGGCACCGTCAATGATGGGTGCCTTATTTTTTGTTGTGGCAATATAATTAACTGCCTTATCATCATATTCCGCATTTTTGAGTTTGCCATTTACTGCAAGGAATTTTTGCTGCAATAAAAAATTAAAAGCATAAACCCCATTGGGAATACTGTCATTTATTTTTAAGGAGATCTTATACCGTCCTCTTAAAAAAGGATAGCGGTATTTCCAACGCTGGCCTGTCTTTACATTTTCAATCCATACATGCAGGGTTTGTGCAGGCTGATTACTTTTGAAAGGTTCGGTATACACTTCCATTTCAATACTATCACCCTGCACAAAATTCTGCTTATCAAAAATTACTACCAGTGTGTCTGATGTGATGGCTTTTACCTGCAAAGAAGACAATGCAAATAACAGGATTGAAATTATTTTTACAGGTGCCATTGTAATCTTGATTAATTCAAACTTACTTCATAGGTCTTATCTATGTTAAGCGATTTCGAGATCAAACAATTTGCTTTAACATCTTCCATGCACTCATCAAATTTTGCCTGGTCAATTTCAGGCACTATTGCTTTTACAACCAGGTGTGCATTGGTTAATACCCCGCCTTCCAATGTGATGGTGCTGTTTACATCAATAGTTTCGGCTGTAAATCCGGCTGCATTTAAAACAAAACTTAATTTCATGGCAAAACATCCAGACAGTGCTGCGGCTACCAATTCTTCGGGGTTGGTACCAACACCATCAGCAAAACGAGAGCTGAAATTGTACTGTGTTTTATTTAATGTAGTGCTTTGTGTTGTAAGATGGCCGTTGCCTTCTTTTCCGGTGCCGTTCCAAACGGCGGTTGCGTTACGTTTCATGTTTTTGATTTTAAATGTTTGATAATTTCTGTTTCGTTAAATCCTGTAATTAATTTTTCGCCAATTTCTATAACCGGCCTTTTAATGATGCTGTTGTTTTCCATCATTATTTTTATGGCTGCAGTCTGATCGGTCACTTTTTTCTGTTCCGCTTCACTCAACTCCCGCCAGGTGGTGCTTCTTTTATTAAAGATGGTTTCCCATCCAAGTTTCTTGCACCATGCATCTAACTTTGCTTTACTTATTCCTTCCTGTTTATAATCATGAAAAGTAAAAGCTATTTTATTTTTCTTCAGCAAGGTTAATGCCTTCTTTGTGGTATCGCAATTGGGAATGCCATACACCATTATTTTTTCCATATCAATGTTCGGGTAATACTGGTTTTGTTTTCATGATATTTTCAATCTTATCCATCACATCAGGTGTTAACAATGCAACTACTTCCAATGCTTTTAAATTATCGAGCAACTGCGTTTTTTTAGTAGCACCCAAAATAGCGGTACTTACATTTGGGTTTTTAATGCACCAGGCAATACTTAAAGATGCGGTACTCACATTCATTTTGGCGGCCAGTTCGCTTAACTTCTTTACTTTTTTCACTTTCTCATCCATCACCCATCTTTCCTTAAGCCAATCAAAACCCTCCAGTGCAAAGCGGCTGCCTTTAGGAATACCATCGTTGTACTTACCGGATAAAAGCCCCGATGCCAAAGGACTCCAGATGGTTGTACCCAGGCCAACATTTTTATAAATTTCCAGAAAATCTTTTTCTATTTTTTCACGCTCAAATAAATTGTATTGAGGTTGCTCCATGGTTGGGCCAATCAGCCTGAATTTTTCGGCAACACGATGTGCTTCCATAATTTCAACACCACTCCACTCGCTGGTACCCCAATACATTATTTTGCCCTGCTGTATAAGATGGTTCATTGCCCATACAGTTTCCTCAATGGGTGTATTTTTATCGGGGCGATGGCAAAAATACATATCCAGGTAATCAAGTTGTAATCTTTGCAATGCCTCATCGCATGCTTCCAGTAAATGCTTGCGGCTGCAACCCGTTTGGTTGGGTTTATTGGCTTTGCCTCTCCAACCCCAAAATGCTTTTGATGAAATGGTGTAAGAGGTACGGTCCCATTTTTTCTTTTTTAAAACACGGCCCATCATTTTTTCGCTTTCGCCCAAAGCATATACTTCGGCATTATCAAAAAAATTGATGCCTTTATCATAAGCAAGGCCCATCAGTTCATCTGCAACCTTATCATTAATTTGTTTGCTGAAACTTACCCAGCTGCCAAAAGACAATACACTAACCTGTAATCCTGATTTTCCTAAGCGGCGATATTCCATTTTCTTTATTTTTTATAGCTGGTTAAAGATACTGATTAGCCGTTTTATTACTTCATTATAATTTTGTTATGGAGAGGAAACATTCAGAATAACAAAGCTGCTGCTTAATTTGTTTTGCAAAAGATCAATAAACCGGAAACTGGGAATTGGGAACATTGATAATGCCTACCGGGTTAATAATATGCCATGCTTTAAAGTCCTGGCTTGCGTCCATTCCTATACCATCTATGATCTGTAATTTGCGGCGTATGCGTACGGGTTTATCTGTATAAAATTCATTGCCTTTTCTGCTTCTGTCCCACCAGAGTTCATTGCAATACAAGGTATCGCCCAGTATGTTAATTACTTTCACGCTGTCTTTTAAAAAAACTTTGCTCTCCATCTCATAATATTTTCCATATAATGCATCCAGCCTGCTATCTACAGTGCCGCTTTCATTAAAAAAATCAACATGCAGTTTTTTGGGAAATTCAACATAAGGACTGGCATCCTGTACCCTCAGCATTAACGGCGATTGTAGTTTTGCTTTTGCATTACCACCCAGGGTATAGTTAATATCTGCATTCGCAATTTCTTCTACACCCAATGATTTACTGTTGTACTCATTTAATTCTTTATCGCTGTTTCCACAGGATGACAGCAGCAAAATAAAAAAGGTAATTGAGGTAAGCAGGAAGGTATTGCTGTAGACATTGCTGCGCCAAAAATAAGCCGGAAGAAAACGAAGATGCCGGAATATTTTTTGCAACGATACCATCATGAAGAATTATTGTACCTGTAAAGAACGTCGGAAATTACATTAATTGTACTTGGGTTTTTGAAACCACCTGGCATTCATAGAAATACCAAGGCTGAATCTTACAAGGCTTTCACGCAGGTTAGTTTGTTTATTGCCCCTGCTTGCAAATTCCAAAGCAGTATTTAAAACTACATAGCCTCCGTTATATGATGGCCGCTTCACAGAAGTTAAGGGCATGCCTGTACCAATGCTGAAACCATACTCAGGCCTGTTTGAGCTGGTTTTAATATAATCGGGGCCATAATAAAATCCCGCCCGGTACTTTACATAATTAAAATATTTTCTAACCGGTTTGTTTTGGTTTGCAGGAAAATATTGTGTGCCTACTCTTACTGTCCAGTTGTTTTGCACCTGATCGGCCTGCCCGTAATAACGGTAGCTTGCCCAGTTGCCATATTCAAAATCAGCACCAATCATCCAGTTTGGGTTTTGATATACAGCTCCTGCAGCAATCATTGCAGGATATTTAATTTTTCCTTTTACGTTATTTTCATAAATGCTATCTAACTGGTACTGGTTACCACTGGCATCAAAAATAGTTGTTTCCCTGATTAGGTCATTGCTTGCATTCATGCTTTGTTGAAGATTACCGTAAAGGCCAACCCTTAAATTTTTTGTCACATCCTTGCCAACCTTCGCCAAAGGAAAATCATACTGAACACCGCCGTTAATAAAAAATCCACCAAAGGTTGTTTTGTCGGCATGATTGGAGGTATAATAGAAAACAGTGTCATTAACAATAGACTTAATTGAACTTATATCTTTGCTGCCAAACATATACCCTGCATTTATACCAATACTAAAATTTTTTATTTTTAATCCTGTGCCTAAAAAAGCCTGGTTAACACCGCCCGAACCTTCGTACAAAGTACTTGTGCTGTCGCCGATATTTGCGTCGCGTCTGTTCTCCTGAATCTTAAAGTTTATTTTGGAAACCGGCTTCAGCCCCAGGCTCATCCCCCAACTCATATCTTTTTTTTCCATTTTGGGTGTAGTTAACGGAAAAGCCAGTTGCAGATAAGAAACATAAGTATTAGCAGATGTGAATTTTTTTGCAGGAGTAGAGCTTTTTAAAATCCGGTAATTTACTTCGGTGCCTACATCAAAAATGGTGTTTTTTATGGTTGATAGCGAAGCCGGATTTGTAAAATTGATACTATTGCTGTTTGAGGGCTGCAGTACATAAGTATTAGTCTTATTAAGATTTGTAGGATCTAAAGTGATAAAGTCGGCCACGCCGGCTGAAATGCCCCCCATACCCCTGGTAAAAACATTGTGGTTGGGAGTAAGATCTCCAATACCATATCTTGAAAAAGGAGAATTTTCCTGAGCTGTTGCACTCATTTGCAAGCCACAAGCCACAAAAAGTACCATTAAAATTTTAGCCATTGTTAGTTTCACTGAGTGCATATAATCCTTTAAATAAGAAATAAGGGTCGGCAAATATCTTGTTTTTAAGTTGACCGGCAAAATAGCTTGTATCGCCCCCGGTTAAAACGGCGTTAAAGTTGCTGTATTTTCGGGCATATTCTTCAATAAATCCATCAATTTCATATGTAATTCCGGCAATTACGCCACTTTGCATATTTGTTTTAGTATCGTACCCAATTATGGGGAAATTCCAGTCTTTTTGCACCAAAGGCAGCTTTGCGGTAAAAACCTGCATGGCTTTAAAGCGCATTTCCATACCGGGTGAAATGCTGCCGCCGATAAACTCGCCATACTGATTTATGAAATTATAAGTGATACAACTGCCCAATGCAACCACCAGGTTATTTTTCCCCGGAAAAAAATGTACAGCGGCTGCGCAAAGTGCCAGCCTGTCGGCGCCAATTGACTCAGGCTTACCAACGGGGGTTGTAAAATTTACTTTAGTAAGGTGTGAGAGTTTATGAAATTTCGTTTTTGCTGCAAGCAGGTTTTCAATTTCAATATTATGTTCAATAACAGAAGACAGGATTGTTTTTTGCGGATAATGATCTGCCAGCAGTTTTTCAATGGTTGCTGTTTCTCCATCAGGCAAAATAATCTCTGCTGAAAATTTATCATTTTCAAAAATGGCCGCTTTAAGCCGGGTGTTTCCAAAATCGAAGCAAATGGTTTTTGTCATTTAGTTAGTTATTTATCATTGATCAATTAGTCATTGGTCAATAGCCATTGAGTCATTACATACAAACACATTTTCGCTTCGGCAAAATGACCAATAACTCAATGACTATGTTTATCCATCCAACCCTTTTAAATTTTTAAAATGCCCGTTCAGTTTTACTTTCTCTTTCAGCATTTCCATTTCGGCTAATACAGGTATTACTTTGGTAAGATGTCTTTTTAAATATTCCTGCCGCTGCGATTCATGCAATAGCTCAAGCAACTCATATTCTTCCTGTAGCGACATGCCTGCATGATGTGCTACATCATAACTCCACAACTCTTCATCGGGTTTTACAAATTTCTTTTCAATGTTAAGTAATTTATGCAGCTCTTTAATTCCCTTTACAATACCATTCATCAATGTTCTGTTGCCACGTTCATCATTGTCGGGATAGTTTACAATTGCTCCACTGTATAATTTTTCGGGCAATTCATCAATCACTTCCAACATTCTGAAAACCTGCAGTCCTTCGGTTTTAATATCCATTTTTCCATCATCATAAACCTGGCTTATTTCTTTTACCTGCACCAAAGTGCCCATTTCATTGATCTTATCATCAATAACAGCTGGTATACCAAATGGCTTTTTTGCTGCATAACATTCGTTGATCAGTTGCCTGTAGCGGGGTTCAAAAATATGCAGGTTTAGCTGCTCACCGGGAAACACTACGATGCTAAGGGGAAATATGGCTATGAAGTTGGTCATGAATTGCAAAATAAAGGAAACAAACAGTATGGGATTAAAAAAATAAGATTTACCTTATAAGTGGTATTACAAATTTTGATATCCTGTAAATAACCTGTACTTTTTTATTAGTAAAAAACAATGTTATGAACTGGAAATTTTTATTGCCCGGGCTTGTTTTTTTCCCATCTATTATTGCCAAAGATATTGCTCCGGCACAAAAAAAAAGTTTATCAAACCCCGCTTTTAACTTTGCAGAAGTTAATCAGGGGCATCATAAAAAAAACTCCGTTGCAGTCCCTTTTTGGGAAACAAATAAAAAAAACAATTTAATTGACACCGCTGCTTTAAAACAAAGCAACTGGTATGCTGATGTGGTAAAAAATATTGAAGCAAGCGAGTATGAAATAAAGAAAGACCAAAAGACTGCAATGTACTGCAGCCCCAACCGCCAGCAGCAATTAAGGGCTTCTTTTAATTATGCCGGCTTTACCCTGCAACCCCGTAGTGCAGAGCAGGCCTGGATATTAAAGATGCGTCTCACTGGTATTTTTGCTGAGAAAAAATTAATTGCCCAACCTGGTGAAAATGATTTGCCTGTAACAGGCTCCAATAAAATTATTTTCAACAATACAAATTTTTCAACCGAGTATATCAACAATAAAGAAGGTATACGGCAGAATTTTATTATACAAAAAGAACCTGCCTGCAAACCACAAACTATAAACATCAAACTTCGAACCAATAAAAACTGGTACATCAATAAAGTGCATGATCAGGAATTACATTTTGCAAAATGGCAAGGTAGGCAGCTCAGCAAAAAAATCACTTACAACAGTTTAAAGGTTTGGGATGCCAACAATAAAGAGTTGTATGCAAAATTTGTAGTGAATAAAAAGCATGATGCTTTTGAAATTGAGGTGAGTACAGCCAATGCTGTGTACCCAATTACCATTGACCCTTTAAGTTCAACACCGGATAATATTCTTGACGACTGCAACCAAGCCAATGCCAATTTTGGTATCAGTGTATGCTCTGCAGGGGATGTAAATGGGGATGGGTATAGTGATGTAATTATTGGCGCTTATAGTTATGACGATGGCTTTGCAGATGAAGGCAAGGCCTTTGTTTATCACGGCTCCGCTACAGGATTATCCGCTACACCAAATAACACACCCGATGATGCTGATCAGCCCGGTGCAAACTTCGGATACTGTGTAGCCTCTGCCGGAGATGTAAATGGGGATGGTTACAGCGATGTAATCATTGGGGCACCTTACTATGACGATGGTGTCAATACCGATGAAGGCAGGGCCTTTGTTTATCATGGCTCCGCAGGTGGTTTACTTGCAACACCCAACAGCACGCCTGATGATGCTGACCAAATTGGTGCCAGCTTAGGGTTCAGTGTTGCATGTGCCGGCGATGTAAACGGCGATGGGTTTAGTGATGTGATCATTGGGGCAGAAGCTTTTGATGATGACTTTTCAGATGAAGGGAAAGCCTTTGTTTATTATGGCTCGGCAACGGGTTTACCTGCTGCACCTAATAACACACCTGATGATGCCAACCAGGCAATAGCGCTTTTCGGAGTTTCTGTTGCCTGTGCCGGTGATGTAAATGGTGATGGGTACAGCGATGTGATTATTGGAGCAGAGATGTTTGATGATGGCTTTTCAGATGAAGGAAAAGCATTTGTTTATTATGGCTCTGCAACGGGTTTACCTCTAACACCCAACAGCACACCTGATGATGCAGACCAGGCAGCTGCACTTTTTGGTTTGAGCGTTTCCTGTGCCGGTGATGTAAATGGCGATGGGTATAGTGATGTGATCATTGGGGCAGTTTCATATGATGATGGCCTCAATACCAATGAAGGCAGGGCCTTTGTTTATTATGGATCGGCAGGGGGCCTGTCAGCCACCCCCAATAATACTCCCGATGATGCAGATCAGGCTGGTGCCTTTTTTGGAATAAGTGTGGCGTGTGCCGGGGATGTAAACGGGGATGGATATAGTGATGTGATCATTGGAGCATATGCTTATGATGATGCAGGCAATATTGATGAAGGCCGGGCCTTTGTTTATTATGGTTCATCCACAGGTTTATCTGCAACACCAAATAACACACCCGACGATGCAAACCAGGTAAATGCCCAGTTTGGCATCAGTGTAGCATCCGCAGGTGATGTAAATGGCGATGGTTATAGCGATATCATTATTGGAGCAAATGGGTATAACGATGGTGCTAACACAGATGAAGGATTTGCCTTTGTTTACCATGGCAGCCCCGATGGCTTAAAAACAACCAGCAACTGGCAGGTTTTAGAAACACAGGGTGGCGCTAATTACGGCGGAACGGTGGCCAGTGCCGGGGATGTAAATAGTGATGGGTACAGTGATGTGTTGGTAGGCGCATATATATACAATCAGGCCTTTAATGATGATGGTAAGGTTTTTTTATACCTTGGATCAGCTGCAGGTTTATCTACTACCCCGGCCTGGACGGCCTTTGGTTCTATGGCCAATGAATATTTCGGGCGTGGTGTAGCAGCCGCAGGTGATGTAAATGGTGATGGTTATGGAGATGTAATTGTTGGGAGTTATGGATATACAAACGGACAGTCGCAGGAAGGTAAAGTTTATCTTTATTATGGAACAGCAGGGGGTCTCTCTGCCGGCGCAGCCTGGGGTTATGAAAGCAATGTGGCTGGAGCTATATTAGGACTGGTTGTTGCAGGTGCAGGTGATGTGAATAGGGATGGATATGCTGATATCATTATAGGAGCTCCACAATATGATGATGGGGTAACAACAATCGATGAAGGAAAAGTGTATTTTTTTTATGGAAGATCCACAATTCCTGATGCCGCACCAAACTGGTCTGTTGAAAGCAACCAAACAGGCGGATGGTTTGGTGTTTCTGTTGCAGGCCTTGGCGATGTAAATGGAGATGGATACAGTGATATTATTTTTGGAGCACAATTATATGATGATGGTGTTTTTATAGATGAAGGCCAGGCTTTTGCTTACTATGGTTCTGCTACCGGCCTGCCTGCAACCCCAGACTGGACTGCTAAGGGAAACCAGGTAAATGCACAATTTGGTATTTGTGTTTCTTCAGCAGGTGATGTTAATGGAGATGGATACAGTGATGCCATAGTAGGTGCGACTTTTTATGACAACGGGACTTCCGATGAAGGTGGTGCTTTTCTCTATTACGGTTCTTCATCAGGACTTTCATCAACTATAAGCTGGTCTGCAGAAAGCAATATCCCAAGTTCTTACTTTGGTTATTATTTATCTTCTGCCGGAGATGTAAATGGTGATGGTTACTCAGATGTATTAGTTGGCGCAAGGGAAATTTCGAATGGTCAGTCAAGAGAAGGGGCCCTTTATGCTTATTATGGATCATCAACCGGTTTATCATTAAGTACAAGCTGGTATGTTGAAAGCAATGTTGCCACTTCTTTATTAGGAAACAGTGTAGCATCGGCTGGAGACGTGAATGGCGATGGCTACAGCGATGTTATTGGCGGTGC
Organism: uncultured Chitinophagaceae bacterium; assembly: GCA_963715585.1. Taxonomy (GTDB): domain Bacteria; phylum Bacteroidota; class Bacteroidia; order Chitinophagales; family Chitinophagaceae; genus Ferruginibacter. The sequence goes on along the minus strand of OY970254.1, from coordinate 4,503,323 downwards.
CCCATATTATGGCGGTTTAAATGGCGCTGCCTTTGTTTATTATGGCAATAACAATACAGGCTTACGCCACAATCTTAAGCTGTACAATACAGACCTAACCACGCCAATAAATCGAAGCAATATACTTGTACCTAATTTATTTGGTGCAGGCCTGTTCACTAAATCTTCATTGGGAAGAGTGAAAGGCAAATTAGTATGGGAAGTAAAACAACAGGGGCAACCTTTCAGCGGTAATCCAATTACCAATAGTACGTCCTGGCTCGCTAAAGGATCTTACACTGATCTTGGTATTGCAGGCACTGAACTGAAATATCAGGTACAAAAAGTGGGTCTTCAAAATAAAATAAGAGTAAGGGTTGAGTATGATAAAGCTACTGCCATAACCGGCCAGGTGTATGGGCCATGGCGCTACCCGCCTGCTTATTTGCAGGGAGCACATGGCATGAGTTCCATTCCTCTGCCTGTAAAATTAAACAGCTTTACAGGAGCTTTGATAGCTGATAAAGTACAGCTTCAATGGATATCTGCTGATGATGAGAATGTGGCGAATTATGAAATTGAACGCAGTAACAACGCCAGAGATTTTACCGGTATTGGCCAGTCAGGTTCTGTTCATAAAAACAACTACAATTATCATTTTACAGATGATCAACCCCTGAAAGGAAAATCCTGGTACCGGCTTAAAATTACCGATGTGTTTAACCGTACCAATTATTCAGGCATGGTGCTCATCAAAAATACAACTGCTGTTGTATCTGTGTATCCAACAATAATCAGCAGGGGCCAGCCAATAACCCTGCAGTTTAAAAATAATATTACAGGACCAATAGAAATTCAGCTGCTGAATAATGCAGGATCGCTTGTATTTAAAAAAATAATAACAGCAAACGGGGCGTTGCAAAATATAGATTTACCTGCATTGCCAACGGGTGTTTATATTTTATCAGCCAACCAAAACAGTGAAAAATTAATTACCCAAAAGGTTATTATCCGGTAGGCACAGTTATCCGGCATTATTGGTATGCATCTCTTTTAAATACCTGTACTTTAAAAAAGTATACCGGGCAGTTGTTCTGGCAATGATGAATCCTTCCCTGCCATCTAAAAATCCCAGCCGGAAAATGTAATGCTGTATAAAAGCAAAAACCGGCGAAAAATATTGCTTGAAAAGATTCGGTTTTTTCCCCGCCTCAACATATTTCTTTGCATTCATCCTGGCGTAGTGATCTGTTTTGGCATCATACTCCTTTCTGCTTTGTACAGTATAATGCAGGATATTTCCTGTAAGTTTTGTAACCTTAACTCCCGCAGGGAAAATGAGATTTTCATGAACGGCAACATTATTCCATTTCACTTTGGTGCGGTTGAATAGCCGTATATGCCAATCAAATCCCCACTCGCCAAAACGTATCCATTTATTACAAAAGAAGTTTTTAAAGCGGATGTTAAACACTTCGTCATCATTAGTTAATGCAAGCTGCAAAAGGCTTTGCTGTAACTCAGCATCAATGGCTTCATCAGCATCCAGGCTTAATATCCAGTCGTTTTTAGCAGCTTCAATTCCCATATTTTTATTGATGCCGTAACCGGCCCAGCCGGTTTCAATTACATGGGCGTTCATTTTTTTGCAGATGGCAATGGTATCATCGGTACTGCCGCTGTCAACAATTACAATATCATTGGTAACAGTCTGCAGACTTTGCAGTGTATTGGCAATTATATGAGCTTCATTTTTTGTAATGATAACAACCGATATATCCATCCTGCAAAGAAACAATAAAAAACAGCATGGTTAATTCTGTATTGTTTTGAACAGCCGTTTTATTTATTTGGTATTTGAAAATAGAAAATTGAAATTTGTTTAATGTGGCAGCAACAGATAAATGAAATTAAAGAGAGTAATACCAAAACTCTGGCCCGGTGCATTTCTTATATTGAGAATGAAGTAGCCGGTTATGAAGATCTGTTGCAGCAACTGCCACCCTCTCAAACACCCATTATTGGCATTACCGGACCACCAGGTGCAGGCAAGAGTACATTGGTGGATGCGCTTATTGGATTAATTGTAAATGAAGGAAAATCGGTTGCAGTAATTTGTGTAGATCCTTCTTCGCCGTTTAATTTAGGTGCATTGCTGGGCGATCGCATTCGGATGAGTGAGTGGTACAACAATCCGAAAGTATTTATACGTTCGCTGGCTACCCGTGGTTCATTAGGTGGCCTTCATCCAAAAATTATTGAGATAAGTGATTTGATGAAGGTTGCTGGTTTTGATTATATTATTGTAGAAACCGTTGGCGTAGGCCAAAGTGAAATTGAGATTGCAGGACTTGCAGATATTACCATGGTGGTGGTGGTGCCCGAAGCAGGCGATGAAGTACAAACCATGAAAGCCGGGCTGATGGAAATTGCCGACGTGTTTGTAGTAAACAAAGCCGACAGGCCCGATGCAGATATTTTTGTAAAGAATTTACGCCTGATGCTGGCTCCTGCATTCCACAACCACAGCATACCAGTGCCGGTTATTAAAACCATTGCATCGCAAAAAAAAGGTATTGCTGAGTTATTGAAAACAATCACAGACCATTTTGGCATTGTAAAGGAAAAAGAAAAGAGAAGCTGGCTGCTTGCCGAAAAGGCATTTCATCTTATACAACAAAAGAAAATGATGGCGATTGATAAGGCCGTATTAAAACAGAAGATTGAAGAAGCCGGAAAGGATTTTAATTTATATGCCTTTATAAAAAATTATTACTGATTATTTTGCTGGTTACTAATCTCTTCCTGCTCCAGTTTCTTATTCCCTTTCCACCAACGGTAGCCGATAAAACCTACAATGGCAAATGGTGTCATCATTAAATAAAGTATGGCCGAGTTCATACCTTGTGCAGGTTTTTCGCCAAGCTGTGAGGTTGTTTTAGTACAAACCGCACATTGTGCCTCAACGCCTGTTGTTATAAACAACACAAAAAGGAGAACCAGTAATATGTTTAAAATTTGCTTCATCTTATAATGCAAAGTTACGGCAGCATACGGTAAGGAAAACATCTGTTTAACAGAAATTAACTAATTAATTTGCAGAAAAAAGTACAGATGCTTTTAATTTGCAATAAACAAAACCGCCATGTTGAAAAGATTTTTACCGCTTCTCTTATTAGTATTCTTTTTTTCAGCTGCACATGCACAGATAAGCAAGGCAAAGCAGTACTATAATTCCGGAATTAAATTAAGAAATAACAGCCAATTTGCAGAAGCGCTGGCTGAATTCATTAAAGCAACGGAATTTAATAAGAAATTTGATTCGGCCTTTGTTGAAATAGGTAACCTGTACAGCAAATCCGGTAGCATGGATCTGGCCATGAGCAATTATAATAAGGCGCTTGCTGTTAATCCAAAATATTCCGATGCACTGTTTGGAATTGCTAAAATTTACAGGGATGCTGTTAATTTAAAGAATTATGACTCTGCTATTTATTTCTTTAATGCTGCTGCAAAAATTGACAGCACAAACAAAGAAATATTTTATGGCCTGGCATGGACATATAACGCCACCAAGCAACATGAACTGGCCATTCCCTATGCCATAAAAGCACTTGAATTTGATAACAATTACAAACCTGCGTATGGCGAATTAGGCTATGCTTACCGTTCTACAAAAAAATTTGCTGAATGTATTGAGCAGTTCAAAAAAAATCTGGCAATTTCTGCAGTCGATATAGCCCACCTTTATTCTGCCTTTTGTTACATTGAGTTAAACAACAAAGAAGGTGCACTGCAACATTATGAAGCGCTACTGAAAATAAATGAAAAGATGGCTGTTGCGCTAAAGAAAAAGATAGATGCGATGTCGCCAGCCGGCAGCAATTAATTAAATTTTTATTTCCGATGCTATCGCTGCATTGTGAAAAATTTCCTGGTCAAAAAATTTAGGCTCGGTTACAAAAGCTTTCAGTTCTCCCTTCAATATCGTTGCCGATAAAAGATCATCGGCCCGATAAACCACCGGTGTTTGGGCAGCCAGTAATTTTTTTGCCGCTTCAAGTGTAACTGCATAAGCATGTGTACAATCATGAAATCCTGCTTTTTTTAAATGTGCGCTGAATGGTTTTGGCAAAAGATTACTTACCATTTTATAACTCCAGGCCATCAACCCAAAAGCACTGATAATTTTATAAAAGAATTGTTTAACTTTTAATCCTGTTGTTACCTGCTCGTGTTTTAAATAGCCCAGATAAACCAATTCCCAGCTATTGGGCAATTCATTTAATGTAGCTGGTAATTCAGCCAGATTTTCAGCAATGGGCAACACATCATCTTCCAGTATCAAAACTTTTTTCCAGTTATTTTTTACCATCTCTGCATAAACCATCCTGTGCGATAAAGAACACGCAATTTCACCCAGGTTTAATGCTTTACCCTGCCGTTGCAGCTTTTGGGCGATTTGTTCATCGTAAGTACCGTCTGCTTTTGCTGTGTTGTAATCAATCTTCAACTTATCAGCTCCCCAGAAAAAATCGTATTGCAGGCCCTCTAAACTTTGCTTTAACCTTTCATGCCTGTCGGAAAAGCGAGGTACGGATACGACAAATATTTTATCGAAATATTGTTGCAGTGAATCACAGATGTTTGCGGGAATTGACAATTTTTTTTTTATTTATGCAACAAAAATAGCTGTTTTATAAAAGACCGGGTTTTAAAAATACGGCGATTAATTGTTTTCAGTTTACAATAGTTTATTTTTAACCCAACGCTTTTAAAGATTTGTTCCTGTTTATGTCGAACCCGTTTATTTCAATTTGTATACCGGCCTACAAAAGGCCACAAAATCTGCAGCGGTTATTACAATCAATCGCATCGCAAACCTATACAAACTATGAAATAATTATTACGGATGACAGCCCTGATGATTCAGTAACCGATCTTGTTAAAACGTTTTCTGCAACACTGCCTATCCAATATTTTAAAAACAACCCGGCAGCCGGTACCCCCGGTAACTGGAATATTGCCATACAAAAAGCAAACGGGGCATGGATAAAGCTGATGCATGATGATGATTGGTTTGCTTCGCCTGCCGCTTTGGAAAAATTTGCTGCCGCCGCTGCAAAATCAACCTGTGATTTTATTTTCAGTGCCTGTAATAATATCTATACATCATCCGGAAAAGAAGTACATGAGTTTTTAACGGGCTGGAGAAAAGACATGTTGGAAGAAAACAGTTTAAACCTGTTTTATCTTAACGTGATCGGTCATCCAAGCACAGTAATGCATCGCAAAGATGATACGATACAATACGACACACAATTTAAATGGGTGGTAGATATTGATTTTTATATCCTGTACCTGCAAAAGCATCCCGGGTTTAAATATATCCCTGAAATGCTGATTAATATTGGCACTGATGAAACACAGGTATCTCAATCGCTGTATAAAAACCCGGCTGTAGAAGTACCTGAGTACTTAACCATGCTGGCAAAATTTCCTTCCAACCTGTTAATGCAACATGAATATGTTTTCCATTGCGTTTGGAATTTGATAAAAAGATTTAGGATAAAGAATATTAAAATGATTAAAGAGCTTGGCTATACCGGGCAACTGCCGGACCATCTGCAACTGATCATTAATTATCAAAAAAACATTCCCCGCCTGGTTATCAAGCAGCCTAAATGGTCTAAAATATTTATGAAAAAATGTCTTATAAAAATTAAGAATCAGGGTTTGTATAAATAAAAAGCGGCCTGGTCGCCCTGCCCGTCTTTATTGGTTTGTTCGGCAATGATTGCGAATTGTTTCATTTGCTCAGCAGTAAAAAGCGACGTTTGTTTATTTACCATGTAAGAGTTGGGTTCCATTAAAGCAACATCATTTTTATATTGCTCGCTGGCCCACAAATGATAAGGTCCCGAGTCGAAAACGATCTTATGCATTTTTAATCCGGCCTGCTCTGCCAGCAACTGCATACTTTTAATGGTATGAATAATGATATGCCTGGGTGCATCCAGCCCTACCCAGTTCAATCCATAATTCTTCCAGCCATACATACCCATGAGCGGAATGCGTATCAGAATAAACTTGCCGGGATTTAATAATTTTTTCAGCTGTTGCAATGTTTTTAAAGGTTCGTCCATGTGCTCAAATGCATGGTGCAGCATAATGTAATCGTAGGTGCCTTCTACTTCATAAATATCTTTTCTGTAAATATTTACACTGCCGTATTGCTGTTCCTTATCAATAAACGGATCAATGCCGGTAAGGTTTGTAAAACCGATCTTATACAGGTTAAGCAACAAACTTCCATTACCGGTTCCCACATCCAGTATGGCATCATTATAACCCACCTGTGGAATTTTAACCCAGGGAAAATATTCCGGCACTTTATACCCAATTGACAAAAGACTGCCCAGCAAAGCATTTTTACCGTGCAGCAGGTATTCCGATTTTATTTTTCGCAGCAGGCCAGGTTTCTGGTTAACATTCAACCCAAGATTAAAGGAATAATAATCTTCATTAGGATAATATTTACCCAGGTCAGCAGGTATATCCTGCAATTGCATCAATCCACAGTTTCCACATTCCATATAGGCAAAGGTTTCCCTTAAACCCAGTTGCATTTCTTTTACCTGGTGTAACCGGTTATTCTTATCGTTTCCACAAACTTTACATTGCTCTGCTGCCATACCGTTTATTTTATTACAAACTTAATTATAAAAGCGTTTTCTTTTGTCTCTTGTTTACAGCAAAAAAAATCCTCCATTAAAAATGGAGGATCTGTAAATTATTTTGAATCTGCTTAAGCCGGTTCGCTCTTCATTTGTTTTGAAACCCTTGAGCGTTCGTTCTCATCCAGTATCACCTTACGCATACGAATGCTTTTGGGTGTTACTTCAATACACTCATCCTGCTGTATGTACTCCATGCACTCTTCCAAAGTCATCATAATTTTTGGAGCAGCTTTGCTGGCATCATCACTACCACTTGCACGGTGATTGGTTAATTTTTTTGGCTCCGTAGCATTTACGTTCAGATCACCTGGCTTAATATGCTCGGCAATAATTTGACCTACATAAACTTCATCTCCCGGATCAACAAAGAATCTTCCTCTGTCCTGTAATTTATCAATAGAATAACCGGTTGTTCTTTCTGTATTTTTTGATAACAACACACCATTACTTCTGCCCGGAATATTTCCTTTCCATGGCCTGTAATCTGTAAAGCGGTGAGCCATTACAGCTTCACCAGCTGTGTTGGTAAGCATATTGCTACGCAAGCCAATCAAACCACGTGAAGGAATATCAAATTCCAGATGCTGCATTTCACCCTTGCTTTCCATGATCAGCATTTCGCCTTTGCGCTGGGTAACCAGGTCAATTACTTTACCGCTGAATTCAGCAGGAACATCAACCACCAGGTTTTCATAAGGCTCACATTTCTTACCATCAATTTCTTTTACCAAAACCTGCGGGTTACCAACAGTTAATTCAAAACCTTCCCTGCGCATGGTTTCAATTAAAATACCTAAATGCAAAATACCACGGCCATAAACCAGGAAGCTATCTGCACTGTCAGAATCTTCAACACGCAAAGCCAGGTTTTTTTCAGTTTCTTTCATCAGCCTGTCACGCAAATGGCGGCTGGTTACAAATTTACCTTCACGGCCAAAGAAAGGTGAGTTGTTGATGCTGAACATCATACTCATCGTTGGCTCATCTACACTAATAACCGGCAATGCTTCCGGAAATTCAACATCACAGATGGTATCGCCGATATTAAATTCTTCCAAACCAACTATTGCACAAATATCGCCTGCACTTACTTCTGTTGCTTTCTTTTTACCAAGCGCTTCAAAAGTGTATAGTTCTTTTACTTTCATTTTTTTAATAGCACCGTCGGCTTGCACCAATGCAATCTGCTGTCCTTCTCTTACAGTACCCCTTGCTACTTTACCCACTGCAATCCTTCCTAAGAAAGAAGAATAATCTAAAGAAGTGATCTGCATTTGTGTAGTTCCTTCATTTATTTTAGGCTCTGGTACATGCTCCAATATTGCATCCAGCAACGGAAAAATATTATCCGTTTCTGTTAAAGATGTATTCATCCAGCCATTTTTGCTGCTACCATAAATGGTAGGAAAATCAAGCTGCTCTTCAGTAGCATCCAGGTTAAAGAATAATTCAAAAACTGCATCATGTACTTCATCAGGACGGCAGTTTGCTTTATCTACCTTATTAATTACCACAATCGGGTGTAAACCCAATTGCAATGCTTTCTGCAACACAAAACGTGTTTGCGGCATAGGGCCTTCAAAAGCATCAACCAACAGCAAAACGCCATCGGCCATTTTTAATACACGTTCAACCTCACCACCAAAGTCACTATGGCCCGGGGTATCAATAACATTAATTTTAACGCCTTTGTAGGTAACGGATACGTTCTTACTGAAGATGGTGATACCACGTTCTCTTTCCAGGTCATTATTGTCCATGATCAGTTCACCGGTTTCCTGGTTATCACGAAAAATGTTTGTGCTGTGCAGGATCTTGTCTACCAGTGTTGTTTTGCCATGATCTACGTGGGCAATAATTGCGATGTTTCTTATATTCATTAAATTGAGCTTTAAGCCTTTGACTGTTAGCTTTTTAGCACAATACATACGTTGTGGATGAAAGCTGACAGATAGTTGCTGTTTTTAAGGGCGCAAAGGTACGCTAAAACGGCCGGATAGCAAGGTTAATTGTATATTATTATGCCAATAGATTACATTTTAACTGTTTTATGCATTAATCCCTCATAATCAGGTGTACTTTCATTATGATGAACGAAAAGAAACCGGTTTTACCCAATATTTTCATTTGTATAGTTATGGACCTGGTTGGCATGGCCAGTTATATCGTTCCGGGCATAGGTGAGTTTACTGATGTGGTTTGGGCAATGCTTTCTGCCATTATATTTCATACTTTATTTGGTGGCAGGTTTGGAATGGTTGGTGCCGGTTTAAATTTTTTAGAAGAAATATTTCCTCTCACAGATATTATCCCGTCTTTTACCATTGCCTGGTTTATAAGAAAGCATGAAGTTGATAAATGGATAGACAGGAATTGATGTAAGCTTTTGTAAATTGCAAGTCTGTAACCATGCCATTTCAACTTCAAGCACCATATTCACCTGCCGGCGATCAGCCGGATGCCATCCGCCAGCTGACGGAAGGTGTTTTGAATGGAGAAAAGTACCAGACTCTTTTAGGTGTTACCGGCAGCGGTAAAACCTATACCATGGCCAATGTAATACAGAATACACAGCTTCCAACTTTGGTTATCACTCATAACAAAACATTGGTGGCACAATTGTACGGCGAGTTCAAGCAGTTTTTTCCCGATAATGCAGTTGGTTATTTTGTTTCTTATTACGATTACTACCAGCCCGAGGCTTATATGCCGGTGAGCAATACTTACATCGAAAAAGACCTGAGTATTAATGAAGAACTGGATAAACTTCGCCTGCAGGCAACTGCACAGTTATTAAGTGGCCGCAGGGATATTATTATTGTTGCCAGCGTAAGTTGCATTTACGGTATGGGTAACCCAACCGATTATGAAAACGGTATCATTCGTATTCAACAGGGGCAGGTAATCAGCCGCCAGGGATTTTTACATGCGTTGGTTAATTCTTTATACAACAGAAGCGAAGGCGATTTTACAAGAGGAACATTCCGTGTTAAGGGCGATACCATCGACATTAATTTGCCTTATGTGGATTTTGGCTACCGCATTACTTTTTTTGGTGACGAGATTGAAACCATTGAAACACTGGAACTCAGCAGCGGCAAACGTATCAGCAGTGTAGAAAATGCTGCTATTTTTCCGGCTAATTTATATGTAACACCAAAAGATATGTTACAGCAGGTTGTGCATGAAATACAGGATGAAGTTGGCGCACAGGAATTATATTACAAAAACAGCGGAAAATATATTGAAGCACAACGCATCAGCGAACGGGTGAATTACGATCTGGAAATGATACGTGAACTGGGTTATTGCAATGGTATTGAAAATTACTCCCGTTTTTTCGATAGAAGAAAGCCGGGTACCCGGCCGTTCTGTTTGCTCGATTATTTTCCTAAAGATTTTTTATGCATTGTTGATGAGAGCCATCAAACCATTCCGCAGGTAAGTGGTATGTATGGCGGCGATAGAAGCCGTAAATTAGTTTTGGTTGATTATGGTTTTCGCCTGCCATCGGCATTAGATAACCGTCCGCTTAATTTTAATGAATTTGAAAGTTTGCTTAACCAAACCATTTTTGTATCGGCAACGCCCAGTAAATATGAACTGGAAAAATGCGAAGGCGTGGTAATTGAGCAGGTAGTAAGACCAACCGGTTTATTAGATCCGCCAATTGAAGTACGCCCATCAATAAATCAAATTGATGACCTGCTGGATGAAATTGACAAGCGTATTAAAAAAGGTGACCGGGTGTTGGTTACCACGCTTACCAAACGCATGGCCGAAGAGATGGACAAATACCTGCACCGTATTGATATAAAAAGTAAATACATACACAGCGAAGTAGATACACTGGAAAGAATTGAAATTCTACGTGAGCTTCGCCTGGGAGTGATTGACGTTTTGGTTGGTGTAAACTTATTAAGAGAAGGCTTGGATCTGCCGGAAGTTTCTTTGGTTGCCATTTTGGATGCCGATAAAGAAGGCTTTTTGCGTAATGAAAAAAGCCTTACACAAACCGCCGGCCGTGCTGCCCGTAATGTAAATGGCCTGGTTATTTTTTATGCTGATAAGATGACCGAAAGCATGCAACGCACTATTGATGAAACCAACCGCCGCAGAGAAAAGCAGATCGCTTTCAATATTGAAAATAACATCACCCCAACAACCATTATAAAAAGTACAGAACAGATTTTTGCACAGGGCTCGGTGCTGGACGTGAAAGGATACGATCCATCAAACCCTTACTCATTGGCACCTGATGGGGAGTTGGTAAATGTTGCCGCAGAAGACCAGGCCGTATATGCAACCATTCCACAACTGGAAAAAGCCATTGCCAAAACAAAAAAAGACATGACCAAAGCGGCCAAGGATATGGACTTTATGGAAGCTGCCAGGCTACGGGATGAAATGTTCCGAATGCAGAAAGAGTTGGAGGAAATGAAAGAATAATTTACTATCTTAACCCTCCTTATCAATAAAATCAACATGTTATGACTACGATTGCTCTTTACAACCTGAAAGGCGGAGTTGGCAAAACAGCCAGTTGCGTAAACTTTGCATATCTGGCTGCGGCCGATGGTTTTAAAACATTGCTTTGGGATATTGACCCCCAGGGTTCTTCTACTTTTTATTATAAAGCCAAACCCAAAACCCATCCCGGTATAAAAAAACTAGTCACTAAAGATGCTCACCTGGAAAGCGCCATCATGAGTACCGATTTTGAGTTACTGGATGTGATACCAGCCGATAACAGCAGCAAGAGTTTTGATATCATGCTGGATGAAATGCGGGGAAACAAAAACCGCCTGAAAGGCATTTTGAAGCAACTGGATAAGGAATATGATTTTGTTTTTATTGATTGCCCGCCCGGCTTCAGTGCGCTAAGCGAAAATATTTTTAACGCCGCAGATATAGTGCTGATGCCGGTTATACCCACCACGCTTTCTATCCGTACCTACAATATGGTTAAAGATTATTTTAAAGAAAAAGCGTTAGACATTACCAAGATGATGTGCTTTTTCACCATGACCGATCTGCGTAAAAACCTGCACAACGAAATCATGCAGGAACTCTACAAAGACAAACGTTTCTTTCAGAACTATATTCCTTATTTAAGTGATGTAGAAAAAATGGGCATACACAAAGCACCCATTATGGAGTTTGCCAACAGCAGTTATGCCGCAAGCTGTTACCGGGAATTGTGGACAGAAATTAAAGAAGGAGTACTCTAAAAATTCAACTTAAAAATAATTTATTAGTTTTGCCGCTTATGAAAAAAGAGTTAAACAGTTGGTTCAGTCCTGCACTGCAAAAAGAAATGCCTATTGTTACCTATGGTGATTACGGCACAGCTATTTTATTTGTACCCACTGCTGCGGCAGATTACCTGGAGTATGAGCGTTTTCAAATGATGGAAACCCTTGCCCCGTATATTAATGGTGGCAAAATAAAAGTCTTTTCTATCAACAGTATTAACAACGAAAGCTGGCTTAATAAAGAAATGGCAGGCGAACACAAAGCCATACGCCAAAACCAGTTTAACGAATATGTTTTTAACGAAGTAATTCCTTTCGTTAAGAACAGTACATCGAACGAAACAGAAATCATTACCTGCGGAGCATCTTTTGGTGCATTACATAGCATGAACCTGTTTTTAAAACGTCCTGACCTCATCAATGGTGTAATTGCCATGAGTGGCGTGTATGACCTTACAGAATATACCGATGGTCATTTTGATGAACAGGTATATTTTAACAGCCCAATGCACTATATCCAAAACCTGGAAGATCACAATATATTAGAGCAGATCCGGAAAAGCCGCCATCTTCACATATTTACCGGTAGCGGAGCCTATGAAGACCCAAATGCCTCCAAATCCTTTGCTGGATTACTTTACAGCAAGGGAATTAATTACGAACTGGACGTTTGGGGCGAAGAATGGAAACACGACTGGCCTACCTGGAGGGCTTTGTTACCCCATTATTTTGAGACCCGGTTCTGATTTTCCCGCTGCTTTACACAATAATATGAAGGCTTTTTCTGTTATGTAGGTACCTATTATCCTAATATCATGAAAAAGCCTATACTCCTCTTTGCAATCAAGTGTTCGGTAATACTATATTTTGCTGCCTGCACCGGAATTGATAAAATGACCACCGCCATATCTGCCACACCACGTGTAACTAAGGGTACCTGGAAAATAAATTTATATACAGAATCGAAGCATGATAAAACAGCCGCTTTTGATGGCTGTATGCTCACTTTTGAACCCTCCGGAAAAATTATAGCCTACAAGAATGGCCAAAAAATAACCGGCAACTGGGCCGAGGATGATATTTTAAAAAGGATATCTATAAACCTTGACACCAAAGACCCGGCATTGGCAAAACTCAACAACAACTGGAATATTTCAAATATTTCAAAATGGCAATTGAGTTTTAACACCGACAATAATCCAACAAATAGCCAACTGCAGATAACCAGTCTGTAATTAAAAAAAAGTAGTTTTTGTTTCATTTGAGTTAATGATCTTAAAAAGCTGCTCCTGCCAGGGAGTGGCTTTTGAGTTTTTAATATCTTGTTGATTGGCAAGTACAATTGTTTTACTTTTATGGCATGCCAAAAAAATTATTTTTATTAGATGCATTTGCATTGGTCTTTCGTGCTTATTATGCACTCATCCGCAACCCACGTATTACCAGCAAGGGCCGTAATACAAACGCACAGTTTGGTTTTACCAACACTATTATTGAGTTGATCAAAAATCAAAACCCCACGCACATGGCTGTGTGTTTTGATACACATGCGCCAACCGAGCGCCATACCGATTTTGCTGATTACAAAGCCAACCGCCAGGAAACACCCGAAGATATTTTATCGGCTGTGCCGGATATTAAAAGAATTATTGAAGGTCTTAACATACCCGTTATTGCCATTGATGGGTACGAAGCTGATGATGTAATTGGCGCACTGGCAAAAATGGCTGAGAAAGAAGGCTACGAGGTATATATGGTTACACCTGATAAGGATTACGGTCAACTGGTTTCTGAAAATATTAAAATATACAAACCGCCATACCAGGGTGGTAAGTTTGAAATAATGGGGCCGAAGGAAGTTTGCGAAAAATGGGATATTGCCAATGTAGACCAGGTGATTGATATGCTGGGTTTGATGGGCGATGCGGTGGATAATATCCCCGGTATAAAAGGTGTGGGTGAAAAAACTGCCGCTAAATTGCTGAAAGAATATGGCACGCTGGAAAATATTTTGGCCAATGCGGATAATATAAAAGGCTCTATCGGCGAAAAAGTAAGAGGCGGAAAAGAACAAGCCATCATGAGTAAAAAATTAGCCACCATCATTTTAAATGTGCCGGTTGAATTTCATGAAGAGAACTTTTTAATAAAGGAAATGAACAAGCCGGCCTTAAAAGAAATTTTTGAAGAGCTTGAATTTAAAACATTAGGCAAAAGAATTTTGGGTGATGAGATTGATGGTGCAGCCGAATCATGGAATGGCACCGAAGAAGCCAAGCCTAAAAAAGCAGCTACTGCCCAAATGGATCTGTTTGGAAATATTATTGAACAGCCCGAAGCTGTAGAAATAAAAATTAAAAACGAAGAAGAAATATCTTCTGCTGATAAAAACATCAACAACACACCACATGATTATTCCCTGGTGCAAACAGATGCAGAAATAAATGACCTTATAAAATATTTATCAGCCTTTGATGAAATTTGTTTTGACACCGAAACAACCGGCATCGATGCCAACGAAGCAGAAATAGTAGGCATGAGTTTTTCTGTTAAGGCCGGAGAAGGTTTCTATGTTTTTTGTCCTGCTGATGAAAAAGAGACGGCACGCAGGTTGCAGTTTTTTAAACCGCTTTTTAATGATGCATCCAAAACCTGGGTTGGCCACAACATTAAATATGATATGCTGATCCTGAAATGGCAAGGTATTGAAATTGCCGGCAATACTTTCGACAGCATGCTTGCCCATTACGTAATTGAACCCGATGGTAAAAACGGCATGGATGCATTGAGTGAAAAATTCCTGGGTTACGAGCCGGTACATATTGAAGAACTGATTGGAAAAAAAGGAAAAGGCCAGGGAAGCATGAGAGATATAGAGCCTGAAAAAATAAAAGAATATGCCGCCGAAGATGCAGACATCACTTTACAATTAAAGACCGTTCTTCTACCTAAATTAAAAGAAAGAGAAGTAGAGAAAGTTTTTTACGAAGTAGAAAATCCGCTGGTGAAAGTGCTAACTGCCATGGAATATGAAGGCATACGCATTGATGAAGCTTTTTTAAATGAATATTCAAAAGAGCTGGAGAAAGAAGCTAAAGCTGCTGAGGAATCTGTTTATGCACAGGCCGGAGTCCGTTTCAATTTGGCATCACCAAAACAACTGGGCGAAGTGTTGTTTGATAAAATGCAGATTGATCCCAAAGCAAAAAAAACCAAAACAGGCCAGTATGCAACCGGCGAAGATGTATTATTAAAACTGGCTGCCAACAATAAAATTGTAGATGACATTTTAGTGTTTCGTGAATTCACCAAACTAAAATCAACTTATGTAGATGCGCTGCCGCTGATGATCAATAAAAAGACCGGTCGTGTGCATACTTCATACGCACAGGCGGTAGCAGTTACCGGCAGGTTGAGCAGCAACAATCCCAACCTGCAAAACATTCCCATACGAACCGAAAGAGGAAGAGAGATACGCAAGGCATTTATTCCAAGAGATAAGGACCATGTTTTAATGTCGGCCGATTACTCACAAATTGAATTACGCATTGTAGCCGCCATCAGTGGCGATGCAAATATGTGCGAAGCTTTTAAAACCGGTAAGGATATTCATACGGCCACTGCTGCAAAAGTTTTTAATGTAGAAGAAACAGCCGTAACCAAAGAAATGCGTTACAAAGCCAAGAGTGTAAACTTTGGTATCATTTACGGCCAGGGTGCATTTGGTTTGGCCGAAAACCTGGGCATCAGCCGCACCGAAGCAAAAGAGATTATTGATAACTACAAAAAGCAGTTTCCCAACATTCAGAAGTACATGGATGATACCATTCACTTTGCACAGGAAAATGGCTATGTAGAAACACTAATGGGCCGCAAGCGCTGGCTTAAAGATATTGGCAGCGCCAACTTTACTGTTCGTGCATTTGCCGAACGCAATGCCATCAACTCGCCCATACAGGGCAGTGCTGCCGACATGATTAAACTGGCGATGATAAAAATTCATGCAGAGTTCAGCAAGCATAATTTTAAAAGCAAAATGCTTTTACAGGTACATGATGAATTGGTTTTTGATGCACACAAAGATGAAGTTGAAATCATAAAACCCATCATTTTAAATTGTATGCAAACTGCTTTGGCGTTGCCAAATGATGTACCAACAGATGCGGAGCTGGGAATGGGAGACAACTGGCTGGAGGCGCATTAAAGTTTTACAAATTAAAATCCGCCCACACCGCTGCATGATCTGATGCTGCATTGGACGAAGCTGTAATGGTGTCAAACCTGTGTTCTGTACCATTGCTGAGTGTGTCTATTTCATACATGCCCCTTCTTTCTACACCGGCATCTTTAAACAGATCTTTTAATGGTTTACTCACCAGTATATAATCTATCTGCAGTTTTTTCTTAAAGAAATAAGTGTAGGTTTTTTCAATATCGTTGCCAAATTTCAATTTCAGTACATCAAAAAGATTGGGCGTTTCCAGTAAATCCTTCAGCGGATTTGAATCGGGTGTATCATTAAAATCGCCCAGTACCACTACCATATCTGTTTTTAAATCGTAATTACCTTTCAGGATGTCTTTAACCCGGTTGGCCTGTATTTTACGCCGCTTATCTGCATCGGCCTGCGATGCACTGTAACCTTTACTTTTAAAATGATTGCATAAAATGAACAGCGATTTACCGGCAGCAATTTCCAGTTCCACTTCCAGGCAATCCCTGCTGAAAATAAACTTTGTGCTTTTGGGTTTTTCCTTGTCAAAAATATGGGTGCGCAAATTTTTAATAGGAAAGCGTGAAAGTAGTCCCACATCAATTCCCCGTGGATCGTTCCCATCAATTAAAATATTGAAAGGAAATTTTTGTGTGCCCAGCATATCACCATTAAAACTGCTGATGGTATCCCGGTTCTCCACTTCAATAAAACATTGCACATCGGCCTTTAGGGCTTTAATCACTTTTGCGGTATTCAGCCGGGTTGTTTCAGAAAATTTTGCCCTTTTAAATTGAATGGTGCCATCCCAATCATCAACTCCATTTGCGGCAACACCTTTAATGGCAGACAGACTTTTCTTGAACAGCTTTCCACGCTCTTCCGATATTTCTATATACTCTTTAAGCTCTTTATAAAGAGACATAATTTTAGGTTTATCATAAACTGCTTTATCAAGCTCGGCCTGCAAATCGCCGATCTTTTTCAAAATTTTATCGCCTTCGGTATTGTCTTTAAAGTTTAATACTTTGGCACGGGTGAATAAATTTTCGGTATTGAAGGTTGCTATACGCATAATGTAAGTTTTAGGTGAGCATAAATGTACTCAGCAGATTTTTAAAATACAATACCACTTATAGGTAATAGCCACCATCCGTATCTTTACACAATGAAACCTGTATTATATTATTGTTACGATGCTTATTGCGGCTGGTGTTATGGCTTTAGCCCGGTTATTAAACAGATTGCTGCTGATTATAAAGACGTTCTGGAAATTGAAGTACTGAGTGGCGGCATGATGATTGGCGAAGGTGTAATGCCCATTGAAAAGATTGGGCCCTATATTCAAACTGCCTACAAAAGGGTTGAAGAACTGAGTGGTATAAAATTTGGTGACGATTTTTTATGGCATATCAACAATCCTGATAAAAGTGACTGGGTGATGAACTCGGAAAAGCCGGCCATTGCTTTGTGCATTTTAAAAGAATATTATCCCGAAAGGCAGCTGGAATTTGCTACCGATCTGCAATACGCTTTAAATTATGAAGGTCGGGATTTGGATGATGATGAAGCTTACCGACACCTGCTGGATAAATACAATTTACAGCCCGAAGCTTTTTACAGCAAGCTGAATGATGCCGAATACAAAGAAATGGCCCACTACGAATTTGCGTTGATGAAACAATTACAGGTAAATGGTTACCCAACGGTTTTTATTCAAACAGGTGAAACAAAATTTGTAATGGTGGCCAGGGGTTATACTGCATATGAAGATCTGAAAATTCGCATTGACAATGTACTTAAAGAAGTTGCCGGATAAACACATCAGTGTTTCAGATTCTTCTCATACATCTCAATCCATTTCTCCACCGTTATTTTACTGCACAGATTGCATCTTATTGTCGTTTGTAATAAAAATCCTGCCTTTTGCCTGTTTCTGTTCCATCATCTATATAAGCATGTAGCGAATCAGCAGTTATCAGCTTATAAACAATCCGCTTGGGGAAATCATGCTGCGGATTTTCAAAAATAAACTCGTTGTTTTCTGACCCGGTCATTTTAAAAGCAATGGCTTGTTTGTTATTCTGGTCTTCAACAATTGAGGTATAAAAAATACCTTCTTTGGTATTGGTGAGTGCAATCTTTTCGCTAAGGATGGTGTCCTTTCCTCTTATCATATATCCTTTGCTTTGCAAATAGTTTTTATTCACTCTTTTCCATTCTTCGCAAACAGCCCCACGTTTGGTTTTCATCTTCCAGGTGCCAACCAGTGTATAGAGTTTTTTAAATGTTTTACTATCATCGGAAATAATAAAAGCAGATAAACTGACTATGGCAATAATTACAAGAATAATCTTTCTCATTTCTTTTTCTTTTTAGATGCTTTGGCAATTGCATTATAATCAAGTGCCAGTTTGATCCAATACTCCAGTTTCTTTTTTGTGTTCAAAGCTTCTATATCAACGAATACATAGCCTTTCATTATTCGTCCGGTAAAGTCCATTGGCCTGCATCCTTCTTTCTCCATCACTTCTTCTGTTAAGTCGGGATTAAGCCGCACCATCAATCTTTCTTCTTCAACACCAACACACATTTTTTCATTTACCATAAAACAAAGTCCGCCAAACATTTTTTTCTCTTCGGTAATTGTATGTGTAGGAGAAATCAATTCCCTTACCCGGTGGGCAAGTTTTTCGTTGTATGCCATCTTCTTTATTTTAACATAGATGATGGTACACTATGCAATGCCACCCGGTTGCCTTCGGTATCCATAAACACTGCCATAAAACCATAGTCAGGGCTGATTTCTGTTTTGGGCACCATTATGCTGCCACCCGCTGCAACAACTTTGTCAAGTACATGTTGAACATCAGGGTTTGCATTTAAATAAATTAATGGCCCATCGGTTGCAGATGCTTTGTGAAAGCCACCACTGTCAACCAGTGCGCCACCAACCTGTGTCATCATATCATCCAGCGGAAACATCCGCATTTTAATATTGGGCATATCCATCGGCATCATGGTAATGCCAAAAATGGTTTCGTAAAATTGTTGAGCCCGGTTAATGTCGGTGGTTGGTATCTCAAACCAGCTGATTGCGTTTTGCATGTATTTTGTTTTTATCAGTTAATATCTTTTCCTTCTTTCAGTTGCCGGAACAGAAACCCATCATTTACTTTCCGTTATGCTGTCTGCTGCGGGGCAACCTTTTTTCTTTTCAAAATAAGAAATTAAAATAAAATCCTGCAATTTTTATGACGGGCGGCGATGCAGAGGTTTCATTTTTCCATAAATATTTATTTTTAACCTGTTTGCTAATTTTTAACAAATGAATTGTGTAATCAGATTAGAGGTTTCATCCTATACACAAATTCAGCTGTTATGTATTTATCCAATTTATTTAAAGATGCCCGGTACTTTCAAATCATTTTTCAAAGTATTTTTTTAAGCTATGGCATTTTATTTTTGCATTGGCGTAACGAAAGCTGGCTATATGCTACTTACTTTACAACAAGCCTTGCTGTGCAGTTTGTATGTGAGTATTTTTTAGGCAGAAAAAATATTCCGCTTTTGCAACGGCTGAAAAACGGAATCCCTTCTGTACTTATCTCTTCCTTCGGGCTAAGCCTTTTATTAAAAACCAATTACTGGTGGGTGGCAGTTTTTGCAGCTGCGGTTTCAATTCTTTCTAAATATATTATCCGCATTAATGGCAAGCATATTTTTAATCCTTCGGCATTGGGGATTGTTGCTGCCATTTTTTTAACCGGCAATGCGTGGATAAGCCCAGGCCAATGGGGCAGCGGGGCTGTAATACTGTTTGGCGTTTTGAGTTTGGGTTTTATTGTAACTACCAGGGTACAAAAGCTGGATGTAAGCCTTGCTTTTTTAGGAACATTTGCCGGCCTGTTGTTTGTAAGGCAGATCATTTACCTGGGCTGGCCCATGGATCATTTTATACAATCTGTCAGTACCGGCAGCCTGTTGCTTTTTTCTTTCTTTATGATAACCGACCCAAAAACAATTCCCGATCATACTGCTGTAAGAATTGTATGGTGTATTGCCATTGCCGTGGTTGCATTTTATTTAACCGCTTTCAAATTTATGAATGGTGCGCCAATTTTTGTGCTGGTACTTGCGCAACCGTTTGTGCCAATACTTGACAAATTTTTTAAAGCCAGAAAATTTAAATGGGCAAAATCAAAAGCCTACACCCCTGAAGAAAAAAATTTTTTGCATGTGGTGTATTCAAAATCAATTATGTAATTCTTTAACGGTAAAATTTTAATTATGAAAAAGAGACTTTTAATTATCGGGGTTTTTATTGTCATATCCCCCGTATTGTTTTCCTTCTGCGGTTTTTATGTAAGCAAGGCAGATGGAACGCTGAAAAACAAAACCAGCCAGATAATCCTTGTAAGAGATGGAAATAAATCTGTAATTACCATGTACAACGATTTTAAAGGCGATACCAAAGATTTTGCCATGGTGGTGCCGGTACCGGTGGTATTGCGTAAGGATGACATTAAAGTTGTGGATCAAAGTATTTTTCAACGGCTGAATGATTACAGTGCGCCGAGGTTGGTTGAGTACTGGGATCAGAATCCTTGTAATAGTTATGAAATGATGGAAGATAAAATGATGTCGGCTCCAAGTTCAGTTTTACAGCGTTCTGGAAATGCTAAATCAAAAGACGAAGAATCATCTGTAAAAATTGAAGCACAATATTTAGTGGGCGAATATGATATTTTAATTTTATCTGCCAAAGAAAGCAGCGGTCTAAAAAACTGGTTGAATGAAAACGGTTATAAAATTCCTGCTGATGCAGAAGAAGTACTGGACCCGTACATCAAAAGCAACCTTAAATTTTTTGTGGTTAAAGTAAATGAAAAAGAAAAAAAGAAACTGAATAGTAATTTTCTTCGTCCGATACAGATCAGTTTTAACTCACCAAAATTTATGTTGCCCATACGCCTGGGTATGGCCAATGCTGATGGCGACCAGGACCTGATTGTATATGCTTTTACCCGCAGGGGCAGAATTGAAAGCACCAATTACCGCAATGTAGATATTGTTAGCAACAGAAATATTCCACTGTTTGTACAAAAAAACTTTGGCGCTTTTTATGGCAACCTGTTTACCAATCAATGGGATAAAGAAGATAAAAGTGTTGCTTTTCTGGAATACGCCTGGAATGTAACCCCCATCAATCAAATGAAATGCGATCCCTGCGTTGGTAATCCACCAACCGAGCAAGACCTGTTACAGAGCGGCGTTTGGTGGCTTGGTGGTAAAGACTGGAATGATTACAGTGATGTAGATAATGACGAACCAGACAATGGAAGTAAAAATGTTCACTTCACAAGATTGCATTTCCGATACAACAGAAAATCGTTTCCGCAGGATCTGATGTTTCAGGTAACGCCCAATACATTAAACTACCAGGCAAGGTATATTATTACCCACCCGGCCACCGGCGATTTTAACTGTGCTGCCGGTAAAAAATATCTGCAGGATCTAAGACAAAGGAGAAAAAAGGAATTACAGGAATTAACCACATTAACCGGTACCAACATCAACAACTGGCAGGATGAAGCCACTGCCAAAAATGATGAAGAAACAAATGTATCGGCTCAATACGCTACTTTATTACCACAGGTAAAAGATGAAATGGAGAACAAAGAAAACATGCCGGTTGGTATTCTTTTGTTTGGTGCTGCTATGGTAGCCGGCGCAGGTTTAATGAGATGGAAAGGAATAATTTAAGATAGTTGGCTATACAGGTTTGGTTTTTAGGTTTGAATGCCCCGCTTTTCAAAGTGGGGCATTTTTTAGTAATTAAAATGTTCATTAAAGGATAATGCACCAGGTAAAAAAATTTAAACAAAAAAGCCCCGCAAAATTAATTGCAGGGGCCTTTTGTTCGCATTCACCTTTAAAGCTATTTTCCTCCTCCACCGCCTGCTGGTGCGCCGGCTGGCCTTTGCGGCCTTAATGAAGGTTCTATTTCATCTTTCCATTGTTTCATTTGTGCTTCAGTAAAAATTGCCTTTAATCTGGCGTCTCTTGCATCAGACAATTCTTTACGTTTAGCCTGCATCGCATCACGGTCTCCGCCGTTTGCCCTTATTTCATCCATTGCTTTTTGTTGCCCATTAATGTATTCAGTAATAATAAAATCTGCTTTCGTTTTTGTGGCAGCGTCTAAATTTAAGGGTGCCATTTTTTCAATAGTAAATTTTATTCTTTCTTCCGGCGTCATGCGTTGCCCGCCGCCACCTTGTGCATTTACTGCGGTAATGCTGAACATAGCAGCCAATACCATTAATCCAAGTTGTTTTTTCATTTTTATTTTTTTAAAGGTTTGTTACTTATTTAATTAGACGACTGTAAGATATAAAACCGTCGCTATTTTTTTTCTGATTCTTTTTTTCTTCCATCGCCACCTTTTTTGCTGAAAACTTTTCCGAAAAGCGAATCAAATTTTGGTAATTGCTCCGGTGTACAAAGTAATCTTATTTTTTTCAGGTGATTAAACATACGCAATTCCATTGCTTTTTGCGTTGTTGCCGATTGTTCTGCCAAACTATTCATTACCGAATCACTGAAACCGCCTGCAGCCAGTTCTTTAAACTGTTTGTCTTTTGGAGTGCGCAGGCTATCCATCATTTTTTTCATATTTTCCTTGTGCCTGTCACTTAGTAAATAGTATTTGTTTAACTGTATCGTATCAAATCCTATTTCGTTTTTCAAGAACCCGGAAATAACAATTTTCCACTCTGGTTTTTTTTCACGTTTGGCTCCATCTTTTTTCATCAGAAAAAAAGAAACCAGGGCAATATTGGACACCAGTAAGATGCCGATTATTGCAAGAAAGACTTTGCTTCTGTTTTGCTTATTTATCATTATGGTGTATTATCATTATCGTAAATAGTTACTGCTGTATAAGAAAACTCATCGGTCTGTGTTTGTGCAGTTTGGTCGGCAACAGTGGTTGAGTCTGGTGTTTTGTTAAACATAACCACCATTACATTAAGCAGCACAATCATACACAAACCTGTAAAAGCCACGGCAGGCCTGCTTATAAACCAGCTGACTTTTTCCCAAACCGACTCTGTGCCTCTATTCATCCGTGCATGTATACGGGTAAGCAAAAAAGGCCGGGGTTCTGCCCGCTGTGCATCATCCACACTGCTCAGTGCTTCTTCAATCAGTTTATTTATGTTTTCCTGTTTGTTCATATAGTGTATTTTATTATTCAGGAATATTAATGTCGTAATATTTTTTTAACTCTTTTCTCAAATTTGCTTTTGCCCTTCCCATCAACGATTCTACTGCATATAAAGTAGTGTTCATAATCCCGGCTACTTCCTGGTAACTCTGTCCTTCCAGTTTATGCAGCGTAAAAGCAATGCGCTGTTTATCCGGTATCTGCTTCAGGGCATTAAACAATTCATTTGCCCTTTCCTTTTTTTCCATTTTCACACCCGGGTGATCAAACTCCGCCTGCTGCTTATCCACTTCATCATGGTTGCCAAACAAACTCTGCACAAAACCAAAACGCTTTTTCCGTTTTGCTTTCTTTTCATGATCCAGCGCCTTACCCAAAGTGATCCGGTAAAGCCAGGTAGAAAATTGTGAATCGCCTTTAAAAGAACTTATTGATCTGAACACCTGTATAAAAACCTCCTGTGTAATATCATCTGCATCATCTGCATTTTGCACAATACCAAGCGCTGTATTATAAACCATTACCTGGTAATCATCAACCAGCTTTTTAAAAGCTGCTTCATCTCCCTGCTGCAGTTGTACAACTAGTTCTGTTTGGTTCAAACCGTGTTTACTTTATGTCCGCTCTAAAATTACTTAAAAACCGGGACCAAAACCACCACCACCGCCCGGCCTGCCACCTCCAAAATTTCTTTCTGTATTGGTTGATGCTTTTGCTACCCCGAAATTTTTAAGGCTGTAAGTAAAGGTCAGCATAAAATATTGACGCAATACCT
The DNA here is from genome assembly GCA_963715585.1 of uncultured Chitinophagaceae bacterium. Classification (GTDB taxonomy): domain Bacteria; phylum Bacteroidota; class Bacteroidia; order Chitinophagales; family Chitinophagaceae; genus Ferruginibacter. The sequence continues at coordinate 4,479,130 of OY970254.1, read as the reverse complement.
GTGTTTGCACATCCTGTATATATGTATCGTTGACTGTTCTTGTAATACTCTGGTTTTGTTTCAATAGGTCAAATACAGATAACTTCAGTTCTCCTGCTTTATTCTTCAGGAATTTTTTACCAATTGCTGCATTCCACAACCAAAAACGTTGATCAAGATCGCCGCTGTAAATATTTCCTGAAACATCGTTTTGAACAAACCAGCCTTTTTTGCTTAACAGGTTAACTTGGGCTCCAAGAGCTTGATTAAGAAAATTAGTATTGGTGCTGTTTTTTGTATTGGTTTTTGAAGTATTTAAGTTGGCATTATACGATAAATTAAAATCTACATACTCGCTTATATTACTTGCTAACACCAAACCACCATTGTAGGCATAGCTGTTTGTAAATATCTTTTGATAATTTACCATACCCGGTAATTTTGAGTAACTGAATCCTGTACTTACACTGAGGGTTGTTTTAATAAATTTAAGTGGCATGCTGTATGTAAAAAATGTACGCAGGCTTTTGTAACCGTTAAGGTTTACCGGTTTAGTAAACTGTGAGTTAGTATCTAATTTTACATTATTAATGATAGTGTCTTTACCCCTGATGAAGTATGATGCATTGGAAATATAGTTACTTGCTGCCTGCAAAAACAAGTTGGCAAAAAAGCTTTTGCTTGTTTTTGAATTGGTGTAAGAATAACGGCCCGATAAAAAATGTGTGTATGATTGTTTCAGATCGGGATTGCCGCTGCTGACATACAAAGGGTTGCTGTTATTTACCACATCCTGCAACTGAGTTACAGAAGGGAAATTAGTTGATGCCCTGTAAAATACCCTGACATTTACATTGGTTGAAAGTTTTTTGCGCCACATTAAGTTAGGAAGCACATTGGCAAAGGTCTGGTTAACAGATGTGACCGTTGGAAAAACACGATCGCTTTGCAGTTTCGCAGCCTGGAAGTTTAAACCAAAAGAAAGTTGTTCATCCCTGCTTTGTCCGAGGCGGTAATTTACACCAACGTTGTTGGTAGTAATTGTATTATCAAAACGGTTAGATAAAGAGGTATCAAACACACTGTATTTTTGTCCATCGTAAGAAAAATTCTGCTGGTTGGCTTTGTTTTTTTGAACCGACAGGTTGTAATCAATTTGTATTTGCCCTTTTTTACCAATAGGTTCTGTGTAGCCAATGTTACCGCCAATCGTATGTCCATTGGTGCTGTTATCTATAAACCTGTTTTGCAAAGAATCATAAAGAAATGCGTAATTGTTGTCATAAAATCTATACCTGTTGTCGGCAACAGACTCCCCGTCATTCTTTGTAAATGTTGTATTAAATCCAAAAGATAATGTACGGCCTCTTTTTGCAAAAGAGTGACGGTATAAAATGTTATTTCTTAAGTTAAACCCGTTTCTGTCTGAGGTTGATCTTGGAGTTATCGAATTACTAATAGAGTCTGCTATGCCTTCATAAATATTCTGTGATGAAAAGGCTGATGAGCTGTTTTTTTGAAAACTAAAACTGGGAATTATGAAAATAGAATTGGCTGAATCTATTTTATACTCTAACCGCAGGTTAAGACGATGATTGGTATTATCTGTAACCGAAGTAGTTTTTTGTATGCTAAACCGGTTTTTTAATTCTCCAAATGTTTCTGTATTAATAATACTCTCATTGTTATTACGGCTGTTATTAAAGAAATAACTGCCGGTAAGCGTTAATTTCTTTGCATACACATTACTGAAGTTAATACCAAAGGCTGTTGTTTTACTAATACCACTTGCCTGGCCCACATTAAAATTATCAGCACCGCCGCCTCTGCCACCGCCTCTGTTACCACCACTGCTGCTGGTTACACCCAACAGGTCCTGGCTTGCAAAATTTTGCTGATTTATATTATTGACATTAGCTACCAGCGAAATACGCCTGTCGCCTTTAAAAAAGCTAACATTACCACCGCCACTATAACGGCCTTCGGTTCCTCCGCCCGCATAAATTCTTCCAAACTGTCCGTTTTTAATACCCGATTTTGTAACAATATTTACTGTTTTTTGTGAGTTCCCATCATCAAAGCCGGTAAGCTGTGCCTGATCGCTCAGTTTATCAAAAACCTGTATTTTATCAATTACCGATGCCGGTAAATTTTTAAGCGCTGCTGTAGCATCGTCTCCAAAAAAATCTCTACCATCAACTGTTACTTTTCTTACCTGCTCGCCCATGGCTGTTACGGTACCATCTTTGCCAACAGTAACACCGGGTAATTTTTTAATCATATCCTCGGCTGTTGCATCGGGGTTTACCTTAAACTGGTTGGCACTGTATTCGGTAGTATCGCCTTTTTGCCTGGCCGGTGCCGCTTTGGCTACTACGGTTACATCGCCCAGGTCGGTACTGACTTTTGCTATACTAAAACTAAGTGGAGTAATATTACTGGCCTGCAGGTTAACCCGCTGTTCTATTTTTTCATACCCGGTAAAAGTGATATAAAGCCTGTAACCATTTACATTGAGGTTATTAAATACAAAATTTCCGTTTTTATCAGTAACTACCAGTTTTACCTGTGCTGAATCTCTTACCGAAACCAATTTTATTGTGGCGCCAACAACTGGCGATTTATCGGTTTTGTCGGCCACCTTACCTTTAAGTGATATATCCTGACTTTTTGCAACAACAGCTCCCAGGCTAAAAAACAGTACTAATAAAACAGCTCTTAAACTCATAATTTTCTTTTGTATGTACTATTTAGACGACCTGTTGAGGCAAAACAGGCGCATAAAGCAGCTTTTTTCAGTAAAAACAGTCTTTTCAGGTGAAAACGGCACATAGCTGGTATGAATGGCAATAGTTAAATGTTTGTAACGGCTTTTCATCAAATAAGATATATTGCTTTTTTAGAATTAACTTGCATCCCTAAAAATTAAATGACGAATTATGGAATACAGCAAATTGGTATCAGTAACCGGCTTATCCGGCTTGTTTGAATTATTGTCTTCAAAAGCCGATGGCGGTGTTGTAAAATCGCTGGAAGATAAGAGCACAAAATTTGTAAGCACAAGGGTTCATCAGTTTTCTCACCTGGAGAGTATTGAAGTGTTTACCACAAAAGAAAATGTAAACCTGGTTGATGTTTTTACAGCCATGGCTGCCAGTACCGAAAAATTACCTGCCGACAATGATGCCGCTGCAGTGAAAAAATATTTTGAAAAAGTTTATCCCGATATGGACTTTGGCCGTGTTTACGCCAGCGATATGAAGAAGATGGTAAAATGGTTTGGAGCTTTACAGGCAAATAATGTAGAGATCAAATTATCTGAATTACCGGAAGGAGATACAGCTACCACCGAAACTGTAAAAGCAAAACCAGCGGCAAGCACTAAAGCTGCAGCTGTAAATAATGCGCCGGCCCGTAAGATAAATACACCGAGGAAGATGGCATAGGTTGGCCACGGATTACACAGATTAACACAGATTTTTTTATACTCAAAATCCTGCCAAACATGCGGCAGGATTTTTGAATTTCACAACTCACGTTTCACCATTCACCACTCACGATTATGTACACAGCAGATATAAAAAAACTTCCCCGGCATTTTGTTCCAAAAGATTTTACTGTAACAGATTGGCAAAGTCTTGAACCATTTTTTAAAGATTTACTTGACAGGGTTATTAATACCAGCGCCGATCTTGAAAAATGGCTGCACGACCAGAGCGAACTGGAAGCCCTCGTAAATGAAGATGCCTGCTGGCGGCAGATAAAAATGACCTGTGATACAGAGAACAAAACTTTGGAAGAAGCTTTTACTTTTTTCTGCATGGAAATTCAGCCAAAGATCCAGCCTTATGCCGATGCATTGAATAAGAAACTGGTGAATCATCCTTTGGCAAAAGAACTGGATGCAGAAAAATATTTTACTTACCTGCGCAGCATGCGTAAAAGCATTGAATTATTCAGGGAAGAAAATATTCCCTTACAGGCCGAGCTTTCTGTAATGCAGCAGCAGTACGGGGTTATATCAGGTAAGATGACGGTTACTGTAAATGATACAGAATACACTTTACAGCAAGCTGCCAAGTTTTTAGAAAACCCCGACAGGAAATTAAGGGAAGAAGTGTACCGTAAAATAAATGAAAGAAGGCTGGCTGATAAAGAGGCGCTGAATACTTTATATGATAATCTGATTGAAAAGAGAAACCAGGAAGCGATCAATGCAGGTTTCAGTAATTACCGTGATTACCGTTTTAAAGAACTGGGCCGCTTTGATTACACCAAAGAAGATTGTTTTCAGTTTCATGAAGCAGTAAAGCAACATGTATTGCCACTGGTAAATATCATCTACCAAAAGAAAAAAGAAAAACTGAGGCTGGATACTTTACGCCCATGGGATATTGATGCAGAGCCGGAAGGCATAAAACCATTAATACCTTTTAAAACCAGCGAAGAGCTGATTGAGAAATCAATTGCCTGTTTCAGTAAGCTGCGACCGTTCTTTGGCGAGTGCCTTAAAAAAATGCAGGAGCTTAAACACCTGGACCTGGAAAGCCGTAAAGGCAAGGCACCGGGCGGATATAATTGTCCGCTGGCAGAAAGCGGCGCCCCGTTTATTTTTATGAATGCTGCCGGGCAAATGCATGATGTTACCACCATGCTGCACGAAGGCGGACATGCCGTTCATTCTTTTCTGGCACATCCTTTAGAGCTGAATGGCTTTAAAGAATATCCCATGGAAATTGCAGAAGTGGCGAGCATGGCCATGGAGTTGATGAGCATGGGTGAATGGGAAACTTTTTTTACAGATGCGACAGATTTAAAAAGAGCTAAAGAACATCAGCTGGAAAGAGTGATCACGATCTTTCCCTGGATTGCAATTATTGATAAATTTCAACATTGGATATATGAACACCCTGTACATACACATGAAGAACGCACTGCCATATGGAATGAAATATTGAAAGAATTTCAGGATGATGTGATTGATTACAGCGGACTGGAAACCTACCGCAGCAACAATTGGCAGCGCCAGTTACATCTGTTTGAAGTGCCCTTCTACTATATTGAATATGGCATTGCACAATTGGGTGCCATTGGCATGTGGATGCAGTTTAAAGAAAATAAGGAGCAGGCAATGGACAATTATTGCAAGGCCCTTGCATTAGGCGGTACTAAAACACTGCCACAGTTATTTGAAACGGCCGGATTGAAATTTGATTTTAGTCCGGATAAGATAAAGGTCCTGATGGAGTTTGTGAAGGATGAAATGGATTGCTGATTATTACTTGCATTCATCACAAACACCACTTATCACCAAATCAATTTGATTTTGCTTAAATCCTTTAGGAAGTTTTACTTCAGGGATGCTCACATGATCCATGCAAATTGTTTTATCACAAACATCGCAGATAAAATGCACATGGTTATCGTGGTGATGGCCTGCTTCGCAATTGTCTTTACACAAAGCGTATAAGATAGAGTTATCGGTTGTAGGTATATTATGAATGATTCCCTTTTCTACAAAGGTTTGCAGGGTTCTGTAAACAGTAACCCGGTCAAAAGAGGCATCTGTGCTTTTTTCAATATCTGCATGTGCCAATGCGCCCGGGCTGTTTAAAAACAGTTCAAGAATTTTCTTTCTGCCTTCTGTTACGCTAAGCTGGTTTCTTTTAAGTATATCTAATAGCGGTTCCATATTTTAATTTGGTGTGTTACTGAACCCGTTCATAAAGCGTTTGGTTGTTATTTTCTCTTTTAGCAAACCTTTAATATCAGTAATTAATTTTTCTACTTCTTCATTGTTTAATCCATCATAAACCATCCCTCTTACCCTGCGTTGCTTATCTACCAGGGCAAAAAACTGGGTATGTAAAAACTGGTCTTTTATTTGTGCAGAGTCAGGTTTTCCATCGTCAATACCATAACTCTGCCTGGCCATTTTATAGAGGGCAGCTTTATCGCCGGTAACAAAATTCCAATTGGTGTTTTGAATTTTGAATTTTGAATTTTGAATTGCCGTATCATATTCTATCTTATATGAACCATCTGCATTTCGTTTAAGATTACCATTCAGCATTTTTGCTTCGTAAGCTTTCAGCAAAGGAACAGAATCGGTTTCGGGCATACAGGTATGCGAAAGGATCATAAAACCCGGTTCATCTTTAAATGCATCAAAAACCCGGCGCATGTTGGCATTCATTTTAGGGCAGATGCCTTTGCAGGTTGTAAAAAAGTATTCCACCACGTAAACCTTATCTTCCACTTCTCTCTGTGTAATTTTTTTTCCATCCTGGTTTACAAATGAAAAATCCTGCACATTGTCGTTCCGTACCATCAGATTCGATTTTGAAAAATCATAATCTCTAAACAACAACAAATAAAACGCCCCAAGCAACAAAACAAAAAATCCTACATAGATCAAAATCCGCTTATTCCTCTTATTCATAAAAATCATTTTTGCAAATTTACAACCGTTTAGGGGTTCAAGTTTACGATTGTAGGTTTTAGATTTAGCCGGGCATATAAGATTTGCAACATTATTGCAAATATCTTATCTTTGCTGCCGGCTTTATTATGAATATTAAATTAAACTGGGACGCTTTAGGTATCGGAACATCTATACTTTGTGCAATACATTGTGCATTATTACCTGTGCTTATGAGTACGCTTCCGGTTTTTGGTATCAATATCATTCACAATTTGTTTTTTGAGTGGGGCATGATTGCATTGGCTTTCCTGGTAGGTTCTTATTCGCTTTTTCATGGTTATATAAAACACCACCGCTCACTGGTTCCGGTTTTAATTTTCAGTTTCGGATTTGTTTTTCTCGTGTTAAAACAGTTTTTTGTTCAGTACGAAATTCCTTTTTTAATAATTGCAGTTGCGCTTATTATCAGCGCACATTTCTATAATTACCGGCTTTGTCACAAAAGCAAGTGTTCATCTCCGCATCATAAGCATTAAGTCTATTTCTTTACTGGTTTATTGGTACCAGATTATTTATATTTATAGTTCAAACTAAATTGCATGAAAAAGATTCTTTCCTCTTTACTGGTTATACTGATATCGTTTACATCTGCTTCTGCGCAGAATAAAGATGAGCAAACCATCCGCACACTTATTGAAGAGCAAAGACAGGCCTGGAATACAGGAGATAAAGAAAAGTTTATGCAAACTTACTGGCAAAGCGATTCACTGATGTTTATTGGCAAAAGCGGCGTTACTTATGGCTGGCAAAAAACGCTGGACAACTATAAAAAGGGATACCCGGATACTGCGGCCATGGGTAAACTTGATTTTGATCTGCTGGAAGTAAAAAGATTATCGGTGATGTATTTTTTTGTGGTGGGTAAATGGCATTTAACCAGGAGTATCGGCGATGTTGGCGGACACTTTACCTTACTGTTTAAAAAAGTAAAAAACAAATGGGTGATTGTAGCAGACCACAGCAGCTAATTTAATACTTAGTCATTTGTCATTAAGTCATTGGTGTGACTTTCAGATTTATAATTTCCATTTACGCTTCAGGTGAATTACGAGTGCTATAAAACTTATCAGGAGAAAGACATAATAAACATAATTCGTCCATTCAGGCTTTTCTTCAAAAAAAGCAAAACCCTTATAAATACCAATAAACACATTTGCCATCATCCACAGTAAAACAATGGCAACAGTATTTAATATTCTTACCAGGAATTCTCTTGTTTCGTCTTCCATGCTCATGACATTCTCAACTCCTGAAGTGGAGTTATGAAGTTTTATAAAATTACTACAATCAGGGTTTGTATATTTATTTTGTGAGAAGCTTTTTAAACGCAGTGCTGTCGCCGTTAAACACATTAAAATCAACAAAAGCATCAATACCATCCACCCGGCCTTTTTCATTGTGCTGCCAGATAAGCCAGTTGCGTTTTATTCTTGGTTTGTCTTTTACATAATAATGGGCAACCCATAAAGGATAGTCATCAAACTTACCATCCAGAAAATTTTCGTAAAAATCTACATTGGTATAAATGATGGGTTTTACTTTATAATACTTTTCTATCATCAGCAACCAGTCTTTGGCCCTTTGCTGAATATCGGCGGCAGAGGCACCGTTTGCCGTTTCAATATCCAGCACCGGTGGCAGATCGCCTTTTGACAGTTTAACTGTTTCAATAAAATTTTCGGCCTGTGCCTTACCACTTTTACTGCTTACAAAAAAATGATAAGCTCCCCTGGGCATCAAAGCTTCCTTGGCGTTAAACCAGTTTTTTCTAAAGCCATTATCAACCCTGCCCAAGCCCTCGGTTGCTTTAATAAAAGCAAAACCAATCTTAACTTTTTTATCCTGCATGGCCTGCACCGCTTTCCAGTCAATATTATGCTGGTAGCGGCTTACATCAATGCCGTGTATGGTATAATTTACCGGCAGGTCAATACCAAAAGCGGGATAACGTACAAATTTTGGTCTGCTTAAAAACTCATTAATATAATAAACAGCAGTAGCAATTACTGCCAGCAGCAACAGGGGAATTAAAATACTTTTTAAAATGCCTTTCTTCTTTTTTGCCAAGGGTTGGGTATTGCAGGGTTGGTATACAGATAAGCTACAAATTAGCAATAATTGCTTTTACCGGTTTGATAAAGTTTTCCTAAATGAACAATTACTTCAGCAGTTTTTTTACAAATTTAAAATCGCCTGCGTTGATCTTCAGAAAATAAACTCCCTTCGCCAGGTTTTGTGAAGGCACTTCAACATATTCTGCCCCGTTTATCAGGTTTATGTTTCTTGTGTAAACCCTTTGCCCCAAAGCATTGTATAAATTAACGATGGCTGTGTTAGCAACCATTTTGCGCAAGTATATGTAAAAATGATTGCCCACCGGATTTGGAAATACCTGTACCACATTTTGCCCGGCAGTTACATCCGGTACCTTGGCTGTAGTATTGTTTTTTGTTACCAGCCAGTATTCCGGATCTATCAACACCGTATCTGCAATAAACCCGATATTTCTGAAAAAAGTTTCGCCGTTGGTTTTATTATCTACCACAATGGTTTTTTCCTTTGTGGCATTTTTAAATTTAAGCGCCACGGGTAATTCAAAAAAATCGACAGAGTTGTGTGATGTGGTTTGATTCATTTTAATGTTTACATATTCGCTGCCAATGGGTGTCCACTGCACATTATAAGATGGATAACCTTGTCCCTTAAACCAGTCTTTAAAAAACTCTGTCAGGTTTTGTCCGCTAACCTCCTCCAGGTTTCTTTTCAGATCATCTGTTTTGGCAAAGCCATAAGCCAGTTTGGGATCGGCTTGATATTTTCTTAAACCATTTAAGAAAACCTGGTCGCCCAGCTTCCAGCGCAGCATATATAAAAGATAACTACCCTTGTTGTAACTCAACCTGCCCGAAAATATCCTGCCCACACTGGTTGTATCATCTACCCAAACAGAACCGCCGGTTGCTGAAGTAATATTATTGATCACATTTTTTCTGTTGTTGATGATGTTTGCCGGGTATTTATTTTCCATGTAAAATGCAGCCAGGTATGTTGCAAAGCCTTCATTAAGCCAAATATCTTCCCAGCTGGCACAGGTAATTTTATCACCAAACCACTGGTGGCCCAGTTCATGTGCGCCTAGGCTCTCATCAATTGAAACTACAAATGTTGATGTTTGGTGTTCCATACCGCCGCCCCAGCTAAACTGTACATGTCCGTATTTTTCTTTTATAAAAGGATAATCACCAAAATTATTATGAAACAGTTGCAAAGCATTCAGCACATTTTGTGTACCGCCCTGGAAGGAGGCCTGGCTTTCGGGATAACAATAAGTTTGCATGGGCAAATTAGTATTGCCTAACAAAACACTATTATTAAAAACAGCATAATTGGTTACTGCAAAACATACCAGGTATGATGCAATAGGGTAGCGGTGTTTCCAGTACGCCAGTTTTTTTGTGCCTCCAGCAACAAGGGTTTCACTTTGTAACAAACCATTTGCTGCTGCCTTGTATTGCTGTGGGGCTGTTACCAAAATATCAATTGAATCTGCTTTATCATCCAGCCCGTTTTTACAAGGCCACCAATCACGACTTCCATAAGGTTCACTCAGGCTCCACATTACCGGTGTACCGGCATGGGTAGTGGTTTCAAAAGAACCAAAGCCGTTATTGGCGGGCACGCCTTTATAATATATAGAAACCGAATCAAGCACACCGGCATTGATGGCCGTAGGAAAATCAAATGAAAGCGTATTGTTGGTATGTTGTTTTATCAACAAACTGTTGCGCTGTTTAACGCTGTCAACAGTTAACGCATTCATCAGATCAATTTGAATATTGTTGGTTGCAGCGGTAATAACAAAATACACGGTCACTTTTCCGGTAATAAATCTTATAGCCGGGTTTACCTCCCATTCGCAGCGGTAATATTTTACATCATAATTATTACTGGCCGATGTTATCGATTCCATGGAAATATTACCCGCCATATTTCTTTGATGTGCAGCCTGTTCCATCAGCGCAATATCATTCACCTGTTTACAGGATGCTGCCGGTGTTTGTGCAATGCTGTGCAGGCTGCTAAATATTAAAAAAAATAAAAGTATGCGCATATATAACAATTTAATTGCTTCTCAAAAGACAGTAGATTTGAAGCTAAAGTTCCTAAAGTTTTGTGAAAGGGCAATAATGAACCTAAGTTGGCGTTTTACTTACAGCCCGTAATTAATTCGGTAATCCCCAAAGAAAACGTAATCAGGCATGATTAAACAAATTTATTCGCCTTTAAAAGTATCCAAATCTGTTTGGATATTTTTTTTTATGGTAATACTTGCACCTTTAGTTAAGGCCGGTTCTTTTGCAGATACTACTAAAAAACAGTTGCTGGCAGCAGCATCTGCAAAAGACAATGCAGGTTTTATAACCCTGGAACCTAATGTTGTTTTTCCTGAAATACTTACTGGTAATGAAGCCGAAACATTGGCGTATATCGAAAAGTTTTCTGAAAACAGAAGGGCATATCTTATACGCACTTACACCCGAAGCAAAAAATATTTTCCCAAGGCAACGGCTATTTTAAAAAAACATAATTTACCTCAGGAGCTTAAGGTTTTGCTGGCATTGGAAAGTGCTTTTAATGGCAACGCCGTATCAAAAGCCGGGGCTGTTGGTTACTGGCAGATAATGGATGAGGTTGCAAAAGAATATGGTTTAAAATATGTAGCGCAGGAGAAAAAAGAAGACAAGAAAAAAGAAGCAAAAAAGAAAGATGAAAAAACAACAGCTGTTGCAAAAACCAAAGTAAAAAAAGCCGCTATACCAAAAGACGACCGTAAGAATTTTAATAAATCAACCTACGCTGCTGCCCGCTATTTAAAAGACCGCAGCCGCAACCTGGATAATAATCTGCTGCTGATGGTAGCCAGTTATAATTGTGGTATAGGTAATGTTTGGGAAGCCATGAAAAAGACCGGCAAGGCCGAGCCGGATTTTTGGGATATTAAAGCATACCTGCCTTCCGAAACACAGGCCTATGTAATGAATTTTATTACGCTGAATGTGGTTTTTCACAACTACGAAAAATTTACCGACAATACATTATTGTTTACGCCAACCAAGGTTAAAATTGAAAATGCAGAAGGGAAGATGGCGGAAGAAACAACTTCGTTAAATGATTAAACACTAAGATCTTTTATAAAGTTAACCAGTACATTTGTGCTGGTTTTTTTATACAATGAAGAAGAAATTAATAATTATAGGAGTAGCTTTTTGTAGCTTACTTGTGGCATTAATCATTATGGCACGCATTACGGGTATGTTGCTCATTTACTCTGTTCCAACGCCGGCAAATGAACCCAATGTAAAAATGGGAGATAAAATTTATGTATCAAACATTAAAGACCCGGTACCTTATAATTTTGTTGTTATTACCAGTACCTATGCAGATTCTATAAATATGGTTTCAATGGCTGAATCTGAGCCAGGCTCCCGGTATTTTTACCGGCTTTGTGCAATACCAGGCGATGTTATTGAAATGAAAAACGGAATATTCTATTCTAATGGCAAAATTTTTGACAAGCCACTTAACCTCAATCTTCAATATAAAATAAGTAATGCTGAGCTGATTTTTTTTGATGAGGATGATTTGGCCGCTATAGAAAAGAGCAGTGGTATGATCATGCGGAACGGTGATTCAAGTTTTGTTGGTTTAGACAGCATTTTGTTGAAAAAATATGCATCACAGATAAATCCGGTGAGATACATCGTGCCTCATTTTGAAAACGGTCCTTTTAAATGGAATAATAAAGATGCTTACTGGACAACAGATAATTTTGGCCCTTTAAAAATCCCAACGGGTTGTTATTTTGTTTTGGGCGATAACAGGCACAATGCCATGGATTCAAGATATATCGGCTTTGTTAAAAAAGAAGGTATAAAAGGAGTTGTGCTCAACAAATAACTTACAATCGGCTTACCTTTGCCCATGCCCCAATTCAATTGGAACGATAGCAGAAATTTAATCAGCAAACTTACTTTCAGGCGTTTTATAAATGGCAGTAAAGTACTGGGCAGTTTTTACATCAGCCGTTTATTAAACAGACCTGTGCAATGGGGTTACCCGGTTTCTATTTCTTTTGAACCAACCACCAGTTGCAACCTTCGTTGCCCCGAGTGCCCCAGCGGCCTCAGGCAATTCAGCCGCCCTACGGGCATGTTACAAAACGATTTTTTTAAACGCACAATTGATGAAATTCACAAAGAATTATTATACCTCATTTTTTATTTTCAGGGCGAGCCTTACCTGAACCCCGAATTTTTAGCGATGGTAAAATATGCCAGCGATAAAAAAATATACACTGCCACATCAACCAATGCTCATTATTTAACCGATGAAGTGGCTAAAAAAACGGTGGAGAGTGGACTGGACCGATTGATTATTTCCATTGATGGTACCACACAAGATGTTTACCAGCAATACCGGGTGGGCGGTAACCTGGATAAAGTACTAGAAGGCGCCAGAAATATTATGAAGTGGAAAAAAGAATTGAAAAGCAAAACACCATTTGTTTTCTTTCAGTTCCTGGTAGTAAAACCAAATGAGCACCAGGTTGAAGATATTAAACGCCTGGCTAAGGAAGTAGGCGTTGATGAAGTTCGTTTTAAAACCGCACAGGTGTACGAATACGAAACCGATCCCAATAATCTCATTCCAACCATTGACAAATACAGCCGGTACAAAAAAAATGCGGATGGCTCATACACAGCAAAAAACAAACTGGCCAACCGCTGCTGGAAAATGCAGCACGCCAATGTAATTACCTGGGATGGGCTGGTGGTACCCTGTTGTTTTGATAAAGATGCCACACACCAGCTGGGCAATTTAAAAACCCAGTCGTTTAAAGAAATATGGCATAACGATAATTACAAACAGTTCAGAAGCGAACTAATGAAAAGCAGAAAAAATATTGATATTTGCGCCAATTGCAGCGAAGGCGTTTCTGTATGGAAAGATTAAACAGGACAAATTTGCATATTTTCACGTTCTCAAATTTATAATTGCTTTATGGCACCAACCTTTAACAATCGCCTCCGGCAAATTATCTTACTGCTCATAATTATACTCCTTGCGGGTTTATTACTAAAGCAGTTGTATGCTTTTTTACCGGGATTTTTAGGAGCCATTACTTTATACATACTTACACGCAAGTTGTATCAAAAACTAACCCTTCAAAAAAAATGGAAAAAAGGATTAACGGCCCTGTTGTTTATTTTAGGTACGCTGATAATTATTTCCATTCCGGTTTATTTCGCTGTTATCATGGTTTCTCCAAAAATAAATTCGCTGTTACACAACCAGCAGGAAGTTATGCAGGGCCTGCAGATCTTTTCTGATAAAATGGAAGATTTTTTTGGTATGCCCATCTTAACAGATGAGAATACCAAATCTGTTGCAGCAAAAATATCTTCCATTATTCCGGGCTTGCTCAACAGCACAGCCAACCTGCTCACCAATCTTATCATGTTGTATTTTATTTTCTATTACCTGTTGGTAAATGGGCCGGCTGTTGAAAAATATTTGCACAAGATCATTCCATTGAAATCCGAAAATGTAGACAAGCTGTCTGACGAGACCATTTTAATGGTTAAAGCCAATGCACTGGGCATTCCTATTATTTGTATTGTGCAGGGCATATTTGCTGCCATCGGATATTTAATCTTTGGCATAAAAGACTGGGGCATGTGGGGTTTCGTTACAGGCGTGCTGGCTTTTTTCCCGCTGGTAGGAACCATGATCGTTTGGGTACCACTGGTAATTTACATGTATTCAACAGGCCAGAGTTATACTGCAACCTGGTTAGCATTATACAGTTTAATTGTAACCGGTAATGTTGATTATATAACACGCCTGGGTTTATTAAAAAAACTGGGTAATGTGCATCCTATGATAACGGTATGTGGAGTAATAGTAGGTTTACAAATGTTTGGTTTTATGGGGCTCATCTTTGGGCCGCTGCTTTTCAGTTATGTAATTATTCTCATCAAGATATACATCAATGAATTTGCAAAATCTGCCGAAGAAAAAGCAACCTGAAAGCAGAAACCTGTTATTTAATAATAAGTTTATGAGCATAGAAAAAGATATCAATCAAAGTTCGTTCCGCAACGAATATCAAAAGGGCATCATCAATCTTATTTATACCTACAACTGGATGAATGAGAAAATGAAAAAAGTTTTTGATAAGGAAGATGTTACTGCACAGCAATACAATATCCTGCGTATTTTACGGGGAGCAGGAAAACCAATTTCTACTTTACAGATTCGTGAACGCATGCTGGATAAAATGAGTGATACCAGCCGTATTGTTGACCGGCTTGTTTTAAAAGGCCTGGCTAAAAAAAATGTATGTAAAGATGATAAACGGCTGGTAGATGTAAGCATCAGCACCAAAGGAAAAATCCTTTTAGAAAAAATTGATCAATACGAAAAAGATATGGATGCAATTTTTGGTAACCTTTCCGATATTGAAGCAAAAACTTTAAATAAATTATTAGATAAGATCCGCCAATCTGATTAATCAAAAAATATTCATGAAATTTTTATTCTCCTTATTGCTCGTTGCTTATTGCATATTGCCTATTTGCTCCTCTGCTCAAACCAGACCAGAGTTTCGTGGTGTATGGGTTGCCACTGTTGAAAATATTGACTGGCCCTCCCGTGGTAATTTTAATTCCGATTCTCAAAAAGTAGAATTCATCCGCCTGCTGGATATGCATCAGCGCAACGGTATGAATGCAATGATTGTACAAATACGCCCCGTAACCGATGCGTTTTATCCATCGCAATACGAACCCTGGAGCGAATATCTTACCGGCAAACAGGGACAACCGCCTGTACCTTATTACGACCCGCTGGAGTTTATGATTGCCGAAACCCACAAACGTGGTATGGAGTTTCATGCATGGATGAATCCTTACCGTGCTGTTTTTAATATCAACAAATCTTCTGTTGCTGATACGCATATCACAAAAATTCATCCCGAATGGTTTTTAAATTATGGTGATAAAAAATATTTCGATCCAGGTATTAAAGAAGCGCAGGAATATGTAACCAATGTGGTAAAAGATGTGGTAAGCAGGTATGCTGTTGATGCCATACATTTTGATGATTATTTTTATCCTTACAAAATACCTGGTAAAGAATTTCCGGATTATGCCAGTTACAATAAATACGGTAATGGAATGAGTAAAGATAACTGGAGAAGAAGCAACACCGATTCCATAATCAGCATGTTAAGCACTGTAATAAAAAAAGAAAATCCCAAATGCCAGTTTGGAATTTCGCCATTTGGTGTGTGGCGTAATATAAATAAGGACTCTGTTAACGGCAGCAGAACAAATGGTGCACAAACTAATTACGACGATTTGTATGCCGATATTTTATTGTGGTTGCAGAAGGGGTGGATAGATTATGTAGCTCCGCAACTGTATTGGGAGTTTGGCCATAAAGTTGCCCCTTACGAGGTCTTAATTGACTGGTGGAGCAAACATACTTATGGCAGGAACTGTTACATAGGCCTGGGTATTTACCGGGCCAACAGCAATGCTGCCTGGAAAGATGTAACCCAATTGCCCCGCATGATTGATGCACTTCGCAACACCCCCAACATACAAGGCATGATCTTTTTCAGCAGCAAGACATTTGAAAAAAACCCAAATGGATGGGGTGATACTTTAAGATTGAATTATTTTAAAGAGCCTGCTAAAACGCCTGTGATGAATTGGATAAAATAATTCCCATTTGTCCTTTTCTTGAACCAGGTGAAGTCTTGACTCACCCACCAATTTTCTTTACCTTTGCCATGCGATTAACGCCTTAATTAAAGGCATTATCCCCACCTGAACGAATAGTCGGGCAGGAATTATTCATCATCAATTAATTTTTATGCCGGGTTTTGAACATTTTGGGAAAGAAGAAATCAAAGAAGTAAATGATGTGCTGGAAACAGGCATTTTGATGCGGTATGGTTTTGATGGGCCACGCAAAGGCATCTGGAAAGCCAAAGAACTGGAGCAAGCCATTTGCGAAACCTTTGGTTGTAAACATGCACAGTTATTAAGTAGTGGTACCGCTGCATTAACAACTGCCATGAGTGCTTTAGGTATTGGCTATGGAGATGAAGTGATTCTTCCTTCTTTTACTTTTGTTGCCAGTTTTGAAGCGGTGTTAAGTGTGGGCGCCATACCGGTTTTTGTGGATGTGGATGATACGCTGACTTTAGATCCGGAAGCAGTACGCAATGCACTGACACCAAAAACAAAATGCATTATGCCCGTACACATGTGCGGCAGCATGGCCGATATGGATGCTTTGCAATCTATTTGCAAAGAACATAATTTAGTTTTACTGGAAGATGCCTGCCAGAGTATTGGCGGTACATACAAAGGAAAAAAATTAGGCACCATCGGCGATGCCGGAACCTTTAGTTTTGATTTTGTAAAAACCATTACCTGTGCCGAAGGTGGTGTAGTGATGACCAACCGTGAAGATGTATATGTAGCAAGCGATGGATATACCGATCATGGCCACGATCATAAAGGCATTGACCGTGGAGCCGACCTGCATCCTTTCATTGGTTACAATTTCCGCATTAGCGAATTGCATGCTGCTGTTGGTTTGGCACAGATAAAAAAACTGGATACTTTTTTAGCCATTCAGAAAAAAAATCACACAGTATTAAAAAATGCTTTAGCACAAATACCAGAAGTAAGCTTTAGAAGAATACCGGATGAAAGCGGTGACAGCTGTACTTTTCTTAGTTGGTTTTTACCAACCGAAGAAGCTACCAAAGCTGTAGTAGCAGAATTAAAAGCACAAAATATTTTAGCTGGTAATTTTTACTGGTTTGTTAATAACTGGCATTATATAAGCAAGTGGGACCATCTGAAAAATGCAGTAACGCTTAACAGCCTGCATCCTGATCTGAAAGCGGCAGTCATTCATCATGCCACCAAAGATTTTGCAGCAAGCGATGCAATCATGAGTCGTTGCATATCTACCGCCATTGGTTTAATGTGGACAGATGAGCAACTAAAAACAAAATGTGATCAGATGGTTGCTGTGATACAGAAAGTGTTGAGTGAGCAGAAGGTAGCTTTGTAAAAAATATTTCTTCGGATACAAACGGCAATTTTATAGTTGCCGTTTTTTTATTCCCTAATAGGAAGGCAGAATACCTGTATTAGGTTTCCCTTCCAGGTAATCATTATACTGCAAAGAACCCAACCTGAACCTTAGCGGAATTTTTGTAGCCTTCTCAAACTGCAATTCCTTTTTACAGAAGAAACCAAAATTGCAGGTATAAAAATCAGGAGCAATTATTGAAGGGAAAAATGTACTTATATAAACAAGAGGTTTTGCACCAGCAACCCGCTTTTCCTTTATGTTATTCTTTGATTGATGAAAATAATTTTGGAGAGTAATATTATTCCCTGCCCGGTAAGACAATCTTACATTAAATATATCTGTATCTGAAACTCTTTTTGAAGTATAATTTTGTGCAAAAGCGTCGCCTGCCACAAAAATCATGCAGAAAAATAGAATTTTAGCTTTTTTATACATTTTGCTTGCACTTATCTCTGTAAATTTACGTTGTTATTCAAAGCATGGATTACATTTTTTTAAAAACCACCGGAATTATTACCCTAATCGAAATGTGTATATGGCTTTAAGTCAGGGATTATATCAAAAGCAGTTACAAAAATTATCGCCACAGCAAATTCAGTTGATGAAATTGCTGCAGGTACCTACTGCCCAACTGGAAGAAAGGATAAAGGAAGAAATTGAAGAAAACCCTGCTCTTGAAGAAGCCGAAGACGGTCACGAGACCGAATACGATGAATCTAAAGATGAATTTGCTGATACCAATACAGAAGATACAGAGATGGATGGCAGTGTGGATGAATATGACAATATCGACATTAGCGAATATGTAAGCGACGGCGATGATGAAGTGGGCGATTATAAACTAAAGGACACCAATTATCCTGAACTTGATGAAGGAAAAGAGATACCCATTAAAGTTGAACGGGGCTTTAATGAATTTATGCTGGAGCAATTAGGCATGCTTACCATTGATGAACATCAGAAAAAAGTAGCGCTGCAAATTATCGGTAACCTGGATGATGATGGATATTTGAGAAGAGAATTTTCAGCTATTGTTGATGATCTTGCATTCAGGCAGAACATTACAACAACTGAGGAAGAAATTGCAGAACTGGTTTTGCAGATCCAGCAGTTTGACCCGCCGGGCATTGCCGCCCGTAACCTGCAGGAATGTTTGTTGCTGCAGCTTGAAAGAAAACAGCACGAAGGCAAACATGTAGAAATGGCCATCAAGGTGCTTGAAAAATACTTTGATGAGTTTACGAAAAAACATTACGAAAAAATTCAGCGTGGATTTGATTTGAACGACGACCAGTTGAGAGAAGTGATAAACCAGATCATTAAATTAAACCCCAAACCCGCAGGCTCGGTTGGAGAAAGCACGAGGGCCGAAAGCTATGTGGTGCCCGACTTTTTCATTTACAACAATGCCGGCAAACTTGAGTTAACGCTTAACAATAAAAATGCCCCCGACCTCCGCATCAGCGAAGGATACCGGGACATGCTGAAAGAATATGACCGGGGCAGCAAAAAAGACAAGCGGCAAAAAGAAGCGGTGCTTTTCATCAAACAAAAAATTGATGCGGCCAAGTGGTTTATTGATGCCATTAAGCAAAGGCACAATACTTTGCTGAATACCATGGAAGCCATTATGAATTATCAACGTGCATTTTTTATATCGGGCGATGAAACAGACCTGCGGCCCATGATTTTGAAACACATTGCAGAAGAAACCAATCTTGATATTTCTACCGTAAGCCGTGTTGCCAACAGCAAATTTGTACAAACAGAGTTTGGTACTTACCGGCTTAAATTTTTCTTTAGTGAAAGTCTGCAAACCGATAGCGGCGAAGAAGTGAGTACCCGGGAGGTTAAAAAAATACTGAGCGATATTATTGAAGCAGAAGATAAAAAACATCCTTACAGCGATGAAAAATTAACGGAGATGTTGCAGGAAAAAGGATATAATATTGCACGAAGAACCGTTGCCAAATACAGGGAACAACTGAATATATCTGTAGCACGGTTAAGAAAAGAATTATGAGTATAGACAACAGACAACAGACGATTGACAACACACAGGAAAACATTAATAGTGTTCCTATGGTCTATGGCCGGTGGTCGGTGGTTTCTATCCTGGCCCAGGTTTTTTCCGTTGTATTTCACCCGTTGTTTATTCCGTTTTATGTAATTGGGTTTTTAATAAATTACCATCCCTCTTATTTTTCTGGTTTTAGTTTTTATTCCAAGTTTGAAATAATGAGGTCTGTTTTTGTAAACACCATTATATTTCCTGCTTTTGCTTTACTGGTGATGAAGGGCCTGGGATTTGTAAAATCAATTTTACTACACACTCAACAGGACAGGATTGGCCCCTACCTGGCCAATATGATTTTTTATTTCTGGATGGCCCGTGTGTTTTTCAATTTTAAGCCAGACCTAACGCCGGTACTTGCCGTTTTTATGACTGGCGTTTTTCTTACCACAGCTGTTGCATTAATTGCCAATATCTTTTCTAAAATAAGTATGCATGCCATTGGTTGTGGCGGTATGCTGGGCATCTTTATCATTATCATGAACAGCAATAGCATGTTAATGACCTGGCCTTTATCTATCGCTTTACTCATTACAGGCCTGGTGTGCACTTCCCGCTTAATTGTAAGCAACCATACACCAAAAGAAATTTACCTGGGGCTTTTTGTTGGATTGATTTGCCAGTTTGCTGCTGCGATTGCTATACTTTAAAAAATAAAAAGACCCTGCTGTAACTGCAGAGTCTCTTTCTCCTGTCGTGCCTAACAATAAAAACTTTAAAACTGTAGATGAAATATAGTTTTCACTGAAGTATTTTAAAACCAGCACAAATTCGTTTGCACTGATCTGATTTTTTTGGGTACGATTTTAGTTTTTCAATTTTGTTTACTGTTAAACAATTTCGTTTCTATAAATCGTTTTTAGTTAACAGTTTATTGTGTTTGAAATTGAAATGGTTCAGATATTTTTAAACGATATGTTGAAAGAAGTAAAACCCCTTAGCAATTTTACTTTTTTAACTTTAAGCTCATTTGTAAATATGATTATATCAAATGCCGGCAGCTTAACAGTTTGATTGCAATTGAGTTTAGTCATGCGGCTGCTAAATCTTTATATTTGCAGCTTAATGTAATCATGAAGATGAATATTAAAATATTTCTGAATTTACTGCTCTTGTTTTTTGCCTTTGGGGCAAAAGCAAACAGCCCAAAAACTGGGTTTGATAAGAGTGCGTTTTATAATGCCATGGCAGCAAATGATGTGAATTCAATCAATGCCCAGCTAACTGTTGTAAAAACTTCTTCAATAAATGAAAAAGAAGCTTACGAGGGAGCATTGCTGATGAAAAAAGCAGGATTGATTACCAAGCCGGCAGAAAAATTAAGCCTTTTTAAAGCCGGCCGCTTAAAGCTGGAGGCTGCCATAAAAAAGGATAAAGAAAATGCAGAGTTTAGTTTTTTGCGGCTCATCATACAGGAACATGCGCCCAAAATAGTTGAGTACCGCAATAATATAGATGCCGATGTATCAACTATCCGCTCCAATTTTAAAACACTTTCGGCGGTGGTTCAGCAGGCTATTAATGATTATACCAAAAAATCGAAGGTTTTAAAACCGCTTTAGCCTTAATTTGCAGTACATGAGTAAAAAGATTCTGGTCATTTATTATACCCAATCGGGGCAACTGGAAGATATCCTCAACAATTTTACAGCACCACTTGTGGAAGCAGGTAATACGGTTGAAAAAGTTCGTGTGCATGTTGCCAACGATTACCCCTTTCCCTGGAATGGCAAAGCCTTTTTTGCCGTGATGCCAGATTGTGTTTTAAGTGTACCAACAGAGTTAAAACCTTTTCAGCTTAAAGAAAATAAATACGACCTGGTTATACTGGGTTACCAGGCCTGGTTCCTGTCGCCAAGCATTCCTGTTAATTCTATTTTAAACGATCCGGCTGTAAAAGCTGTTTTAAAAGATACACCGGTTGTTACCATTACCGGTGCAAGGAACATGTGGATTAGCGCCATGCAGCGTATCAAAAAAATATTGAAAGATGCTGATGCAAAGCTGGTTGGCAGCATTTCCCTTTTTGATAAACACCACAATCTTATAAGTTTCATTACCATTTTTTACTGGATGTTTAAAGGCAAAAAGGGACGTTGGCTGGGCATCTTTCCAACACCGGGCGTTTCGGAAGCTGATATTAAAAAAACAGCCGATTATGGAAAAACAGTTCAAAAATATTTAACCGGTGCAAACTGGGATGGTTTACAGGGTGAGCTGATTGAGCAAAAAGCAATTGAGGTAAAATATAATTTAATGTTCATCGAATCGAAGGCAAGTAAAATTTTTGCAATATGGGCCAACATCATAGCAAAAAAGAAAAAAAAGACTGCCTGGCTTGTTGCATTCAAATATTATCTTTTAATTGCACTGTTTATAGCGGCACCAATAATACTAACTGTAGATTTTATTTTCTTCAAGCCCTTTTTATCGGGCCGTATTAAAAAACAAAAACAACTTTATTCAGGCGTACATTAACCCATAGCACAGATGTCATTAAACGAGGTTTACATTACAAATACAGCAGCTTTTTTCCCCAACGATCCGGTTTCAAACGATGAGATGGAAGATTACCTGGGATACATCAATGACGCACCCTCCAGGTCTAAAGCCATTGTGCTGCGTAACAACGGTATAAAAAACAGGTTTTATGCTCTTACAAAAGAGGGTAAACCAACACATACCAATGCGCAAATGACAGCCGAAGCTGTAAGGTCATTATTTAAGGATAATCCCGACGGTATTAAAAATATTGAACTGCTGAGTACGGGTACTTCCACACCCGATCAGCTGATGCCTTCGCATGGTGTGATGGTGCATGGACATTTACCGGAAACAAAACCATTTGAAGTTGTTTCTCCTTCGGGCGTATGCTGTGCCGGTATGCATGCATTTAAATATGCTTACCTGGCAACTAAAGCGGGTCAGGTGCAACAATCCGTTGCCACCGGTTCCGAGCGTTTTTCACTTTCATTGGTTTCGGGCAATTTTGAAGACGAAGCAAAAAGATTAAAGGATCTTGTTGATGATCCTTACATCGGTTTTGAAAAAGAATTTTTAAGGTGGATGTTATCTGATGGCGCTGCCGCATTCCATCTCTCCAACAAAAAAAATGAAACGGGCATTAGCTTAAAGGTAGAATGGATAGAAGGTTTTTCTTACGCAAACGAACTGGAGCCTTGCATGTACCAGGCCTGCGAAAAAATGAAAGATGGCTCCTTAAAAAGTTACCAGGACTATACCCAGCAGGAATTAGCAGAACAATCCATCATGAGTATTAAGCAGGATGTAAAACTGTTAAGTAAAAATATTGTGTTGTATGGTGGTTATGGTGTAAGTGCATCGCTGGCCAAGCATGGCGTTAAGTCGGAGGAGATTGATTATTTTTTACCGCACATGAGCAGCAACTTTTTTAAAGACAAAATATACCAGCAACTGATAGCCAACGGAACAGGTATTATGTACGATAAATGGTTTGTAAACCTGGACAAGGTTGGTAATGTAGGTGCAGCATCCGTTTATTTTATGGTGAATGAATTATTTCACAGCGGCAAGCTTAAGGTTGGCGATAAGATTTTTCTGCTGGTACCGGAAAGCTCACGTTTCTCTTATATGTACAGTTTACTTACAGTTTGCTGATTATTTAGCACATTGTAGTAATTTCATCTTTACACTTCAGCTGCATTATGAAAAAAGAAGAAATTCCCCAGGACGACGGTGCCCTCAACAAATTAACCAAAGAAGTGGTGTATGCTGTTGACAGTTCGGGCAAATATTCAAGCGAGCTTAGCACCGGTTGGGATGTAAAGACAAAAGCGCTCGACCTTGCCTGGGAAGATATTGAAAAGCGCATTGAAGCTGCCCGGCAAAAAGTATTGAATAACGAAGCCAGCCCCATTTTATATTTTTTGGAATTGAGGTTGATGGATATGGGCATACTGGCTGCTTATACCGGGTTTTGGAAATGGACCATCAAAAGCCATTTAAAACCTGCCGCATTTAAAAAACTATCTGAACAAAAATTACAGAAATACGCCGATGCATTTAATGTAAGTGTGGAGGAGCTTAAAACCATGAATGTGCATGACAACTGAATTTGAACATTTACAGGCAGCGCATTGCGAAAACGGTGTTACTACAAATCTGTTACAAACTGCGGGTGCAACAAAACTCACCGAGCCGCTTGCCTTTGGTATTGGTTCTGGTTTATTTTATGTGCAGTTACCATTTCTTGTAATTAATAACGGGCCTGCTATTGCTTTTAGAACGATGCCCGGCCTCATTTTTAAAAGAACCTGCGATGCACTGGGCATACCGGTTTTCAGAAAAAAGTTTTCATCAAGAGAAGCCGGAAAAAAATATTTAGATGATTGCCTGGCCAAAGGACAACCCGTTGGTGCACAGGTAGGCGTTTACTATCTTACGTATTTTCCAAAAGAATATCGTTTCCATTTTAACGCTCACAATATGATCGTTTTCGGAAAAGAAGACGACCGGTACCTTATCAGCGATCCGGTGATGGAAACACCTACATCATTATCTTCTTACGAACTGGAGAGAGTACGTTTTGCAAAAGGTGCTTTTGCGCCACGTGGACAAATTTATTATCCCAAAGAAAAAAAGATTATTACCGACGAACAAATGGCAAGGGCCATTGTAAAAGGTATTAAGAGAAATGTTAACCACATGATACGCATACCGGGCAATATTGCAGGCGTAAAGGGCATTGCCGGCACCGGTAAAAAAATAAAAAAATGGAAAGCTAAACTGGGCGATGAAAAAGCGGGTTTGTATTTGGCGCAGTTGGTTCGTATGCAGGAAGAGATTGGAACCGGCGGTGGAGGCTTCCGGTATATTTATGGTGCTTTTTTACAGGAAGCACATGCCTTTGTTCCAAAAGATGAGTTACTTGATATTTCAAAAATATTTACAGAAGCTGGTGATAAATGGCGCACTGCCGCCGTACAGGCTGCCGGTATTTATAAAGGCCGCATTGGCAGCCAGGCTGATTATGATGTAATGGGAGATTACCTCATCGAAATTTCGGAGATAGAGAAAAAAGCATTTCAGGCATTGAGCAAAATAAAATGGAATTCATGAGCAATGCAGCTGTGCGTATAAATAATTTAGGGTTTGCTTATCCCCGCCAATCAACTTCCTGCTTTACTAATTTAAATTTAGAAGTACAGGAAGGCGAACGCTTCGGTTTGTTTGGCCCCAATGGCGCCGGCAAAACCACTTTGATGAATTGTATGACTGGTTTACTGAAGTTTTCTGAAGGAAGCATTCAATTACTCGGCCACGAAATTACCCATCACAAAAAAGCCATCAACAAACTTTTTGGTTTTGTACCGCAGGATTTTTCTTTTTACCAGGAACTTAGCCCTGCCGAAAACCTGGCTTTTTTTGGTGCCTGGAGCGGCTTGCAAAAAACAGAGATCAAAAATAAAACAACCGAGTTACTGGAAGTACTCGGACTTACGGAAGTTCGCAATAAAAAAGTAGAGCAGTTTTCCGGCGGTATGAAACGCCGTGTAAACCTTGCTATCGGTGTCATTCACAATCCCCGTATTTTATTTTTAGATGAACCAACGGTTGGTGTGGATGTACATACCCGTCATGCCATCATCAACTATCTAAAAAAATTAAATGAAGATGGCACCACACTTATTTATACATCACATCAACTGAGTGAAGCCGAAGACCTTTGCAATAAAGTAGCATTGATTGATGATGGAAAAATAATAGCACACGATACACTGAATCAGTTAATGATAGATCATAAAGAAGACGGACTGGAAGGTTTGTTTATTAATTTAACCGGCAAATCATACAGGAACTCATAATGTTTAAACTCTGGAGCACCATATTAAAAGACATGCGCATTCTCACCCGTGACCGGTTGGGATTGGTGTTCATGTTTGTAATGCCGATCGTGCTGGCAGTTGTTATTACTGCAGTACAGAACAGTACATTTGAAATGCTGAACACCAACACGGTGCCTATGTTGATGTGCAACAGAGATACCGGAGAAGCTGGTAAGCAAATGGAAACTGCTATTGAAAAAGTGGGTATGTTTAGTTTGAAGCAGGTTACACCAAACGTAACAGACAAAGAAATTTCTGAAAGAATGCATGCGAAAGATGCGGTTATCGCCATCATCATTCCGGCCGATTTTACACAGAAATTAAAAGTAACGGCAGATGCAACTGCAAAGAAAGCGTTGAAAAATTTTGGTATGCAAACCACCACCAGTGCTGTAATAACAAATGACAGCAGCCAGGTTCAACCCATCACATTATTATATCATCCCGTATTGCAGGAGTCTTTCCGCCATTCTATCAATGGTGCTTTACGCAGTGCATTGCAGGTGGTACAAAATAAAGAAGTTTTAAAAAGCCTTTACTTCGCTTTAAACGAAACAGCATTGCCCGATTCGCTGGAGAAAGATTTAATAAACAGCCAGGTTGGTATTGTAGAAATTCCGGTATCAAGAGATGGCAGCCGCAATATTCCCAATGCATCGCAGCACAATGTTCCGGCCTGGACGGTCTTTGCGATGTTCTTCATCGTAATTTCTTTGGGCGGAAGCGTAGTAAGAGAGAAACTGAACGGGAGTTTTGTGCGCTTAAAAACATTACCAACCAATTATCTTGTTGCATTAATTTCCAAACAGCTTTCTTATTTATTCATAACATTTATTCAGGCCACAGTTGTTTTTTCCATGGGCATCTGGCTCTTTCCATCCATGGGTTTACCTAAACTTAATTTACCGGCCGATATTACCGGTGTGGTGATTGTTACCCTCATCTGCGGCTGGTGTGCCGTAAGCTACGCCATCATGATTGGTGTATTTGCAAAAACACAGGAGCAGGCCAATGGCATTGGTGCGGTATCCATTGTTTTAATGGCTGCTGTAGGCGGCTTGCTGGTGCCCAGTTTTGCCATGCCTGAATCGTTTCAGTTTGTGATGAAGCTTTCGCCATTGCATTGGTGTTTGGAAGCCTATTATGGTTTATTTTTGGAAGGAGGAAAACTGAAAGATGTTATCTTAAATATAATACCTTTACTGGGTATCACTTTTGCAATACAGTTAATCACTTTGTTTGGGTTGAAAAGAAAAAACCTGATTTGAAATATTTATTATGGAAACAGCCGAATTAAAACTGCAGCTTAAAAAGCAGATCATAGAATTTCTGAACCTGATCTCTGTTAAGCCCGAAGATATTAAGGATGATGAACCGTTGTTTGGCGAAGGCCTGGGATTGGATTCAATTGATTCGATAGAACTGATCGTTTTATTGGGCAGAGAATACGGGATAGATATTAAGGATCCTAAAGAAGGCCGCAAGATTCTTACAAACATTAACACCATGGCTGCTTATATTGAGGAGCATCGTACAAAATAATTTCTAAAAATAAAAAAGCTGTCAGTCTGAGCTTGTCGAAGACGGTGCTATCATTAACCAACCCGCCTTCGACAAGCTCAGGCTGACACCCCTAACTATATTGAGCAGAATTTTCATAACCGGCATGGGCGTAATAAGTGCTATAGGAAATTCTGTAGCCGAAAATCATCAGTCGCTTAAAAATGCAAGCTGTGGCGTAAGTAAAGCATTTGATCTTTTCCCAACAAAATATGCCGGGCTTTTACCTTTTGGCCAGGTACAAATAAGCACAGAAGATCTGCAGAAACAATTACAAGTGACGGACAAGGGCGTTACCCGTACAACCCTGCTGGCCTTACATGCATTGAATGAAGCCATTGCTGATTGCGGAATAGCTACTGAAGAAATTCAATCCTTCGACACTGCATTGATTGGCGCCAACACCGTTGGCGGCATGTGCCTTACAGATGAATTGTACAACGATGCCAATGAAAAAACGGAAGGTTCAGATTACCTGGGTTCTTACGATTGTGCCTCTGTTAACTTGTTCCTGCAAAAACATTTTAAGATAAATGGTGTCATCAATACCATTAACACTGCCTGCTCTTCATCTGCCAATGCCATTATGTATGGCGCTATGCTGATGAAGAATGGTTATGCAAAAAGAGCCATTGTTGGCGGCACCGATTGTCTTGCAAAATTCACCATCAATGGTTTTAATGCGCTGCATATTTTATCTGATGAAATTTGTACACCATTTGATGAAGGCAGAAAAGGATTGAACCTGGGAGAAGGTGCTGCTTTTTTAATTTTAGAAAAAGAAGAAGATATAAAAGGCAGAAAAGTATATGCGGAATTAACCGGTTACAGCAATGCCAACGATGCATACCATCCTTCTTCATTATCAGATGAAGGCGATGGTCCATTTCTTTCCATGCAGGGCGCATTAAAAGTTGCAAACTTATCGGCAGATAAAATTGATTTTATAAATGCACATGGTACCGGTACCGAAAATAATGATGAAGTGGAGAGCAAGGCGATGATTCGCCTATTTGATAAACCTCCTGCATTCGCATCTACCAAAGGAAATATTGGCCACACGCTGGGTGCATCAGGCGCCATTGAAGCTGTGTACAGTATTTTAAGTTTAATGCACCAGGAAGTGTATGCAAGCCTGCATTTTAAAAATACAATTCCTTCAACCGGGTTAACGCCGGTACAATCCTATACAAAAATGCCGGTAAATCATGTTATGAGTAACTCGTTTGGTTTTGGCGGTAACTGTTCATCTTTAATTTTTTCAAAAGCCTGAGCCATGCTGTATATCCATAAAACATATTGCATATCGGCACAACAAGACTTGTTGCAGGCTAATATTGAATTGATAAATGAACCGGTTAATAAAAAATTGCTGGCCATTGAGCCTTCATACGAAAAAATCCCTCCGGGTATTTTACGCAGAATGGGTAAATCGATAAGAATGGGAGTTGGCGCTGCATTGCCATTGATGAGCGAAACTGATTCCATTGACGGGATCATTATGGGTTCGGCAAATGCCGGCATGGATGACTGTGTAAAATTTTTGAACCAGATGGTTCAATACGAAGAAGGCCAGCTTACACCCGGCAGTTTTGTACAAAGCACGGGTAATGTAATTGCAGGTCAGCTGGGACTTATCACTAAGAACAAAGGATACAATATCACGCATATTCATCTTGGCCTTGCTTTTGAAAACGCATTGCTTGATGCCATGATGCAACTGAATACAAATCCATCAAACAATTACCTGGTTGGCGGTGTTGATGAAATTTCTCCTTTTCATTACAATATTGAAACGCTGGCAGGTTCATACAAAAAAGAAGATATCTCCAATAAACATTTGTATGAAACAGATAGCGCCGGTTGTGTAGTGGGCGAAGGTGCGGCCATGTTTGTTGTAAATGCGGAAGCGGCATCTTCTATTGCAAAAGTTGCTGCTATCAGCACCATACACAGCACAGATATCGAATTGGTGAAGCAGCAATTAAACCTGTTTCTTCAAAACAATCTTAAAGCAGGAGCAGCCATTGATCTGTTTCTCTCCGGCGAAAATGGTGATAACCGCACATTGCCATATTACAAAGCCTGCGAAACCCTGCTTGCTGAAGACACCGCTGTTGTACGTTATAAACACATGGTGGGTGATTACGCCACCGTATCTGCACCAGGCCTTTGGTATGCCTGTGAATTTTTACATCAGCCCGTTCCCGGGCACATGTTTAAAAAGAAAACCCCGAAAAGCAGTTACCACAATATTTTGTTGTACAATAATTTTAAAGGTTTACAGCATAGTTTTACTTTAGTTTCAAAACTTTAGTAACAATAATTTGTTTATTAGTTTTCTTAATTTCAGATAATTTTAACCCGGTTAATAATCATAGTGCATGAAAAAAAAGGGGAGTACTGTTTTTTATATTGTAATTGTTGCCGGGTTAGGCTTTGCTATTTACTGGATAGCAAAGCAGGGTAGTGCATTGCAAAGTCCGGCACTTACAGCGCAACAATTACAAACCGAAAAAATTACAAGTAACACCAGCAGTTTCCAGGTTTTTACCGATTCTTTTAAACAAGGCCTTACCGACCCGCTGGCTGTACTGCTTTTACAGATCATCGTCATCATTGCCAGTGCACGCCTCTTTGGATTTTTGTTTAAAAAGATCGGGCAACCTGCTGTTATTGGCGAAATTGTAGCGGGTATCATTTTAGGCCCGTCTATTATTGGCGCATACTTTCCGGAGCTAACCCATTTTTTATTTCCTGCGGCTTCTTTATCAACACTCAGTTTCATCAGCCAGATAGGCCTTATCCTTTTTATGTTCATTATTGGTATGGAGCTTGATCTGAAAGCCATTGGCAAACAGGCTTACGGCGCTGTTATCATCAGTCATGCCAGCATTATAATACCCTATACTTTAGGAATGGTGCTTGCCTATTATATTTACCGCGATTATGCACCCGCCGGCACCAGTTTTTTATCCTTTGCATTGTTTATGGGTATTGCCATGAGCATTACTGCATTTCCTGTGCTGGCAAGAATACTGCAGGAAAAAAAACTTACCCGAAGTAAACTGGGCGCCATGGCGCTTACCTGCGCTGCCGCCGATGATCTTACTGCCTGGTGTATTCTGGCTGCTGTAATTGCATTGGTTAAATCGGGCTCATCCTTTAGTGTTTTATACACCATTGGCCTGGCGGTTATTTATGTATTGGTGATGTTGAAAGTAGTAAGGCCTTTTTTAGAAGGCTTAAGCCATGTGTATGATGCAAAAGAAAAAAAGAGAACTCCCATCATTGCATTGCTTTTTGTTATCCTCATCGTATCGGCTTACATCACATCTGTTATTGGCATACATGCTTTGTTCGGCGCTTTCATGGCTGGGGTTATCATGCCAAGCAGTTTTAGTTTTCGTAAAATTGTTATTGATAAGATTGAAGATGTAAGTATCATACTGCTGTTGCCGCTGTTCTTTGTAATTACCGGTTTAAGAACACAGATAGGTTTGATAAACGAAGGGCATTTGTGGATCACTTTTGGCTGGATATTATTGGTTGCCGTTGCTGGAAAATTTGGCGGCAGCGCTATTGCTGCACGCATGGTTGGACAAAGCTGGAAAGACAGCCTGTCTATTGGCGTGCTGATGAACACCCGTGGGCTGATGCAGCTCATCGTTTTAAATATTGGTTATGACCTGGGGATTCTTTCTCCGGAAATATTTGCCATGATGGTCTTGATGGCACTGGTTACTACTTTTATGACGGGACCTGCGTTGGACCTGATCAATTGGTTGATGCCAGAGAAGGTTGTAAAAGGAGAATAAAATTATTAACCTCATTATGAAATTGATTATTTTCATTTTGTCTTCCGCAAGTATTTCTTCGACTTACTTGACTACATGTAATGAGTTTAATTCCTGTCAAGAAACCAATAATGTAATTGAGTGGAAAGCTAAACAAAAAATAGAATGGAAAGATTTTATTGGTACAATGCCCGGTAGTTTCGAGTATGATGCAAATTCAACTATAAAAATAAGGTTGAGTTACAAATCAAAAAAAGATAAGCTGAAATATCGTGTTTGTCTCTTTTTTATAAAAGATGAATCCTTCTATAGAAATCCATCAGACACTACAGAATATATTTTAAATCATGAACAAAAGCATTTTGATATTGGAGAAATTTCTGCAAGGGTTCTCAGAAAGGATTTATATGAGTTGTCAATTAGTAATGAGACAATTACTTCCGACAAGATTAATGGTCTATATACTAAATGCATGGAATACTGTAAAGCTGTTCAGAAAGAATACGATACTGAAACTTTTAGATCTCAAAACATTGAAAAGCAAGAAATTTGGAATGCAAGGATTGTGAAAATGTTAGATAGCTTAAGTAAATATAAAGAGTAAAATAACTTAGAAGGTACCAGACACCTGCAATTTAGCCTTACATTTAAAATGCACCAGCTCATCTTTAAAAAGTGAAGCTACAATATTGATTGCTCCACTTTCGTCTGTAGCATATTTTATTGATGCATGTATCAGGTTGTTTTCAAGCGGATTTATTACCGCCAGGAATTTCATATCAGCGGCCTGCGTTAGGTTGGTTTCCTTACCAATAACCTGTTCCAGTATTTCCTTTATCATCTGCATCATACACACACCGGGCACTACCGGCTGGTTGGGAAAATGCCCTTCAAATATTTTATGATTTGCATTGATACGCAACTCGGCCCAAATTTCTGTTTCGGACTTTACAGAATCATTGATGGTAAAAAAATCGTTAAGCAGCATTATCTTTCTGTTTTTTATTAGGTGTCAGGCCACTACAAATTACTTCAAAATTTTAAAAGCGGGCTGAGTCTCTTGTAATCTCATTAATAAAGACACTGCGTAGTGGCCAGACACCTGCAGGCAGCATTATCTTTCTATTCGTTTTAAGCCAATGTTAAATTCAAATGTTTTGTGCGATATGCCAATGGTATCCGGTATGCCGTTGATATAATTTTTCATCACTGCCTCTACAATTGTTTTTTTGTTAGACGCCCGTTCCATCCGCACCAGTCCATCACCGCTTTGGTTTGTAATATAATAATTAAAGCCCTTGCTTTGCGGAAAAATAAAATAAGTCAGCCCTTCATTGGTTTTTACAACTGCTTTTGAATTATCCAGGTTATTCATCAGCACCAGTTCAAAATCGTGCTGCAATGTTTTAATAACCGATCTTTTATTCAGTTTCTTCATGATGGAATACACTTTGAATTCTCCATCAGGCTTAAATTCAAAATCAAAAAAACCAAGCCCCATTTCGTTGCTGAAAACCATACGGGTGCTGCTGTCGGGCATTTTTTTAATGAGCAGCAGGCCGCTTAAATGATTACTCATTACATCAACTGAAGTATTGTATAAAGCAACCGTAAAAGCTGGTTTAAATTTTTGCAGTACGTTTACATCAGCAGTTGCAGATTGCATTTGCTGGTGAGCCGGGGAGCAGCTCAGCATAAAAAGCAGCGAGCTACTTAATATCAAATAAGTTATCCGGAATTGATGCATTCAGTTCTTTATTGGTAAAACGCATGATGGTATTATCGCCCGAAAGTTCAAGCATTTGAATGCTTGTAACAGAAAAATCTTTTTTATCAACAGTTACATTGATGGATTTAAACATCTCTTTCATTCCCTTGCTAACCGGGGTCAGTTCAACCAGTGCATTGGTTTTATTTTCAAAAACACGGGTTTTAAAATCGGTATTATCAAGCATGGTGCCCTGCATACAGTCAATCATTATTTTATTGATCTGCTGAAACATTTTGTTCGACTTGGTAGATACTTTACTTTCCTTAGCACCATCCTTTACATACACTTTATCCTTATTCAGTATCATCAGGTATTTAAAAGGCTGGGTATATTCCATCCGCACCCGGCTGTCTTTCTTAAACCAAAAATTTCCTTTGGATGTAATTTTTTCAGAAAGCATACTCAGGTTTTTATCCTGGGTAAAGTCAGATTTAATGGAGGTAGTTTTTAAAGCCGTGGCAGCAAATGCTGATTTGAATTTTACCAGGTCGGCAACAGGTGTATAGCCAGCATACTGTGCATTGGCAACCATTGCAACAGTAAGCAAACAAAATATAAATAGTAATTTACGCATAGGGCTGCAAAGCTAACAATTTATCCAGCGGTATAATGTTGTATCCTCTTTTTTTAACTTCTTGTATAAATTGTGGTAAAACATCCAACGTGGTTTTACTGGTATCATGAAAAAGAAAGATGGCACCGGGCTTTATACCGTCATTGATCTTGCCAAGTAATTTCTTTCCATCCTTTATTACCGTATCCATTGATCTTACGCTCCAGCCAACCGGTGTATAGCCGCCATTTCTGATTGCTTTCGCTAAATTAGGATTGGTAACACCATAAGGAGGCCTGAATAGTTTTGGCTTAAGCCCGGTAACCCTTTCCATTTCCGTATCCATCTGTTGTAAATCATTCTGCATTTTTTTGGTTGAATACATATCAAACCAAAAATGATGGGAATAACTGTGGTTGCCAATGATATGCCCATCTGCCTGTACCTGTTTTAAAATTGCTTCGTTACCTGCAATGCGGTTGCCAATGCAGAAAAAAGTTGCTTTTACTTCTTCAGTTTTTAGAATAGCCAGAATTTGTTGCGTATAATTTTCTGCCGGGCCATCATCAAAGCTGATGGCAATTTCTTTTTTATCAGTAGTTGCTTTGCAAACAATCTTAATAAAGAAACTAGAGCCTACATAATAACATCCCCAAAAAACAATTAAAGAGTACACAACAAATAAAAGCGGGTAAATATAAATTGGCAGTCCATATTGTACATGCACACCAATTAAGATAGCCAGCAGTGCAATAAAAAAAATATTTGTGTTGCGGAAGTTTAACATGCCGACAGCAAAGATAAAGAATGATGTATGCCCTGGTAGTGATTATAAATTAAAACTTTATTGATCTTCTTATCTGTAGAACCCGTGTAATTCAATACGGCAGGAACTTCTCCTGATCTGATAGTAACAGCTGCCAGCCACATGGCAAAAGCTGCTGCCGTTGGATATTCTCCGCACAGGTGTTTATAGTTGACTGTATCCTTTGTATTGAAAACAGTTTGTTCCAGTTGCTCATAAATCTTGTCTTCGCCTGCATCTCCATTCTTTCCGGTGATGATCAGATCGATATCATTCATAGTTACAGCATGTCTTTCTAAATAAGAAGCTATCTGTTGTTCAATTTCAGCAATTCCTTCGGGCTTATAAAAAGTATGCAGGCCATCCAGCTTTGCATAATCATTTGATGAGGATTCATTTGCCAACAAGAAAAATGTGGCACCTTCCCCCGCAATGGTACCCTTGGTTTTTGTTTTATAAATATCCAGGTTTGAAACCGGGCCTTGTTTATACAAACCCAGCCTGTTTAAAATGGTATGACTTGTGTTGGTGATCTCGTCAATAGCGCCAATCAATACATTGGCTGCATCATTTTCTTTCAGCAGCATTATGCCATCAAGCAGGGCGCTTTCAAAAGAAAAGCCACGGTGTACAAAAGC
Organism: uncultured Chitinophagaceae bacterium; assembly: GCA_963715585.1. Taxonomy (GTDB): domain Bacteria; phylum Bacteroidota; class Bacteroidia; order Chitinophagales; family Chitinophagaceae; genus Ferruginibacter. The sequence goes on along the minus strand of OY970254.1, from coordinate 4,444,418 downwards.
ATTGTTGTAATTATTGCATTGCAGCAGTAAACCAATTTGTGCGCCAATGGTATTGTGTGTTGATTGTATGAATGCAGTTGGTGTAAGCAGTTCTTCATTATACTCAACCATCTTGCTTAAAAAAGAATTGGTGTCTTCCAGGCAGCCGTAAGCCGTGCCGGTAACAATGGCATCAGGCACTTTAAGTTCTGTTTCCTGCAAACATTCCATGGCAGCAGCCACACCCATACGTATGATGCGGCTCATGCGCCTGATCTGTTTGGGGTCAATAAAGTCTTTATAATCAGGTTCTATGCAGGCAAGGCGGTTACCGGTGTATGCAACAGCATCCATCAATGGCTGATGGCCAAAGGTTTTTTGCGGAGAGATATTTCCTGTTGCCCTGATGTACATTTTTAAATTTTTACTTTTGAGTTGTCAGGTTGTACTGAGCTTGTCGAAGTGTTGTCGTAACCGATATATTCCAAAACAACCCGCCTTCGACAGGCGCAGGCTGACAGCTTTTAAATTTGTTGCGATGCTACTTTTGAAAAAATTAATGATGAACAATTTCCGCCAAAACCAAATGAATTGGAAAGCACGTGTTTCACTTCCACATTTTTTACTAATTCTTTTTCCGGTACAAACGGCAGATCAACCATGGGCGTTTGCAAACGCAGGTTTGGAAAAATAATGCCATGCTGCAAAGCCAGCACAGAAAACACAGCTTCAATACCACCACTGGCACCCAAAGTATGACCGGTAAAAGTTTTTGTTGAACTCATTTTTGGAAAATGCGGATCAAACAATCTTTTAATTGCCGTTCCTTCTGCAATATCATTATTCTGCGTACCGGTTCCATGCAGGTTTATATAATCAATGTCTGATGGTTGTAGTCCGGCTTTCTTCAACGCTCCACTCATGGCTAAGTAAGAACCAATTCCATCCGGCGATGATGCTGTTTGATGATAGGCATCATTGGCATTGCAATAACCACTTAAAATAATTGCTGGTTTGTTTTTAAGTGTTGCTGCAACTTTATCAGAAACCAACACCACATATCCTGCACCTTCACCCAGATTAAGTCCACGGCGGTTTTCATCAAAAGGCTGACAAAACTGTTCGTCAACAATCATCAGTGTATTAAAACCATTGAGGGTGAATCTTGCCATAGAATCGGTACCTCCGGCAACAACTACATCAACTATATTATTCCGGATCAATCTTGCTCCCAAAAAAATAGCATTGGCCGATGATGAACAGGCCGTGCTGATGGTGGTGATATAATCTTTAATACCCAATGCATCGGCAACCAGTTCTGTTACACTGCCACACTCGTGGTTAATAACATCACGTAATTTTCCTTTGCTGTTATCTGATAAAAATCCGGTGAAGAAGTTTTCTGTTTTATCCATGCCTCCAACAGATGTGGCAGAAATAAATCCCGTGCGTAAGTCTTTGATATTTTCAATGCCTGCAGCTGCAAGTGCTTCTTTAGCTGCAACCAAACTCAATAAAGCAGTGCGGCTTTTAATGTTGGGCAAGCCGGCAAGTTGTGCAAGTTCTTCATTACTCAACTTTACTTCAGCAACCGGCAATCTGCTGCCGTGGGCCGAATGTAAGTAACGCATCTGCCCCATTCCTGCCCGGCCGTTTTCCAATGCATCCAGGCATTCGGCAACATTGTTGCCTATTGCCGAAATGATACCAGTGCCGGCAACAAAAACGGGTTCATTGTTATTAAGCATTCTGGGCTTGATGAGCAGTTATATATTCGGCCATGGTACGTACGGTTTTAAAAACCTTGGGACCATCCTCTGCATTGGATAGTTTGATCTTATACTGCTGCTGCAATAAAACGATCAGTTCCAGCGCATCTATCGAATCAAGGCCAAGGCCTTCAACAAACAGGGATTGGTCATCTCCTATATCCTCTGGTTTAGTATCCTGCAAATTCAACTGGGCAATGATCTGTGTTTTCAGATCTGACATTAATTTATCCATTTTGTATTTTTTTCTAACCCGTCTTCGACAATCCTTCGACAAGCTCAGGATGACAAGACTGACTGGTGTATTTTATTAAGATTTTCTTTTGTAAAATTAACTGAATTGGCGCTTTTATCTTTCTCTATTAAAAATAAAGTTGCATTATAATTTTTGTCCAGCACCTCTACCCAGCCGCAAATACAGCACTGCAATATATTATTATTAATCAGGTTACCTACATATTGTTCCATAAAACCGGCATCAAACTCCTCTGTAATAAAAAAAGCATTCTCGCCTTTAAAATGATGCCTGATGGATATTTCGCCAATTACAATATTAGGCAATGTGTAAACAAACTGAGCCGGACTGGCAATGGTTTTGGCTGTTTCGTAGTATTTTATGTCGGTATCCAGGCTTGAATTGGCATTGGACAATACTATGCCAATATCTTCCGGCTTATATTTCTCTTTATCAAAACCAGCCTGCAATAAAATTTCGTTGGCCAGCCATCCCAGTTTACTCAGGTTATCCATTTTATGAAACTTGGGATACTGCAATTCAAAGTGGCGGTAAGCCGCAAGCAGCAATTCAGGCAGTTCCAATTCTTTTTCCTCAAACACCGGCAGCCCGTTTTTATAAACAATATGATTGTTGATAATGCAGCTGGCCGTAATATAATTTTCTGTTTTCAATATGTAGATTCCCTTCTTTGCTGACACGTACATGTCAGGTTTTTTTATTTACACAGCAAGTGCATCTCTTACTTTAATCAGTTTTGCCAGTTTAATTAATGCCGTGTCATGATCTTTTACGTAAGGATTATTGGTATCCCATACATAACCGGCCAATACCGAGCATATCATACTTTTAATTTCGGCTACCTGGTTATCAGCAAAGAAAATGGTGTCCAAAGTTCCCTCGTACCATGCCATTACATACGAGCGGAAAGTGTTTACGCCCTGCATCATCACTTCGGTATATTCCTTTTCCCAGTCTACATTTTCGCCCTGCAGTTTTTTTATTACAAGATGTGCAGCCGTTTGGCTTGAAACAGTTGCCAATGTTACGCCAGAAGAAAAAACCGGATCCAGGAATTCTGTTACATTACCGGTTAAAATAAATCCTTCGCCATAAAATTTTGTAGTACTTACCGAGTAGGATTCCAGTGTTCTTGGATCAAAAATAAATTCTACATCTTTCATCCTTTCGGCCAGGTAAGGTTCGGTGGCCAACAGTGCCCTCAGCTGTTCTTCAGGTGTACCACCTTCGGTTGATTTAAAGAATTCCGGTTCGCCCACAAAACCTACCGAAGTATTTCCGTTTGAAAAAGGTATTACCCAGATCCATATTCCTTTTTGATGTACAATGATGGTGATGCGGTTTGGCTCATCATCCATGGTACGTTTGGTATCTACCACATGCGTAAAAAATGCTTTTCGTGGCGGCAGGTTCGATGGTTTATCCATATTAAATAAACGTGGTATCACCCTTCCGTAGCCGCTGCCATCCACAATAAATCTTGCTTCAATCTGCGATTTGTTACCATCAATATCTTCAACGGTTGTTACAGAGTCTGTTCCGTTAAATTCAATGCCTGTAACCGTTGTTTCGTAACTTACCGGTATACCCATTGTTTCGCAGGTGTCGGCTAGGGTTTTATCAAACTCGCCACGTGGCACCTGCCAGGTCCAGCTCCAGCCGGGTGTAAACTGATCGGCAAAAAAGTAATCGCAAACCTTACCGTTTTTTACAAACTTGGCCCCAAATTTTTCCTGGAACCCTTTTGCTTTTACCGCATCTAAAAAACCGGCTTCTTCCAATGCTTCCATACAACGGGGCAACAGGCTTTCGCCAATTACAAACCTTGGAAACTTCATCTTCTCTACTATCTTAACTGAAAATCCTGCTTTTTTTATTATGGATGCAGCCACTGTACCGGCAGGGCCGGCGCCAATTACAAGCACATCTGTTTTTTCTGTTTTCATGATTTGGTATTTTTTATTTTTTTACATTTTAATAAAGTCTGGCTAAGGCCAATATTATCTGTCTGTTCAACAATTTCAAATCCGGCTTGTTCAATGCATTTAAAAAAAGTCTCGGCACTATACATCTGGCTGTTGCCATTTGCCATCACGGTAAAGTAAACAGAAATTTGCTGTAAACAAAATGCCCCAACCTCAAATTTCTGGCGGTCCCAAAATGGCTCCATAATAACTACCTGTCCGTTTTCATCCAGCGCATCGTAGCATCTTTTTAAAATAGATACGATCTCAGCTTCCGAAAAACAATCCAGGAACTGGCTCATCCAGATGGTATCAAAGCCACCAGGTATCTTTGTTTGTTCATCCAGTATGTTTACCGGCAAAAATGAAACCCGCTCATCCAAACCAAGTTCTTCAATTCTTTTCCTGGCCATGTTCAGCTGCCCGGGCAGGTCCATAATGGTAATATGCACATCCTGCGAAAACCTGGTTGTAGCAATGGCCCATTTTCCGGTGTTACCGCCAATATCCAGTATATTTTTTGCGCCTTCGTTATAAACAAGCGGTAATACCAGCGGAAAAGCATCATCCGAATAAAAATGGTCAAAATCAAACCAGCTTTTTTGTACATGCTGCGGCAATTGAGAAAGGCCCTCGTAAATTGTGTTCCACTCACCAAAATGTTTTAGTCCGGCAGGTTTACCGGTTTGTATACTTTCTTCCAGGTGAAAAAATCCCTGGTAGTTTACATCATGCACAAAATCCATATTGCTGATGGTTAAGGCGTCGTTCAAAATAAAATGACCTGTTTTACCAAGCGTATATTTCTTATCGTTTACCAATACCAAACCAAGGCCCAGTCCAGATTCCAATAAAACCCTTACCCCGTAAACAGATAGTTTTACTTTTTCTGAAATCTCTTCATTGGTTAATCCTTTTGAACCGCTGTCTTCAATCACTTTTAAAATACCCGAATTACGGAGTACCCTGGCTGCCTGAAAAATTACAGGTCCAAAAGCTATCCATTGTGCTGCTTCTTTTGCTTCAAATGCCGATTTTCTATCCTTGGAAAAAAATTTCATAACTCTTTTAAATGCGTTTTTTGGGTTTTTAATTATTGTTTGCTGAAAACCATCGCCGCATTACAGCCTCCAAATCCCGATGCTGTTTTTAAAAAATGTGCTGATGTTGATTTGTATAATGATGAACATACATTTACTGGCTGGCTTACCCCCGAAGTTTGAAAGCCCCTTGTTGGCAGCACCAGGTTTTCTTTTAAAGATTGAATGGAAATGATGGATTCAATCAGTCCGGCTGCGCCCAACGTATGGCCGTAATAACCTTTTAAACTATTTACCGGTGCATCTTGCAGGCCCGATAAACCAATTGCTTTTGCTTCCATCTCATCATTAAAAAGCGTAGCTGTGCCATGTGCCGAAATAAAGCCAATGTCTTTTGGTGCAATGCCTGAGGCACGCAATGCTTTATTAATTGCCAGGCTTAATTCTTCACCGGTACGGGAAGGGCCGCTGATATGATTGGCATCGTTACTTACCGAGCCGCCGCCAACTTTTACGCCGTATGAATATGCTGCATTGGAAGTAAGAATTACGGTTCCTGCCGCTTCGCCCAGGTTGATGCCATCTCTTGCTGCATCAAAGGGCTTGCAGGGTAACTGGCTTACTGCCTGAAAAGACTGAAAGCCCGACAAAACAAATTTGCTGATCACATCTGCACCAGCAACAACTGCATGTTGGTACTGGCCCGATTGTATAAGCCGCATACCGGTTAAAATAGCCAGCATGCCCGATATACAGGCATTGGAAATAATAACAGGTTGGTTTATAAATTTAAAATAATCTGCAACCAATTTTGCAGATGTATTGAGTGAAATTCTTTTGTTTAATGAGCCGGAGGCTTCTTCAGTCTCCAATAAACTTACATTTCCTTTTGTAGATGAAATGATGAGTACTGTTTTTTTATCTGCAGGATCAACATTGCTTTTTGCCAGCGCATTGCTTATAGATGCGATGAGCAGATTTTCGAATTTTGTATATTTTTTTTGCTGATCATTTACAGCGAAGCTGCCATCTGCAAATAATGCAGCCTGGAATGACTGTTGAGACATACTGCTGTTTTGATGCAGTTTAATACCTGATACATTCTGTTTAAGTTGCGAAAAATTTTCGGCAGTAGTTAAACCTATCGGTGATACAATATTATCTGAACTAACAAAAATTTCCGTCATAGTTTTTACTGTTAACACTGATCATGCTTCTTTTTCCACTCTTCAAAAAAAGGTGGGTTCGACAGCTGAAGAACTGAATCTTCTTTACTTAAAAAAACCTGAACAGAAGATCCGGTTGCAACCAACTCGCCACTGGCAGCATTAAAAAGCCGGTATGTAAATTTTAATTTTGCGGCTTCTGTCGGGATGAACTTCGTTTCAACAATTACCCGGTCACCATAGCGCAGTGAGCGTTTAAAATCGCATTGTACACTCACTACGGGTATTACAAAACCAAGTTTATATACTTCCAGGTAACCAAGTTCGTGCATATTTCCAAAGGCTTCACGTCCATCTTCAAAATAACGGATATAATGCCCATGCCAAACAATCCCCAATGGGTCTGCTTCATTAAAACGAACCAATACTTCTGTCTTGCTGCTCAATACTGTCTTCATAGTTTCTTATAATCAGCCGCCATATTTATTCTTCCAGCTCTCATAAGCTTTCTTATCAATTTCTACAAGCGATTTTTTTATGATAGAAACCCAAAAATTACGGAATCCAAAACCGGCTGCTTCCTGTTCCATGCGCTCGGTCATCAACACTTTTTTTGTTTTCATATCAATCAAAGTTACCCATACTGAGCCAAAACTTTTTTCCTGTATTGTTTTCTTCCCTTCAATAGTTTTCTCACCTTTTTTCATACCCTCCATTATAAATACCAACCCAACACCTTCTTTACCTTTTAAATCAAGTGCTTTCACGCAACCTGCTATATCTGACCCTGTAAGGCGGTTAAAGTCGCCAATATTGGAAGACATAATATCTGATGCATTGATTTTCTCATTTCGCTCTGTTACGGCTTTAATATCTGTACTAATGCCTGCGCTCCTGTCAAAAGCTTTGGCAATATTGTAGTTTTTGTCCATTTCATTTACCACCACTTCATTCATACTATTGTACAGTCGGCCTTTTATGTCAGATGCATTTCCTTCGGGATCATTGATGAGTTTATTCTTAGTGTAATCAATACCCAGGTAGGTTAATGGTGTTGATGTGTTGCTGAAAAAATCTTTAATTGTTTGTGAAAAAATTTGGGTGCTGGTGCCAAAGAAAAACACAAAGGCAAACAACCAGCTTAATTTTTGTGTGCGTTTCATGATCGGAATTTTTATGTTGATTAATAAAAAATATTTTACGTTGCTAAAATCAACGGGTGAATTTTCTTTTCCATTCTTTATACATACTCCAGTCAATTTCCATAACAGCTTTTCTGATAACACTTGTCCAGTAGTTTCTAAAACTAAACCCCTCGGCTTCACGAACGATACGTTCTGCTATCAAAACCTCTTTTGTTTTCATGTCGATCAGCGTAATCCAGACAGCCCCATATCCTTTGCCGCTTACTTTTTTCATCCCTTCCATAATGAAGACCAGTCCAATCCCTGTTTTATTTTCCAATGGTAAAGCCGCTACACAGTTTTTAATATCTGATTCCTTCAATCTCTCAAAATCAGATTTCTTGTGTGATACAATATTAGCGACATCAATTTTTTTATTGTTCTCTGTGACAGCACTTATATCAATACTGATGGTGTTTTTCCGGTTGAAAGCTGCGCCAATATCATAACTCTTATCATATTGCTCTTTTACCACCAGGTCATTAATTCCGGTGTAATATTTGTCCCTGATATCAGATGGATTGGCATCGGGATTTTTATAGAACAGGTTCTTTGTATAATCAATACCCAAATAAGTCAACTGGGTAGATCTTTCGCTGAAAAATTCTTTTAAGGTTTGCGAAAAAGAAGGTGTAGCACTGATCAATAACATAAAAATAAACAACAAGCCAAGTCTTTGTCTACTTTTCATGATCAGGCATTTTTGATTTGATTAATAAATATTTTCATTTTGCATTGGGCAATCAACTGCCCGTTGCAGGTAATTTTTCCGGATATTAATGTTACATCAAAAATCTGGTTTTCTGTGGTAATTTCTGTAATTAATTCATCGCCGGTTTTGGGCAGTGCAAATACCTGCAGGTTATTTACAGCGCCAATATAACCTACCAGCACAGGCTTGTTTTGGGTATGCGAAACATAACCGGCACTTGCTGCCGCAGTCTGGGCAATATTTTCTACCAGGCCGGGTTCTTTAAACACACCATCCTGCACAAAAATATTATCAGCTGGTATAGTAAACCCTGTTGTGGTAGCCATTTCGGTAACACTCAAAAGTTTGTCAACCATTACAAAAGGCGGTTTTTGCGGAATAAGCGATTGTATGTCGTTAATTGTTATCATCTTTTTTTTGTTCCCAAAAATTATAATAATTAAACCATTGTTCGGGGTATTGTTTAACCTTCTTTTCTATTTCATGCACATACTCTGCTAACATTTGCGGCATGATGTCATTTTTTGCAACGGCTGCATAATCTTTTATATCGCTTGCAAATAAATGATAGTGCAGATTACTTTCCTTTACTGCAAACACATACGAAACCGGAACCTTAAATTTTGATGCCAACAGAAAGGGCCCCATCGGAAACCTTGCCGGTTCTCCTAAAAAATTGGCGGTTAAAGTCTTGTTTCCTTCCAAAAACCTATCTGCATGCATACAAACCAACTCGTTGTTACTTAATGCTTCGCTTATTTTGTAAATATGGCTCAGGTCGTTTTTAATAACAATGATGCTCATGTTGCGCTTACCAATTACACCCTCAAGATATTCTTTTATCTGCTCATGTTCGCCATCATAGAGTACAATGTTAATACGGCTTTCCAGGCGTTTAAATAAATGGCCAGCCACATCCCAGTTTCCGATATGAGCGCTCAGTAAAATGCCGCCTTTTTTCAGTGCTGCGATTTTGTGCAGGTTTTCTTCGCCATCAAAATGAAAGCTGAATTTATTTTTTATACCCGACATCAGCACTACTTTATCAATAATACCCTGCCCCAATAAAAAATAATTTTTATAAAGTTTAAGAAGAGATGAAAACCGCCCGTAGCCCAGTTTACGGCGATACAGTAAATAAATTTGACGGGATGCCTTGTAAGAAAAAAAGAAATAATACAATACAACAAACCGCAACAGGAAGTAAGCTGGTAAAACACCAAATGTTTTTAATACCCATACAAAAATCCGGTATCCGAGCGGAGTACCTTTGGATTTGCCATGCCATGCAGACATTATGCCAGTTCTTTTGAATTTACCCGGGATATAATGTAGTCGCAAAAATCCTGGAAGGTAGCGATATCAGTAAAGTCTTCGGGCTTTACTTTAAAGGCAAAGTTGCTTTCAATAACCACAACCAGGTCAATATAATCAAGGCTGTCGAGCCCAAGGGTTTCTTTTAAATTAGCTTCCGGCACTAACTTTTCTGCATCTACTTCAAATTCCTCAACCAGGAATTCGTGAATTCTCTCAAGTATTTCTGTGTTTGTCATAAGCAGTACATTATATCAATTTCCTAATAATTAGCGATGAGTTAGTTCCTCCAAACCCAAAGGAGTTGGACAAAAATACAACTATATCCTTTTCCACAGCCACTTTTGCTATATTCAATTTTGCAGAATCCTCATCCGGGTTTTCAAAATTTATGTTTGGCGCAACAAAGGAGTTCTGCATCATTAAAACAGAATAAACAATTTCACTGGCGCCCGCCATCCAGCATTCATGGCCAGTCATAGATTTTGTTGAACTTACCAAAGGCTTATGCCCTCCAAAAACTTCATCAATTGCCTTGGCTTCGCTGGCATCGCCTGCAGGGGTGGATGTTGCATGCGCATTGATATAATCAACATCAGCAGCCAGTATACCGGCATCTTTCATAGCCATGTGTAATGACCGTACTGGCCCGTCTACCGTTGGGTTGGATATATGAGCGCCATTTGATGAAAATCCATAACCTATTACCTCGCCCAATATTTTTGCTCCTCTTTTTTGGGCCGATTCCAGGCTTTCCAATATTACCGTTGCTGCACCGCCGCTGGGTATCAGCCCGTCGCGGTCACGATCAAACGGGCGGGAAGCTTTCAAAGGATCATTTTCTCTGATTGAAAAAGCAGATAAAGCATCAAAAGTACCCATGGACAAATGGTTTATTTCCTGGGCACCGCCACAAATTATACGATCCTGCAAACCCGATTTAATAAAATGATATCCCAACCCGATGGAGTGAGAGCCGCTTGCACAGGCTGCACTTACAGTAAAATTTATACCACGTAATTTAAAAATAGTAGCCAGGTTCATGGTTACGGTAGAATTCATGGTTTGAAAAACCGCTCCCGAACCTACTAAAGTGGTGTCTTTTTTTTCCCGGATAATATCATTTGCTTCAATGATGGCCTTGCCGGTACTGTCATTGCCGTAAATAATGCCTATTTCGTTTTCGGCGATATAATCTGCATCTATGCCGGCATTTTCCAAAGCTTCTATTGTTGCCAGGTATGCATATTCGCCCTGTTGTGGCAACATAATACGTGCCCTGCGGTCTAAAGTTCCTTTCAGTTCAGGCTTTTCTACAAAACCTGTTAAGCCTGATCTGTATCCATATTCCTTGCGTACAGGATCCAGTATGATGCCCGATTTTCCCTTGTACAGGGAATCCCTTACCTCATCCAGGTTTTTTCCTATGCAGGAATAGATGCCCATACCGGTTATAACAACTCTGTTCATATTAAGTAAAAATTCAAAAATCAAAAATCAAAAATGGTAGCCTGCGATTATGGGCTCCTTTTTGATTTTTTACTTTTTCCTTTTGATTTAAGAATACAATCCTCCATTTACCGAAATCACTTCGCCGGTTATATACGCTGCACCTTCAGTTGCTAAAAAACCAACCGTGTGTGCAACTTCTTCCGGTGTACCAAATCGTTTTAACGGAACCATATTTTTTAATTCGGCTTCATTCAAGCCTTCGGTCATATCTGTTTTAATAAAGCCTGGTGCTACTGCATTTACAGTAATTCCTTTGCGGCCAATTTCCTGTGCCAATGCTTTGGTAGCACCAATTACGCCGGCTTTGGCAGCCGAATAATTGGTTTGTCCCGGTAATCCTTTAAGGCCCGAAAGCGAAACGATGTTAATGATCCTTCCATATTTTTTCATCAGCATACTGTTAACCACCAAACGGGTTACATAAAAGAAACCATCCAGGTTTGTTTTTATAACGCTGTCCCACTGCTCATCTTTCATCCACATCATCAATCCGTCATCCCGTATGCCGGCATTGTTCACAAGTACTTCAATAACCTTGTCTGTATTGGCTTCCATCCAACCGCCCAATTTGCTTATAGTAGCTACTTTGTCCGATACATCAAATTGTATGATCTCCCCATCAACACCTTTTTCTTTAACCAAAGCAAGCGTATTATTTGCTTCTTCTTCGTTCGATTTATAGTTGATCAACACATTATACCCCATCTCGGCCAGTTTAATACAAACGGCCCTGCCAATTCCTCTTGATCCTCCTGTAACTAATGCAAACTTCATGTTTACTTATTTTTTCTGTTGATCTTAACTGTTGAAATAATTTTATAACCGCTATCAGGATGTAACCTGTTCAGAAATCTTACCTAATTTAAAAGAAACAACCGGGTCAGATTTTTCGAAATACTTTTTGATCCTGTCCAGGTCTTTATACTTCGGTTCGTCTTCAATAAACTTCGGAAATAATTTTCTTACCTCAGTATAAATATGATGCGTTTCGGTTGATAGCCTGTCGGTGCATTTTAAATAATCAATAGCCTGCAGCACAGTCATCATCTGTATGGCCAGTACTTCAAAAGAATTATCAATAACCCTTTTGGTCATTAATGCTGCATTGCAGCCCATGCTTACAATATCCTGATTATCGTTGTTATTGGGTATGCTGTGTACATACATGGGGAACGACATGGTTTGATTTTCGGCCACGGTTGATGTAGCAGTAAACTGCATACCCTGCATACCAAAATTAAAGCCCAATACGCCCAGGTTTACAAACGGCGGAAATTTCTGATTAAGCTTTTCGTTCAGCAAATAATTCAACTGCCTTTCACTAAGCATAGATAATTTGGTGATGGCAATTTTAAGTTTATCCATCTCCAGCGAAACATAATCGCCATGAAAATTACCGCCATGAAAAATATTTTCATTCTGATGATCGATCACCGGGTTATCATTAACCGAGTTGAGTTCATCTACCACTACTTTTTCTGCATTGCAAATGGTATCGTAAATGGGGCCCAGCACCTGTGTTACACAACGCAGCGAATAATATTCCTGCACTTTGTCCTGAAACACTTCCTGGTCAAGCTTTTCGGGGTTATATAAATGTTCGCTGCGGCTACGGATCATTTTACTGTCTTTTAAAATATCCCTCAGCTGTGCAGCAATTTTATTTTGCCCGGTATGATGTTTTACAATATTGAGTTCGTACGAATAATGATCGTCAAAAGCTTCCACCACTTCGTTGATCATGGCCGATAACATAACCGACCACTCCAGCAGTTTTTGTGCCTGTATAATATTTACCATGCCAATACCTGTCATGGCTGATGTGCCGTTCAGCACAGCAAGCCCTTCACGTATATGAATGGCAAGCGGTTTAATTTTCAGTTTAGCAAATACATCTGCAGTTGGTTGTACGGTTCCTTCATAAATCACTTCTCCTTCGCCAATTAAAACCAGGGCCAGGTGAGCAAGCTGCACCAGATCGCCGCTGGCACCAACACCGCCATGCTCAAAAATGCAGGGCGAAACATTTTTATTGATCAGTTCTTTCAGTAATTCTACAATTTCGGGATGAACACCCGAATAAGCCTGCATCAGGCTGTTTAGGCGGGCGATCATCACGGCTTTTACCATAATGGGGCTCATCATATTACCGGCTCCCGAACTGTGGCTACGAATTAGATTATACTGAAGCTGCAGCAGGTTTTTTTCATTAACCTTATACTGTGCCATAGGGCCAAAGCCCGTATTTATACCGTAAATCAGCTTATTAGAAGAAAATTTTTGTAAAAACTGGAAATTTACCTCCACTTTTTCAATCGTCTGTGTATCTAATGACACTTCCTTATCCTTATATAAGATATCTGAAAAATTATCTAAACTAAGGGCCCTGTCTCCTACATGTACCATGATCCGAATTTTATGTGCTATTATTTTATTGGGTAACTAAAGCGGTAAAAATAGAATAAAGAATTCAAATTTTTATTTTTTGCCAGCTTATACTATAAAGATATGGTAAGATAACAAGCCATAATTGTGGTTATTGGGTATTTTTTTATGCTTGATTTTATCTACTTTTATGTCTCATTATTTTAAACAAGATTTTATATGAAAAGATTTACAGGTTTGTTGTTGGCAGCATGTTTGTTTGGTTTACAAACTAATGCCCAAAAAGTAAAAACCACCAGCGGCAACGATGATATTTTAAAACCCGAGTCCTCAATAAATATTGAGTTTAATTACGACAATATTACCGTAGGCAAGTATAAAAATGAGCAGGAGTATATTACAGCCAAAACAGAAGAGTATAATAAGAAAGAACCCGGAAAAGGCAATAGCTGGGCTGCCAGCTGGAAAAATGACCGGGAAGCCAGATATCAACCAAAATTTATTGAACTGTTTACTCTTAGTAGTGGTATGAGTGTTGCAAAAGACGCCAAATACACCATGATTGTTAAAACAGTATCAATTGAGCCGGGCTGGAACATTGGAATAAGCCGTAAAAATGCCGAGATTGACCTGGAAGTATCGATTGTTGAAACTGCAAATAAAAGCAGTAAACTTGCCACTTTTACCATCAATAACGTACCTGGCGGAACCGCCTTTGGTTATGATTTTGATACCGGCTTACGAATTTCAGAAGCTTATGCTAAAGCTGGGAAAAGTTTAGGTAAATCGCTTAAATAGTCATCAAATAAATGATATTTGCAAAAGGCTTCCTTAATGGAAGCCTTTTAATTTTATACATTTTAAACAATCAAACATGAAAACTATTAAAATCTACGTCACTATTTTTTTTACGCTGCTTGGCTTAAACAGCAGTTTTGCACAGGAAGTGGATTTAACAAAAGGTGACCTTTCGTTGTTAAAAGGAGAAACCTCCGTCAATTTTGAATTTACCTATGAAAAAATGTCCGTAGGTGATTTTAGTAAAGAGGCCGAATACATTAAAAAGAGAATTGAGGAATTAAACACCAAAGAACCAGGCACCGGCGATAAATGGGCTGTTGAATGGGAGGAACAAAAAAAGAATTATTTCGGAGACAAGTTTATGCTGGGTTTTACAAAACAGAATAAACTGACTTACAGCAAAGATGCAAAGTATACACTTATCTTTAATACTAAAGCTTTGGAACCCGGCTACCAGGTTGGTATATCTAAAAGAAATGCGGGTGTTGATGGTACAGTTACTCTTGTTGAAACTGCAAAAAGAGACAAAAAAATTGCTGTGCTTTTTGTAGAAAGAGCACCGGAAACCAAATGGCGTGGAGCTGCATTTGATGCAAAATCAAGAATTGGCGATGCTTATTTTATGGATGGGCAGAAAGTGGGAAAATTTATAGAAAAAAATATCAAATAATTTAAATCAATTTAAATCAAAAAAAGTACCGGATGAAATACTTAATTATTGCTGTAGCAACCTTGTTAACTACAGCCACCATTGCACAAAGCAAAAAATTTACTTTTAAACTGGGTACCGAGTATGAGCTGCCCCGTAAAGCAGAAGACCTTTCGTTTTTTGGGAATGATAAGGATGGTATCGTAAACATGGGTTTAAAAAAAGATGAGCTCACCATTTTAAGGTTTGACCCTAAAACCCTTGCCCAGTCTACAGAAAAAGTTATTCAACTACCCGAAATGACAAAAAATTTCAACAGCGAAGGTGTTGTTGATTTTTATGGTAATTATTACTGGCTTCACAGCGATTGGGATAAATCTGCCGAAATAGAATATTTATACTACGATAAAATTGATGTAGTATCAGGAAAAATAACCGAATCAAATAAAAAATTATTTCAGGCCGAAAGAATTGCCGGCAGCAGTGCGGTAATGACAGGTTTTTACAGGTACAAAATGGGCGGTAAGTACGATTTTAATTTTGATGCAGACCATACAAAACTGCTGGTAAGTTACAGGCTGTCGCCCGAGGAAAAAAATGACAAAAAGAATTATGATAAGATCGGTTTCTATGTGTATGATGAGAAAATGAATAAGCTGTGGAATAATGAATTTACCATGCCTTATACAGAAGCCATCATGGATAATATTGATTTTTCGGTTGACTCAAAAGGCAACGCCTATATGCTTGCCAAAGTGTACGATTCTGAAAAAAGAAAAGAAGTTGATAAAGAAACCGGGGCAGCCGGTTATCATTACGAGGTTTTAAAATTTACAAAAGAGAGTAAAAAAATCATCAACACAACTATTGTTATTGGTGATTATTTTATAAAAGCAGCATCACTTATTGAGAATACAGAACACGATATGGTGATTGCCTGTACCTACAGCAAAAAAGCAAAAAGCAACGGTACAGATGGCGTTTTCCTTGCCCTGATGGACCAGGCCGGCAAGATCAATAAATATAAAAATGGTTATTACGAATTCCCTTTGGCAGAGCTTGAAAAATTTGAATCGGCCCGCAGCAAAAGAAAAATGGAAAGAAAGAAGGATTATGAAGCGCCTAATTTAAGTGTACGAAATATTGTTGTGGAAACCGATGGCAGTTTATTTATTGCACTGGAAGAATACTATGTGGTTGAAACCACCACGTATGATTCCAGGGGAGGCTCACGTACCACTTATACTTATTATTACGAGGATATACTGGGAGCCAAGATAAGCAAGACTGGTAATTTTGACTGGTTAAGAAAAATACCAAAAAAACAAAGAGGAACCAATGGAAGAGGCACCATGAGTTATAAATTGGTAAGCGATGCTACAGGTTATTACTTCCTGTTTTTAGATAATAAAAAGAACCTGGAACTGGAAGAAGATGAAGTGCCTAAATATCACTTAGACGGTTTTGGCGGCCAGGTAGTTGTTGGTAAAATTGACAATGCCGGTAATATATCCAGGGAGATTGTTTTTGATACCAGGGAAGAAGAGGTAATGCTTTTCCCTTCTCAATTTAAAAGAATAAATGGCAACCAGTTTATTGGAAGGGCCAAGATGAAACGAGGCGATTTTCAGCCGCTTTTGATTACACTCAATTAAATTTTAGTTGTACTATTTTTATAAAAAGAGATTCAGAAATGGATCTCTTTTTTTTTCTTACTTTATTCAAAACCTGCAGCTACCCGATCTTCAATTTCTTTTATCCAGCTGCCATAAATATCTTCATTTACAATTACAGTTTTATCAACAGTAAGTGTAAACCACAAACGGCTGCAACGGTTTGTATCGGCCGTCATGGTATTTGCCAGGGTACGGGACCTTGCTGCTAACGCAGCGCCACAGGCTAATTGAAATCCATTTGTTGCTGCATGTTGCAATAAGATTTTTAAATCTGCATCATTGCAGCCGCCAACATAAGCAACGGCAATACCAATGCCACGCCAGATATCTGCATGCCTGCCGGCAGCAAAAGTTTCAACCTTGCTGCACATTTTATGTATATCAGCTTTTTCTGTGTACCATATACTGCGGCCCAGGCCCTGGTCGTACATAGGCATAGCTGCAATTGGTAAGTAAAGAGGTAATTCTTTGTTTATTATTGTTCTGCGATGCTTAAAACTTCCATCATAATAACCGCATCCATCGGCAATCCTGAAATAAAATTGAGTGTGCAAATTTTTAACGGCTGTTAAAAAGGGAAAGTTGAATTTTGCAATGGCCCAGCCAAGCCCTACATAAACCTGTGCCTGGTGAGCCAGGGCTGCGCCTTCGGCAAAAAAAAGCCATACATCCGGAAATGTATGGTCTTCAAAACCTTTTAATGCAATGGCCATAGAGGCACTTTCATAAGCAATGGAGCTGAATTCTTTTTCTGTATTCGCCAGGTATACAATCAATGCACGCATGTCATCATGCTTTGCATAAAACAGTTGTGTTTCTAGAAAAACAGCTCTTATTTTTTCCGTTTTTTGTAATGCTGTATTCATGGTATTTGATTCTAAAAACGCTTAAATCAAAACCATTGATGCATTACACAACCTCCACGGCCACCTTTGGATAAAACCACATCACATCCACATCTTTCATTATTGCCTCACCGGGTACAATAGCCGCATCTGATTCTGTATCTAACATCACAGCCCCTTCTTTTTTACCCAGGTTTATGGTGTAAGGGTTTACTCTTATATCGGGCGATGTGCCATTCACATCTGCACTCACCAGCCTGAAAATGGCTACAGCCAGCTGTTCCAGCATGTTCATGTTTTGTGCTATCTGCTCTATCAATGCAGCAGGTTCGTGTTGTACTTCAATATCTTCCTGGAATTTGCGCAACACTTTCAGATCAAAAGGATCTATATAGCGGTTCGAAAATGTTTTATTTTCATAAGGCAGCCATTCTAAAAACAGGTCCTGCATAATTTGATGCAGGTCGCCAAACTTGCGGCCCAATCCATTCTTGGCTGCAAACAAATCTCTTAACAACCGTATGTTAGTAAAAGCTTTATTGGCAAATAAATGCGATGGCACGGCCCAGTAAACTGCCCAATCCCAGAATATCTTGATCACCATGATCTGGGTATTTCCCATCAACAGGTATTTATTCTGATAAATAGGTATCCATGCATCAACCAGTGCCAGGTGGCATTGATCGTAAATGTTCACACGGGTTTCAATATCTTCTCCGGCAAGATCACGTAGTATCAGATCGCTTAACCAGCCATTGTTCATCGCAATAAAATCAGTACCGGGCGAATACAACGGATCTAAGAACGGGCCGGACTCGCCTGTGGTTCCCCATCTGTCTGTTGAATAGATCTTTTGTGTATGATGAGCATAATGCTTCAGTATTTTAAAATCGAGCAACCCATCTCCCTCACCCAATGGCACCAGCATTTTATGCGCCAGTGGTTCATTCACCCGCATCCATTCAACCGATTTTTCGTAGGTGTTAAATGTTTCAAAAGGATGCACAGCCGGATCGGCTACAATACCAATGCTGGTATTTTTTGAGCCCAGCGGAATTACCCACAACCAATAACCCTTGTCCATAAAATGCACGGTACTTAAATAACGCAGGCCGGGTTCAAGAAAACCTTTCCATTCTTTATTATCGGTCCAGTCATCAATATCAATAACGCCTTTCAATCTCCACCACACTGCATTGGTATGATGCTCCATCGGCTTTTGAAACTGGAACTTGCGTTTTAAAACACTGGCCCTGCCCGATGCATCGGCAACCCAGCGGCATTTAACTTTTATTTCTTCTCCGCCTTTTATATAACTAACTGTGTGTAAATTATCAGCATCAATATCTACACCCGAAACTTTTGCACCAAGTTCCAGTTGGTTTCCTTTTTCCTTTGTAAGCCTCATCAGGTAATTTTCAAGTGTACCCCTGTCCAGCTGGTGGCTGGGTACCGGCAAACGCAGGCGTGGACCAAGTTCCACCCGGCTGGTAATATCTTCCTTGGTATCATTTTTAAAGAAAAAACGCAGGCCATGTTTGGGAAGTTCGTGTTCTTCCAGGTAACCTTTCAGGTCTAATACTTCTCTTAAATAATGCGTACCCAGCTCTACGGTAGATTCGCCCACTTTGTGTGCAGCAGTAGATGCTTCTGTTTCTCTTCTTTCCAAAACCAGTATCGAAATATCGGGTTTTGCATTTTTAAGTTGTAAGGAAAGTGTAAGTCCGGCAAGTCCTCCGCCAAGGACCACTACATCGTACTGATCATTCATAAGTTTTGTTTTAAGGAATATAAATGTAAGGCAAAATGGCTGTTATTAAAAAGCCATTTTAATAATAGAGTAAATGTTCAGCTAATCTTTATAAAGCCTGGTATCTCTTTCAACAGATCAGTTGCGCCTGTCAATAAACCTGATGATCTTTCTTCCGGCTTCGGGCATCTGTATCTTTTTAATTTCTTCTTCGGTAATATATTTTATGTGCGGACTAACCCTTAACCTGGCCTGCAGGTTTGCCCTTATCTTCCGGTTGGTTTCCTCATCATACTTATCCGGTACAATATAAATGAGTACTTCATCTGTTCCCATTTCGTTAGATGAAACTTCCGCCACATACTCAATCACATTTTCCATTTCGTGTAAAATATCAAAAAGTGCAGGCGGGTATAAAGTAGTGCCTTTATATTTAAGCATTTGTTTTTTTCGTCCCATTACCGGCGATAATCTTAAACTGTTGCGACCGCATGCACAAGGCGTATCATCATACACACATATATCGCCTGTTTTATAACGCAGCAGGGGCATACCTTCTACGCCAAGTGTAGTGATGGTTACTTCACCGGGTTCGCCGGGTGCAACTGCTTTACCCATTTCATCCAGCAGTTCTACAATCAGCAGATCGGGTTGCAGGTGACCACCTTTGCATTCGGTACATTCTGTAAATGCAGTTTGCATTTCGGTAGAGGCATAGGTGGAATATAATTTGATATCCCAGGCATCGGTAATTTTTTTACCCAGCGGATTTAATGTAAAATCTGCATTGCGGATATTTTCGCCAACACAAAGGGCTTTCTTTACTGTTGTGTTGTTGATATCAATATTATGTTCCTGTGCGTAGCTGATCAGTTTTACAATAAATGACGGCACCGCAATGATGGCTGTTGGCTTCAGCCGTAAAATGGTTTCCCATTGCAGCGATGGTACACCGGGCCCCAGCCTGATAATGCCGCCGCCCAGTTTTTGTATGCCTGAATAATAGGCCATGCCGGCCATGAACTGGCGGTCGAGCGTAAGCATGATCTGGTACACATCATTCACCGAGCTTTCGATGCTTACCAATGATGCATATTCATTGCAAGCCAAACGGACCAGGTCATTTTCGGTAAGCATGATAGTAACCGGGTTACCCAAAGTGCCTGAGGTTGAACTGTATTCAATGATCTTATTGCGGGGTACACATAAAAAATCTTCGTTTCGTTGCTGCAGGTCTTCTTTAATCGTTACCGGTATTACGCTCAGGTCTTCCATGGTTTTTATGCCCAATGGATTGAACCTGGCCTTGGAAAAAAACTCTTTATAAAAAGGAGAGTACTGGTTAAGATAGGCGATGGTTTCCTGCAGTTTTTTTTCCTGCAAGGCAACAATTTCTTCTTTGCTTAAAAAAGCGGATTCGGGTGAATAGTTCATAAGCGTATAAAATATTTTAAAATGCCGTTGTTATTTAAAGTCTGTCTCCGCCAGTTGGCGGATGTCGAAGGCGGGTTTATAAATAAAAGCGGCTCTTTTCAAATAGTACCGTCTTCGACAAGCTCAGACTGACAGTATAATTAATTAAGTCTCAAAACCTCTTATCTAAATCAACTTTCAATGATGACCATCGCACATGCCATGGTTTTAAGATGAGAGAGTGAAACGAAGATCTTTCCCAGCTTCAGATCAGCAATTGTTTTTGCTGTGAGGCCATGAAAACGAATTTCCGGTTTTCCTTCTTCATCATTGTAAATTTCAATTTCATTGAATGCAGTACCATTTCGCCAACCGGTGCCAATTGCTTTTAAAAAAGCTTCCTTGGCTGCAAAGCGGGCTGCATAGTGTTCGTATTTATAAGTTCTTGCCTCACAATATATAATTTCATCGGCAGAAAAAACAAGTTCTTTAAAACCTTGTTTCTTCTCCATTTTATCAGCTACCCGTTCAACCTCTATCAGATCTGTACCAATTCCAAATATCATGGCGCAAGTTTTTTATTGATCTTTTTTATCTGCTCTTTAATATGGTCTTCTTCCTTTTTAGTAGCAATCACTTTTGTTAAGGCAAGATTATAATTCTGCAAAGCCGCTGCGTATTCTTTTTGTTTGTAGAGATAATCGCCTGCCAAAAGATACGCATTATAAAATTCAGGATTGCTGGCAACAAGATTACCGGTGTTTACTGTTCCGCCATCCAGTATCTGTTGCTTGATGTTCCTGAAAACCTCAAAGTTTTTATAGGCCGGTGTTAATAAGAATGAATCGGGAGCAATGGTTAAACTGCTGTCTGCAATTTCTTTATTTTCTTTCATACCATGCAAAGCAAAAATTTTGTTTAAATCGTACGCTACATACTGGCCCAGCTGCCAGGGCGATGTAGAAACCCAAACGATCAGTTTCTTTGGCTCAAAAACAATGGAGTGATGTGCAATTAACTGGTTGATGGCTTTTTCGTTACCCATACCAATGTTGGCACCGTTCAATCCTTTCTGGTCACGTAAAATGTTCACTGTTTTTTGTACGGTGTTCTTTCCATTGGCATTCAGCAACTCCATCAGTCTTTGATAACGGTAAGATGAAGCACTTTCCTTTTCCTGCTCTTTATTCATTTTTGTTTTGCCCAGGCCATTGCTTTGAAAATGATTGGTGCAAACAATGAATTCTTTTTTAGGATCGTACACATCCAGCTCATCGGGTGTTTTTTCAATGATAACTGCTTTATTATCTGCCGCCGATGCAACCAAAAAAGATTCCGACACAAACATCTTTCTCGATTTTGCAATAGCAATCGCTTCGGGTATATTTTTTGCGTATTGAAGAATTTCTCTCGTTACAATAGATACCGGTGTAGCAGAGCCTGTTGGCAAAGCAGTTTTAGCCGCATTGATGGTTACGGAAATTCCCTGGTCGTTCATGCCACTTACCGCTCCCACAAAACCGCCCCAGGTAACCGTCATAAATTTGTGGCCCTTTGTGGGGTTGAAGAATGCAACGATCTTATCCTCCGCAAATTTATCGCCCACATAAAAATCAAAATTGCGGCCAATGATCATCGTGCTGTCGGCACTCATGCTACCCCAGGTACCAAAAGAGGTACAACCAACCAATGCCAGGTTTTGCACCGCATGGCCAATATCATGCGCTGCATGGTAATTTAAAATGCGTTGGTAATTGGTGCCCAGGTATTGGTATTTGGGAGACGCTGATTCTGAAACCCCGTAAATTTCTTCTTTATATTCTTCTGTTAAATTTTTATCCAGGTTGCGGTTAAAAAAACCAATCAGGTATTTTAAAAAATTCCTTTTAAATTTTGAAGGAACCATTTTGGTTATCTGCTCGGCAAAATGATCTTCCTGTCTTACCACCAGCTCTTCAGTAAGTTTGCCATTTATTACACCACGCTCAAAGGGTTCTCCTTCTACATACAGTTCGTACAGGCCGCTTTTGCTGTGGCGAAACCAGTTATTTTTTAAAGTATAAAATCCATCACCATGATCGGTACGCTGCAGTTGCAGGCTGCTCATATCGGCGGGTTTGGGCGGTGGCACTTTGGTAACCTGCACCAAATAAATAGCACCAATGAGCAGTAAAAGAAAAATTACGCCCAATACCCTTAAAGTCCGTCTTCCTGTTTTTTTCCAGTTAAGCATTTCTTATTTTATCTATTATTTCTTCGCTCCCTAAAAACGCAACACTGGTTACCAGGCCACTCATGGTAGCACCCAGTATGCCATGTAAATTAAGATTTTGTCCTGTTAAATACAGGTTAGGAATTTTGGTACGGGGCGATATAAATGTTTTTAAAGGATTGCTGTAATCCTTGGCAATGCCGTACATGGAGCCATCGTCGTTACCAATATAATCACGGTACGATAAAGGTGTTGCTGTGTAATATGATTTGATGGCCTTGCGTAAACCCGGAAATCTTTCTTCAACAAGGTCAAGCAGTTTCTCGGCTCTTATTTTTTTAAACTCTTCATAATCCTTTCCCCGGTCTTCTTCTTTTGAAACGGTGTTGAATGTGCCTGCCCATTGTTTTACTTCATCAAACTTCATGTAAGTAAGCAGGGTCATCGAATCGGCATATACTGGTGATTTTGATGATGCCGAGCAGAATACCGCATAACAGCTTGGCCAGGTTTCATCATTATATTCCGTTAAGTTCCATTCCTGTCCGGCTTTAGTATAATAAAAATTGTTTTTGATGTAAGGGTATGCATCTTTTTCAAAAACAATATTCACCACAAAACCGCCGATGGAATTTTCGAGACCTTTTACCCGGTGCTTATAAGCTGCTTTAATAAGATTGCTTTCCGTCATGTCCAGTGTTCGTACCGGGTGCATATTGCTGATGAAATTCTTTCCATACACATGCGACCCGTCAGTTATTTCTACATAGCTAACTTTGCCATCTTCCACTACAATTCTTTTAACCTCTGTATTGCGGTGAATAACGCCGCCATGCTCCCTGATATTTTTCGCCATGAATTTTCCAATGTCCGATCCGCCATCAATGCATTTCCACGAGCTTTCTATATAGCTGTTCAAAATCATGGCATGCACATAAAATGGTGTTTTGCCCGATTGTAAAACATACAGCATGCTGTTGCCCACCAGCACTGCCTGCAATTTTTTGTTGTCGGTAATGGATTCAATAAAAGTCCTGGTATCAATTCCCAGCACGGCATTTTTTTCATCAATATTGCCGCCGGTTCTTAAATTATACAAAGGAAATTTGCTGCATACTTCTTTTATCTTATCACAATAAAGCCGCAATGCTTTTTCCTCGCCAGGAAAATCCTTCAGCAGGTGCTGAATAAAATTTTCGTAACCCTGCGCAAATACATAAGTCTTCTCATCGCCTTCAATCAATATCTTATCAAAAACATCTTCATCCATTTTCTGCAGCTTCAGCTTATCAATAATGCCCAGGTATTTAAACACCTGGTAAAGGTTTTGGCCTTCGCTCAGTCCGCCCAGGTAATGCACGCCCGAATCAAAGATCACTTTATCACGTACATAGGTTTGCAGGCTGCCGCCAAGCTGCCGGTTCTTTTCCAGCACACAAACTTTATAGCCTTCACGTCCCAGTACATCTGCACATATCAGTCCGCCCATGCCGCTGCCAATGATCACTATGTCAAATTCTTCTGCCATTAACTTACTGTTGCTTTTAAAATAAATATGGTGTTGGATGTATGTTTTGAATCGGGCATTTCGCTGCAGTCCATTTTCTTTTCTGTTGCCAGTTTCCTGATCATAGTACCCGATAAAAAACTCAACCCGGTTTCTTTGGTCTTATTAAAGTTTAACAGCCTGGTTGAGAAAAATTCCGTCAGCTTTGTTTTTTTATGCATCGCTATCTTATCCGCATCGCCATCCCTAATAATAAGAGAACCACCGGGGTTAAGATTGCTGATGCATTTTTCAATCACCTCTTTTTGTTCGGCAGGTGGCAGGTAATGCAGCATATCTGCAACAATGATGGCATCGTATTGTTCAAATTCAAAACCCATTACATCGCCATGAACAAAATTAATGTTATTGGTTTTGCTGAAACAATTATTGGCGGTATCAATCTTCTCTTCATCATAATCCAGCCCGGTTATTTTTCTTTGTGCCGATGTGAAGGATAACATGTAAGCCATAAAGCCGTAGCCACAGCCAATATCCAGTATTTTGCCTTGTTGCGGCACCAGGTCGCAAAAAGTTTTATAGTTCTTCTCCATACGGGTCTTTATCCGCATGTACCACTCCAGCACAGGGCCCTTGTAAATATAGTTGTATATCAATTTTTCCCGGAAGTATCTTGGTTGCTCAATCTCTGCTTTCAGCGAAGCAAATTCTGTACGGAAATGTCTTCCAATTAGTTTTGCCCTTTCGGCATAGCCGTTTCCAAAATGCAGATCGGTGGATTTTATCCTGGGTAAAAATTTAAGTGTTACCTGCCCGTTCTTAAGTAATGCATCTTTTTTGGTAAGGGTGTAATTGGTGCCATGAATCATGATGGGCAGAATATCTGCATCCAGTTTTTCGGCCAGGTAAAATGCGCCTTTATGAAAACGGCCAATATCACCGGTTTCCGACCTGGTTCCTTCCGGAAAAATAATTAATGAATAACCGTGTTTCATCCTGTCGGCGATCTTATCCATTTTTTGTTCAATCTCTTCAGATGGAAAATAATCTGCCATGCGGATGACCGGACCAAAGAAAGGTGCATTCCATTTTTTATTATTGGTAAGCATCAATATTTTGGGATACAGCATGATCAATGGAACAATATCCAATGATGATTGGTGATTGCAAATGATGATCGCCGGCTTTTTCAGGTCTTCCTTTTGCGGGTTGATGATCTTCTTTTTTACATTGCCCATTACATACATCAGAAACCAGCAGGCTTTCGAAACCAGCAGGTGATAAACGTATTTACCTCTTTCCCTTACCTGCAACCTGATAAAACTTCGCCCCAGCACGGTAAAGAAAATACTTACTGAAATAAATAATGAAAAAGCAAATGAAGATTTGTGGAAATTAAAAAAGGTCCATGGAAACAATTTGCGCTGCACCCGGTTCTTTATCAATATGGAGAAAAAGAAAGGGATCAATATCTGCGACATGATAACCACACAAAGAATACCAATGATAGAAATTAATGCAATGGACCGCAGAGCCGGATGCTTTGCAAAAATTAAAACACCCATACCGGCAATGGTGGTTATGGCCGATAAGATAATGGAGGATTTAAAAGACGAAAGATTCTTTTTTCCCGTCTTGTATTCCTGCAATAACCCATCCATAATAAAGAGACTGTAATCATCGCCCAAACCAAAAATAAGTGCCGATATGATGATGTTGATGATATTGAATTGTATGCCGGCCATACCCATAATGCCCAGTATCCATACCCAGCTGATGAACATGGGGATGAAGGAAACCAGCGTCAGTTCTATTCTTCCGTACATCAGCAACAAAACAACAAATACCAGTAAAGAGGTCATCAGTGCAATGCTCGAAAAATCAGCATTCACGATCTCTACAAAACGTTGCGTAAGGTATTGCTTATCCAAAACGGTAACATGGTCTTCTTTATCAAAAGCATTGTACACCTGTTGCTTTTTATCGGGGAAGGCTTTAACCAGCGTTACAACCGTTGTCTTGCCGGGCTTTTCGGTTATATAATCATCCAAAAAGTTTTTACGCACATCGGCCATGGCATCTTTACCAACAAGTGCATATTCATTATTCAGCAGGGCTTTAAAATTATCAAACGCAGCTGCATTAAATTTTAATGCGGCCCCTTCGGCAATCAATGTTGCCATCAGAGCATTTTTCTTTTCAGCGGTCCAGTAGCGGTTCCATCTTTCAATTTTTATTTTTTGTAACGAATCTGAAATGATGAGTGAAGAAACTCCTGAATACTTTTTTACAATATTTTTATCCTGCAGCTTTTCAATTTCAGTAACCAGCTTTTCGTTGTTTACCAATGCATCATCTAAAGTTTTCCCTTCGGTAACCAGGTAAACTGATTGTAATGCATACTGATTTATCTGGTTTAGTTTTTTCTCCGATGCTTTTAATTTGCTGCTCATGTAGTTCATGTTCTGCAGATCAGATTCAAAGCCAACTTTACCGGCCCAAAATGCAAAGAGAACAGTTAATGCCAGGATGATCATCACCAGGTATTTATTATACTCCGGTTTTAAGGATGCAATTTTATCTATCCACGAAAACTCATGAACTACATGCGTTTCCTGTTCTTTTTTACCGGCAATAAAATGCGGTAAAAATATAAGTGAGCAAAGTGAAGCGCCAATTAAACTGAATGCAGCAAAGAGCCCCAGGTCTTTCAGCATTTCCGATTCAACAAACTGCAGGCACAAAAAACCACCAATGGTAGTAAAGCTTCCTACCGTCATCGGTATTGCCAGGTCTTTAATAACTTCCCTTATGTTACGGGTGTGCCGGTAATGATTAAAAACATGCAGCGAATAATTTACAGCAATGCCCAGCACCACCGAGCCGGTTCCCAACGCAATCACCGATATCTTGCCCTTAATAAAATAAATACATGCCAGTGAAAACAGCGCACCAAATATTACCGGAACTAAAATGATAAAAGGTGCTCTTTTTTTACGGAAATATAGCCCCAGGAAAACAACAATAAAAAGTATGGTAACGCCCTGCGTAAGCAAAGAATCTTTGCGAAGCTGCAATGCATTACCAACCGAAACTGCTGTGGCGCCAAAATAAGTTGCGGTTACGTTGCTGTTGTTATTGTCGATCAAACTATCAAGGCCCTTCAGCAACAAAGCATTTTTGCCCGTATTGTTTGGCGGAAATTTTGGTGTGATAAAAAGCATGAGGTGCTTTCTGTCTTTGGTTACAATATAATTATCGTAAAGCTCAAAATTCTCATCGTACTGCAATTGCTGCAGTTTTTTTAAACCCAGGAAAGTAATGCCCACCGGGTCTTTGCTGATCATGCTTTTTAATGCAAAGCCTGCCGGCGATGTAAGTGTACGGAAATCCTGCTCCAGTGTTTCTTTAATTTTTGCAGGCGTTATCAGCGAGTCAATGGCTGTGTAATCTTTCTCATTCAGGTAAACAGGCAGATGATCGCTTACCGTACCAAATAACTGCAAGGCCAGTTCATCATCTACCTTGTAATTTATTTTTGCAATGAAGGGTGCTAATCTTTGCTGTATGTTTTCAACCAATGTATCGGCATAAGCAACCAGGCTATCGGGTGCAGCTGCTGCTGTATCTTTTAACGATACCGTTACAGCCAGCTTATCCATGAATTTTGAATTTTGAAAAACCTCGTTCAATTTTTCAATCTTTTTATCCCTGGGTAAGATCTTAGAAATGTCTTCTTCAAACTTTACCTGCCAGGCAAAAAAACCTGCCAGCAAAAGAATGGCTGCAAACGTACTATATAAAGCAGGCCGGCGCTTTGTATAAAAATTGTAGATGTTGAGTAATATCTTTTCCATACATTAATCAGCCTTCGCCCCCTGTTTTTTACCGATCAATTTTAAAAAAACAAAAGTAACCAACCCAAATACCAATGCAGCAGCAACAGCCAGCGTTACACTTCCTGCAATATATTGCACCAGGTTCTTTTTAATGGATTGAATGGTGATATCGTTACTGAAGTCAATCTGCATAGCATTGGCACCCATCCAGAATGCGCCCACTTTATAACTCAAAAAAATAATTACCGGAATCATGGGTGGTATGCTGATGTTTGCAGCAATGATAACCAGTGGTTTATTCAGCTTAAATAAAATGGCCAGGAAAATGGCAACTGCCAATTGAAAACCCCAGATGGGAACAATGCCCATAAAAATGCCAAACGCAACCGATAAGGATTTTAACTGTGGCGAATGATGCGGATTGTACAAATGTTCATCCAGCACTTTCTTCATTCTTTTGCGGCTGAAAAGTGTGCGTATGAAATCACGTGGCTTTATATACAGAAAAGCGATAAGAACCAAAATGGTATTTAAAACACTGATGCGAAAAAAATCTTTATAGGGTCTGAAGTGTGAAATCCTTTCTTCTTTTGGTGCATAATAAACAGTAACCGGAACAGAAATAACTTTAACTCCCTTCCAGGCTAACTTCACCAGCACTTCAATTTCAAATTCGTATTTACGGGTGATGAAATGCATTTTTTTCAGCGGCTCCAAAGGATATAGCCGAAAACCTGATTGCGTATCAGGACTGGTAATGCCAGTTTCTACCTTAAACCAAAAATTAGAGAATTTATTACCAAAGCTGCTGCCGCCGGGTACCGAAGCCTGCCCCATATTTCTTGCACCAATAATAACCGCATTGGGTTCTTCTTCAAGCTTATTGATGAATGCAGGCAGGTCTTTTGCAAAATGCTGCCCGTCGGAATCTATGCTGATGGCATATTTATAGCCTTTATCAATGGCATACCTGAATGCTTTACGCAAGGCCCAGCCTTTACCTGCATTGGGTGTATAGTTTATGAACTGAACAACCGGGTATTGCTTTACAATATCAGCCGTATTATCGGTTGATCCGTCGTTTACCACAATAATATGATTGCTGTATTGTGCTACATCTTCAATAACTGCCGCAAGTGTAGCTGCATTGTTATAGGTAGGAATAATAACACAGGCCTTCAAAACATCAAATTTCTCCTTCAGCGAACCGGTCATTATTAATTCTGATTAAATGTAAAAATTAGCCCAAAACCGGGTAAAATTATAACATTAAGGGGAATAAGTGCAGCTCTGTTAAAACTACTATTCCCAATATCCCGGGCCGCAGTGAAAGCAAATAAGAGCAGCTATTCCACTTACTTCTTCTTCAACAACAATTTTTCTTTGGTAAATGCAAAACCTGCATCCACAAAAGCTAATATTTTTTCCCAGTTTGAAGCAGGCTCAACCAGGTTGTTGTAATATTTATAATAGGTAATGATGAGGTTATTGCCTTCAATTTTTGCAGTACTCTCAAAGCCACCACACTCGTTCTTTACGCTTTTGTTCAGTTTGTCTGCGCCTTCTATGGTGTAGCCTTCAGGTATTTTTAAAGTAATATTGTTATTAAAACTGCGGGCATAAGGCATAAAAATATCCAGCTTTCTTTCACGTTGGTCTGCCTTAATTTCCAGCTGGCTGCCCACAAATTTTCCTGCTTCCAGAATATAATTATTACCGGCTTTTTTTACCCAGCCATCCATGCTGAACGCTTCTTCAATTGCCATGGATGCATTATTGCCCGAAAATCCTTTCTGCAATACTTTATATTGTTTCAGTTCTTTGGGCTTATCAATATATTCATTGGCAATTTCTGTTTCAAATTTTTTCTTTTGTTCTTCCCGTGCTTTGGTTATAGAGAACTGTGCATCCGACCAGTATTTTCTATAAGTCCCATTCAGCTTTCTCCATTCCAGTTCAATATCGGTGTCTTTATCCAGCACGGCACGTTCCGCTACCAGGTAATCTTCCAGTATTAAAGTGGCGCTTTGCATACCCCTGCGCTGATGCCCGCTGGTTTTGGCTTTTCGGTTAATGTTCAGCAGTTGCATATTGGCACTGTCAAAACTGATGACAATATTTTCTGTCTGATTATTTACAGTAGCCTCCGTTTTTAAAGTAACGGCCTTGCCATTTATCATATCTGCTTTTTCCTGGCTCATATCCCTTCCGCCACGAAAGATGGTATTCTGCTGAATAAACCGGTAGGTTTCGTCTTCAAAAGAAGGCGGCATTTCATCAATGTTAAATAAATTATTGCCCAAATAGTAGAACGCAAATTTTCCTTTTGCTTTGGGAACACGGATCATAAAATTAAGATCGGCTATTGAAAAGACATCTTTATAGGCCACATCATCCTTGTCGCTCACCAATACCAGTTCGGCATCTGCATCAAAATGCGTATTGATCGTTTTTAAAACATTTAATACCGCTTCCAGTTGTTTGATGGTGGTTTGGCTTACACGGCAATCATAAAAATCATCATACGCTGCATTGGTATAATATATGCCGGTGAGTGTGCCAAAACTTAAGTAGCGGGAATAATGATATACAAAAGAAATGATGGAATCAAGATTGTCTTTATCAATGTCGTGTTCTTTAGCATAAGTTTTCCAGGCAGATTTTAAAATAGGGTATCCCTGTGTTTGCACCATGTAAGGTTTTATCAGGTTCATAAACTGGTGCTCAACATCCTCGGGCGATGTTACTTTTTCAATAGTGCCGTGCTTGGTATAGTCGCCCCGGCCATGCATAATATCCGCAAAAGCGTATTTAATTCTCACAATGGGCACCTGCCTGTTTTGCGAGGTCCAGATAACATTGGATGACTTAGGCAGATTGACAGCTGTTAACTCCAGCAGGTTATCATCCTCCACACTGGTTATCTTAAAATCTGGTGCTCCGTTTATTGCCTGGTATTGTGCAGCCACTCTTTTATCAAGCAGTATTTTTATACCCAGGTTCAGAATAGGATAATCATCGCCCAAAACAAAAGTAATGTAGTCCACATCTTTATCGGTTCGGGCCTGGTCAAAGTAAGTGATGTAATAATCAATCACATCGCCAATGGCCAGGTTGGGTACCGCTATTTTATTTTTTTTGCCATCCTTGGTTTCATCCAGTTTTACAGCTGCTTCTTCTACATTAATTTTTTGCAAACTGCCATCTGCTTTGGTAACCCTGATGCCCATAAAAGTATAGGTACGCAACTTGGTAATGGCACCGCTTTGTTTGCTTTGCAGCTGATTAAAATTTATTTCAGAATAATTATCCAGCGATACCTGGTCATTAATAAAGATCCTTTCCCTGATGGTTCTTTTTATGGTGCTGTGCATTTTACCAACGTACAACAGCGATCTGCCTTTACGTTCTGTATTGGTTTCTACCGTTTGCTTACGGGCCAGTATTACAGCCGATTGGTTTTTATATTCTGCCGGCAGTTTGTTATTGGTAAACATCGGGTCTTTATCACCCCATACTTCCTGGTCTATCTCTTTTGCCATTTCGTTATACTCGTTGTTTTGCGCCAATGCTGGCAACACAAACAAGGTTGTAAAGAAGGCAATAAAAATCCGTTTCATACTGTACTGTTTATTTTTATGATGATTCTTCTGCAGCAATATAATGTAGCTGCCCGGTAAAATTAAAGTATTGTGTCAGGTTGAATCATTTTCGTTATTGAATTGCCAGCCTGCGTGTCCCGATTATTTCGGGGGATTTGTCGAAGGCGGGGTTCTAATAAAAATCTTACCGGCTTCGACAAGCTCAGCCTGACAGCTTTTCAAACTGGAACACTTTCAAATTAAACGCTACTTTGTAAGCACCACCTGCTCTTTATATTTCTCTGTTAATTGCTGTATCTGTTTATTCCAGAGTCCGAATTCTTCTTTCTTTAAAAGTATCTGCTTTACTTTTAACAGCTTATGGTAAACCAGTTTTGTGCCTACCTGTTTGTAGGTAATGTTTATGTCCAGTACGCTGTTTTGTGAAGATAAGTTTGCCGGCAAAGTGCCAATCTTATATCCTTCTGGTATGGTTAATTCAGTTTCTTCATCCATCAATACTTTATTCGGCATCTGCATATTGTGAATACGTTTTGCAGTGTCGATGGTAAAGCCGTCAAACTCTTTTCTAAAATCAAGATCCAGGTATATTTCGTTTCCAAAAACGGATGCGCCATTTTTATGTGTTACCTCATAACTTATTTTCAGCATACTGTCAATACCAGGAATTTCTGATTTTTTTAAATTTCTGATATTGTAATCCTGGTTATTTTCCGACAGGTAATTGATCAACACTTTTTCTGCATCATCTTTTTTTATACCCGCAATCTTGTTAATCATATCACTCCTGGCTTCGCCCTTGTAAATATGTTCTGCATTGCCTTTCAGATCCTGGCCGTCAATGGTAAATATTCTTTTCTCACTATCGGGGTTTTGTTCTGCACTTACGGTAGGCACATTGGTTAAAATGTATTTATCTCCGTTCTCAAGCAATACCTGCCGGCCGGCAATGCGTTCGGCATATTGGTTAAATGCAATATTGGTTTCGGTACCATCTAAAAAATAAGTTTTGCCATTGGTGAGCCAGGCCGCTATCATGTGGTTATGTACACTCAGCGAGGGTGTACTCATGTCATAAGGTATATGATTGGTGCCTATCCAGCAAAGCCTTACGTCAAGCCCCAGGTTTTTAAGCAGTCCTTTTAATAAATTGGCCATGCCTTTGCAATCGCCATATTTTTTAGTCATCACTTCTGTTGCTTTAGCCGGTTTAAATGCGGCAATGCCATCCTCGTAGGCAATGTAGCGTATGTTTTGGTGTACCCAGTTAAGC
This sequence comes from uncultured Chitinophagaceae bacterium, assembly GCA_963715585.1. Lineage (GTDB taxonomy): Bacteria > Bacteroidota > Bacteroidia > Chitinophagales > Chitinophagaceae > Ferruginibacter. Next base: position 4,411,570 of record OY970254.1, on the reverse strand, counting down.
ACTGTTTTAACTTTATTTGCATCGCCGCTTATGCCGTTGGTAATTTCATCAGCTTTTGCTTTTAAGGCTGCGTCATCATCTTTTATATCTTTTACAATATTGTAACACCACTTGTACTGGTCTTCAATGGTGTTAAAATAAGTTTGTTTGCCTTTGTCGGTATTGGCTTCTTTGCAAAGTACCAGCACATGCGGATAATTAAAAGCTATCCCCTGATCGTAATTTTCAGATTGAAATGCCGGCAGGTCCCGCATGGTGTAGGTGTAAATATCTGCATCCAGTTTAGGGTCGTACCTGGTTTCTTTTTTTATCTCGTTACTGCCAAAATTGTATTCTTTTAATTCGCATTTCATCCAGCGGGGTATAATAAACTCAACCACTTTATTTTGTACAAAATATTCTTCTGTAAAATATACTTTGGTAAAATACCTGGGGTCGTTATAGGTTTTACTTAAAGTTATTTTTGCCGGCACACCAACTTCATCAAATGGTATTTTAAAATAACAAACCCTGGCATCCGAATAAAAAATGTCTTTGATGGAATAGTAATCATATTTTATGTCCACGCCGCGGAATGGACGGTTTCTTACACTCACTTCCACGTCATCAATCGATTCATGATCGTTATACATTTCTGTATACGTAATGTTTCCGCTTCTTCTTCTGCTGCGTAAATCGGTTACGTAATTTTCTTTTATCAATACCGGGTTCTCGCCTTTATCCTGCTTAAATAAAAAGCTTTGTTTTTTATACTCGATGATAATGTTTTTATCATCCTCATCGCCGCCCCTGCTGCCGGCAGCAAAAAGCGAGCATAATAATAAAGCGGGCAGTAATAATCTTTTCAGCTGTATCTTATTTATGGCCTGCATTGCATATTTTTTTAAAAAATTAAGCTATACAATGATGACTGTATAGCTTATTAGCTTGCAATTTATGAATAGTTATCTATTCAGTAATAAAATAAACAGGGAAACCCTTTATAGGAATGGGTTTTGTTGTATTTTAAACCACATTACTCAGTTTGCTTTCCAGGCGCTTTTTCTTATCAGCCATCCGTTGGTGTATCCAGTCGGGCCACTGGCTGCTGTCTTCGGCATCATAAATACGCAACGCCTGCGATTCGTCTTTCTGTATCAGGTCTTCTTCCCGGCAACCCAATATTTCTGCGGCTGTTTTTACGCCTGAGTAACTGGCACCTGCCACACCGTGGCTCATAATGCTGGCGCCACACATATACAGGTTTTCAATTTCAGTTTTGGCTTTGTAAGAGAAAGGGCCGGTTTGCATAAATCCTTTTTCTGTACCATAAACATTCCCTTTTGTTGTATTAATATAATATTCGTTGGTTATGGGCGTACCTACTTCCAGGTGAATAATATTTTTATGAACAGCCGGTAAAATTCTTTTAAAAGTATTCATCAGTTTTTCACTAAGCCTTTCTTTTATTTGCTGATACCTTTCGCTGGTTTCATCCGGGTTTGTGTATAAAGCTTTAAAACCATCATAGTCAATAAAAGTAACCACTTCAAGTGTATGATGACGGCCATTAAAACTCAACGGATCTTTTAATGAAGAACAGCTGATAAAGAGCGAATCAAACTCATCTGTTTCCAGTATAGATACCTTGGTGAGGCCCTCATAAATGGCATCCATATCTTCACCGGGCATAAACCAGATATTACCAGAGTCAAGCCCGGCCTCACGTACATCCATATCAACCGAAATAAAAAACATGAGTGATGTAACCGAGTAACGGGTGGCTTCCAGTTTCTTAAGCAGCTTAGGACTCAGGTTTTGGTGGCCAACCATTTTATAGGTTGCAGCCGGATCGGCATTGGATATAACCCGTTTTGCTTTTATTATCTCACCGTTCTGCAATTCAACCCCAACAGCTTTTCTACGGGTTCCCGCCGATAGATTTTCTTCTTCCTGCAGCAATATTTTTTTAACCGCTTCGCCGGTCTTTATTTCGCCGCCGTGCCTTTTAATGGCATTGGTCATGGCTTTTACAATGGCAGCCCCGCCACCCATTGGATAAAAGCCTCCGTTAAAATAATGATCCATCAATGCACAATGAAAAGGAAAACTTGCTTTGGAAGGAGGCAGGCCATGATCGCCGCACTGTATATTAAGTACAGATTTTAATAAAGGATCTTTTATATGCCAGCCTATTACCCTTTTTAGCCTGAACAAACCGTATTTACCCAGGTGACGGGTGCGGTAGGCAATGGTAATATTATCCCAAAAGCCATTCATTTTGGGTATGAGGAATAATTCTTTACTTACTGTTTTAACAAGTTTGAGATATTTTTTTATCCCTTTTTTTTCTTTCGGAAATCTTTCAGATAATGAATGAACCAGATTATCTATACCTGCGGGCATATTAATCCGCTCATCACCAATCCAGCAATGCTCGTAAGCATCTTTGTTCATCCTGAAAAAAACCAGTTCGTTGGCAATACCCAGCCCTTCATATAAGTTACAGGTAGATTCGCCTTTGTCCATGCCGCCTATATAATGCACCCCGGGACTGTATCGGTGGCCATCAATATAAAAACTATGGCACCAGCCACCCGGTACATAATGCTGTTCAATTACAGCCACTTTTTGCCCTGCACGTGCCAGGCAAAGCGCTGCAGATAAACCGCCGGCGCCCGAGCCAATTATAATGGTATCAAATTCCTGCATCTGATTAATCAGCTTTACGGTTTGTTAAAATTGGAATGAAAAACTAGAAAAACATATGTAATCTACCTTTAAAAATTGAGTAATAACATATGAGTATTGAAAATTGTTTCAACGGGCGGCCATAAAAGTTTTAAACAAAAAAATATTATGGCATGGTTTTGGGTTTTCATGTTTCAGTTCTCCGGAAGCGGAAAATAAAAAACGAATTTTTTAACTTTAAAATCTAAATACTATGTCTGAAACAAATTTCCCAACACCGTCTGCACAGGTAACAAAGGGCAAAAACTACAAAAATGCTGTTATAGGCGTTTTAGCTGCAGGTCTGATAGCCGTATCAGGTTATTTGGTTTACGCAAAAAATGATAGTTCAAAAACTATTCAGCAACAGGAAACAACCATTGCAAAAGTAGCTGATGAAAAAAGTGATGTGCAGGCAAATTTTGATGCATCACTTGCCAGGCTCGATTCTATGAGTACCGTAAACACCAGCCTGGAAGGTAAGTTAACAGAAAAGAACAATGAAATTGCCAAGGTAAAATCGGAGATCCGCAGCATTTTAAATAAGAAAAATGCTACTGCCGCCGAACTGGGCAGGGCAAAAACACTGATAGCATCTTTGAATGAAAAGATCACTTCAATGGAAGCCGATATTGCACAGCTGAAACAGGATAATCAATTGCTTACAAACGATAATGTTGTTTTAAAGCAGGAAAAAGAGACCTTAACAAATGATCTTGTTGCTACCAAAGAAGTAAAACAAACACTTGAAAAGAAAGTAGATATTGCATCTACCTTAAATGCCAGCAATATTGTAATTACACCAATCAATATAAAAAGTAATGGCAAAGAAAAAGTTTCAACAACCGCAAAGCGTGTAGATAAGTTTGTAGTGAGTTTTGATGTTGACAACAGGATTATACAGTCAGGTTCAACAGATGTTTATGTAGTGGTTTTAGGCCCCGATGGAAAAGCAATCAATACTGGTGCCGAAACCTTTACTACACGTGAAGAAGTAGCCATGCCTTTTACAGCTAAAATGCCGGTTGACCTGGAAACAGCCAAAAAGAAGAATGTAGAATTTGCTTTTGTACCAGGAACCAATTTTATACAAGGTGCTTATACAGTACAGATCTACCAGAATGGTTTTTTAATTGGACAGGGAACCCGTGAATTGAAGAAAGGTGGTTTGTTCAGTTAAGCCTCCCAGGTTCGCAATAAATAATTACAGTTAACTGTAATTCAAAAAAGCTATTTGAATGTAAAAATTCAGATAGCTTTTTTGTTTAAAAAAATTAAGGCACCGGCTGATTAATATCAGACATTGTAAAACCTATATTTATTACATTTGTAGTTTTAGATTATGAAGAGAAATATCAAAACTATTGCCATCATTGGCGGCGGCCCGTCTGGCTGTTCTTTAGCTACTTTATTAAAAAGAAAAGGATATACCGTAGCCATTTTTCACCTGGAGAAAAGGCCTGAGATCATTGTTGGGGAGTCGCTGGTGCCGGCCATTATACCCTATTTACGCAAATTGGGAGTAGAGGATGAAGTAAAAACATACAGCACCTACAAGCCCGGTGCTTCTGTTTGGGTTAACAAAGATGAAGAAGCTACATCGCCCTTTAGTTTTGGTGGTGGCGGTTTGCCACCTTATGCCTATAATGTACCCCGTACAAAATTTGATAAGACCATTTTCGACCTGGCAGTAAAGGAAGGCGTTACTTTTTTCAGCCATGCTGCCAAACTGGAACGGGTTGGCAATACAGACGAACTTAAATTAAGCGATGACACCCTTGTTGCAGTTAATGATTTTTTTAAGGGGCAACCCGACCTGATTGTGGATGCCAGCGGGCGCTCACGTACTATTTCACGATTGCTTGATATTCCTACAAAGGAAGGAGAAAGAAAAGACATTGCCGTATTTGCCCACCTGAGCGGCGCAGAAAAAATTGAACCATATAATATACACCTGCATCGTTTGGAAAAAGGCTGGAACTGGAGGATACCCCTGCCAGACCGCATTTCGGTAGGCGTGGTAATTGATCCAAAACATTTAAAAGAGTTTGGCGATACCAAGGAAGAGCAATACGATAATTTTCTGAAGTCGGATGAAACCCTCAGAAAATTTACCGCCAATGCCAAACGGGAAACCGGCGTAGCGCAGTACAATAATTACCAACTTATCTCACAAAAAATGTATGGTAAAAACTGGCTGTTAACCGGCGATGCCGGCGGCTTTCTCGACCCCATCTTTTCATCGGGCCTGTTTTTAGCCATTAAAGGCTCCTTTGCTGCAGCCGAAGCTATCAGTATGGGTACCGATGCTGCCTTTAAAAAATACCAGAAAGATCAATTATACGAATTAGCCATCTGGCAAAAGCTGGTTGATACCTGGTACAGCGGAAGCCTCTTTACCCTCTTTAAAGTAGGCCAGGATCGCATGGATACAGCATTAGGTCGGTATATTGGCCCACACATGCAGCGGCATTTAACTCGTATTTTCTCCGGCGAAGCCGTATATAAAAGCTATAGCCGCCGGTTTTTAAACTTTGTATTTGGGCCCATGTTATCTATGATGAAACTGGGCCGCCTGCACAACCGAAAAACCAGCGATTTAGCTATAAAATAAGCCTACTTAATACCCATCAGTTCCGATAAATATCGTAACAAACCCCGTCAGCGGTTGCAAACCCTGACGGCGGTTTGGCTTGTTTTACATACCGTCAGTCCCCATAATTATCGGTAAAAAACCTAACAGTGGTTTATTACCGTTTCATTTATCCCTGATTTTTACCGTTCATCAAAACGGTATATTCCCTCTTTCCCAGCATCTATTTTTTTAATAAGCAATACCAATAAGGGTTTTAAGGATTTTGTAGCTAATAACCACTGCATATTACTAAAACATACTTAGTACTTTGTTTTGCATAGTACTAAAATGTTTCTATCTTTGTGTTATCAAAGTAAGCGAAGCAACAAAAAGCCGAAATGTAAAACAGAAACCAACTATTAAAACATAATTAAAAAAAAAGTCATGAAAAAGCAAACAACAAACCAGTTCTCTCCAATCAGTAAAGAACAAACTGAAAAATTAACCACTGTAGTAAATGAAACCATCGCCCTTGGTCTTAGCCAGGTTAAAACTTTCAGTACAGCTGATCTGTGGAATATTCAACGCAGAGGAAGAACTATGATGAGCAGAAGGAATTATTTTGCATAAAACCAGGTAAAGTATAGCCAATTCTTATAAATGGTTTTTAGCTCAACATTCTACACAAAGCCCCGAAATATTATCAGGGCTTTTTTTATTACGGTAAGCATTCAAAAAAATACTGTCAATTAATTGTCTTTTATTTTTTTGCAAAAGGTAAAAAGCCCTATTTTTGCTGCCCGTTAAGGGACTACTCCTCCCTAGTCGTAGTTTTTCATTTCGACTAAGGAGAAATAGATAAACAAGATCCCGATAAAGATCGGGACTCAGTTAGAAAATAAATATTCCTCCCTAGCTCAGTTGGTTAGAGCATCTGACTGTTAATCAGAGGGTCGCTGGTTCAAGTCCAGCGGGGGGAGCAAAAAAGTATAAGAGTTATAGAATTATATTCTGTAACTCTTTTTCATTTAAGCTACTTCTAGCCGTTTGCCATGGAAATACTGCGGTTCGGGAAAATCTACAATATGAATATCTCAAAGGATTATCTAGCCAGACTCAGTAATTAATTAGGTCATATTCTTGAACCTGCCTTTCATAAGATTTAATATAAAAATTTGATTTGCTTTTTTTCGTCATTTTATAAGGCAGTTCCAAAACACTTGCTTTTACAAACAATCCTGTTATTTCGCAATAATTTTGGCGGTAATGAATTTTATCATAAGCCGGATAAAAATTATCCTGCCTAATTATAGCAATTATTTGTGGTATTAGGTTTTTAAAGCAGCTGTTTGATGAAAAAGTCAAATCATCTAGGAATGTAGTAAATGTTATATCATTATTTTTTGCAAGCTTAGATAATTTATTACTGGTTTGCAGGAAAACAAGATTAGCAATAATAGGTGAGCTCGGAGCTCCCTGTGGAAGAGAGGCCTGGTAGGTTGTCAATATGGTTAATATTCTTGAAGCCGAAGGTGAGAATCCATTTTTACAAAACATAGTATTGACCTGGCGATGATTAATATTAGGAAAGAATTTTTTAAGGTCAATAGTAAGGAAGTACTTATGATTTAAATGTTGACGTGCATTCAGAATGTTGTTTTTCCCAATAATGGAACCGAACATGTATTCAGGAAGAGAAATCTGATTAAGTAACTGAGCTATTTTTTGTTGGCTTGATTTCAAAATATAACTGGGTATCATTAACTCCCTAAATCTGATATTCCCAAAATCATCTCTTTGAAAATCACCATATTTTTTCTTGGGCTTTATTTTTAATGAATAATAATTACTGATGTTGGACGAAATAGTATTGATTTCCCTTTCAGGCAACCTTAGAAATGAATATAAATTTGGCAAACTCTTAATCATAAAAAAACCAGGGTTTAGAACATGGCTTTGATTATTCCCGTTATGTATTTTAGTAAGAAAGAAAGGTCAAATATTTTTAACCATTTTTTCTTATTCCGTTTACTTTTCAGCTTTCGCTGATGCTTTATCCGGATAAATAACTCATCAAATAATCCATGTTCATTGCAGGGAAAATTGCAATAGAACTTTACTTGTGTATCTCTGATACTTTTGTGCTCCTTCTTGCACTTACCTTTTTTCATGATTTATGAATTGAAGTACTGTGACAATATTGCCCCGCAAAAGACAATACTGCAAGCAAACTCATACTTTTATTGCACGCTTAATTCAACCCTGGTTGTTTTAATTTCCGAGCCGCCGCAAGGCGAGGATTTGATCGAATGTGTAACCGAATACACTTTAATAACTGAGTTAAAAAGTATCAGAAGTCAAAGATCTTTTGAAAAGGTATTAAAAATCTATCAGTATTGAAATAAGTATTTAACCCTGTTAATATTCAGTGCATAACTCAATTAAGCAAACTCAGGGACTACAACTAATTTTTTTTGAAGTTCAACATATTAAGGTTCTTAAAAAGTTGCAATTCTCCGCATTAAGGGGAGCTGAAAAATCACTTACAAGTTAAATTGTAGGTGGTTTTTTATTTCTAGACCTCCCTAAAAAGCCCATATATTGACGGAAAGGTCTCCAATTCGGTAACCATGCCTTTAAAAAAAGGTCACTCATTTTTCCGTAAACCCAATACAATTTTACTGCCATGCAAAATTACATCAATCAACTGCTTGCAGACATTAACTATGCAGCTGCAAACATAAGCCTGCCCTTTATTGAAAAGCAAATGCGATTACATGACTGGATTTCTGATGAAGAAGAAGAAGACCTGGCGGCTCCCATTCGCAACCTGCAGGAATGGACAGGCATTACACAGGAAATGTTACCGCCTGCAGAGAAACTCACCAATGAACAGATAAACCAACTACTGGATGCACTAAAAAAAATGCTGGATGCATACAACTGGTCTTTTGTATTGCAAACACAGGTGCCCGAAAATATACAGTATCAAACCATCCGTCATAATTTTAATCAGCTGGCAAGAATAAAGCAATGGCATCCCGGCTTTTTTGCTATGTGTAAAGCAGGTACACAACATAATACCTGTAGTCTGGGGCAATATTGCCAGTGTGCTTTTTATGCTCATTTGTTTTCGGATTTTATTGACGAAGAGTTAACTCCTGAAGAAGAAAGAGCAAGGGAACTGGAAATAGAAACAGGTTACCTTAAAAAAAAGCATGGAAATGATTGGATGAAATATTATCCCTATCATTTAGATGCGGCTTACGATGACGAAAACGGAAAACCATACAGTTATGGTATTGGTGATATAGAGGAAGATAATGACGATAACTGGTGGTGTAAGTAAATTATACCTGCTCATCAACAATCCAATGTCTTCACCCGCCCACTTCCACCACCTTCATTCCGTAATGCTTCGGATGAGCCGCCATTTCATTTCCTTCCAGGCAACTCACTTTAAGCATCAACATCCACGGTTCTTCTTTTTTTGGCAATGGTAAAACCAGTTTGCAATTGTCTGTTATGGTATCCATAAAATCATAGGGCTTTGATAAAACATATTCCGCTTCCAGCAATCCATCGGATAATGCATCTCCATAAAGCAATATCGCTTCAAAATAAAAATGGGTCACAAGCCTGTTATATTTCCGTACAGCATTTTCATCAACAGGTATTTGTATCTCAATAGAATTATTAATCCTTTGTATTTTATAGTTTGTCAGCAATATCTTTTCAAGCGGATATTCTTCCTGGAACTCAAATCCTTTTAATTGCGAAAAATTGAATACGCTCTCTTTCTTATAGGCTGGTATAAGAATCTTGTTAAGCCGGGCATGGAGCCTTCCGGTAGCAAGCACCCTGGTAAACTCCTCCATCTTTTCTCTTATCCGTTTATTTGCCGGGCTCACCATTTTTGTAACGGATACGTTTGCCGAAAAACTATGGTTTAATGCAGCCCCGTTTACAGTTCCCCGCTTACGCCTGGTAATCCAACCTTCTTTTGTTTTTACCTGTACATATATTTCGGGGTTCGGATTGTGTGGCGGCTTGCGTGGCACTTTTTTCCTCTTTACCATAAGTCAAAATTTATTATCAAATATACTATATATGAAATTTGTATTCAGTTTTGGGGTACTTATACAAGACATATAGTAGAGTTATAGAAGACTTATAGAAGATCTGCTTCATGGTAACTTAATAGCAACTATATGGTGACTTCATGTTTACTCCAGGGTAAGAGGCTGCTTAGCCCATCCTGCTCAATAATAATACCCGGTTCAACCGGCTGATAATGACATAAAAAAATCCTCTCCGGTTTTACCCGGAGAGGATTGTATAACTGATTAGTTATTTATTATTGTATCACCACTCTGCATACAGTCAAACGGTTACCATTCAGGTCACCAATTTCAACCCAGTAGAGTCCTTTTCCATAAGCTCTCATATCAACATCCATCCTGTCGTATGGTCTTCCAATAGCATAGTATTTAGTGTACACCCTATCTCCTTTAGCATCATAGATAGTTAATGTTCTTGGCAACACGTTGCCTGCTACACTGTAATACCTAACCTGGAATACACCACTGGTTGGGTTTGGATAGATAAAGCACTTACCGCTTGCTGAATCTTTGATGGTGATCGTGTTGGATATATTGGTACATCCATTAACATCAGTCACCCTCAATTGATAATCACCCTGGCCATCTACATCAAGTTTCAGGCTACCAGTGCCTATACCACTAACCACGCCCAATGAAGGGTTGGTTAACACTGTTCCGTTACGTATCCAGCTATAGGTTGTAACTGGGTTTGGTGTAACTGTTGATGACAGTGTAGTTTGTAAACCAGGTAATAAACTGGTATAAGGTGCAGCACTGATCACGATAACCGGTAATGGGTTAACGGTAAGTGTAGCAATTCTTGATGTTTGTGCAGCACATGGTGCAGCACCGGTTACAATTGCCTGGTAACGGTTACCACTCATGCTTACCGGAGGCGCTGTAATGGTTAAGGTTGCTGTAGTAGCTCCACTGTAAACACCGCCATTGGCAATATTTGTAAATGGTCCGTTAGCAACACTCACCTGCCACTGATAGCTGTGAGGGCCGGTACCAGTTACAACTGCTGCAGTAAAGGTTGCTACCTTATCGGTACAGATGGTCTGATTGGCTGGTATATTGGCATTCAGTACTGTTGGCTGGTTTACCGTTACAATCACTGTTCTTGAAGGTGATTGACAGGTACCAGGGCCACTGCCCAGGAAGGTTACGCTACCGTTAAAGTTCCTTGGGTTGTTTACTGTTGAACCAGGAGCAGCAGGGCCACCCCATCCTACATTACCACCGGTTATGATATCACAACCTGCATTGGAATAAGTAACCGTAGTTGCTGCTCCATTAGTATAAGCAGGGAAAGTTGCTCCCGTCATATCTACCGCAATGCCATAAGTGGCACCTGATGGTATCACCAGTGTTAAACCACTCATCAGCGGATTTAAGGTATTAGCTACCACAGTATTATTTGCCGTACCAAACTGGTTCCAGCCATTGGCTGCACTGATGGCACCGGGGTTACCCGCAATGGCTGATGGTTTAAAGAATGCTCTTGACACTACAGCACCAGAACCAAAGGCATTACTGGCTATAGCAGACAAGGTTACAGCATAACTGTTGTTGTTCTTAACATTAAACGCTACCAGGTTGTTACCGTTACCGCCAGCCATTGGCGTTGTAACAGTTCCTGCTATGCTAAGCATATTATTTACTGTAGCTGTGTAAGGATTTGCTCCAATCGTTGTTGGTGCTGCCCATACTGAATCCACAGGAGTTCCGGCAACATATGGAATGGTACCTCCTGCATTGGAGAATAATCCAGCCGCAGGGCTCCATACCGCTGGTGAAGCTGGTACGCCCAGTGTATAATTGATCGTTAATTCCCAGTTTGTTAATGTTCCCAGATCGCCTGCACCCCAGTCATATATTCCAAGGGTATAGTTACCATTAGGCACTGAATAAAGGCCACTGAAAGTTCCTGTTGTTGGTATGTAACCGGCAGGTGATGTAGGTCCACCAGGGAAAGTAAATCCTGCTGCAACAAATGTTGCACCGGCTGCATCAGGGGCAAATGTACCCGTATACGGAGGTGCTCCTGCACTAAGCAGGGTTGTACCGGCTGAACTGATAACAGTGTTTACAAAATTAGCACCGGCTCCACCTGTCCTGTTAATAACAGCATCCAGGTTAAACACATTTCCATTAGGTGCTTTTAAAACAATTACCATATCTGCAATGTAAGTGTGTGTTAAATTCAACTTAACACTCATGCCAGTAATGGTTGCACCTGCAGGAATACCTGAAACCGCAAGATTTGGTGTACTTACTCCAGGGAATAAAGTTTGCGGCCATGTTGCAGGGCCATCAGGAATAGCAAGAGCCAATGTACCTGAATTAAAGGTGGCAGAAGCTGAAGATGAAGAAGAAGCCTTCAGCTTAACAGCAGGATCTCCCAGACACATTGTAACAGAACTTGGTGTTATCGTTGGTGCAGGTGGAGTGTAATTCACCAATACACTTGCATCGGTGAAACATCCTGTAGCCACATCGGTAGCCCTTACAGTGTAAGTTGTTTGTGCAGTTGGTGCTGCGTACACGGTAGTAAGGTTGGTACCTGTATAAGCACCGGTAGCATTTGGCAAAGTATACAATCCGGCAAGCGGAGACCATACATAGGAGAGTACCTGCGTACCGCTGCCCGGTGTAGTGTAATCAATGCTGATAGACCAGTTGGTTAATGCACCCACATCAGTACCAACCGCATCACCCATGGCCAGGGTCCATAAACCATTGGCATTGGTTGCTGCTGGCACAAGACCACCAGCTCCCCATGAAGTAACTGTTTGTACAAAACCGATCGGGCCAGTACCCGCACGGGCTTCTGCTGCAAACGTACCGGTACGTGGTGCCGCAAATCCACTGATGGTTGAACCACCCAGTGAACTGAAGGCTGTATTGGTAAAGTTATCGGTAGCATTACCGCCTGTACCACCATCTAATCTTGATACCAGGTTAAGGATAGTATTGTTAGGTGCTCTCAGGTTTACATTCACATCACCTACCCAGGTATGGTTGATGTTCATATTTACCTTGATCTCGGTAATGGTAGCATTAACCGGTACACCTGCAATGGTAAGATTTGAAGTCGCTGCTACGTTGGTTCCATCAGGAATCGGAACATTGATCGTACCTGAATTTACAGTAACGTTTCCAGGTATTGGCGGAGCTCCCGCAACTACCGTTAATGCTGTACCATTAATGCCCGCTACACCACCACATACAGGACCCACTGGATTAATACTGATATTAGGATTAGCATTCACTGTTAAAGTTGCACAGTTGGATACGTTGGTTGGTGGAGTCCACGGAGCACAAGTACCGGTTACTACGCAACGGTATGCATAACCACTCATCAACTGTGTTACCGGATTAACGGTAAGTGTTGGGGTAGTTACGTTTGAGTAAGGAGCAATATTGGTCAGGTTCGTCCATGGACCGGCACAACCTGCTGTACTTACCTGCCACTGATAGATAAGGCCGGTTCCGGTAGCACCTATTGTAAAGGTGGCCGTATTACCCACACATCTTACCTGGTTGGCAGGTTGTGTTGTAACTACCGGACGCTTGTTAACTGTTATTGTTACCTGTGCCGAAGCCTGGCAACCTGCACCTGTAGTACGTACTACGGTGTAAGTTGTTGTATTCATTGGTGAAGCTGCTACAGGGTTTGAAGTTGTTGAACTTAAACCGGCTGCAGGGCTCCATAAGAAAGTACCTGTTGATTGTGGGCCAAGGCCTACATTAGTACCAATAATTGAGAACATATTATTGCGGTTGGTACCACCTACAAGACAACCTGTAGCTCCATAGCCCCATGTTGTACAAGGTGTGGCAAAACCACCTCCTGGATTCTGCCAGGCGTATTGATTACCAACATTGGTCGTTCCAAAATTACCCCAAAACCACTGACCACCTGTTGCAAAACTCATATTTACCTGGAACGACATCCAGTATGTGCCTGCACCTAAGCTTACCGAAGATGGTAGGGTAACGGTATAGTTAGCACCAACCTTTACAAAGGTGGTTATGTTAGTAAATGATGCTATAGCTGCACCCGGTAGATTAGTACCGGCATTACTGTAGAAAAATACATTTACTGATGTTGGAGTTCCTGCACCGATACCATTGGCTGTTACCTGGGTTATAGTCCATAAACCACCCGCTGGTATGGTAAAGTCGTCTGCACCCTGTGAGCTGAACGCTGCATTGGCTGGCTCAAACACCTGTGATGGTGAACCATTGGCTGGTGTACCTGTTCCCTGAGTATATAATGTACCAGGGGCAGTTGCAGCACCTGCATCATAAACTGTTAACAAAGTAGGATCTCCTTCGCAAAGTGTTGTTCCAGGATCAGCTACAATGATCAGATTAGCATTAGGATTAACTGTGATAGTGAATGTACGTGCCGCACCAAAACAGGTTGCAGCACTTACTGGAGTGTAGGTGATCTGAACCTGACCGGCACCTGTACGCAGACCCGCTGTGGTAAGACCACCGGTAACACCACCTATATAAGAAGAACCACCGGCTCCACTCTGGCCATTCCAGTTATTGGCATTATTATATAAACCAGAACCTCCGGTTAAACCACCACCAATACCACCTCTTTCACCTGGTCCGGTTGGAGTTCCCTGACCACTGGCTACTTCAATACCACCGGCTCCGCCAACTGCTAATACGCCGGGGAATCCGTTTGTCGGGCCGCCACCTGTCCAGGTGGTTACACCTGCTGCACCACCGGCTACCTGAGTACCACCTGTTGGTACAGGGCCTTCTGAGCCTGGTACACCTGGCCATCCGGCACCACCACCACCACCATATAATCCACCGCCACCGCCACCGCCAGATCCACGTCCGCAGCCTGCAGTACGGTTACCGCCTGCTCCACCGCCACCGGCGCCAACAATCACACGGTTTGCCAGAGCATAAGGAGCTATCCTTACATCACTGGCTCCACCGCCACCGCCGCCCTGGGCTGCTGCACAACCGGCATTTACACCTGCTGCACCGCCGCCATTATAGCCGCCATTTATTGATGTGGTAGCACCGCCACCTACATATACGTTTAATACCTGTCCGGGTGTTACGGCAAGGTTGCCTTCGGCATATCCGCCAAGACCACCTACAATACCACCGGCATTGTTGTTACCCTGTGCTCCCCATGATTTAAGATTTATTGATGTTACTCCTGCTGGTACAGTATATGTTTGTACTGCACCTGTGAAATTAAATGTTGTTACAATCGGTGTTGCAAGACCTGTTACCGGGGTAACTGTAATAGTAGCTACCAATGGGGTAGTACCCGGGTTTTGCGCAATAAATGAAGGTATATTACCTGTGCCTGCTGCTGCAAGGCCAATAGCAGGTGTATTGTTTGTCCACTGGAATACCGCTCCCACAGGTGTTCCTGTAAAGTTTACAGGAGCTGTTGGTGCATTCTGGCAAACTACCTGGTTTGGTATTGCATTTACTGAAGGCGTTGGATTAACTGTGATAGTAAAGCCAATGGTAGGACCAGTACAGGTAGTAGTTACGTTATAGTTTAAAACAACCTGTCCGTTACCCGATTGAATATTGGTAGTAATTACACCAGCATTTACTCCGCCTGTGTATGATAAACCACCAGCTCCACCGCCGCCGGCTCCTTTGTCGTTACCCTGGCAAGCTACAGTTCCTGCAGAACCGCCACCGCCGCCACCGCCGCCAAGTTGACCGCCACCACCACCGCCGCCGCCGGGAACGCTACCGAAGCTAAAGCAGCAGCAAGCTTGACCTGCTCCGCCATTACCGCCTGCGGGTCCAGAACCTGCTAAACCAGGAGCTCCTAAGAAACCTCCGCAGCCAATACCTTCAAGACCTGCAGCTGTGCTTATGGCACCAAATCCGCCACCGGCAAAACCACCACCAAATGTGCCGGAATTGGCTCCGTTTGAACCGTTGCCATCTCCATTACCACCTGCTCCACCAGCACCCGGTGCACCTAAGATGCCTTCGCAACCACCTCGGCCACCACCGCCGCCACCGGCAGCTGTTAGTATACGATCTGCTGTTGCAGCTCCAGGGAATCTTACATCACTGGCTCCGCCACCGCCGCCGGCATTGGCATTACCGCCTGCACCACCGCCGTTAAATCCTGCTGTAGGGGTGCCACCGGCTCCACCTACAAATATAGTTAGTACCTGGCCGGGTGTTACCGCCAGCGTACCTGTTGCTCTTGAGCCTTTTCCTCCGGCACCACCTGCTACGGTACCACCGTTATTGGTACCGGTTGCACCACTACCACCTTCTGCTCCAAGGGCTGTGAAATTTATTGAGCTTACACCTGCAGGCACTGTAAATGTTTGTGCACCACCAGTGAAGTTAAATGTTGTTGTTGTTGGAGTAACTAAAGTTAAAGTTGGGGTTACTGTTATAGTGGCAGTAACTGGTACCGCTGTTGCATTGGTTGCAACAAAGCTTGGTATGTTACCGGTACCACTGGCTCCCAATCCTATTGATGTTGTATTATTTACCCAACTGAATGTTGTACCTGGTGTTGGACTGGTAAAGTTTACCGCCGCAGTTGATGCACCGCTACAAACCGTTTGGTTTGGAACAGGGTCAACACTGGTACAGGTTGCAGGGGCATTATAGGTAACTGAGTTATCTGTACTGGTCGATGCTGTGTTATTTTGTGCACAGGCATTCTGACAAACACCGGCCGCAATAGTAGGTATTACGGTTCCGCTTCCTGTCATACCTGATACAGTTATAGTATAAGTAGTCGGACCACCTGAAACTACAGCTGAGTTAGCACCGGCAGTTCCACTTAAAGTAACATCGCCGGTTGCAAAGCCGGTTACTGCCTGATCGAACACAACTGTGAAAGTTATTGGAGTTGCTCCTGTAGGATCAGGCTGTGCAGCAGCCTGGTTAATAGTTACGTTTGGAGCAGCTAGATTAAAAGTAACCGTGTTATCGGTACTGGTTGATGCTAGATTGGTTTGAGCCGAAGCATTCTGACAAACACCGGCAGGAATAGTAGCTATTACTGTTCCGCAATTTATCATACCGCTAACTGAAACATTATAGTTTGCACCACTACCAGTAACTACAGCTGATGTTGCACCTGCTGTGCCACTTAAAGTAACATCACCAGTTGCAAAACCCGTTACAGCTTGATCAAATACCACCGTAAAGTTAATGGGTGATAAAGTTGTAGGATCAGGTTGCGCTGCAGCCTGATTGATAGTTACTAATGGTGCTGTTGCTGTTGCACAAGCAGCAGGTAAGTTGAAAGCTGGTGTTTGGTCGCCATTGTTGTTAGAACTTCCCTGTACCGCACTGAATCCCATTCCTCTTTTTGCAAAAGCTGTCCATATAGCGCAGGTGTGTGCTCCTCCGTAAAGGTTTACATCAGCCTGTAAAATTGCATCTCTGGCATTTAAGAAACCTGGTGAGCAAGGTTGTAATTTTAAACCTTCCATTACAAGTTTAAATGCAATCACATTACCGCCTGTGCCAGATGCATTGAAAATGTTTGGACTGATACCTGCAGTTTGAATAAGCTGCCATGTCATTTCCCATAATGCAGTACAAAATACAGTTCCTACACCATGTGGAATTACCGCAGTTGGCAGGTCATTATAGGTTAATGGATTTACAGCCATATTGGTACTGTAAGGGTACTGACGTATACCAGGACCTGTTGTTGGATAACCAAAAGCGTAGTTACCAATGGGCCTTTTTATGTTAAATCCGTCTCCGTTCGTAGCAGTAGCCCAGTTTGTAGTAATCATTAAGGCCATGTAATCGCTCCATCCTTCTCCTGCCTGTTCTGAATTACCTAAACAACTAACGTTCGCAGGACCACCTGTTAAACGGTTGCTTACTCCGTGGAAAAATTCATGTGCTATGATACCATTATCTATATCGCCATCTAACTGTAAAGTACCTGCCGCTGTGCCTGACAAGGTAACATTTACATTATTGGCCAGTTGAGCAGCAATTAATGCTCCATCAACATCTGAAACCATTACCGCAGGGATGATAATTGTAGCATCTGGTCCGCCACCCATAACAACAGGGGCACCAGGTGCATTATTCACCATAATAACAGCAATAGCACCGGCATCCTGTGCATTTTTTACTTTTACTGTAAAATTACAGTTACCTCTGTTTATCAGGGCAATTTTACCAGTAAGTGCTGCTCCGTTTGAGGGTGTAACACAAGCTTCGTGAGTAGAAGCCGAAACATCATTATAATATACCACCTGGGCTGTTCTGGGTCCAACATTTGCCAGCAGATTTGCTGGACTGAATGCTCCTTCTACTGCAGTATAAGAACCTGCAATTACAGGAGGTGTGTTAACTGTCATTGTTGTAACTGACCTAACCGGATCCCATAAATACATCTGCATTCTGGGTCTTGCACCATCAGCCGGGGTAGACATATTTGCATTATTTGTACCTCCTGCATCCTGGCCATCAGCAATTACATAATCAACTCCTGCACCACCTCTTCCCTGGTTATCATTTTGAAAATTACCTGCAGGTTCAGTAAATCCGAAATTGTAAGTAAGATCATGAACAAGGTTATTCCAGTAAAACAGATTGGTAAGTGCGAACTGCTGAAAACCAGCAGTTATTGGCGCAACTGTGTAATTCGGCTGACCGGCATAAGTAAAATTTAACGGGTCTGGCGTAGTTGTGGAACTGGCAGTTAAACCAAAAGTTGCATTGTTATTATCCCTGTCTTCCTGAGCATATACATTATTTCCACGGGAAGTTGTGTAGTCGGCTGTTCCATCATTATGCCATCCTAAAGAAACGGCATTACCACCTGCCAACGTCCATGGATTGGTACGTACAGCAGCTGCGCCACCAGGATGTATCGGACTTTCTGCCGGATAAGGAATTACTGTATAATTTGCAGTAGCTACCAAACTCGGGCTCTGTGAAGCATTTTTCTGAGCATTTTCAGAAACAAGGCCTGCGTTAGTAAATGCTTTTTGCTGTGTTGTATTTGCTGCTTTCATAAAAGCAGGCAAATTGGTTATATTGAATTGATCAAAATTTTCAGAAACAGTAAGGCTGTTTTTGTTAACAATCGTATTGTTTTTTGCATCAACCCTGACATGCAGGTAATCTGCATTTTTATCAAGATAAAGCTGAACCTGCCAGGCAAGTTTAACAGCAGTAATATTTTTACCATCATCTACCGGAACCCACATCAATTCGGCAGTTACATTTTCGGCAGCAATATTCAATTTGCCAAAATTGTATTTTCTTCCGTTTTCCAGTGTGTTGAGTGCTGTTACCAAAGCTGGCATAGCAACTTTTGCATCTGAAATGGAGGTACGAACCGCATCAGCAGGAGCAACTGTTGGTGTTGCTGCAGCTCCGCTGGTAAGACTTTCCATATTGGCAAGAAAATTTCCTGCTTTGGAAATTAATTTACCACCTTTAAAAGCCAATACAATCATTTGATTGTAAACTGGAAGGCCTTTGTAGGTCTGGTTAAGATAAACCATTTGCGTACCACCAGTTTCATTAAAATATGAACCGCTGACAACATAATTGCCCAGATCATTTTTTGAAAACCCAATGGAATCAGCATTTTTAACTACCAATTGTTGCGCTAAAAGGTTGTCAGTAACCTGAGCGTTGGCAGTAAATAAAAGTGTTAGCGAGATGAAAAACAGGTAAATTTTTCTCATAAGTATATAATGTTAGATGAGTCAAATATAGTTAAACTTGTTCTTTATTATAAATTTATTTTTTTATCAATTGAATAAATAATATCCAAACCGGCCGGTTTGGATATTCAATGTAATTATAAATGCTGTTCTGAAAAAAATCCCGCCAGGAAATTAACCTGGCGGGATAAATTTTATAGATAGGCTGAACTTATCTTATAATAACCTCTCCTGTTTTTATTTTATCTCCATTTGCCAAACTCAGTACAACATAATAAACACCGCCGCCAACTTTACGCAGGTCTATTTGGTGTAATTGGTATGGCTGGGTAACGTCATACGATTTGTTTAAAACCAGCTTACCATCAGAAGCATAAATACTTATGTTCTGAGTTGTTTTGTTACTGGCAGATGCGCCCGGACTGTAATAAGAAATAGTGAACCTGCCGTCATTGGGGCTTGGATAGATCCACAGTTTACTGCTTACAGAATCCAATATGGTAATGGATGCCGGAACCGAGATACAAGAACCGATTGTAGCAACTACTGTATAAGTTCCCAGGTGATTAACATCAACCGTATATGCATTTCCTATTACTGTAATTGGTGTTGTATTCCAGGTCCAGGTTGTAGTAAATCCTGCGGCAGGAGTAACAGTTGCTGTAATGGTAGTGGTTTTACCCGGTAACAATTTAGTGTAAGGCAATGCAGACAATGAAACGGCAGGCTGTGCACTAACCGTTAAAGCTGCAGCACCTGAGTTTATTGCTCCGCAGGCAGCAGTTCCGTTAACAACAGCCCTGTATAAATAACCGTTCATTGCCGGAGTAACGCCGGTTAAGGTTAGCGTGGTGCTGGTAGCTCCGCTGTAAACACCGCCGTTTGTAATGTTATTCCAGGTTCCGCCAGCATTGGTGCTTTCCTGCCATTGGTAGGTTGGTGAAGTACCTGCAACAACAATAGAGAAACTGGTTGTACCGGTTGCACAAATAGTTGTAGCAGCTGGTGGTGTAGTGACTGTAATAGCTGTATTAACGGTTAATATAGCTGCCGTACTGGTGGCTGCAGGTACGCAGGTGCCACTGATCACACAACGGTAGCGATTGGTACTCAAAGCAACTGTAGCTGCTGTTATGTTTAATGTAGCAGTTGTAACTCCCGAGTAAAAACCTCCATTTGCCAGGTTGCTATAATTAGCACCACCATCAGTACTTACCTGCCATTGGTAGGTAAGTGCTGTACCATTAGCTGTAACACTGTAAGCTGTATTTTGTCCAGCACAAATGGTTGTACCTGCAACTGGTTGTGTGGTTATCGCCGGAGCAGTATTTACAGTAAGGACAGCTGGATTGGAAGTAGCCGATCCGCCCGGAGGAGCACCATTAACAACTGCACGGTATTGATATCCCGTCATACCGGCTGTTACACCTGTAAGTGTTAAAATAGCCGTAGTTGCGCCTGAATAAACCCCGCCATTGGTGATATTATTCCAGGTTCCGCCACCATTCGTGCTTTCCTGCCATTGGTAAGTTGGCGTTGTTCCTGCTACGCCAACAGTAAAGCTGGTTTGTGCACCAGCACACAAGGTTGATGCCGAAGGTTGTGAAGTAATCGTTACCGGAACATTTACGGTTAATATACCGCAATTGGAGTTGGCAGTTGGTGCACAGGTTCCGTTTACCACGCAACGGTATCCGTTTCCATTCAGAGCTGTGGTGGCTGGATTAATTACTAATGTAGGTGTGGCAGCCCCTGTATAAGGAGCTACATTTGGAACATTGGTCCACGTGCCGGCACATCCGCCGGGGCTTACCTGCCACTGGTAGGTAAGGTTTGTACCGGTTGCTGTAATATTAAAAATTGCAGAGCTACCCGTATACACAGTTGAATTACCGGGTTGGGCGGTAACTACCGGTGCTGTGTTAACTGTTAATATAGCTGCATTGGAATTAATGGCCGGGCAACTACCCGTTACAACACAGCGGTATTGGTTGGTGTTCATCCCAGCTGTTACACCCGTAAGGTTTAAGGTTGCTGCAGTTGCTCCACTATAAACACCACCGTTGGTAATATTATTCCAGGTTCCGCCGCCATTGGTGCTTTCCTGCCACTGGTATGTATTAACCGTACCACTGATAGTTACCCCAAAACTGGTATTGGAACCGGCACAAACTGTTTGCGATGCCGGTTGCGATGTGATAATTAATGCAGTTCCTACAGTTAGCAGGGCCGGATTTGAGTTTACCGGCGAAGGACAAGCTCCGGTCACAACACAACGATATTGATAATTGTTCATACCAACTACCGTAGGATTGATGGTTAATGTTGGCGTTGTAACATTTGAGTAAGGAGCCACATTTGATAAATTGTTCCAGGGGCCACCTGCACCCGTTGTACTTTCCTGCCACTGGTAGGTTAAACCGCCGCCAGATGCTGCCACAATAAAGGTTGCTGCATTTCCTGCACAAACAGCACTATTTGCCGGTTGGCTGGTTACGGCAGGGCCGGAATTTACAGTCAATAAAGCTGCAGTTGAATTGATTGGCGTACAGGAACTGCCGATCACACATCGATACAGATAGCCATCCATTCCGGCTGTTGCTCCGGTAATATTCATTGTTGCCGCAGTAACATTTGAATACGGTGCCACATTGGTAAGGTTGCTGTAACTGCCTCCTCCGTTTGTACTTACCTGCCATTGGTAAGTTACTGATGAGCCTGTTGCTGTTACACTAAAGGATGTATTGGACCCGCCACAAATAATACTATTGGCCGGTTGGCCGGTAACCACCGTAGCGGCGTTAACAGTTAAAATAGCCGGGCTGGATGTTGCTGTTAAAGGTGCGCAGATACCTGTTACCACACACCGGTATTGATTCGTATTCATGCCAATGGTTGCACCTGTAATGGTTAAACTTGCGGTAGTTGCGTTGCTGTAAACTCCTCCGTTTGCAATAGGATTCCATGGGCCGCCGGCGCCTGTTGTACTCAACTGCCATTGATAGCTTGGCGATGTACCCGCTGCAACAACAGTAAATGTGGTATTGTTACCGGCACAAATGGTTGAGTTGGCCGGATTGGTTGTTACGGATACCGGCGTACAGGTTACATTGGATACCGTTGCCGTCCAGATACCACGGCCATGCGTTCCTGCTGCTATGGTTCTGTCGCCGGCACGGTATTTAATCATATCTGTTCTTACAGTAGGAAAAGTATTGTTGGCGGTCCACACAGTAGCAGCACCGTTAATTAAATCAGTTTCCCAAACACCGGTTTCGGTTGCTATAAAAGCCTTGGTATCGCTATCAGGATGAAACAATGCCCATCTTACCGGCATATCGGGCAGGTTACCATCAATAGCCGTCCAATTGGTACCGCCATTTGTTGTCACCCATATATTTTGAACTCCATAATTGGTAAAACATGCTATTAAATGTTGATCATCAGAGCCCGTAACTATGCAGTTAACATAACCGCCTGGCATACCGGCACCGGTGTTGATAGCTGTGCCGGCAATGGATGTTCCCACATCGGCATTATCAATTTGTGCAATAGTACCATTACCGGTTCCAAAGTAAACCCTGTTGGCAGTGTATGGTGATACATGCACTGCGGAAACATTCTGGCCCGAAAAAGAACTTACAGAAACCACATCAGTGGAAGCTCCGGTCCTGGGATCGTTCCAGCGAAGGAATGTACCTGCGTTATTGCAGGCGTATATCTTGAAGTTATTATTGTCATAATCCCAGGGGTTAACAAACCTGCCTGTGCTTTGATTATTTATTGGTGTTGTCCAGTTTAACCCTCCATTGGTACTTCGGCGATAAACATTGTACACATAAGATCCAAACTGGAAATTACCATTGCTTTGATCAATGGCAGCATAACATCCATCTCCGCCTACAACCTCGGCAGAGCTGTCTAAACCGGGGTGATCAAGACGATGCATTCCATTATCCTGTGCACCGGCAATAAAGTAATTTGGCTTTGTAGGATGAATGGCTACAGAATAGAATTGTTTCAGGCGCAGGCCTTTATTTCTATCAGTTTTTGTTGTACCACCATCTGTTGAAAACCAAACGCCACCATCATTGGTAAACACCAGTTTGCTGCCACCATCCCACCATTGTATATTGTGCTGATCAGCATGAACGTAGAAGTTGGCGGCGCCGCTTGCCCAGCCCGAAAGCTGCGTCCAGGAATTTCCACCATTGGTAGATTTCCAGGTATCTAACCCCCCAACAATAACTTCGTTGGGGTTAGAAGGATTAATGCCACATGATAGGGAATACCAGCCCTGGCCACTTGCCCAGCTACCGGAAGGTGGGGCTGTAGTAGCTGTCCAGTTGGCTCCTCCGTCAGTTGATCTCCAAATCGTAGGTACCTGGTGGCTTCCATTATCAGGACAGGCATATAAATTATTACCGCTTATACCCAGTTCTGTTCTTTGGTTAAAAGTTGTGTAAGGCGTTGTTGCCGCAGTCCATCCTGAGCCTGAGGTAACTGTTGCAGGTATATCGGTATAACTGTAACCCGAAGCACTGAAGATACCGGTTGCAACGTGTAATCTTGCAGGGCCAGAGGTTGAACTGATCTCGAGATCACAAACGCTGGTCCCAATACCTGCTGGTGTAATGGTTGTCCAGGTGGTACCACCATCTGTTGAGCGTACCAAACCTGTATTGCGTGTACCTACATAAATATTTCCCTGGTAATCGCAGACTATCCTGGTTCCATTTATAAAAGCAGTGGAACTTGGAAGCAAATTCCAGGTAACACCGGCATCAATACTTTTAAAAACACCAATACCTCTCACGGCATCAGCATTGGAAAATGATTCGCCTGTACAGAAATACATAATATTCTGAAAGCCAGGTCTGGGGTCCTGGCAAATGGCAGATACCGCCAGGTTAGCTAAAAAATCATTAACTAAGGTCCAGTTGGCAGGACTGGCATTTATATTGGTTGTTTTCCATAAACCTCCGTCAACGCCACCCACCCAAACGGTGTTATGCGTTGCATCAAGCGAATCAATCATACAACCCCTGATCCTGCCGCCGGTTTGTGCACCAGGGGCACGGGGATTACCACCTACGGTAAAATCTCCATCAGGCCCCCTTTCAATCCAGCTCAAAGCCGATGTAAAGTTCGATGACGAATTTTTAGACTGCTCGGTTTGTAGCATTGCTTCCCATAGCTTCCCCGATGGAACCTTTCCGGTGGAGAGATCCCTGGTACGCTCAATTTCAAATTCAATTGCCTTATCAGGGCCATCATACATGTCATTCTCTTCTTCCATTTCCTCTCCGGCCTTGTTTCCATGGCATCCGGTAAAAAGGGTCATACTGGTTGCTGTTGCAACTACCAGGTAAAAGGCAATCCATAAATTGCAGAATTTTTTCATAAAAATCATGTTTTGTTTTTTTATATTAAATCCGGGGGCGGTGTAAATACTTCTGTAATATTGGTGATCAATGTAACCGTATGATTAATGTACTTCACTAACACAGGTTCATTTATTTTTATTGTATACTGACTCAGAATTACATAATCAGATGACTGGAATTTAATATGGTAGCCATGTTTGCTGGTGCTGTTTTGCTCGTTGCCCGAATTCACCGCATCGGCAAAGCGTTTTAAAAGGTCTTCTTCTTTACTGTCATTGAGGCAATAGATCAGTTTTTTACCGTTAATTATTTTAATAAAAACTACATCATACATTTGGCCGTGTAGGTAAAATTCTCGTTCTTCTTCCCATTCAATATCATTTTTATGGGCATTTGCATCTATTATTTCCAACAAAGATTCGGGGAGTTTTGCCAGTAATTCATGTTTAACAGCTTCCTTAATCTGGTACTGCTGAAACATATAAAAAAAACAATAGCCCATTTGACTAAAGAACAGTAGTAGTAAAAAAGATATGGCAATTGTTTTTTTCAAAAAGATGGACTTAAAATTAGCTATTTTCTTAAAAATTCTACGTTTTTATTTTCAGTAATTACTGTAATAATAAAAGCCGCCCCGATTAACGGAGCGGCTTCATTATTTATCAGACAATCTCTTATCGGGCTATAACAACCCTTCCGATTGCCAGTTGTACTTTTTTAAAGGCATCAAGAACTTTTATTTCGTAAGTTCCCGAAGGTGCAAGAGAGAGATCAACATCCATTCTGCCATAAGCTCCGCTTATAACAAAAGCATGTTCATACACTACCTGTCCAAGTTGATTATAGATCCTCAACACCCTGTTGAAACCTAATTGGTTTGCATTGGTGTAGTACCTTACCTGGAATCTTCCGGCATTTGGATTTGGATATATCCACAACTTGTCTGAAGGTGTAGCATTAATAGTTACCGCATTGGATAAGGCTGTACAACCTGAGACTGTTGTTGCCCTGGCAGTATAAGTACCCACCACTCCATCAGGACCTACTACCAGCGTTAAGCCACTTGCTCCCGGTATCACAACGCCATCTCTGTACCAAATAATGGTATTGCCTGCAGTTGGTGTAACTGCTGCAGTAAGTGTTACTGTCTGGCCTGGTTGCAGGGTGGTAGCTGATGCTGTTATGCTTATAGTTGGCTGTGTATTTACGGTTACAGTTACACTTGCACAAGTGGTGGTGTTACAGGTTCCCTCGGCCCTTACAAAGTAAGTAGTAGTGGCATTTACTGTTACATTTAACGTAGCACCTGTTCCTACCAATGTGCCGCCACAACTTCCACTATACCATCTCCAGGTTGCGCCTGAGCCTAAGCTTCCGCCGGTTACACTTAAAGTAACTGTACCCGAACCACAAAGTGTGGTGGCTGAGGCAGATGCTGCTGTTGGAGCAACTGAAAGTGAATTAACTGTAATGGATGTGGTTGCTGTTACAACTCCGCATCCACCACCCGCTGCTATTGTATAGGTAACGGTATAAGTACCAGGCGTACTGGTGCCCAGCGTTACTGCTCCTGTTGCTGCATTAATAGTTAATCCTGCCGGTGCTGCTGAATAGGTTCCGCCGGCTGTACCTGTACGGGTAACATTGACAGTGCCTGCATTAGCGCAGAATGGATTACCTGCATAAGTGATAGTTGCTGCAGGAAGAGCTGTAATAGTAATGCTTGCTGTTGTTGCTACTGCAGGGCAACCGCCACCTGCTGCTAAAGTATAAGTAACCGTGTAGGTACCTGCGGTACTTGCTGCCAGGTTTACATCTCCCGTAGCTGCGTTAATACTTAAGCCTGCCGGGGATGCTGTATAAGTTCCACCCGCTGTACCGGTTCTGGTAACAGTAGCTGTTCCTGCATTTGAGCAATAAGGTGAGCCTGTATAAGCAATTGTTGCTGCAGGAAGCGTAGTAATAGTAATGGTTGCTGTTGTTGTATAAGTTGCACAACCACCTGATGCAGCTACCGTGTAGGTTACTGTGTAGGTACCTGCTGTACTGGCTGCCAGGTTAACTGCGCCCGTTGTTGCATTGATGCTTA
Source organism: uncultured Chitinophagaceae bacterium (assembly GCA_963715585.1). Lineage (GTDB taxonomy): Bacteria > Bacteroidota > Bacteroidia > Chitinophagales > Chitinophagaceae > Ferruginibacter. The sequence goes on along the minus strand of OY970254.1, from coordinate 4,385,018 downwards.
AGCCCGCTGGTGCAGCTGAATAAGTTCCACCGGCTGGTGTACCGGTAAGGGTAACATTGGCTGTACCTGCATTAGAGCAATACGGAGAACCTGTATAGCTGATCGTTACATTTGGTGCTGCTGTTATCGTTATGGTAGTAGTGGTTATTGTTGTTCCACAACCTCCCGATGGAGCTATAGTATAAGTAACGGTATAGGTACCCGGAGTACTTGTACCCAGTGTTACTGCACCTGTTGCTGCATTAATCGTTAACCCGGCTGGTGCTGCTGAATAGGTTCCGCCTGCTGTACCAAACCTGCTTACTGTGGCTGTACCCGCATTTGAACAATAAGGAGTACCCAGATAGAATATAATCATATTAGGTGCTGCCGTAATCGTAATGGTTGTTGTAGCTGTTACTGTTGCACATCCTCCACCTGCAGCAATTGTATAGGTAACTGTATAAGTTCCCGGTGTACTGGTAGATGGGGTTACGGTTCCGGTTGCTGCGTTAATTGTTAAGCCTGCGGGCGATGCACTGTATGTTCCACCTGCTGTACCCGTCCTTGTTACAGGAGCTGTAAGGTCGGTAGAACAATAAGGTGTGCCTGCATAACTAATGGTTGCAAATGGTAATGGATTAAGCAATACCGTAGCAGTAATTGGAGTGCCCGGACAGCCATTGGCTATTGGTGTAATAGTAAAGGTTACAGTAACCGGTAACAGGGTTGTGTTGACTAAAGTCCCGCTAATGTTACCGCTGCCACTGGCTGCAATGCCTGTTGCTGCAACAGTATTATCCCTTGTCCAGTTATAAGTTGTTCCCGAAACATTGCCCGATAAGACAATAGGTATAATCGGATTACCCGAACATGAAATCTGAGATGCCGGTGTAGCCACTGCATTCGGTGTTGGATTTACCAGCACTGTTGCAAGTATTGGCGTACCCGGACAACCATTGGCTGTTGGCGTAATGGTAAATGTTACCGTTACAGGAGCGTTGGTTGTATTGACTAAAGTTCCACTGATATTGCCTGAACCGCTGGCTGCAATACCGGTTACTGTAGCTGTATTATTCCTTGTCCAGTTATAAACAGTACCCGCTACACCTCCAAGGCAATTAATGCCCGGTAAGCTGAATGTACCCGTTGCCGTACCGCATGCCGGACCGCCATTGCCACGAATACAGCCATTCGCAATCGGATTACCATTACAATAAATTGTCCAGTCGGCATAGTTGTCCTGGATAGGACCCAGGGCCTCAATATTGAAAGTGTAAGGGCCATTGGTTGCAGGTACAGGTGCTGATGTATAATTTACGCCGAGGCCAAATGGACCTGCCGAAACAACCGTATTACTGGAGGCATCAACTAACTGAAGACTGATTTCATCAGCCCAGGTTCCAGAAATTAATCCAACTGTCAGACTGCCTGAACCTCCTGATGTAAGGATAATAGGAGTGATATTTGAACCTGAACAAATGGTCTGACTGGCTGGTGTAGCCACTGCAGTTGGTGTTGGATTTACCAGTACCGTGGCTGTTATTGGTGTGCCCGGACAACCATTGGCTGTTGGGGTTATTGTGAATGTTACGGTAACAGGAGCTGTGGTTGTATTGGTTAATGCTCCACTAATATTGCCTGAACCGCTGGCTGCAATACCAGTAACGGTAGCTGTATTATTCCTGGTCCAGTTATAAGTTGTTCCGCTTACCGCTGATGTTAATGCAATGGTTGTTATTGTAGCGCCCGAACAAATAGTTTGAGATGCCGGTGTAGCCACTGCATTGGGTGTTGGATTTACTGTAATAGTAAAGGTTTTTGGAGATCCTGAGCAGGTAATTGATGCCGCTAAATAGGTTATTACTACCTGGCCATCGCCTGATTGGACACCTGCTGCGGTAGAACCTGCTGTTACACCACCTGTGTATGATGAACCACCGGCGCCACCGCCGCCTGCTCCTTTATCATTACCTGAACAGCCAGTTGTTCCAGCCGATCCGCCACCGGCGCCACCGCCACCTGTGAATCCACCACCACCACCGCCGCCGCCAGGAATACTTCCAAAGCTGAAGCAGCAGCAAGATTGTCCATTACCGCCTGTTCCGCCAATACCGGTTATTCCGGCTGTACCAGGTGCTCCAAGGAATCCACCGCAGCCGATACCGGCTCCGCCAAAGGCTGATCCTACTCCTCCAAATCCACCACCCGCTACACCGCCAAAGGTTGGCGAATCACCTCCGTTCACGCCATTGCCATCTCCGGTTCCACCGGCACCACCAGCGCCTGCTGCTCCGGCACTGCCTTCGCAACCGCCTCTTCCACCGCCACCGCCACCGGCGCCTACTATAATTCTGTCGGCCGTTGTAACTCCAGGGAATCTTACATCACTGGCTCCACCGCCGCCGCCGGCATTAGCGTTACCGCCATTACCGCCGCCGTTAAAGCCACCTGTGCCCGTTGTTCCGGCTCCGCCTACAAATATATTAAGTACCTGGCCCGGTGTTACCGCCAGCGTACCTGTTGCTCTTGTTCCCAATCCGCCGGCTCCACCAGCAGTTGGACCGGTATTACTGTTACCGTCACTGCCTGCACCACCTTGTGCACCATAACTATCAATAGTGATAGAAGTTATGCCTGCAGGTACGGTCCAGGTTTGCATTCCACCTGTGAAATTAAAGGTGGCTGTTGCAGGAGTTAATGTTGTTAAGGCTGGCGTTACTGTTACTGTTGCCACAACTGGACTTGTAGTTGCATTGGTTGCGGTAAATGATGCAATATCACCAGTACCACTGGCAGCAAGGCCAATAGATGGTGTATTATTGGTCCAGTTGAATATGGTACCAGGTACCGATCCTGTAAAGCTAACCGGCGCTGTTGCTGTATTATTACAAACCACCTGGTTGGCTGGTTGATTAACATCAGGCACTGCACCAATAGTTAGGTTAGCTAATGCTGCTGGTCGGCATGCAGGGTCTACAGGAGTTGGTGTAAGTATTGCATAAACATTATAATTACCAACCGGTATTACAGCACTGTTTGCTGTTGCAACTGTTCCGCCGCTTGTAAGTGCTCCATTTGCTATCGTGGCTATAACTGTACCGCCAACATAAGGATTAGCTAATGGTGCAATAGAGTATTTAAATATGATACCATAGGTACTGCCCATATCTGTTAAACCAGTAGCTGTAAACGTTACATTACTTCCGGCACAGGCGGCACCTGCCGGTGATGTTGCAAAAGTTGGTATAGTAGGACAGATGCTGCAACCGCCAGGACCTGCAAGGCTAAAGCTGGCTGTTGATGAACAACCTGTTGCTGTTACAGTTACAGTAACACTGTAACTACCTACAGTAAGATTAATCTGATCTTCGCTTGTTGGGTTTACGCCAAGGCCTGTCCATGCAAATGTGTAAGGACCAGCAGCTCCACTTACTGTTATATCTATTGAGCCATCTGCACTGGCACAGGTTGTTGGTTCAACCTGAGTACTGTTAATTACTGGTAATGGATTAACAGTGATTGTACCATTGGCAGTAATTACACCACAACCGCCTGTTAATGTAACGGTATAGTTAAATGGAGAACCAACCGCTGTTGTTGGTGTACCGCTGATGGTAACCACATTAGCTACCCATGAACCTGTTACACCTGCAGGCAAACCTGAGAATGTGGCACCCGTTGCACCAGTAGTTGAATAGGTGATATTGGCAATCGGCGAATTCACGCAAACAGATTGTGCGTTGGTTCCCGGAGCCGATGTTAGTGTAATGGTATTATTTGGATTGACCGTTATTGTACCATTAGCTGTTAATGTGCCGCAAGTACCCCCACCAGTTAAAGTTACTGTGTAGTTGAATGGAGAACCAACAGCTGTTGTTGGCGTACCACTGATCGTTACCACATTGGCTGCCCAGTTGCCCGTTACCCCGGCAGGTAAACCACTGAATGTTGCACCAGTTGCAACGGTTGTTGAATACGTAATATTGGTTATTGCCGCATTAACACATACTGTTTGTGCATTTGTTCCTGGCGCTGAAGTTAATGTAATCGTATTATTTGGATTAACCGTTATAGTACCATTAGCTGCTATTGAACCACAACCGCCTGTTAAGGTTACTGTATAACTGAATGGAGAACCAACAGTTGTTGTTGGCGTACCACTGATCGTTACCACATTGGCTGCCCAGTTGCCCGTTACTCCGGCTGGTAAACCACTGAATGTTGCACCGGTTGCACCGGTTGTTGAATATGTAATATTGGTTATTGGCGTATTAATACATACTGATTGTGCATTTGTTCCTGGGGCAGAGGTTAAACTAATTGTATTATCCGGCGTTACGGTTATGGTACCGTTTGCTGTTAATGTGCCGCAAGCCCCACCCCCGGTTAAAGTTACAGTATAGCTGAATGGCGAACCAACAGTTGTTGTTGGTGTACCGCTAATAGTTACCACATTGGCTGCCCAGTTACCCGTAACACCAGCGGGCAAACCGCTGAATGTGGCACCGGTTGCAGTAGTAGTAGTATAGGTAATATTGGTTATTGGCGTATTAATACAAACTGTTTGTGCATTTGTTCCTGGTGCAGAGGTTAATGTAATTGTGTTATTGGGATTTATTGTAACGGTAATTGAATAATTATTACTCATACATCCCGTTGCTGAATTATTTACCCTTAACAGTGCATTGTAGGTTCCGGGAATCGCCCCGGTAATTGTAATCACGATCGGGCTGGCCGGAAGTGCTGCATTTACTACATCTACAAATCCCTGGGCCTCGGCTGCTGCATCAAAATCTATACTGTATTGATCTGGACTGTTGGTAACAGCACTATAAGGAAGGTTCGCACTGGAAGCTCCAACACAAGCAGCGGGATTTGCTCCAAGCGTTATTGTTGGTTCATTAGCTGATGTAAATTCATCGGCACCCATGTCAGGTGTTAATATATTCCTGGTATCTCCATCAATATCATCAGTAACAGCCACCGGGGTACCTGTTCCATTAAGCGTACAGTTAGCAGCTGCCACATCAATATGTAAATTAGTATTTGTAACGAATGGAGCAGCCGTCGTAGCAGCAAATGACCGGTTATCGTTTGTAGCGTTCCCTAATGTGTTCGTATACGCTGTTAATGCTGCCAAGGCTGTATAGAAGTTGGTTCCGGCTGTTGTTCCGGCCTGTCCAACGCCTTGCCTGGCTGCATCAGTACCAAAGAAATAGGCATTATTATTCCATGTCAGGTTCATAGCTGCAGTACCGCCGGAAGGTAAAAAAGCAGATACTGCCGCAACACTGGTTGTGCCGCCAGTAATAGTATTCGCAAAAATATTATTACGAACATCGCAACCTGTTGAAGCTGTACTTACAAGCGCAAATGCAGCAGAAAGCAAACTGGTTGCTGGTGTTCCAGGCATCAGCCCAAAGAGATTTACCGAGTTGTGATAAACTTTATGACCGGTACCTCCACCAATCCTAATTCCATACACTCCAAAGGTGGTTGAGAAGGCACCGCCACCAGTCATATCATGATTCACATCACTGACAAAGTTATTTCTAACAATAACATTATTACCAGCACTTACATCAATACCAAAAGCTCCCCAGGTACCGGTGTTAATATTTTTAATATTACTTACATTATTTTTCTGGATAATTGTTCCACCACTTGAATTTGAAATACCATAAACAGTTGCAGAGCCGGCCGTAGAAATATTAGATATGGTATTTCCTGTAATGTTATTGCCAGATACAGCAAGTCCAGAGGATTCACGAATACCGTAAGGTGCATTACCTGTTCCGATGTAAACAAGGTTGGATACATTATTACCCGAAACAGTTGTGTTTCCTGCTCCTGTAGCCATCCAAATACCTGTTTTGTTTTCTGCGGCTGAATTTTCAAAGTTCCCAACCGTATTTTGACTTATCGTTGCACCATCAGTACCTTGTACATACAAGCCGCAAATCCTAATCGCATTAGCACCTGATGTACTTAGATCATTGGATATAATATTCAGCCCACTTCCGTTTCCGGCCAGTACAACGGCATTACAATATAGTCCTATGTATGCTCTCTGAATGCTATTATTTTGTACAGTGATATTATTAAAATAACCTGGATTACCCAAAGTTGTGCCATCAGTTACAACAACAGCGCTTGATGTATTTACACCATTGATTATTACCGTATTTTTTATTCCACTACCAACTATTGGTGTGGTGCCCGTTGAACCTATCAGGTATACACTTGGTGTGGTAACACTGGTATTGGTAATAGTTAAATCTCTGCTGGTTGATCCATTATTAGAGCCGTCTACAGTTACATAACTTCCCAGATCCCTGATGAGTGCAGTAGTTGCAGAACCGGATATAGTTGGTGTAATACCTGTAAAAGGCTTGATAGTAAGTGTATTCACAGCACTTGCAAAAGGATTTGCATTGATGGTGATCGGGAATGTTTCTGAAGGATAGGTTGCATCAATCAGGTTGAAAATTACCGCACCACTTAAACAACTGTTATTGTATGCATTTACAGCACTGGTAAGTGTTGTATAATTACCTCCAACACCCACTGTAAATGTGCCACTTAAGGGTCCTCCTATAGTATAAGTAGTTGGGGTTGTTGGGGGCGTGGCAGCAGCTGGTGGATTAGGTGTAAAACCGGCTGCTCCTAGGGAGGGCGATGCCCCTACATTTGGAGTAGAATAATTGTCCTGCGCTACAATATAATAAGAAACAACGTCACCCAAAACAGCACCCGAACCAAATGTGAAATCATAAATATTTCCGCCTACAGATACGCCCGTTACGGGGGTATAAGCTCCTGCATTTATTTTCCAGTACAAAACCGGTAACCCTATTCCTGAAGTTGGCACCCCACTTAAATCAGTGATTGTAGCTGTTAACGTACGGGCACCTCCGGAACAGGTTAGTCCTAATGGAGTATAAGATATATTTGGCGGGGTAATATCAAGTATTACGCCATCAAATTCATCCGCACCCAGATCCGGGGCAATAGCGCCACCGTTTACTGAACCGGCGGGGCCAGGACGAACTTGTCCATCAATATCGGTTAATAATCCAACGGTAGAACCACCTGACTCTAATTGAGTTGGCGTAACACCAACATTAATATGCAAATCAGTTGATGATACGAAAGGTGCAGCAGCAGTAAACCCAAGGGAAGAATTGTCGCTGGATATCACACCTAAGGCAGAAGAAAAGCTTCTCCAGTTAGTTGCTGGTGTTGTTGAGCCGGGAATAAAATTAGCAACATCATAAACATTTGCTGCTGCATATGATGTAGTGCCTCCAAAACCAATTCCACTTTTACCCGCTATATTTCCTGTGTAATATGCATTGTTATTTAAGTTTAAAAGCATGGATGCACTTGCTGCAAATGGAAGAAATATACAGGTATGTGCATCGGTAGCTGCACCACCTGTTACGGTATTTGAAAATATATTATTACGTACATCGATACCGGTTTGTGAACTGGCAGTAATTGCCAGACAATTGATTGAGTTACTTCCCGTAGAAGCGCTCACTCCAAAAAGGTTTACAGTATTATGATATACTTTGTGGTTAATACCGGCAGCAAGCAATATTCCATTTGCATTAAAGCTGGTACCAAAACTTGCATTACCAATATTTAATACTTCTGCAATAAAATTATTTTGAATGGTTACAGCATTCCCGGAGGTAATCGTGATACCACTTGCTCTAAATCCCCCTGTGCTATGAGAACGTACAGTGGTAATCTTATTAAGAGAAATAGTGGCTGAAGTTGCAGTAGTACCAGCTGTAATGCCGCTACAACTTGAACTGTTTGCCCGTACATTCGTTATTATGTTGCCAGACAACGTGTAGGTAGTAGTAGCTGATGCCAGTTGAATACCATTACAAGCACTGGAAGCATTATTCACAATATTAGTAATAGTGTTATTAGAAATATTCATAGCACCTCCTATTGCGCCTACTGTCTCAATTGCAGTAATGGTTGTACCTATGTAAGAAAGAATATTTTTAATAGTATTTCCTGTTACTGTTCCTGTAGTCAAACCATTCATCCATATTGCTTTGGTATAAACTGTTGTTGCAGGAGTAGTATAGGGAGGTGTTCCGCTTGGACTACCAGCCTGATCACCAATAAGATTATTTGTAATGGTAGTTGTTCCGGGAGCAACTGTAGCGGCAGCTCCGTTAAACACAATGCCTCTGGCGCATTGATTGATTGCATTATTATCAATGGTTAAGTTATTAATTGTAGTTCCAGAAGGAGCTGTATTTGTAGTAACAGATGTTATAGCAGTTGGAGCATCTGTAGCTGTTGCGCCGCCATTACCTCCACAATAAATACCAAAGCTTGAATTGGAAGAACCGGTTGTAGATGTTATTCCGGATGCGTTTCCGCTGGTTACATTTCCATTTAAATTACAATTCTTAATGGTAATATTATCTGCACTTGTAACCGTGGCAGCAGTTGCAATACGAATACATGAGTTTGCAATAACTGTTGTTGTTGTTGTATTGTTTATTGTAAGGTTTCTGTTGGTACCTCCTGTATTGGGATTATCACCGTCGATGGTTACATTATCGGCACCTTTCAATTGAATAACACCAAAGCCTGTGATTGGATTTCCGGAAACAGAAATACCATCTGCCGAGGGGAAAATAATCACAGATGTATAACTTGCCGCACCTGCACCACTGCTGTTGAGTGTTGCGGGAGTAGTTCCCTCCACTGTACTGATACCAATAGCTACTGTAATTGCTCCGGTATGCGTTCCTGCATTAATAGCATCAAAAGCTGCCTTTAATGTTGGGTAACTGCCGGCACCGGGATTAACGGTTACATTTTGTGCGGTAATTGACGTTGCTGCAAACAAAATTGCAAGCAACAAGAAATATACTTTCTTCATAAGCTGTGTTTAGGTATAGTTTAGGTTTATGGTTTTTTGCAAACCAATTATGGAAGGTATTGCTTTTTTTATAACAACAATATTTTAGTTTGCTCTTTTTTAAAATAAATAAGGCAATCTTAAAAGATTGTCTTATAGTTTTAAAAAATGTTTTGTCTTGATATTACGCTTTTACTAAAAAGCTGATTCCTCAATAGAAACAAAAACACCATCTTCCTTTTCCTCTATTGCAAATGTTTTTAAATAGTACCCTTCGCCGCTAATGTTTCTGCCGTTTTTCAGGCTGAATTTGTATTTATGCAGGGGGCAAACCAGGTTTCCAAGCGCATCTAAGTGGCCATTGGCTAATAATGCGCCGGCATGGGGACATTTTTGGGTGCATGCAAAAAACTGACCACTGTGTTTGGCAATACATATTATTTTGCCATTGATATCAATTTCGGCAAGTCCGTTGGCGTTGAAGTTAATTTCGGCAATACTTACCGCAATTTTATGCCAGTTTGAAGTTGAAGCTGTAGCCATTGATTTATTTTTATTCCCTTCGGGAATATTTGTTGCCACGGATTTTACAGATTTACACGGATTAGGGAAAGAAGTGTTTTATTAATAAAAAAACTCAGCCCTGTACGGATAGCGAATCCGGTACATCTCCCTTACCTCATTCAAAATTGTCTGGCGCAGGTTATCGAGGTTGGTGCGTTCAGTGGCCGAAATAAACACACAGTGTCCCTTGGTTTCATTTTGCCAGCGTTGTTTTAAATCATCCAGTATTTCAATTTTCACAGCAGGCTCCAGCCACTGGTCAAATGCCTGTTCTTCGTATTTATCCATCTTATTAAAAATGGTAATTACGGGTTTATCGCCTGCGCCCAAATCGGCAAGGGTTTTATTAACCACGTTCAGTTGTTCTTCGTATTGAGGATGAGCAATATCCACCACATGCAGCAGCACATCTGCCTCACGTACTTCATCCAGCGTGCTTTTAAAGCTTTCTACCAGGTGGTGCGGCAGTTTGCGGATGAAGCCCACCGTATCGCTAAGCAAAAAAGGCGTTTGTTCAAATACCACTTTACGGGTGGTAGTATCCAACGTGGCAAATAATTTGTTTTCGGCAAAAACCTCGCTCTTACTTAAAATATTCATAAGGGTAGATTTGCCCACATTGGTATAACCCACCAATGCCACCCTGATGAATTCGCCCCGGTCTTTACGCTGAGTAAATGATTGTTTGTCAATTTCGGCCAGGCGCTTACGAAGCAGGCCTATTTTATCTTTAACAATACGGCGATCGGTTTCAATTTCCGTTTCACCCGGTCCCCTGGTTCCTACACCGCCGCCCTGTCGTTCCAAATGCTTCCACATACCTTTCAGCCTTGGTAAAATATATTGGTACTGTGCCAGTTCTACCTGTGTTTTAGCCTGGGCTGTTTGGGCCCTGCTGGCAAAAATATCCAGTATCAGATCGCTACGGTCAATTGTTTTAACGTTTAGTTCTTTTTCTATGTTCTGTATTTGTGAACCTGTTAATTCATCATCAAATATTACCAGGCTGATATTTCCCTTAAGCAGGATGAATTGTTTTATCTCTTCCAGTTTGCCTTTACCCACAAAAATCTTACTATCGGGATGAGGCAGTTTTTGTGTGAATCTTTTTACCGCAACCGCACCCGCTGTTTCGGCCAAAAAAGCCAGCTCATCCAGGTATTCATTCACCATGGGTTCGGTTTGTTCTTTATAAACCAGCCCCACCAGTATGGCCTGCTCTTCCTTCCTGATTATTTTTTTAGTTTCTATCAATATTGCTTTTTTATAGTTGAGAATACAAAGGTATTATAAACCAAAGCGTTCCGGGTAATATCCGGAACGCTCTAAAATATTATCAGTTTTTAAATTAGTTTTTTGATGCGCTTGCTGAAGTCCATTTGGCCATTTCAGGGCAGGCTTTAAATTCATCATCTACCAAAATATAGTATGTACTTACTTTTTTATTAAACCACAGCTCAAGCACATCATTCTTTTTTTCTTCCAGTGCACGTTGGGCAACCCGGTTATAATCATCTTTCAGATTTTCCCTGTGCGGCTCAGTTCTTGTTTTTAAATAAACAATGCGTATGCCTTTTTTTCCACGCTCATCAACATACTCAGAAGGGTGTGAGTATTGCCCAACAGTAAGATCTTTTAACATGGCAACCATATCTTTATCAAGCTGGTCAATGGTTACATAAGTGCTTCCATCTCTACCGGTAATTTGCCCGGCTGTAAATTTGCTTTGTTCATCATCGCTAAACCTGGCAACGGCAGCTCCAAAATCCATTTTTCCTGCAACCAACAGATCCCGTATTGAATCCAGCTTTTTAGTGCCTTCCTTCATTTCATACGATGTAACCTGGGGGATAAGCAGTAAGTGCCTTACTGAAGCATCATCGCCGGCACGGCTTATCAGCTGCATAATGTGATAACCAAACCTGGTTTTAAAAGGATTGGAAACCTGGCCGGGCTTTAAAGTAAAAGCCTTACCAAGCCATATCGGATCAAGTTCTTTTGAATAGCGGTTAACGTCATATTGTCCACCGGTTTCTTTACTGCCGGGGTCCATGGTATAAACACTGGCAAGGTCAGCAAAACTCTTTTTCCCTGATTCTATCTGTTCTTTAAATTCTTTTAACTGCTGCATAACATATTCTTCAGCATCCCGGTGTGCTTTTGGAAAAATCACAATCTGGCTTATTTCCACTTCACTTTCGTACAGGAACAAACTGTCTTTAGGAATTTTATTGTAAAACTCATTCACTTCTTTAGGTGTGATGCGTACATTTTCTACCACTTTATTACGCATGGCTTTTGCAAGTTCCTGTTCACGTATGGGTTCCCTGAAATCTTCTTTAAGCTGGTAAATGGTTTTGCCGGCAACTTTTTCCAGTTCGTCTTTAGATCCAAACTGTGCTATAAAGCCCCTTATTCTGTTATCAATAATGGTTTCCACTTCTTCATCGGTAACCGGCAGCGAATCTTTTTGAGCCTGCAGAACCAGGGCTTTAATTCCCATTGCCTGTTCCAGCATTGAACAGCGTGCATTTTCAGGAATTTCAATATTCTGACGCTGCATATCTATAAGGCTATTATCGATATCGCTTTTTAAAATAACCTTGTCGCCAACAACGGCAATAATTTTATCTGCAACAATTTTTTTGGGCTGGCTGTTTTGTGCAAGAGATGCAGATACAAACGTGAAAGATCCAACCAATAATAATAAATACTTCTTCATCAAATTAATTTTATTCGTTCTGTTCTGCGTTCAATCAATATCAGAACAGCATCAAAAATAACCTTCCGTTTTAAAACCCTGCCTGCTCAGTTGTTCATTTAACAAAAGATTGAGAAAGGAAAGTCACTAGTCATTGGTCATTAAAAAGAATACGACATGCTGCCTTCTTCTGCTTACAACCAATGACTAATGACCAATGACTTCTTTTAAAGCGTACGCTTCACTTCAATTTCTTCAAATGCTTCTACTATATCGCCCACTTTTATATCGTTGTAGTTCTTTATAGTTAAGCCGCATTCCATACTTGAGGTAACTTCTTTGGCATCGTCTTTAAATCTTTTCAAACTTCCCAGCTCGCCGGTAAATATTACAATACCATCCCTGATGAGCCTGATGCGGTTGTTCCTGGCCATTTTTCCGTCCAGTACAAAACAACCTGCCACGCTGGCTTTATCAAATTTGTACACTTCCCTGATCTCCACATTAGCCAGTATTTTTTCTTCAACACTTGGCTCCAGCATACCTTCCATCGCACTTCTGATCTCTTCAATGGCATTGTAAATGATGGAGTATAATTTGATCTGTATGGCTTCCTGCTCGGCTAATTTTGCTGCCTGCATGGATGGCCTTACATTAAAACCAATGATGATCGCATCGGATGCATTTGCGAGGGTAACATCACTTTCGGTGATAGCACCAACGGCTTTATGAATTACTTTAATTACAATTTCGGCTGTGCTTAGTTTTTGTAATGAGTCACTTAATGCTTCTACAGAACCATCCACATCACCCTTGATAATTACATTCAGTTCTTTAAAGCTTCCCAGCGCCAAACGGCGACCGATCTCATCAAGTGTAATATGTTTCCTTGCACGCATTCCCTGTTCACGTAAAAGCTGTCCACGTTTATATGCGTTTGCCCTGGCATCACTTTCGTTTTCGTAAACCTTAAATGTTTCTCCGGCCTGTGGTGCACCGTTCAATCCTAATATTAATACCGGGGTTGAAGGAGGAGCAACATCTTCACGCTGGTTTCTTTCGTTATACATGGCTTTAACCTTGCCGAAGTATTGGCCAGAAACGATCATGTCGCCCACTTTTAATGTTCCGTTTTGAACAAGAATAGTGGCTACATAGCCACGGCCCTTATCAAGCGTAGCTTCAATTACGGTACCGCTGGCTTCTCTTTTTGGATTTGCTTTTAACTCAAGAATATCTGTTTCCAGCAATATTTTTTCCATCAACAGGTCAATATTCTGGCCATTTTTGGCACTAATCTCCTGGCTTTGGTATTTACCGCCCCAGCTTTCAACCAGTACATTCATACCAGAAAGCTGTTCTTTAATTTTTTCGGGATTGGCACCGTCTTTATCCATTTTATTAATGGCAAATATCATTGGCACATTCGCTGCCTGGGCATGCGATATGGCTTCTTTTGTTTGTGGCATTACAGCATCATCTGCAGCCACTACAATTACAGCAATGTCGGTAACCTTGGCACCACGTGCCCTCATAGCCGTAAAGGCCTCGTGGCCCGGCGTATCTAAGAATGTAATATTTCTGCCATCGGCTAATGTTACCTCATAAGCACCAATATGCTGTGTAATACCACCGGCCTCACCAGCAATAACATTGGTGTTGCGTATATAATCGAGCAATGAAGTTTTACCGTGATCTACGTGACCCATAATGGTTACAATAGGAGCCCTTGGTTTTAAATCTTCTTCGCTGTCTTCTTCATCATCATTATCCAGATCACCGGCATCTTCCACACCTATAAATTCTACTTCAAAATTAAACTCACTTGCCACCAGTTCTATCACATCCGCTTCCAGCCGCTGGTTAATGGAAACCATTATACCGAGGCTCATACATTTGCTAATCACATCTGCAAAACTAACGTCCATTAAACCTGCCAGCTCGCTCACAGAAATGTACTCAGTAACCTGCAGTTTGTTGCTTTCTTCACCAGTACCTGCCTGTTCAGCATGCTCATCTCTTTTTGCTTTACGGTATTTTGCTTTTAAGCTTTTTCCGCGGCCACCGGCACCGGCAAGTTTTGCCTGTGTTTCTTTAAGTTTATCCTGAATTTCTTTTGCGTCAATTACTTTGTCTTCTCTGCGTCCGGTTCCCGGCGTTCCTGTTGCAGGCCTGTTAAACCGGCCACCACCGGCCCTGTTTGATGCACCGGTTCCGGTTGTGCTGCCACCCGGCCTTCTGTTTTGGGTTGATGGTTGAGCCTGTGGAGCTGTGCCGGGCTTCTTTTCCATTGGAATACGCTTACGCTTGCGCTTTTCGTCAATTCCGCCTTTTTTGGGCCTGGTATCATTATCAACAGGTAATTCAATTTTACCCATGATCTTGGGGCCCTGTAATTTCTTCGCTTTTATATTTTCAATAATGGGCGCCGTATCTTCTTCTTTTACTGCCGGAACAACCTTTACTTCTTCTGCTTTTTCTTCAACAGGTGCTGCTTTTTTTGGTTTTGCAGTTTCTGCTTCAACAGATGTTTCTGTTTCCTTTATTGTATCAGCTGCTTTTTCTGTTGTCTTTTTTGCCGTTTTTTTAGGTCTGGTAGAAGAATCTATTTTATCAAGGTCAATTTTATCCAGCACTTTAGGTACTTCCAGTTCGGGCGCTTCAATTTTTGTTACTTCTGTTGGTTTTGCTTCTTCTGCTTTTGCAATTTCTTTTACCGGTTCTGCTACAACTTCAGCTACAACTGGTTCTACCGGCTTTGGTTCTTCAGCCGGTTTTACTTTTGTTTCTTTTTTAGTGAACGAAAGATCCTGCTCGTCTTTTTTCTTCTTAATATCGCTTGCACTGGCTCCTTTGGGGAGATCGATCTGCATGGCTTTTTCGTGCTGCACTTTATCCTGCTGAAACTCTGACTGCAAAATACGGTACATGGTCTCCGTTAATTT
The DNA here is from genome assembly GCA_963715585.1 of uncultured Chitinophagaceae bacterium. Taxonomy (GTDB): domain Bacteria; phylum Bacteroidota; class Bacteroidia; order Chitinophagales; family Chitinophagaceae; genus Ferruginibacter. The sequence continues at coordinate 4,369,930 of OY970254.1, read as the reverse complement.
TGTTGTCGGTTTCAATTCTTCACTGATACCCTTTGACACAAGGAAATCTATCAAGGTATTTGTACCTATATTAAATTCCTTGGCTGCTGCCATTAACCTTGGTGTTGCTATTTCTGACATTCGTTTTTTTGTTTGCCCGGTATTAAAAAGGGGGCTGATTTTTCTTTTGAGTATTCTAAATAAACCTTCGCTGTAATTTAAAATCCTGTTCTTATTCTTTTCCAAATTCTTCAGTCAATATTCTTCTTACGTCTTCAATTGTTTCTTTTTCCAGGTCTGTTCTGCGTTCCAGTTCTTCGGCTGTTAATTCCAGTACTGAACGGCCGGTATCGCAACCCACTCTTTTCAGTTCGTCAATAACCCATGCTTCAATTTCATCTGTAAATTCATCCAGGTCAATATCAAACTCTTCAACTTCACCTTCATTATCGCGGAATACATCAATTTCGTAGCCGGTTAATTCGCAGGCCAGTTTAATATTAACTCCCCTGCGGCCAATGGCCAGCGATACCTGGTCGGGTTTTAAATATACATTAGCGTGCATTTTTTCGTTATCCAGTTCCATACTGGTAATCTTTGCAGGCGTTAATGAACGCTGAATCATTAACTGTGTATTACTCGTCCAGTTAATAACATCAATATTTTCGTTTTTCAATTCACGCACTATACCGTGAATACGGCTACCTTTCATACCTACACAGGCTCCAACCGGATCAATCCTGTCGTCGTAACTTTCTACAGCTACTTTAGCTCTTTCTCCCGGATCACGAACGATCTTCTTAACAACAATCAGGCCGTCAAAAATTTCCGGCACTTCAATTTCCAGTAATTTTTCGAGGAAAGAAGGGCTCGTTCTTGATATAATAATTATGGCCTGGCTGTTTTTTAATTCTACTTTTTTTACAACACCACGCACACTTTCGCCTTTCTTAAAATAATCGGTTGGTATCTGTTCAGATTTGGGAAGTAACATTTCATTGCCTTCTTCATCCAGCAGCAACACTTCTTTTTTCCAAACCTGGTAAACTTCACCGCTCACAATTTCTCCAACACGTTCTTCATATTTTTTTATCAGGATGTTTTTCTTCAGATCGTTGATACGTGCAGCCAGCGTTTGTTTACCGGCTAAAATTGCACGGCGGCCAAATTCTTTCTGAATATCAACTTCTTCGTAGAGTTCTTCCCCAACCTGGTAATCAGGCTCTATCTTAATTGCATCTTTGTACTCAATTTCAGTAAGGGTATTATACAGATCATCGTCATCAACAATGGTACGGCGACGGAAAATTTCCAGATCACCTTTTTGATCATTCACAATAACGTCGAAACATTCGTCGCTACCATATTTTTTGCGGATGAGTGTTTTAAACACATCTTCCATAACCTTCATCAGCGTTGGCCGATCAATGTTTTCCGCATCTTTAAATTCCTGAAAGGAGTCAATTAAATTAATACTTGCCATATTCCGCTCCGGCTACTTTCCCGATAGTTATCGGAATTTTTCCCCGCCGGGGTTGGGGTTTTATTTAATAATTAAAACTTTATCTGCACTTTGGTTTGCTTAATAGTGTCAAAAGGTATTTCTTCTGTTTTCACAACTGCTTTTTTTCCTTTACCTTCTATGTATTCTATTGTAACATTTGCTTCTGTAACCGCTGTAAGTTTTCCTTCTTTTCTGGTATCATCATTCATTATCAGTTCCACATCCCTGCCAATATTTTTTTTGTATTGCCTCAACAGTTTCAGTGGCTCGTCCAGTCCCGGGCTGCTTACCTCCAGGGAGAAATCTCCATCGGGATATATGCCCATTTCTTCCATTATTTTATACAGCGCCCTGTTTATTTTGATACATTTATCTATACCCAGTCCGCTATCGGCGTCTAAATATATTTTAAAATTATTGGTTGGTTTTATTTTTATGGAAACCAGAAAAATATCCTCATTCAATAATGGTGTGATCAACTTTTCAACCGTCTGTATTTGTGTGTCCTGAGTCATGATAAAAGAAGAAGGGAACGCCACCGTTCCCTTCAATTGCTTCTTTGTCTGGTGCAAATATACATAAAGCCGCTTTAATTGCCAAAATGTATATGGCTTATCTGCCTTTTTACCGTTTCTAAAATTTAACAGGCTTCAATTTAATAGATTAATAACTTTGTATTATGCTAAAAGTAATTTTCGAGCTGTTTGTATTGTATCTGGTATATAAACTCATTTTTGATTTTATTATACCTGTATACCAGACTACCAGGCAGGTTAATAAAAAAATGGGTGAAATGCAGAGCAAAATGAATGAGCAATTCAATCAGCAGCAAACAAACACAAGTAATTCTACAGAAAAAGCAGCCAAGCCTGCCAGAGAAGATTATATAGAATTTGAGGAAGTAAAGTAAGTGTAGTCCGCAGTAGACAGTTGCCAGTTCGCAAGAGCATTCATGTTTAAAGGGAATTTATTTCCAAAAACTCTATCCTTTCGGTTGGTAAAAGATGATGAGTTTTAAATCCCAGTTTTTGTGCTGTTTCAATATTTATAAGTGTATCATCTACAAAAAGGGTTTCGGCTGCTGTCAACCCTGCCTCTTTCATCGCAAACTCAAAAATTTCGGCACCGGGCTTTCGCAATCCTACTTCATTACTATACCAGGCTTTGTTGAAATATGCATCCAGCAAGGGTTTTCCGGTTTGCTCTGTAAAAAGGTTTTTAAAGAACTTTAAATGAATGCTGTTGGTATTGCTTAGTAGGAACAGTTTATAATCGGCAGCTAATTTCTCCAGCAATGCAAGGCTTTCAATCCTGAAATCCAGGATCAGGGCATTCCAGGCATGGTCAATTTCTGCTTCTGTAATTTCTTTTGTGGTCCGCTTTTTAACGGCTGCATAAAATTCAGCTTCAGTTAGGCGGCCGGTCTCCAGTTTTTCAAACAGCTCATCGGCCTTAAACTGCGAAAACATGTTCTCAAAGTTTTGTAACCCCAGCTTTTCAAAGGCGTCAATGGTCCTCTTAAAATCCAGATCAAGCAAAACGCCCCCCAAATCGAAAATTATATTTTTAGCTTGTGCCATCATATTAAAAAAGCGTTCCGGGTTTTCGGAACGCTTTGTGGGCCCACCTGGGCTCGAACCAGGGACCACCTGATTATGAGTCAGGTGCTCTAACCAACTGAGCTATAGGCCCTTTCTTCGGTTTAAATTGAAGAATGAGGGTGCAAATATAATCAAAGCTGCTTAATTTAACGCTTCATTAAATTATTTGCCGTTAATTTGCAGCTTCAAAATTGATTATGAAGAAATTATTATTTATTGTTTTTGCCTTTTTAACCGTAACTGCAGCCAATGCCCAGGAAAAAAAGAAGATGGGAGGTTTTATGAACAGAACCGGCGATCATTTGATGCTTCAGTTAACCAGTGACCACTGGATGGGAACGCCCGATAGTATAGACCGAAGAATAAATGGCTTTGCCAGAGGCGCCAATGTTTACATTATGCTTGACCAACGTTTTAAAGGAGCTCCACAGTGGAGTGTAGCCTTTGGTTTAGGCGTGGGTACCAGCAACATGTATTTCAAGAATATGGTTATTGATATTAAAGCAAAAACAAATAAACTGCCTTTTAATGTGGTTGACAGCATTAATCATTTTAAAAAATACAAGCTTACAACTACTTTCCTGGAAATACCATTGGAACTGCGTTTTACTTTAAAGCCAATGCAGGAAATGAAAAGTATCAAATTTGCAATTGGCGCAAAAGTGGGCACGCTTTTAAATGTACATACCAAAGGAAAAACTTTATTGGATAAAAATGGGGCTACCTTAAACAGCTACACTGCCAAAGAAACAGCTAAAGGGTATTTCAATTCTACCCGCCTGGCTGCTACTGCCCGAATTGGTTATGGTAACTTTTCTTTGTTTGGAAGCTACCAGTTTAATAATATTTTTAAAGATGGTGTAGCCGGCGATGTAAGACTAGTACAGGTTGGGTTAAACTTTAGCGGACTGTAATCATTCTTAATACAACTAATTTTAAAATCCCTTGCTGATGCAGGGGATTTTTGTTTGCCACAATTTTGTAAAGCCTTAACTTTGCGCCTCACTCCACAACATGAGCGACGAAATTAAACACGAATGCGGCCTTGCTTTCATTCGTCTTCGAAAGCCTTTCAGTTATTATCAGCAGCAATATGGCACCGTAATGTATGGCCTTAACAAGCTTTACCTGCTTATGGAAAAGCAGCACAACCGTGGCCAGGATGGCGCCGGCATTGCAGCTGTAAAATTAAATACCGAACCAGGCTATCCTTTTATGCACCGTTTACGTAGCGGCGCCAACCAACCCATTGCAGATCTTTTTGCACAAATTGGCAAAGAGTATAATGAAGTAGAAAAATACCTGCCTGATATTAAAAACCATCCAGGTTTAATGAAGGGACATCTTAATTTTTTAGGAGAGGTTTTATTGGGCCATCTGCGTTATGGTACCCAGGGTAAAAACAATGCCGAGTTCTGTCATCCTTTTATAAAACGTCACACCATACCATCCAGAAACCTGGCATTGGCAGGTAATTTTAATCTGGTAAATACCGAAGAGCTTTTTGCTTTGGTAAATATTGATCCGGGAGAATTTCAACGCCAAAGCGATCTGGCTGCTATGATGGAAGTATTGTATCATTTTGTGGTAAAGGCAGACGAGGCTTTTCCGGGTGAGATGGATATTGTAAAAGTTCTGAAAAAGGCTGTTCCCTTGTTTGATGGCGGCTTTACATTTAGTGGTATGCTCGGCAATGGTGATGCCTTTGTGATGAGGGATGCCCACGGAATACGCCCCGCTTACTATTATATAAATGATGATGTGGTTGTGGCCGCCAGCGAAAGGGCTGCTATACGCACTGCTTTTAATTTAGAAGAAAATGAAGTGAAGGAGTTGATGCCCGGCAATGCCTTAATTGTAAAAGCTGATGGAAGCTTCGCCCTGGAGCAGGTTGTAGAAGCGAAAGAAAGAAAAGCCTGCAGTTTTGAACGTATTTATTTCAGCCGCGGAAGCGATGAAAAAATTTACAGGGAACGGATCAAACTGGGCCATCTTTTAAGTACCCGGGTTTTAAAAGCAATTGATTACGATTTAAAGAACACCATTTTTTCTTTTATTCCCAATACCGCAGAAACGGCTTTTTTTGGATTAATAAAAGGAGCTGAGGATTACCTGAATAAAATAAAGATAGAGCGCATATTAAGCTGGGATAAAGATTACGATGCAGAGAAACTGAGTGAAATGATCAACCGGAGGATCCGCATTGAGAAAATTGCCATAAAAGATGTGAAGCTACGCACTTTTATTACAGAAGACAGCAGCCGCAATGAAATGGTACAGCACGTGTACGATATAACCTACGGCACAGTAAGAAAAGGCATTGATACCCTGGTGGTGATTGACGACAGTATTGTACGGGGTACTACTTTAAAAGAGAGTATCATCCGTATGTTATCGAGGCTGGAGCCTAAAAAAATTATTGTGGTTTCATCGGCTCCACAAATACGTTACCCGGATTGCTATGGTATTGATATGAGCAAGATGGGCGACTTTATTGCTTTTAGAGCTGCTGTTGAATTAATGGCCGACACCGGTCAGCAGCACATTTTAGATCAGATGCTTGATAAATGCAAGGAACTGCAGCGCAACAACCAGCTGCACACCGAAAATATTGTGCAGCAACTTTACAAAACATTTACGCCCGAAGATATCTCTGATAAAATTGCACAACTGATAACAGCATCTGATATTTCCACTCCCGTGAGTGTTATTTATCAAACCATCGAATCGCTGCACGAAGCCTGCCCAACCAATTTAGGTGACTGGTATTTTACCGGTAAATACCCTACACCCGGCGGCAACCGTGTTTGCAATAAAGCTTTTATGAATTACATGGAAGGCAAAAATGTAAGAGGTTACTAAAGAATTGAAGATTTTAGATTGAACGAACCCCTTTTGGAGTTCAGTCTTTTCATTTTTATCTTGCTTAATTAAAAATTTCATTCAACAAACCGGCTAAATGAACACCCCCTCTTAACAGCTGTTGATTAACAACGCCTATAAATTTAAAGTTATACTCGTAACTTAAATTGGCATCCGGTTTCGTATCGGCATAAATTTTTTCTGCATGTTGATACGATTGCCATATCCAGTCGCCAACAGATTCCGCCTGCCATTCTTTTCTAAGTGCTTTGGTTGTATAATTTATGGAAGTTGCATACTCAGTATAACTTAACTGCTGAAAGTCAATCAGCTTCGAATCCCACACTGTATGAAGGTTTGAAGGATCTTTAAACCAATTTACTTTTACACCATTTCCTCCACGGTCTTCAGCTCTGCCAATATGCAAAGGCTGATGTAAATCACCTGCAATATGTATCAGCAGGCGCAGGTACAAAACCTTTTTATCCTGTTCCAGTTCTTTATTTTTAAGTTGGCCGGTTAACCAGTTTATTTTTGTGTAGGCATCGGTTACTGTATCAATGGCCAAATAATTCTTCAGGTCGGTTTCGCTTAACCCTGATTTCAAATTAATATAATGCCATACATCCAGGTATTTGTAAGCAGGATCTGATTTTATAAAATCGGGCCAGTTACTCGCCATAGCAACCGATTCATTGCCCAGTATTTTAAAAATTTCACGCTTGGTGTTTTTTGTAAGATAAGAATCCGCAATCTGTCCCACAATGCGATGGCCTAAAACGCCCCATGCCATACTGCAAAATGGCAGGTACAGAAATAAAAAAAGTATCGTTGTTTTTTTAACCAGATTTATCATCACTATAAAATTTGAATTGTAAAGCTAACTTAATGCTGCAAAATATACCCGGGCTTATAAATATTTTTTATTCAATTACTTCAAACAACAAAACCTGGGTCTTCTCTAATACTGTAAAATTATTATCTGCAATAAACAGTAATGTTTTATGGCCGTTTGGTAAAACGGGGCCAAATGTTACTCCTTCAATATTATCAGTATATATACCCAGGTCGTCCATATTTAACAACAGCGTTTTTTTTACTGGTGCAATAGATAGGTTGTCTTTTAATGTCATCTCACTTATATCAGTAGCATCATTTAAATCGGCAACAAAAATTCTGATTGTAGAGGGCAGCCTTCCGGTTGAAAAGGAGCGTTCAATAACCAGCAATTTATTGTTGCCCAGATTAAGTATATCTGGCACACCATTGATCTTAAATTCATTTTCAGGCTTAGCGGAATAAGCCACCGGCTCTAATTTATAAGCATACTGAGCTGTGCTTTTTTTAGCAGACACATCAAATTTTATAATCCTTATAAAAGCATTATTGTCTACCACATCTGCCCGAGGCCCATCTTCATATAATGGTTCTTCTACACTTACATAAAGTGTTTTATAGTTATTGGCAAAACTCATTCCTTCAAATACGCCATTTCGTCTTGGACCATTTTCACTTGCTTTCATTTTAAAGACCGCCGGTAAAGCAAAACTGTCAATATATTTTCCATTGGGCCGAATCATTAACACAGTAGGATCGGTCAGCACTGTATCATTTGCTTTTACAATTCTTTCTCCTTCGCTGCTCCAAACCAAATAATTGCTTTGAGGATTGTACCGAATTGCTTCCGGGTCGGGTGTTTTAAACCGGTTATGTTTATTATTTGGGTAAATATCTCCATCAGGTTGCAGCATATAACTTAGGTTAGTAAAAGCAACACTATCAATTCCTTTTTGCGTAATAAATATTTTCGCCGTATAAAAACGTGCCGGATTTTTTTCACTTCTGTCGTCGCATACCAGATAGTACAAATTCTTTTTTGCATCGTAATCAATACCAGATAAACCGCCAACTGTAGTGTTTTTATATTTAAGGTTGAAAGGTATATTATAAGTTCCGAGGTATTTTATACTATTGATACTGGCAGTTACTTGAGAATTTTTTTTTGTTGTTGAACAGGAGAATGAAACAAATATCAGCGCAATTAAAAGCAATTCCCGAAAATTAAAGTAATACATACAAACGTTTGCATGTAAAATATGAAAAGTTTAGAGTTATAATTCTGCTTTTGAAAAAACTTTTTTTATATTTAAAAACCCATGCTGATTAAGTTATTTAATTTAGTAATTCCTAACATCAAAAAAACAAGCGTTTGAAACAACTTTTTATTATCCGGCATGCCAAAAGTGATCAAAGTTTTTTTGGCAACGATTTTGAGCGCCCTCTTAATGAAAGAGGAAGGGTAGATGCTCCTTTAATGGCAAAAAGGTTGTTTGATAAAAAGTATACAATAGATGCATTGGTTTCCAGTCCAGCCGCTAGGGCAAAAAGAACTGCCGAATTATTTGCAGAAACATTGAACCTCCCTTTAAAAGAAATCGTTTTTATTTCTGCCCTGTATCATGCAAGGTCTGAAGTTTTTTATGAAGTGATTGCTGACCTCTCCGATGAACTTAAAACCATAGCTATCTTTTCGCACAACCCCGGCATTACACATTTTGTAAATAGTCTTGAAACCGCAGTTCAGATTGACAACATGCCTACCTGCGCCATCTTCGCTGTATCTGCAGATACAATTAACTGGTCTGGCTTCACCAAGGCAAAAAAGAAGTTTTTATTTTTCGATCATCCGAAAAAACATTTACAGTGAGGATAGAAAACATTTCACACAACCAAACAATTAGTTTATTCGTTTGTATTAATTATGCAATTCCGAAATAGCTAATCATGAAATTAATATTTGCTTTTTTTTTACTTTTTGGGTCCGGCACAGCAATCTGCCAGCAAAAAGAATATTTGGTTAAAATTAGTGGTGATACAATTTGGGGAAATATTAAGCTGAAGAACAAGGTTTTTTACGTTACCGGACAATATTCATTAGAAATAAAAGCAGATGATGTTTCCAAAATAAGGAGCTATAAATATAAAGGGAGTGCTGTGTTTTCAGGCGATTTATTAACCTACAGCGATAACCTGTATGACCTTGAACTGGATTACATTAAAAAAGGTATTACTGATACAGTGCTTATTCTTGAGGAAATTTATGCTACTCCAAAAATTAATTTATACTATGGAATAAATGATTTTAAACTACCTTTTTATTTTTATAAAACGCCCTCGGATCTGAAGCCAATCCAGCTTGTTGTGCATTATTATTTGCAGGGAGGGCGCGGCAATTATGCAAAAGACCCTGGAAAAGACCCAGTTAACAAAAGTGCAATTGTAATAGCTGAAGATAAGGGCTATGTGAACCAGTTACACGCCATAATGGGTGATTGCAAAAATATTTCTCTAGGCATGTGGGAACTGCTTTCTTACCGCAGTTATAGTTTGAAGCAAATCATTAAAAAATATATCGCTTGCGATTAATCAGCATTTTATTTCAAAATAAACTGCTGTTGCATTGGGGTTATTATAATAGGCGGGTATTTCGTAAAACCCATAATCTTTATAAAGTTTAATTGCAGGCGTCATGTAATTCAGCGTGTCTAACCTGATTGTAGTGTAATGAAGTGTTCTGGCAAGTTCAACCGCCTTTTTCAACAGCGCTTTTCCTATGCCCTGTTTTTGATAAGCGTGGTTTGTAAACATCCTTTTTAGTTCAGCGGTATTGTTATCTATTTTTCTTATACCAACGCAACCAATAAATTCATCTGCGGCTTTACAAATTATAACGCCTCCATCCGGTAAGCAGTACATTGGTTTTATTTGCATCTGCTCTTCATCAAAATGCTGAAAACTCAGATCAATATTCAGCCGTGCTGCATATTCTTTAAAAAGCATAGCAGCATTCTTATATTCTTCATCAGAATTTGCCGTTAGATAATTTATCATTTTTAAATTGTTTATTGGCCAAATAAACCCCGCTGAAAATAAGAACCGCCGCTAAAATTTTATACAATTCCAGTTGTTCATGCAAAAAAAACATAGCAATTAATGCAGCAAAAACGGGTTGCGTATAAATATAAAATCCGGCAACGGAGGGGCCCAGTATTTTTATACCATATAAATTAAATAAATAGGCAAGGAAAGTACCGGTTATAACAATAAGCCCCATGCTTGTAAAATCTACAGTAGTATACCCCTCCCAGGGTATTTCTGTAAATTCAACCCAGCCAAAAGGAAGCACCAAAACCAGGCCGATTGTAAAAACCCATCTTAAAACAACAACTGCATTATACTTGACCATTAATGGCTTTATCATAATAAAATAAATGGTATAAGATATTGCGTTGATGATAATAAATAAATCTCCCAGCAAAACATTATCGCCATTGCCTGTACTGTCTTTTGCTAAAATTAAAACCAACGCACCCGAGATACCCAGTGCCAAACCAATTACTTTTAAAAATCCCAGCCGCTCCTTTAAAATCCAGGCAGCAATAAATACAATCAAAATTGGTGTAATGAGTAACAATAGTGCGGCGTGAATAGGGTAGGTTAGCGAAAGCCCTTTAATAAAAAGTAATTGGTTAATGGCAATACCCGACACAGCGCAAAGAAAGAGCCGCATTCTGTCTGATCTATCTATTTTAATATTTACAGGCTTTAATAAATACAATGCCCAAAATAATAACACGCTTACGCCAACCCTCACAACATTTAACCCAAAAGCCTGAACCAGGTTGTTATTAGTTAGGTGTTTTACCGCAGAAAGATTTATAGCAAAGAAGATGTTTGTAAAAATCAGTGCCGTATGCGCTATGCTTCTCTTGTTCAAATAGTTTCTTTAAGCTGTAAAAATAAGTCAATAAAAAAAGCTATTGTGCTTTTACACACAACAGCTTTATACTTACTAACCCAATAAGTAGTTTTTTTATCAGCTTTTAAGCCGATTGCATTTCTTTTATTTTTTCCCTGATCTTAGCTTCAATCTCATTCGCCATCTCCGGATTATCCAGCATCAATTGCTTTACCGATTCACGTCCCTGGCCAAGTTTATCACTATTGTAGCTGAACCAGCTGCCGCTTTTTTGCACAATACCCAGTTCCACACCCATGTCAATAATTTCGCCCACTTTAGAAATACCTTCGCCGTAAATAATATCAAATTCGGCCAGTCGAAAAGGTGGTGCTACTTTATTTTTTACCACTTTTACTTTTACATGATTACCAATAGATTCTTCGCCATCTTTTATTTGTGCCATACGGCGAATGTCCAAACGTACCGATGCGTAAAATTTTAATGCATTACCGCCCGTTGTAGTTTCGGGGTTACCAAACATAACACCAATTTTTTCACGCAACTGGTTGATGAAAATGCAGCAGCTATTTGTTTTATGAATAGTAGCAGTTAATTTTCTTAATGCCTGGCTCATCAACCTGGCTTGTAGTCCCATTTTGCTATCGCCCATTTCTCCTTCCAGCTCGCTTTTTGGTACCAATGCTGCTACAGAATCAATAACAACTACATCTAAAGCACCGGAGAGTATCAAACGATCTGCAATTTCCAAAGCTTGTTCTCCATAATCTGGCTGAGAGATTAATAGGTTATCAATATCAACACCCAGCTTTTGTGCATATACACTATCAAATGCATGCTCGGCATCAATAAAGGCACACATGCCACCTTTCTTTTGTGCTTCTGCAATTACATGAATGGCCAGTGTTGTTTTACCCGAGCTTTCCGGGCCATAAATTTCTACTACTCTTCCTTTTGGCAAACCGCCAATACCCAAGGCCATATCCAGGCCAATGGAGCCTGTTGAAATAACTTCCTGTTCTACAATTCCTTTATCACTCATCATCATTACCGATCCCTTGCCAAAATCTTTATCGATTTTGTCCATCGTTAATTTTAGCGCCTTAAATTTTTCTGTTTTTTCTAAATTTTCTGTTTTGCTCATTGTCTGAATTTTTTAGTTGATGTATCTGGTTTTGCGTTGTAAATGTAAATTCGGAAGCAAAGATAAGGGTTTAATTTTATTAACACTAATTATTTTAGTATTTTTTTGATAATTTATTTAGTCGCACGAACTTGCTTAAAAAAAAGACCCATCCCGAGGAATCGGGACGGGGATGTGTTCAAGCATGAGAAAAATCCACAAAGGAAAGATTCCCTTGTTCTCAAAAAGGTTCGGTCTTAAAAACGGGCCTGATAATTTGCATGATTTTCAGAAAGGCTTGCGTTTAGAATTAATAGACAAATAGAAGACAGTTTTTTGGAATAAAAAATACCTCAAAGTGGTAATAAAAGTGGGTAAAAACACCCTTTTTTGCCTGGTTATTTTAATAAAATATAATATATAGGTGTGGTTTTCGAAGACTTGTGTTTTTTTCTTAATGCTTTTATGATACCTGGTCCTTCATTTATTTGAGCCTTTTCAGCAAAAATTCTTTTCATTTTTATAAAGGACATACTCATTATGTTTTAAATTCAAAAAGCAAAATTTTAATCTGGGTTACTATAAAAACGAAAGCCCTCTATGAGGAAGGCTTTTCATTTTCAGGGGTTTTACAGGTTCAAGAGGCAGGATTCTGTTCTCTAAAATGCTATTTGTTTTTCTTCTATCAGTTTACGCAGGTTTAGTAAAGCATAGCGCATGCGGCCTAATGCAGTATTTACGCTGCAATTCAGAATATTTGAAATCTCTCTGAATTTAAGATCGGCAAAATGTCTTAAAATAATAATCTCACGCTGATCTTCGGGAAGCATGCATACCAGCTTCATCATCTTTTCATTGCTTTGTGCTTTCATGATTTTATCTTCCGCACTGGGTTCTGCAAAATTCAACACATCAAAAATATCTGCACCTTCACTTGTTCTTATTACCGGCTTTGTTTTTATTTTTCGGAAATGATCAACGCAAAGATTATGTGCGATACGCATGGCCCATTGTACAAACCTGCTTTCTTCTTTATACTTTTCGGCTCTGAATGTTTCAATTATTTTGATAAAAAGGTCCTGGAAAATATCTTCAGCGAGGTATTTATCTTTTACCAGTACATAGATAGATGTGTAAATACGAACCCTGTGTCGGTTTACCAACACTTCCATGGCGTAGGCATTTCCTTCTTTAAATGATGCAATAAGTTGTTCATCGGTTAGGGTAATAAGGTTTTTCATAATCAGGGTTTTTGTTTGGTTATTGGATAATTGTTGCACAAATATCTTACATAACATATAAACAAAATATAGTAGTATCCCTGAAACGATGTAGTTATTTTTCTAATAAATGATAAACAGGAACTGTTTAGTTCAACACAATTTCCTTTTCAGTCATCATTTTGCGCAGGTTGTTCAGTGCAAGTTTCATACAGTCCAAAGCCATGCTCAGGCTGCATTTCAGTGTTTCGGAAATTTCATTAAAGCTTAATCCGCCATAATGGTTCAGCAGCATAACTTCTCTCTGGCTATCAGGTAGCATATCAATCATGCTTTTAATTTTTCCATGGCTTTCGTGGTAATTTGTATTGGGCATGGCTGCCGGCAACCGAAAATCAACTCTTTCTGTTGCAGCATTTAAAACAATGGCCAGGCTGGTCTTCCGTTTATGTTCTATACAAAGCTGCTGGGCAATGCGGGAGGCCCATTGTAAAAAATTCCCTTCCTCAGCAGGCTTTCCGGCAATCATGTTATTAATAAGGCAGATAAAAACATCCTGAAAAATTTCTTCGGCGGCATATTTATCCTGCACTATATTATAAATGGAACGGTAAACCCTGTCTTTATAAAGTTCTACAAGGGTAGACATGGCATTAGGATCACCTTTGAGATAAAACTGGATAAGGGTTTCATCAGGCATCCTGGTTTGGTTGTTCATAGGAATGTGTTTAAACGGTTTGGATATGGATATTTCTAAAGTATAAAGGTTGGTTAAATAGAGAAACGTGATTGTAGTTTCTTTATTTGATTTCTCATAGTATTTTTTCTATCACCAAAATTCTGCCATATAGAAAGCTGATACAAATTCTATAAGCGGCCTTCCGTACCTTCGCCCAATGAAGTATTTAGACGAACTGAACGAACCGCAGCGGGAGGCAGTAATGCATGTAAACGGACCCATTATGATTATTGCCGGTGCTGGCAGCGGCAAAACAAAAGTGCTTACCACACGTATTACACATTTAATGGCGGCACATAAAGTTGACAGCTTTAATATACTGGCGCTCACTTTTACCAATAAGGCGGCGGCCGAAATGAAGGAAAGGGTAGAAAGAATTTTGGGTAATACCGAAGCCCGTAATTTATACATCGGTACTTTTCACAGTGTGTTTGCAAGAATATTGCGGGCCGAAGCACCTAAGCTGGGCTACCCAAGTAACTTTACCATTTACGATACAGATGATGCAAAATCCGTTGTAAAAACAGTCATCAACGAACTGATGCTGGATGATAAGCAATACAAACCCAACGTGGTTTATAATAGAATTTCTTCTGCAAAAAACTCACTAATAGGCCCTGCAGAATATATGAACGACTGGGCATTGCAGCAGGAAGACGCCCGTGCCAACCGCCCTGCCATTGGGCAAATTTATGACGCCTACTCAAAGCGTTGCTTTAAAAACGGCGCTATGGATTTTGACGACCTGCTTTTTAAAATGTACATTCTGCTTAAAAATTTTCCAGACGCTTTAAGCAAGTACCAGCGCAAGTTTAAATACATTATGATTGATGAGTACCAGGATACAAACACGGCCCAGTACGAGATCATCAAACTGTTGGGAGCCATGCATGAAAATGTTTGTGTAGTAGGCGATGATGCCCAAAGTATTTACAGCTTTCGTGGTGCAACCATCGAAAATATTTTACAGTTTGAAAAAGATTACGACGAAGTAAAAGTGATAAAGCTGGAACAGAATTACCGCAGCACACAAAATATTTTACATGTTGCCAACGAAATTATCGGCAACAACAAAGGCCAGATAGAAAAAAAATTATTTACCGTTAATGCCGAAGGAGAAAAAATTTCTTTGGTACGCACCATGACGGATAATGACGAAGGAAAAATGGTAGCCGATACCATACAGGAACAAAAACTCCGCAATCATTATTACAATAAAGATTTTGCCATACTTTACCGCACCAATGCACAAAGCCGCAGCTTTGAAGAAGTCGCTGCGCCGTATGGGCATTGCTTACCGCATTTACGGCGGCATGAGTTTTTATCAGCGTAAAGAAGTAAAAGATTTTATTGCTTACCTGCGTTTGGTTGTAAATCCAAGAGACGAGGAAGCTTTAAAACGCATTATTAATTTCCCCGCCAGGGGTATTGGTAAAACAACGGTTGATAAAGCTACATTGTATGCCAACGAAAATAACCTGACCCTTTGGGATATTATGTGCAACGCCGCCATGTACGGCTACAAAAGCGGAACATTGGAAAGCATCGACAACTTTGTTACGATGATAAAAATGTTCCAGAGTGAACTAACGAAAAAGAATGCGTACGACCTGGCAGTGATTGTTGGTAAAAGCACCAATATTGTTAAGGAATTATTCAATGATAAAACAACCGAAGGTTTAGCCCGTTACGAAAACGTGCAGGAATTATTAAACTCCATTAAAGAGTTTACCGAAACCCCGATGAATGAAGAAGATGGTGAAGTGGGAGATAAAGGACTTGGTACATACCTGCAGCAGATCGTTTTATTAACCGATGCAGATGGCGATGATAAAGAAAACCAGGATGTGGTAAAATTGATGACCATACATGCGGCCAAAGGGTTGGAGTTTCCGGTGGTGTTTGTTGGCGGATTGGAAGAAACACTTTTCCCAAATGCGATGAGCATTAATACAAGAGAAGAACTGGAAGAAGAGCGCCGTTTATTTTATGTGGCCATCACCCGTGCAAAAAACAGGTTGTGGTTAAGTTATGCCAACGCACGTTACAGGTTTGGACAATTGCAGCAAAATGATCCAAGCCGGTTTTTAGAAGAAATTTCGGAAGACTATGTAGATAAAAGTTATGCCGGCGGCGCCACAAGCGGCAATGGCTGGAACCAGGGTGGGGCAAGAGAACGCATGCAACGTAATTTTGGCGGTGGTGGCTTTAATGCAGCCCAACGTGCCGAGAAACAATATGGCGCTCCGCCTGCAAAAAAACAAACAGAAATTTTTACAACTAAACCCGCAACCAACAAAGCAGTTGAACATACACCTTCCGAAAATTTTGAACCAAGCGACACCAGCAACCTGCAGGTGGGTAATAAAGTAGAGCACATGAAATTTGGTTTTGGCGAAGTAATGAAAATGGAAGGTGCTGCACATAATCCTATTGCTACCGTAAATTTTGATTTGAATGGTGAAAAGAAGATCATGCTGAATTATGCAAAGCTGAGAATTATAGAGTAGCTGATGGTTAAAACGCTTTTATATATCAGGGCCAAACAATTAAAAAGAGAAGCGCATGGACTTGGTTTGTACCTGCTCATATTTATTGCAATTGCCGTTTCGGTTTCTGTTATAACATATACGCAATATAAAAGCCAGCAACAGGCTTTGGTTATAGTTGCAATATTGTTAACAATTTGCCTGGGCATACAATATACCCGGAAGGATAAGCAGTTTATTTATAAGCAGCTTGATAAACCTCACTTGCAGATTTTTTTAGAATACACTATCCTCACTTTACCCTTTTCAATAACAAGCCTTATTACAAAAAACTGGTATTGTTTTCCGCTGCTGTTACTTATATTGGTTTGTATCCCCTTTTTTAAATTTCAGTTTAAGCATACTGCGGTATTTAAGCAGTTATCATCGCTCATCCCTGCATCAAACTTTGAATGGATAAGCGGAATAAGAAAACAGTACATTCCCTTCATCGGCCTGTACCTGATTGCTTTGGCTTTTTGCTGGGTAAGGATACTGCCGCTTTTTTTACTCTGGTTACTCACCATCATCATTTCTTCTTTTTATTTAGAAAATGAGCCGGTTCATATTTTAAGAGAAGGAAATAAAACAGCAAGAAGATTTTTAGCAGATAAAATAATACCCAATATTAAATACATACTTATTCTTTACAGCCTGCCTGTAATCATTAACCTCATTTTTGTACAGGAGTTTTTAATGATAACCCTTTTGTTCATTCCAGCACAGCTTGCTTTAATTTGTTTTGCTGTTGTTTTAAAATACTGCACATATAAACCGCAAACAAACCTTTTGGGCAATAATGTAGCTTTTTCTATTGTGGCCATGCTTTCGGTAGTACCCTATTTTTTACCTATACCAGTCATACTTGCAATTGTTTATTTTTATAAGGCCGAAAAAAAATTAAAAACTTACCTGCATGATTAATATACAGGGCCTGTCAGTCAGTTTTAACCATCATAAGGTTTTAAAACACATTACCATCGGGTTTGAAGAAGGACTTGTACATGGAATTGTTGGCCTCAACGGCGCCGGTAAAACAACATTCTTTAATGTTTTAGCCAAAATACTAAAGCCGGATTCCGGAGAGATTAAACAAAACGGAACAGCGCCTGGCATTAAAGACACCGCTTATCTTGAAACAGGTAATTTCTTTTTTTCCAGGATCACCGGTAATGAATATTTAAAAATATTCAGGCAAACAAACACGGAATTTGACTTAATAGCCTTGCAGGAATATTTTAAGCTTCCGCTTGACGAATTGATTGAGAACTATTCAACCGGCATGAGGAAAAAACTTGCACTTCTAGCCGTTTTAAAACAGGACAAGCCGACTTTTATCCTGGATGAACCGTTTAACGGGCTTGATCTGGAAACTAATAAAATTCTTGAAATAATTATTTTGTCGTTGAAGAAAAAACAAAAAACAGTTTTTGTATCATCGCATATAATTGACCCCTTACTTACCACCTGCGATAAAATTCACTTATTAGAAAATGGATGTTTTGTAAAGACTTACACCAAAACCGATTTCTCAAAAATAGAAGAAGACCTGTTTGGAAAATTAAAATCTGAAGCAACAGGGGTTATTTCAAAAGCTATATAACCCATAAATTTTCTTTCGAAATCCGAAAAATATCCCTTTTAACAGCCTTTTCAAACCAAAACAGCGCAATTCTTGTTAGTTTTGTATTGAAATTAAACAGAAGTTTTATGATCAAGACTGGAAATCCCGTAATCAGTATCTATACCGAAATGACACCCAATCCGGAAACGATGAAGTTTGTGGCAAACAAGCTTTTATATCCCGGCAAGAGTATTGATTTTGCTGACGAAGCAAGTGCAAAGCCATCACCGCTGGCACAGGAGCTTTTTACTTTCCCATTTATTAAAGCAGTTTTTATAGCGAGCAATTTTATTACGCTTACCAAAACAACCGATACAGAAGATTGGCAGGATGTGATCCCTTCCATCAAACAGTTTTTAAAAGAATACCTGGAAGAAGGCAAAGCTGTGGTGAATGACGAAGAAGTAGCCGCCATGAAAAGCGAAAGCAGCAATACCGTAAGTGCCGATGATGACGATGTGGTAAAACGCATTAAAGAGCTGTTGGAAAATTATGTAAAACCAGCTGTTGAAATGGATGGTGGCGCCATACAGTTTAAAAGTTATGAAGATGGCAGGGTTAATCTAATGATGCAGGGAAGCTGCAGTGGTTGCCCAAGCAGTATGATTACTTTAAAAGCAGGTATTGAAGGAATGATGAAACGTATGATACCAGAAGTGAAAGAAGTGGTGGCAGAAGCGGAATAATTTATCAGTTTAATTGTTAAATAGTTTATTAGTGAAGCACTTCAACTTTGAAGTGCTTTTTCTTTTAGTTAATTGATGTTAACTTGAATATGTATTTCGTCATGAAAAATAATTCAGCCTTACATATCATTGCTGCTGCACTGCTGTTTCTTTTAGCAGGTTGTTCTGTAAGTAATAATCCTCAGCGTAAAGAACTTAAATTATTACAAAAAGGAAAACTTAAAGACGACAGCAGTTTTATTTATCATTTGCCTTACCAAGAAAATAAAACACATTTACTGGTACAGGGTTACTTTAGCCGGTACACCCATAAAAACCGTGCAGCCCTCGATTTTAAAATGAAGAAGGGAACAAAAATTTGTGCGGTAAGAGACGGGATTGTTGTACGGCTGAAAGCAGATGGTAATAAAGGAGGTAGTGATCCAAAATACCGGCCCTTTGGCAACTTTGTTGTGATACAACATGCCGACAGCAGCAGAACCGGGTACTGGCATTTACAGTTTAATGGTGTGCTGGTAAATGTAGGTGATACAGTAAAGCAGGGCCAGGTAATTGGCCTGAGTGGTAGAACAGGTTATACTTATTTTCCGCATTTACATTTTATTGTTTGGAGGTCGGATAAAAAAGGGCAGTGGACACAAATTGGTTCCCGCTTTCAAACCAATAAAGGAATCCGTTATCTTCGGCCTTTCAGATTTTATCGTAACCAGATACCAAACAATTAAACCCCGTGAGTGTAACAGAAATTTTTCAGCAGTTTATTGCAGATATGCAACACACACGCTGGTTTGAGTATGTAGCCGTGTTTGCAGGCATCGCCAGTGTATGGTACTCCCGTGCCGAAAACATTTTGGTTTACCCTGTGGGATTGATCAATACCATTATCTACATCTATATAAGTTTTGATGGGCATTTGTTGGGCGAAGCAACGGTAAATTTTTATTACACGGTGATGAGTATTTCGGGCTGGTACATGTGGACCAGGAAAGACCAGCAAAAGGAAATTGTAATGCATATTACCTGGTCCAATAAAAAAGACTGGGTGCATCAAATGCTTTTTTTCCTGTTTTTTTACACAGCTATTTTTATGGCGCTAAGCTATTTTAAAGGCGCCTTTTTTGACGGTGTTATTCCCTGGGCCGATGCCTTTGCATCTGCCACCGCATTTACCGGCATGTGGCTTATGACAAAAAAGAAAGTAGAAAGCTGGTACTGGTGGATAGCTACCAATATTGCATCTATACCTTTGTACTTTGTAAAACACTATGTGTTTACCAGTGTTTATTATGTGGTGTTATTGGTAATGGCAGTGTTTGGATTATTTGAATGGATGAAAAAAGCAAAATTAAATAAAGCATGAGCTACTGTACATTTATTGGTTCGATGAAACCCGGCGAACAATCGGTTCACAAAATTTATCATGATACGCAATACGGTTTCCCCATTGATGATGATAATGAATTGTTTTGCCGGTTGGTTTTGGAAATTAACCAGGCCGGCCTTAGCTGGACCACCATCCTCAACAAACAGGAAAGTTTCCGCAAAGCCTACCATAATTTCAATATAAAAAAAGTAGCCGCTTATAAAGAAAAGGATTTTGAAAGGCTGATGAATGATGCCGGCATTATACGCAACCGGCTAAAAATTAATGCAGCGATCGAAAATGCAAAAACCATTCTTGCCCTGCAAAAAGAATTTGGATCTTTTAAAGCCTGGCTTGCCCATCATCACCCCAAAACAAAAGAAGAATGGACAAAGCTCTTTAAAAAAACATTTAAGTTTACCGGCGGAGAAATAGTGAACGAGTTTGTGATGAGTACCGGTTATTTACCGGGTGCGCATGATACAACCTGTCCTGTTCATAAAAAAGTATTAAAAGCAAAACCCAAGTGGAATGAGAAATAGAAAAACCTGGCTGTATATTAAAGCAGGGCTCATTGTGCTTTTTACCATTATAATTTTTGCCATGCCTGTACAGGATACTTTCAGAAAGTGGTTGCGCTTTGGTATGCTCTGCCTGTTTGTTGCAAGTTTTATTATTGATTTAAACCGCTACAAAAAAAGCAATGATTAAAAAAATTGTCGTCATCGGTCCCGAATCAACAGGTAAAAGCACACTCTGCGAACAGCTTGCTGCACATTACAATACAATTTGGGTAAAAGAATATGCAAGGGAATATCTTTTAAAGAACGGAACTGATTATAGTTTTGAAACCCTGCTTGATATTGCCAAAGGGCAGGTTGCCGGTGAAGAATTGGCCGTTCAGCAACTATCAACTATCAACCATCAACTATCAACTCTATTCATTGATACCGACATGCACGTTATGAAAGTTTGGTGCGAATTTGTTTTTGAAAAATGCCATCACTGGATACTGAACCGCATTGTTGAAAGGAAATACGATCTGTATTTATTATGCAATATTGATCTGCCATGGGTTAAGGATGAGCTAAGGGAATATCCCGATTTAGTCAGACGTCAAAAATTATATCATCATTATAAAGACATCATGGTTAATCAAGCTGTGCCCTGGGTTGATATCAGCGGAAATTACGAAGAGCGTTTGCAAAAAGCAATTGCCGCAGTTGATAAACCCTGATCAATCATCTTATAATTTCCTGTACATCTGCATCTCCCCTAAGATTATTCATTTGCCTCATAATATTATCATAGCGGCTGGCAACATAACCACTCAAAGGTTTTACAGTATATCGTTTGGGATTAGGTAAACAGGCTGCAATTTGTGCAGCTTCCGCAGCGGTTAAATCTTTTGCATCTTTATTAAAATATTTTTTTGCCGCAGCCTGCACACCAAAAATACCGGGGCCCATTTCAGCTACATTTAAGTACCGTTCAAGAATGGTTCGCTTGGTCCAAAGCCCTTCAATGGAGAAGGTGAAAAAAACTTCAATTCCCTTTCTTAAAAAACCGCCGCCCTGCCACAGAAAAACATTTTTTGCTACCTGTTGGCTAAGGGTACTGGCGCCTCTTACTTTATTGGGGTGCCGCTTGTTATACTTCATCGCCAATTTTATTGCTTTAATATCAAACCCATCATGATCAGGAAATTGCTGGTCTTCGCTGGCAATTACGGCCAGCTTTATATTAACGCCCATATCATCATAGCTAACATAATCTCTGCTAAGGCCATGGCCGGTTAATATGCTGCCAACCTGTGTCAGCGTAATCAGCGGATTAAAGATGATGCCCAGCAACAGGTATAAAGTAGACGAGATATAAGCTATAAAAAACGCTTCTCTTAAAATGATGGCAGCTTTTTTTACAAACTCAATATGGCGAAGCCAGAAATAATAAGTAAGGCCTGCAACCAACACCGCAGCTATAACGATCAGCATTTTTGTTTTCAGGTTTGCAACCGGAAAATCGGCAACAGAAAATTTTTGTACAATAAAAAACAGGAACCAGATCATATGCAGAATAAAGACCCAGAAAAAGATCCTTTTCATCCATATCCATATTTTTTTCATGCTTACCGGTTTATCCGCAGGGCTGCGGGGGTTACTGCAATATACTGATTAGGTAGATTGAGCTGTACAATTGGAATCAGCTTTTCTTATCACTCATGTTCATGTAAACCAGTTTGTATTTTTTTCCTATTACCATTGCGTTGCCGTTCTTCTTTCCTTTGGCCATAAAATATCCCAGAGTTCCCAATCCAACAGAAGTTAATAATAAAGGCAGACTGAATTTTTTACGGTCGGCTACATACACCACTCCACTGGCTAAAGTAAGTAAAGCGCCGCCGCCAAATAAAGCTGCGCCGCTTCCTCTCGTATTAAAATTTGTTTTTTCCATTTTACCAATGGCGACAATCTGGTTGTAATGATATTTATAACGATAGCTCCCCACCGTATCAATAATATAAGTACCAAAAGTTGTAGGCAGGTAGCGGATGATGAATTCCTGTAAATAAAGCGTATCATTTTGTATACCATTGATGAGGGCTGTGATGTTTGCCCCGCTTTCGGCAGTCAATGTAATATTCATGCCGCTGTAAAATGTAGTAACGAGTTTGTTGTTTTTTTTAAGCTGAATAAAATCGGCAGATTGAGAAAATGATGCAGCAGAAATAAGAAGCAGGATTGGCAGTAATAATTTCATGAGGTAAAATAAAAAGCGAAAAGCCTTAACTGAAAATATTTTCTGTTAATCTTTTACCAATGAATAAATGATGCCGGCTAAAATAACAAATCCAAAAGCCAGGTATAATACGCCTGATGCCCGGTTGATGATGAGGATTACCCGGTCGCTTAATTTTTTGCCGATATAGCCTGCGCCCAAAACTTTTCCAATATCTGCCAGCATATTTACTGCCAGGCAGGTAGTAAAAATAATGATGCGGTCGTTAAAAGTATATACCGATGCCAGCGATGCGGCCATGATAACCCAAAAAGAAATTACTGCAGGGTTTAGTGTATTAATAATAAAACCCGAACTCATAATGGCAAAATAGTTTGTCTTTTTTCCGGTAGGGGTATATTCATCTCCTGCAATTTCAACGGGCTCTTGCAGGCGGCGTGGTTCTATCTTCTTAATAAAAACAAAATAAATACCCATACCAATTAAGAAAATGCACCCAGCTATACCAATGGGAATTTTAAAATCAAGCAATGTTTTAATGGCTTCGCTGAACCCGTTGCTAAGTACAACCCATATTACATCACTTATCCATACACCAATAATAAAACTGAAACCTCCGCGGCGGCCATGATTTATCGTTTGCTTTATGGTGGTAAATATTACCGGCCCAACTGAAAAAATCAAGAGTAAGCTGATGGCCAGGCCTTTTAATAAAGCATCAATCATGCACTAATTTAAGAAAGGATTTTTAATAAACTGAATTTGGCTTTTTTGTGGCAGGAGATAGTAAAGTTTTTTATTAAGATTCATTTAACAGTTTGCGCAGCAATTCGGTTTATTATTTGCCGTTCAAATACAAACCCTTTATATGAATACAAGGCTACATTAATAACTACCACAACGCTGCTTTCATTACATCAACTTAAAAACTAAGCCGTTTGAAAGCGAAAAGCACAGCCATTGTATTGATTTCTTTTTTATTTATTACCGGTAAAAGCCATGCCCAGTTTTATAAAGACATGAGTGTGGGCCTTAATGGCGGTATTTATATTTACCAGGGCGATCTTACACCACAAGCCCTGGGGTCATTCAGAACCATACAGCCAGGCTTTTCATTTTTTGCAAAAAAACCTATCAATCATTTTCTGGCAGCACGTTTACATTTCAGTTTTGCAAGATTAAAAGGCGATGACAGCCGCTACAGCAAACCCGAATACAGGCAGCAGCGTAATTTTTATTTTACCACACCGGTAAAAGAATTTTCGGGGCAGCTGGTTTGGAATATCCGGGGTATGAACTATGAAGACAAAGGTATTCAGCCATACATTTTTTCCGGTGCAGGTATTTCTTTAATAAGAGTTAGTAAAGATTACAGCCGTATGGACCCAACCGTTTTTGGAGAAGGTTCTGAAGTGTTAAACGGCCTTGCCATTGATAATGCAAGAGGTACGCCCCGAGCACTTTTTTCTGTACCGGTTGGTGTTGGCGCCGAGTATCCAATATCCAACAGGTTTTCTGTAAACATAGAAACTTCTTACCGTTTTATTTTCACCGATTACCTGGATGGCTTCAGTCAATCGGCTAATCCAAAGTTGAAGGACCATTATCACAGTACTTCTGCAGGTATCATTTATAAATTTGGAAACAAGGATCAGGGCATTGCCTGCCCGGTGGTAAGATTTTAGGATACGGATTGGCCCTTTAAAAAATTCTGCCAGTCTTCCAGCATCTTGCCTTTTAGCACTCTGGGGAATTTATGCTGGCCTCCCTCTTTCCCTTTGGCTTTCATAAAATTCATAAAAGTACTTTCGGGTAAAACGGTAACCATAATTTCTTTTAAAGCATGCCGGCGCTCTACAATGTAATCGTCGTTCAGCTCTTTCAGCTTATCATCAATGCGTGTTTTTAGATCTTCCGCATCAACTTTATCATCAGTTGCTACATACCATTGGTGGGCAAAAAAGTTTCCGTATGGTATGCCTGCAACGGTAAACTCGGGTATAGAAATGTTCAGCTCATCACTTACCATTTCAATGGCTTTATTCATATTATCAACACTCAGGTGCTCGCCAACCAGGCTTAAAAAATGTTTGGTGCGGCCGGTGATGATGATCTCACTTCTTTCCCGGTCAACCAGTTTTACGGTATCGCCAATAGCGTAGCGCCAGGCTCCTGCATTGGTGCTGATGAGAATAGCATAGTCTTTATGCTCTTCAATTTCATCAATCATGTAAGCCTCCGGCTCTTCAACCATATTTCCTTCGGTATCAAAATTATGTTGATCAAAAGGCACAAATTCAAAAAACACATTGTTGTTAAGCGCCAGGTGCATTCCGGCAGCATCCTGCCTGTTTTGATACGCTAAGAACCCTTCACTGGCCAGGTAGGTTTCAATATATGTAATGGGTTTGCCCAGCAATTTTTCAAATCCTCTTTTATAAGGCTCCATGGCCACACCACCATGCACATAAAAAGCCAGGTTGGGCCACATTTCATGAATATTTTTCAGCTCATACTTTTCAATGATTTTCTCCATACACAACTGTAACCAGGCAGGCACACCAACAATAAAACCAATATCCCAGTTGGGGGCATTGTTCACTACTTCTTCCAGTTTGGTTGCCCAGTCTTTTACTTTGGCAATTTTTTTTCCGGGCTTATACAAGCCCAGGCCCTGAAACCAGAAAGGAATATTTCTTTGCTGAATACCACTCAGGTCGCCGGCAAAATAGGTTGGCCCCTTTTGAAGTTGGGTACTGCCGCCCAATATCAGCCAGCCTTTACCCACCGAACTTCGGGGTATATGATCGTACTTGGTTAAACTAAGCAATTGGTTAAAACTGGTAACTGTATTAGCTCTTATGAGGTCTTTGGTAATGGGAATAAATTTGCTGGTAGCATCGCTGGTGCCGCTGCTGAGTGCAAAATATTTAACCACTCCGGGCCAGCAAACATCCGGGCTGCCATCTTTGGCTTTATACCACCAGGCATCGTAAATTTTATTGTAGTCGAACGTTGGAACATTTTCCTGAAACTTTTTACCGGGATGATTGCTCATCAACACATCATCAAAACGGTAACGCTGGCCAAACTCGGTAAATCTTGCTTTTTTTAAAAGCTTTTTAAGCACTTTAATTTGCTGGCTTCTGGGATTGCTGATAGGCAAATTAAGTGCCCGGGCAATAGACTTTGGAAGCTTGATTTCAAATAAAGGCATCTGCAGTTATAAGGTTAAAGTAGGCAAAGATAAAGATAATGAAAAAGAACGTTCATATCTTTTAAGCAACGGGGGCAGACAGGTTGGCAATTAATGATTAAATTTGTCTCCTAAAAAAAACTATATGAAGAAGATTATTATTATGGTTGCGCTTTCGCTCAGCCTGTTTAAGGCACAGGCCGATGAAGGCATGTGGTTACCAATGTTGCTGGGCCAGCAGGTTTATGCAGATATGGTAAAAAAAGGATTGAAACTTACCAAAGAACAATTGTACTCCATCAACAAATCATCGTTAAAAGATGCCATCATTATTTTTGGTGGCGGATGTACCGGCGAAATAGTAAGCAGCCAGGGTTTGATATTTACAAATCACCACTGCGGCTATAGCGCTATTTCGGGAGCAAGTACAGTAGAGCATAATTATTTACGTGATGGTTTTTATGCCTACAATAAAGACCAGGAAATAAAAAGCGGACTTACTGTGCAGTTTTTAGACCGCATTGTAGATGTTACCAAAGAAGTAGAAGACCAGTTAAAAGGTTTAAGCTGGGCCGACAGGGTTAAAAAGATCGGCGACGTTTATAAAGCCATAACTGATAAAGTTGCTGATAAAGAAAATGAACTGGCTGGCAGAATTTATCCCATGTTCAAAGGCAACCAGCACATCATGTATGTGTACAAAACCTACAGAGATATTCGCCTGGTGGGTGCACCACCGGAAAGCGTTGGTAAATTTGGCGGCGATACTGATAACTGGGAGTGGCCACGCCACACGGGAGATTTTTCTGTGTTCCGTGTATACACCAGCAAAGACGGTAAGCCTACACCTTACAGTGCAGACAATGTTCCCCTGAAACCAAAATATTTTTTACCCGTAAGCATTAAAGGAATTAAAGATGGTGATTTTGCCATGATCTATGGCTATCCCGGCGGTACAACCCGTTACGAAACCAGCTACGGTATTAAACTGAAAAATGAAATTGAGAACCCTTCATTGGTTGGACTGCGTGATGTGCGTTTAAAACTGATGCATGAGCAAATGATAAAAGACCCTGCGGTAAAATTAAAGCTGGCCGATAGCTACGCCGGTGTTGCCAACTACTGGAAGTTTTTTGATGGGGAAACAAAACAGCTGATCAAATATAAAGTGTTTGATGAAAAGCAGGCTTATGAAAATAAATTCAACGCCTGGGCAAAAGGAAAACCAGAGTATGAAAATATAATGGCCGACTATGCAAAGAACTATGCAACCTGGACACCTTACGCCAAAATGCGCCAGTACTTAAATGAAGGTATCCTGGGTTCGCCATTGGCAGGAAATACATCAAGATTGATTTCGCTGGAAGCCCTGTTAATAAAACCCAACACACCTGCTGCCGATCTAAAAAAAGCAGTTGATGCTGCAACAGCGGCCCGTGCTGCCTTTAAGGAAAGCGAAGATCTGCCAAGTGATGAGAAAATACTGGCAGCAACCGCTATGATGTTTTATAATGATGTAGATAAAAATCAACACCCGATTGGTTTTTACGAAGGCATTAAAAATGCATACGGCAGCCTGAATGATGAAGCTACTTTTAAAGCCTGGGCAAAAGATGTGTTTGCAAAAACCATGATGCTGGATGATGCAAAATGGAAAGCATTTACCGATGCACCAACAGCTGCTGCGCTACAGGAAGATCCTGCATTTGCTTATGCAGCTGCATTTACAAAAAATTATACCAGTAAATATGTATCCCTGCGTACAGATTTTATAAACAAGAACGATGAGCTGGGCAGGGCTTACCTGAAAGGCATTATGGAAATGAACCCGGCAGCAGTTAATAAAATGTATCCCGATGCAAACTTCAGCATGCGTGTAAGTTATGGCAATGTAAAAAGCTACAACCCACGTGATGCAGTGCATTACGATTATGTATGTACAGGCAAAGGCATTTTAGAAAAATATGTGCCTGGTGATTATGAATTTGATCTGCCAGCAAAACAGGTTGAATTATTTAAGAAAAAAGATTTTGGCCAATACATTGATAAAGGAAGAAATGACCTGGTTGTTTCTTTCATTACCACCAACGATATTACCGGTGGTAACTCTGGTTCACCTGTAATTGATGGCAATGGTAATTTAATAGGCCTTGCTTTTGATGGCAACTATGAAGCGCTTAGCCATAAAATTGCATTTGATAAAGACCTGAACCGAACCATTAATGTGGATGTGCGTTATGTTCTTTGGTGCATTGATAAATTAGGCGGTGCCAAAAATATTATTGATGAGTTGAAGTTGGTGAGGTAAGAATTGTAAAGCGTTAATAAAAAACGTCCCGTTAAAGCGGGACGTTTTTTATTACGATATTTTCTTCGCAGCCGCTTCGCCTGTCTCTATCGCCCCTTCCATAAAACCCTGCCAGGCATCAGATAAATGCTCGCCTGCAAAATGCGTACGCATAAAAGATTTTTGCAGTACAGGTAAAATGCCAAACCATTGCCCCACGCCGTACATGGCATAGGCACCTTTCGAATATTCATCATCGCCCCAGTAATAATCCTGTTGTTTTTCCAACAACTGTTTGGTATCTCCAAAAGCAGTTTTAAGACTCATGTTAATCATCTCTGCTTTCCAGGCATCGGTTTGTGCTTTTATAACGGGTGCTTTATCGCCAATGGCGTAAGATATTAATACGCCTTTTTTTGAAAGCTGGCTTTTTGTTGCATGATAAAAATAATGGCCGGGCTGATCGGTTACCAGATCAAAACTTTCATCCTTCCAGAAACGTTCGCTGTACAGCATGGCGTTCTTGTTTATCCTTGCATATTGCAATTCGTTCATCGCCGTTTTCATATCGGGCGGTAAAGCCGGTATCCAGTTTATTTGTTTGGCACTAAAGGTTGGCACCGTGCAAATAATAAAGTCGCCGTCAAATACCTGGCCGCCCGTGCAGGTTACTTTTACTTTAGCACCCTGTTCAATTTTTTGCACTTTGTGCTGCATCATAATCTTATCGGCACCAATGGCATTTTTAAATGCATGTGCCAGCTGGTCGTTACCACCGGTTATCTTTAAATCCATTTCGTTGGTATTGTTACTCTCGGCATATTCGCCAATGGCGGCATAGGCACTAACATGACGCAGGCTTTCGCCAAAATCAGTGCTGTCCATCAGTTCCTTTAGTTCAAGGTCTTTGCCATCGCAGCCGTTGTTAACCAGGTGGCGCCAAAAATCAATCTTGTCTAATTTTTTTGCGCCAGCATCACTCAGCTTTTTATAATCGGCCTTCATCTGCTCAAACTTCTTTTCCCATGCTGCTGAAAAACCCCATTTTCCTTTATCAAAATATTCGCCCTTATAAATAAGTCTTGAATTCATGTAATTATCAAACAGCGTCAGTTTAAATTCATCACAAAGCTCAATCATGCGTTTGTGCGATTTACCAACCCACTCTCCACCCAGCTCTACAACCAATTTCTCATCTGCATCAATGGTATGGCTGAATACACGGCCACCAATGCGGTTCCTGGCTTCCAGTATCACAAAATCAATTTTTCGCTGGTGCAGTTTATAAGCAGCTGCCAGCCCTGCAAAGCCGGCTCCTATAATAATTACCCTTGGTTTTTTAGGACCAATAAAATTGCCAAAACTTTCGGCACCCAATAAAAGGCCGCCGCCGCCAAGCGCAACATTGCGTATAAATTTTCTCCGTGATAGCATACAATTAATTTTGTGTAATATCTAAACTTATAACGGTATTTGCAAGTACAAAAATTATTCTTCTGTAAATGGATGTACCGACCTCCACATGCGGTACAAAACAATCACCGGAAAAATTACCCATGCGGCATTTGCCATCAATACCCTGGCCAGTTCTGGTGTAGCATGTTGACCGTTTATTTCTTCAAATAAAATAATACTTACGTTGGTAAGCATTACCGAAGCCCAGATGATGGCGCCAAACCTGATCCAGTTCTTCCCTTTTATAAAAGCATAAACAGCAACGGCATAAAATGGCCCAAAGAATAAACTGTCTATCCAGATGGTTGCCCGCCACCAGGCCGGTCTTGCCATCAGCACCGGATCAAAATTCTTTCCGTACCAATGCACCAGGTCAACCATCCATTTGGGCGGCCATACCGGGTAAGTAAAATTGTTGGTATCGGCAATTACCAGTTGCTCAACATCAATCATGTAAGTAACCAGGAAAAAATTGATGATAAAGAAAACGATCAAAGCAATATCAACCGGTCTTTTTGTAAGTGGAATTTGTTTTAAAGCCATAGCAGGTTTTTAGTATTGATCCGTGAAGAAAAAAATTTGAGAATTTTTTTGGAGGATCGGCTGACTTTCAATCATCAGCATCCTAACTTCGCCCCATGTCAATCCTCAACGTCGAATTTAAAGCAAAAACTGATAAGCTTACTGAACAGGAAGATCTGTTACAAAAGCATAGCCCGCTATTTATTGGCGAAGACCATCAAATTGACACCTACTTTAATGTACAGGCCGGTCGTTTAAAACTACGTGAGGGCAATATTGAAAATGCGCTGATACATTATGAGCGGGAAGATTTTGCAGGCTCCAAATCAAGCCATGTTTTGCTGTATCAGCATCAGCCGGATAAAACCCTGAAAGAAATACTGATAAAAACACTAGGTATAAAAGCGGTGGTTGATAAGAGGAGGAAGATCTATTTTATAAACAATGTAAAATTTCATTTTGATACAGTAGCCGGCCTGGGAACTTTTGTAGAAGTAGAAGCCATTGATAAAGATGGAACCATTGGCAAAGAAAAATTACAGGCGCAATGCGATGATTATGCTACGCTGCTTGGCATTAAGGCTGAAGATTTTTGTTCGGTTTCTTACAGTGATATGATATTATCTAACCACAAAGAGCACTAAGTGAAAGCACAACGTACACCAGGGCTTCCCTTTGTGTTCTTTGTGAAAAAACTTTGTGGCCTTTGTGGTAAACCGACCTCCGCTTCTTTAGTATCTTTGCCTCATGGCAGAAGACTTAACAATTATACAAGGCAGCAAAGCCGAAATTTATCAATCGCTTATTCCGCAAATAAAAGGTTTGCTTGAAGGCGAGCCCGACCTGGTTGCTAATCTTGGTAATATAAGTGCAGCACTTAAAGAACAGTTTGGATGGCTTTGGGTTGGGTTTTATTTAGTTAAGCCCGATTCGAAAAACAGTGCAGAAACAGAATTGGTTCTTGGCCCATTCCAGGGACCGGTAGCCTGCACGAGGATTAAAAAAGGCCGTGGCGTTTGCGGGGCAGCCTGGCAAAATGCTGAAACACTGATCGTGCCGGATGTAGAAAAATTTCCCGGCCATATTGCCTGCAGCAGTTTATCAAAATCTGAAATTGTAGTGCCGCTGATAAAAAACGGCGAAGTTATTGGCGTGCTGGATGTTGATGCCGCAGAGCTGGATCAGTTTAATGAAACGGATAAAAAATATTTAGAAGAAATAATTTCACTGATACCCCTGTCCCCTAAAGGGGAACTTTGATTGTTACTTTAAGGGAAAAATCAAAGTTCTTATAAATTCAAAGCCGTTAAAATTCAGAAAAGAGCTTTAAGTTCCTTACTCTAAGTTCCCCCTTCAGGGGGCGGAGGGGGTTAAGGCGTCGCCGGCGTATTATCTTTCCATCCCCATAAATATCTACAGGCGTAAGTTCTGTACGGACTCCATTTTTTTGAAACCGCAAGCATTTTTTCCTTCATCACTTTTTTATCGGCAGCATCAATATTGTACAGCTTACAAATTGCCTGCTGAATACCTAAATCATCAACAGCAAAAACATCTTCCCGGCCTAAAGTAAACATCAGAACCATTTCAACCGTCCACTGGCCAATGCCTTTTATTTGAGTAAAATATTTGATCAGTTCTTCATTGCTCATTTTGTAGAGCGTAGCATCAGTTATTTTTTCTTCAATAAAAAAATTACACACGTTTAAAACATAATTGGCCTTGGCATTGCTTAAACCAATGCCTCTTAAAGTTTCAAATGGTGTGGCTGCTATTTGTGCCGCAGTTGGGTTTTTGGTTTTGTATAAATTGATGAACCGCTTTTGAAAAACATCAGCAACCTTGGTACTCAGCTGCTGGCTCATGATGGAATTGCACAAATGCAGGTACACATTTTTTCTTTTCGTCAATACAAATGGCTCCTGCAGCTCAAGTATTTTTTTAAATTTTTTGTCTTTGGAAAGATGAGCTATATGCTGCATGGCAATTAATTTGCCCTAAGTTCTGTATAATTTTTTAAACAGAGTTTTTGTGTTGCTCAGGCATCAGCCCATTGCTTAAAATCGGCCACTCTTTCCCTGCTGATGATGATTTCTTCTGATGCTGGCACACCTTTTACCTGCAGTTTCAGGCGGTTGCTGTGGTAAGGCTTTATCTGGTCAATAGCATCGGCATGAATGATTATTTTTCGGTTCAGTCTGAAAAAATCTTTGGGGTTGAGTTCTGTTTCCAGTTTTTCCATGGTACTGTTAATTACAAAGCGGTTTCCCTCCCGGTCAATTAAAAAAACAATTTTATTATCTGCAGCAAAATATGCCACATCGCCGGCGGGTATAAAAAACAGCCGTTGCCCCACTTTGGCCAAAAAGCGGTTTCGATAATTTGTTGAAGTTGTATCTTTCAACTGCTCCATCAATAAACGGTAGTCGGCCGGTGTAAAAATATCCGACAGGCTTTTGTATTTATTAATGGCTGTTGCCAGGGCTTCGGCAGTAACTGGTTTAAGTATGTAATCAATACTGAAAAGGCGAAAAGCATCTACCGCATAGTTTTCGTATGCAGTAATAAAGATGATGGGCTTTTGTGTTTTTGTGCGTTTGAATATTTCGAAGCTTTGCCCGTCTGATAAATGTATATCCAGCAAAATCAGGTCAGGATGCGGCTTCGTATTTAACCAGTTAACTGTTTCTTCCACACTTTCCAAACAGCCCACAATATTGATAGATGGATCGTATGCCTTTATCAAAAGCTGCAATCTTTCCTGCGCCAGTTGTTCATCTTCAACAATTAAAATATTCATGGCCTGCTTTAATTTAAAGTGAGCAATGGTAATGTAACGGTAAATGCCTCATCGTCTTTATGCACTTCTACCTGCCTGCCACTTACCAGCATGTATCGTTTAATAATATTGTTCAAACCTATCCTGGTTGAGTTATCAACCGATTCCCTGAGCTGTAAGTTATTGGATACAACAATGGTGTTGTTGCCGTTAACATGTACATCAATATGCAGCGGGCGGCTTTTACTTACAACATTATGTTTGATGGCGTTTTCAATCAGCATTTGCAGCGATGCCGGTATAATATAAAACCGTTCTTTGTCTTCTGGTATATTCACTTCAATATGTAAACCTTCGGCAAACCTTTTCTGCAGTAAAAATATATAGGGTTTGATATAATTCAGTTCGGTTTTAATATCTACCAGTTCTTTATCATGATTGTTTAAAATGTACCGGAACACTTTTGAAAACTCTTCTATAAACCGGTTTGCCTCGCCGGTATTCTTCATCACCAGTGCCGAGAGCACGTTTAGGTTATTAAATAAAAAGTGGGGATTTATCTGGCTTTTTACCAATTGTAACTCAGCCTGTGCTGTCATTCTTTTTAAGGATTCGGCTTCAACCAATTTAGTTTTATACTCCTTAAAATAAAACATAATGGCATTAAGCAGGTGAAAAAGCAGGTTGGCAAGCCAGGCATAGATTAGGTTAAGTTTTAAAGGCATAATGGTTTCGGAAAAACTGTGTTTGTGTAAAACCATGCTCACCAAAAACACAATGCCTACAGTAAGTACGGTTGTTAAAACACCTCCTGCAATAAAAAAAAGTATCAATACCTTAATTTTATTCTTTACCGTATAAAGGTGTTTTTCAAATAGGGGCTCCAGCAAACGGTTGGCCTCCCAAATACACAGGGTTACCATGGTAATTGTTGCAAAAGCGTAATACCATTCTATGCCAATATTAAAATACTTGTACACTTCGCAAAGCACGGTGTTTAAATAAGTGTAAACAGCCAGGCCTAAAATGAATAAATATCTGAACCTGTGTGTGAACATAATTGCTGGAGTATTATAAAACATCAACGGTGAAAATTAAAAATTGTTCACCGTTGATGTAATTATTGGTATTTCAATAGTTTTTTATGGTAATAAAACCCTGTCTATTACATGTACCACGCCATTGCGGCACATTACATTGGTACCAATTATGTTTGAAGCATTGGCGCCATTGCCATTTCCTTTAATAGTTGGTCCGCCGCCGGCACCATTGGTTAAATTGATGGTGGTATTTCCTCCGGCCAGCATAACCAGGTTACCGTTTGCCAGGTCAGATGAGAAAGCCCTTCCCCCAACAACATGGTACCTTAATACTGCCAGCAATGTTGCCACAGGAATATTGTTGATATCATTTGTGCCCAGTGCAGTAAGTAATTGTGTAAATGCTGCATTGGATGGCGCAAAAACGGTTAGCGTTGCCGAGCTTAATGTAGCAATTAATGCAGGATCGCCCCCAGGTGCATTATTGGCCCGTACAATTGCTTTAACCAGAGAATCAAGCCCCGAACCTGCTGCCTGTGCTGTAGCCACGATATTGCCGGAAGGCTTGTTTAAAGCTTTTGATAACTGGTGAATAACTCCATTGTCGGCTGCTACATCTGCCGCGGCTACTTTAATACCATTTACATAAACTCCGGATGCGTTTCTGGTAACAAATACCGAATCGCCACCGGCTGTAATAACCTTGGCATTGGGACCTGCCGGTACATTAGCTGCCAGAATTTTTGAACCAATAGTGTGATAGAGCAGCAGATCACTAAGTTGTGATGAACTTAAAGATGCAACGGTAGCGGAAGTTATGCCAGCACTTGCAAAAGCAGCGTTGTCGGGGGCAAATACAGTAAACGGACCTGTACCACTTAAAGTAGTTGCTAAATTTGCTTTTACTACAGCTTCTTCCAGTACACTAAAGCTTGCCGAAGCAACCACTACATCGGTTATCGTATTTGTAATAATTGGATCGTCGTCCTTATTACAGGATGATAAACTGATAACTGCACCAGACAAGGCTGCGAATAAAATACTGTGGAATGTTCTTTTCATGTTAATTATTTTTAGGTTATGCCATTATCAACAGAAAATAAAAAGGATGGATTTTGCCGGAGGAGTAAACTGTATAAAAAAGGGAGTGAGCCGTCAATTTTTACCCCCAAATAAAAAAGCTGCTCTTTACAGAACAGCTTTTACAGTTTAAATAAATTTGAGACTTAACTTATATCCCAGCTCATCTCACCGCCTTTCTCATCTTTTAAATTAATGCCAATTGCTGCCAACTGGTTTCTTATTTTATCACTGGTTGCAAAATCCTTTTTTGTTTTTGATTCCTTCCTTATCTCAATCAACAGGTCCATTACACTCTTAAGCACTTCATTATTGGCGGCACTGTTTTTTAAGCCAAAAACATTTTCCAGGTAAGCTTTAAATTTTTCCTGCAACAATGCTAGAGTAGTTGCGGAGATCGCATCTGCTTGTATCAATCCGTCTTTTATCGAATTAATAACCGGCACCAGTTCAAACATACTGCCCAAAACCTTGGCCGTATTGAAATCGTCGTTCATAAATTCGTCAAACTCATTTACAAGCTTGTTCACTTTTGCATCCAGTTCGGCATCTGTTGGCGCTTCATTACCGGCAGTAAATTTTTGCAACAGTTCGTAAGCATCCCACAATCTTTTCAATCCTTTTTCCGATGCCTGCAAGGCTTCATTACTAAAATCCAGTGTGCTGCGGTAATGTGTTTGCAGCATGAAGAACCTCACCGTCATGGGCGCATAGGCTTTCTCCAGCAACGGGTGATTGCCGGTAAATAATTCTTCGGGCAAAAATCCATTGCCCAAAGATTTACTCATCCTGGTTCCGTTAACGGTAAGCATATTTGTATGCATCCAAAAATTTGCCGGGCTGGTATGATAGCAAGCCTGGCTCTGTGCAATTTCGTTGGTATGATGCGTTGCTGCCAGGTCCATTCCACCGCCGTGTATGTCAAATTTCTTTCCTAAATATTTTTCACTCATGGCCGAGCACTCAATATGCCAGCCCGGGAAACCCATGCCCCAGGGGCTTGGCCACTGCATCAGGTGTTCAGGCTTGGCTTTTATCCATAAGGCAAAATCGAGGCGGCCATGTTTTTCATCCTGTCCGCCCAGCTCACGTGTGCCTTCTAACAGATCCTCCATTTTTCTATTTGTAAGAATTCCGTAAGGCAGTTCCTTATTATATTTTTCTACGTCAAAATAAATGGTGCCGTTTACTTCGTATGCATAGCCATTGGCTAAGATCTGTTTGGTGATTTCTATTTGCTCTGCTATATGCCCGGTAGCTGTTGGCTCAATAGAGGGTGGCAAATTATTCAGCAACTGCATTACATGACGAAAGCCCACGGTATATTTTTGAACAATCTCCATCGGCTCAACTTTCTGCAACCTGGCCAGTTTACTGAATTTATCATCGCCTTCATCTCGGTCGCCTTCCAGGTGACCGGCATCTGTTATGTTACGCACATACCGAACCTTGTAACCCAGGTAAACCAGGTAGCGGTAAATAATATCGAACGAAATAAATGTGCGGCAGTTGCCCAAATGTACATCGCTGTAAACCGTGGGTCCACACACATACATACCCACATGATCGGGTGTAAGGGGTGTGAAAAGTTCTTTTTCTCTTGAAAGTGTATTATAAATTTTTAGTGCCATTTTATTATTTTGTTACGGGCTTTGGTAATGCTGTTCAACATCGTTGTGTCACTCACTTGTACAGTTTCAGCAACTGGCAACGATCAAAAAAGGAAATGTATTTTTTACAAAGATATTAAGCTATGCCGCAAGGGCAACAGAAATATTGGTATGTGTGAGATGATTTCATTTGAAATGCTAAGATATTACTTTTTAGGCATTTCAACATCAGCCATAATAGGGAAGTGATCGCTGAGCTTCTTTTTAACCAGGTTATACTGCAGCACATCCATTTTTGTATCAACAAAAATATTGTCAATACGCAAAACCGGCGATATGCCGCTGAAAGTGCGGCCAAGCCCGCTGCCTTTTTCAACAAAGGCATTGTTCATATTGCCACCAATGGTGTGGTAAGCATAGCTGTTGGGCACATCGTTAAAATCGCCGGTTACTATTACCGGGTAAGGGCTTTGGTCAATTTCCGCCCGTATCCTGTCGGCCTGTATCTGCCTTTTTAAAAAGCCTTTTTTAAATTTGGCTATAATATTTTTTGATTCTTTCAAAGCCTTATCCTCATCTTCCACGGTAGGTGTCTCAATATACTTAAGGTTCTCTTTGCTGAATCGTAATGATTGCAGGTGAATATTAAATACACGAATGGTATCTTCTCCTTTAACAATATCTGCATACTGAAAAATAGAATTATAATCGTTGGGATAAAAACTGACTGTTTGTTTATTTACGATGGGGTATTTTGAAAAAATGATAATGCCGAAATGAGCATAGCCCCAAAAATCTTCTTTAACATTGTAAGAATAAAAGTAATTTTTGTAATTAAGTTTTTCCAGGAACTCATCTACATGCCCATGGTTTTTTATGGTGCTGTCTTCGGCAACCATCTCCTGGAAACAGGCAATATCAGGTTCGTACTCATTAATGGTATTCAGCATCTGGCGTTTTACTTCAGGATGCTGCTTATCTTCCATAATATTAAACTGTGCAACGTTCCAGGTCATTATGCGTAAAGCATTTGTTGGTTTTTCTTTAATGAACGAGCTTGATAAATGAAGAGAAACAATATTGCTGATGGGTTTAAAAGCCAACAGTATGGCAACCGCTGAAATTAAGGTCCGCTTTGGTTTAATAAATAACCAGAAAATAATAAAGGCAACCAATATCAGCAGAAAATAAAAAGTGGTAAGTGTTAAAAACCCTATGGGCCAGAAATATTTTGGATTAAATAAATAGCCATAGCTGCCCAATAAAAAAAGTATTGCTGCAATTACATTTACAACAATAAAAAAACTTTTTGTCATTCTGCGGAAAAAACCTGGCATAGCATAAAGATAATGCTATCAACTATAAAATGATGTGAAAGAAATGCTGAATGTTCTTTTCAATATGTTGAACGGTTGCGGGCTTCTGCTTAATCTTCGCTGGCTCTTTTTAAAATATCTTTTTCTTCTTTAGTAAGATGATCGTAACCCTTTTGATTGATCTTATCGAGGATCTCATCAACCCTTTGCTCAGTTACAATAGAAGTTTTGCTGTACGGACTTTTGCTGCCGATATTATAAAACACTCTTTCTTTAACGCTGTTCGTTTGCTTCTTTTTATTGGGGTTAAAAAGATTAATGAACCAGCTGTAAAAATTATTCATCCATTCGCTTCCATCCATATTATTCTTCAGCATTTTTACAAATAAAAACCCTGCAAATGCACCGCCAATATGAGCAATAGGAAATGCCGCCGGGCCCTGCGCAATACTGGCCAGGTCTATCGCTACATAAATAACTGTAAGTATCCAGATAGGAATACCGCCCCTGATATCTTTGAAAAACCGGTAATTGGGTGCAATCATAGTTGCAGCAACAGCAACCGCCATTACCGATGCATTGGCCCCCAGCAAACCAAGCGAATCAATAAATACCCTGTTGGTTGGTATTAAATAAACGGCAGCAATAAAAAATATTGCCCCGGCTAAACCTCCGTATAAATAAACCGGTATCATTTTTTTATTGCCGGTTAAATTCTGCAGCACAGCACCAAAAGCCGATAACCACAACATATTGCTGAGCGCCCGCATTAAGTCAACATCGCTGAACATGTAAGAAATAAGCGTCCATGGTTTTTTGCTTAATGAAACCAGGTCTGCAGGTAACTGAAACCAGGTGACAACCTGCGAATAAAAAGTTGTGTTGGAATGATCGTTAACATTGATAGCCACTTTAATGGTAAGCAGTATCAGAAAGAAAATCACATTGATTACAAAAAGCCACATCAATGCATTATCGGGTTGGCCCAATGTAAAGCGTTTCTTTTTTAATTTATAATCAATATACCGGTCCGATTCTCCCATAATTTATTTTGCTATACCTGTAAATTTACAAACAGTTGAAACACACAATTGTTAGTATTAATAGAAAGTTTTTTTATTGGTTTTGTTCCAGATTAATACAAGGATGAATCCCATTGCCAGCCCACCCAAATGTGCAAAGTGTGCAATATTGCTGCCTGATGGAGACACACCGCCAAAAAGATCAAATGCCGCCATAATAGCTACCGCATATTTTGCTTTTACAGGAACCGGTATGGGGAAGATGATGAATTCGGTATTGGGGAAAAGATAAGCAAAAGCTGCAAACAGGCCCATAATGGCCCCCGATGCACCAACAGCCGGTGCATCTGGTTGTAGTATTAAGTGTGCAACACCCGCAGCAAGGCCGCATGCAAAATAAAAAATAAAAAAACGTTTTGGGCCCCAAACCCTTTCGAGCGTGGTGCCAAACATCCACAACACAAACATGTTAAACAGTAAATGAAAAAAACCTCCATGAGCAAACATATGTGTTACCAACTGGTATGGTTGAAAGTATGAGGTTTGATATGGATAGAGAGCAATTTTCCCCGTAATTTTCTGATCCAACAGGTTATCGGTTGGGGGGCCATCAAACATCATTTGTATAAAATATACCAATGCATTAATGATGATCAAATTCAACACGATGGGTGTTGTGCGCTGAAAACTGTTTCCGTAATTATTAAAAGCCATTGTACAAATTTAGTTGATTAATCTTTACCTCAGTTTTAGTAACACCACACATTCAATATGGTGTGTGTGCGGAAACATATCTACCGGCTGAATTTTTTCAATCTGGTATTTTTCGCTCAGCAAACCCAGGTCACGTGCCTGTGTGGCTGTATTGCAGCTTACGTATACAATTTTGGGTGCTGCTATTTCAAGCAGTTTATTCACCAGTTTTTCATGCATACCAGCCCGTGGCGGATCGGTAATAATCACATCGGGCCTGCCATGCAAGGCAAAAAATTCATCATTGCATATTTTAATTACGTCGCCGGCAAAAAACTCAGCATGGCTGATATTATTTAACGCCGCATTCTCTTTTGCATCGGCAATGGCTTCTTCTATCACTTCAACCCCAATAATTTTTTTAGCCTGCTTACTTACAAAAATGCCGATGCTGCCGGTTCCGCAATACAGGTCGTACACAATTTCGTTACCGGTAAGGCCTGCAAAGTCCCGGGTTACAGTATATAATTTTTCTGCCTGTTTGGTATTGGTTTGAAAAAATGATTTGGGAGAAATTTTAAATTCAAAATCCTCCAGTTTTTCTGTGGCAAAGCCTTTACCAAAGTACACCTGCGGGGTAAGATCGTAAATGCTGTCGTTCCATTTTGGATTGATGGTGTACAGCAGTGTTGTTATCTCGGGCACCTGTTGCAACAGGTGGTCAAAAAGTTTTTTTCTGTCTGTCTCTTCATCAAAGTTCAAACAGATATTCACCATCAGCTCGCCGGTTGTACACAGGCGTATGATGATGTTCCGCAGCCATCCGGTATGCTGCCGTATATCGTAAAAAGTAAAATCGTTTTCGAGCGCAAAAGCACGGACCGTGTTTCTTATCTTATTGTTCACCTCATCCATCAGGTAACACTCATCAATATCAATCACTTTATCAAAAATGCGGGGCACATGAAAACCAAGGGCGTTTTGTTGCGCCGTAATATCTGTCTGCCCAATTTCATCATTGGTTAAGTACCGTTTATTGCTGAAAGTAAACTCCAGCTTATTTCTGTAATGCACCGTATCACCGGCACCAATAATGGGTAAAATTCCGGGCAGGTCAACCTTACCAATGCGGCGCAGGTTTTGTTCTACTTCCTGCTGCTTGTATTGCAACTGTTTTGCATAAGGCAGCATTTGCCATTTACAGCCGCCGCAAATACCAAAGTGTTTGCAAAATGGGTCAACCCTTTCTTTGGAGAGTTCCTTAATTTTTAAAACCCTGCCTTCGGCCCAGTCTTTTTTATTTTTGGTAAGCAGCACATCGGCCACATCGCCGGGTACAGCGCCCGATATAAAAATTACTTTACCATCAAGTTTGGCCAGCGCCTTACCTTCGGCGGCATAGTCGGTAACTAACAGGTCTTCCAGTACTGTTTTTTTATTTTTTTTACTCACGGCAGCAAAAATACCGCATTAATCATCAATATTGTTTTGTTAACGATTTGTAATTGTTAAAGTATGGGGGCATCTATATATGTACATTAACCACCTATTTTAAATACATTTGCTATCCTTAAATAACGATGAAAAAATATTTACTTTTCGTTTTTGCAGCCCTAACTGCCGCCCCGGCATTTAGCCAGGGTTTTCAGGTTACTTTTAAAGCCCCTGGCTATAAAAGTGGTATTGCATACCTAACTTACTACATGGGCAGCAATTTTAATATTGCCGACTCGGCAGCAATTGCCAATAACGGCACAGCTGTTTTTAAAGATTCAACAAAATTACCGCCGGGTATTTATGCCATTTTTTTTCCGGGCAAGCAGTTAAGAACCGAGTTTTTAATTGGTGATGAACAAACCCTTACCGTAACGGCCGATACAGCCGACCTGCTTAATAAAACCATTGTAAACGGATCCAAAGAAAATATCCTGTACGATCAGTATCAAAAAATTGCTGCATCCAAAGGAAGGATGATACAGCAGGAGCGCCAGGCATATATGAACGCTGTAACAAAGGCCGATTCGGCACTGCACGAAAAAAAATACACCACGCTTATTAATGAGCTGAACGATTACCGGGAAGGCATCATTAAAAACCAGTCTAATTCTATGATGGCGGCTTTATTAAATGCCATGAAAGAACCTCCTTACCCCACTAAAATACCGGTAACCAGGCAGGACTCCATTAATAATTACAACGAATACAAAAAGCATTTTTGGGATGGCATCAGTTTTATGGATGACCGCATTATACGTACTCCTTTCTTTTTAAAAAAGATAGAACGTTATTATCGGGAGGTTATATCGCCAGATGCAGATACCATTATAAAAGATGTTGATTATAAATTATTGCTGGCCCGCTCGGCGCCGGAGATGTATAAATTTTTACTGAACTGGCTTACCGATGAATTTATAAACCCGAAGTACATGGGCCAGGATGCAGTTTTTGTGCACCTGTTTGAAAAATACCACAGCAAGGGTGCAAGTTTCTGGCTTAACGAAAAACAGATGGAAACCATCAGCCGCAGGGCCTATATGCTAATGGCCAATTTAATTGGAGAAAAAGCAGCCGACCTTGAAATGCTGAACGCCGAAGGCAAGCCCACCTCATTATACAGCCTGGATGCTGATTATACTGTTATTTGTTTTTGGGACCCCAACTGCGGCCATTGCAAAGAAGAAGTACCCAGGCTCGATTCGATATACAGGGCCAGCTGGAAGAAACATAATTTAAAGATTTTTGCCGTGCTTACCCCCGATGGCAAAGAAAACGTAAAGCCTGAATGGCTTACATTTATTAAAGAACACAACATCAGCGACTGGACCCACGTTTATAAGACCAAAGAAATGGAGGATGCAGATTTTGCAGCGCAAAGGCCGGGTTTCCGTCAGTTGTATGATATCAACATGACCCCTACAATATATTTACTGGATAAAGAGAAACATATCATAGGAAAAAAACTTACCCTGCTGCAGCTGAATGATTTGCTGGAAGTAAAATGGAATAAGGCCGCTTCGAATTAAAACAAAACAACTGATGAAAAAAATTTTATTGCTGTTTACTTTTGCATGCTTTACCGGTGCAGCTTTTTCGCAAACCCTATTTACATATGGTAACACCCCTGTTGATAAAGCTGAATTTATAAGGGCATATAACAAAAACAAAACTCCGGTTACCGATAAAGAAAAAGCCCTGAGGGAATATCTTGACCTATATGTAAAATTTAAACTGAAAGTAAAAGCTGCCATGGATTTACACCTGGACACTTTACCTCAATTGCAATACGATGCCCAGAGTTTCAGAAGCCAGATAGAAGACAGTTATTTAAACAATGAGAAAGCGGTGAATGAGCTGCTGAACGAAGCTTTTACCCGCAGCCAGAAAGATATTCATATCCTGCATTTTTTTGTTCCGGTTGACCCTTCTTCAACACCGGCAGATACATTAAAAGCCTTTACATCAGTAAATACTTTTTACACTGCATTAAAAGCCGGCAAAACCGATTATGATAATTTAAATGCAGCATCGGCTGTTAAAGTAAAGCAATCCGATTTTGGTTTTATCACTGTTTTTAGTTTACCATACGAATACGAAAATGTGGTGTATGGTTTAAAGATGGGAGAAACAAGCAAACCTATCCGTACTAAAAACGGATGGCACCTGTTTAAATTAATTGATGAAAGAAAAGCAGTAGGCAAATGGAAAGTTGCACAGATCCTGCTTTCTTTTCCGCCCGATGCCACCGCTGAAGCAAAAAAGGATTACGAAAAAAAGGCTGATTCCATTTATCAATTATTAACGAAAGGCGAAGACTTTGGCAAGATGGCCAGGTGGTTCAGCGATGATAAAGTTTCTTACAGCAATAATGGAGAGTTGGCTGAGTTTGGTTCGGGAAAGTTTGAAAGCTCTTTTGAAAATGAAGTTTTTAAACTTACCAGGGACAAAGAAATAAGCAAGCCTTTTTTAACCGCTTATGGCTATCACATTGTAAAACGGCTATCACAAAGCCCGGTATCATCCAATAAAAATGATGCGGCTTACCAGTTTGAATTAAAGCAAAAGATACAGCAGGACGGCCGGATAAATATTGCCAAAGATCAGTTTGTAAAAGAAATTTTAAAGCAGGTAGGTTTTAAAAAAACCGGTGCAGTTACCGATGCGGAACTGTACCGCTATGCCGATGCTGTAATTGCCAGCCCAGCTTCAGAAACAGGCAATGCAACTCTTTACCCCATAACCGGTAAAACTATTTGTATTTATGCCAAGGCAAAATTAACCGGTAAAGACTGGCTTGATTTTGTTAGAACCTATAAAGGTTCCGGTGAAATGTACCAGGGCGAAAACAATGCTGTATTGTTAGATAAATTTATTACTACTTCGGTAATGGATTACTACAAAAAAAACCTGGAAGATTATAATGCAGATTTTCGTTACCAGATGGATGAATTTAAAGATGGCAATGTTTTGTTTGAAATAATGGAAAGAAATATCTGGGGCAAAGCATCTGCCGACCTGAATGGTTTACAAAAATATTACAACGAAAATAAAGGCAAATATTTATGGAATGCAAGCGCTAATATTATTGTTTTCAACTGTTCGGGCAAAACCTTTGCAGAAGAAGCAAGAACGGCTCTTATAAAAGGAAAAGAC
Organism: uncultured Chitinophagaceae bacterium; assembly: GCA_963715585.1. GTDB lineage: Bacteria > Bacteroidota > Bacteroidia > Chitinophagales > Chitinophagaceae > Ferruginibacter. The sequence goes on along the minus strand of OY970254.1, from coordinate 4,325,553 downwards.
TGGAAAAAAATTATTGAAGAGTCTAACAATAATGTACAGGCTGATTCAGGCCGGTTTGAGCTTTCACAAATACCCGTAACCATCGATTCAAAAACGGCAGAAGGTTATGTTTCTGAAATTGTGGTAAGCCCTGTTGATGGTAATGCAAGTTTTATAAACCTCATTCATCATTACCCTGCCAACCTGCAGCGTAGTTTTGATGAGGCAAAAGGCATGGTTATTAATGATTATCAAAACATACTGGAAGAAAAGTGGATTAGCGAACTGAAGAACAAATACCCCGTTAAAATTAATGACGCTGTCTTTCAGTCGCTGCTGAAATAGTTACATAATACTGTTGAAATAGTTATATAATTATAAGAAAGCCTGCCAACAAAAAACTGTTGGCAGGCTTTTTGTTTAAGTGGGTTTTAAGAACAGAATACGGATATAAAAATGATGAGATTTTTTGTCATTAAAACCGGATTATTTCACAAAACACAAGGATATGAAAAAACTATTTTTAGCACTAACGTTAACAACAACAGTTGCATTAGCCACACAAGCACAGGTGTATGTACAGGGCGGATTAAATCTTGCCAACATTACAAATACAAAAGACGGGCAAACAGAGAAGAATAATATACTGCCCTCATTTAATGCAGGCGTTTTAGGCCGCCTGGAAATAGCTGATATGTTTAGCCTTGAATCTGGCGCTTTATTAACCGGAAAGGGCTCTAAGGCAGAAACTTATTTCAACAGCGGTAATTATACAAAAGCAAGATTCAATCCGCTTTATATTGAAGTGCCATTGAATGCTGTTGTAAAAATCCCTTTCAATAGTAAAGATTCTAAAGGATCTAATGTGTTTTTTCATGCCGGCCCTTATGCAGCTGTAGGTATTGCCGGTAAATCAACCAGGGAAACAAGCACTTTTGGAATTATTTCTAAATCGAGCAGCAATATTAAGTTTAGCAATGATGATCCTTTTACTCCTAACCAGGAAGAAGATGCTGGTTACGACAGATTAAAGCGTTTTGATTTTGGCTTAAACTTTGGCGGCGGTGTTCAAATTGGAAAAGTAATATTAAAAGCAAATTACGGACTTGGCCTTACAAAAATTAATTCAACACAAAGCAATAATAATGCTGATGACAAAAACAAGTATCGTACACTTAGTTTTTCAGTAGGATTTCCGCTTAGCAAATAATAAACCCCGTTGAAACTAAAAGCCCTCCAGTAATCCGGAGGGCTTTCTTTTTATACAATCTGTTTAACTACATCGGCAATAATTTTAGGTCGGCCCAGTGTGTAATAATGTAAAACCGGTACACCAAATTCCTTTAACTCTTTAGACTGTTGCAGCAACCACTCGGTACCAACCTGTTCCACTTCTTCATCAGTTTTACATTTGATGATCTCTTTGCTGAGCGCTGCCGGTAAATCAATATGAAAAACTTTAGGCAATACTGTCAATTGCTTTTGAGTATATATCGGTTTCAATCCCGGTATAATAGGTACGGTAATACCCATATCTCTGCAGGCTTTTACAAAAGCATAAAACTTTTCGTTATCAAAAAACATTTGTGTAACAATATAATCGGCTCCCATATCTACTTTTTGTTTTAAGTAGTGCAGGTCGCTGTCCATATTTGGTGCTTCAAAATGTTTTTCAGGATAGCCGGCTACACCAATACAAAATTTTGTCTGGCTGGTATTTTTTAAATCTTCCTCCAGGTATTTTCCTGCATTTAAATTTACAACCTGCTTTAACAGGTCACTGGCATATTCATGTCCGCCAGGTTCTGCTAAAAATGCCGTTTCATTTTTTGCCGCATCGCCACGTAAAACAAGTACGTTATCAATACCCAGGTAATTAAGGTTAATTAAGGCGTCTTCAGTTTCATTTATACCAAAGCCTCCGCAAATTAAATGCGGTACGGTATCCACACTGTATTTATTCATGATGGCGGCACAAATACTTTCGGTACCGGGCCGCTTACGCACAACTACTTTTTGAAAAGTACCATCCGGCGTTTTTTTAAAAACGTGTTCGCTGCGGTGATAAGTTACATTTATATAGGCAGGTTTAAACTCCATCAGCGGGTCAAGATGCTGATAAAGCGATTGTATGCCCTTGCCCTTAAGCGGAGGTAAAATTTCAAAAGAGATCAATGTGTCTTTTGCTGCGTTGATGTGTTCTGTTACTTTCATTGCTTAAAAATATGTGCAAACATAACTAAGTAAACAGTAAACACAAACTGCTGTTAAATTAAAAATTGAAAAACACCTGTTGCCGGTTTACACTATTTTTGTAAAAACTTAATCTTTTGAGCCTTACCATACATACCAAAGACCTTGTAAAAATTTACGGCAGCCGCACTGTTGTAAACAAAGTTTCCTTTAATGTAAAGCAGGGAGAAATTGTAGGATTACTTGGACCCAACGGAGCCGGCAAAACAACTTCCTTTTACCAGGTGGTGGGTTTGGTAAAGCCCGATGAAGGAGAAGTTTTTTTAAATGATATCAATATTACCAAACTGCCCATGTACAAAAGGGCACAAATGGGAATTGGTTATCTGCCGCAGGAAGCCAGTGTATTTCGCAAGCTGAGTGTAGAGGATAATATTATGGCGGTGCTTGAAATGACAAAACTCAGCAAACAACAGCAAAAAGATAAACTGGAAACCCTGCTGGATGAATTTAATTTACAGCGTGTTCGCAAAAACAACGGCGATACACTAAGCGGTGGAGAAAGAAGGCGTACAGAAATTGCCCGAGCCCTGGCTGTTGATCCCAAATTTATTTTACTGGATGAACCCTTTGCCGGTGTTGACCCTATTGCCGTTGAAGATATACAGGCCATTGTTGCCAAATTAAAATTCCGCAATATCGGCATATTAATTACCGATCATAATGTGAATGAAACCCTCTCTATTTGCGACAGGGCCTATTTACTGATTGATGGTAAAATATTTACCCACGGCACTGCCGAAGAACTGGCCGGTGATGAGCAGGTACGCCGCTTATACCTGGGCAAAAATTTTGAATTAAAGCGCAAGGATTATTTGCATGATGAAGCTGCCCGATAATTATTTATCTTGTTGGCTGAATGAAATTTCTTTCCCCCGCCATATCTAAATTAGCACGCATGCGTTTGTGGCGCATCGAAAACTGGAGCAATCATCCGGTGGCTGTACAGCGTGAGGTTTTACAGGAACTGGTTACGGCTGCACAATACACCGAGTTTGGACGCAAATACAATTTTTCAAAACTGTTTTCGCTGAAAGAATTTAAAAAGAATGTGCCCATTCATGAGTACGATGATTTAAAACCATACATCCACCGGATGATGGATGGCGAAGAAAATATATTATGGAACACGCCGGTTACCTGGTTTGCAAAATCATCAGGCACTACATCCGATAAAAGTAAATTCATTCCCATCAGTGAAGAAAGCCTGCAGGATAATCATTTCCAGGCAAGCAAAGACCTGCTCAGCAATTATTATAAAAATTTCCCTTCAAGCGATTTGCTGACCGGTAAGGGCCTGGTGGTTGGCGGCTCTCACCAAATCAGCAAGGTTAATGAAGATATTCAGTATGGCGACCTGAGTGCCGTGCTGATGCAGAATTCGCCTTTTTGGGGGCAGTGGATAAGAACGCCTGAACTAAGTGTTGCACTGCTTGATGAATGGGAAGAAAAAATTGAAAAACTGGCGCAGGTAACTGCCGAAGAAAATGTTACTTCGCTGGCTGGCGTACCCACCTGGACCATCCTTTTATTAAAACGTATTCTAAAAATAAAAGGGAAGACAACCATTAAAGAAGTTTGGCCCAATTTAGAATTGTACATAAACGGAGGTGTTTCATTTGTGCCTTACAAAGAGCAGTTTGATAAAATAATCGGCGGCAAAATAAATTACCTCGAAATTTATAACGCAAGCGAAGGCTTTATTGCGGCACAGGTAAACCCTGAAGATGATGGCATGCTGCTGTTTACAGAGCATGGCGTTTTTTATGAGTTCATGCCGGTAGAAGAATATGGAAATGAAAGCCCAAAAACGGTTGGATTGAACAATGTGGTTGTTGGCAAAAACTATGCGCTGGTAATGAGCACTACCGGCGGCTTATGGCGTTATTTAATTGGCGATACGGTGCAGTTCACCAGCCTTAATCCTTATAAAATAAAAATAACCGGCAGGCTAAAGCATTATATGAATGCCTTTGGCGAAGAAGTGATTGTTGACAACAGTGATAAAGCCATTGCTTTTGCAGCAGAAAAAACAAATGCGGTTGTTAATGATTATACAGCCGCCCCGGTTTACTTCAGCGAAAACAGCAACGGCGCACATGAATGGCTTATTGAATTTGAAAAAGAACCGGATGATTTTAATAATTTTATTACCGAGCTGGATACTGCCTTAAAAAATATTAACAGCGATTATGAAGCAAAGCGGCATAAAAGTATTGCGTTGCGTTTACCAATAGTTCATAAATTAGCAGCAGGTACTTTTACAGAATGGTTGAGAAGTAAAGGAAAACTTGGCGGCCAGCATAAAGTGCCCCGGCTGAGTAATGAAAGAAATATACTGGAAGAAATTCTTGCAATAAAAAATTCGGCAATTATTTAAAGTTTTAAAGTTATTTTGAAGTACAGAAATTATTTATCATGAAATTATTAGAAGGAAAAAATGCCATTATTACCGGTGCCGCCCGTGGTATTGGAGAAGGCATTGCTATAAAATTTGCAGAACATGGTTGCAACGTAGCTTTTACGTATGTAAGCGACAGCAGTGCAGATAAAGCAAAAGCACTGGAAGAAAAATTAACCGCCATGGGCGTTAAGGCAAAAGCTTACCAAAGCAATGCCGGTGATTTTACCGCCTGCGAAGTTTTTGTAAACGATGTAATTAAAGAATTTGGAGCAATAGATATTTGTGTAAACAATGCCGGTATTTCAAAAGACAATTTGCTGCTGCGCATGACACCCGAACAGTGGGATGACGTGATGCAGATAAATCTGAAAAGTGTTTTCAACATGACCAAGCAGGTTATAAGGCCCATGATGAAAGCCAGGAGCGGCAGCATTATAAACATGAGCAGCGTAATTGGCGAAATGGGTAATGCCGGCCAAAGCAGCTATGCAGCCAGCAAAGCAGGTATTATTGGTTTTACAAAAAGTGTAGCCAAAGAATTGGGAAGCCGTAACATACGCTGTAATGCGGTAGCACCGGGCTTTGTAGAAACCGATATGACCAGTTATTTAAAAGAGGGCGAGGGCGCCGAAAAATACAAAGCCGATATCCCTTTAGGCAGATTTGCCAGCACAGAAGATATTGCCAATGTATGTTTGTTTTTAGCCTGCGATATGGGTAACTATATTACCGGGCAGGTTATCAGTGCATGTGGCGGGTTGAATATTTAAGCGATTATTTCTTTTGCAGATCATAAGTCTTCTCAAATATTTCTTTGGCGCAGGGATACATTTCTCCATTTACGCCAATCATCAGCCAGTCGCCCGGTTGGCCTTTCATTACACCTTCCAGTGTATTTACTTCAAAAGGTTCATTAATTTGTATGCAGCGCACTGCAATTGGTTTTTTAATGGCTTTTTTATACTTCAGTTCAGGTATCGTTCCATTTTTAAATTTCAGCATAGCAATAAAATTAGAACATGAAGTTAACGCTATAACTTAAAATTAATCCTTACCAAGTATATCATTTTTACTTACGATGATCTGAACGCTACCGGGTGATTTAATTTTTTATGTGGCCCCATAAAAATGCGCAGCAGAATTCTAAATGCCGACAGTTCAATAAATATCAGGCATAGCGCCATTAAACCTATTAATACCGGCTGGTTACTGTGTACATAAGTAAACAGCACATCTATACCAATAAATGCCGCCGTAATGGGAAAGCCCAGCATACCAATAGCTGCAAACAAAAATAACAGGCCGGTTGTTTCCTGCTCGTACACATAACCATGAAATTTGTTTAACGAGATATCATCGTCAATGCTCTTAATTTTTTGCAGGCAAAAATAACCCAGCAAAAAAGCAGCTAAAATCCCGCTTGCATAAAACACAATTTCAATTGCATTGATGTGAGCAGCATTAAACATTACTGCGGCTATAATAAACATGTGCGCTGTCAGCAAATATACCCATGCCGTTAAAGCAGATCTTCTGAATGAAAAAGCAAAAAGAATAACTGCGAGCGCAATGCTCATTAAAATAAGCGGCAAGGCTGCTCCTAAAGATTGAGCAGCATCTTCATTGGCGTAACCCAGTATCAGCAATGCAAGTCCTGTGCCTGTAAGTAATGCAATGATAATTTTAGATTCCAAAAAATAAAATTGTTTTCCTATCCATTTAAAAGGGCTCCATAAATAAGTAAACATCGTGCTGTCTAAATTCCATTCTTTAATGCCCAGCATGTATAAAGATGCTTTTAATTTTGATACGGGCTTTTGTATGGGAGCGATGTAATGAAAATATTGATGATGCACCAGGTAGTTTAACACTGATGGAGAAACCAATAACTGGTAAGTTCTTAAAAATGCATTACCTGCAAAATGAACCAGCACCAACCAATGCCAGCCTATTGCCACTTCAATAAACATTAGTCCTATTTGTGCTGCCGATGAGTAAGCAATTTGTGTTTTAACTGTTGGCTGCACCCTGGCTATAAAAGTTGCAGCAATAGCCGTTACTGCACCAATTACAATGATGACGGTTTTTGCCCACAACATATCTTCCCAAAAAGGATGCGTACGCAACAATAAAAAAACACCAATATGCACACTCAGCGAACCATAAAAAATTGCAGAGGAAGATGTGGGACCTTCCATTGCCCTTGGCAACCAGCTGGTAAATGGAAACTGTGCCGACTTAATAGTTGCAGGCAGAATCATCATACAAACAATAAAAACAGCCATGCCGGTATTGGCGGTTTGAAGCGCCAGAATTTTTGCTTCGCCTAATTCAGAAAAACTAATGTTTTGCTGCGTAAGATGATGCATCATCCACATACAAAGCATTAAAGCCACATCGCTGATGCGGTAGTAGGAAATTGCCTTGAATGCATTTTTAACCGGCAGATACCTGTTGCGGTAAAAAGCTATCAGTAAAAAAGAACAAACACCTTTTATCTCCCATCCTATAAACAGCGTTTCAAAATTGCCGGATAAAATGATGAAGTTATAGCCCGTTGCAAATAATAAGATGGTGTTGAAAAACCTTTTGTACCCTTCGTCACGATGCATATAATATTTACTGAAAGTTGCCACCAGGAAGAATAGCAGCGCTCCCACAATACTGAACACGGCTGTTATTTCATCATAAAATAATTCAACAGCAAATACAAAATGGTCGGTTTGATAAAGTGTTGCGATGTGATAGTGGATCGGTTGCAGGCCATTAATTACCCACCACGCAGCAAAGAAAACCGAAACCAGTATATACAATACCTTAGTAAACCGTACAATACGGCCAATGGCTTTTTCGCTTTTATTTTGCCAGAACAGGCTTACCAAAAAAGCCAGTAGTGGTATGGCGATAAACGATATAAGCAGTTGATTCATTTTAATATTTTTTCTTACTGATCTGAAATAGGATTTGTTTAATCAAGTAAATGCACCGGTAAATTTTCTTCTGTTGCATGCACAATATGGTTGGTCTCCATTTCCCTGGCACCTTCAATAAATGCTTCCATGTTATGAATGGTTTTTATTTCGCCGGTTTCTGTTATAGGCTCATACTTTGCAAATGCACCATTCTTAAAATAATAGAACTGTTTCTCTTCCGGATGTAATGCCACAATATGAACCCATTCATTTTTGTACCATTCAAACACTTCGGGAGATGACTGAATAGCTTTTAAAACAATGTCGGGCTTGTGTTCTACAATCACCAGCAAACGTACCGGGTCATGCACTTCAATCATTTGCCAGGGCAGGCCAGATCGCAAATCTCCATCACTACTGTTAGCCACACCAAACAATCCCATTACATTATGCGGCAGTTTGGTACCGGCGCCTACTTTAATATTATCTACCCGTGAAAAATAATATTCCAGGTTAATACCACCGCAAACCAAACCGATGGGCCGCATCACTGCCGATAAAATAGTGCCGTCAGCATCGGTAGTATGATCATAACTGTTTAGAAAAGCACGGCGGTCTAAAAACAAACCCTTGGTAACCTGCCTGCGGCCAATGATAGCTAAGGTATTGGTACCATGTCCCAACTCGGGCCTTGGTTCAAACAAAGAAACCGAGCGGTTGTGAATGGCTTTGCGAACCTGCTCCAGCTCCTGTTTGGTGTTGATAGATGCAAACCTTCTGCTGCGTTCTTTTGCATTCAGATTTAATGCCGTTTCAAAATTTTGTATGTTGATGATGTGCAGATTCATATTTTCGGCAGTAAGCACATCTTCATCATAATAAGCCATTACATCTGCAGCAGTATCATGCATGCTGCCGATAAACTGTGTGGTGTCAGGAATTAGAATTCCTTTTTCTGCCAGTATTGCCCTTACTTTTTTGTGGTTGAGTATGTAAGATTGCACCCTTGCATTGGTAGCTCCCGGCCTTCCGCTGCAGGCACCGCAATCATGTGCGCCATGGTGCGGATTGTTGGCGCTGCTGCTTCCATGCGCTACAACATAAACAATAGATGCGAAATTTTTAACGAGGCCAATGCCTCTTAAAAACCCTTCGGCCCTGGTAACCATTTCATCAAGTGTATAACCAATCTGCAATCCGTTTTCAACATCGGCTGTGTTTTTATTTTCGATGGTGAGTACAGATTGTTTATCCATATGCCCATATGCATTTGAAATAGCCGGACTCATTTTGGGGCGAAACAGCATCTGCAATTTTTTTGCAAATGCCCAAAATCCAAAACCAATACTTAAGAAAAATCCTGATACAGCGCCATGTGTATATTTTGTATAGATCAGTTCTTCTTCCCTCACCATTTTTGCACCAGATTCTTTGATGAGGTATTTGGGTGTTACCGGGGCCGGACAAAGTTTATCGTAAAACTTACTGCCCTCCTGCATAAAATAAAACTCTACACCAAAAAAACCGGGGGCACCAAATGTTTCTGCAGTTTTATCTACCGCTTCAATGTGGCGGCGTATAGAATCTTCCCTTTCATCAATACAGAAAATTGCCTGTAGCGACGGAGGGTTGATAACAAAGGGAACAATTTTAGCGGCTCCATTATACCGTTGCTCTCGTCTTTCATTTGAGAGCAGTATTCCTTTCAATACCGAATCGTAATAACTCCATTCAAAAGCATCCTGCCACAGCTCTACTACTTCGGCCAATTCTGTTTTAATAATATCGGCAAACAAATCAACGGGGGGGTCTGTAAGGTGCGTGGCCAATGGCTCCCATTTTTTTCCAAGGTTGTGATTTAATGCATCCAGTTCCATCAGCAATTCAAACTCCACCAATTCTTTAAAGGTTATCTTTTTATTGTCGAGCAGGGTTTGCGGATTATCTTCCACGGCACTTACAAATCCGCTCCAGCCATGGTGGGCAAAATGCTGGTCAAAAAGATACTGCTCAAAATATTCTTCTTTACCAACAATTGCTTTCAGCAATTCGGTAATGGAATAGTTTCCCGATAAAAATTGCACTCTTACTGTTTTTGTTTTAAAGAAACTTACAAAACTGTTTTGCTCCATTTCTTTAATACTGTCAATAAAAGATTTGTTAACCACCGGAAAGCTGTCAATGGCAATACCCTGGTCTAAAAAACCACAGAGTATACGAAACAGCATAGGGTGAACTTTGTTATCAAGGTCTATTTTATAAACATCTTTCCAGCAACTACGCAGTTGCCCGATACGGGGATGATTAACTGTGTAATATTTCCTGCTGATCAGTTTATCTTTCCAGTCTTTTACAGCGTCTTTTCCTTTTTTATTGGCAATCACCATTTCCAGCACATCTTTTCTTATCCTGCCGGTTTCATACATCTCTCTGTACTCGGGCAATTGCAGGTGTACCTGAAAGCCGAATATTTTTGATGCCTTAAAAATGGCGTCATAGAATTTCATGTGTTGAAAAGCGTGCAGAGAATTATGATGAATAAAATCCTTTAGGGCCTGTTGCGAAGGCAAAAAGTGTTTCAGTTCATGAATTACGTGCGCTTCGTTAAAAGAATGATTGCTCATATAAAATAAAATCGGGTTGGAAATTATTTCCAACCCTGTTTAAAAAGTTAATGCCTTAATTCTGCCAGGCTGAATTTGGGATTTTTTTCATCATTTATGTACGAAACATCTTTATAGAACTCTACCTTTCCCGTATCAATATTATACATGGCTCCAATAATTCCTATTTCGCCTTTGTCCAGCATTTCTTCCAGAATAAAACTGCGTTCAATAATATTTTTTACCCCACGCCTCACATTTAAGGCAGAAACATTCTCAACAAATTTTCCGTTTTTTGAATTCCTTTTATCTGCAGCGGTTGTTTCAGATTCAGCATAAACTGCGGGTTGCAGTTTGGATAATAGCTCAGTCAGGTTTCCCATTTCAACATGATCGCAGGCACCTTTTACTGCACCACATTTGGTATGCCCAAGCACAACGATGAGTTTTGACCCTGCTACTTTACAGGCAAACTCCATACTGCCCAGTATGTCTGTATTAACAATATTACCGGCAATCCTGATAGAAAAAACATCACCCAATCCCTGGTCGAAAACCAACTCGGAAGAAGTGCGGCTGTCGATACAGCTAAGTATGGTGGCAAATGGCCATTGACCGTCACGGGTGGCATTTACCTGGCCTAATAAATCTCTTTGTGCTTTTAAATTTTTTATAAACCGGGCATTGCCTTCCTGTAAAATTTCCAACGCCATCCTGGGCGTTAAACTTGCTTGTGTTTCTTTTGTATGAGCTCTCATTTTAAATTCGATTATTTAGTTTTTTTAAAAATATTTTTTAAGCTGTTTCAATAAAATTTACGGTTTCAACCGTAATGTTTTTTGTTTTTGCATTGCTTCTGAAATCACGGATGAGTTCCACTACATCATAAGCAATGGATTTAGAATTGGTGCAATCAATAATAACTTTTGAATTTTTCGGAATTTTTTCCAGCTCTTTTATTACACTTGCCTTATTAAAAAAAGAAACTTCTTCGGCCAGTACAAGATGATGCACTTCATGTCCTTGTTCACCTGTAACCGTTTCTTTCATGTAGTGTGAGTTGCGGTAACTATGGCGCAACGTGTAGAAAATACCAAAGAGGATACCGATGGTAATACCTTTCAACAGATCGGTTGCCAGGATACCAATAACAGTAGCTAAAAAAGGAATAAACTGCTCCCAACCCAATTTGTACATCTGTTTAAAAAGTGTGGGCTTTGCTAATTTATAACCCACCATCAGTAAAATGGCTGCTAAACTTGCAAGCGGAATCATATTCAACACACTTGCAATTGTAATAGCGCTGATCAATAAAAATATTCCGTGAAGTATGGCCGATAATTTTGTTTTACCACCAAATGAAATATTGGCCGAGCTACGCACAATAACCTGTGTAACGGGCAAGCCTCCTATCAATCCGGAAAATATGTTTCCCAGGCCCTGGGCTTTTAATTCTCTGTTGGTAGGCGTAATTCTTTTATTGGGATCCATTTTGTCTGTTGCTTCAACACTCAGCAAAGTTTCCAGGCTGGCAACTATTGCCAGTACAATGGCTATTTTCCAAACTTCAATATTTGTTATGGCCGAAAAATCGGGAAAGGTGAACTGGCTGAAAAACTCCGACAAATTGTTTGCAACCGGAAGTCTTACAACCTGATCATCGGCTAAACTAAAATTGAGTGTTCCTGTTTTAAATAAATAGTTCATTACAATACCAAGAATCACCACAACAATAGGGCCTTGTATCAACTGAAAAATTTTATGTTTTTTTGTTAACACCGAATCCCATAATATCAATATCGCTAATGAGATGGCTGCTATCAAAACAGCTCCGGGTGTAATAAAATCCAACGCCTTTCCTATTTCAGAAAAAGTATTTTGCCCATCTGCCTGAAAAAAAGCATCATCGCCTTCTGCGTCCTTATCCCAGCCCAAGGCATGTGGAATTTGTTTTAAGATTATCAGAAGCCCAATACCCGTAAGCATGCCTTTAATTACTGAAGAAGGAAAAAAGTAGGCAATAAAACCGGCTTTGGCAAAGCCAAGTATAAGTTGAAAAACTCCGGCTATTACAACGGCCAGTAAAAAAGCAGGCCAGGATCCCAGTGTAGCAATAGAGGTTAACACAATTACTGCCAGGCCGGCTGCCGGACCACTAACTCCCAAAGATGAATCACTTGCAATACCTACAATAATACCACCCACAATTCCTGCTATGATACCGGAAAAAAGCGGCGCACCCGATGCCAGTGCAATACCCAGGCATAAAGGAACTGCTACAAAAAATACTACAATACTCGCCGGTAAATCACTCTTAAATTCTTTAAATAGGTTATTACTCTTCATGAAAAGCTGTTTTGATTTAATTAAAAAAGAAGGGCACTATCATCATAACAGATAATAGATTGCCTTAAAACAATAAGGATGAAGACGCCGTGCAGCGCCATTAACGATAAGTGAAGTTTAAATTAAGCGGCGTTTGGAGGAGGAACCAGTAATTCGCCGTGAAATGCAATGTAGGTATCTGCATTTTCGCATTTATGATATTGCGTAGCTATAGAAAAGAAAAAATAAATTCTGTGATTGCTGTGTATGTATTCTTCAGATAAAGAAGTATTGCCCGGGGCTTTTTCTTCTGTGCTGTTGCCAAAGGGGTTGGATGATTCTTCTTCGTTACCTGCAAGCGGTGAAGCCGCTTTTTCCATTTTTTGCTGTTTGGCCAATTCCTGCTGGGCGGCATATACAAAAGGAGTGCTTACTGTAAGCCATACCAAAGCCAGTATCATAACTACGGCAGATACCAGCTGGGGAACACTATATATTTTACGCACTCTCTTCATAAAGTGCTGCAAGATAGTACATCTCATTTTTTAAAACAACTTTCAACTTAGAACAGCCTGTTAAATAATAAAAATGACAACGGGTGAACAGTTCTGGTTTTGGATAAACAACATTTTTGCAGAAATGTTAAAAAGAAAAGACCGGTAAAACCAGTCTTTGTGTTTGCTCAATTAGAATATTTCAGGTTTATTCTTTTATTTTTTTGCAGCAGCCTTAAATTTTTCAATGGCATTTTTTGTAAACTCACTCAATACCAGTTTTCCGCTGATGGCCGCTCTTTCTTTCAGCAACTCATCCCAATGTTCGGTACCACGCCAAAAAATCTTTTTCATTTCAGCCATAGCTGTGGGGTTGGAGTGCGCCAGCGTATTGGCAAGTTTATAAACTGCTTCATCCATATTTTCTATACTGTTGTGTAGCTCTGCAAAAAGTCCTTTGCGCTTTGCCCAGTCGCTGCTGCGCCAGCTACCTGCATCAATAGATAAAGCACTGAAAGCTGCTGTACCAACCTTTCTTTCAACCGCCGGGCCTACAACAAAAGGGCCTATACCAACAGCCAGTTCGCTCAACTTTACTTCAGCCTTATCAGTAGCAATGGCATAATCAACTGCGGCAGCAATACCTACACCGCCACCAACACATTTACCCTGTATGCGGCCAATAATAAACTTAGGGCATTTGCGCATGGCGTTAATTACATTGGCAAAACCACTGAAAAATTTTAAGCCTTCGGTTTCATTTTTAATTGCTACCAGCTCATCAAAACTGGCTCCGCTGCAAAATGTTTTTTCGCCTGCACTTTTTAAGATGATCACTCTGGTATCATCGTGTGTTCCGGCAAAATGAATTTCACGGGCAAGATCTTCTAAAATTTTTCCTGGTAAAGAATTGCTTTGCGGGTGAAAAAATTCGATGGTGTTAATGCCGTGCTCTATATGTGAGGTTACGTATGCTGATGACATGGTTTATTTTTTTTCAAAATTACAATAAAGGATAGTGAAATAAAATACCCTTTACTAAAACTGAAAATAAATAAATGAACTGCTGCTTTCCTGGCTCCAGATAAGTAACAGCAGCAAAACAGCCCAGATAAATCCCAGCAGCCACCAGGGCATTTTTTCAGCAACGGTAAGCACCCTTGTATTCCGCATCATCCAATGAGATGCAACCAGCAATACAACGATTACCGCCACTTTAATAATACTCAGTGATGTTAGCAATGCTTCTGCTTTAGGAACACTGTAAAACATAGACCTTAACAGATGCCAGGCCGAAGAAAAATCAGGTGCCCTGAAAAAAACCCAGGTTACATTGATGAAGAAAAAAGTGATCATCGCATACATAAAATTGCGAAATGTTTTATCCTTGAACTCTTTGGGAATTGCACCAAGCACCCCCAACTCTCCAGATGGTATTGCAGACAATGTAGCAGTCTTTGTTTTTATGCGAAAATCCTGAATGATTTTTTCGCCCCATAAATAAGCGCCGTGTAATGCGCCCCAAACCACAAAGGTCCAGTTAGCACCATGCCAGAGGCCTCCCAGCAACATGGTAAGCATGAGGTTGATGTATGTTCTGAATTTTCCGTTGCGGTTTCCGCCAAGTGGAATGTATAAATAATCACGCAGCCAGGCCGACAGGGTGATATGCCATCTTCGCCAAAAATCTGAAAAACCAATAGCGGCATACGGATATAAAAAATTCTGTGGCAATACAAAACCCAAACACAGTGCCACACCAACCGCACAGGTTGAGTAACCTGCAAAGTCAAAAAATATCTGGCCTGAAAAAGCCAATACCCCTGTCCAGGCATCCAGTGTTTTTAAAATTGCTTTTGAATTAAAAACATCGTTGGCAGATTGTGCCAGCATGCTATCGGCTAAAACCACTTTCATAAATAAGCCCAGGCTTATCAGTAGTAAACCCTGCATTAATTGTTGCTGCGATGCCTTGCGTGGTGATTCAAATTGAGGAACCAGTTGTGGCGGGCGAACGATGGGACCTGCAACAAGATGTGGAAAGAAGGTAACAAAAAGAGAAAAATCAAGCATTGATTTCACAGGCTCGCTTTTTCTTTTATACATATCAATAGTATAGCAAAGGGTAGTGAAGGTGTAAAAAGATATACCGGCTGGTAAAATAATAGAGGGTTTTGCCGGATGAAAATCGGCGCCGAATACATTCACAAGCTGCGTAAAATTTTCCAGTAAGAACGTTCCGTACTTAAAAAAACAAAGCATGCCCAGGTTGCCTATGAGGCTAACTACCAGCAACAGTTTTCTTTTGTGTTTATTTTCCTGGTTATATAAAGCACGGCCAACAAAATAATCCACTACCGTGGAAAGCCAGAGCAATAAAATAAAAGGCGGATTCCATGCCGCATAAAAAATATAGCTGGCCATTAAGAGATTTATCTTTTTTACCTTCCAGCTAAAGGGCAGATTATGCAAGATGAGCATAACTATAAAAAAGACAATAAATGTGAGTGAATTAAATACCATAATGCAGTAAGGTTAGTGTGTTAAAATTATTTTGCAGGTACAGGCAATTTTGGAAATTGCCATCCTTTTTCCTGGTTTAATATCCTTATAAATTCTTTGGTAAATACAACAGCGTCCTGCTGACTTAAGTGCGAAAATTCAGGGCAAATAAAATTTGAAATGACCGGATAATCAGCAAAATGAATTCCCGGGCATTGGGTGGTGGATAATATCCGTTCCCAATATTTCTCTCTGGGAAATCCCATTTTTTCTCCCTGCAGAAAAGCACCGCTGGAAGGCGTACGTACAAATAAAACCTGCCCACCTCTTGCTTTAATCTTATCAACCGAAACTTTTACAACATTTAAAATTGAATCGAGTTTTGCACCGCTGGCCGGAGGTTCTTTACTTGCTTTCATAAAACCATACCAGATACCTTTCACTTTATTTTGCAGCACAGTATCTGCAGTAAATTTATCGGTCATATATTCCTGCCGGTTAAATTTTACCCTGCCAAAATCTGAAGGGAAGCCGGGAAAATTATACACACCGGGGCGGTCAGCAATCTTCACTTCCGCCAAACAGGCATTTAACGAAAGCCATTCTTTATCTAAAAAAACAAAATTCGACTCCAGCAAACGGTTGATGTAAAAACTGGCCCGTTGCGCCGGTGTTCGTTCTTTAAAGTATTTCATGTTTTCGGCAGGCCTGAAGTTATTATCCGGAGAAGTGGAAAAAAACAACCCTTCGGTTACATCCACAACCAGCCTTCCTTTAAACCTGTTGTCATTCGCAAGGTTTTCCAGTACAGGAATGGGGTTACTGCCCACGCAGGCCAGTTGTACCGGGTCATCTCCGGTAATATTTTTCCAGGAAGGTATGTCCAGATCGAACTTTATACGGGAAGAACCTATGAAAACAGTTGATCTGTCTGCGGGAGCATAAACCTTATCTCTTTGATTGGTCCATAAGGACGGGTCATCATTAAAAGTAGTTTCAAATCCCTTTTTTCTGAGATAGAATTCCCAGCTGAAAACGGAAATAGCTACCAGGATAAGTGTAAGAATACCTGCCTTTCTCAAAGAAGAATTACTCATTGTATCAATATTTATAAAAGAAAAATTACAGTATAACAAGGTGCTTTAACAACAAAGCAGTTTCCCGAAAAAGGAATTGGAAGATAAGTTTACTGGCTTAAAGATAATAGTTGACATTGAAACCGCATAATATTATTATGCAATTATGCCTTAGCGATATAAAATATTATTTACTGACGGGCTACCATGGTTAAGATTGTTGCTACACCGGTTACTTCACCGGTTTCATCAATCATCTCCACCAGCCATTTTACAATGCCCTTGTCAATATCATCGCCTCGTTTAAAGTCTTCTGGCTTTTCAACCACACGTTTATCATTCAGTAATTTTTGCTTGCAGGTAAAACGGATATGGATTTCGCTGCCGGGATAAACAGGTTTTGTAAACCGTAATTCATCAATACCGTAATTCAACAGCACCGGATTTTTTTCGTAGCTGTCAACAAACAACCCTGCAGCAATACTCATGATAAAATATCCGTGTGCCACCTGTTGTTCAAACATAGTGCCTTCAAAATCGGTGGTTTTAATGTGTGCATAAAAATGGTCGCCGCTGAGGTCGGCAAATTTATCAATGTCTTCAGATGTGATGGTTCTTTTTTCGGTGATGATCTGTTCACCAACTTCCAGTTCTTCAAAATATTTGGTGAAGGGATGTTTGCCCGGATCTTTTCCGGCAGCATATTGCTGGTAAACATTGGTGATGGCGGTAATGGTTGTTGGCGAACCCTGTATGGCTGTACGTTGCAGGTAATGCTTTACGCCACGCAATCCGCCCATTTCTTCGCCACCACCGGCACGGCCGGGGCCGCCATGCACCAGCAAAGGCAATGGCGAACCATGGCCGGTACTTTCTTTGGCGCATTCATTATTCAACACTAAAATTCTGCCGTGATGTGTTGCTGCACCAACAACATACTGCTTTGCAATTTTATGATCGGCTGTTACAATCGTTGAAACAAGGCTTCCTTTACCCAGCTTACTCAATACAATAGCATCTTCCGCTTTTTTGTATGGCATGATGGTACTCACCGGGCCAAATGCTTCTACTTCATGTACCTCTTTTGCCGTAAAAGGATTTTCGTTCATCAGCAATACCGGGCTCATGAAAGCTCCTTTGTTTGCATCGGCATCAATCACTTCCACACTATCTAAACTGCCATAAACAATTTGAGAAGATGCCAGCAGCTTTTGAATTTGTTCTTTTACTTCATTTCGTTGTGTTTGTCCGGCAAGTGATCCCATCCTTACTGATGCATTTAATGGATTTCCAATGGCGGTTTGAGTAAGGGAAGCTCCGATCTCCTTCCACAGATCTTCCATTTTATTTTCAGGAACAAATATTCTGCGGATGCCGGTACAACGTTGACCGGCTTTTAAAGTCATTTCCTTTCTTACTTCCTTTATAAAAATATTCCACTCGGGTTTATCGGGTGTCACATCTTCACCAAGTACAATACAATTAAGCGAATCGGCTTCCATATTAAAAGGAACATTCTCTTTTAAAATATTGGGATTTGATTTTAACATCAACCCCGTTGATGCAGAGCCGGTAAAAGTTACCACATCCTGTGATGTTACATGATCCAGTATATCGCCGGCACTGCCACATATTAATTGCAAAGCTCCTTCGGGTAAAATTTTTGATGCAATAATTTCTTTTACCACAGCTTCGGTTAAATAACTGGTTACGGTAGCCGGTTTAACAACGCAGGGCATTCCTGCCAAAAGATTCACTGCAATTTTTTCAAGCATACCCCACACCGGAAAATTGAATGCATTGATATGTACAGCAATGCCTTCCTTAGGCACCAGTATATGTGTGCCCATGAATGTGTTGTTGGTACTCAGGTTGTGGCTGTCGCCATCCACACAAAAAACTTCGTTGGGAAATTTTCGGCGCAGCGATGCGTTGGCAAAAAGATTCCCGATGCCCCCTTCAATATCTACCCAGCTATCGGCTTTGGTAGCGCCGGTTTTATAACTGATGGCATAAAACTTATCCAGGTGGTTTCTTAAGTGCAGCGCCAAAGCCTTCAGCATATTTCCTCTTTCATGAAAAGTCATTTTGCGCAGGGCTGGATTGCCAACTGTTCTTCCGTATTCTAAAATCTGTTTAAAATCAAGGCCGCTGGTAGTTGCTGTGGCAACAGGCTCGCCGGTTACAGCATTATATAATTGTTGTCCTTCGCCATCTCCTGTTATCCAGTTGCCGTTAATATAGTTTTCGAGTTTCATGCAATCGCAAAATTTAATAATCAAAGTTAGCTTAAAACAAAAGAGGCCTAATGCCTCTTTGTAAAATTTTATAAAAGCCCAAACTGCTTTGCATGATGTGTTACATGCTTATGGTGCAGTAATACCCATTCTTCAAAATTCAGTTCTCCAAAAACCGGGTGAAGGCTTGTTTTTAATGATTCGTCTTTAAAATAGTTTTCAAACGCTGTGATCGATTCTGCCAGTTTATTCAAAGCAGCTTCCATATTTGCGTACTGGAATGGCAAAGCCTCTTCGCCAATAACACTGGTTGGTGCTTTTGTATTTTCCCTGAATTCCTTATCACTTAGCAGAAACTCTTTGTACTTAGGCAGGTATTCAACAGGTGTTACCAAATTAAATTTTATTATCCCGGCAGATACGTTGAAAAAATCTGCCAGGTGCTCAACCGCCTGCTGGGCATTCATCTTGCCCCATTTACCCATTGCATTGGCAGGTAAATTTTTAAAAAGTAAAACACATTCTTTTGTAATAAAATTCTGTTTCTGTACATCCATATAGCCGTATTTAGTTACGCAATGTAAAACAAAAAAGCACCCTTAAAAAGAGTGCTTAATAATTTTATAATCATCAGGCCAATTAAGCCCGTATATCAATCTCGGCACAAAGCCTTTCAAAAATATCTTCAACCGTTCCTTCACCTTTTATCATCACCACTTTATCAAACTGCTTATAATAATCTGCCACCACGGCTGTTTTGTTATGGTATTCAACAATGCGGGCCCGTATCACACTTTCGTTGTTATCATCGCTGCGGCCGCTGGTTTCTCCTCTTTTTAATAAGCGTTTTACCAATTCTTCTTCACTTACATCCAAAGCCAGCATGGCTGCAATGGGTGCTTCTTTCAGTTCCAGTAAATTATCAAGTGCTTTTGCCTGGGCGGGTGTTCGGGGGAAACCGTCAAACAAAAAACCCTTAGCATCCGGGTTTTCATCCAGTGCCGAACTGATCATGCCTATCACCACTTCATCTGGTACCAGCTGGCCCTTGTCCATAAAATTCTGTGCTTCCTTACCCAAAGGTGTTTCCCGGCAAATCTCACTACGCAATAAATCGCCTGTGCTTAAGTGTTTTAAGCCGTATTTGGCAATCAATTTTTCACTTTGTGTTCCTTTGCCGCTTCCCGGAGGGCCAAATAATATTAAATTAAACATAAGCCAGTTGTGGTTGTGAAGACAGCAAATATAAGAATCGTACTTTAAATATTCATTAACATTCTCTTGAATCTGTTTAAAATCTTAAAATACAGCCATTTCGTAGATTAAGAACTATTTATCACGAAATTTGTTGAACTATATGCGATCATTCATTTACATCTCAATCTTTGCTTCTTTAATTATTACCGGCTGCAATAATCAGCCGGCTAAGCAAACCAATACAATTAATATGGATTCAGCTAAAAACACAAACCCCGTTTTTTCAAAAACAGATACTGCTAAAGTGGAGATCAGTAATGAAGAGTGGAAAAAGATACTACCCAAAGATGTGTATAATATTGCCCGTGAGAAAGGAACCGAAAGGGCTTTTACCGGCAAATATTGGGATAGTAAAGAAGGCGGCACTTATTATTGCCTGGCCTGTGGCAACCCTTTATTTAACAGCAATGGCAAATTTGAAAGCAGCTGCGGCTGGCCCAGTTTTTTTGAACCCATCAGCAAGGGTAGTATTATTTATGCACCCGATAATACGTATGGTATGAAGCGTACCGAAGTAATGTGCGGCAAATGCAAAGCGCATTTAGGCCACGTGTTCGACGACGGACCACCTCCAACCGGTTTGCGCTATTGCATCAACTCGGTTATACTTGATTTTGAAAAAGCAAAAGATGCCGAAAAAAAGTTTGATGATAAGCAATAATTAATCGGGCTTTCTTACACAAACCAAATGACAGAGATCAACTTTTTGCACGTTGTAAAAAGCGTTGCTGTAAAAATATTTGGTTACAGCCTGCGTACCATTTGCTTCGGTTGAACTCCAGATAGTCATCCGGTCATCAAATTTCAGTTTTGCAAAATTCAGTTGAATAATATCTGTTTCGTCTTTGCAGGGTAAATACCAATCGGTATGTCCGCCTGCTGTAAGTGTATCGCAAACCTTGGCTGCATATACCTTTCCGTCGTAACCGCTGTTTTTTCCAACAGCAGCAACAATGGCCTTGGTATTGGCGGCACCATCGGTTTCACTTTGTGCAGCTTTACCAATCTGCTCATAACCACCCCAGGTAATGCGGTCCATAAAAGTCATATCGGCTACTGTCAGTTTTTTACCATTGCCTTCGATGTTTGAAATTTTTTGAGCAAATGAATTCATTGAAAAGAATAAAACAACGATGAGTGTATATTTCATAATTAAATATTTTGTGATGTAAATAAAATATAAATTTTTGAAACCTTTTTGTTTTTTTCGTTCGGATATCAAAATACCCATTCATCATATCTAATTTGCCAGCTCGCCTTTTTTTTGCACCTTCATTGCCTAAATGTTTTCTATGAGAAAAATGAACATGCTGATTTTGGGCTTATCCCTTATTGCCTTCTCTTATAATTCAGCCGCACAAAAAATTTCACTCGATCAATTTAAAAACCTGAAACCCCGCAGTATTGGCCCCGCCGGCATGAGCGGCAGGGTTACTGCTATTGATGCATTGTATACCAACCCAGATCTTATTTACCTGGGCACCGCATCGGGCGGCGTTTGGAAAACCGAAAACAGCGGCAGCAACTGGACACCCGTTTTTGATGAGCAACCCACATTAAATATTGGCGCAGTTGCCATACAGCAAAGCAATCCATCTGTTGTTTGGGTGGGTACCGGCGAAGGCAATCCCCGCAACTCCATAAATATTGGCGAAGGCATTTATAAAACCATGGATGGTGGAAAAACCTGGAAAATGCTGGGGCTTGAAAAAACTAAAAATATTCACCGCATTATTATCGATCCCAATAACCCCAACACGGTTTATGTGGCGGCCATTGGAAACCCCTATAGCATTCACCCGGAACGTGGTGTATACAAAACAACCGATGGAGGCGAAAGCTGGAAACTTATTCTGCACACCAACGACAGCAGCGGTTGCGGCGACCTGGTGATAGACCCAACCAATCCGAATAAACTGATTGCTGCCATGTGGCAACATCAAAGAACGCCCTGGAGTTTTTACAGCGGGGGAAAAGGCAGTGGGCTTTATATTACAGTTGATGGCGGAAAAAACTGGAAGCAGATAAATAAAGATGATGGAATACCTGAAGGAGATTTGGGAAGAATTGGTTTAACCATTTCTAATAATGAACCATCACGTGTGTATGCTTTGATAGAAGCTACAAAAAACGGTTTATATAAATCGGATGATGGTGGTTTTAAATGGGAACTGGTTAACAGCGATAAAGCAGAAGTAACCAACCGTGCATTTTATTTTCAGGATATAAAAGTTGATCCGAAAAATGAAAACCGTTTGTACAATATCAAGCAAACCATTACCATGAGTGAAGATGGTGGCAAAACTTTTAAGACAATAATTCCTTACAGCGGCATTCATCCAGATCATCATGCATTTTGGATAAACCCGCTTGACCCCAATTTAATTTTAGATGGTAATGATGGCGGCATTGGCATCAGTCGTGATCGTGGCCGCAACTGGAATTTTAATGAACGTATTCCTGTGGGGCAGTTTTATCATATTGCAGTTGACAATAAAATACCCTACAATGTAATGGGTGGTATGCAGGATAACGGCACCTGGCATGGGCCTGCTTATATCTGGCGCTACGGAGGCGGTATCAGAAATTATTACTGGAATAATATTGGCGGTGGCGATGGTTTTGATTGCTCGCCAGACCCGGATAACAATGACTGGGTTTACTCCATGAGCCAGGGAGGAAGCCTGGGCAAACAAAACATTGTAACCGGCGAGCGCATGGGCTTACAACCGCCCATGCCCGATCTGAAAACAAGATTACGTTTTAACTGGAATGCTGCTTTTGCACAGGATCCATTTGATTCAAAAACCATTTATTATGGCAGCCAGTTTGTACACAAGAGCAGCAACAAAGGCCTTACCTGGGAAATTATTTCGCCCGACTTAACAACCAATAATAAAGTACAGCAACGCCAGGATGAAAACGGCGGCCTGTCGGTTGATATTACCGGTGCCGAAAATTACAACACCATTATATGCATTGAACCATCAGCAATTGATAAGAATATTATTTGGGTTGGTACCGATGATGGCAATGTACAGCTAAGTAAAGATGCCGGAAAAACATGGACCAACTTTCGTGGAAAAATACCGGGCATGGCGCCGGGCGTTTGGATACCGCAGATACGTGCCAGCCGCTACAATGCCGGCGAAGCTTTTGTTATTTGCAACGATTACCGCCGTGGCGATTTTAAGCCATACATCTTTCGCACAAAAAATTACGGCCAAACCTGGGAGCGTATGATTGATGAAAACAAAGTAAGGGGTTATGCCCTTTGTATGATTCAGGATCCGGTGGAGCCCAATTTAATTTTTGTTGGTACCGAAAACGGCCTTTGGATAAGCTTTGATAATGGCAGCAGTTTTCAGCAGTGGAAAAATAATTATCCTGCTGTATCCACGTATGATATGGCCATACAGGAAAGAGAATCTGATTTGGTAGTTGCAACTTTTGGCCGTGCCATTTATATTTTTGATGACATTAAAGCTTTTAGAAAAGCCGCTGCAAATAATGGCAACGTCTTCTCAAAAAAATTAACTGTGTTTCAGGCACCAACCGCATACATGGCCCGGTTAAGGCCACAGCCCGGTTACGACTGGAGCAGCTGGGGATTGTATGAAGGAGAAAACCGTGGCAGGGGCGCTGCATATTCTTTCTTTATAAAGCCAAACGAAAAATCGGATAGCAGTGCTAAAAAAACAAAAATGGATTCTGCCACTGTAAGAATTTACAACCAGGCCAATGAGCTAATACGTACTATAAGAATGAAAGTTGATACCGGGTTCAATAAAGCCAGCTGGGGTTTTGAAATGAAAGGTATCCGTCAGCCAAATTCACCCAAACCAAAAGCCGGTGGTCCGGAGCCGAGAGGAAATACTGTTTTTCCGGGTACCTATAAATTGGTGATGACCGTTGGCAAAGAAACGGACAGCACCATGATTGTTGTAAATGCCGATCCCAATGTGACAGAAAGCAGGGAAATATACGATGCAAAAATGGCAATGCTGAACCGGCTTGATAAAAGCACCATGCGGTTAACAGAAATTACCGACCGGTTTACAGAAGCAGAAGAAGTTATTTCAAAATTAGAAGCACAATTAAAAAATGAAGAAGGAAAAGAGTTTGACAGTTTGCGTAAAGCTGGTAATGCGATGAAAGACTCAATAAAAAACATACGCAATTTTATTTTTGGTAAGCCACAGGAAAAACAGGGTTATGGCTCACCTTTCCAGATTACTGTAAACGATGTTTTGAACGACGCTATTGGAGAAGTACAACAAAAAACAAAAATACCCAACCAACAGGAAATGCGCATGGCTGCCGAAGCAGAAGGTTTGGTAAATGAAGCCGTACAAAAAACAAATGCTTTTTTCAATGGCAGGTGGGAGGAGTATAAAATGCTGGTAGAGAAAACGCAGGTAAAGCTGTTTAAACCTTATAAAGTGATTGAATAGTTTTTTTCAACATCTTAAAAAAAGCGGCTATACAGCCGCTTTTTTTATTATTTTTAATTTCTACACCAAATACCTGTAAAAGCCTGCTTATTTGTTTAATTAAAACTAATCTGATGTACAAGATCTTTACCCTTGCTGTTTCTATTGCCGTATTACCAATTTCTCAAAAAATTTCCCGTGTTGATATTTCTGTAAATAACAGACAGGAAAATGCTGCTTATATTTTCCCCTATAAAAATACCATTACCACAAATCCATTTGAAACAGAAAAAAAATCAACCGAAGCCTGGGGCCAGAACTGGATGGCTACAACCCAGGAAAATATCCGCAAAAGCGAATACCATTTTAGCTGGGAAGAAAAACTAAACGCATACTGTACACCTAACCGTAAAAACAATCTCCGTTTTTTTTATGATGAAAAAGGATTTACAGTAGAACCACGTACAACTAAAATACCCATCGGGGATCTTAATCCTTTAAAAAATCCCGGTGAAACTAAATACCGTTCCATACCCAACTGGAAAGTAAAATTCAACCTTGATAAAAACCAGGTAGGCAATGGTAAATGGCATATAGCAAATAACAAAGCTGAATACATTACCAATAAAATAACCGTTCAATACATCAATAACGATGAGGGCATGCGGCAGAATTTTATTGTACATCAACCTTTATCAAAAGCCGGTGAGCTTCAAATAAATTTAAGCGTTAAAACTAAATTAAAAACTAAATTATCCGGTAACAGTTTACAGTTCTTTCATAAAAAAGTAAATGTTTTAAATTATCGGGATCTGAAAGTGTGGGATGCCAACAATAAATTATTACCGGCCTCCTTTCACAAAAAAAGAAATGGAAATTTTTATATTGATGTTGATGCAAAGAGGGCTGTTTATCCAATTACCATCGATCCCATCAGCACTGGCATAGCCGGTAGTCCGGATTGGCTAGGCGATGATGCTAACCAAACAGGAGCAATCTTTGGAAGCAGTGTAGCCAGCGCAGGCGATGTAAACGGTGATGGGTACAGCGATGTAATTATTGGTGCACCCCGGTTTGATGAAGGGGCAAGCTTAGATGAAGGCAGGGCTTTTGTTTATCATGGCAGCGCCGCTGGTTTAAGTTCAACACCTGATAACTCGCCTGATGATGTTGACCAGGCCAATGCTTTTTTTGGAGTAAGTGTGGCAACTGCCGGCGATGTAAATGGCGATGGTTACAGCGATGTAATTATTGGTGCTTATTTATACGATGACGGGGCTTTTATAAATGAAGGAGTTGCCTTTATTTATCACGGAAGTGCTGCAGGCTTATTGGCAACACCGAGTAGTATGGCAGACGACTGCAACCAGGCTGATGCTAATTTTGGCGGAAGTGTAGCCTGTGCCGGAGACGTAAATGGCGATGGGTACAGTGATGTCATTATCGGGGCTAGCCTGTATAATGATGCTGCAAATACAGATGAAGGAAGAGCTTACCTGTACTATGGCAGCGCAACGGGTATAAGTGCAAGCCCAAACAGTATACCTGATGATGCCAACCAGATTTTTGCAGAGTTTGGCAACTCTGTGTCAGGTGCCGGCGATGTAAACGGCGACGGGTACAGCGATGTGGTGATTGGCGCATATAAGTGGGATGAGATCCCGTCATTTACAAATGATGGTAAATGTTTTGTGTATCATGGCAGTGCAGCTGGCTTATCTGCATCGCCCGTTAATATTCTTGACGGACCAAATGAAAACAATGCAAACCTGGGTATAAGCGTTGCCTGTGCCGGTGATGTAAATGGCGATGGGTACAGCGATATTATTGCCGGAGCACCGGGACTTGATGATGCTGCAAATTTTGATGAAGGCAAGGCTTTTATATATTTTGGAAATGCCGGGGGTGCATCGGGTATCCCCAACATAACCTTAGATGATGCAGACCAGCTTGGTGCGGCATTTGGAACAAGTGTTGCATCTGCCGGTGATGTAAACGGAGATGGATTCAGCGATGTGATCATCGGCGCAGAGCTATATGACGATACAAATACCAACGAAGGTGTAGCTTTTATATACTATGGTAATACCGGTTTAATGACTACCCCGGTTTGTATGCTTGATGATGCCAACCAGGACGATGCAGGCTTTGGCGCTGCAGTTGCATCTGCAGGTGATGTAAATGGCGATGGGTATAGCGATGTAATCATTGGAGCCTACTTTTATACAGATGCCCCATTTGCCCAGGAGGGTAGAGCATTTGTTTATCATGGCTCGGCTGCCGGTATTAGTTCTGGTGCAGCAACTATACATGAAAACAACCAGGCAGACGCACATATAGGTTATTCTGTAGCAAGTGCAGGTGATGTAAACGGCGATGGGTACAGTGATGTAATTGTAGGTGCTAATGCTTACGATAATGGCCAAACCGATGAAGGCGCCGCCTTTGTATACCATGGCTCAGCTACTGGTACCAGTACCAGCATAGCTACTTTTATTGAAATCAACCAGGCAAATGCATACATGGGTTTTTCCGTAGCAAGTGCGGGCGACGTAAACGGCGATGGGTACAGCGATGTAATTGTGGGAGCTTTTGGTTACGATAATGGCGAAACTGATGAAGGCGCAGCTTTTGTTTACCATGGATCAGCTACAGGTATTATCCCTACCGCAGCAGCTACCCTTGAATGCAACCAGGCATTTGCAAATATGGGTGTTTCCGTAGCAAGTGCAGGTGACGTAAACGGCGATGGGTATGGCGATGTAATTGTGGGGGCTTATGATTACGATAATGGCTTAACCGATGAAGGCGTTGCCTTTGTGTATCATGGTTCAGCTACAGGTATTAATACAACAGCGGTGGCGATGGTTGAAAGCAACCAGGCAAATGCATATTTGGGTATTTCTGTAGCAAGTGCAGGCGATGTAAACGGAGATGGATACAGCGATGTAATTGTGGGGGCTTATGCTTACGATAATGTAGAAAACGATGAAGGCGTTGCCTTTGTTTACCATGGCTCAGCTACGGGTATTAATACAACCCCAGCGGCAATGGTTGAAAGCAACCAGGCAAGTGCCCTTATGGGGATTTCTGTTTCTTCGGCAGGAGATGTAAATGGCGATGCGTTCAGCGATATCATTGTAGTGGCTCAAACCTTTGATAATGTCCAAATAAATGAAGGCGCCGCATTTGTTTACCATGGCTCGGCTGCAGGTATCAATACAACAGCTGCAGCTATTATTGAAAGTAACCAGATAAGTGCTCAAACTCATTCTGCTGCAGGAGCAGGAGATGTTAACGGCGATGGCTACAGCGATGTGATCGTAGGTATTTCTTATTTCGATAATGGACAAACCGATGAGGGGGCTGCTTTTATATACCATGGCTCAGCCGCAGGTATTAACACTACTGCTGCCGCTACCGTTGAAAGCAACCAGGCAAATGCATATTTGGGTTGGTCCGTAGCTTCAGCAGGAGATGTAAACGGCGATGGCTACAGCGATGTAATTGTGGGGGCTTTTAATTTCGATAATCCTCAAATCAATGAAGGGGCTGCATTTGTTTACCATGGCAACAGCCCCGGTGTAAACAAACGTAATAACCTCCGCCTGTACAATACCGATCTCAGCACACCAATTAACAGCAGCAATTTTATTTTCGGCAATTTTGGTGCAGGGCTTTATTCGAAGTCCTTTTTAGGAAGGGCCAAAGGAAAAATGGTTTGGGAAACCAGGTTGAATTATAACGCTTACAGCGGCACACCCATCACCAACAGTACTTTTTTCACAGCACAGCAGGCTGTATATACCGATATGGGTATGGCTGGAATTGAGTTAAAAGACCTGATCACAAAACTTTTAGGCGGCAGGTATACCAAGCTCCGGGCAAGAATAAAATATGACCCCGTTACCGCAATCACCGGGCAGGTATATTCCTCATGGCGCAATGTTTCGTCTATCATTGATGCAAATAATCTAGGCATCCTGCCAATTGAATTAATCTCCTTCAACGCCACCTGGATGCAAAAAGGCAAAACCGCCCGGCTCGATTTTAAAACCGATAAAGAAAGCGGCGTTTGCTGTTTTGATATTGAGAAGAGTACCGATGGTTTTAATTTTTATTCAATCGGTACTTTACCTGCTAAAAATATAAGCGGTATACAATCTTATTCTTTTATTGATGCCAATTCAACTGCAAAAAAACAATTCTATCGTTTAAAAATAAAAGGAATTGCCGGGCAGTTGGATTACAGTAATATTCAGCAGTTGCAAAATGATAAAACAACTGAGATACTCGTCTTCCCCAACCCAACAACCGATGTATTGCAATTGCAACTGAATAAATCCTATGATAAAATGAATGTGCAGGTCATCAATAGCGCCGGGCAAATGGTGAAGCAATTAACGGTTATTTCATCTAACCAAATAATTACCATACCCGTACAAAATTTAGCGGCAGGTAAATACTGGCTGCATTTGCAAAGCGGTGAGGAGAAACAGGTGTTGCAGTTTGTAAAGAATTAATATCGCTTAATACATATTGGGCTGCACATAAAGCGCAGTCCTTTTTTATTCTTTGCCATCCCCCTTTAAAATTTTATTTTTGCAGCTTAATTATAAGCTTATGGGTAATCTTAAATTGAGTGTATTGGCCGAAACTTTGCAGGCTTCGGAAATTGTGCGCCTAGGCGCCACCATCAAGGAAAAGATGAAGCAGGGTGCAAAAATTTACAATTATACCATTGGCGATTTTGATTCCAGCATCTTCCCCATACCGGCCGAGCTTGAAGCAGAGATCATTGATGCTTATAAAAACGGCTTTACAACTTATCCTGCAGCAGAAGGTAATCTTGACCTGCGGGAAGCGGTTGCTTCTTTTATGGCAACCAGGTGCGATCTGCATTACGCAACCAACGAAATTTTAATTGCTGCCGGCGGCAGGCCGCTCATATATGCTTTGTACCGGGCCATTGTTGATAAAGGCGATAAAGTAATTTACCCGGCTCCCAGCTGGAACAATAATCATTATGTTCATTTCACCGAAGGCGAACACATCATGCTGGAAGCAGAAAAAGAAAATAACTTTATGCTTACGGCGGCGCAAATTGCACCGCATATAAAAAGTGCTACATTGCTTTCTTTGTGCTCTCCTTTAAATCCTACCGGAACCACTTTTACTAAAGAAGAGTTAAGCGCTATTTGTAACCTGGTAATTGAAGAAAACAAAACCCGTGCAGAGGGTGAGAAGAAACTCTACCTGATGTACGACCAGATTTACTGGACGCTTACTTTTGGCAATACTGTTCATTACAATCCGGTTACGCTTAACCCGGAAATGAAGGAGTTTACCATTTTTATTGATGGTATCAGCAAGGCATTTGCAGCTACCGGCGTAAGGGTTGGTTGGGCAATGGGGCCTGCCGAAGTTATTGCAAAAATGCGTTCTATCAACAGCCACGTCGGCGCCTGGGCGCCCATGGCCGAGCAAAAAGCCGTTGCCAATTACCTGGGTAAAACAGCAGCGATAGATACATACTTTGTTCATTTTAAAGCCGAAGTAAATGAGCGCCTGCAAAATATTTTTACCGGTTTTCAGCAAATGAAAGCTGCTGGTTTTAATGTTGATGCTGTTGCACCGGAAGCGGCTATTTATCTTACCATACAAATAAATTATGTTGGTAAAAAAACAGCCGATGGAAAATTACTGGAAACACAGGCAGATGTTACTTCTTATATTTTAGATGAGGCAAGGTTGGCTGTTGTTCCCTTTTATGCATTTGGCGCAGGCCGCAACAGCAGCTGGTACAGGCTTAGTGTTGGTACCTGTAAAAAAGAAGAGATTGGAGAAATGCTTGCAGTATTACAAACAGCGCTAACAAAACTGAGTTAGAACCTGCAAAATCAAATTAATTTGCGTTTAGTTCTTACAATTCAAAAAAACAAAGGGCTTTAATTCACGCTGGCGGAAAAGCTTTTGAAGCAGCAGGGGCTTGCTGCTTACCTTATATTTATTCAGGTCTATTACTTCGTGGGCAATTACTAAATTTTCTATTCGCTCTATTCCATACAACAACTTATGAAGTAATTCAACTTCATGCTCAATAGATTGGGGAGTCATCAACTCCTGGTTGAACAAAACCAGCAAATCCCGGTTTGCGTTGTTCATAGTTTCTGTTCTTTGATTGATGTGCTATTTATAGCCAACCATTCCCTCACATCCACAATGGCTCTTTTTGGAAGAAGCACAGCCTGGTGCAAGTACAATGGTAGCCACAATAAATAGCGCTAATGTTATTTTACTCAGTTGTTTCATAATTTCAGGTTACCAAATTAAACTATTTTCACAGACAATTATTGCATTGTTTTGATAAAAGCCGAAAATTTTAACATCCCGGACCACAAACCCCGTATTTTAATTGCTCCACTGGATTGGGGCCTGGGACACGCAACCCGTTGCATTCCAATTATCTCTACTTTAATACAACAAAACTGTACTGTAATTGTTGCGGCCGAAGGCCGAGTAAAGCTTTTATTGCAAAAAGAATTCCCGGAACTGCTGTTTATTGAATTAAGGGGCTACCGCATACAATACAGCCACGCTGCATTCTGGATGACGGTGAAGCTTCTTTTGCAGCTGCCAAAAATTCTCTATCGCATTTATGCAGAAAACCGGTGGCTGAAAAATGCAGTAAAAGAAAGCAGGGTTGATGCTATCATCTCTGATAACCGCATGGGATTATTCCACCATAAAATTCCCTGCATTTATATTACGCACCAGTTAACAATAAAAACAGGTAATCGTTTCACCGAAAGCATTGCTCAAAAAATTCATTATCATTATATAAATAAATTCAGCGCCTGTTGGGTGCCGGATGCTAAAGAAGAACTGAACCTTGCAGGAACATTATCGCATCCGGCAATATTGCCAAAAGTACCGGTAACATATTTGGGGGTATTGTCAAGGTTTGAAAAAAAAGACATTGAAAGCAAATACGAACTCTGCATCATCTTATCGGGCCCCGAACCACAAAGAACCGTTTTTGAAAAAATCATTTTGGGGGATCTGCATAAGATTGAAGGAAAAATTTGCCTGGTTCGTGGGCTTCCCGGCGAAACAGAAATACTTCAGCTTAATAATTCATCTATCGAAATTAAAAACCATGTTGCTGCAGATGAATTAAACAACATTATGCTGCAATCAAAAATGATTATAAGCCGTTGCGGTTATTCTACAGTAATGGATTTGGTAAAGCTGCAAAAAAAGGCAACCCTTGTTCCAACTCCAGGCCAGACAGAGCAGGAATACCTGGGTAGATATTTACAGGAACAAAAATTATTTTATTGTGTTGATCAAAATAGTTTTTCATTGCACGAAGCTCTAAAAAGCGCTGCTGCTTTTGAATTCAGCACATCAGCCATAAGAGTAAATGATTATAAACCTGTAGTAGAAAATTTTGCTTCAACTCTCAGCCATCAGTAATGCATGTATTTAAACCCTTTGCCAATTTTTTTCAAATCGGTCATTGCTGTATAACCGGCCGCATACCATTCATCGCTTTTTTGTAAACTTTCAGCAGGTAAGTCGTTCAGTGTTTTTGGTAAAGCCGTACTTGTAATAACCGGTGCTTTAATGGCGGGCAAGCTGTTTTTTTCTGTTGCATAACCAACCCATGTTTTTTTTCCTGTTAATACAGCAAATACGTTTTTATAAAAGGCTGTTCCGTTTTTTTTAATGAAGATGAGTAATGGTATAGCAAGTATAAAAAGAATTGCAACGGTAATATCAAGTAATCTTTTATTGCGCCGCTGCAGCGGTATTCCAATTTTGTATTTTGTTGCATTGGCTATAAAGTCTCCGCTTGTGTTTTTACTGTCGCTGCCAACAATGCTGTTGCTGCCCGATGCATGAAATTTATTTCTGCTGGTGTCTGGCAAAGCGTGAATGCTGTTGATAATCTCTTTAAAACTCAAGCCGTTTTCGCAAAAAATTATTTCTTTAACCTGGTATTTTTTTACAAGCTCGGGCAGTTGTTCAATTTTACCAAGAACGGGGGTTGTGCCAGTAGAGTCGTTGCCCACACGGCCCAATATCCTTTCTGGCATTCCTGCGTTCTGTAACATTTCTGCAATGGTGAAAAAATCTTTCTCGGCAGCTACAACTATGGTTTGCCGGCGCTGTTCATTTTCATTGCTTGTCTCCAGGTAATGCCATTTAATAAACAGCAAGCGCATGGTGTTCATCAATATAAAAGCAAGAGCAATGCCTGTAACTAAAATACCTCTTGAAAACCTGATGCTTTCGGGCAACAAAGCATACACACTTAACAAAACCAAAGCTGCGATGGCCGTTGACCGTATCAGCTGCATTTGCTTGTAGCCTTTATCGTACAAGCCACTATAAAATGCTGTAATTAAAAAAAGCGCTGTGAAAACCGGAAACGCAATGAATAAAACATTGGGTGAATAATTTATTTCCTGCCTTATATAATTGCTCCACAATATCCGGGTGAGCCCGAAAGAACCTAAAATTATACAGGCATCCAGAATGGGCAATCCAATTTTGTTCAGCAGCTTGCCCAGGGCCGAAAAAAATGCCCTGATTATAATTGCAATTTGAATTAAAAAAATAAACACACCAGCCTTGCTTCCGCTGTAATGCTTTTTTACAAACAAACTCATCGCTTTATAAAAAAGCCGCACATAGTTTAAGCTTCCTCTTTTAGTGCTTTCTCCTTTAAAATGAATGATGGTGCTTTCGGCAAAATAATAATTTTTGTATCCGGCCTTTTGTATCCGGTAGCTCAGGTCAACGTCTTCCCCGTACATAAAAAAACGTTCGTCAAAATTTCCAATCTCGTTCAGTACGTTTTTGGGCATCATCATAAATGCACCGGCCAACACATCCACTTCGT
Organism: uncultured Chitinophagaceae bacterium; assembly: GCA_963715585.1. Lineage (GTDB taxonomy): Bacteria > Bacteroidota > Bacteroidia > Chitinophagales > Chitinophagaceae > Ferruginibacter. The sequence continues at coordinate 4,292,167 of OY970254.1, read as the reverse complement.
GATTTTCCTTTTCCGGCAAATGCCCAAGATGATACCTGGCAAATATTTTAGACCGGGGAAATAACCTGGTAAGTCCCGACAGTTTAAATAAAGAAGTTAATGGCGATGGAAAAGCCCGCTTGCTTTCCTTTAAAAAATTACCTGAGCCGTCAATCATGTGTATACCAATGGCGCCTGCCGTTTTATTATTTGCAAAAAACTGCAGGCATTTTTCAATACTGTCTTCAGAAAGTATAGTATCGGGATTTAAAAAAAGTATAAATTCTCCCTGGGCTTTTTCAAGTGCCAGGTTATTAGCTTTGGCAAAGCCTGCGTTTTCGCTGTTCCAGATAAAATTTACAGCTGTAAATTTTTGTTCCAGGTATTCCCTGCTTCCGTCTGTGGAGTTATTATCTGCAACTATAATTTCTGCATTAATACCCAAACAGGCTTTTTGAACCGAATACAGGCATTGCTCCAGAAAATATTTTACATTATAGTTTACTATGATTACCGATAGTTGCAATGGCCTTTTTTAACGGGTGCTGAATTCAGATAATTATTTCGTTACTCAAAATACGGTTTTCCTTTGTTTATACTTTAATGCTTTGTTCGTGCCGTATCAGGTTAGCGGGGTCATACTTGCTTTTTATTTGCTGTAGCCTTGCATAGTTAACGCCATAATACATTTCCTGCCAGTTTGTAAATTTTATGTCGGGGTAGTTTCTGTACTGTGTTTTAATACCGTTGTTTATGAATAGGGTTTGTACCTGCTGAAATTTTTCTAACAGCCTGGCTTCCTGTTTTGGCAAATCCCAATAGGTTTGCAGTTCCGAAAAATAAGTAAATGCCCGGTGCGGAAAGCAGGAGGCTTTTTCAAAATCGGCATTTATAATATTACCGCCCAATGTGTTTACCTGGTAGATCATGCCAGGTGTTGTAAGCACCGTTTCTATTACTTTGTCAATACAGTTTTCAATCTCTGCAAAACTTTTATACAATCCTGCCGACGCATTTTTAAAAAACAACGGTTCTCTTCTACCGTAAAAAACTTTTAACGCCGTGGTTATTTTTTGTGGTGTTGTTTTGGTTGTTTTTCCTGATAAGCCGGATAAAGTATCAATAACTTTTTGCACATCTGTATTGTGCTTATCAGCATTGGTTAATAAAATATAAATTGTTTTTCCGTTTAGTACAAAAGCCGAAAAACAACCTGTTGGAAGATTGGCCGTTACTTCAAACCATTTTTGTAAAACAGTTTTAGCTTTTGTTGCTTCAACTTTGTAAGATTTAAAGCGATAGCTCTGTAATGTAGCCGGGGCTTTATGAACTTTAAATTTCATTTCGGTAACAACACCAAAATTTCCATTACCGCCGCCCTTGCAGGCCCAAAGCAGGTCTTTATCATTTGCAGAGTTAATAATGTTTCCTTTTCCATCAACCATGGTTATCTCCTGCAGGCTATCGCAGGTAAGCCCGTATTTTCTTCCCAGCAAACCATAGCCGCCGCCAAGCGTAAGTCCGCAAATTCCCACGCCGGCACAGGATCCGCCAGGTAAAATTTTCCCTTTGGGTAAAATCGCATCGTAAATATTTGATAGGGTACAACCCGGCCCAACCTTAATTGTGTTGGTATCTATCCATTCAATTTTATTTAACAAAGAAAGGTTGATGACCATGCCGCCATCGTTGCAGGAAAAACCTTCCATACAATGCCCGCCGCTTTTTATAGCAATGGGCAAACCGTTTTGCCCGGCATATTTTACAGCCTCGGTAACTCCTGTTGCATTTTTACACAATGCAATGATTTGTGGAAATTTTTCTATCCGCTTATTAAAGCCTTTCCGCAGCAGTTCATAATCTGCATCTCCTTTTTTAAAATAAGTTACATTATCGTTTGAAAGGGTTGTAGAATATTTTCCGGTGAATTCAGAAAATCCTTCAAATGGTTTTGCAATTAAGCCCAGGTTGGCAAGCAGCGCAAGTTTTAAAAATTCTTTCCGCTTAAATTTATTTTGCATAGCCAAATCTAAAATCATAAATCCGAATTCCGAAATCGAAGTTTATCTTTGCGCCATGCTAAAAACAACCCTTTTAAATGCAGTTGAAGCCGGTGCGGTACAGCTGAGACACTATTTTAATAACGAGGATTTAAAGATCAGTAACAAAGAAGGAATCAATAACTGGGTTACCGAAGCCGATCATGCTGCCGAAAAAGCAATTATTGATGTGATTAAGACCGATTATCCCGATCATTTCATTTTAAGCGAAGAGGCTGGCGAAATGGCAACCGGTAGTGATACCAAATGGATCATCGACCCGATTGACGGTACCATTAATTATGCAAGCGGTATTCCGCTTTGCTGCGTAAGTATTGGTGTGGAGCAAAATGGTGAAATGATATTGGGTGCGGTTTACAATCCTTTCATTAATGAAATGTTTTTTGCACAAAAAGGTTTCGGCGCATCGCTGAACGATAAAAAAATTAGTGTAAGTAAAAAGACAGAAGTGTTGCATAGCTGCCTGGTAACCGGTTTCCCATACACTTATCTTGATATGGAAAACGGACCGCTGGAAGTTTTTGAACGCCTGGTACGCAAAGGGGTACCGGTACGCAGGTTGGGCAGCGCAGCCATTGACCTGTGTTGGGTTGCCGCCGGCAGGTTTGAAGGTTTTTTTGAACACAGCCTGAGCGCCTGGGATTCAGCTGCAGGCTATTTAATTGTTGAAGAAGCGGGTGGAAAAGTGACCGATATGAATGGAGATAAATATTCTCCGTATCAAAGAAAAATTGTTGCAACAAACGGACTGATACATGATGAACTGATTGAAGTAATTCATAACAGGAAGCAATTGTAAATCGGCAATCTAAAATCTAAAATAGATGGAACGTACAGAAATATCTTCTCTCGGTGAATTTGGTTTAATTGACCATCTCACCAGGAACAACGAAACAAAAAATGCATCTACCATTTTAAGTGTGGGTGATGATGGTGCTGTGATAGATCATTTTGGCCGGCAAACGGTTATCAGTACTGATCTACTGGTTGAAGGCATTCATTTTGATCTGATGTATACACCGCTGAAACATCTGGGTTATAAATCGGTGATCGTTAATATCAGTGATATTTATGCCATGAATGCCACGCCAACGCAGATCGTTTTAAGCATCGCCATCAGTAATAAGTTTAGCGTGGAAGCGTTAGATGAATTTTATGAGGGTGTGTATGCAGCCTGCGATCATTACGGTGTTGACCTGGTTGGTGGAGATACCACCACATCGCAACGGGGCTTTGTAATAAGCATTACAGCCATTGGCGAAGTGGCACCAGATACTTATGTAAAAAGAGATGGCGCTAAAGTGAACGACCTTATCTGCGTAAGCGGTGATTTAGGCGGCGCTTTTTTAGGATTGACCATTTTGGAAAGGGAGAAGAAAATATTTGAAGAAACCGGTGCACAGCCGGACCTGGAAAACCGGGCTTACATTATCGGGCGATTATTAAAGCCCGAGGCAAGAAAAGATGTGATTGAGTATTTTGCCGAACATAAAATTGTGCCTACCAGCATGATGGACATCAGCGATGGATTAAGCAGCGAGATGCTGCACATTTGCAAACAAAGTAATGTTGGCTGTGTTTTGTACGAAGACAAATTGCCTTTAAATGAAGACAGCAAAGATTTTGCATACAAACTGGAGCTTGACCCAACAGCCTGTGCATTAAGCGGCGGCGAAGATTATGAATTGCTGTTTACTGTTTCGCAGGCCGACCATGAGAAGATAACACAGAATAATGGCTTAAGTATTATTGGTTATATAACAGAAGCAAGCGAAGGAAAAACATTTATTACCCGTGGGGGAAATAAGCATGAACTGATTGCACAGGGATGGAATCATTTGAAATAAAGTAAACAGAAACCTACACAATGTTGAGACGTTTTTATTCTCTCAACAGATAAAAATGGAAACTATAAAAAACATTACTGTCTTTTTATTTGTGCTGCTTTTATATTCATGCGCCTCATCCAATAAAAATTTCAATCCCAATAAAAAATATTCTGCACAACAACTGCAACAGGATTTTTCTTTGCTGAGGAATATCCTGGAAAAAAAACACCCTTCGCTTTACTGGTACACACCCAAAGACAGCATGGATATGTACTTTGATAAATACTACAGCAATATTAAAGACAGCATGACCGAGCAGCAATTTGGCTGGAAAGTTGTTGCCCCGCTTACTGATAAGATCCATTGCGGCCATACCAGCTTCAGCAGAAGCAAGGCTTACAACAACTGGGCCGAGGGTAAAAAATTTCCATCCTTTCCTTTGCTTTTAAGATGCTGGAATGATACCATGGCTGTTACCGGTAACCTGAACAGGAAAGATTCTGTTTTAAAAAGAGGCACACTCATTACTTCTGTAAACGGCATTAAAAATGCCGAACTTATAAAAACCATGTTTGGGTACATGACTGAAGACGGTTATGCAAGCAACGTTAATTACAGCAGGCTTAGTAACAGTTTTCCTTATTATCACCGCAATATTTTTGGCATCAGCAAAACCTATGCGGTAACTTATATTGATAAATCAGGAGCTGAACAACGCATCAATATTCCGGCGTATGGTTTGGATACAGACACCCTTAAAAAAATAAAAGACAGACCCGTTGCCAAAAAGCAGGCAAAGCCCAAAAAGCAAACCCGCCAGGAGCGCTTACAGGAAGTACGTTCGCTGGCTGTTGATACCGCTAACAACACGGCTCTAGTAACCATCAATTCTTTTTCGGGCGGCAGCCTGCGCAAATTTTACAGGCAAACCTTCGGGTATATTAAAAAAACGGGTATTGATAATGTAGTGCTTGATATCCGCAGTAATGGCGGCGGAAGAATCAGGTTATCTACCTTACTAACCAAATATGTAAGCCGGGTAAATTTTAAAGTGGCCGATACTTCTTATGCTGTTACAAAATCTTTGCGGCCTTATTCTAAATATATCAAGGGTAGTTTTATGGATAACCTTGGTTTGTTTTTTCTTACCAAAAAGAAAAGCGACGGGTTGTATCATTTTGGACATTGGGAAAAAAAAGTTAACAAACCAAAAGCAGTAAATAATTACAGCGGCAATTTGTATGTGTTGATAGCCGGTAATACTTTTTCTGCTGCCGCTTTATTCAGCAATGTAATTAAAGGCCAGCCGGGTGTGGTTTTGCTGGGCGAAGAAACCGGTGGCGGCTGGCATGGTAATAATGGTATTTTAATTCCGGAAATTGTTTTACCCAATACGCATATTAAGGTAAGGTTGCCTTTATTCAGGCTGGTGCAATACAAACATGCCCCTAAAGACGGCCGTGGTATTCCGCCGGATATTTACATTGGCACCAACTACAATGCGCTGGTAAAAGGCTTTGATTATAAAATGAAATTTGTGATGGATATGATTAAGGCGAAGAGAGCTGGCTACTAATCCAGTTCATAAGTTAAGCCTTGCTTCTTAAAAAATAATTTCAGTTTTTCCCATTTGTTATCAGTGAATTCTCCATCGGTTAAAACAATATCTTTTGATGTATTTACATGCTTACAATCTAAACATAAATCAATATAAGAAAGGATATTTTTTTTGTAAACAAGAATTGAATGATGCGGCAAATTACATTTGATCTGGTTTATTTCTTCAACAATTTCGTATTTAAAAAATTGGGAAAGCTCCGCAGTTTCCGTTCTTGAGAGAATTTTCCGCTGTTTTATTATTGCCGGGTTTATCTTCCCTTTTTTCAGGTATGTAGGATAAGCAGATAGCTTTTTGATTGGTTCCTTTTTTGTTTTATCCCAATCTCTTACAATTTTAGGAGCAAATTCTACTGTAAGCACATGGCTGATTAATACTATTGAATCAGCCGACAAAATCTTTTGTTGTACTTGTTTTATTTTTTCTGACGATTGTCCCTTTGTTGTAACAAAAAATAAAAACGAAAAAGACAATATTAATAAATGTACTCTCACTCTTAAACATTTTAATGTTTATCCAATATTAAAATCATCCGCATCTTTCCAAAACGGAAATTTACTCCGCACATCTTCCAGCATTTCTTTCTGCAGTGTAATGGTATTTACATCTTCTTCATCGGCCATATGGTACAACACTTGTCCTAATGGATCAATAACCAAACTGTTGCCGCTATGGTAAACATTCTTACCATCGCTGCCAACACGGTTTACACCAACAACATAACACTGGTTCTCTATCGCTCTTGCACATAATAATGTTTTCCAGGCGTGGCTGCGCCGCTCGGGCCAGTTGGCAACATAAATCAGTACATCGTATTCTGCGCCGGCTTCTGTATTTTGTTGTCTTGCCCAAACAGGAAACCTCAAGTCATAACAAACCTGCAAATTTATCTTCCATCCTTTTACAGATGCTATCAGTCTTTTATTACCGGGACTGTAATGTTTATCTTCTTCTCCAAAGGCAAACAAATGCCTTTTGTCGTAATGGCCATTTTGTCCGTTGGGCAACATCCATACCAGGCGGTTATAATAATTCCCTGCTTCTTCAATCATTAAACTTCCGGTAAGCACAATACCGTTTTCTCTGCTCACTCTTTTCATCCACTCAACAGTTTCTCCTTCCATGGCTTCGGCAAGCGCTTCAGGGCGCATACTAAAACCGGTGTTAAACATTTCGGGCAGTACAACTATTTCTGTTTTTTCTTCAATGCCGGAAATTTTTTGCTCCAGCATGCGCAGGTTAGCCGATTTTTCTTCCCAAATTAAATTGCTTTGTATGGTGGTAATAGTGAGGGTTGACATGAGTTTGAGTTATACCCAAATTTACGAAACCCGATGTATAATACTCCTCTTATCGGCCATTAAAAAACAAAACCTTAGCTTTGCCGTCCACTTCCTTTCACAAGACGGCCTGTTGCAGGCTATGTGGACATAATAATTTTCCTGCTGATTCAGAATTTGCAACGTCTTTGCCAGCCTCATACAAACACAAATAAACCATTTAATGGCATTTAAACAATTAGATCTTATTGATCCTATCCTGAAAGCATTAACCACAGAAGGATACACAACCCCAACACCCATTCAGGCACAAAGCATTCCGCTTATTTTGGAAGAAAGAGATTTGCTCGGCTGTGCACAAACCGGTACCGGTAAAACTGCAGCTTTTGCAATTCCTATTTTACAGTTGCTGTATAAAAACAAAACTGAAGAACGTGGCCCTCATAAAATTAAAGTGTTGATATTAACACCCACACGTGAGCTGGCCATTCAAATTGATGAAAGCTTTGCGGCATATGGTAAACATACCGGCCTTAGTCATACCGTTATTTTTGGCGGCGTTTCTCAATTACACCAAACCAATATTTTAAGAAGAGGTGTAGATATTTTAGTAGCTACGCCCGGCCGCTTACTGGATTTAATAAGCCAGGGTTTTATTGATCTGAAATTTTTAAAAATATTTGTACTGGATGAAGCCGACCGTATGCTGGACATGGGTTTTATACACGATGTAAAAAGAATCATTACCAAACTGCCTGCAAAAAGGCAAACACTTTTTTTCTCGGCAACTATGCCGCCCGAAATTCAAAAGCTGGCAAATGTATTATTAACAAACCCGGCTTATGTGGAGGTTACTCCTGCATCGTCAACTGTTGATGCTATTGAGCAAAGTTTGTATCACGTAGATAAAGCAAATAAATTAAGCCTGCTTCAGTATTTACTGAAAGACAAAGAAATTGTTACAGCACTGGTGTTCACCCGTACCAAACACGGAGCAGACAAAGTTGTAAAGTTTTTACATAAAAACGAAATAACTGCTGCAGCCATTCACGGCAACAAATCGCAAAATGCAAGGCAGCACGCCTTAAGCCATTTTAAAAGCGGAAACCTGCGTGTGTTGGTTGCTACCGATATTGCCGCACGTGGTATTGATATTGATGACCTGACTCATGTGATAAATTTTGATCTGCCCAATGTGCCCGAAACTTATGTACACCGTATTGGCCGTACAGGCCGGGCGGGTAATACCGGTATCGCTATTTCTTTTTGCGATGCAGAAGAAAGAACTGAATTAAAAGATATTCAAAAACTAATTGGTTTAAATATTCCGGTTGTCAACAGCCATCCTTATCCATTAAGCAATACAAATTTTTCAACCCCGTCAGCTCCGGCGCAAAAGCCTGGTCAAAAACGTTCAAGAGGTTTTGGAAGTTACGATAAGGGCAAGAGCAGAAATTTTAGTGGTGGTAGAAGACAATCAAATTAAAATACCCTGCAGCCGCATTGTTTAGATTGTTTAATAACTGTACATTGGATGTCTAAACCAATTAAAATTATGAAACATTCTTTTGTAAAGTTTTTAGGTGTTGTTGTTGTTGCAGCCTTTTTCAGCTCGTGTAACAGCGAAGGTGCCAAAACCGAAACAGCCGGTTTTAGTCTTGACAGCGCCAAAGCAGCCATTGCCGCCAGTAACAAAGTATTTGGTGCATGTTTTGCCACCGGCGATTCTGTTGCATTTGCAAATTGTTATACAAGCGATGGTTGTATTTACAATGCCAATATGCCAAAAGTTTGCGGCACTGCCGGCATCCAGTCTTTTTTGAGCATCGGTTATAATTCCGGATTAAGAAACGTGGTTTTAACAACCGATGAAGTGATGGGCGGAAAAGAAGCGGTTGTTGAAACCGGAAAATATGAAGTGTTTATTGCCAACAATGTTTCTGTAGAAAAAGGAAAATTTGTAGTGGTTTGGAAAGAAGAAAACGGAAAATGGAAAATGCACCGCGATATCTGGAATTCAGATGCACCACCACCGCCGCCCTCTCCTGCACAAAAAGAAGGGGTTTCAGATGTTGTTCCAAAATAAACAATATAGATTTTTTTATAGAGCCGTCCTTACACAATGCAGGGACGGTTTTTTATTTACTTTTTTCAGAAATAAAAATGTTACTTTGAAATACATTCGTAAAACATCTATTTCGGTTTCTAATTAATTACCATGGTTGTACAGGATTATTTTTCTTATTTACTGAACCCGCTGGAATTGCTGCGGACCAAAAAAGTATTGCAGGTAAATCCAACGGTAGTTTCACCCAAACAAGAACCTGAGGAAACAAAGCTTTTTGTGTATGACTATAATGGAAGCCATATAGATATTAAGGAACTTAAAGCGATACCTGATTGTTATAAGTACATTGATCCAGATACGGTTTCGTGGATCAATGTAGATGGATTAAGAAAAGTTGATGTAGAAAATATTTGCACACACTTTGGTATTCACTACCTGATCACCGAAGATATTTTAAGCCTGGGGCAGCGGCCAAAGATGGATGATATTGACGGCTTGTTGTTCTGCCTGCTGAACATGCTTTATTTTGATGAAAAAAATTCTGCCGTAGAAGTTGAGCAGATCAGTATTGTTTTAGGCAAAAATTTTGTGATCAGTTTTCAGGAAGATGCTAACAAAGACGTTTTTAATCCGTTGAGAGAGCGGTTAAAAGTGGCTACCAGCAAGGTAAGGCAAAACGGTGCCGACTTTTTGTTTTATGCCCTGATAGATATGATCGTTGATAATTATTATGTGGTAATGGAAAAGCTGGGAGAAAAAATTGAAACGCTTGAAGAGGATATTGTTCGCAGTCCCAATACCCGCAGCCTGGCCAAAATAAATATACTGCGTAAAGAAATGATCATCCTCAAAAGAAGTGTGGCGCCGGTAAGGGAGTTGGTAAATGGTATTTTAAGAAGTGAAAGTGAATTGATTGAAGAACGAACCGAAAAATATTTCAAGGATGTTTACGATCATATTGTACAGGCAAATGAATTGGCCGAAAACTACCGCGATATGATGATGAACTTACACGATCTATATTTGAGTAATGTAAATTTAAAAATGAATGAAGTGATGAAAGTGATGGCGGTGGTAACCTGTTTGCTGGCTCCGGCAACAGTTATTGGTGGCATTTTTGGAATGAACTTTGAATCTATTCCACTGCTTCATAATAAATGGGGCTTCTTTATTTCGGTTGGGCTGATGCTTTTTATTCCGCTGGCGATGATTCGGATGTTCAGAAAGCGGGGCTGGTTTTAATTATACAGCCCTTGGTTTTTTAAAAACCGGAACCGTGCTGCAGGGCTCTCCATACATAATACTTTTTACCACCGGCCTCAACAGGTTTGTAATGGCTACATAAGCAGTTTCTGAAATAGGCAATTCGCCACAGCCTTTAATTACCACACGCTGGTCTTTGTAATCTTCGGCATTAATTTTATCTATATTTTTTAAGAACAGGGTTTTGTGTAAAAAATCTGCATCGCCAAAAACAATTTCTTTGGCTATGGGTTGCAGGTAACTGGCAACCAGCATATAGGCCCAAACTGGTATAACGGCATCTGCCGAACACGTAAGGGCTATATTTTTTTCTTTGTATGGAGTAAGGTCAAGATTCTTCATTACTTCTCTGAAATCTTTTTCTTTCAATATGAGGCCCATAAAGAGATGGTCCTTCATATCAAAAACCGCGGTTTCATCTTTTGGATAAAAATCTTCCAGATCCAAAGTGATGATACCGCTTTCTGAAACCTTATTTACAAATTCAGCTTCCATACTGCAAAGATACTATTACACTTAAAACCAGGGTGGTTTTAAAAGTTAAACAGCCTGTATCCGGGGAAATTTTTCTAAAAAGGTAAATTGGGTTCGTGGCAAAACAAAACAGCCTTCACATAATTGTGAAGGCTGTTTTAAAATTTTATATCAGTTCTTTTAGAAAAATTTACTTCTGTTGTCTTTGATTGTTGCTTTTTTCCTCAAACCTTCAAACCAGTTTGAAACAGCCTGGTTGCGTAGCGCAACTGTTTGCTGTAATCTCATTTGAACTTTATCTTCGTTCGGGTCGGTTGCTTTTTCGCCAACACTGTTCACTTTAAAAACAAACACCCCGGCTTTGCCTGCAACTGGTGCAGCTACTTTATTAAGGTTAGCTTTATTGAAGATGGCACCAATTAATTTTGGCTCATTTCCAATTGAATCAATTATCTGTGCTTTAAATGTGATTGAAGAATCTACTCCGGTGTTGATAATTGCTTTAGCATATTTTGCCGATGCACTCTCTAATGTTGGGTTGGCGCCCAAAGCGCTGATGATCTGCTCTGCTTTCTTTTCTTCTCTTATAGCATTTTCTGCGAATGGCCTGGCTGTTTCCACATCCTGGGTTCCTTCTTCATAAATTTTATCTACAGTTGCCACTACAAACTGGCTGCCAACAGGCATTGGATCGCTTACATCTCCTTTTTTAGCTTCAAAAACCCAGCGTACAAGTTGTCTTGCATCCTGCATTTGTCCTATGCTTGCATCGTTCTCTTTAATAATTGTTGGTACAGTTATTTTTTGCAACCCGTTCTTTTGCAAATACGCCTCTAATTTTTTAGCGTCTTTTTCTGCAGAAAGTTTAACGGCATTATTACTTGCGTTATTGATGGTTTCCTCGCTTGGGAAAATCTCCTTTGCTAAAAAACCTATTTTATAAGCAGGGCTTGCGCCTTTCTGGCCCAACAACTCAATAATATGATAACCAAATTGTGTTTTTACAACACCTCTTGATCCTACTGGTTTTTCAAAACAGTATTTATTAAACTCTGGCACCATTGCACCATAGGCAAATGTTCCCAGATCGCCGCCTTTTTCTTTACTGCCATCAGATGAATATTGCAAAGCGAGCATAGCAAAATTTGCTCCTGCATTAATTGCATTATATATACTGTCGGCACGTTTTTTTGCGGTACTGTCTTCAAGCACAGGTTGTCCTGTTTGGGCATTTACTGTTGCTATTAATATATGTTTTGCATGTGCACTGTCAGGAACAGTTTTACTGCCAAGCATTTTTGCAACTACATAACTTTTGTTTTCAACATACGGTCCATAAACCGATCCGGCCGGCATCTTGGTTATTGAATCTATATAAGCGCTTTGAATTTTTGATTTAGGAACATAGTTGGTATCAAAGTCAATTGCAGAATTCCTGGCTAAAAAACTCTTTACATTGGTTTCGTTGGCAAACTCTGCTTTCAGGCTTTCAACCTGGGCTTTTGTTTTGGCGCTATCTGCAGCACTGGGCAACTGGCTAAAACCAACATAAGAGATCATACGGCCGGCCTCTTGTTTAAACAGGCCTTTATGGTTATCTACATATTTTTTAACCTCTTCATCGGTAACTTTAATAGAGCTATCGCTGATGGTTTGATAAGGAATCTGCACAAAAGAAATGGTTGCAAAGGTTTTGTTTTCTTTTGCGTCTTTTTCTTCCATCCAGGTTGGGTAATAAGCGCTTGCATTTAACAAAGCAAAATATTTTGTAGAAACACTGGCTAATTTTTGCGGCTCAATAATTTGTGCATTAATCATTTCCCACTGCTCGCCTTTTGCCTTTTTAATATTGGTTAATGCCTGCGCTAATTTTGCCTGGTCCATTTTTCCGGTTGCAGGGTCAATCATTGATCTGTCCTGCATCAATGGGTTTGATGGATCATCGCTTTTTAAAACCTTATCCAGTTCTTTAGATGTAAACTCAATACCCAACTTTGAAGCTTCTGCATAAAAAACCTTTTCAGCTACAATCTGGTTCCAAACCTGGTCACGTATTTGTGCCAAACGGCTATTGCTGGGTTTTTGGCCTGTTTGCTGTTCTTCCTGGTTTTCTACATTCTGTAATTTTTTATTGAATTCGTTCTGGTCGATAGATGAACCATTTACTTTTCCAATACTTTCTGAGGCAGATCTTCCGCCTTTATCCTGCTTGGCATCCATTAAAATAAAAGCAATTAACGCCAGTGCAATAGCAGCAATTGTTATTGGAGCTCCTTTTTCACGTATACTCTGAATAATTTGCATATCTGTTTTATATTAAATTTGGACGGCAAAAATAGGGTAAAATTGAATATAAAAATCTGTTTTTAAAGCCTCTAAATACATTATAATGCAGTATCTGAAAGGCTTAGATAATTTTTAGGTTCGGCAATTTGTGGGTTTTTACAAGGTTTTTAGGGTTCTTTTTGGGTTCTTAACATGCATTTGTTGATAACATCAAAAATGGGTTAATAACCACCATTTTTAAAAATGAAACCTATGCATAAAATGAGCAGATCTTAAGGGAGCAGTAATTTATTTTTGTGGGGGTGTTATTAAACCCACATTTATACAGCCTGTATCAACAACTATAAATGTGTTATGTGTAATTAATTTTTACACGCCCAAACTTATTAACTGCTGTGTGAAATAAATATTGATAATGGTATTTATTGTCACCTGAATGTAGCTTCGGCTCTATCCATTCAATTATATAAATGTTAATTACCTGTGGATGACGGTTAATAAACTAAAGGTTTTAATTTTGCAACAGAAGCTGTTTTTATCTTTTCCACAAATTAACAGCCCTAGTAGTAATAGTTGATTATATAAATAAGAAGTATTAATACATATTATGGCAGATATTAACAGTGCTTTTGCAGCAATTGAAAAAACCGGTTTTTTGGATATTGATATAGATCCGTCAATTGATTTGTTTGCAGAAATTGAAAAACTTAAAAAAGAAAAAAATGCCATTGTGCTTGCGCATTATTACCAGGAGCCCGATATTCAGGATGTGGCAGACTATATTGGTGATAGTTTAGGTTTAGCACAATATGCAGAAAAAACAGAAGCAGATATTATTGTTTTTGCAGGTGTGCACTTTATGGCAGAAACTGCCAAGATATTAAATCCTTCAAAAAAAGTTTTACTGCCCGATTTAAATGCAGGTTGTTCACTTAGTGATTCTGCTCCACCACCATTGTTTAAATTATTTAAAGACAAACACCCCGGTCATAAAGTTATTACCTACATAAACTGCTCTGCAGGTATTAAAGCTTTAAGTGATATTATCTGCACTTCTTCTAATGCCCAAAAAATAGTAGAAAGTCTTCCGGCTGATCAGCCTATCATTTTTGCACCAGATAAGAACCTTGGGGCTTATATCAACAAACAGACGGGTAGAAACATGGTGTTATGGAACGGAGCATGTATGGTTCACGAAATTTTTAGTCTGGAAAAAATTACAAAATTAAAAATAAGGCACCCGCAGGCTAAAGTTATTGCACATCCCGAATGTGAAGAAGCTGTTTTGAATGTAGCCGATTATATTGGAAGCACTACCGGTTTATTGAAATTTACAAAACAGGATTCTGCAACAACTTTTATTGTAGCTACCGAAACGGGTATTTTACACCAGATGCAGAAAGCGAGTCCGGACAAAACATTTATTCCTGCACCGCCCGATAACAGTTGCGCTTGTAACGATTGTCCGCATATGAAATTAAATACACTTGAAAAACTGTATTTATGCCTGAAATATGAAGCACCTGAGATTTTAATGGATGAAGAATTACGCTTAGCTGCAAAAAAACCAATTGACGAAATGCTTAGAATAAGTGCTTTGTATGGTTTATAGGTAATATTTATTTTTTAAGAAAAGCATTAATTCTAGCTGCTACGTTTTCCCTGATATTTATGTAGAATAAATTAATATCGCCAATATGGTAATTTTTTTGAGTGTAAAACATTTTTCCAGGCACATCTGGTTTACTGCTCCATAAAATATTGTTATGAATTTGAGTATTTACAACTCTTGGTACCACCCGGTTAAAATTTTTAAGTACGCCTCCTTTGTTTAATGAAGATGATACCATACTGGTTTCATTTGTCCACGTTAATGGATTTATAACAACAGCTTTAAATTTTTCATCTGCAATAAACTGTGGCTCTTCCGAATCTTTTCTAAATGTTCGCCAACTTACAAAACAACCGGTTGCAAGAGAATCGCTGCAAGGTTTTAAGGTAGAAAAATAATCAACAGGAACAGGCAGACCAATAATATAGGCACAGACCAATTGTTTTTGTAAAGGTTTATTTTCAAAAAACTCTTTTAATAATCTGCCGGCATGTTTGGTTCCCTGGCTATGCGATGCTATAATGATCGGGCGGTTGTGATTATAATTTTTTAGATAAAACTCAAAGGCCGCCTTTACATCTGCATAAGCAATTTCAAAAGCAGTATCGGTATTTGGTGTGTTGAGAAAAAAACACCTGATATGAGCCTGCCTGTAGCGAGGAGCAAAAATCCTGCACTTTTCGTTAAATACACTGGCCTGGTAAAGAATGGTAGAATAATCAGTTTTTGAATTGATAACAGCATCATTAATTTCTGCATTCCATCTGGCATCATTATTATCAGTTAATGTGGTAGGGTGAATAAAAAAAACATCAGCCAAACTATCATGCTTGTAATTTGCTTGTAAATCGGCTGGTACACTATCACTTAAATTTTTTTTCCATGGGTGTGCAGCCCAATAATCAAGATTACTATAATCCGAATTTTTTGTCTCAGATTTTAATTGATAGGTGCCCTGCTGAGTATAATTTTTTTTTGAGCAGGATGGGTATAGTAATATTGCAGCGCAGCACAATAACCAGTTAATTGCTAAAGATATTTTGTATTTTTTCATAATCAAAACTACATTCGTAGAAATTAAAGTTATATTTTATGTCGATTCCATCGGTTGATTTAGGTGAGTTTTTATCTGGAGATCCAGTGAGGAAAAATCAGTTTGTACAAAATTTAGGCAAAGCTTATGAAGAAATAGGTTTTGTAGCAGTTAAAAATCATGGAATTTCAGATGATCTGATTGCCGATTTGTACGAGTATGTGCAACAGTTTTTTTCCTTACCATTAGAACAAAAAAGGCAATACGAAATAAAGGGCCTGGCAGGACAGCGTGGCTATACCAGCTTTGGAAAAGAGCATGCAAAGGGAAGTGAGGCGCCGGATTTAAAAGAGTTTTTTCAATATGGGCAGATTGCCAGGGATAATTATAGTGAGGTGATTTATCCCAATAATGTTTCGGTAAAAGAGATACAGGATTTTGACAGGACCCTTGCAGAGGCATATCGGGCTTTTGAAAAATCTGGTACAGCTTTGCTGCAGGCAATTGCTTTATACCTTGGCCTGGATGAAAACTATTTTGATGAGTTTGTTTATAATGGTAATTCCATTTTAAGGTCAATACATTACCCGCCAATAACCACAGAACCCGTTAGTGCCATCAGGGCAGAGCAACATGAGGATATAAACTTAATAACTTTATTGGTTGGCGCATCTGCCGATGGACTTGAAATTTTATCTAAGCAGGATGTATGGGTAGCAGTTACCTCGCTGCCCGAACAGATTGTTGTAAATGTTGGAGATATGTTGCAGCGGCTTAGTAACAATAAACTTTGTAGTACAACGCACCGGGTTGTTAATCCAGCCAGGCAATTTTGGCACACATCCCGCTTTTCTATTCCCTTTTTCCTTCACCCAAAAACAACTATGAGCTTACGTTGCCTGGAGAATTGTATTGACGACATACATCCTAAACTTTATGATGATACAACAGCTGGCGAATACCTGGATGAAAGACTTAGAGAAATTGGGTTAAAAGCATAAAAAATATTATCAGCAATATTGAAAAATCTGATTCGGCATATTCCTTTTTTAAAATCTGTGTTTTTACACAGTGTTACAGCTTTTGGGGGACCACAGGGACATATAGGCATGGTTTTAAAAACTTTTGTTGAAAAACGTAAGGATTTAACGAAAGAGGAGTTGATGGAATATGTCTCGTTTTGTCAACTGTTGCCCGGGGCGTCATCCACTCAAACCCTTACCCTTATTGGGTATAAACGGGGAGGCGTTAAATTAGCTGTACTTACTCTGCTCATCTGGATTTTACCTGCATGTACCATTATGGGAGGCCTTTCTTTTGTAGTTGGTAATATTGGAAGCAATAATATAAAGCCAACATTATTTCAATTTATACAGCCAATGGCAATTGGCTTTTTGGCTTATGCCGCATTTAAGGCTTACCACATCAGCATAAAAAATACGATTACGCAGGTAATCATGTTGGTGGCATTGTTGAGTACGTATTTTCTTTTTAAAACCCCATGGATAATACCGGCTTTAATAATTTCTGGAGGTATTGCAACGAATTTCAGTAGCAAGCGTATACCAACCAAAGAGGTTATCAAGCCCAGACAAATAAGATGGACAAATATCTGGCTCTTTGTTTTGATTTTTGTGGTTGCCGGATTTTTAAGCGAAACGGCAAGAAAGCAAAACTGGGAAAATAAAAAACCATATAACCTGTTTGAAAATTTCTATCGCTTTGGATCTTTTGTTTTTGGTGGTGGCGATGTTTTAATTCCGTTGATGCTTGATCAATACGTTGTGAGGCCAACTTCGGAAAGGGTGGTAAAAAATAATCCTGATGTTATTAAAATAGAAAGAGAAGAACTATTAACCGGCGCGGGCCTTGTTAGAGCAATTCCGGGACCTGTTTTTTCAATTGCCTCTTTTATAGGCGGAATTGCTTTAAAAAAGGAAGGGCCAAAGATTCAGTTATTGGGTTGTTTAATCGGGTCGATAGCTATTTTTCTTCCAAGTGCATTACTGGTGCTTTTCTTTTTTCCGGTTTGGCAATACTTAAAAAAATTCGTCGTTGTTCTGCGTTCTCTTGAAGGAATTAATGCTGCGGTGGTAGGCATCATGATAGCCGCAACACTATACCTTGTTAAAGATGTTTCAATCATGTCTTACAGCACAATAAGCTATATTAATATAGCTGTCATCATGGGTACATTTCTTATTTTGCAGTATTCTAAAATACCGCCGCCATTCATCGTTTTGTTTTGTCTTTTAACCGGACTTATCTTTTAATCAGTTTTTGTAATAACTAGCCAATTCAATTTCTTCCTTAACAACATCGGGCACTAAAAACCGGATTGATTTTTTGCCCTTAATAAGATCACGTATATGTGTAGACGATATTTCTAAAAGAGGGGCGCTCAGCAAATGTAGCTTTGCGCCAAAGGTTTCAGATACCTCAAATCCGGGCCTTTTATAAATATAGATGGAGTGGTTAGCAACAATAACCTCGTAATTTTTCCACTTGTTTAAATTTTGAAATCCATCACTGCCCATCAATATCGAAAACTCATGTTCGGGATGTTTTTCCTTGAGGTAAGTAAGGCTGTCAACAGTATAGGAAGGTTTGGGCAGGTTGAACTCAACACTACTGGCTCGCAAATTATTTTCACCATCAATGGCTGACTTGATTAAATGCAGGCGGTGGTACTCATTTAATAAAGAAGCCGATTGTTTAAAAGGATTTTGTGGAGATACGACAAACCAAACCTGGTTAAGGTCGGTTTCATTAACCGCATGGTTGGCAACTATTAAATGGCCAACGTGAACCGGGTTAAACGAACCAAAGTAAAGTCCAATTTTCATCAGAAAAAGATCTTTTAGATTAATTTAAACAGTAACAGCCGTTTCTTCAACCCAAATCATTTCAGCTTCATCAAGCCTTAAACTTAAGTGATAGCCGGCTACAGTAATGGAAATAGGATCTCCAAGTGGTGCTATCTGATCAATCTTTACAATTTCACCGGGTATACAACCCATTTCCATGAGCTTTAGAAAAATATCATCATTTTCAAAAGCTGTAATAACAGCATATTTACCAACCTTAACTTCCGATAGCCGTTTCTTCATTTCGATCGTTTTCTTTTAAATCAGTTACAAATGTATCAAATCAATATTGTTATCTAATTTCGATATAAGAAATATCGACATGCAAAAAGTTCAATTTTACTCTCTGGATAGTAACCCCACCTTAAAAGAGCGAACCAGGCTTAAGCTTTTTATTGAAAAACTTTTCATATCAGAAAAGAAAAAGCTGGCCAATCTATCTTATATATTCTGTTCAGATGAATATCTGATTACTATTAATAAAGACTTCCTGAAACATGATTTTTATACAGATGTCATCACCTTTGACCTTAGTTCTTCTAAAAATGAAATAGAAGGAGAGGTCTACATAAGCATTGACAGGATAAAAGACAATGCAAAAAAACTGGATGTTTCCTTCAATGAAGAGTTGCATAGGGTTGTTTTTCATGGAGCCTTGCATTTGTGTGGTTATAAGGATAAGAAGAAGGAAGAAGCATTGGTTATGCGATCGAAAGAAAATAAATACTTAAAGCGATATTTCATATAATATTAGCCAAATGCCGATTTCACGTGGAACATAAAGCACAAAATAAAAACAAGATATAATAAGGTTCCACGTGAAATCGGTATTCATCGTGGGCTTCAAAAAGCGTTTACTTACCTTTGCAAGCAATGTTTCAAAATTACGATATAATAGTAGTAGGTGCTGGTCATGCCGGATGTGAAGCCGCCGCCGCCGCCGCAAACCTTGGTAGCAAAGTTCTGCTTGTTACCATGAATTTGCAAACCATTGCCCAGATGAGCTGTAACCCAGCCATGGGTGGTATAGCTAAAGGGCAAATTGTACGGGAAATAGATGCCATGGGTGGGTACAGCGGCATTGTTACAGACAAAAGTATGATCCAGTTCAGAATGCTGAACCGATCAAAAGGTCCTGCTATGTGGAGCCCTAGAGTACAGAGCGACAGAATGCTTTTTGCAGCAACCTGGCGGGAAATGCTTGAAAACACCCTAAATGTTGATTTTTACCAGGATACAGTACAGGGGCTAATTATTGAAAATGGTATGGCGGTTGGTATAACAACCGGCCTTGGACATCAAATCAGGTCTAAAGCCGTTGTTTTAACCAATGGCACTTTCTTAAACGGCGTTATACATATAGGAGAGAAAAATTTTGGTGGTGGAAGAATGGCCGAAAAAGCTTCTACCGGCATAACAGAGCAGTTGGTTTCACTTGGATTTGAGACCGATAGGTTAAAAACTGGCACACCGCCCAGAATTGACGGCCGAAGCCTTGACTACTCAAAAATGGAAGAGCAGAAGGGTGATGACGAAGTTGTGGGATTTAGTTACCTGGATATTGATAAAATTAAACCCGAACAACAAAAAAGCTGCTGGATAACCTATACAAATGAAAAAGTACACGAACTTTTAAAGACCGGTTTTGAACAAAGTCCTATGTATCAAGGCCGTATACAGGGAACTGGTCCCAGGTACTGTCCCAGTATAGAAGATAAAATAAGCCGCTTTGCCCAAAGAGACAGGCATCAGCTATTTGTAGAACCAGAAGGGTTCAATACCATAGAAATATATGTTAATGGTTTTTCTACTTCATTGCCGGAAGATGTTCAGCTTCAGGCGCTTAGGTTGGTTCCAGGATTCGAAAATTGCAAAATGTTCAGGCCAGGATATGCTATTGAGTATGATTTCTTTCCACCAACGCAGCTAAAATTTAGCCTTGAAACAAAACTGATTGGCAATTTATTTTTTGCCGGACAAATTAATGGAACCACGGGATATGAGGAAGCTGCCTGCCAAGGGTTAATGGCTGGAATTAATGCTCACCAAAAAGGAAGAAAGTTAGAACCGGTTATTTTAAAAAGAAGTGAAGCCTATATTGGCGTATTGATTGACGACCTGATCAACAAAGGAACCGATGAGCCTTACCGCATGTTTACCAGCAGGGCCGAATTCAGAACTTTATTAAGGCAGGATAATGCAGACCTGCGCCTGACAGAAATAAGTTACCGGCTTGGGCTGGCATCGCAGGAAAGAATGGATAAAGTGAAAGCCAAAAGAGAAAATGTGGAGAAGATAAAAACCTTGCTTAATTCACTTAGCCTGGATCCGGAAGAAACTGCCAGCTTTTTAGAAAGCGTACAATCATCAGCGTTATTAATTAAACAAAAAGCGGCACAGGTATTACTCAGGCCAATGATTGGGCTGAATGAAATGATCAAATACATTCCTAAAGTAAAAGAAGCACTTGCCGGTTTTGATAACGAAACGCTGGAGCAGGCTGAGATACAGATAAAGTACGATACCTATATTGAAAAAGAAAAAGAGCTGGTTTCTAAAATGAGCCAGCTGGAAGACCTAATTATTCCGGATAATTTTAATTACGAAAAACTGGTTTCGCTCAGCAACGAAGCCAGGCAGAAATTTACAAAAATAAAACCCAGAACATTGGGACAGGCATCCCGAATTTCGGGCGTTAACCCCAGCGATGTACAAATACTAATGGTTTTTATGGGCCGATAAAATTTAAACCTATGAGCCTGAATTTTAAAGCAAACACCCCTAAAGAATTAATTTTTGAGCATGTTGCAGAATACCTTCATCTTAAAAATTTAAAAATAAATAAACAGGACAATACCCGGCCCTGGGGCGGTTTTTTTGTGATTGAAGAAACCGAGGCAGAGAAATTTATAGACCTGTATTTTCCGGGGTTCACAAAAGAAGAATTAAATATTTCCGGTAAACTGAGTCCCAAAATTCTAATAGTAGCGCCGGAAAAAAGACTAAGCTGGCAGTATCATAACCGCAGAGCTGAGATATGGAAACTTATTGGCGGAACAGCGGCTGTTGTAACCAGCGATACTGATGAGCAAAAAGAAACCGCCACATTAAACATAGGAGATATCATTCAGTTAAAACAAGGTGAAAGACACAGGTTAGTTGGCCTGGATAACTGGGGAATTGTGGCTGAAATATGGCAACACACCGATGCCTTAAACCCAAGCGACGAAGAAGATATTATAAGGGTACAAGATGATTTTGGCAGATAATCATTCGGAAAACTAAAACCACTCAAATGGTAAAGTTTTGCAAAATAGGTGCTGCTGGGTATAGGTTTCTATGCAATCTGGCTTTAATTTTCCTCTTTCTTTAAGCACCTTATTTAACCAAATCATTGTAACCAGAATTTCTGCTGATGAAATATTTCCTATTTCTGCTCTCAGTGTTTATTACTACAAACTCGCTTTCGCAAAATAAGCTGGCGCTTATAGTAGCTGTAGGCGAATATCCTGCTACAAGCAAAATAAAACCTATCGCATCGGTAAATGATGTAAAATATATAAAAGCAGCCTTAAGCAGAAATGGATTTGATCAAAAAAACATCGACACGCTGATTAACAGCAAGGCAACTAAAAAGGCAATCATAAATGCTCTCTCCCAGCTTTCTGAAAAAGTAAAGAAAAATGATATCGTTGTCATTCATCTTTCGTGCCATGGCCAGCAGATAAGAGACCAAAAAACAATTGAGCTTGGAAAAGATGAAGACGACGGCTATGACGAAGCATTTTTGCCTTACGATGCAATGCCCAAATACAATCCAACCGGTTACAAGGGAGAAAATCACCTGCGTGATGATGATTTGTATCCGCTTCTTCTTAACATAAGAAAAAAACTTGGCAGCGAGGGAAGTCTCTTGGTACTTTTAGATGCCTGCCACTCAGGTACCGGCACCCGGGACGAAAGTTTTGCCGTAACCCGGGGAGAGCCAATACCTTTTGCCGATCCTGAAAACCCATTGGATTCGATAATAAATTTATCGGCTGCAGAAACAAAGCAAGGCTTTTTCGAAGCCGCGGCGGATTCGCTTTCTAATATGGTTGTGATAAGTGCCTCATCACCTCACCAGGTAAATAAACAGGTTATCATTAATAGCGAAGAGTTAGGCTCGCTTTCATATTCATTTTACAAGGCACTAACCGAAATGACAGCGGATAATACTTATGAGTTGCTATTTGAAAAAATAAGAGCAACTATGCAGGCTTTTATTCCTGAGCAAATACCGATGATGGAGGGCTACGGACAGCAAATAATCTTCAATGGAAAATATAAATCAAGGGAAGACAAAATTTACATAAGGGTTGGTAATAAAACAGGCGGCGGAACCGAAGACTCTATATTCAGTATTGAAAAAGGTCTGCTGGATAATGTTGCAACCGGAACCAGTTGTAAAATATATAAAGCAGAAAGTAATGATGTTTATACCAATGCTGTTATAAAAAGAGTAGACAATTTCAGAAGCTACGGGGCCGCAGAAAAAAAATTAAACAAAGCAGATTTATATGAAGTAAGAATGGATGAGGAGAGTTATGGAAATCTTGAAGCGGCAGTTAAACTTAGTTTTACCGAGACCGACGCTACTGCAAAAGCCCTGGAAAAGCAGGTGAAACAATTTATAAAACCCTACAGCTTTTTAAAAATAGCAGATAAGGCAGATTTTCAGCTGGAAGTAAAAAAAGACGGAGATCGAAGCCTGGCAACGCTTACAGACAGGAATAATAAAACAATCTGGTCGGCCGGCATTTTAAATAAAGATTCATTATCTGCAGAGCAAAAAAAACAATTTATTGCAGATATAAAAAAGGAGTTAAGGGTAAAGTATTTACGCACCATGCCTGATGGCGGAGAGCTGGCTGCCGATGTTACGGCAGAGATTGTGCCTGCAAAGGAATATAATAAAGCAACAGGAATAGAACTTGAAATAGGCGACGGTTATGCACTTCATATCCGCAATAACAGCAACGAGAAGCTTTACTATACTGTTCTGGATATTTATCCCGATAATAATGTAGAAGTAATGTATCCTTACAAAGGAAAAGAGCCAGCTGATTATATTGTAGAGAAAAAAAATGTTGTTGTAAGAAAACTGGCGGTAAGTAAAGGAAGCCCGGCAGGAGTGGAGTTTTTGAAAATAATTGTTTCGAAAGAACCAATGGATTTAAGAAGCGTTTTTGAAAAAAGAATCACAAGAGATAATATGCAGTCTTTTCAAACTGTGCTGGATGATTTGTTTAATGAAAAAAAAGGACAGGCTGCAACAAGAGGAGATATATCAAACATTAAAGCCGAAGAAATCGGAATAATTAGCGTTAGCTTTATTATTAAAAAAACTTAATCTTAATAATTGAAATTACCAGCCAAAAAATATTACCTCTGCCTTATTTTTCTTTTAAGCTGTGCATTTTCCTATGCTCAAACGCCTGTTAAAACAGAAGAAAAGGAACTGTACTTCAATATATATTTTGCTTACAGGAAAAGCGATACCATGGTTGTGTTTATTGATGGAGCCCAGGGGTTGGGTATAAAAAAAGGCACTTTAATAAATGCATACCTGGCATATTCAAGTAAAAAAGATGCAGCCGGGCAAAGCAGGAAATTTAAATCAGCAGGTGCCGGAAAAATTGTAAAGGCAGATAGCTTAATGGCTGCCATGGTAAAACTGGATAAGATAGAGGACACACTTATTGAAGGAGACCTGGTTTCAATAAAACTGAATATACCCGTTATTGAACGCCGCAGCATTTTTTCCGAACTGGCGTTTAATAAAATACTTTTTACCAATTCATCCAAAGAGGGCATTTATAAACTCACCGATATTCTATCTGACGACAATAAGCAAAAAGAAGATTCATTGTATTCTATAATGCTGAAAGATTTACACGATTTCTATGCTTATATGAAGGACAGAGAAGACATGAAGGATATGATGAATCAAAAAATGCCGGGTGGAAGATATGTCGGAAAAACAGTTCTTGAAATGCTTCGGGATGCAAAAAGAGAAGACCTTGAAAGTTATTTTCTTTATGTAACGGCTTACCCCGGTAACTACAGAGGCAAAAATTTTAAACTAAACGAAACCTTCGTTACATGGGCTATAAATAATGCACCACTCAGCCCTGGCGAAGTAAAAAGGGCCTTGTTTCCTGTTTATAAAAACAAGGAAACATTTTTAAAACTGTTGCCTGCGTATAAAAAAGATATTATTGAGGATAAACACTGCCTCTCTTTTATTAAAGAGGTTGAAACATTATTAGCCAACAATAAATTTACCGAAGCCGCTTCACTTAACGATTTTATAAAAGCAATTGCTTATGCTGTTAATGATACAGGAGGTAAATCCCTTACCTGGGTAATTGCAGCAGAAATAAACCACAAGCAGGATAAATATGATATTGCTGTACCGCAATGCGATTCCGCAATAAAATATGCATTATTGGCCAATGAGCATGAATACGAATTGGCGGCCATTTCAAAAAAAATATTTTGCCTCAATAAGTTATTACAATTTGCAAAAGCAAAAGTTCTTATTCAGGAGTTTGAAAGAAAACTTACAGCCTATAAATCAACCCTGGATGAAAAGACATACAACAGCAACTGGCAAAAAAGATACGAATATGAAGGTGCCATGTATTATGCCGAAGGTAATTATGATCTGGCGTTGAAGTCGTATGGCAGCCTGATTGATTTAAACAAAGGGATAAACAGTTTTGAATCGTTGCTGAAAAATGCAGAATACTTAGCTTTTATTGGCCGTGTAAATAACGACCAGGGTAAACCATCTGCTGCCTTGGATGCATTTATAGATGCTGCCCAAACCTACAGGCTTAATTACGATACACTCAATTGGGCAAAGGTGCAAAATGATATGGCATACAGCTACTATAAACTTGCCAATTACAGTAAAAGTATGGCTTACACCGATTCTGCCATGCAAAAATTACTGCTGATAAACGAGTTTAATAATGCTGGTTATTCTAAATCTCTTAAAGGAAGCTGTTACTGGGAGCTGGGTAAATATGATTCTGCAGTAACAGCTCATCAGGAATCTATTCTGCTAAGAAAAAAAGCAAATAATTTATCAGGCCAGGCGAAATCATGGAAAAGCATTGGCGAACTGTATTTATTAAGCGGACAAAAAAAGCCAGCGCTGTTGGCTTATGATTCGGCAGCTCATTTTTACCAGCAATTAAAAGACAGCTCGGGCCTTGCTGAAACCTATAACAAAAAGGGAAACGTTTTTTATAATGACGAAAACAATAAAAAAGCTGTAGAGTACTTCGAAAAGGCAAAGGGGGTTAACAGCAAATCCACCATCGAGGCATTATATAATTTAGGCAATGCATGGTATGCGATAGATTCAGTTAAATCCCGTAATTATTATATAGCCTGTAGTCAATTAAGCGAAAGCACAAAAAACATTGGTTATCTTTTTGATGCCACACGCAGCCTTGCAAACCTGGCCTATCGTACAGATAATGTAGCCGGAGGCGATAAATTATATGCTGCATGTCTGGATTTAAGTAAACAATTAAATACAGCAAGCAGTTATGGCGATTGCCTGTCTTTAAAAGCCTATGGTTTTAAAACACAATCTCAGTTAGACAGCGCTTTACTTTATTACAACCGGGCCAAATCTGTTTTTGATACAGCCAGCCAGTCTGGTGTTATCTGGCAACTTAATGGCATTGCTGATGTGTATATTTCTATGGGTAATTTTCCAAAAGCTAAAGAAGCATTCAACAATGCCATTAAGCTTGCAGAAGAAACCTATAATAATATTGCACTTGGATCAACTTTAGAAGCAACATCTTTTTTATATGGCCTTACCGGCGAATTTGACGAAGGTTTAAAAAACAGCGATAGCGCCCTGGCAATATTCACCAGGTCCGACAATATAGTGAGACTGGCAAACACTTATTTATCCAGGGGCACACTTTATAAAAGTATGGGAGAGTATAAAAAATCAATCAACTCTTTTTTAATAGCGGATAGTTTATATAAAGACCAGGAGGTACTTGAAAGCAGGGGCGTTGTTTCAACCAATATTGGCGTAACTTATTTTACTCAATATGATTATGTAAATGCATTAAAATATCACCGGCAGGCTTTGGATCAACTTAAAAAGGGCGTAATTAACGAAAGCTATCTTTTAGGTAAAGGAAATATTGGCGAGGATTTATTCTATTTAAAAAAATACAGCGAGGCAGAAAAAGAATTACTTGAAGTATACCCAATAACAAAAGACAAAAAGCTATACCGTGTTGCATCGGGCATAGCGCTTAGCCTGGGTAAATTGTATTACGAAACAAAGCAAACAGATAAATCAATTGGCTATTTTGAATATGCAGCAGAATATGCAAACAGCAGCGGCGAAAAAGAAAAAGCCATTGAAGCATTAACTTTTTTAGGGCAAATTGATAAAGACAAAGGCAAAACAGAAAAAGCTGAAAATGATTTTAGAAAAGCTGCAGCCATTGTTACTGAATATAATATTGCTTTAGGATGGGAACCATTTTATCAGCTTGGACTTTTATACTACACACAAAATAAAAATGACAGCTCTGTAAAGTATTTTAAACAAGCGGTTGAGCTGCTTGATAAAAACACAGAAAATTTATATGGCGGAGAAGAGGCACGCAAAATTTTTAATAACGATCCAAAAAAATCTGACCTCTATAATAAGATAACGTTCTCCTACTTCAACATGGGTAATATAAACCAGGCATGGGCTTATGCTAATAGAAGTAATATTGCAGGTATAAAAGAACTTTCGGGTTCATTATCCGCTTCATCAAACAACGAAGAAAAAAACGAAGCACTGAAAAAACTGCTGGCCATGCAGCAATCTAAAAAGGCGTTGGAAAACACGCTTGAAAAACAAGAAGGTGCGGCAAAAGAAGAAACCCTGAAGAAGATAGAAATTGTGGAAGCCAATTACAATAATTTTCTGCAGGATGTTGTGGAAAAATATCCGGAGTTAAGTGTATACTTTACCCGGTCTAATGCCGATGAATTTAATAACTACAAAAGCAAATTACCCGAAGACGTGGCAGTGTTATTATACCTGCTTAATAATAACACCTTAATGATATTCTCTTTAACCAGGGAAAAACTTTCGGTTGATACGATGACGATTGATGTAACCGCCAAAGTGAATTCTTTTATTGAAGCAATAAAAAACACATCAAAACAAACCGGTACCGGGGCGCTGGCTGTAAGATCGGAACCGGTGGATGAAGAAAAGCCTGCCGGCAATGTAGAATTTAAAGATCTGTCGGGCCAGCTATATAATATGCTGATTAATACAGTTGCCGATAAAATAAACGGCAAGAAAAAATTATGCATCATCCCCACAGGAGTTTTCAGCAATATGCCTTTTCAATGCCTGGGTACAAAAACTGCCAATAATGGCTTTAAGTTTTTGATAGAAGACCACAGTATTTTTTACACCAACAAAATGTCGGTATTTAACACAGGTGAAAAAGAAATTCCAAAAACAACAAACATGAACTCCTTTGCTGCATTTGGTGTGCCCGATGCAACCTTAAGCTTTAATATAGATGAAGTAAAAGAAATTGGAAAAATTTTGGGATCAGATTCTACCGTGTATTCCGATGCAAGGGCTACCGAAAGTATGGCAAAGCTAAGCCTGCGCAATAAAAAGTACATTCACTTTGCTACACACGGGGTGTTAAATTATTCATCAGATTATTCGCAATCTTACTTAAAACTTTTACCTGATAAAGACACCAGTAATGGCAACAATGGTCAATTAACCATGAGAGAAATTCAGGGGTTGGGAATAAGTGATTGCAGCATGGTGATACTCTCTGCATGCCAAACAGCTGTGAGCAAGGCGTTGGTAAAGGGTTGGAATATTTCGCCGGCCAATTCTTTTTTGGTTAGCAATGTAAAAACAGTTGTAGCCAGTTTATGGAAAGTAGCTGATGAGCCTACAGGATTATTAATGCAATATTTTTATGAAAACCTTTCTTCTTCTGCATCCATTAATAAAGTAGATGCGTTGCGATTGGCACAGGTTAAATTAAGCCAGAATCCACGTTTCAGCCATCCTAATTATTGGGGAGCGTTTGTTTTGTATGGCGATTGGAGATAAATACCCTCTACAGGGTATAGCAGTAAATTTTAAAGGAATTAATTTTAACTCAAATAAACTCACAATTATGAAAAAGGTTTTTTTATTGCTGACTATTGTTGTTTCACTGGTAGCAGAAACGAACGCACAAAATTTGCTACAGGGATCAAAGCCAGGAAAGGAGCCGTGTACAACGCTTACCGGTAGCGCAATGCTACCTATAGCAATAGACACAACCAAAGGAAGAAACGTTGCTAATAATGATGTAGCCTGGGA
This sequence comes from uncultured Chitinophagaceae bacterium, assembly GCA_963715585.1. Lineage (GTDB taxonomy): Bacteria > Bacteroidota > Bacteroidia > Chitinophagales > Chitinophagaceae > Ferruginibacter. Next base: position 4,263,369 of record OY970254.1, on the reverse strand, counting down.
AAACGGTGATGTGATACTGGTAAAATTTATGGACAATATTGGCAGCCAGCAGGTACGTGATATGATCATGCGCTATGCAAAAAGCTGGGAACAATATGCCAATATCACATTTAAATTTGTGCCCGACAATACGCCTACAACTAACATAAGAGTTAGGTTAGGTAGCAGGGAAGATAAGCTTGGGCACAACTCTCAGCTGGGCATCCAGTGTAATGATATTCCTCAATATCTGCAGACACTTAACCTGGATACATCGGATTTTATAGATTATAAAGCATACGTAGACCAGTATAAAAATGGCGGCCCCTTTCTTCAATACCTGAAAAACAAAGGAACCGATTTTAAAAACTATACTTACAGAGATTTATACAGAGATGTGATTGCATTTAAAGATCCTAATGTTAAATGGAACTATACTTCAATGCAGGGAACAACCATGCACGAGTTTGGCCATTCTTTGGGTTTACTACACGAGCAAAGCTATCCAAGAGGTATAAAGTGGAATAAGGATACAGTGTATAAATATTATGCAAAATACCAGGGCTGGAATAAAGATAAAGTAGATTTTAATGTGCTTGGAGCAAGTGATGTTTTTTACACAAACGGAACTTCTTACGATCCGCTTTCTATTATGCACTATCCCGTTGAAGCGTGGCAGACTGAAGATGGTTTTGTTGTGGGGCAAAATAATGCGCTGTCTGATGGAGACAAAAAAATAATTGCAGCTTTATATCCTAAAGATAAAAAAGTATCTGCCCTGGCTGTACCTAAAATTGAAATTACCAATATAGGTTATGGCGAAGTGAAAACAGATAATGTAAAAAAAGGAATTTTAATCTACCCGTCATTTGATATAAAAACAAGCGCTGTTTTAGGTAATGTATATTTTGTTGCAAGGTTAACTACCGAAGACGGCCTGTATTATTTACCAACAATAAATGAAAATTACAGCTGGAACAAGATGGCGGCCACTTATATTAAAATGAGATTGCTTCCAAGTTCAAAAGCAAGTTATAATAAGAATGGACAAAAAAACCTGGAACTGTTTTTCCCCTACAAGGAAATGCCCGACCTGGCTGGAAAAAAAGTAAAAATTCAGTTCTCTGTTTACCAGGATGATGTAGTAAATAACAGGTATCAGAAACTTACATTTAACTTCCTTTCTTCTCCTTTAACAATACAGAAGTAAAAGAGTAAAATATTTTTCGTAAGAAAATCTGCCATCGCTTATAACGATGGCAGATTTGTTTAAAGCATTTAGGATTTTGTAATATTGCCTGCTGCAAGTACCATCCTTAACTCTCCATAACTGATATCTTTTGGCAAATTATCAATTAAGGTTTTATGACTGGCAATGCCGTGTTTGGCTGCAGCATCATTTATAAGTTTTTGTTTTTCCTTACTAACCAGGTTGTTGATATCAATTTCTCCGGTACCAACAAAATAAGCCAGATGCCCATCAACGGTGCTGATTGATAAATTTCTTTCTTTGGCAATGGAGGCAATATCTTTCCCGGCTTTGTATAACTGAAAGGAAACTGTTTTTGTATCTGTTTTAGGTTCCGTACTTTTTGGCTTTCTTTCTTTTTTAGGATTTCCGGATTTTGCATCCATATTTGTTTCAAGGCCATGCCTTTCACAAAAACTTTCAACCGCTTCCAAAATCTCATCGCCATATTTCTCAGCCTTGGCTTTACCAAAACCACTAATCTGCATCAGGTCTTTTTTAGTTAATGGCAGGTAAGTGGCAATTTCCTGCAAAGATGTTTGGTTTGCCACCATGTAAATGGGCTGGTCATTTTCTTTACAAACCATATTTCGCCAGCGCTTTAATGTGTCATACAATTCGGCATTGGAAAGATCTCCAATGATTTCTTTAGTTTCCACAGCATAGGAGGTTAAACTAAACCGTGGCTGAACATATTTTAATTTATGTTGTAAAAAACCGGTTACGGAAAAAGGCTGCTTACAATATTGCATATAAAAATTACAATTAAACAAAGCAAGTGCCAGTTCATTTAGCTTTTCATTTACAGCTGTAGCGGCTTCTTTATGTTCTGTGTTTACAGGGTGTGCTTTTAATTCACGTACGTAGGTTTCAAGCTTTGGAATAAAATGATTGACAGCATCCGAAATTCTTTTTTGAAGGCCGGTATTGTTTTCGATCACAGCTTCTTCCTTCATTAAATAAGCAATATGCCCGATGAATTTTAAACCCACTTCTTTATCTGCTAAAATGTGTTGCCTCAAATTCTCTATCCAGGTTTTTGAACCGGCATTTAATTTATCCTGGTGCTGCTGAATTTGAAAACCTAATTGCTCAATACCCGAAACCACTTCGCTAAAAGAAAAAATCTCTTCCAGCAATTGTTGGGTAAATAATTGCCTTGCACCTGCAAAGCGTTCAGGTAATGAGCCTTTATATGAAAGTGATTGCTGACCCTTAATAACATTTTCATTACTGTGAATGGCCGAAGGCGCAATTTTACTAAGTAAAACGATGCCTGCTAAACTGGTGCAACGGCTTAATGCAACATAAACCTGCCCGCTGCTAAAAGCGGCACCGGCATCAATCATCACTTTTTCAAAAGTAAGGCCCTGGCTTTTGTGTATGGTGATGGCCCAGGCAAGGCGCAGTGGATACTGCGTAAAAGTTCCCAATGTTTCCTGTTCCAGTTTACCATCTGCACGGTTAAGTGTGTAGCGGCTGTTTTCCCAGGTTTCTTTTCCCACCTCTATTTCAGTGCCGTCGCAGTTCACTAGTATCTTATCTTTTGTAAGCTCTTTTACTACGCCAATCTTACCGTTGTAATATCTTTTTTGAATGAGATCATTCTTTAAGAACATAACCTGTGCACCTTCTTTTAAACTCAGTTCAAAATCCACGGGGTACATATTTTCCGGAAAATCATCTTCAACTACGGCCTTGTAATTAAAGCTTGCGCCATTTAATTTGTATAACTCTTGTTCGTTGATCTGATCGGCCTGTTTGTTGTGAGAAGTGAGTGTAATATATTTTTCATCCCGGTCCGGCCGAAAAGTTGGGTCATACCTTAAATGCAGATCTTCAAAATCATCTGCATCCATATGGTTATTACGAACCTTGTTTAAAAGCCTTACAAAACTATCTTCCTTTTGACGGTAAATTTTATTGAGCTCAATTAATAAGGGCAATTGTTCTTTTATTGCAAGACTGTCAAAAAAGAATGGCGACTCGTAATATTCGTTCAGAATACTCCACTCCTTGTTTTGCGCTACTGGCGGCAACTGGTGTAAATCACCAATGCATAATAACTGTACACCACCGAAAGGCAGATGATAATTTCTTCTTGTATGTCTTAAAATAGTATCAATAGCATCCATCACATCGCAACGCACCATGCTTATTTCATCAATTACCAGCAATTCCATTTTGCGAAGTAGCTGCTGCCGCTGCTTGTTCTGCCTGATCTTGGCCAACAGATCTTCTTTATTATTTTTTGTGGGCAGAAAAGGATGAAAGGGCAACTGAAACAAACTATGCAGTGTAACGCCACCGGCATTAATAGCCGCCACGCCCGTTGGCGCTGCCACCACAATATTTTTGGTTGAATTTTCTTTCAGGAATTTGAGAAACGTAGTTTTACCCGTACCGGCTTTTCCTGTAAGAAATATATTTTCATTGGTTTCGGTAACAAACCGGTAAGCCATGTCGAATACTTCGTTGCGTTCTATTGTTTGCATTGCAATAAAGATAAGAGGAGATAATAAGAAAAGAACGCCGGCTAAAAACTTAACCGGCGTTCTTAAGATTTAAGCAGAAACTTCTGCTTTGCTTCCCAACATTAAAAGTTCATTCACTTGTACCTCGGTGATGTACTTTTTATTGCCATCCTTATCTGTATAGCTGCGGTTAATCAGCTTACCCTCAATGGCAATCTCACTTCCCTTGTTCAAATACTTTTCGGCAATTTCAGCCACTTTACCCCAGGCAACCAAATTGTGCCAGGTGGTTTCGGTTACTTTTTCGCCTTTGGCGTTGCGGTAGCTTTCGTTAGTGGCCACGCTGAAACGGGCCATCTTTTTACCACTTTCGATTGTTTTTACTTCTGGTGCGTTGCCCAGGTTACCAATCAATTGAACTTTGTTTTTTAATGCGTACATGTTTTTTCGTTTTGTGCGCCCCCATCCCCTGAAGGGGTGTTGAAGGGAGTGCGGGTTTTTAATTTATTTCAATCAACCGGGTTTATTTGTTTTGTTCCGATTGACAATGCAAAGATGCGGTTGCCAAAAAGCGATAGCCGGAGATTATCCCTTTACTTACCTTTATAAGCGTATGTAAACGGTTGTATCGGAAATGTTTTGTATATTTAATATATCAAAACCCTTGTCTGTACTATGTTACAAGAAAAAGAAACCAAAACCTGCCTGTTTTGCGAAAAACCGGTAAAGGGCCGCAGCGATAAAAAATTTTGTGATGATTATTGTCGGGCAGCCTATAATAACGAGCTGAAAAGTGCCGCTAACAACTATATCCGCAACGTAAATAACGCCCTTGGTAAAAACCGCCGCATACTGGAAAGCCTGCTGCCCGAAGGCGAAGCAACCGCAAAAGCCAGCCGGGATAAGTTGATTGAAAAAGGATTTCAATTTAAGTACCACACGCACTTATATCAAACCAAAACCGACAAGACTTATTTTTATTGTTATGAGTATGGATATTTACCGCTGGAGAATAACTGGTATTTAATTGTAAAAAGAAATGAAGAATAACATAACCTGGGCAACTATTTATTCATATTCCCCATCTGAGCTTATACCGGTATAATGAAGTAGTTTTACAGGCTTAATTAATGAATTTGGGATTGCTTTTAAATAGAACCACAGGAATTATCATTTCATTTGCATGTATGTTTTGCATTTCGCAAAAAGCCATTGCACAATGCGCCACTCCCATTAATATCTTTCCTTACACAGAGGGTTTTGAAACAACCAACGGTGGCTTTACAACCGGCGGCATCGCTAGCGACTGGGCTTGGGGCACACCCTCCAAACCTGTTATTACCGGAGCATCTACCGGTACCAAATGCTGGATAGTAGGCGGCCTTACAGGCAGCAGTTATAACGATGGCGAAAGGTCCTGGCTGCAAAGCCCTTGTTTTGATTTTACGGGATTACAACATCCATATATTTCTTTTGCTGTTTTTTGGGAGATGGAACAACGCTTTGATGGTGCCGGCTTTCAATACTCAACCAACCTGGGCGCCACCTGGATAAATGTTGGCGCTGTGTCCGATCCGGCAAATTGCTTAAACAGTAATTGGTTCAATTATTCTCCCATAACCAACATGAACGGCCTTGCAACCATAAGAGATGGATGGTCGGGTAATATACAATCAACCAGTGGCAGTTGCCAGGGCGGTGGCGGCAGCGGCCGGTGGGTAGCTGCACAACATACCATGCCCGCTTTAGCAGGTGTGCCTAATGTAATTTTCCGGTTTATTTTTGGTGCCGGCACACAATGTAATGCCTATGATGGTTTTGCAGTGGATGATATTATGATTGGCGAAGCGCCGCCAAACAACGCATCATTTACTTACTCCTGCACCAATAATAACACAGTAAGCTTTACAAGTACATCGGCACTTTGCCCATCACTTAGCTGGGATTTTGGCGATCCGGCATCGGGCCCAGGCAACAACACATCTACCCTTGCAAACCCAACACATACTTTTAGCGCACCAGGCCAATATTCTGTTACTTTAACTGCAACCGGTCCGGATAATGGAACCTCGGTATCCCCTCCTCAAACCATTAATATTCTTGGCCTTACCACTTCGGTGGTAAGTAATAATAATTGCGCAGGCGATAATAACGGCTCGGCAACGGTTAATGTAATTCCGGCCACAGCCGCACCATTTTTTTACAGCTGGAACACAACACCCCCACAAACCACGCAAACCATCAGCGGCCTTACCGGCGGAACTTATACTGTAACCGTTAACGCATTGAACAGTTGCCCAACTACCGCCACTGCAATTATTACCGCACCAGCGGCATTGGCACATACGGTAAATATTATACAACCCGGCTGCGGACTTTTAACCGGCACTGCAACCATTAACGAAACCGGGGGCACCGCTCCATACACTTACGCATGGTCTCCTTCGGGTGGCAGCGGACCAACAGCCAGTGGGCTGGCACCCGGCAATTACACAGTTACTGTTACCGACAGCAAAGGCTGTATTGATAATATTCCGGTTGTTATTGCAACGGCAGCTGCACCCACCATCAGCATTACCAATAAAAAGGATGCAAGTTGTTTTGGTGTAAAAGATGGTAGCGCAACAGCCACTGCAACCGGCGGCAACCCGCCCTTTACCTATAGCTGGAACACAGTGCCGGTGCAGAACAGCGCAACGGCCATCAATCTTGCCGTAGGCAATTATACTGTTACCGCAACTGATAATACCGGCGGTTGTATTGTATCAACATCGGTACAAATTACCGAACCCGCCAGCGGCAGTTGCGGCGATGTGTTTTTCCCCAATGCATTTACACCAAATGGTGATGCCTCCAACCCCGACTTTGGTGCCCTGGGCAATATAGCCGCCATCAGCAATTACCTGCTGCATATTTACAACCGCTATGGCGAGCTGGTTTTTTACACCCGCAATCCTACTGTAAAATGGAATGGTTTGTACAAAGGCAAACTGCTAAGTGGCAATTATGTGTGGGTGGCCAGTTTTACTTACAAGGGTACTATTAAAAGAGAAGAGCAGGGATCTGTAATGATAATCAGGTAATGTTATTACCTACCCCAGCTTACCAGCCAGTATTTTTTGATAAATTTCATTTTCCTTTTTTAGATCAGCCAGCTGCTGCTGCAGCTCCTGCTCCTGTAGGGATGTTTTATGCAGCGGAAACTCATCTGACAGCCAGGCAAAAAAATCAAAGTCAAGCACCTGGCCCAGCTTCCACATAAGTGCCGCATGCATAGATTGTTGCCTGATATACTGGTTGGCGGCGGTGCCATTTACATTCAACTGCCTGCAAAGCCAGGCGTTACTGAGCCTTTTTTCTTTTAATAACTGCTTTAGCTTGGCACCAATATGAGGCAGGGGCTTACCGGAAGTGATATACATTTTACGTAACGGTGGCATATTTGAGCTTTTATACTGATAAATTTAGGTAAAAAACGTAAATGATAAAGTAATAAACGCAAAAAAATGCGATATAAACCTAATTAATTAACTTATAAACGTAAAATTTTTGGTATAAAACGTAAATCATTACGTTATAAACATAAAAAATTATGTTATAAACCTAAAAAATAATGTAAAAAACGTAAAAAGTGTGGCACAGAATAGAAATCAGGGTAAAATAGACTGGGCTTTACAACTGAATATATTAAAAATTAGTAGTTTGATGAAGAAGGGTTGTGTATATTTATGTGTAACGAAATCAGTTAAAACAAAATGTCATCTCGAAATTATATCTCCTTTTTCAAAATTGGAAATGAACAACACATGCAAAACTTACTTTACGAAGGTGAAGTATTTTGTAAACCCTTAGAATATTTCAGAAATGAAGAGCAAGAAACTTTTAGACATGATAATAAGGATGGGGCGGGTTATATAAGTCAAATGACAAATTTTGAAGCGTTTACCGAAGACGGTAAAACACTTATCGGAAAAGCTAAATCTGGTCAATTATACTACTATCATAACAATTCACATGGAAATGTTTATTGTTTGTATGGCATAGAGTCTATTTTAATGAATCTAAAGGCAGGATCAATTACTCCTTTGGATCTAGATATGTCTGCATTGAATTTCGGTGATTACGCAGTCTTAATAATTGATCCAACTGAATTCGTCAAGCGTGTACAATCTGTAGTAGAGAAACAAAATTTTACCTTTCATTATGGACCCGTTAATTATTATGACGAATACAAATATCAAGGCGATCTAGGAGTGTTTTGCAAATCAAATAAATTTAGCCCCCAGAAAGAAATACGTTTTTGGATACCCAACAAATTCAATAAAGAGTTAGTTTTTAAAATAGGCAATATTGAAGATATCGCTAGACTATTACCTAAAAGCGACCTTCCAAAATTGGGGTTTGGCCCAGCATAACGTAAGTCAATAATAAAAAAATTTTAACTGTACTTCATACCCTCAACTCCATTAGTCACCATAAAACTTTTTAAAATGAGAAAAGCATTAAATTTTTTATTAGCACTAGTACTTATTTCTTTGTACAGCTGCAGCGGTTCAGATACTTACAGGGGCGTTTGGAAAGCGCTAAATGAAAGAGGTCAAAAATTTGAAATTAATTTTGAAGCAAAAAATCTCACCATAAAAGACAGCGCCGGCCAGGTAAAAACTTATGAATACAAACAGAATTCTGTCTCCATTCAAAATTCTGTTGAAACCTATGGCATCCAGGTTAGTGATGGAAAATCGTATCAAATAAATTTTCCTGTTGCCAATGACGAAACCATGGGTGTTATTAAAGATGCGGCAGGTACACCCCTTTATATAATTGGCAGATCGAGGTATGTACAGTATGAAGAGATCTACGGGATGAAATAAAACTTACTAAAACCAAAATACACCATGAAAACAACAATCCTCTCCCTGCTTTTTACTTTTTTGATTATCAACAGTTTTGCCCAAACCGAAACCGCTGCATACAAAACAGTAGCAGATAAATTTGAGCAGCATTACAATAACGATAAGTACGATTCTATATTTTTAATGTTTGATGCCATTATGCAAAACGCTTTGCCGCTTGATAAAACAAAGGAATTTTTATTAGGCCTAAAAGCGCAGGCAGGACAAATAACAAAGAAGGAGTTTATAAAATACACAAAAGCCACTGTTGCTGTTTACAAAACAAATTTCGAGAATACTTTACTGACATTAAATATATCGCTTGATAATAACTCGAAAATAAATGGCCTTTTTATAGGGGCTTATGCAGATGAAACCCAGCCTAAAATTTTAAGAAACACAACCAAACTGATACTGCCGTTTAAAGACGAGTGGACCGTGTTTTGGGGCGGCGATACCAAAGAGTTAAATTATCATGTATCTACCCCGGCACAAAAAAATGCCTTTGATATTATTATAACCGATGCTAAAGGAAACTCTTACAAAACCGATGGTAAAACAAACGAAGATTATTATGCTTTTGGTAAAGAATTAATAGCCCCCTGCGATGGCGAAATAGTATTGGTGGTGGATGGTGTAAAAGATAATGTGCCGGGCGAAATGAATAAATTTAATGTGGGCGGTAACACGGTAATTATAAAAACTGCCAGCAATGAGTATTTGGTTTTTTGCCATTTTAAACACCAATCTATAAAAGTAAAAGAAGGGCAAAAAATTAAACAGGGCGAGCTTTTAGGCCTTTGCGGTAATACCGGAAATTCATCAGAAGCACATTTGCATTTTCATATCCAGAACATAGAAGACCTGAATACAGCCACAGGTGTAAAATGTTATTTTGAAAAACTATCTGTAAACGGACAGGTAAAGCAAGATTATTCGCCTGTTAAAAATGATAAGATTAAAAATTAATTAAGCCGAAAGACGGGTTGTATTTTTTCCGGATAAAAACCGCATCTCTGCTTTTTTATTTACAGGTTCTTCCGGAAAATCATCTACCTCCAGTTCAATCCTTCTTGTAATATCACTTAAAGAAGAAAGGCGCTCCATGGTATAAGGTATCGTATCGAGCCCCGAAGCAAATTTTAAAATATAACTGTAAATACCAAACAGGCTGCCGGCCATAATGGTGGTGCTGTGTAAATTTTTACTGGCTATTAATGATACCGCAATTACCAGCAAAACCATGATCTCCATAAAACCAAAGTTCCAGGCTTCTTTATCCGAAATGCGTATCTGCCATTTGCGTAAGTTATTATAGTGATGGCGTATAACGTGGTTGTTGCCGGTGCTGATGATATCTACCTGTTTTTCCAGCTCATCGTTTTTAAGTTTGTTGAGCCGCATCATTTTTTTGCCGTACAGCATACTGATGATGATTACCGGTATCATAATAGCCAGGCAAATAAGCACCACTGTTTTATCGTAAAAGAAAAGGATGATGAGTGAGCCTAAAATATTGTAGGCAGCTTCTATAACATACACCAGGTCGTGTTCTAAAAAATCTACAAACTCACGGGCCAGGTTGCTGTGGGCGCTTAGTTTAGATACATCATTTTTTAAATAACGGCGGCTTAAAAACCGGGTAACCAGCGATGTGTAAATGGCGGTATAAGTACGGGTATCAAACATGTGGCGTATGGTACCAATTACCAGGTAAGCCAGGTGAACAAGAGTAAGTACGATCAGGCCATTATAACTTCCTTTTATCAGATCATTAATGGCTTCGCCAAAAAAGTAAAAACGCAATAATCCGCCCAGCATTTCCAAAGAGAATAAGGAGTACGTAAATATCAGCTGATATTTATGCTTCATCATCAGGTTACGCAATATTTGAAACTTCGACATAGTTCTGTTCTTTTGATTCTGCAATCATCGTTAATAAAAAACCCCGTAAAGGTCAATATCGTTTATGGTTAAATTTAAAAAGCTGTCAGCCTGAGCTTGTCGAAGGCGGGTTGCTTCTAATAAACCGGGTTCGACAGGCTCACCTGACAAACCTTTATTTAAATGACATTTTCCTTAAAAAAGGAGAGAATTGTAATGGGTGGTTAGTAAGACCGGGGAAATGCTGGTGAGTTTAATCCCTGCGTTGGCTTTCTCTTTCTGTTACCGAATTATGGGTAATTCCGGTAATCCATCCGCAACAATTGGCTGCACCGCAGCGGCATTTAAAGGGCTCCATATGTTCATCCAAAAAGCTTGCGTAGTTGAGGGTTAGTTCTTCGCCTTGCTTTATATTACGCAAAGCCACTACATTTAAGCCTTCATAAGCGGTGTTCGGATCGCAACTGTGATTTTGTGGTGCCCAGTTTGCCGGGTTATTATCCCAGAGCAAAAATACCTCTTTACTGAGCGGATAAGCGTATTTTCTAAAAGTTTCTTTTTCGTTAACATTCCAGTAACGCTCAACATAGCTGCGGGTTACAATGCGCTGGGCCATCTCCTCACCCCTGAAAATCAGCTCATTAGCCGCAATATTTCGGGTGGCATAAATACCATAACCGGCAATGGCATTACCCTTCATAGTGTATTTTTTCTGACTGCGTTGGTGGCGGGCAATACCCTCGGCCACTATCTTTTTAAGAAAACCGGCCTGGCCAATGCCATCGGCTTTTAGGATATAATCGGCCGAGCCTTCGTACCCATCTTTATAAAAGACCGAGCAGGTGAAGTTTATTTCCAGGAAGAAGATCTCGTTTTGGGCATTCACCCTAAAATCCAGCCGGGCATAACCGGCGCCGCCAAAACCCTGGAAAATTTGCAGGGCGGCATCTTTTAGTGCAGCTTCCAAAACAGGGTCGCTGCAGGGAATATTTGCTTCGGGGTGTAGCTCCGATGTTTTTAAAGCGTAGGTTTTAAAAGCAAAACCTTCGGGGAAAATATATTCGATGGGTTTAAATACCGTGCAGGTCTTTTCATCTTCGGCATTGGCAACCAGCATTACGGTAAATTCTCTTCCCTGTATATATTCCTCAACCAGCAGAGGTCCGTATTCATTCAATATCTCAGAACATTTCTGCAATAACTCTTCTTTATTATGAACCAGCGAATGTTGATCAATGCCTAAACTGTCGCCGGCCTTGTCGGGCTTAACAAAGAGCGGGTATTGTAAATGGACGCAATTTTTCTCCAAACAATCCAGTGTTTCAATCAATGCAAATGCCGGTGTCTTAATACCGGCAACGTAAGCCACGTATTTCATCAGGTCTTTTGGCGGATCATATAACAAAGATGTTGGCCCGGTAAAAGGCAGATTCAACAACTCCATAAAGTATATCACATCAATGGATGGAATGCTCCACTCCAGGTAACCTTCGCAGAGGTTTACAAAAACATCGTAGTTCTTTTTCTTAAGTTCTTTAAGTTGTTTGTAAGTGGTAAGTTTATTCAGCAGCACATGATCGAATTGTGCAGTTGGCATTAAATGGCTGATATCTCTCGGAGGATCATAGTTTTGGTAATCAACATCAGAAGTGGAATAATCAGGCTGTAGCACACAAATTTTCATAGAAATAAGAAGATTAAGCTATTCGCCTTTTTAACTGGCTTGCCGACAGGCGGGTGAATGCATCATTGATAATTTCGGCCACCAGTTGGGTAAAAGTATTTCCGCTAAAGCGCAGTATAGCACCTATTGATGTATAATCTTCATCTTCACTTAAACCGCATTGGGCATTTACTTCCAGTACATATAATTTACCGGTCTCTTTGTCCATCCTTATATCTGCACGGGTGTAGCCGCAGCCTTTGCAGGCAACGTAAGCATCCCAGCTTATCTTTTTTAGTTCATCAATCAGCGAAGCGTCGGGCAAAGCATATTCATAAAAATTGGCTTCGTTGGGCATGGGCGTTTCATCTTCATAAATTTCCCAAAGCCTGTCGAACGATAAAAACTTTTCCTGCTCGGGTAAAGATTCATGAAAAACCCTTTCAACAGGCGTGTAAATTTTTGCGTTTGTAGGATTGTTGTAAGAGCCGGATATCATCACCGTAAACTCGGGACCGGTAATAAAAGATTCAGCAATCAAACCATCAGCTGCCAGGTCCCATCCACGGTAACCTTCAAACATTTTATTTACCTGCTCTTCTAATTCAGCCTGGCTATTAACCACATTCTTAATTCCCACTCCCATACTGCCACCGGAAACAGACGGCTTTACAATTACAGGTGTGCCCAGCGTTTCAAAAATATTTTCGATATCATCTTTATCAAGAATGGCTTTCCACCTGGCTGAAGGAACGCCGGCTTTATCAAAAACCTTTTTCATGGGTATTTTAGAAGTAGTGATGCGGTAGAAATATTCATCTGATCCGGTGTAGATCAGTCCTTTTTCTTCCAATAATTTTACAACCGAAATACCTGGTGTGCCGTTAACCTCATCTCCATCGCACAAATTAAAAACCACAGGTGTCTTGTGGCCAAAATCTTTTTCTTTTACGATGAGTTCTATAATATCGGAATAATCTTTAATGGTAACTGGCTGCCATTTCCACTCAATGCCCAGTTCGGCAAAAGTCTTTTCGTATTCGGCAATGCTCTGAGTAAAATCGTAGTAGTAATCAATATTGGTGTCGTTGGTTTCTAAAAGCGGTGCCAGTACCCACACTTTAATTTGTTGGAAAGAAACAGAAGACATTAATGGGTTGAACGCAGCCATAACAAATAATGGGTGGCTACAGGGATAATTTTTGTTTTACCTGCTGCCTGATAAAATCGGTTAGTTTATATTTTGAAAGTGTTTCAACAGAAAGATGCGAAGCACCATTTATTAATTGTATACATGCCGCAGTGCCGCAATTACAAACAAAGGGTTGGGCCATTTCCCATTCGGTACTGGGGTAAAAAAAGGTAAATTCATCGCCTGGTTGTATGGGCTGCAAACAAACCAACTCCATACTGGTAGTATTAAAAAAAGCATTGGGACTGCAGCTGTGATTGATGTATTGCAGAAACTCCGGCATTAGTGTAATATGCCTGTTGGTGCCGGTTTGTACGGTTAAGTAAGTTGCATATTTTTGAATTTTGTCTGCACTGAACTTCGTGATTACATCGCCAGGCTGAAAAGCAACAGCAGCAAATAAAGCTTTTTGATTGGTTTCATTATTCAGTACAACATCTGCAAAAATGTGCTTACTGATAACTTCGGAAGATGGGGCAGTAATAGAAGTTTTTATCATGCTAATTTGGATGGGAATGACCCGTAAAAGTTTAAAATAGTTTTATTTTATTTTTAGCAAGCATTTCTATTAAGTAAATGTATAAAAGCATTGATTAATAAAAAAGATAAAAGGCAGTTATTATTGAATGGTGGATTAATAACGATATTGTGTGTATAACCGTCTGTAGTAGTTTTATAGCTTAAACGATTTCATTTTATGTCAGAAGAACCCAATCAACCTAATCCCGAATTATTGCTGCAACTGGTAAAAATGAAAATGCCTTTTGGAAAGTATAAAGACAGGCTGCTGTGTAATTTGCCGGTATCTTACCTGGAATGGTTTCAACGTAAAGGTTTTCCAAAAGGCAAGCTGGGTATATTGCTTGAAACCTTATACGAGATAAAGATCAACGGGCTGGAAGCATTACTGGAACCACTTAAAAAGTTATAGTTTATTTAATTGGCGATGGCAAAGGTTAGATACACATAAGGATTGATCGACCATTCGTCATTCATCTCTTCATCAATATTACCATACCTAAGGTCGAGCATATTACCGCTTTGATTGATCTCCCAAAGAGTAAGTGGGTTTTTACCTGTTTCGGTTTGTATAATTTCAGGGATCATTTCTTTCAGCATACCATTCCAGCAAAGATGTATCAGCTTTTCTTTTTGCGAAAGCTGTTTATCGTTTCTGTTACTGTTCAGTTCGCTCCAGTCTTTTTGAAAAAAACGGCTGTTGCTCATCAATAATATTTCCAGGTTGGTAGATTTATTTTTCATTTGCAGAGCTTTAATTGCTGCTCAATACTTTGATGCGGTTTTGCAGGAAATGCAATAAAGAAACTGTTTAATTTCTTGTTAATAACGAAAAATGAGGGCGAATGGTTTTAAAAGTATGTGGAGGGCGAAGGGTTGATTTTGATTAATCGAAGGGAAATTCAACCCCGAAACAAAGGGGATATAAAACAAAAAAGACCCAACCTAAGTTGAGTCTTTTTGTGGTGTGGGGCGGGATTGAACCGCCGACACAAGGATTTTCAGTCCTTTGCTCTACCAACTGAGCTACCGCACCATTCCCTTTCGGGGGGGCAAAAATAAGGGTATTCTCCCAAATATTAAATATTCAACCTAAAATATTCCCTAATTGCCGTATTCGCATAAAAACTTAATACGCATCAGTTTTAACTGCTCCCAGTTAAAATTACTGTCGGCCAGCTCTTCCTGGGCTACCTGTAAGGACGATGTTTCGCAGCTTTTAAAATAATCCATTATTTCGTCCTGCTCGTATTCATCAACCATTTCGTCAATGGCATAATCAAGATTGAGCTTGGTACCGCTGGCAACAATGGTTTCCATTTCTTCCAAAAGTTCATCAATACGCAGGTCACGGGTTTTGGCAACCGTTTCCAACGGGATCTTTTTATCTATGTTTTGAATGATAAATATCTTATTGTTATTGCGGTTTACCACGCTTTTCATTACAAAATCATCGGGCCTTACCACATCGTTTTCTTCTACATATTTTATAATTACATCTAAAAAAGGTTTGCCATAGCGCATGGCTTTTCCTTTACTTACACCGCTTATTTTTTCCAGCTCCGCCATGGTTGTGGGAAACATGGTAGCCATATCTTCCAGGCTGTTCTCTAAAAAGATTACAAAGGGCGGCAGGTTTTTTTCTTTAGCTACTTTTTTGCGCAGGTCTTTCAGCAACAACATTAATTTTTCATCTGCAGCAACAGCTTCTGCAGCAGCCTGTTCGCTTTCTTCATCATCGGCATTGGCCTCTTCAAATAAATTGTTCAACACAATTTTAAATGATGTTGGCTTCTTTAAAAAAGCAGTACCTGCTTTGGTAATTTTAAGTAAACCATATTCCACAATATCTTTTTCAATTAAACCGGCCAGTAGCATCTGGCGTATCAAGCTGTTCCAGAAATGACTTTCTTTATCGTTACCACTGGCAAAAACATCGAGCTCTTCGTGGCGGTACATTTTTACAGCAGGGGTTGCCTTACCGGCGAGAATGAGCAAAGTGTATTCAACCGGAAACTGCTCGCCTAATGCTTTAATGATCTTTAAAACAATTGCAGCATCATCTTTAGCTTCAATTTTTTCTTTAGGTTGTAAACAGTTATCGCAATGGCCGCAGCTTTTTTTATCATCGTAATTTTCGCCAAAATAATGCAGCAGAATTTTACGGCGGCATACACTGCTTTCGGCATACGCTACGGTTTCATTTATCAATTGTGCACCCACTTCTCTTTCGCTCAGCGGTTTGTCTCTCATCAGGTGCTCCAGCTTGGCTACATCTTTGTGAGAGTAGTAGAGAATACATTTTCCTTCCATGCCATCACGGCCGCCGCGGCCGGTTTCCTGGTAATAGTTTTCTATAGATTTGGGAATGTTGTAGTGAATTACAAAACGGATATCCGGTTTATCAATACCCATACCAAACGCAATGGTGGCCACTATTACATCTACATCTTCATTTAAAAACTGGTCCTGCCTTTCGGAACGGAGCTTACTGTCTAACCCGGCATGATAAGCCACTGCTTTTATACCGTTTGCCATCAGCATTTTTGCAAGCTCTTCGGTTGTTTTGCGGTTGAGGGTATAAATAATACCGCTCTTACCTTTATGCTGTTGTATAAAACGAACAATACTTTTATTGGTTTGATCAAGGTTTATTTTAGGCTGAATTTCGTAATACAAGTTTGGCCTGTTAAAAGACGAGATGAAAATTTTTGGTTTGCGTAAACCAAGGTTCTTAACAATATCGCTTTGTACTTTTGGTGTGGCTGTTGCGGTTAATGCAATCACCGGAATTGTTTCGTCAATTAAATCCATCATCTCCCGCAGCCTCCTGTACTCCGGCCTGAAATCGTGGCCCCATTCTGAAATGCAATGCGCTTCATCTACCGCAAAAAAAGAAATTTTAAGTTCTTTAAAAAATGCAATGTTCTCTTCCTTCGTCATGGTTTCGGGTGCCACATACAACATTTTTGTTTTGCCCGTTGTCAGATCATCTTTTACAATTTTTTGCTGGCCTTTATTTAAAGTACTGTTTAAAAAATGCGCTACATTATCTTTACTGGCATAACTGCGTACCAGGTCTACCTGGTTTTTCATTAATGCAATTAAGGGAGATACGATGATGGCAACACCCTCACTAATCATGGCCGGTAACTGGTAACATAAACTTTTACCGCCACCTGTTGGCATAATAACAAACGTGTCGTTTCCATTCAAAAGGCTTTCAATAATTTCTTCCTGGGGGCCCTTAAAACCATCAAACCCAAATTGGTCTTGTAACTGTGTAGACAGGTCGGGCTGATTTTTTAAAGCAGCTTTTATTGCAATTTTTGGTTTAGGTTCTTTTGCAGGGGATTTCGTCTTAGCCATAATTTACATCCGTGGATATTTGTACTTGATAGTGTTAGTTACTCATGCTTTTTTTAAGGGCAGCGAAGTTAACTTAAAACTGCTGCAGCATCAACCCTAATCTGCATCAACAGTAATAAATTAACAGTCTGTTTAATTACTTAAGATAAACAAAATAAACCAAGATGCAAAAAATCGACTTGTAAAATTATTGTCTGAAATTATGTAGTTCTCATACTACAACAGCTGTTCTTTGCATTATGAATGATTTGAAGTAGGTTTGCGCATTACTGATGAATACAGACAAAATTATACCGTTTGCTTTACGAACCATTGAATTGGAAACGAATGCCATAAGCGGGTTAAAATTATTCATTAATGCAGATTTTGTAAAGGCGGTTAAAGCAATTGCCGACAGTAAAGGAAGGCTGATTGTAAGCGGAATTGGCAAAAGCGCCATCATTGCCCAAAAAATTGTTGCTACTTTAAACAGCACCGGCACACCGGCTGTTTTTATGCATGCTGCAGATGCCATTCATGGCGACCTGGGCATGATACAAACCGATGATGTTGTTTTGGTAATAAGCAAAAGCGGCAACAGTCCCGAGATAAAAGTACTTGCCCCGCTTGTAAAAAACTTCGGTAATACTTTAATAGGCATGATTGGTAATACAGAATCTTTTCTTGCCCAAAACAGCGATATTGTTTTAAACACAACCGTTGAACAGGAAGCCTGCCCCATTAACCTGGCACCCACCAGCAGCACTACTGCACAAATGGTAATGGGCGATGCATTGGCTGTTTGCCTGATGGAGATAAAAGAATTTAAAAGCAGCGACTTTGCAAAATATCACCCCGGCGGCGCATTGGGCAAAAAATTATATTTAAGGGTACAAGAAATGGCAGTACAAAATGCCAAACCCAAAGTTTTACCAACAGCAACAATTAAAGAAGTGATTATTGAAATGACTGCAAAAAGGCTGGGTGCTGCAGTTGTTGTAAATGAAGCAGAAAATATTTTAGGAATTATTACTGATGGTGATTTAAGGAGGATGCTTGAAAAAGCAGATTCATTTGAAAACCTGCAGGCAAAAGATATTATGAGCAGCAACCCAAAAACCATTGCAGCAGATGTGCTGGCCGTGCATGCACTTGAAGAAATGCGCAGGCACGACATTAGCCAGCTGGTGGTGGAGGATAACAATATTTATGCAGGTATCATTCACCTGCACGACCTGGTAAAAGAAGGAATTATATAAAAGATGAACAAAAATAATTACGTAGCCATAATGGCCGGGGGAATTGGAAGCAGGTTCTGGCCAATCAGCCGTACAGATTATCCCAAACAGTTTCTGGATATTTTAAATACCGGCCGTACATTGATACAGGCCACTTTTGACCGCTTTGCAAAATTTATACCGGCTGAACATATTTACATTATTACGTTTGAACAGTATAAAGATATTGTTGCCAAACAGATACCCGAACTACCTGTTGAAAATATTCTTTGCGAACCATCCAGAAAAAATACGGCACCCTGCGTTGCTTACATATCTTACAAGCTGCACGAATTAAACGCAAATGCAAATTTAATTTGTGCGCCTTCTGATCATATCATTACCGATGAAGAAGCGTTTGAAAAAGTTTGTAAGGATGCACTGCAGTTTACAGCACATATAAAAGGATTGATAACGCTTGGTATAAAACCAACGCACCCCAATACGGGCTATGGGTATATACAATATGAGCCACATGCCGTAAGCGACAATGTATATAAAGTAAAAACCTTTACCGAAAAGCCAGATAAACAGCTGGCAAAAACATTTATTGCCAGCGGCGATTTTTTATGGAATGCCGGCATTTTTGTATGGCAGGTTAAAAACATCATCAAAGCATTTGAAAAACACATACCCGAACTGGCCGAAGTGTTTGAGGCAGAAAAAAATCATTTAAATACAAAGAAAGAAAAAGAAGCCATAGAGCGTATTTACCCGCAGTGTATAAATGTATCCATTGATTATGGAGTGATGGAAAAAGCAGATAATGTATACATCATTCCATCTTCTTTTGGCTGGAGCGATTTGGGGACCTGGGCAAGCACTTACGAAAACCTGGAAAAGGATTACCTGGATAATGCGGTTGTAGGTAAACATGTAATGGTGATTGATGCTACCAATAATATAATACATGCCGATGATAAAAAGCTGGTGGTATTGCAGGGCCTTGATGATTTTGTAGTTGTGGATACCAAAGATGTTTTACTCATCTGCAAAAAAGAGAAAGAACAGGACATAAAGGAATACGTTGCCGAAATAAAAAGGAATAAGGGCGAAAAATATCTGTAGGCTAAATTAAATTCATCCTCTTTTGATACCAATCATACAAAGTAAACTACCGCAAGTTGGCACCACCATTTTTACGGTAATGAGTGTGCTTGCCAATGAACACAAAGCCATTAACCTGGGACAGGGTTTTCCGGATTACAACATGAGTGAAGAACTGATTGCATTGGTCAACAAAGCTATGACCAGCGGGTATAATCAGTATGTACACATGAACGGGCTTCCTGCATTAAGAGAACGGCTGGCCGAAAAAATTACCAGCCTGTATGCAACCGCAGTTAATGGCGATACAGATATTACCATTACACCCGGCGGAACCTATGCTATTTACACAGCACTTACCACCATACTGCAACCCGGCGATGAAGTGATTGTTTTTGAACCGGCTTACGATAGCTATATACCAACCATTGAAATTAACGGAGCCGTACCGGTTTTAATTCCGCTGGTGTACCCCGATTATAAAATTGATTGGGAACTGGTGAAACAAAAGATTACACCCAAGACAAAACTGATTATGCTTAACACGCCACACAACCCAACCGGGGCTGTGCTGGGTGCCGATGATATTGTGCAACTGCAAAGCGTTGTAAAAGACACCGGTATTTTTATTTTGAGCGATGAAGTGTATGAGCATTTGATATTTGATGGCAAGCAACACGAAAGTATGTTGCGCTACCCCGACCTGTATGAAAGAAGTTTTGTTTGCTTTTCGTTTGGCAAGGTTTACAACTGTACCGGCTGGAAACTGGGCTATTGTGTAGCACCGGCTTCATTGATGAAAGAGTTTAGAAAAGTACACCAGTTCAACTGCTTTAGCTGCAATAGTCCGGTACAGTTTGCACTTACAGATTTTCTACAGCAGAAAGAAAACTATTTACAGCTGGGAAGTTTTCTGCAGCAAAAAAGAGATTACCTGAAAAACCTGATGCAGCAGACAAAATTTAAAGCGTTGCCATCTTACGGAAGTTATTTTCAGTTATACAGCTACAGCGATATTACGGATGAAAACGAAAAGGATTTCGCCATACGCCTTACAAAAGAATATGGCGTAGCCACCATACCAACTTCTGTTTTTTATAAAAACGGAGAAGACAATAAAGTACTGCGTTTTTGTTTTTCTAAAAATGAAAATACGCTGGAAGAAGCGGCAAACAGGTTGATGAAGTTGTGATTCTGCTGGTGTCTGGCCACTACGCCCGCTTTTATGCTTTCAGAATATTAACTACACAGCTATCTTTTAATTTGCCAGAGGATTAGTAGTGGCCTGACACCTGAGCACTTCAATTGTTTACATAATTCCTACATTCAGTTACTTACCACTATGTTTTTTAATAATGGACCGCTTTTTGAACTTACTTAAGAAATGTATTTTTTAAGAAAAGCAAAAGAGGAACATTATGAAAACAGTTAAAAATATATGTGCTGCTTTAATGGTGGCATTTACCATAGCATCATGCGCTACACCGGTGCATGTAGAAAAAGACGACTCGGTAAATCTCAGCAGTTACAAAACCTATATGTGGGTAGATACACGGTATAATCAAAACGATAATACAACAAGGCCAACATCTTATGGAGACATTAGTGTAAGAAACGCAGCCAATGCAGAATTAAGAAAAGCAGGTTGGGCAGAAGTATCAAACGACCCCGACCTTTTGGTTAGCTACGATGTGTTGGTACAGAACAATACCGTACGCAGAGCAGATCCCGTGTACTCACAATCTTTTACTCGAACATAT
Organism: uncultured Chitinophagaceae bacterium; assembly: GCA_963715585.1. GTDB lineage: Bacteria > Bacteroidota > Bacteroidia > Chitinophagales > Chitinophagaceae > Ferruginibacter. Next base: position 4,242,082 of record OY970254.1, on the reverse strand, counting down.
TATAACCCAAGGGCAAGAAGGTGGGGAACTATTTATTACCCATCGCAGTTTTTAGGATATAATAATTATGACGTGCCGGTTAAAGAAGGAACTATAAGTATAACATTGACCGATGCGAATACAGATAAAATAGTTTGGCAGGGCTGGACAACGGAAGAATTAAATTATTCACGCATTATGCCGGAGGAGATAAGTGCAAGTGTGCAAAATATTTTCAGCAAGCTTAATGTTGCAGCTAAGTAAAAGGTGTCTGGTCACTAAGACCCCTTTTAAAGTTTCAGAATATTTCTTACTCAATTACTTTTAACATCTTAGGAATATTAGTAGTGGCCTGACACCTACGCATTAAATTGCTGCAGGTGATGATCAAGGTGTTTGTACATTGACTTACCCCATTGCGCCGGTGTAAATGTGCCAAACATAGGATGTGGATATTTACCAACATTACCCGGCCCGGCATGATAAAACCGATCAATCATAGCAACAAGTTCCTGTTTTTCATTTTCAAAATCACGTTCATCTTTAATGATAAAATTGGGTGCCGTGGGCAGGTTGCGTTTCCATGGCTCATCGTTGTGTAGTTTTTTCTTAAATGCCCAGCCAATTAATAAACCCATAAAGCTGCGGGGCATTTTTTTATCGCTTAGCTGCACTTTAAAAGCTTCTTTGCAATGTGCCAGCATCTGGGCCACGGTCATTTTGCCCCACAGGCGTTGGGTTTCGGGTGTAAGTGTATTCAGGCGGTTGATGATTTCTGTATAAGCGTCTTTATCAAATAAGTTTTTCATGCTGTAATTATTTATGTTTTGCTTTGGTGTGTTTAAGAGAAGCAGCAATCATCTTCTTAAGCACTACTACATTAATATCTTCTATCTTTTTTATGTAGATACAGGCTTTGCCGCTTTTGTGTTTGCCAAACTGTTTCAGCAGCTCTTCCCGTTTTTCAAAGGCAGAGGAGAGGTATAAGGCAAATTCGTTTTTGCGGGGCGAAAAACCAACCAGCGGCGCATCGCCTTCGTGGCCGCTTTCATAAACATAATGATAACTGCCAAAACCAATAATGGCTGGCCCCCACATTTTTGCAGGAAAGCCCGATTGCTTTTCCATGATGTCAACAATTGCCTGTGCATCTTTTTGCCTTTCAGCTTCCGGTATCTTTTTAATAAAATCCTTTACACTGAGAGTGGTTTCGGTAGTTTTTGCCTGGTACTTTGCCATGAGGTTATTTTAAAAACTGGAGATAAAGGAACAAATTATTTTTGTGAGAACAAACACAAAATTATAACCAGCACCCGCTGGTGCGCTATTCTATCTCAATATCATATTTATCTAAAAGACCAGAAATGCCTGCTGATGAAAACTTTGCTTTTTTCATACGGTTTACATCAGGGTCGATGGAGTAGTTGTAGGAGGTTCTGAAATCTGCTTTTTCTAAAATAGTTTTGCTGAAAGTAGCTCTGGTTAAATCGCAATTATTAAACACGGCTTCGGTAAGATCGGTTTCTGCAAAATCAACTTCGTGCAGGCTGCAATTTTTAAAAATTGTTTTCCTGAGTTTCCGTTTGTAAAAGGAAGATAAGTTAAGATGGCAGTTATCAAAATATACACTGAACAGAAATTCGTGACAATCGTCAAAATGTAAGCCCAGTAATTTGCATCCTTTGAATGTACAATCTTTAAAAGCCGTTCTGCCAAGTTTAGCCAGGCTTATATTACAGTCTGAGAATTGACAATCGGAGAAATTTATTTTAGAAAGATCGAGATTTGAGAAATTGCAGTTTGTAAAGCTGCAGTTTTCATAGTCTGCTTTTGCAAAAACTCCGGTTGTAAAGTCAACCTGGTTGAAATGTCTATCTTCTATATAAGGTTTTTCCATGGTAATCAATTACAACAACTCATATAAAGCCCTCAGCCTCTCCCTCGTCATTTGTTTTTCCCAATCTTTTCCCAGCGCATTTTCCCAAAGTGGTTTCAGGCCAAGCGAAACGTCGATCATCTTATTAAAATCTTCATCGCTTAAACCGGCGCAGATATTTTTAGGTATATCAATATTGTTCTTCTCTACCATGTATTTAAATTCTTTTACGCCTTCGGGGTAAAACTCTTCTAATTTATCAAACACAATACAATTACCAATACCATGTTTGGTACCCAGTAAATAACTTAGGCCATAACTAATAGCATGTGCTACACCAACCTGGCTGTAGGCAATGCTCATGCCACCGGCGTAAGATGCCATCATCAGTTTTTCATCGCTGTCTGCATCCCAGCCGTCTTTGGTAACATATACATCTCTGCAAAGCTGCAATGCTTTTTCGCCATAACTTTTGCTGAACTCATTTAAAAAAGTTCCGGTCAAACTTTCAATGCAGTGGATATAACAATCCATGCCGGTGTAAAAGCGCTGGTTGGCGGGAGCATCGGCAGTTAGTTCGGGGTCTAAAACAATCTGATCAAAAGGAGTAAAATCTGAATTCATACCCAGCTTTTTTGTTGGGCCGGTAAGTACGGTGGTTCGGCTAACTTCGGCACCTGTACCGCTAAGTGTGGGTATGCCGGCTTTATATACACCGGGATTTTTCACTAGGTCCCAGCCCTGGTAATCGGCGCTGCTGCCGGGGTTGTTCATCATTAAGGAAACGGCTTTGGCCAGGTCCATGGTGCTGCCACCGCCAATACCTATAATACCACTCACCGTACCAAATTCTTCTTTAAGCTGGTTAGCCAGGCTATCAACATAAGTTGTTTTGGGTTCGTAGGTTACATCCACAAAAATAATTTTATCGTTGCCACGAACAGGAATACGGTTTACCAGTGCTTTTCCTTCAAAGTAATGGTCAACTAAAAAAATCATGGGTGCACCTGCCTTGCGTTGTGAGGCAATAATTTCATCTAACTGGTTAAAAGAACCACGGCCATAAATTACATAGCCAATCATTTTAAAATTTCTGAATGCCATAAGTTTGTTTTTTTACCACAAAGGACACGAAGGTCCTTCACAGAGGACACAAAGTTACAATACCAATCGCTTTATACCGTCTTTAAGCAATTTAACATTAAAGTTTATAAGAAGTCCTATGCGGTTACCGGAAAGTTTCAGGTATGTGAGTACCTGCGCCATGTGTACATCAGTAACAGATTCCACCGCTTTTATCTCAATTATTATTTTATTGTCTACCAGTAAATCTATTCTGTAACCTATATCAAGTTTCACCTCCTGATAAACTAATGGCAGGGCTTTTTCTTTTTCAACAAGATAACCCGCCATTGCAAGTTCATAACACAAACATTCCTGGTATGATGACTCCAGCAATCCGGGACCAAGCGCTCTGTGTACTTTAATTGCCAGCCCAATAATTTCATTGGAAAGCTTATTTAATTCATCGGGTATAATATTGCTGTGTTCCATCTTTGTGTCCTTTGTGAAGGATCTTTGTGTACTCTGTGGTTAATTTATAGCATCTTTTATAGCAGCGAAGCTGCCCTCACCAAATCTTCCGGTGTATCAATCTCTACACCCATGTATTCGGTAACGATCATTTTTAAAGGGATACCGTTTTCTAAATAACGCAGGCACTCAATTTTTTCTGCGGCTTCAAGCGGTGTCATTGGCCAGGCGGTAAAATTTAATAAGGCCTGCTTGCGGAATGCATACACACCAATATGCTCATAATAAACGGGAGTAATATTTTTATCGCGGTGGTAAGGTATGGGGCTGCGACTGAACATGAGGGCGTTCATATTTTTATCTACAGCTACTTTTACGTAATTGGGATCTGCAATAAATTGCTCATCGTGCAAAACCTGCATCAGCGAAGCAACCTGTACAGTTTCGTCTTCAAAAACCTGTAATAATTTTTCAAGCGGTTCTTTTTGTACAAAGGGTTCATCGCCCTGCACATTTACCACTATATCTACATCCATATCTGCAATGGCTTCTGCAATACGATCACTGCCGCTTTCGTGTTCCTTAATGCTCATTAAGGCTTTGCCGTTGTTGTTTATAATTTCATTGAAGATGATATCACTATCGGTAACCACCATTACTTCATCAAATAAGCTGGTGGCAACAGTATTGTTGTAGGTATGAAGAATAACGGTTTTATCGCCCAGCATTTGCATGAGCTTGGCAGGGAAACGGGTGGCGGCATAGCGTGCCGGTATCATGGCGATTTTTTTCATCTGGTTCTTTTGATGCAATTTACTTTGAGCGGAGGGTTTTACCACAAAGGACACAAAGTTTTTTCACAAAGAACACAAAGACTTTTTGTGTGCTTAGTGCTGTATTTTCTTTGTGTACTTAATGGTAAAAATTAAACCCCGGCGGTCCAGAAAATAATGGCCTGTGTACCCAATCTAAATATTTCAAATTCGGTAATGGCGCCCTGCTCTAAAACAATTTTTATTTTTTGTACCGGTCCGGGCTTACCATCGTATTTTTCTCTTTGAACTTCAACGGACTTTGTGCCACCCTCAATTTTTGTATTTGCATTTTTTAGAGGGAAAGGATCTTTTTCACTGATAAGGTCTGGATATTGCCCCAGCAAGCGCACTAATAAAAAGCATTGCTCTATGCTAAAATCGGGCAACAGATAAAGATTAGAACCATTTTCATATCCTTTTTCTTCCTGCCACTCCATACCGTTTTTGAACAATTGTTTGGTAATGGTTGATTCGCCCATTTCATTTAAAGCGGCTTCCGATTTTTTTATCTGCAAAGGACTTCCCGCTTTTGCACTTACCTGCGAAAAATAATCGCTGAGTGTTTTTATGCCGGCTTTTGGCGGAGCCAATGGTAATACATAGCTGCTTACAACGTAACCGGTTTTGTTATTGTATTTTACTTTCCACCAAAAACCAGTAAAGCCTTCGGTGGCAATAGCAACGGGTTGATTTTCGTCGGCAACTGTAACCAGTTTTTCGCCGTAGGTAATTTTCTCTAAAACCTTAGCATTGGTATTGGGTTGCTCACGCATACTAAGGCCTGCTTTGGCTGCAGCATAGTAAGTGAATTGAGAGAAAGAGAAACTGTAAAAAAAAGATATAACCAGGGTTACAATAACTTTTTTCATGAGGCTGTTTTATTTTAACCACAAAGTACACGAAGTTTTTTCACAAAGAACACAAAGGGCCAACACTTGTGTGCTTTGTGTTGTATTCTTTTTGTGTGCTTGGTGGTTAAAAAACTTAAAATGAAGGAGGTAATTCGCTAAAATATTTTTTACAGGTTGTACATCGATAGCCTTTACTGTAGGTAGATGTTTGTCCAAACAAAACCTGGTTTTTTAATTTACCCCAAAAGTCAGACGGATTGTTTGTTTTTTCCTCCACAATCAATGCGTGGATTTTGCAGTTGGGGCAGGCAATATCTTTCAGGTATTCATTTTCTGCGTCTTTCATTAATGCAACGGCCTGGTCAAAGTCTCCTTCTTCAACCAGCAACTTAATACCACCTACGGCCGGGTTCAGCAGGGGATCAACGGTAACAATATTTTCGTCCTTCATCTGGCATTTGATATTGTTTTCGGTAAGCATGCCCATGGTCATATTGGCCAGCATGTAATTATCGTAAGTAGCTATCAGTTTAAAATTCATGTTGCTATTGTTTTCCGTCAATAATGATTGGTGTATTTCCCTTGCCCATTACAATTACTTTTGCGTTGGCACTTAAAGCCAGCTCTTTCATGGCTTTAATCTGTTCGTACTGCAGCTGCTGATCGGTAAGGCCGGTATTAATGATGCGCTGATAATCGGCAATACCTTGTGCTTCCACCCTTTTACGCTCAGCTTCCTGCTTTTCTTTTAATAAAACAAATTCCATTTTCTTGGCATCCTGCTCGGCATTTATTTTTGATTCGATAGATGCTTTTACTGAATTGGGTAAAGTAATATTTCGTACCAGCAACTGCTCCAGCATCAACCCTCGTTTTTTAAAATCTTCTTCAATGCTTTTATAAATACGTTGCTGAAAAACATCTCTCTTGCTTCCAAAAAGATCTACAGCCTGGTAATAAACTGCGTTGTCACGGATTTTTGTACGGGTAATGGGCCGTACAATTTTATCCCGGTAATCATCACCGGTTTCTCTTAATAATTTGGGAGCATCGCCTGCCACAACCCGGTATAAAACAGTAAGGTCAATAGTTACTTCAAGCCCGTCGCTGGTTAAAACTTTGATGGCATCATCACCGGCTTTATCCCCTTCATCATTAACACCACTCATGGTGTAGTTCTGGGTTTTTACATCCAGCCTTTTCACATCCAGAAGCGGATTTATAAAATGGAGGCCGCTACCCATCACTTCATTTTGAATACTGCCAAACAAAACCTTTATACCCACTTCGCCGGCATCGATCTGTTTTATGCAGGAATTTAAAATGCCCAGTAAAATAAAAAGTAAACCGACAATGCGGCCAATGGGTTTAAATTTTATTAGCGCCGGGTTGTTCTTAAGAACTACAGCGCTAATAACAAGGATGATTATTCCTATTACGATTAAAAACATGATAAATTAGTTTTAGAACTGTAAGTTCAATAAAAGAATTAATAATTAAAGCAATGGTTTTGCACATACCATAAATAAAAAACGCTTTCTATCAGGAAAGCGTTTTAAAATTATCAGACTCCAGGTTCCCCCTTCAGGGGGTGGAGGTTTTTTTAATTATTCAACATCAACGGCATTACCAGCATCAACAGTTCTTCTCCTTCACCCTGCTCGGTTGGTTTAATGATGCCCGCTTTTGTAGGCGTACTCAGTTCCATGTTAATATCGCCGGTATCGGCACCGCCCAGCATTTCAATTAAAAATTTTGCATTAAAAGCAATCTGAAGATCTTCACCATCGTACTGGCAGGCCATGCGCTCGTTACCTTCAAAACTAAAATCAACATCCTGTGCGGCCAGCTGTAATTCGCTGCCGCTGATGCTTAGCGCAACCTGGTTGGTGCTTTTGTTACTAAACACACTCACACGGCGCAAGGCATTTTGAAAATCGTGTTTGTTAACTGTCATCTTGTATGGATTGTCAACCGGTATTACCACTTTATAATCGGGGAAACGGGCGTCAATCAAACGACAAACCAATTCTGTTGTACCATGCGATACAAACAAATGATTGCTGTTGTAAGAAATGTTCAGCTCGTCTTCATTATCGGGCAAAGCTCCTTTTAATAAGTTCAATGGTTTTTTTGGAACGATGAACGAATCTTTTTTAGGGCAGCTTACATCTGTACGTGTGTAGCGCACCAAACGGTGAGCATCGGTAGCAACAAAAGTGATCGACTTTTTATCAAGTTCAAAAAACACGCCGGTCATGGCCGGGCGCAGGTCATCATTACTTACGGCAAACAATGCTTTGTTGATTGCGGTAACCAAACCCGATGAGGTCATGGTAAATGCATTGGCATCATCAGCAGCCGGTTCTTTGGGGAAATTGTCGGGAGTTTCGCCCATTACCTTGTACTTACCATTATCACTGGTAATTTCTACTGCAAAGTTTTTATCTATATTAAAAGTAAGGGGCTGCTCAGCAATATTCTTTAAAGAATCAAGCAAAATTTTTGCAGGTATACACACTTTGCCGCTTTCTTTGGCTTCAATATCCAGGTGAACCTTCATCACGGTTTCCAGGTCGGTGGCAACAACGGTCAGCTTGTTTTTTTCAACTTCAAACAAAAAATCTTCCAGTATGGGTAGTACAGTATTGGCATTAATTACACCGCTGATCTGTTGCAGTTGCTTAAGCAGGGCCGATGAGGAAACGATAAACTTCATAATTATATCTTTAGTTGGCAAATATATAAAATTAACGGGGCTAAAAATACAGGGTATTTGTCAAGATTTGAGGTTTTAATTTTAGGGGTAGTGCACCAGTTTGAGATCCGCAATAACAATTTTACTGTCAGCCTGAGCTTGCCGAAGATGGTTTAGTTTAATATAGTACCGGTTTTGATAATCTCAGGCCGACATCCAGCCGCACTTATACAATCAACCAGCTATCTTATACAGCTAAGCATATTTATTGCTTCGCTTTTTTTATATTTATGATTAATGCGGAAAATTATTCATCATATATGTATTGCCTGCTGCCTGATGATAATGACCGTTGCGGCATTTTCGCAATCAACCCAAACTATCATTTACACCACCAAAGATGGTCTGCCATCTAACTCTATTTACAAAAGCATTTTAGATAACCATGGTTTTTTATGGATAGCCACCGACAATGGTATTGCAAAATTTGACGGGAAGAATTTTAAGATATATACCACCACCCAGGGTTTGCCTGATAATGAAATAACCGACATTTTTATTGACAGCAGCCACCGTATCTGGGTAACACCTTTTAGAAGAACAGCTGCCTATTATAACCCAGTAAAAGACCGCTTTGAAAATGAAGATACCGACCCTGAACTGCAGAAAGTAGAACTGGGCAATACAAACAGGGGCAGTGTACTGCAATATGGCGGCATTGCATTTTGTAATAACCTGCGTGATTTTTTTATTTATAAAAGCGGGAAGGTTACAATTTATAAGGGAGTGATGAATATTAAAAAATCGTTTGCTCCGGAAAAAATAATTGAATTCAGACCTGAGAAATACCTGATTATAAGCCCCGATTCGGTAAGGGTATTTATAAAAAACAGGTTTACAAAATCTTTTCCGCTGCAGACTGATTTTTTTTACAGCGAATACTTTGGTAACGCATTATACATCGCCACCGGCAACCAAATAAAAAAATACAGGGTAGATAATGAAGGAAACATCAGCCTGGTGCTGCAAAAAACATTTCCGTTTGTGATACGCATTTTTTGTAAGTCCGGTAAAAACCTGGCTGTGGCAACTTACAACAGAACAACCTACCCGGTTGATACCGCCTCGCTTGAACTGAAAGATCCGTTACTATACAATATTGCCGTAAGAAATGTGTTGGAAGATAAAAATGGCAGCACCTGGATAGCGAGCATTGACAGGGGTTTAATAAAGATCCAGCAAAAAAGAATTTCCTCATTTACCATTACTGATAAAGCACTTAATGATGAGATAACACAGCACTTCACCACACTGGCAATTATCAACGAAAAAATATTTGTTGGTAATAATTATGGCGAAGTTTTAATTTACGATGGGGTATATGATATAAAAAAACGGGCCTTATCCAGCGAAAAAAACATGGATGCTGTGGTAAGAAAGATCATTGAATTGAAAGACCAGGTTTATGTAGCCTGCCAAACAGGTTCTTTTATACTTGATAAAAAATCTTTGCAGATCGTAAAGCGGTTTGAAGGAAGAGATAACCTCTCATCTAAATCGGCATTATTACTCAACGATTCTGTTTTGTTGCTGGGTACGCATGCAATGGCAGTAAAATATAATATTGCTGCAAACAAAGGCTTTGATACCATCATAAAAAGAATAACAGCTTTTGGAGTAAACCGGGCTAAAGAAATTTACATTGGCTCAAACGATGGCCTGTACCGCTGGGACCATGATTCTCTTTTTTATTTTGGCAAAAAATACAAGGCATTAAGTTACCGGGTAAATACAATTTTTACTACAGCCGACGATCTGGTATGGGTGGGCCTGGGTTCCGACTCGTTGCTGATTTTAAAAAACAACCAGCTTGTTAAATCAATCGCATTAGGAGATATTATACCGGGAAGTGTTTGCAAATCTTTATATAGCAGCAGGCCAGGTATAATCTGGCTGGGCACCAACAAAGGCTTAAATAAAATTCAATACCAGTTTACTAACGAAAAACTTACTTTTTACAACACAGCTTTTGGTTTATCTGATGGATTAATTGGCGAGCAGGTAAATGATATAACCATTTATAAAGACACGGTATATGCGGCCACAAACGGCGGCATAAGTTACTTGCCGGCTAATTTAAATTTGCCGGTAGCCGATATAACAACGTTTATAACACGGGTATCTATAAATGGCGTAGATACCCTGGTGATGAAAAACTATACGCTCGGGTATGATCAAAACGATATCAGCATCAGTTTTTCAGGTGCCGATCTTACCGGGTACTATCCACTATTTGAATACCGGGTTAATGAAGCTGCCTGGCAAAAAACAGATAAAAATAATATTGAACTCAGGCTAGCCTCGGGTAAGTATAATATTCAGATACGGGGAATGAAAAGAGATGGAACGCCATCATCACAAACAGAATCTATTTCCATTTTTATCAAAACACCATTTTGGCAAAGCGGTATTTTCTGGACCATTATGGTAATATCGCTTTTCATCATCAGCTTTTTTATTTTAGAAACACGTAACAAACAAAAACGAAAAGCCGAAGTAGAAAAAGTGGTCACAGAAAAAAAATTAACCGAGTTGGAAATGCAGGCGCTAAAAGCGCAGATCAATCCGCATTTTGTTTTTAACTGCCTTAACTCTATTAAAGGATTTATTTTTGACCGGGATTATAAACAGGCCGATAAATACCTGGATAAGTTTTCGGACCTGATGCGTAGCACTATTGATAATTCCGATGCTTCTATAATTTCTTTACGTAACGAGATCAGTTATTTAGACAATTACCTGCAACTGGAAAAACTGCGGTTCGAAGATAAATTTAATTATGCCATAGCTGTAAATGAAGATATTGATAAAGACCAGGTGTTTGTACCAGCTATGTTGCTGCAGCCTTATGTTGAAAATGCCATCAGGCATGGTATGCGTTTTTTGGAAAACAAAAAAGGGCAGATAAATATAAACGTAAAAAAAGAAAACAATTTCATAGTTTGTGAAATTGACGACAATGGCATTGGCCGGGAAAAAGCTGCAGAACTGAAAAGTAAAATGCATGTAGAATATCAAAGCAAGGGAATGAATATATCAAAGCGCCGGGCCGAGCTGTATAATATTGAGCAAATGGTAACGGATAAAAAAGATGAACGTGGTATTGCAACCGGAACAACCATAACTGTAAAAATACCCATAGACTTTAAATGATGATTAACTGTGTAATTATAGACGACGAAGCAAAAAACATAAAACTGTTGCAGAACATGCTGGAAATGTATTGCCCGGCGGTAAAGGTATTAGCAACAGATACCGAAGCAAAAAACGGATTGCTGCTGATAGATGAACTGCAACCACAGCTTGTTTTTTTGGATGTGGAAATGCCGCACCTGAATGGATTTGACCTGCTTAAAAAACTGGAACCGGTAAATTTTGAAACTATTTTTGTTACTGCTTACAGCCATTATGCGGTGGAAGCTTTTGAGCACCATGCCACCGGTTATATTACCAAACCCATCAATACCGAAAAATTAATTGCGGCAGTTAATACAGCAACCAAACGCATTGAAGAAAAGAACATCAACAAAAACCTGTTCTCTCTTTTAGAAAAAAATACGCAGGCTGCTGCACCCGATAAGATTCCTTTATCAACCAGTAACGGGTTGGTTTTTGTAAAGCTTGCCGAAATCTTATATTGCGAAAGCAGCGGCAATTACACCAACTTTTTTTTATGCAACGATAAAAAAATAATGGTAAGCCGGCAATTAGGCGAATATGAAAAACTGCTGCCCGAAACAAGCTTCACCCGCATTCATGATAAATACATCATCAACCTTTCCTTTATAAAAGAGTATATTAAAGGCAGCGGCGGCGATGTGGTTTTGGAAAATGGAAAGGAACTTCCTGTTGCATCCCGCCGCAAGGAAGAATTTTTAGCCAGGTTTGAAAAATGGATAAAACGTAAAGCATAAGCTTATATTCTCCTTTACTGCACTTATACAATCATACCCCACGCTTTTACATTTCAGCAAAACCTTCGCTTTCTTCTTTACATTTTTGTATCCGTAATAAAAGGCTCTTATAAAAGCCAGCTCTAAAATTAAGGATATGAAAAAAATAAAACTGCTTTTACTCTTACTGTTGCTTGGTGCAGCTTCTGCCTATAGCCAGCTTCAACAGATAAAAATTGTAAGCTTTACCGTAAAAAACCAATTGCCGGCAGTAATTGATAACTGGGGTAATACTCCGGGGGCTTTATTATTAGTAGCCCAATTACCGCCAAATGTGAGTGTAAAAGGTATCAGACTCATGGTTCAGATAAAGGGCGGCGGTGCTATCATTTGCAGTAATAATTCGGCTGGCGGCATGCAGGTTGATGAATTTACAACCCGTACATTTTCGGCCAATGAACTTACAAGCACATTGCAGGGCTGTCATGATCTTAAAGATGGCAGCTATTCCATTTGTGTACAGTTTTTTAATATTGACCGTGTGGCCATCAGTAACGAGGTATGCAAAGAGTTTTCTGTTGAGGCACCCCGTGAGATAGAATACAATCCACCAACATTAATAAATCCCGAAAATGGAAAAGTATTTACTGAAGCAGAGTTAAGCAGGCCAGTTACTTTTCGTTGGACGCCGGTTGTACCTAAACCACAACAGGCCGTTACTTACCGTTTAAAAGTTTGGCAATTAATGCAGGGGCAAAACAGTACAGAGGCCATGCGGGCAAATCAGCCAATTGTTACCAAAGATGTAGATAATATTACCCAGGCTGTTGTTAACGGTATTTACACCGGTCCTTGCAAACCACCTTACCTGTGCGATTTTGTTTGGCAGGCACAGGCACTAAACAGAGAAGGTAAACCCGTTGGGAAAAATGAAGGGAAGAGCGAAGCTTACACATTTAAAGTTGAAACGAATACAACCTCTTACACTGCACCACAATTGATAGCACCAAATGAAGGGAAAGCATTTACTGCAAATGACATGGCAGCTCCTGTTTTTTTCCGCTGGACACCGGTTGTACCCAAGCCGCAGTCGGTTACTTATCGATTAAAAGTGTGGCAATTAATGCAAGGCCAAAGTGGTGCACAGGCGATGCGTACAAATCAACCCATTGTTACCAAGGATGTAGATAACATTACCCAGGCTGCCATTACCGGAATTTATACAGGCCCTTGCAGACCACCTTATTTATGCGAATTTGTTTGGCAGGTACAGGCGGTTAATAGAGAAGGTAATCCTATTGGAACCAATGAAGGTAAAAGCGAATTATGGTCTTTTAAAGTTGGAGAAAACGGAGCAACAACATGTTCGCCTCCAAAATTAGCTGAGCCTGTTGATGGAAAGAAATTTCAAGGAGGAAGTATCCCGGTAGACTTCCGCTGGACACCCATTGTACCCAAGCCTCAGGAGCCGGTTACTTACCGCTTAAAAGTTTGGCAGCTGATGCAGGGCCAAAGCGGCTCACAAGCCATGCGTGAAAACAAACCTGTTGTAGTTAAAGATGTAGACAATGTAACAGAAGCTACGATCAGCAATATTTACACCGGTCCCTGCAAACCTCCTTACCTATGTGATTTTATTTGGCAGGTACAGGCATTGACCAGGGAAGGAAAACCAGCCTGCCCCACAAACGAAGGCAAAAGCGAAGCATGGAGTTTTAAAATTCAAAACAATATTGACATACAGATCGACAGTTTAAAAGTTGGTTGCTGCGAAAAAGGCGTACAGTCAATTTATATTAAAGTAAGAAATAACCTGGCAAGCAGCGTAAAAGTTGTAGCTGTAAAATATAAAGTGAACGGTGTGGGTGCTGCTATTAATCTTTCACCCATCAGCCCCGTATTACCACAGACAATTGCAGGCAACGGTTTTATTGTATTTACCGGAACCGTTCCATGCGATCCGGCCATCAACTTCCTTAAGTTTTTGGTAGATGCTGAAGATGTTGCCGACCCTGATAATAAAGAAACAGAAGTAAAAAGTGATACGCTGCATTGCGCCTGTACAGTTTGCGATGAAAAGAATTTTATATTAAACGCACCGCAGCCGGGCAGTATTACCATCAGCAACAATACCATAACATTTAATCAGCCCATAACTGTAACAACAACGCCGGCAAAAACAATCAAATCTATAAAAGCCGAACTGGTGTATTATGAAATGGTGCCCGAAAACGACATGTGTATTCCCTGCAATAAAGAGTCTGCTACTTACGGGCATTTTACAAACGGTATTAACAGTCTGGATTGGAAAGGCCCGCAGCAATCTTTGAATATCAATATAACCACACCACAACTTACGCCTTGTTGCAGCGCCGTGTTTAAGTGGTGCATCAGGTATAAGATAGAATTTAAAGACTGCACTACCTGTAACAAACTGGTGTGTTACGAAAAGAAAAAAGAAGGATGCGAAAAAGTAAACCCTGCTAACAACCAAAAATAATCAGCCATGAAGAAAATATTCAACATACTTATTGCATTATTTGTTTTTGCCGGTGCTGCACAGGCACAACAAGCAGCCTGTTGTCCCGAATTTAAAATGGTTTTCAAAAGAGATTTTGATTGTACCAGGGAAGGATCATGTTTGCAGGGGCCATTAGGAGGCAACGAAGTACACTTTACCGCCAGCATGTGCAAGTACAGCACCAACACCTTCTTGGTGGTACCTAATTTACCCGGCTATACTTATGCATGGGTAATTACCGGCGGTACGCCAACATCTGCAACCGGAAACCCGGTAACCATTACCTGGGGTGGTGGCGGTACAGGCACTATTATGGTAACCATTACCAGTGCAGACGGAAGCTGTAAAAAAACGATTAAAGAAACTATATGTTTACGTGATGCGCCTGTTGCAGCATTTACATTTACCCAAAGCAGCCCTTGTGCAGGAGGTTTGGTCTCTTTTTCCAACACATCTACAGGCGCAGCTGGTGTTTCCTGGGATTTTGGAGATGGCAGTTTTGCAGGTAATGTAAATAACCCAACACATGTTTATGCAGCACCGGGTGTATATAATGTAACAATTTATGTAACCAATGATACTACAACCTGTGTTCCAACTATCCCGGCAGGAGGCCAGGGACAGAAGCCCTGTTGCGGATGTACCAGTTCATTTACACAACAGGTAACTGTGGTTGCCGGCAGCCCGTTATTAATTGTTCCCAAAGAATGTATAAACCAGTGTTTATGTGCCGGAGATACAGCAGAGTATTGTATAACTGTACCCTGTGCCGGACCAATTACCTGGACGGTTTCTCCCGGATCAACAATTATTTCGGGCCAGGGAACGCAGTGCGTAAAAGTAGTTTGGGGCAATACCTATCCCACAACCATTTCGGTAAGTGCACCTAATTGCGGAAATCCCTGCGGCAACACGGCAACTTTAAGTGTTCCGGTACTGGTTAACAATATTCCAATAATGCCGCTTAATAATCTCGTCTGTCAGTTCAGTACACAAACCTATTCACTACCAGCAATGCCCGGTGTGTTTTATAACTGGACGGTAACTGGCGGAACCATAGTTGGGCCAAACGTTAATACATCGGTAATAACAGTAAGCTGGGGAGCAGGCCCAGCAGGCCAGGTATCCTGCACATATAATAATCCGCTTAAAAAGAATTGCAGCGGAACCAGTGTTAAAAATGTAACTATTAAACCTGTATTAAAAATAACCGGCCCTTCACAAAGCTGTGTGGGTTGTACAGCTTTCTTCTCTACAGCAGGCGGCCCTGTTACCTGGTCAGGTTCTGCCGGACTAACTTTTTCTCCTCCGGCTGGCCCAAGCACAACCGTCAGCTTCCCTGTATCGGTAACTACCAATACTTATACCATTACCGGAACCGGTGCGCCTGGTGCGTATTGTAATTCACCTGTGTCGGCTTTCATTGTTATTGCACCAAGGCCGGTTTTAACTATAGTTCCGGTATCGGCCATCGCATGCCCAAATACCCCGGTAACATTTGTTGCAACATCTACTGTAACAACAACGCCCATTAACTGGGTGTTGCCTGGCGGCGCTACCATGATAGCCAACAGTGGCCCGCAGTTAGATACTGCTGTAATAAGTTTTGCAACTATTCCTTTAGGAGGTGTTACTGTAACAGCCACACAAAACTGTGCATTTAATTTAGCCTGCTCACAGGGCACAGCATCTGTAACGGTAAAAAAACCACAGGCACCCAGTTTAGCCACACCACCCAGTCCATGTATTGATCAAACATCTTCTTATTCAATTTCAAATTATATTCCCGGCATCACCTATACCTGGACAATCAGCAATAATTTAGGTACCATCACTTTAGGCCAGGGCTCTGGAACCATTAATGTGCTATGGCATGGAAACAATGCGGTAGCCAATATGGGTACAATAACAGTAAGTAATTGCGCAGGTTCAGTTTCAGTGCCTGTAACGGTAACTCTACCGGTTTATCCAACAATAACTGTTGGCGGCACCTGTATTAAAAACGGCATGACTTTAACCTCAAGTACAGCCGGGCCTTATTTGTGGAATGGCCCCGGAGTAACGGGACAAACTACACAAACTGTTACCATCAATCAGCCCGGTACTTATTGTGTAACCATCAATCCAAATGCGCCGGGCAGTTGTGGCCAGGTAAAATGTATTACCATCCCACCTAATCCTTACCAGGTAAAAATTATACCGCCTTGCAGCGTTTCTTCCTGTAATCCGGCAACATTAAGTGTGCTGTTAACAGTGGCAACAAATATTCCTTCGCCAACAAATTGCCAGTGGCTTTATCAACCACCAGGTGGCGGACCGTTTACAGTAGTGTCTACCACATGCGGTAATTATACAGCTACATTGCTGGGTAATTATTATATGGTAATCACCGATCCAAATGGTTGTAAAGACACGTCAAATATCATCCGGATACCACAGGATATTAATATCTGCTGTACTACACCGGTGTGCAGTGCATTATCTGGAGTTCAGTTTAATTTTACTCATACCGGTTGCCAGCCAACAGCTTTTACCGGCTCACCATTAGTGTTACCGCCAGGATGGACAACAGGCACCATACATCCAACCATTTGTTATGGTGATGGAACATCAGATGACTTTATCAGCCTGAATACAACGCACCAATATCCTGCGGCCGGATTGTACACCGCCTGTGTTGTACAAAAAGTGGTAAAAATCAGCAGCAATGATACCTGTTGTATTACCAGTTGTAAGCAGGTGATAATTCCTGTAGTAACAAAATTCACCGCATCTTATAATTGTAATACAGGATTTTTGACCATGACAGACGGATCAAGTTATTATCCATCGGCTGCCGGCGCATCTTACAGCTGGACATATTCAGGGCCTTATACAGGAACATTGACCAATGGCCCCAACCAAAGTATTACGCCAACAGCTTCGGGAACCTATACCATAACATTGAGTATTACGCTTAACGGATGTACATCAACCTACAGCATGCCCATTCTGGTTGTGTTGCCGGTTGCACCAATAACCATAAACCCTAACCCAAGCTGCGATGGCTCGCCGGTATTCTTTTCAACCACGGCAGGCATGGCCAGTTATAACTGGCAGTTTGGCGATAACAGTTTTTCATTGATGGCATCGCCACAGCATATTTATCCTGGTCCGGGTACTTATAATATAACATTAACCGTTGTTACACCTGAAGGCTGTACAGTAATTAAAACAGGTACAGTTACTATTCAACCTAAACCAAAAGTTACCATAACTCCAAACCCGGTAACCATTTGCCCGGGTACATCGGTAACATTAACGGCATCAATCAATGCCAATGGCAATACCATGTGCTCAACTTTTTCTTCCTATACATTTCAATGGTATAATAATGGTAATCCGGTAGGAACAAATACAACAACGTTAACCGCAACAAACTATGGTACCTATTATGCAGTACTTACAGGCAATAGCCCTGCCTGCAATTGTGTAATAACAACAGACACGGTTACAGTAAGCTGGTATCCCAAGCCAATTGCAAAAATCAAAGGCAACTCAGCTGTATGCATCAATGCAAATACCGGAACCGGAACGATAAACCTGTCTAATACAGTGAGTGGTTATCCAACTTATAACTGGAGTGCTAATAGTGGCAGTGTGACTTTCGATTTTAATAATATTTACAATCCCGTAGCTACCATAACCGCTGCAGGTAATTACCAGATCTTTTTACAGGTAATAGATGCAAATGGATGTATGGCTTATGATACATTGTGTATTTATGCAACCAACAGCCCAACGGTAATTGTAAATGCGCCGGGCGGAACTTTATGTTCGGGTAATGTTTATTCTTTAACGGCTGTACCTACACCAGCAACAGCGCCACCCGCAGGGTATAATTATTTGTGGAATAACGGCGCAACCACTAATACCATAAATGTATCTGCACCGGGAGCTTACAATGCCATTGTTACAAATATGAATACAGGCTGTTCGGCTATGTCTAATTCTGTATTTATAAATGAAGGTCCCGATTTGAGCCTGTTCCCTTCCTGCTGCGATACCATTTGCAGTGATGCACCAATCAATATCATTCCACCATTGCCATTAGGACCCGGACAAACAGTGTGCACCGCCTATACAATTGTTTGGTTAGATAATGGAGTTCCTATATCTCCGCAACCATCACCATGTAATACACTTAATACAGCTACACTTGTACCCTTATTAGGCATGCACAATATTTCTATTGCAGTTACGCTAAACGGCTGTACCGATACCTCGAACGTGTTTCAGCTATATATTAAAGACTGCGAGTGCGATTGTAAAGAAAGCAAGTGGGATAAGATTACTTTAACCAAGGGTAAAGATATTAAGAACCCGAAAGATGATAAAGATAATCCTGCCCTGGCCAAATCAGGCAAGGCGGTGGTTATTGATGATCCTAATGCCATCAGCATAAACTGCGATAAAACATATAAACTCGATTGCAATAAACCTTACACAATTAACGCAGGTTATTTATGTAAGGATACTGCCTGCCCCGGAAAAGTTACTTATAGTTTACAACCCCCAAGTGGTGCACCTATAACAGGAACTATGCCACCTGCATTTAGTTTTACACCTACACAAAGCGGCACTTACGTGTTAACCATGTATGGCTGGTGCGGCGATAAAATATGTGATACCTGTATCATAAAATTTGAAGTGAACTGTGTAGCCTGTGACTGTAAGGGCAGTAAGTGGGGAGAGCAAACTGTTACCATTGACAACAACACCAAATCATTTAAATGCGGGCAGCAGTACGATGTAAAATGTAAAACAACGGTTACTGTTAATGCCAATTATTTATGTGCCGATGCAAAATGTAATGGAGCTGTAACCTATTCTTTACAAGGGCCAACCGGCGGACCAACCACCGGAACCTTACCGCTTACATTTACACCCATTCAAAATGGCACCTATACTTTAACCATGTATGGCTGGTGCGGCACTACACTTTGTGATAGTTGCGTAATTAAATTTAAAACAGATTGTAAAGAAGAAGATTGCTGCCCTTATGATATTAAAGCAACAACAGGAACTGTTAAGTATGATTATACACAGATACCTAATGCAACTGTTGCGGCACAAACATTTACCATTAACGGTTTGGCGTTGGCCAGTATTACTGAAGTAAGAGCTAATGTGGTTAGCTATGACATTACCGATAATTTTGGTAAAGAGTGTATGAAGTGTGTTAACCTGCCGTTTACCTGGGCAAGCATTGCATCTGCAGCAAATATAGGCGCTGCGCCGGGTTTAATAACCATGTATGGCGGAACAACAGTGGCTTCATTTACCGGCAGCGGAGCCGATGCATATAAAAATCCAAGAGAAGTAATATGGAATAACGGCAGCCCGATTTCAATACCAAACGGAACAAACATTGGCATGAACTTTATTTTACCGCCGGTGCCTGCAATTGATTGTTGTGAGCTGAAAGGAAAGATCTGTGTTAAATTTACTTTCCGGGATAAGGATTGTAAAGAGTGTGAAGTGATTGCGTGTTTTGATTTTGTTATCAAGAAAAAATAAAATACTCATTGGTTAAAACCCAAACCGATTTTATGATGAGAAAAAAAATAATAACCGGCAGCTTTTTTCTTTGCATGTTTATTACTGCATCATTTGCGCAGGTAACAACAGATTCGTTACTTAACAAAGCAAAAGATAAGGTAAAAGAAAAATTACAGATAAGCGGGACCATGGGTGTAACCTACGAAGGGTATGGCCTTAGCCGCAGCCCATCGGGCTGGACGGGCTACCAGCCACGCAGGCCCTGGAATCAGGTACGCTTTAATTTTACACCTACATTTAAGTTCAGTAAAAATTTCAGCCTGCCGTTTAATTTTAATTTTGCCGCCATACCTACCAATTTTGCAGGGCCGTATGCTGGCATTAAAAAACCAAGCTTTGGCCAGTTCATCACCAACCCCATGAATAGTTTTGGTATCAACCCAAAATACAAATGGGCCGAGCTGCAGCTGGGTACGCAGTATTTAAAATACTCTGAACTTTCAACCGGCGATATCGGGATATTTGGTATTGGGGTTGATTTAAGGCCAAAAACATTTCTCTTTAAATTCTTCACCGGTATTTCACAACAGGGAATAAATTATGTTGTTGGGCCACCAACAGTTACCGGTGCTTACAAAAGAAGAAACTGGATGGCACAGATAGGTACAGAAAAGGAAGGCAAATATTTATTTGCACTGAATTTTGCCAAAGGAAAAGATGTGCCTGCATCTGCTGCGCCGCCGCCAATAACCATCAGGCCGCAGGAAGGTATTGTGATAAGCCTGGTATCCGATCTGTATCTTGATAAAGGATTTTATTTTAAAGCCGAAGGAGCCCAATCAACTTTTACCAAAGACCTGACAACACCATTAAGCCCCAATTTAAAAAGTATGAAACCTTTTATTGAGGCACACACATCTACCATTACCGACTTTGCTGCGCAGGCAGCTGTTGGAAAAAAAGGCAAAAACCTGGATTTGGGTGTAATGGTTAAATACCTGGGCGCCGGGTTTCAAACAATCGGCTATCCGTTTTTACAAAGCGACCGGCTTGATTATACTTTAAACACCCGTATCAATACCTGGAAAAACAAAATGAATATAGTTGCCAGCCTGGGCCAGCGGGTAAATAATGTAAACAACACGGCACTAAAAGCAAAACAGTTTATCGGCAATCTCAACTGGTTTACACAGTTCAGCGATAAATTCAGTTTAAATATTAACTACAATAATTTTGGTTTTCAGGCCGCCAGCGGACTTAATCCTTATGGCATAAAAAATGTAAGCAACGACCTGGGGATAAACCCAACTTTTACTTTTACGGGTAAAAAAATTATTCACCTGATAAGCATGAGTTATAATTACAGTAAGTATGATGAGCGTGATGTGATGACCGGCCTTACAACATCCAACAACACACACACTGGCCTGCTTACCTATGTACCTACATACCTGGAGAAGGAAATATCGCCCGACTTCAGCATTCTGTATTTTTATAACAATGTACCCGGTGCAAAAATTACACTGGCTACATTCAGCGCTGCATTAAGTATGCAGGCAGCCAAAAAGAAAATGCGGCTTCGTGGGCAATTGCAGTACACACTGGGCAAACTAAACAGTTTTAGCAACAGCAATAATTTAATTGCCAGTTGCAATATTGATTTTAAGTTAACAAAGAAATTAACCTGGAATACTTATCTGACCACCAACTATTTTAAATACGGAAACGAAATAATTCCCAACGGCGCCAACTATGTAGAAACTGGTTGCCGCACAGGTTTTCAATATCGTTTTGATACAAAAAAAGAAAAATGAAAAAACTAATATCAACCGCCATCGCAATTTTTATTGTTGCCACAGCCATGGCACAGATAAAATTAAATTTAATAGTTAATGCCCAGCCGCCTGCACAATTATCGGAGTGGGGCAACAGGCAGGAAGTATTAAGAGCGATCGCATCAGCCCAGGGTGTTCCCCCTGGATTTCAGTATAAATTAAAAACTGAAATTAAAACACTGGATGGAACTGTTGTAGGATCGGCCGATCTTGCCAAAACACCTTTATTTACTCCAAACTCTGCCGGTACATCTGTGTTGGTTGCCAACGATGTAATGCCGCTTGAGTTTATGGTGTTTACCGGCAAATACAAAACATCTTTAGAAAGAACAGGCAAACTGCCTGCTGATAATTATACCATTTGTGTACAACCGGTGCGGCCTGTGGATTTTGCCCCGGCAGGCGAAGTGCAATGCAAAAATTTTTACCTGGCTACAACACAATTGCCCATTTTGATGAAGCCATATAATGAAGAAGTGATGGATGCAAAGCAGGCGCAAACTGCGATCATCTTCAGATGGAGCCCGGTAGTGCCTACGCAACCATCACCTGTTACATATCGCATACAGGTTTTTGAAGTGCTGCCATCACAAAGCCCGGTGCAGGCATTAAGAAGTAACCAACCCTTGCTGGATAAAGAAATTTTAGCTGCTACGCAATTCATCTGGCAGCCGCAGTTAACTTTTTTGCCGTATGATGATGAGACAAAAAAGCTTCCCACTTTTATATGGACTATACAATCGCTGGATAAAGACCACAACCCGGTTACCAGAACCGATGGTAATGGCGAAGGCAGAAGTGACCCGTTTATCTTTTTTGTAAACCCGGATAAAAATAGGAAACCTAAAAAACAAGATTAAGCTGCTATAATTTTTCCCCACAAAGACACAAAAAACACAAAGAAGAGATCGCTTTGTGACCTTTGTGCATTTGTGGTATTATTTTTTACTTTTACCCCAATGAACAACAAGTATCACTCAAAGGAAGATGCCCTTCAAAAAGCAAAGCAATATTGTGCCTACCAGGAGCGCTGCCACAGCGAGGTAAAAGAAAAATTGTACAGCCTGGGGATGAATAAAAAAGAAGTTGATGAATTACTGAGCGATCTCATCAGCGATAATTACCTGAACGAAGAACGCTTTGCCATTCAGTTTGCAGGAGGAAAATTCAGGATAAAACAATGGGGCAGGGTTAAAATTAAATATGCACTTAAACAAAAACAGGTAAGTGAGTATTGTATAAAAAAAGCTTTAGCTGCCATTGATGAAAGAGATTACAATAAAACGCTGGAAAAACTCTTTGAGCAAAAATTAAAAACACTCAAAGCAGAAAAAAACATCTTTATTAAAAAAAGAAAACTACAGGATCATTTACTGCAGAAGGGTTTTGAAACAAGTGTAATAAGTAAATTGATTGCTTCCATTTAATTACCGCAGATTTTATTTCAAACTAAAATAAACCGTTTCAGCAGGCTTAATACCCAGTATGGTGTTTTTATAAATTGAGCCGAGCGATTTGTATTCTGTCGGCACAATTAATTTACCTGTTTTATCTACAACACCTGCTTTATCATTCAGCATCACCCTGGCATAACCATTTGAAAAATCATAAGCACCCTGGTAAATAAATTCAGTTAGTGCTTTTCCTTTGTTATCAAGCAGCGCCCACTTACCGTCTTTTGAAGCCCATATCCTTTCTTCTGTCATATACATAAGGCTGTTGTATTTAAAATCAATGATGGTATTTCCTTTGCTGTCTATAAGTCCGGCCACTCCATCTTTCTGAACAGGAAAAGTACCATTAGCAGGAACACCGGCCGCTTCATATTTGTTGTTATTAATTGGCTCGCCTTTTTTATTGATCAGAAAAAACCTGTCGTTTAGTTTTACAATGGCCGCACCATTTGTAAAACTGCTTGCTACATCAAATTTCAAATCAATCATCTTATTACCCAACACATCTATAAAGCCCCATTTTGAGTTCTCCTTTACCAAAGCAAGGCCATCAGCAAAATCACCAATTTCATCCCAGGTTTTTGGGTTAATTTGTTTGCCGGTTTTATTTACCAGGTAATATTTGTTGTTTTTATCTTTAACAGCAATAAGTCCATCCTTGCACTTACCGCCTTCTTTAGCGCTTAAATTAAACACCTCATTACCTTTTTTATCCAGGTAATAAATATTGCCCAATTGGGGATTGGTTGCATAAGCAAGCCCTTCTGAATATGGTCCCTGAAAATTAGTGGTGAGATCTTTTATTTTTTTAAAGGTTTTATCGGCAAGCATTGGTGCCGAAGTGCTGCTTACCTGCAGGGCACAAATACCTTCGCTGAAGTTTACAACCGAGTAATAACTTTCTGTATTTAATTTTTTGCCGGTGTAATCATAAAAATCGTAAAGTTTTTGTTTGCCGATAAAAATACCTTCCTCATTAAAATCGCCAACTTCGCCAAATGACAATGTTTTTTTTGTGTTGGTTGCCAGGTTAATTAATTGCGCTGTATTATCTGTATTCAGTTTAATCGAATCTTCTGTTTCACTAAGGCTGTGGCCATAGCTTTTTAAATTAAGGTCAGTAAACGTTTTTTGTGGGTTTCCGTTCAAATCAAAAATTTTCACTTTGTTGCTATAGTAATAAACAATCCTTTTTTTACCAAGTATAACACCGCTGGCACTGTCGGGCTGTATAAAAACATTATTGTTTACATCACCTACGGTATATTTTCCATTTTGAATTACATAAAACCTGTTGGCTGTGGTAGCTGAAACATAGTCATAATTTGGCGCAACGATTATAGAGCCTGTGTTGTTCATCATGCCATATTTTTTTGTGTCGATGGTTTTAAAAACAGTGTAACCCGCTTTATCTATAGTTACATCACTGTATTCCATCGGCAGTATAGGCATACCCTGCGTATTCATCGTTCCTTTTTTGCCGTTTGATTCAATGATGAAAAGCCCGCCGGCATTCAGCGGCGATACCTTGTCAAATGATCTTTCCTGAATAACCTTTCCGGTCTTATCAATTACTATCCATTGATTGGGCACAGTTACAGTTGGCTTACCTGCACCACCCATAGTATACCCTTTCATTTTGGCAACAGAAGTAAAGCCTTTGTAGAAAGAGTTTGCATCTTCATATTTAGCAGCAATAACCATGTTGTTATTTTTGTCTATATAGCCGTACTTACCTTCTGGAATAGTTTTAACAGCTGCCAGCCCTTCACTAAAACCAGCTAAATTATCATACATGGCAGGAATGATGATTTTGTTTGTCTTATCAATAAACCCAGCTTTTTTTTCTTTTTGAAAATTAATCAGGCCCTCACTTACACCTCCCAGGTAATCGTACTCAAACGGAATAATGACAGCGCCATTAAGATCAACAGCCCCACATGAAAAACCATAATCAGGCTTTCTTTTTTTTACAACAGCCAGACCTTCACGGTATGCCTCAATATCAAAATATGCTGGCTCAACAATTGCTTTTTGTGCAGCAACTGAAAACAGACCAACATTATCTGCACCATCTTTAATAATAAAAATGTCATTTTCGCCGCTTGGCATAATGCTTTTGTACAGCATAGGCACAACCAGTTTTTTTTCGCTGTTAATTACGCCGTATGTTTTTTCGGGGGCTTTTTGCAAAGGCGAAGCAGGAGGTAGCTTTTTATATACCAGGGTATATTCATTATTTAAAGGGTAATCAACCACATAGTCCTGGCAAAGCACAGTTGAGTTTATAAAGAAGCATAAAACCAAAGTAGCAATCAGCTGTTTCATATTTACAAATTTTCGTTTTAAAATTACAAAAAAATCAGCCGGCATGAATAAGGGCCGCAGGGTATTTTGGGTTTAACGGTTCAGCAAAACCCCTCAAATAATTTAAAACTACCTTCGCAACATATATTTATTGTATGAAGTTTAGTGATTTAAATTTAAGTACCGCCTTGCTCAATGCGCTGGATGAAAGAGGTTATACCACTCCAACCACCATTCAGCACAAAGTTTTTCCGGTGGTAATGAGTGGCCGTGATGTTTGTGGTATTGCACAAACAGGCACCGGTAAAACCTTTGCCTACCTGTTGCCATTGCTCAGGCTTTGGAAATTCAGTAAAGATAAAAACCCGCAAATATTGGTTATTGTGCCTACCAGGGAGCTGGCAGTGCAGGTGGTGGAATCTGTAAAAGAATTAACAACATACATGAGTGTGGTGGCAATACCGGTTTACGGCGGTGTAAATATTAATACGCAATGGAAAGATTTGCAGGGCGGTGCAGATTTGCTGGTGGCAACACCGGGCAGACTGTACGATCTGATATTGAATGGCGCTTTTAAAACCAAGAGCATTAAAAAACTGGTGATTGATGAAATGGACGAAATGCTTAACCTGGGTTTTAGAACGCAGATAAAAAACATACTCGATCTTTTGCCGGAAAAGCGGCAGAACCTTTTATTTTCTGCAACCATTACCGATGAAGTGGAAACCCTGATGAACACTTACTTTAATGATCCTGAAAGAGTGGAAGCCGCACCAACCGGTACCCCGCTTGAAAATATTGAACAGGCTTATTATGATGTGCCTAATTTTTACACAAAAGTAAATTTGCTGCACCTGTTGTTAACTGATGATGAAAGCATGACCAAGGTGTTGGTTTTTGTGGGTACAAAAAAACTGGCCGACGATTTGTATGAACAGCTGGAAGCAAAGTTTCCGGGCACAGCTGGTGTGATACATTCAAACAAAGAACAAAATCACCGGTTTAATACGGTTAAGCAATTTCACGAAGGTGTTTACCGCTTTATCATTGCAACCGATATTGTTGCAAGAGGAATTGATGTTGCCGAAGTAACACATGTTATCAATTTTGATGTGCCCGAAGTACCGGAAAATTATATACACCGTATTGGCCGTACCGGCAGGGCCGATAAAAAAGGTATCGCTATCAGTTTTATAACTGAAAAAGAAAAACCTTTACAGGAAGCAATTGAAACGCTGATGAAGCAACCGGTAACAAAAGTTGACCTGCCTGAAAATCTTGTCATCTCTGATGAACTTACTGAAGATGAAAAGCCAAAAGTTTTTATGAAGACGATCCAGTTGAAAATTCCGAAAGCGGAAGAGCGTGGCCCGGCCTTTCATGAAAAATCGGCTAAGAACAGCAAAGTGAATTTTATTGTAAGGAAGAAAGACCGGATGATGAAAAAATATGGCAAGCCTATTAAAAGGGCTCCCAAAAAATAATGTTATTGATTTCTTTTTATACCGCTATGCAGATATTCATCCTCCTCATTTTTGTACTGGTAATTTTTTACATGGTTAAATTCCTGCAAAAAAAGAAAGTAAAAGTTACAGAGCCGGTACCCGTTCTGCTAAAAAATATTTTACAGGAGCAGGTTCCTTTTTATCAGCAATTAAATAAAAGCAGGCAAACTGAATTTGAAGTAAGAGCTACTCACTTTTTAACGCAGGTAAAAATAACCGGTGTTAAAACTGTTGTTGAAGACCTTGACAGAGTGCTCATTGCGGCCAGCGCCATCATCCCTATTTTTAATTTTCCGGGATGGGAGTATCCAAACCTGAATGAAGTGTTATTGTATCCCGATTCTTTTGACCATGAATTTGAACAGCAGGGCGAGGGTAGAAATATTTTGGGCATGGTGGGCACCGGTGCTATGAACCAGGTGATGATCTTATCGCAGTTTGAACTGCGGCAGGCTTTTTTAAATGAAACCGGCAAAAACAATACAGCCATACATGAGTTTGTACACCTTATTGATAAAACAGATGGAGAAATTGATGGCTTACCGGAATCCTTACTGCTAAAGCAATACATAAAACCATGGCTGCAGCTGATGCAGGAAAAAATAAAAGAGATCATTGATGACCAATCGGATATTAACCCTTACGGTGCAACCAACGAAGCAGAATTTTTTGCCGTGGTATCTGAATATTTTTTTGAACGGCCCGATCTGCTGAAAGAAAAACACCCGGAGTTGTATGAGCTGTTGCTGAAAATATTTCATCCGGCACCAACCTCTAATTAAGTAATTGCCGAAACGCCTCAGATAATTTCTGCTATATGCCTGTGGATATTTTTAGCCAGTAGTGCTGTAGGTACATCGTTCTCATCTCCGCCAAAAGGGTCTTCAATTTCTTCGGCAATTAATTCAAGACTTGCCAAAACATAAAACACAAAAGCTACAACAGGTACTACATAAAAACCCAGTTGGAAAACATAACCAAAAGGCAGCGTCATAATATAAAAGAAAATGAATTTTTTAATGAACACACTGTAAGAAAAAGGGATGGGTGTGTTTTTGATACGTTCGCAGGCACCGCATATGTCGGTAAAAGATTGCAGTTCGGGATTTAAGAACAGCAGCTGTTCGCCGCTGATTTTTTTTGCTTCATGAAGTTGCTGTATGCGTTGGTACATAAGCATGGCTATCTGGTTGGGAATATGTTTTGCATGATCGATACCATTAAAAAAATGGCTGTGTTCTTCACCCTCAAATAACTCAACACGGGTTTGTTCCTTATGCAAATGGTTGTGCAGCGCATAGGCATAAGAAGGAATTATTTTTCTGAAGAAGGCACGTTGCTCCTTATCATCCACAGGTAATATCGCCTGCAGTTTCATGGCCAGGTTGCGGCTGTTGTTTACCAGGCTGCCCCAGAGTTTGCGTCCCTCCCACCAGCGGTCATAAGCTGTGTTGGTTCGAAACACCAGTAACATGGAAATGGCGAACCCAAGCAGGCCGTGCATGATGGGTATATTTTTTACATAACTCGATTCGGAAAGTTTCCAGTACACAAGTTCCAGCCACACAATAGTACCGGCATACATACTGATGGCAACGATCAGCGGCAAGAGTTTACGAAAGGTATCTGCCTTATGAAATTTAAAAATGAATGTAAACCAGTCTTTGGTATTATAAGAGATCATTGTATTTGTTTTTTCAAAAGTAAGCAATAGGAAAATGAATTGGGCAGGTTGTTGTTTTGCCAAAGATGAAAACGTTCAAAAAATTGAATTACATTTAAAAGTAGATTCGCCAAAATAATATCTAAAAATTACTGCAATGGAAAAGTTAATATACCCACGTTTTTTAATTGTGAAAGATGATTTTTACCCTAACCCGGATGAAGTTTATCAAGCGGCGCTGAAGTCGGATTTTTATGAACCTGAGCATGTAACCGGTTTCAGAAGTACACATGTTTATCATCCCAAAGGAATAAAAGCCAGGCTGGAAAAAATACTGGGAATAAAAATTACCCGTTGGGATACGGACCCCATTGAGGAAAATGGCGTTTTTTACCAAGGCTTTGCCAAAGGGAAAAGAAAAGAAATTCCCGGAGTTCATTCTGATGAACCTTATAATGATATTACGGTGGTGGTTTATTTAACGCCCGGTATTCCGTTACACTGCGGTACTTCTTTGTGGATGCATAAACAAACAGGGTTAATTGATCCGGTTACACCGGCTGCTGCAAGAAAACATAAAATGAAATTTGCCGACCTTAAAAATCAACTGGAATACGAAAGTAAAGACCGCAGCAAATGGATTGAAATTGACAGGGCCGGTTACCGCTATAACCGCATGGTTGCTTATCCTTCGGGTGCTTTTCACTCGGCAACCAATCATTATGGTGGCAGTTTAAAAGGCGGGCGTATTTATCAAACCTTCCGTATTGGTGTAGACTGGAGTACATTTAAGATGAGATAACCGGATATTAGTTTTCAAAAAATTTCCGCAGCAAATCCTGGTATGCATAAATATCTGTGGTTGATGTGAAAACCATTTCTTTCATCAGTTGCAGCTTTTGTTTATTGGTAACCTGCATGGCCATTGCCCAAAGGGCAAGGTCTTCCAAAATTTTTATTTCTATTGCAGAAAGGCTGCTGATGTTAAGTTGTACAAGGTTGCAAAAACTTTCAACCGCCTGTTTACGGGCATGCTGGTAATTGTTTTTCCAATCTTTTTTTATACAGTTTAAAACCTGTGTTGAAATTTGACTTACATCAGCAGGTATACTGTTGCCCAGGTTTAAGGCAATATTTCCACCTGTAAAACCAACCAGTGTTTTGGCGCTGCTGCGGTAATTTTTCCGGCTCTTTATTTTTTGCTGCTCCAGTTCTGCCTGTTTAAATATTTCTTTATCTACCGGCCTGAAACCAAACCGGTAATAAAACCAGAATGCACCGCTGGCAATGGCATCATCGTTATCGGCGCCAAATTGAAAAGGCTCTACTTCAAAATAACTGATATTAAATAACTGTTTAAAAACCCTCATCAGCTGGCACAATAAATAACCCGATTCTCCGCCCCGGTAAGGTTCAAAAACATTAAAACCAACTTTGGTTCTGTTACCAAATACCCACATACCGCCGTAAGAAACGGGCAATCCATTTTTAAATATGGTAAAGCCCATATAGGTTTCCAGCGGCAATTGCCTTTCGGGATACATACCATAAATGGCCATGGTTAAACCTCTTTCCAAAACAATGTACCGCATCGAATCTTCCTGCAGATAAGTGGCAGGATCAATCTCCCGCTCTGTTAGCGACATGGCATATTTAATCACTTTAACCAGCTGCTCTTTTCCGCTTATGCCCATAATTTTTTCTGGTGCTACGGGTTCATGCGGCAGTGGCTCATTCATCAATTGCTCATGATCAAATCGTTTCAGCATATCCTGGTGATAATAAACAGGCTGATGCGGTATTCGGTTATAGGAACGGGAAAACTGTTTGCTTTTGGGAATAACCTGTACAAAAAGATTAAGCCCGTCAGATAAAAGATCTTTTGCCTGCGGATATTCTTTTAGTGCTTCTAGCTGACCATGTACAAAATCCAGGTACTGCCTGGGTTTCAGACCCAGCACTTCCAGCAGATCTTCGGGGCTTAACCCGGCCGTGGTTTCGGCTTTTAATAAAGAAGGCAGTGTTATGTTCAGTACTTCATTCAATGTTAGTTTTGGATTATAGAATGAATCGAAATGAAGCGTAAAGTCTTTTTGCTGCAATGACCAACCCAGGAAATCTGGCGAAAAACTGGTGATGGTTTCTGTAAATGGCAGTCCCGAATTTTCGGGCAGGGATTTTTTAATGGTGCGGTAATTTTTTTTCAGGTGCAGGGCAATTCTACTCAGTTCATTTTCGGCAAGTCTGCGTAAACCGGCATTGCCTGCGTAAGCACATAAAAACAATAAAGTCTCGTTATAAACAGGTAAATATTTACCGGCAGGCAAAGCCATGCTGCTGAGTGTTTGCAATAAATCTTTTTTAATAAGGGTTGCTTCCTTATCCATGTTGGCTGCAATATTTTTCAGGGACTGCAGGCAACGGTCAAACTTTTTTTTTGTATTTAGCGAAACGGGGTTTGATTGCATCGGATAATTTTATACCGGGTTAAAAAGCTTTTTATAATTTCAATTTAGGCATAAATTTATACAGAGCAATAATGTAGTTTATGGGGCTGTTTTCAAATGCCTTAAATCTAACCCGGGCCTTTTACCTTTTATGTTTGCATAAAAACCAATGATATTTTTTAGATCAGCGGTTTCATCATCGCCGGCAAAAAAAGCATCGCCAACTACCACAAGTTTGTTTGCATAATCAAAACCAATAGGTACAATTGGTACGCCTGCTTTTTTTGCAATATGGTAAAAGCCGGTACGTAAAGTGTTAACTTTTTTACGGGTGCCTTCGGGCGACAGGCCCAGCATGAAAGTCTCATTATTATTGAATAACGCAACAACCTGGTCAACCATGCCGTGTTTGCTAAAACGGTCAACCGGCGTGCCACCCAGTTTGCGTAGTACCCACCCAAGTGGCCAAACAAACAATTCTTTTTTACCTAAAAATTTTGCCTGCGGAATATTAAGCGCCTGCCTTGCAGCAAGGCCCACCATTACATCAACCCAATGTGTGTGTGGCGCAACAGCTAAAACTATTTTTTTATACTGATACGGGAAACTGCCGGATATTTTCCAGCCAAAAAGTTTCCAATATAGCTTTAAAAAAAGGCGAAGCATTTCAGAAAGTTAGTTGATTTAAGCTTGTAAAACAATGAGCACCTTTTATAAATTTTTATGCCTGAAAATCTTACCTTGATTTATTATATTCGTTATGCTTCTATATAAAAAACACAAACCATGAAATCAGATTATGAAATTGCCCAGGAAAATATTAGTCAGCCAATAACTGCCATTGCAGAAAAAATGGGACTGCCACCAGAAATGCTGATACCTTATGGCCGGTATAAAGCCAAGATAGACATTCGAAGTTTTGATGAAAAAAAAGTAGCCAATTCAAAACTGATATTGGTAACTGCCATTACACCAACCAAGGCGGGTATTGGCAAAACAACGACTTCGGTAGGTCTGGCCGATGGGTTGAATAAGCTAAACAAGAAAGTGGTGCTGGCTTTGCGTGAACCCTCGCTGGGCCCCTGTTTTGGTATGAAGGGTGGCGCTGCAGGCGGAGGCTACAGCCAGGTGGTGCCCATGGAAGAAATTAACCTGCACTTTACCGGCGACTTTCACGCCATTACCGCAGCCAATAATAACCTGGCAGCGTTGCTGGATAATTTTCGTTTTTATAACCGTGGTAAACCCGAGGGTATAAAAACGGTTTTATGGAAACGTTGCCTGGATGTAAATGACCGGGTGCTGCGTAAAATTGTTACCGCATTGGATACGCCCAATAATGGTATTCCTTCCGAAACAGGATTTGTAATTACACCGGCCAGCGAAATTATGGCAGTGCTTTGTTTATCGGAAGGGTTGGAGGAATTGCGTAAAAAAATCGATAACATTTTACTCGGTTTCACTTTTGCTGGCGAACCGTTTACTACAAAAGACCTTGGTGTAACAGGAGCAATTACAGCTTTACTAAAAGACGCTATTCAACCTAACCTGGTACAAACATTAGAGGGCACACCGGCCATGATACATGGTGGCCCGTTTGCCAATATTGCCCATGGCTGCAACTCGTTAATGGCTACAAAAACAGCATTGCAGTTTGGTGATTATGTGGTAACAGAAGCAGGCTTTGCAACCGACCTTGGTGCAGAAAAATTCTTCAACATTAAATGCCGAAAAGCAGGATTGCAGCCAGCCATGAGTGTGTTGGTGGCAACATCACAGGCATTAAAATTAAGCGGCGGCGCCGATCCTAAAACTATGATGCTGCCCGACATGGCGGTGCTTGCCAAAGGTGTTCGCAATCTTGAAAAACATATTTCAATACTCAAATCTTTCGGACAAAAAGTGTTGGTTGTACTTAACCGGTATCAGTTTGATACTGCTGAAGAAATTGCCTGGCTGCGTAACTGGTGCGCCGAAAAAGAAGTGGCTTTTGCAGTGAATGATGGTTTTACAAATGGCGGCGAAGGAGCGCTGGAAATGGCGCAGGCTGTGGTGGATATTTGCAAAAACCCATCGCCACCCATACAACATACATACGAACTAAGCGATGATATTGAAACCAAGATCAGAAAAATTGTTACCACCATTTATGGTGCTACAGATGTGGTGCTGTATAAAAAAGCGCAGGATATGATCAAGAAAATAAAACAGCTGGGGCTTGAACACCTGCCGGTCTGTATGGCTAAAACACAATACTCGTTTACGCACAATCCATTGCTCAGCGGCCTGGATGGTGATTTTAAAATAGATGTGGATGACCTGGTAATTAACCAGGGCGCCGGTTTTATTGTGGCTGTGTGTGGCGAAATGGTACGTATGCCAGGCCTGCCCAAAATACCACAGGCAAATAATATTGATGTGGTGGATGGAAAAATTATTGGGGTGAGTTAGGGACTGTGGTCTTTATTATCTTTTTCGGGGAGGCAGCGGTATCAGCACACTTGTTCGTTTTTTATAATCCTCAAAAGCAGGATTGCCCTTGTATTTTTTTTCCAGCATGGGAACGCCTGATACAAAAGCCAGTAAGAGTGTAATTGTTAGTGGGCTGACAATAAAATAAAAGCTGTTTGAAAAAGGTATTGTAATGATAAAAATGCCCCACCACATCAATATCTCTCCAAAATAATTGGGGTGCCGGCTGTATTTCCATAAACCTGTTTGTATGATCAATCCCTTGTTTTTTTGGGTTGATTTAAAAACTGACAGTTGCCAATCTGCTACAGTCTGAAAATAAAAACCAATTATCCAGCAACATAAACCAATCCAGGTCAGAACATTCCATTGAAACGATTCTGCCACGGCAGCATGTATTACCGGCGATATGATGATCAGCAAAAAAATACCCTGCAGTAAAAACACCTGCAGGTAGCTACGCAGGTAAAAAAAATTCCCCCATTCTTCCCGCCAGTTTTTGTAGCGAAAGTCTTCTGACTTATTTTTATTGCGGGCATAAATATGCAGGCTCAACCGCAATCCCCAAACAATAACCAATGTATATAAAAGTATTAAAACTGATGAAGCAGGATAGATAATAAAAAGGTAACCACAAATAATAATATAACCCAGCCCCCAGGCGATATCAGCCACATCGTTTCTTTTTTTATAAACAGCTATTATAAACCAAACAGTAGCATAAACAAAAATGATGAGGACGCAGTGTATGAAAGCGGCTAACATTTAAGCAACCCATTTTACAATATAAAAACCTGCTGTGCTTACAATGCCGGTAAGTACTGCTCCCCAGAGGATATCAATAAAAACAATTGGCAGCGGCCAGTCTTTTAAGGTAGCTAAATTGGTAAGGTCGTAAGTGGCATAAGTAAAAACACCAAACAGCGCTCCGCTAATGATGGCTTTGGCCAATGAATTTTTTTCAACAGCCGGCAGTATGGCAAAATAAAAAATGCCAATAATAAATAAGAGGTAAAAAATAATGGCAGCCGGCCAGTTTACTTTATCGCTTAAAAAACCACCCAGGTATTTTTTGTAAAGTTCCTTAGCTATAAAACCAAGCCAGGTCATATCCACTGTAAAAAAAACGATGGTGGTAAGCAGGTAACTGATGATGAGTTTATAAAAAGGCATGCTTAAAGTTAAACTAATTGGTTGTTAATATATTAATCTGTTTAACATGGTTTTTTACTGAAAATTCTATTGTAATGAAATTGTAATAAAAATGATTGTCTGTTAAAATTTTTAAGAGGCAGGTTGCAGCATTTAATTTTTGGCACGATTCTTATCCCGCTATTAATTATTAAAACTATTGTTATGATTATTTACGTAAAAAATATGATCAGCCAACGCTGTAAGATTGTAGTAAATAATATACTGCAATCCTTTGGAGTAGAAGCAAAAGACATCATGATCGGCGAAATTCTACTCAAAGAAAAAGTGCCGTTTTTAAAACTCATGCAGGTAGATGCAGCATTAAAAGAGACGGGTCTTGAACTGGTTTTTGATAAAAAAAACCAGCTAGTTCAGCAAATAAAAAATATCATTTTCGAAATAATTTATTTTTCAGCTGAGCCACTTGCTGTTAAGTTCTCCTGCTACCTGAGCAATCGTTTAAATTACAATTACACTTACCTGGCAAGTATTTTTAAAAAACTGAACGGCATTACCATTGAGCATTTTATGATCTCACAAAAAATCGAAAAAGTAAAATCAATACTTGTTTCTGAAGAGATGCCCTTAAGTGAAATAGCATACCGGATGAATTACAGCAGCGTTAGCCATCTCTCGGCACAGTTTAAAAAAGTAACAGGCTATAATGCCAGCGAATATAAATCTTTGCGGATAAACACCTATCCCGACATACCGAAGAAAATAGCGGTTTAAGTTTTACAGCATCACTACAAACCCAGTTATG
Organism: uncultured Chitinophagaceae bacterium; assembly: GCA_963715585.1. GTDB lineage: Bacteria > Bacteroidota > Bacteroidia > Chitinophagales > Chitinophagaceae > Ferruginibacter. The sequence continues at coordinate 4,206,675 of OY970254.1, read as the reverse complement.
TTCAACAAGGCTTGGGAGTTAAAAAGCCAGACAAAAATATTTTATCTGATCACCAAAAAAGAAAATGACATTATATTTGGTGATGCAAAATCTTAAACAACAGTTTTTATTAAGAGACGATATAACGTATCTCAATTTTGGCTCCTTTGGCGCCTGTCCAAAACCGGTTTTTGAAAAATACCAGCAATTTCAACTGGAACTTGAACAGGAGCCGGTACAGTTTATTACCGTAAACGGATTAAAATACCTGGAAACCGCAAGAGAAGCACTGGGTAATTATCTGCATTGCCATAAAGACGACCTGGTGTATGTAACCAACCCCTCTTATGCGGTAAATACTGTAGCAAAAAATTTGAATCTTAAACCGGGCGATGAAATTTTAACCACCAGCCTTGAATATGGCGCCTGTGATAAAGCCTGGGAATATTATTGTAAAAAAACAGGGGCTGTTTACGTAAAGCAACCCATTTCGTTGCCTGTAGAATCGAAAGCTGCATTTGTAGCAGAGTTTTTTAAAGGAGTAAGCAGTAAAACAAAATTGGTTTTCATCAGCCATATAACTAGCAGTACTGCTTTAAGATTTCCTGTTGAAGAAATATGCGCCGCTGCAAAAGAAAAAGGCATACTCACTTTTGTTGATGGGGCACATGCGCCCGGACAAGTACCATTGAATTTGCAGGACGCTCCTTTTGATATGTACACCGGCGCCTGTCACAAATGGATGATGACACCCAAGGGCAGTTCTTTCCTGTATGTAAAAAAAGAATTGCAGTATATGATAGACCCATTGGTAGTAAGCTGGGGCTACAATGCGCTCTTCCCTTCTCATTCAACTTTTTTGGATTACCACCAGATGAATGGTACGAGAGATTACTCGGCATTTTTAACCGTACCGGCGGCCATTAAGTTTATGGAAGATCATAACTGGCTACAAGTTGCTGCAGATTGTAGAAAACTGGTGCAGCAAAATGCTCTGGCATTTTGTGAGTTGTTGGGTTCTGCACCGCTTGCGCCTGTAAATGATGATTTTATTTTGCAATTATTTAGTGCCGAAATAAAAACAACCGAGCCAGAGAATTTGCACCGCCATTTTTTTGATATCTATAAAATTGAAATACCGGTAATGCGACATGGAGATAAAGTGTATCTGCGTTATTCTATTAATGCATTTAATAGTCAGCAGGACTTAGATACTTTATTTGCGGCTATTAAAGAGATAAAAAGTAAAACAGGCCTGATTGGCTAAAAAAGCCAACCAGGCTTGTAATTATTTTGCTGCGGTTGTTAATTTAATTTTTCCGCAAAAAATTCTATCAGCCTTTCATCACTCATTTTATTTGCAGTAGACTCTTCTGTTTTTGTGTTTTTAAACTGAGGGGTTTCTGCCAGGTAATGAATAAATTGCTCCTGTACCTGCCCTGTGCCGGTTGCATGCAGGTGTGTAGCATTTACCAGGTGTGTTGCTATTTCTTTAAAAAATTTTGCCTGTAGCATTTGTTTCTGGTTGTTCTCATTCTTATTGCTGGGGCTTGGCGAAACAGCTTCGCCGGTAATATGCGCCAGAACAGTCAATGTTTCAGTTTCGGCACTTTCATATCCTACTACTGTTGCGTGTTGTGTATCCATCCACACGCCGAATTTTTTTTGATTGCTCATGTTGTTTTATTTAGTGTACTGTATATAATCAATAACCATACCCCAAATGCCAATGAGTATTTAACGTCAGCTTTCATGTCACAATTACCTATTTATAACCAATCCATTTTCTGTTGGGTATATCAAACAGCCAGTAAATACCATTGCTGTAGGCAAAATTAAAGGCCGATTCTACAGGAGCAGTCTCGGGCAGTTTTATGGTCATTTGCAGATAACCTTCTTTATAACTGTATAATTCAATTTGCTTGCTTGCCGTATTTAAAAAACCAAACTCAGCATCTTTAATATTGGAGGCAATCACATTGGTATTATAATCATAATTAACATCCAGCTCATTTTCGCCGGGGCCTTGCGATTTTCTACGGCCCCAGTGTATCTGTACCGAATCTTTAGCGTCTACAAACATGTCGCCGGTATTTTCATACAGCATCACCTGGCTTCCATTAAGAAATAAAACTTTCTTCATGCGGGCATCATACGAACCTACACTTTGCTCAGTGGGTTGGTTCATACCCAGGAATTTATAGTAGTAATGTGTGGGAATTCCGGCACTGTTCAGTTCATAATTTATCCAGCCAATATCGTTATAACCGTTTGCCATTATTTTATTGATAGAAGGATCGAACCAGAGGCCACGTATATCTTCCATAGTGGTAAGGCTGTCGCTTGATATTCTTTTTCCGGCAGGCGTAAACACTGCCATAGGAAAGCCTGTGTTGCCACAAAATGCAGCATAATATTTTTGTGTTGTTGGATTCCAGCAAACTCCTGCACCACGGGTGCCGCAAAGATCATCATCTGCTGTTTTGGGCATTTGCAATTCTAAAACCTGTTTTAATGTTCGGATTTGTGCAAGCAAACCGGTTGATGAAACCAAAAACAGGACAATAATAAAAACGATATATTTTTTCATGATCATTTTTATTACAAAGGTTGATAAAACATTTCACAATAGCTATTCCGGCTGCAGCATATTTATAAAAAAACCGAAGCAATCTGCTTCGGCCTTTTATCTGCGAAATAAAAATAATCATCGTATCAGCGATTAGAACTCGGCACTCTTCGGATACCTCGGGAAAGGAATCACATCCCTTATATTTCCCATACCGGTTACAAACTGTACCAGGCGCTCAAAACCAAGCCCAAAGCCGGCATGCGGACAGGTTCCAAATTTCCTGGTTTCCAGATACCACCATAATTCTTCGGCAGGTATATGCATTTCTTCCATACGTTGGGTAAGTTTGTCCATGCGCTCTTCACGCTGGCTGCCGCCAACAATTTCGCCAATGCCCGGAGCAAGTATATCCATGGCAGCAACCGTTTTTCCATCATCGTTCTGGCGCATGTAAAAACTTTTTATCTCTTTGGGATAATCAGTTAATATCACCGGTTTTTTAAAATGCTTTTCAACCAGGTATCTTTCATGTTCACTCTGCAGATCGGTTCCCCAGCCTTCAATTAAATATTGAAATTTCTTTTTCTTATTGTGATTGCTTTCTTTTAAAATTTCGATGGCTTCAGTGTAAGTCAGTCTTTCAAAATCATTATCAACCACAAAATTTAGTTTCTCCAGCAAACCCATTTCGCTTCTTTCTATTTGCGGTTTTTGTTTTTCTTCTTCTTCCAGGCGTTGTGCTAAAAAATCCAGATCTTCTTTATTATTATCCATGGCATATTTTATCACATACTTGATAAATGCTTCTGCCAGGTTCATATTATCTTCCAGGTCGTTAAAAGCAACTTCAGGTTCTATCATCCAAAACTCAGCCAGGTGGCGGGTTGTGTTACTGTTCTCTGCACGAAAAGTTGGCCCGAAAGTATAAATATCGCTGAAAGCCGTTGCTGCCAGTTCTCCTTCCAATTGTCCGCTTACTGTAAGATTGGTGCTGCGGCCAAAAAAATCTTCTTTAAAATTTACAGAACCATCTTCATTTTTTGCGGCCGTTCCATCCAGTGGCAACGATGTTACTTTAAACATTTCGCCGGCACCTTCCGCATCACTGGCAGTGATGATGGGTGTATGTAAATACAAAAATCCCTTATCATTAAAAAATTTATGAATAGCAAATGCCAGTGCATGACGAACACGGAATACCGAACCAAAAGTGTTGGTGCGAAAACGCATGTGTGCATTTTCCCGTAAAAACTCCAGGCTGTGTTTTTTGGGTTGCATTGGAAAAGTTTCTGCATCACTATCGCCCAGTATTTCTATGGTGGTTGCTTTTAGCTCTACCTTTTGGCCCTTGCCTAAAGAGGGAATCACTTCGCCGGTGGCTTTAACGCAGGCGCCTGTTGTAAGGCGCTTTAACAAAGCCTCATCAAACTGACCAAGTGTGGCAACAATCTGTACATTATTATTGGTGCTGCCATCATTCAATGCAATAAACTGGTTGTTGCGGAAGGTTCGTACCCATCCCATTACGGTTGCTTCGTAGTTGGCTTTATCGCTGGCCAACAGGTCTTTAATTCTGATTCTTTTGTTGAACATATTTATTATTTGTGGATTGCAAAGATAAGCGTTTGTCTGAACGGGGATTTCATTGGTATAATCATATTGGTGCAATACACAATTAAAGCCCAATAGAATTACCACTTTTGAACGGAGCGTCGCCACATCTGCCCAATCAAAGATTAACAGTTCACCCCCAAAAAAATTCCTTTTTTTTAAAAAAACACCGTAATATTGCATCAGAATCAGGCTGAGGAGCGTCTTTCAACCAAATACTTTGTCAGCGGTTTAAATCCATCAAAATAAATTTCTCAATCACTATTTTTCAGACTTAAGAAGGGATTTTTGAAGAAAATCATTTTTCATTATTTATGTACGACATTTCACAACTGAACGACCTGCTCGTTCCTGAGTTGCTTGATATTGCAGAGCAATATAACATCTCCAACGCAAAAAAACTTGCTAAACAGGATCTTATCAATAAGATACTGGAAACCCAATCTAATATGAACACAGACAAAAAGAACGAAGGCGAAAAGCCCAAGCGGAAAAGAATTATTAAATCTGCCGAAACAGGAGCTCCCGAACCAGTTGCTGCTGCAAAACCCAAAAAACCCGAAGCCGAAAAGAAGCCTGTTAAAAAGCAGGTTGAAGTTGAAGAAGAGGAAATGGATGTGCAACCCATTACAGACCAGGAAAGTACCATACCTGCTGCCATTGCACAAATGCTGGCTGCAGAAGATGAGCAGGACCAGGCACCGGAAACCGATATGAGTGAGGAAGAATCAACACAGGCGCCTGCAAAGCAATACAACCAAACCAGGCAACAACCTGTTTTTAATATAGAGTTTGATGGTGTGATTTTGGGCGAAGGTGTTTTGGAAATGATGGCCGATGGTTATGGCTTTTTAAGAAGCAGCGATTATAATTATTTATCATCACCCGATGATATTTATGTATCGCCCAGCCAGATAAAACTATTTGGTTTAAAAACAGGTGATACCGTTTACGGAAGTGTGAGGCCACCAAAAGAAGGCGAAAAATATTTTGCTTTATTAAAAGTTGAAACTATCAATGGTAAATCGCCGGAAGAAGTAAGAGACCGTGTGCCGTTTGATTATTTAACTCCACTGTTTCCTTTTGAAAAATTAAATCTTACAACCAAGGCAGATAATTACAGCACCCGTATCATGGATCTGTTTACGCCCATTGGTAAAGGACAACGTGGATTGATTGTTGCCCAGCCAAAAACGGGTAAAACCATGTTGTTGAAAGAGCTGGCCAATGCCATTGCCGAAAATCATCCGGATTGTTACCTGATGATTGTCCTGGTGGATGAAAGACCGGAAGAGGTTACCGATATGGAACGCAGCGTAAAGGCAGAAGTAATTGCATCAACATTTGATGAACCTGCAGAAAAGCACGTTCGTGTTAGTACCATGGCTTTACAAAAAGCAAAACGTTTGGTGGAGTGTGGTCACGATGTGGTGATACTGCTTGATTCAATTACCCGTTTGGCAAGAGCACATAATACTGTTGCCCCATCAAGTGGTAAGGTATTAAGTGGTGGTGTGGAAGCCAATGCCATGCAAAAACCAAAACAGTTTTTTGGTGCGGCACGTAAGATAGAAAACGGCGGATCATTAACCATCATTGCTACTGCACTGGTTGATACCGGCAGTAAAATGGATGAAGTGATCTTTGAAGAATTTAAAGGAACCGGTAACATGGAATTGCAGCTGGAGCGTAAATTATCGAACCGCAGAATTTATCCTGCTATTGATATTGTTGCATCATCTACCAGGCGTGATGACCTGTTGCTGGATAAAGATACTTTCCAGCGGATGTGGATATTGCGTAAGCATATGGCCGATATGAATCCCGAGGAAGCGATTAACACCTTGTTGAAAAACATGAAGGGAACAAAGGACAATGCAGAGTTTTTGACATCAATGAATGGATAAAAAATAAAAATTCAAAAGTAAAAATATGAGCCGTCGATTTTTCGGCGGCTTTTTTCTTTGTGTAACTTAGTGCCTTCGTGTCTTAGTAGTTCAATCAAATGCCGATACAAAAAATAAACATAGAAGAGTTCTTAAAACTTGCAAAGCAATATCCTGTTTTGGATGTGCGCAGTCCCGGCGAATATACGCATGCACATATACATACAGCATACAGCCTGTCTTTATTTACCGATGAAGAAAGAAAGCAGGTGGGCACGGCCTATAAGCAACAAAGCCGTGAAGCAGCCATAAAAATTGGGCTTGATTATTTTGGCGTGAAGATGAAAGCAATGGTTGAACAAGCCGAAAGTATCGCTGCCGAATTTTTAAAAAGAACTATTGATTCGAATGCTCAAGTTCCTCCGCCAGCTGGCGGAGGCGGAGGGGGTTGTGTGCTCGTACATTGCTGGCGTGGTGGCATGCGTAGCGCAGCCGTAGCATGGCTGCTGGATCTATACGGTTTTAAAGTTTATTTATTGGCGGGTGGTTATAAAGCGTATCGTAATTGGGTGCTTGCCCAATTTGAAAAAGACTACAACTTTAATATTATTGGTGGATATACCGGCAGCGGAAAAACCTTGGTGGTTCATGAATTAATAAAAGAAAATAAAACAGTAATTGATCTGGAAGGACTAGCCAATCATAAAGGATCGGCATTTGGGGCAATAGAAAATATGCCACAACCAGGACAGGAGATGTTTGAGAATATGTTGGGCGAAGCGCTGTTTGTTGCAGGTTGTTCGTTAACCGAAGAGAAAGACTGCAATACGAACAACCTGCAACGAACAACGAAGATATTTTTAGAGGACGAAAGCCAACGCATTGGCAACCTGCAAATACCCATGGCGCTTTGGTACACTATGCGTAAAGCACCTGTTTATTTTATGGATATTCCTTTTGAAGAAAGACTGAATTATATTACTGATGAATATGGAAAACTAAAAAAGGAAACTTTAAAAGAAGCCATTCTGCGTATTCAAAAGCGTCTGGGCGGGCTGGAAGCAAAAAATGCACTGAACTTTTTAGAACAAGATAATTATAAAGAGAGCTTCCGCATTTTACTCTCTTATTACGATAAATGGTATCATAAAGGACTGTACAACCGTGAAAATATTTCCTCCCTTTTAAATAAAATACCCTGTACCGGCGTTGATACACAAATCAATACCCAAAAACTGTTATCATGCAATATTGTAAGCACTATATAATTCTTTGTGTTGCCTTGTTTTTTTACACAGCCTCATTTTCACAGTCGGCACCTGTTGATATGACCGGCCTGTGGACCGGACTGATGTTTAATGATACCACCGAAATGAATTACCGCTACGAAATTGCCATCAGCGAAAAGAACGGAAAACTGATTGGTTACTCTCAAACTTTTTTTATACTGGATGGTAAAGAATATTTTGGAGTTAAAAAATTGAAAATTACTATTGATGGAGATAAAGTAATTACCCAGGATCTGAAACTGCTGGAAAATAATTATCCCATAAAACCACCCAAGGGTGTTTATGTAGTAAATGTGTTGAATTTTGAAATGAAGAAAGATGTGATGATGCTAAGCGGTATGTTTGAAACCAATCGCACCCGGCAATATGCACCAGCTACCGGTTATGTCCATGTAGAAAGAAAGATAGATGTAAAAGAATCCCCATTGGTAAAACAACTGGAAAAAATGGGATTAAAAGACGAGCTTTCTTTTGTGCCGGTAGAAAAACCCACTGAAGTAATAGTTGCAAAAACTGAACCTGTAAAAGAAGAGCCTGTAGTAAAAACAAAACCGGTTGAAAAAGAAAAACAGGCTGAAGAAAAAAGCGTAAAAGTTAAACCAGTTAAGGAAAAAGCAGCTGCAAAAGAAAAGGCTGTTAAGTCAGAAGAGATAAACGTAGCAAAAAATTCCAATACAAAAAAAGATACAATAGAGAGGCCAATACAGGTTAATGCAAAAAAAGAGCCTGATACTAAGTCTACTAAATCTAATGCTAAAGCACAGCCTGCAGCCAATATTAATAGCCGTATCATTGAAACAATACAATCGGTTAATTATTCATCAGACAGTTTGGTTATCAGTTTGTATGATAATGGTGAAGTAGATGGCGATACAGTTAGCGTGTTAATGAATGGCAATGTAATTATGCCCATGGTTGGTTTAAGTACCAATGCGGTCCGTAAAACAATTTATACAAAAGATATTACCGATAGCATACAGATTGTAATGTATGCCGAAAATCTTGGAAGCCTGCCCCCCAACACCGGTTTATTAATTGTGTATGATGGTAAAGAAAGGTATGAAATACGATTCAGCGGCGATTTAAAAAAGAATGCAGCCATTGTGTTTCGCCGAAAAGAAAAATAATTATGGATAACTCAGCAGAAATAAAACTAACGCAGTTCTCCCGTGGTGCCGGATGCGGATGTAAAATAGCACCCAAAGTACTTGATGAAATTTTAAAAACAAATATTGCAGCTCCGGCCAACAGTAAACTACTGGTTGGCAACAGCAGTAAAGATGATGCCGCTGTGTACGACCTGGGTAATGGCACAGCATTAATTTCCACCACCGATTTTTTTATGCCCATTGTGGATGATGCATTTGATTTTGGCCGCATAGCCAGCGCCAATGCCATCAGCGATGTATATGCCATGGGCGGTAAACCTTTGCTGGCTGTGGCTATTCTGGGATGGCCGGTTGAAAAACTACCTGCAGAACTGGCACAAAAAGTTTTGGATGGCAGCCGTAAAATTTGTGAAGAAGCCGGTATTCCTTTGGCAGGCGGGCATAGTATTGATAGCGCCGAACCTATTTTTGGATTAGCCGTAACCGGGTTGGTTGATATAAAAAATCTGAAAAAAAACAATACAGCTAAACCAGGCGATCTGCTTTTTTTGACCAAACCATTGGGTGTTGGTGTTTTATCTACAGCACAAAAAAGAGGCGTAATAAAAGAAGAGCATGTAGCAGTGATGATAAAACAAATGACACAGCTGAATAAAGTTGGCGAGGCACTTGGTACAATTGAAGGCGTCACCGCCATGACAGATGTTACCGGCTTTGGTTTGCTGGGGCATTTAATTGAAATGGCCGAAGGTTGTAACTGCTCTGCCGAAATAAATTATTCGACATTGCCTGTTGCTGATGGTGTAAAAGAGTACCTGGCGCAACGCATAGTACCCGATGCCACTTACCGCAACTGGAACAGCTACAGCACAAAAACCGGTTTTGAAAAAGGAGTGAATGTGATGGAAGCATTTAATTTACTACCCGACCCCCAAACAAATGGTGGTTTATTAATTGCTGTTGATGCAGGCTCGGTTGATGCAGTAATAAATTTATTAAAAGAAAACGGGCTGGAAAATTTTGCAACACCTATTGGTAAAATGAAAGAACTTTCTGATAAAACAGTTTTTGTTCAGCTGTAAAAAACTGCTGAAACTGCATTTAAAAACTAATCGTAAACTTGTATTAAATATTTTGCATGAAAAAGATATCCATCCTTTTTAGTTTATTGGTTTCATCTGTTTTTTCTTTTGCACAGGTTAATCTGCAAACAGTAATAAAACCCGGTACAAAACTTATTTACGCTGTTGTGGCTGGCGAACAGAAATATGATTTTATAGTTACTGTTAAAACACTGGTGCCTGCTTTGGTATTTGATTGGGAGATGACAAACGATAATAAAAGCACTGGTACCATTACGCATACAGCTCCTGCCATGATTTCCGGTAATACCATGTATAACTATTTCTCACCCGGTGCAAAAATACTGGATGATAACACCCTGAGTGTATGGATAAGCAAGAACACATTTACCGGCCTTACCAAAGGAACCAAAAGCGTAATACTGCAAATGAACACCAATGAAACGCCAAAGAAAATGGGAGTTACTAAAGAAGACCCTACAGAACTAAAGATAATTGTAAATGGAGAAAAAGAAACGGTGGAAGAATTTACTGCCAGCGATCTGAATGCTGCAAATGCTCCCGCTGAAGAGCAGGTTTATTTTACTTTTTCCAATTCACCAAAAATGCCCATCATCCTGCGGATGAAAAATGGATTTTCTATCACGCTGAAAGAGATAAAAACAAAATAAGTTTAGCTGGTTAGCTTATCAATTATAGCAGCCAGTTTACGGTCCTTGTCGGTTACAATATCTCCGGCATCATGTGTGCTTAACCATATCTCCACTTTATTGTAGGTGTTTTTCCAGGTAGGATGATGATCCATCTTTTCAGCAGCCATTGCTACCCTGGTCATAAAAGCAAATGCTTTTGAAAAATCAGGAAAAATAAATTCCTGGTACAATTTATTGTCAATTTCTGGCCACATGATTTTTATGAGTTTAATTATTGAAAAGAAGTAACTTTTCTAAGACTACGGTTCCCCTTTAGGTTCCCTGCTAAGGAAACGAACGAAGTTCGGAGGGGGTTAAAAGATCAGGTGCTGCTTGTGCTTTATTTTCTCATTCGTCATTTCGTTAACCAGTTGCACACCAGGTAAAGTTCTTATTGATTGTATCAATGCTTTCAGATCTTCTGCCGGAACAGGGTCTCCTTTTATCAGCCACAAAAAATCAAGGTGCTTAAATTCAGGTAACAAATACTCACCATCATTTTCGTTGTTGTACAAATAATGAGTAAGGCTGATGGCAGGCAAAGCATATTCATAAATGCTGAAAAAATATTTACGTTGCTTTTTGGTAAGTTGTATCTCAATATCATTATTCACCCTGAAGTCGAGGCCCAGCAACTGGTTAAGCTGCCAGCTAAACAGGTAATCTTTAATGGGCGCAACAATGCCAAGCAGCGAAGCGTCTTCAAAAAACTCTTCGGCCAAAGCTTCGTTGTCAATTTTTAATTTCATGTTTATTATCTAAAAAACCACATCAAATACCTTTTCTTCAGCCCCTCTCTTCACAGTCACTTTTGTGGCATCTCCTTTTTTAAATTTACCCAGGGTTTGCATATAACCTTGTACATCTGGTATTTTATAATCGCCAATTTGTATAATTATATCGCCTGTTTTTAAACCTGCTTTTTCCGCCGGTTTACCTTCGCTGATACCATCGGCCCTTACACCGGCGCCACTAAAAGTATAATCGGGCATTATACCCATACTCACACTAAAACTCCGCTTGCCTGCCTGTTGTGCTTCACGGGTTTTTGTAAAAGCCAGCTTGCCTTTATCATTTGTCTTTTCAATAACACCGTAAATGTATTTCATCAGCATCAGCTCGCCGGTGTAATTAATTTTATCAGCATCATCACTTGGTTTGTGGTAATCGCTGTGTGCACCGGTAAAGAAAAATAAAACCGGAATATCTTTTCTGTAAAAAGAAGTGTGATCGCTGGGGCCGGTACCGCTGCTATCGAAATTTATCTTAAAATATTTATCAGTTGCAACAAGCCCGGTGCCCCATGTTGGCGATGTGCCATAACCACCAATGGTAAATCCATGTGTGCTGTCATTCAGCCGGCCAACCATGTCCATATTAATCATGTAATTGGTTTTGGTAAGATCAACCGTAGGGTGTTCGGTATAATATTTACTGCCAAACAATCCCAGCTCTTCGCCGGAGAAAGCTATAAAAACATAATTGTTATTTTTTAGTTTCGAATTTTTAAGCTGCTTACTCAATTCTATCAGCGCTGCAGTGCCGCTTGCGTTATCATCAGCACCATTATGAATCATCGGTGCACTTCCTGTATATAAAGAATTATGATCTTCGCCATAACCCAAATGATCGTAATGGGCACCCAGTATAATGGTGTTGGCTGCGCCATTATCTATATATCCGATCACATTGTGGCCAATTCTTTTTTTATCGCCAATCAATACCTCCAGTTTATAATCAACAAAACTTAACTCATCGGTTAAAAATCTTTTCTTCATATCCCTGTTTATATAAAGCACAGGTATTTTAGCGGTTTCTGTTTTGGATTTCGGATCAAACTTCAAGTCATCTTTGATTTCTGAGCTGTTGTAAATAATCATTGCTGCTGCTCCTTTTCCTGCTACTGCATTCACTTTTTTTACAATGGCATCTTCCAGGTCGAAATGCGGATTATTTTTATTTTGCTCCAGCGGTTCTTTTAAATCCCAAAACCAAACAGATTCGCTTTGTGGCAGCGCCATAGCAGATGAAGAAGTAACTTTTGCATTCGCACTAAAGCTCAGCGGAAAATAATCTATATCAAGCTTTAGCGTAAGATCATTTAAGCTGAGGGATGTTGCCGGTTTTATTTCTTTGCCTTCATTTACATCAAACGGCTGAATAAAAGTTCCATTCTCTCCTTTGGGAATTAAACCGGCTTCTTCCATTTTTTTGCTGATGTATTCGTAAGCCAGTTTTTCACCGGCTGATCCTGTTCTTCTTCCTTCCAGTTTATCATCAGCCAAAAAACCAATATGGCCCTGCAACGAGGCTACAACCATTTTGTCGGCCTTTTGCTGTGCTTTTATTTGCGCCTTTTTACTTTTTTGTGCCGGGCAAATAGTTGAAACAAGCAAGAGTAACCAAAGAATCCTTTTCATGTATATATGTTTGTTGAAGAGACGCAAAGGTAACTTAGTGATTTGCTAAATCTGTAAATAGAATGTAAAAATTGTAACAGTCTTTAAAAAGCCAGGATTTCCGCATGGCGTAGGGCATCTTTCTTAATTCGTAACCCGGTAAAATGGTTTACCGTTATTTTTGTACTCTAATTTGGCAAAAAAGATAAACATAGCGTTAGTAGGCAATCCCAATAGCGGAAAAAGCTCCCTGTTTAATTATTTAACCGGGCTTAACCAACAGGTTGGTAATTTTCCGGGTGTTACTGTTGATAAGAAGATGGGGCAAAGCCGCATATCTGAAGATCTTACAGCAACCATTATTGATTTGCCGGGCACTTACAGTTTATACCCAAAACGGGCCGATGAATGGGTTGCGTACCGGGTTTTATTAAACCAGGATGAAGCTATTAAACCTGATATGGTTGTACTGGTAGCCGATGCCAGCAATTTAAAACGCAACCTTTTATTCTGCTCTCAAATAATCGACCTCAATATTCCGGTAGTGGTGGCGCTTACCATGATGGATCTTGCCAAACGCAAAGGAACACAGATTGATATACCCGGACTGGAAAGAGAACTGGGCGTTCCCATCGTTCCCATCAACCCAAGAAAAAATAAAGGGCTTGAGCAACTGAAAAAAATAATTGATCAATCTGTAGGAAATTTATATCAGCCACCAGCCCGTGATTTTATTGATAACTACGCACTGGCATCAAATGCTGTTGACGATGTAAAGAAACATTACCCCGAGATCAGTAGTTACACTGCTATCCATTATCTCATTAATCATGAGCATTTTTTGCTGGCCGATGGAATGCAGGAAACGATTGAGCAGATTGAGGTTGACAATAAATTTAATCCTACCAAAACGCAGGCCGAAGAAATTATGCAGCGTTATGGACATATCAAGCACATCATGCAGCAAACGGTTGTGGAAGCCGACCCGCTTCAAAAAGCACTTTTTAACGAAAGGCTTGATGATGTGCTGCTGCACCGCCGCTGGGGCTATATTATTTTACTGGCGGTTTTGTTCCTGCTGTTTCAAAGTGTTTTTTGGGTAGCCAAATATCCAATGGATGGAATTGAATGGGTGTTTGGACAATTTGGTGGAATGCTTAGCAACAACTTGCCTGTTACCTGGTGGAGCGATCTGCTCATCAACGGAGTAGTGGCAGGACTGAGCGGCATTGTAATTTTTATTCCGCAGATAATGATCTTGTTTGGGTTGATAACTGTATTGGAAGATACCGGCTATATGGCCCGCATTAGTTTTCTTACAGATAAATTAATGCGTAAAGTTGGACTAAACGGAAAGAGTGTAATGCCGATGATCAGCGGCTTTGCCTGTGCGGTACCGGCTATTATGAGCGCACGAAATATCGAGAATAAAAAAGAAAGACTGCTTACCATCATGATAACACCTTTGATGAGCTGCAGCGCCAGGTTACCGGTGTATACTATCTTAATTGCATTGGTTATTCCATCAAAATTATATTTTGGTTTTTTAAGTTTGCAGGGCCTGGTGATGATGGGTTTGTATTTATTGGGTACTGTAATGGCATTGGTAGTTGCCTGGGTAATGAAGTGGTTTATTAAAAGCACCGAGCGGAGTTTTTTTATTTTAGAATTACCAACTTACCGGGCACCCAGGTGGAAGAATGCGTTGACCACCATGATTGAAAAGGCAAAAATATTTGTGTTTGATGCCGGTAAGATAATTATGATGATAAGCCTGCTGCTGTGGGCGTTAAGTACTTACGGGCCTAAAGAAAAAATGGCCGGCGTTACCGCAAAGTATGAGCAGCTGATAAAAAATAATCCGCAAAAAGCAGATGAATTAAATAAACAACGCAAAACAGAATTGCTGCAAAGTTCTTTTGCCGGCACATTGGGCAAAGCTATTGAGCCTGCCATACGCCCGCTGGGGTACGATTGGAAAATTGGCATTGCATTAATAACTTCTTTTGCCGCCAGGGAAGTTTTTGTAGGCACTATGGCAACATTATACAGTGTTGGTGAAGATGCCGACGAGAATAACAGTACACTCCGTGAGAAAATGGCTGCTGCTGTAAGGGAAGATGGCAGCAAAGTATATAGCCTTGCTACCGGTTTGTCTTTATTAATATTTTATGTACTTGCCATGCAGTGTATGAGTACGCTGGCTGTTGTAAAAAGAGAAACCCGTAGCTGGAAATGGCCAGCTATTCAATTGGTTTATATGACGGGCCTGGCGTATTTGATGAGCTGGGTTGTGTACAGGATATTTATCTAAACCCAACTCTGCGTTACCAATCAACCGCATAAGTAATTTTGTTTTTTACCTGTGGATATATTTTGCGGTAAAGTTCGTTCAACACATCTTCTTTACGTGGCTCGTTATAATAACTGTTATTAATTAAAGCCCAATCGTTGGCACTTAGTGCACGGCTATCACCATTATAAGTTGCATGTTCTTCCTGCCAGCGGTAATCTTCTCTAAAACTGTTGTAAGCAATACTTTTACGGGTGTTAATATCAGTAATATTTATTTCCATACTGGCATTGGCTGTAAAAGATTGTCTGGCAATATTAATAGTAGCATATACCGTTTTATAAATGATTCTTCCACTGGTATCACGTCCAACTTCAATCTGCTGACTGGCATTGCGGCTGTAGGTATAAGATTGAGGCCTGGGTATATTCATATTCCTGAGCGTAAGATTTACCTCCCAATCCGGTTGCACATTATCACGCCTGGCTTCCCAATCGGTGTAAAAACGTGCAGGGTAGCGGCTGCTGTTTGTTCCTTTAAGTTCCCGTACCAGTGTTTGCTGAAAATATTCGTTGCTGTAGTTATAGCCGTAATTGCCCCAACCGGTATTAAAGAAATAAGAATTATCCTGCACCGGGTTTATAACCACGTTTACAATAGCATTCTCATAAGCTTCATCCATTTTCAATTTAGCATCCTGGTAGCCCGGCACCAGTTTATCGGCCTTTTTAAAATAGTTGTAAGCTTGCTTTGCATCTGCCCGGCCCGGCTTGTTTAAAAAACCGGTAGCTGCTGCATAATAATCGGCTGCGGCCTCATGCTTAAGATCGTAAATGGTTTGCTGGTAATTAACCGGTGTTACCACCCTGCTGGCAGCATCATTGTCAATAATAGCATTGTACATGTCCTGTAAAGTGCTGTAAGCATTAATCATTTTATCCCAGTGGCCAAGCTCCCTGGAGCTGCTGTAGCTGTTTATTTTGCGCAGGTTTCTTTGTTGCGCCAGGTTATATAAAACCGGTAATGCATTTAATGCTGTTGTATCTGTGTTGTGCTTTTTTAAGGTTTTAATGGCATCAAACAGGGTATTATCATTATCACTGCGTGATAAATAATCCTTACTGGTTTTGCAGCTTGCTAAAGTAACCAGGCTTATTAAAGTGTAAAAAATGTATTTCATAATTGATTGCTCGTTTACTATATACGCACAATATAGGAGCCAATGTTACAGGTAATATATTTCTTAAAAAAAGATTAACATACCTATTTCTTAGTACTAATATCAAGCAACAAAGTCTCTATCGCTTTATCAAGTTGACTGTCTTTGCTCTTTTCGCCCAGCGGATTAGATACCGGTATATCCACCTGCCTCGGTACCAATTCCATATTCTTTCCATCACGATCAGTAACCTTAATGAAGGGAAGGCGAACAACCGTGCCGTCAAACAAAGTAATGTTGCTGGTGTAAATGATCCAGCCGCCGGTTGGCTCACCAACTATTTTGCCCAGCTTTAAACTACGATACCCTTCACTAAAATCTTCTGCATCAGATAAAGAATGCTGGTTAGTAAGCAAAACGGTGGGTGCATCCAGCGCACGCTGTCCCAGCAATGTACGGGACGGTGCAGCAGGCATATTGCGGAACGACATGTTCATATAGCCTTTACGTGACAACACATCCAGTGCATACGCATTTACAAAACCGCCGTTGTTGTTTCTTATATCAATGATAACGCCTGCACGGTCATGGTTTTCAGCATCTATGTCTAAGTAAAATTTATTCAATGATTCTGCCGACATATCAAACATATGTGCATAGCCTAATTTGCCATTGCTTTTTTTGCTTACATAATCACGTTGTTGCTGGACCCATTGTTTGTATAATAAGCTTTTTTCGGCAGTAAGGCTAACAGGTCGCACAGCAGCACTCGTTTCAACGCCAGCCGCATTGCGAACAGTAAGCGTTACCATCTTGCCTGTTTTGTTAAGCAATAACTCATCTGCATTTACTGCACTGTTAATAGCAATGCCATCAATAGCCAGCAACTGGTCTCCTACCTGAACGCCTGCAAGTGCTGCCGGGCCTGCGGCTACCACTTCTGTTATTTTTAAGATGCCGCTTTTTTCGTAAACAGCGGCATCATAACGCAAACCAAGTTTGCCCACATTGAATTGTGGAACCGTGCCCGAAACACCTGAGTGCGATGCATTCAGCTCACCAACCATCAGCGCTAATATCCTGCGTAACTCATCAATGGTATTTGCGCCTGCTGCCAAAGGTTCATAGATAGTTTTTATTTTGTTCCAATTGGTGCCATGAAAGTTTGGATCGTAAAAACCTTTGTTCTGCAGCTCCCATGCCTGCTTAAATATCTCAGTTTTTTCTTTATTAAAATCAATATCAAGCTCGGCCGTTACCGCAATGTTTTTGGTTTGCTTGTTTTCTATGTTTACACTTTGCAGCTTGCCCTGCTCAATAAAATACAGTTCGGTATTGGATGCAAACTGCAACGAATTTTTGCCGCTGGCTGTAGTCGTCAGTTGCTTCAGCACGGGAGATGGATCGTCCAGGCTGTAGGTAAATACATTTTCCTGCCCGGCCTGTGTTGCAATCACTGCCAGGGTTTTGCCATCGGGGCTAAGGGCATGATCGCTTACATCCACATCCAGCGGCAATAGGGTAAGTCTGTCTTTTATACCATCCCAAACGATCTTACTCGGTTCTTTGTCTTTGGTGGTTTTTACGTTATCGGCACCGGCATTTGCTTTGGCGGCAGCCAAACTGTCTTTTTTCGCTGTAGTATCAGTAAACAGTTTTTTAAAATCATCTTCTTTAAAAACAGGTGTTTGCGGTACCAGGTCTATCCTGGCTACTGATGCACTTTCGGTACGCTGGGCTGTGGTAAACAGAATAAATTTTCCATCCTTGCTCCAGCTAACATCGCCACCAAAACTATTAGGTAAAAAACTTACCGACCTGCTCTGTCCACCTGTGGCGGCAACCACATTTATATTTCTGAATGAGTTGGCACCTATTGAAGCAAAAGCTATCCAGTTACCATCGGACGACCAGGTATAATCTGATTGGAAGAAGGGAGCGATACCGGTGTAAGCCGTTGTTATCAGTTCATCTTTTTTAGTGGCTATATTCATTACCCGTAATTGGTTTCCGTTGCGTACATAAGATAACAGTTTGCCATCAGGCGAAAATTTGGCACTGCCATCATTCCATTCGCTGTTGGTTATTCTTGTTTCTGTTTTGGTGATGAAATTGTATTCAAAAATATGAGAGGCGCCATCACGGTCAGAAATATATACAATGCTATTGCTGTTCTTTGCCCAGCCTATCTGCGATTCAATACCCTGTGTTGCGGTAATGCGTACCGCATCGCCACCATCTTTGGTAGATGCAACAAACACATCACCACGGGCTATAAAAGCACATTTTTTCCCATCGCCCGATACAGCCAGCTCCCTGAAGGTATTGGTAAGTTTTACGTGCTCAGCCACCGGCGTAGATGAAGAGCCCCGCTTATTGATCTTAATTGCCGTGGCATTTCCGCTTGCGATATCATAATACCATATTTTAAAATCCCTTTCAAACACAATGGCTTTACCATTATAGGCCATAGTAGGCCACAAAACACGGCCGCTGCTGAATGAGGTTAATTTTTTTGCATTGCCCGTAAGCGGTTTTATGTACAGGTTTTGTATACCGCTTTCGTCAGACACATAATAGATGGCTTTACCATCACTGCTCCACATAGGCCATAAATGCTTGGCGCCGCCGGGGGTAAACTGCTCGTAGTCATTGTTCTCCTTCATCAGCCATATTTCCGATTCATCCAAATGACTATGGCCATTGCGCCACCACTGTGCAGCCGCCACACCATGTGCCGATACGGCCAGCATTTTATTATCAGGCGAAGGCATGGGAAAGAATTCGCTTACATAGCGGGTGTCACTAACAGCAATAGGCGTACCGCCGCCGGCAGCTATTTTAAAGATATCACGCATGCCGGCAATGTCTTTACTGATAGAAGAGTAGTAGATATATTTTCCATCTACCGACCAGGAGCTGGCATCATCAAAACCATCATCAAACGTAATGCGTTTTAATTCATTACTGCCAAGATCAAGTAAATAAATATCGCCATTACCCGACCTGGTAGATGTGAAGGCCAGGTATTTACCATTGGGCGAATAGATGGGTCTGCTGTCATAATCGGGGTGCGATACCAGCAAATGTGCATCTCCACCTGTAGCGGGTACGGTCCATATATCGCCACCCGAAACAAAAGCTATTTCGGTAGCATCCGGTGATAAGGCCGGGTCGGAAAAATAAGGAATGGCTACAACAGGTTTATCTGTCTGGGCGTTGATTACAAAAGGACAAAGAAATAAAAGTGTAACCAGGCTGCACTGTAAAAAGGAAGCGAAGAGATTTCTCATTGCTTTAAGGTTTTGGGTGGCAATGAAGATACTTAAATAATGCGTAGAAGTTAAGAAGCGGGCCTGGGCGTAGGGAACTTATAGGGAATTAACTCCTTGGTATTTCCCTGTTAAGCCCATACCATTTCCACATATTGTAAATACAGGGGTATATTAAACATATAACAGGCAAAATCCCAAAAACAGCAAAATCGGTTCGAAAAATGGTTAAATTTCCTGCCATTCATAGGTCTAAAATAACCATTCATCCTATGGTTGAAAATATTTTTAAAATATGTTTAATGCCAAAAGTCAATGCAGGAGGGTATTTCCGTTCAAAAAGGCTCCTATCCACCACCCACTACTATAAAAAATATGGTATTATGTGTTGCATAGTACTAAAAACTTATTATCTTTGTGATGTGATAGGGGATAAACCGGTTAAATCCTGTCACGAGTTCTTAAAGTATAGCAAAGTTTTGGTCTTGTTTTCTACCACTTCCCGGAAGGGTCAAAAGGCAAGATTAAGAGTATAGCCATGAAAAAATTATTTTCTGAAAAGACCTTCACTCAGCCCGCTGTTCTGCCAGCCATCAGGACAGCAGGTTGAGAAAGGGTCAAAAAAATGAAGCCATGAACATTGATAACACAGCCAGCCAGATGCGTAAGGGAGTTCTGGAGTTTTGCATCCTCTCTATCATAAAAGAGGGCGAAGCCTACCCTTCGGATATCATTGAAAAAATGAAAGCGGCCAACCTGAACATACTGGAAGGTACATTGTACCCTCTGTTAACCAGGCTCAAAAACGCAGAACTATTATCTTATCGTTGGGAAGAAAGCACAAGCGGCCCGCCACGTAAATATTTTACCCTTACAGAAAAAGGAGCAGGATTTTACAAAGAACTGGAGGCAACCTGGTATGAGCTTGCCAACGCCGTAAGAGCGCTTACCAATACAGAACAGGAAAATATTAATAACAACAACTTCAACAACCCGCAGTAACAAAAAAGTATAGCCATGTTTTTTTGTTGGACCAAATCAACTAACGAAACGAAAAAATTAAAGCCATGAAACAAGTAATAAATATAAACTTCCAGGGACGTGTTGTTCCTATAGAAGTAACAGCATTTGAACTGCTGAAAAATTATACCGAAAGCCTGAGCCGCCACTTTGCCAACGAAGAAGGTAAGGAAGAGATCATCAACGATATAGAAAGCCGTATTGGTGAACTGTTTCAGGAAAAAATTACCAAAGGCGCTACCTGTATTACAGATGATGATGTAAATGCCATTATTAAAAATATGGGCAGGCCCGAAGAGTTTGAAGCAATGGATGATACACAAACACAATCAACTTCTTCTTCATCACAAGAGCAATCATCTGCAGGTAATGCACAACCAACCGGCAACAAAAGATTATTTCGCGATGAAAATGATAAAGTACTGGGTGGTGTGTGTAGTGGCCTTGCCAACTATTTTAATATTGATGTTATAATTGTCAGGATAATTTTTGTGGTGCTGTTATTTTCCGGCATTGGTTTTTTAACATACATCATTATGTGGATAGCGGTGCCCAGTAGCGCTACCACACAAATTGGAGGCACAAGAAAAAAATTATTCCGTGATCCGGATGAAAAACTGATTGCCGGTGTTTGCAGTGGTATTGGCAATTATTTTGGCATCAATGCCTGGATACCAAGGGTATTGTTCCTGCTTCCCTTCCTGTCATTTATTTCACGCTGGGGCCATTGGGGTTTTGGAGATTTTGGCGACATCATTCGTTTTACTTTCAGCCCAACATCTTTAATTGTTTATATCATTTTATGGATAGTGATACCCGAAGCTTTCACCACATCAGAAAAGCTGGAAATGAAAGGAGAGAAAGTGGATATGAATTCAATTAAAGCTTCTGTAATGGAAGAGATGAAAGGCGTTGGAAAAAAGGCGGAAAAATTTGGCAAGGAAGCTTCTTCTGTAGTAAGCGAAAAAGCAAATGCAGTTGCAGGCGATGTAAAAAGTTTTACTAAACGCAACCGCGGCGGACTGGGTAATGTAATTGCAATGATAGCAAAAATATTTGCCTACTTTATTATTGGCTGCGTAGGGTTTGCATTGGTTATGGCGTTATTCGGACTGGCCATAGCATCAATCGGCTTGTTTCCGTTAAAAGATTTTTTAATTGGCGGCGATTATCAAAACCTGTTTGCATGGGGCACATTGATATTCTTTATAGCGGTACCCATTATCGGCATCATAACCTGGATCATACGTAAAATTGCAAGATCAAAAAGCAACGGTAAAATGCTTGGCTTTGCATTTGGTGCCATGTGGGTTATTGGCTGGGCATGTTTTATTTTATTGATCAGCTCTATAAGCCGAGACTTTAATTACAACAGCAAAAACCTTACAGAACAGGATATAGTTTTAACCAATCCTGCAATTGATAAGCTGGAGATAACTTCAAAATCGCCTTTGTATAAATATAACCGCAGCAGGGTTCTAAGGTTTGAACCTTTCCAGGGCATCCAGGAAGACACAGCCTATGTAAATAATGTTGATGTACGAATTGTGAAAGCAACCAACGACAGTTTTAGAGTAACAGTTATTAAAACAGCAACAGGCAGATACAAAAACATTGCTGAAGAAAACGCAGCAAAAATTCAATACAGCGGTGTGCAAAAAGATAGCGTTCTGTTAATGGATAAAGGGATTGCTGTTAATAAAACCGACAAGTTCCGTAATCAAAGAGTAGTACTTACTATTTATGTACCGGCTGGCAAAAGAATAAAAATTGATAAAAGCATCAGCTGGTTCAACGATGTTCATTTCGGCAGCAATTGGGACAATGGTGATTGGTATTACGATTCAGATAACGATGCACAGGATTGGAAAACAGGTGTTGAGTATAAAATGGGAGCAGATGGAAAACTGTATACTTTAACAGGTTTACCAGCAGGTAAAGAAGGCCGCACTAAAGTAACCATCAACAGCAATGGAATAGAAGTAACAACAGACAATAATAATGGCGATGATAATTACCGCTATAACAACGGTGAACCAATGAACAAGATAGATTCAATGAAAGCGAAACTGGAAAACGAAAAACAAAAAATAAAAGATTCATTGCAAAAAGCCAAAGAAAAAATTGAAAAGCAGCTGGAAAAGATCGGGGATAATATTGAGCCGGCTCCGCTCAGCTTTCAATCGCCGGCATTAAGCCCGATGATGGATATAAACTAACACCCTTTATCATTTCTAAAACAAAACAAATGAAAAAGCACACTGTTTCACTTGCATTGGGATTGATGATAATTGCCGGTATGTCTTCTTGTTTTCATCACCACAATGATATTTCAATTTCGGTATCAGATGATGAAGATGAATACGAAATGGAAGCAGATTACAGGAGAAGCCAATCGCATGCAGTGCAGGTTTATTTAAATGATCACCTGCTTACCAACAGCAATGTATCCATCCGCAATGGTTATGTAAATGATGAAGTAACCCTGGATGATAAAACAACTTTTTACATCAACACCAACCCGGGCGAACTGAGCATAAGAATTAATAAGAACGAAAACTCAGAAGAATCCTGCGAAAGGGTAAGACAGGTTTGTGAGGAACTGAAACAAATTTTAGCAGATAATTAAACTCGTTTCAATAGTTGAGTTGAAGTTGAAACCAACAACGTCCCCCGATTATTCGGGGGACTTTTTATTACCACAGCCATCAGCTTTTTATTTTACATTTGCATCGTAAAAATTAAAAATTGCTTTTATGAAAAATACACCCTTCACACAAAAACATATTGACCTGGGCGCTAAAATGGCTGAGTTTGCAGGATATAATATGCCTATCAGCTATTCCGGTATAAATGATGAACATGCGGCCGTACGAAATTCGGCAGGCGTTTTTGATGTAAGCCATATGGGTGAATTTATTTTGAAAGGAGAAAATGCGTTGGATCTTATTCAACGCATCACCAGCAACGATGCATCTAAATTAACAGATGGAAAAGCACAGTACAGTTGCTTTCCCAACAAGGATGGAGGTATTGTAGATGATCTGATTGTGTATTGCCTGGAAGAAAACAAAGCCTATATGCTTGTTGTAAACGCCAGTAATATTGAAAAAGACTGGAACTGGGTACAGCAGTTTAACGACAAGCAGGTAGAGATGCATAACATATCTGATAAAACCTGTTTGCTGGCCATACAGGGTCCCAATGCAACAAGAATATTGCAGCCGCTTACCGATAAAGACATCATGAATTTAAAATATTACACGTTCACCAAAGGCACATTTGCCGGTGTTGAAAATGTATTGATAAGTGCAACCGGTTATACAGGAGCAGGCGGTGTAGAGATTTATTTTGAAGACAAAGACGACAATGCTTCAAAAATTTGGGATGCTATTTTTGAAGCCGGGCAAAAAGGCGGCATAAAGCCGATAGGCCTGGGCGCAAGGGATACACTGCGTTTGGAAATGGGCTATTGCTTATATGGAAATGATATTGATGATACCACATCGCCGCTGGAAGCTGGGCTGGGCTGGATAACCAAGTTCAGTAAACCATTTACCAACAGCGAATATTTCGAAAAACAAAAAGCCGAAGGCCTTACCAAAAAACTGGTTGGCTTTGAAATGATTGAAAAAGGCATTGCCCGCCACGATTATGAAATAAAAGATTTTGAAGGCCATATCATTGGCCGGGTAACATCCGGAACACAATCGCCTACACTGGGTAAGGCAATAGGGATGGGTTATGTTGATACGAGGCTTTCGGCTATTGACAGCGAAATTTTTATCAGCATCCGTAATACTTTGCTTAAAGCCAAAGTGGTTAAAATGCCTTTTGTTTAATGGATAATTTATTAACTGATAATGGATAATTTTTTTAGTTTGTACCGTTTGCTATTAAAGCAAAAGCATTTAAGTTTAACAAATTATCAATTATCAATTATCCATTAACAGCTATGCCTAAAATTCATCTCACCTCATTTATTGCAGCGCCAATTGAACGTGTTTTTGATTTAAGCCGTAGCATAAACCTGCACCAGATATCAACAGTATCTACCAATGAAAAAGCAATTAGTGGTGTTATGAACGGATTAATAAATAAAGACGAAACCGTAACCTGGCAGGCAAAACATCTTTTTAAAACAAGGCAGTTTACTGCTAAAATTACAGAGATGAAAAGCCCTGATTTTTTTATTGATGAAATGATAAAAGGTGATTTTAAAAGTTTTCATCACGAACATCATTTTAAAGCTGCAGCAAACGGCACTATTATGATTGATCTGCTGAACTTTGAAACGCCTTATGGAACTTTTGGAAAAATAGTCAACACGCTTTTTCTTAAATCATACCTCGAAAACTTTTTGATAAAAAGAAACGAAGTGATTAAAGAATATGCCGAAACACAAAAGTGGAAAGCCATTTTGAATTAATTTTATAGCAATGCAAACAACCAAACCCGAATTATATACCAGCCTTTCTCCTGCCCTTTTAGATTTATACCCGGTAGAAAAAAGTATCGTTGTCATCATTGATGTTTTACGTGCTACATCTACCATTGCCACGGCTTTGTACAATGGTGCCAAAGCCATCATACCGGTTGATAGTGTTGCAGAATGTATACGCATTGGCAAACAAATTGACAGCATCACCGCCGGAGAAAGAGACGGGCAAATTGCTGAAGGACTGCAATACGGTAACTCTCCTTTTGAATACCCACGTGAATTTATTGAAGGAAAAACCCTGGTGCTTACTACAACCAACGGCACAAAACTGTTGCACATGGCACTTGCCGAAAATGCAAAAAATATTATAACAGGATCTTTCCCAAACCTGTCGGCTGTTTGCGATTTTTTAGTGGCGCAGAATCAACCTGTAATACTGGGCTGCGCCGCCTGGAAAAACAGAGTGAATATTGAAGACACATTATTTGCCGGTGCTGTGATTGACCGCATTGGTAAACATTTCTCTATCAACTGCGATTCATCACAAATGGCAGCAACCATGTACAATGATGCTAAGGAAGATCTGTTTGAATTTATGAAAGTAAAAAATGCTTCTCATTATAATCGTCTCTCCGGCTTTGGTTTAGAAAAAGATATTCGCTATTGCCTTACTCCAAACGGCGCCAATGTGTTGGTTATTTACAAGGACGGTAAGCTGATTTCAAAATAAATCCATTCTTCCCTTCAAATAAAAATCAATTAACATAAATTTTTTTCTAATCTGCCAGTAACCTTCAGGGCTCAGTTATTTTTCGTTACTTTTGCAAATTGTCTTTTTCAGAAATCTGAAATCCCAAAATGGCAATCTAAAACCAGAATGGCTTTACCGCACCTTATTAAATATCTATATAACAACGGCTCGGATGAAGTGATTCGTCGCAGCAAAAAAATTCATGCAATGGGTTTTGTTGAGCTGGTGGAGCATGACCAGCTGATGGGTGGCGTTGTGTTCAGGGTAAAGGACGACAGCTATGCTACTTTTTACAAAGTGTATATTCAAAAATACACCGATGCAAAATCCATGACAGTGCGCTGCTCCTGCCCCTATAACCTGGGCGATGTATGCCGCCACGAAGGCGCAGCATTAATTCGCCTGCAGGATATGGTTGATAAAAACATGCTGGGCAATACCAATATTCAATACAACCAGCGGCATACCGTTGCCAAGATGAAGCATATTGAATTAAAGATGATCAAGCTGTTATCATCGCCCGGCATTTATGCCGAAGCCGAAAATCTGTTACGTACTACCAAGGCAAATATTATTAAAGCAGCTGATGAAAGGGTTGAGGCGGAACTGATCATTGATGGAGAAACCTTTCCTTTAGTAATACAGAAAAACGACGAAAGAAATTTTGATACTTCCTGCAAATGTGGCGAAACAGAACATCCGCTTTGCGAACACAAAACAATGTTGTTTCTGCAATTGCTGGATGCTTATGGCACCAATTATTTCGACAGCATACGCAACTGGGATAAGGAAAAAAATAAACTGTTGCAGATTTACGGTTACAGTTTAGAAGATGACCTTACCGGCAAATTTGAATTTAGTTACAAAGACGGAAAACCTTTTTTAAAAGTACTGGATACCTCTATAAAAAGAGTGGTGGCAGGCGCTGCAGCATCAAGGCCTGCAGAGGCTTTTATTGTGCCGGAACTGCCTCCAGAAGAAGTTGTGGTGGAAGAGCAGCCTGCAAAAAGGCTGGGTGTTGTTTTTAATTTTAATGCAACTATCTATCCATATTTTGAAGTAGATGCCGTGCAGGGAGAAACCAACGATGCACAAAATAAATACCTGGGCAAGGTAGAAAAACTGGACCTGACCAAATTTATAAATACTGAATTGTTTAGCGAAGATGATAAACAACTGGTGCAGCAGGTGCGAAAATTGCAAAGCACCGAAATAAATAAATATCTCGACCGCAACTCACCCTTCAGCGGTATATGGGAAAATATTATTCATACCGATGGTGATGATTTGCCCGAAGAAACAAAAGCACTGATAGCAGAATACCTGCAACCAAAACTTAAAAAAATATTTGAAGAACAGGCCGGAAACAATTTTATTTTTTATCTGCCAAAGTCAAAACAGTTTACAACTGCCAACCTGGTTGACATTGAATTAAGCAACCATTTTATTGCACCGGTTTTTAAAGTGCAGGCCAGTGCCGATCATTTTGAAATCGCCTGTACCGTAAAATTATTGGGTGAGACTGTGCCATTTACAGATAATGAATGTAACAGCAGCCTGGTTTATTTAAATGATAAGGTTTTGTATTTGTGGCAAAAAGCCGAGGATGTTTTGCAGGCCGAAAAATTTCTGAAAGAAGGAAATATTCAGCTGAGTAAAGATAACTGGGCAGAGAAAATGCGCAAGGTTATTTTACCGCTTACCAAAGAATACAAAGTAGAGTTTGATAAAAGCCTGGTGAGGGAAATTAAAAGCGGCGAGCCCGAAGTAAAACTGCAGTTGCAGGAAAAGGGTGACTATCTTGTATTTCAGCCTGTGTTTACCTACAAAGGATTTGAAACCAAGGCGGCCGATAAGGAAAGTATCATCATTCCGGATGGAGATAAGATACTGATTATTGAAAGGAATTTAGAAGCAGAAGAAAATTTTCTGAAGAAACTGGAAAGCCTGCACTCCATGTTTGTAAGGCCCGATGATCATAAAAATAACCTGGTGTTAAGAGGTGCTGATGTGCTTCGCAATAACTGGTTCTTTTTGTTTGTAGATGCCATGAATGAAATGAAAGTGCCGGTATTTGGTTTTGAGGCTTTACGTAATTTCCGTTTTAACACAGCCAGGCCCAATACACATATTCATGTAAGCAGCGGGCTTGATTGGTTTGATGCAAAAGTTGAAATTGAATTTGGTGAGCAGCGTGTTGGAATTGATGAGATAAAAAATGCATTGGTTAATAAACAATCGTTTGTACAATTGAGTGATGGTACATTAGGCATACTGCCCGATGAATGGCTGAAAAGATATTCGTTATTGTTTAAGGTTGGCGATGGCAGAAGCAACCAGTTGCGCTTGTCTAAGTACCACATGAGTGTAATAGATGAGTTGTATGAGAACAGGGATGAAAAAGAATTGAGTTTTGAGCTGGATGAAAAATATGAGCGGCTAAAGGAGTTTAAGAATATTCCCGAAACCGCTGCGCCCGAACATCTGCAGGCTATACTGCGTCCTTATCAAACTTCCGGGTTTCAGTGGCTTAATTATTTAAACGATGTTGGTTGGGGCGGCATTTTAGCAGATGATATGGGTTTGGGTAAAACCATCCAGGCTTTAAGCATGCTGCATCATTACAAAGAAATTACCGGCGGCTTAAAGGCATTGGTGGTTTGCCCTACAACATTGATCTATAACTGGCGGAATGAGGTTCAGAAATTTTCACCGGCCTTATCTTTTCATATTCACCATGGCAGCATCAGAAGCCGCAATGTGGAAGAATTACAGAAACACAATATCATCATTACAACTTACGGAACCCTGCGCAGTGATATACAATTGCTGCTGAAAATAAACTTTGATTATGTGATACTGGATGAAAGCCAGGCAATAAAAAACCCGGCTTCAAAAGTTACCAAGGCAGCCAGTTTACTAAATGCAAAAAACAGGCTGTGCATGAGTGGTACGCCATTACAGAATAACACGTTTGATATTTTTGCACAAATGAATTTCCTTAATCCCGGCCTGTTGGGTAATATGGAATTTTTCAGAAATGAATTTGCAACGCCCATTGATAAATTTGGTGAGCAGGAACAAAAAGAGCATTTACGTAAATTATTATTCCCTTTTATTTTACGACGCACCAAAGAACAGGTGGCTAAAGACCTGCCCGAAAAAACAGAAACTATCTTGTTTTGCGAAATGGAAAAAGAGCAACGCAAGGTTTATGAAGCTTACCGCAACAGTTACAGGGAGAAAATTTTGGGTACCATCGATCAGCAGGGCATCGGCAAATCGCAATTAACCATTTTACAAGGGTTGATGAAGCTGCGCCAGATATGCGACAGCCCGGCTATATTGAATGAAGATGAAAAATACCCTAACCATTCTATCAAGTTAGATGAGCTGGCAAGAGAGATTGAAGAAAATATCGGCGATCACAAAGCGCTCATCTTCTCCCAGTTTTTAGGTATGCTGGCCTTAATAAAAAAGAAATTGATTGAAGACGGTATTCCGTTTGAATATTTCGATGGCAGTACATCGGCACCAGACAGGGAAAAAGCCATTCAGAATTTTCAGAACAATGATGAGTGCAGGGTGTTTTTAATTTCGTTGAAAGCCGGTGGTGTGGGTTTAAACTTAACAGCTGCCGATTATGTATACATAGTTGATCCCTGGTGGAACCCGGCTGTAGAGCAACAGGCCATTGACCGTACACACCGTATTGGCCAAACCAAAAATATTTTTGCCTATCGTATGATTTGCATTGATACTATTGAAGATAAGATTCTGGAACTGCAGGAACGCAAACGTAAATTAGCCAGCGAGCTTATTGCCGATGATGCCAGCTTTGTAAAAGCGCTTTCCAAATCAGATGTGGAGTATCTGTTCAGTTAATGTTCTCTATACTTAGGAGGAGATAAAATCTTTTAATCTTTTAAAATCCTTATTGCTACCGGATTCAAAGAAGTTTTTTAAGGCATTACCCAAGGCCTTAAAAAGGCCTGTAACAGAAAAGTTCTGTGCGGTGGTGGTATAGTTTTTCATACATCAGATTTTACACTTCAAAAGTACAAACTCGTTATACATATTGTCAAGAGCGGTTTTGCTTAATCTTTTGGAAGGTAATTTCCGAACAGAAATAGTTATTTTACTGCCTCTCTGTTAAAACTACTGCCAAACCTGCGACTCTTTTTGTAATAACGAATGGGGTAAACATCAGGATTTTGCCTGAGCTTACCGATAAAACTTTTAATTGCCTGCACCAAAATATGGCCGGATTTTGCCTGGTATGGGGTTTTCGTCATTAGGAGATTGTTTAGTAATAAACTTAACGACCGTGCATGTAGAATTATTGTATCTGAATAGAGGATTTACACGGCATGTCCCAAGGCTACTGCTAAAACTTACTTTCCAAGAGAGCTTACTTCGGGCAATGGTACAAAGCAGGATGCAACGATCCAGCAAAGAATAGCAACAAAAGCAATGGTTTCTGAAGTAGAAATTTCTAATTGTAAATACTTTTTCATAATTAATGTTTTAAATTGGTTATAAAAGAATAGACCTGATGAGAAACTGGAAGTTTAAAATAAAATGTTTGTTGTGTTTTTTTTAACGGATTCAAAAATCAATTGTACATGGATGTAAACCCGGTTGTTGACCGCATTACTATTTACCCGGTTAAATCGCTGGATGGAATTTCATTGCAGAGCGCACAGATAGGTAATGGAGGTTGCCTGGTACACGACAGGGAATATGCCATGATAGACAGCTATGGAAAATTTGTGAACGGAAAGTCAAATGCACGGGTGCATTTACTCAGATCGAAAATTGATTTTGCAAGCGAGGTTATTTCTTTGAGGCACGAATCTGAAACAGGCTGGAATGATTTTCATTTAGAAAATGATAAAGTTGCTCTTGATGAATTTCTTTCATCATTTTTTAAAATGCCTGTAATGCTTTATAAAAACACGCAAGGCGAATTCTTAGATATACCTGTTCAAAGTGGTGTAACAGTGTTATCAACCGCCAGCCTCAATGCAGTTGCCGGCTGGTTTAATAATATGAATATTGAAGAAACAAGAAAACGTTTCCGGGCAACTATTGAATTAACTGCTGTGCCTGCTTTTTGGGAAGACAAACTTTTTTTGGAAGAAGGAACTGCTATTGAATTTAAAATCGGCAATGTTTCTTTGCAGGGCATCAGTCCCCGTGCAAGATGTATAGTACCCACCCGTCATCCTGAAACCGGTGAAATGATTCACGCCTTTCAAAAATCATTTGCACAACAACGCACAGCAAACCTGCCTCCATGGTCAACATTGGATGATTATAACCACGGGTATTATTTATCGGTTGATTGTTACATTCCTCCATCCGAATTTGGAAAATGGATTGCAGTTGGCGATGAAGTAGTAAT
Source organism: uncultured Chitinophagaceae bacterium (assembly GCA_963715585.1). Classification (GTDB taxonomy): domain Bacteria; phylum Bacteroidota; class Bacteroidia; order Chitinophagales; family Chitinophagaceae; genus Ferruginibacter. The sequence goes on along the minus strand of OY970254.1, from coordinate 4,175,713 downwards.
TACAGGCAAACAACACTCATTGGTTTAATAAATGTTTTAAAATTCCCACATTTTTTTCTTTGGCATTGTATTTGGCTTATACGGTTAAACCAAATAGAAGTCATATGAAAAAGGTATTGTTTAGTATGTTATTAGGGATTGCATCACTGGCAATTGTAAACACATCAAAAGCCCAGGTGAGTGTGAATATTAATATTGGTGCTCAACCAGAATGGGGCCCGTCGGGTTATGATTATGCAGAATATTATTACATGCCCGATATTGAAACCTATTATTATGTTCCCAAACACCAGTTTGTATATTTTTCGGGAAACAGGTGGGTTTTTTCAGCCGCGTTACCGCCGGTTTATTCAAATTATGATATTTACTCGGGGTACAAAGTTGTTGTTAACAAACCCTATGCTTACAAATATTTTAATGATCATAAAGTAAGGTATGCCCGATATAAAAATTATAATAACCACCAGGTGATCATTAAAAATAAACACGATAATGGAAACCATTACGGGCAGTATAAAAACAATGGTAATAATGGTAATGGTAAAGGAAATGGCAAAGGCAAAGGAAAGGGCCACGGTAAGGGTGATGATTAATAAGTTTTAGAATAACAAGTACACAAAGCCACTTTCGGGTGGCTTTGTGTTTTTAGATTACTTTCGTTGCAAGAAAATGGATGTATTGTTAGATATATTAAATGAAATGGTGAAGGCACACCCAACGTCAAACTTTGTAAACAGCCTGCACCAGCAATACTGCAACCGTGGTGGCCTTAGCAAAAAGCAGCTGGAAGGCCTGCACAGTAAAGCATCTAAAACTTCGGGCATTTCGCAAGGCAGGCTTGCAACTTTAGAAGCCATTATCAAAAAAAAGCCAACCAGGGAACGGGCTGCAGCAACCATCACCGCTCCCTTGCCGCTAAAAGATGAATCAGTGGGAAAAATGATCAACGCCATCCTGGATAAATATCCTCAGCACAAAAGACTATTGTTTTTAAAATCGAAATTTGACAATAACGAAAATATTGCTGCACTGGAACTTGCAGAAATAGAAAAGTTTGGGAAGCTGTTGTTGAAATAATTATTTACTGCTTCATAAACACCTGCGCCGCCGCATTATTCTTTAAAAAGATCAACGTGGTTTTATTTTTATCTTTCAGGTAAACCATTTTGCGGGATTCTCCTTTTACATTCAATCCGTTTTCGGCCGGCGATACTGCTGCAAAATTTCCCTTGCCGGTTCCTTTTAAAAGCAGGGCCGATGTAGCATCATACGCACCTACTATAACGGAAGCATCATCAGAGTTACCGCAAACCAAAATATCTTTTATACCATCTTTATCTATATCATCAATAATCATATCGTTAATGGTTGAGAACTGGGCCTTATCCGGAAAAGGAATAAAGCGGAATGTGTTATTGCCTTCGTTCATTAAAACACCCGATGCAAAAAAGTTGGTTTTAAAAACTTCCATATCCTTTTTCTCGTTTGCTGTAAAAATATCATCCAGTGTTTTGCCTGAGTAATCTTTGTAGCGTACAAATTTTTTGCGCATGGATGGTACCTGGTCAATTAACTGGTCTCTGCTGAATAATGGGTAACACTTGCCCTGGTTGTAATATCCCAGCACTGCATCATAACTTCCGTTGTTATCAAAATCTTTTGCATAAATGGTGCAGGGCTCGTTGATATTGCCTTTTATTAATGAATTTAAACCACGGTTGCCCATTACAAAATCCATGCGGCCATCATTGTCCAGGTCTTCGGCTTTCATATTATACCACCAGCCGCTCAGTGCATCCATGTTTATAAGCGTATCTTTTTGTGATGGCAAAAGGATATGAACTGAATTTTGTTTTTCTACAAACTGTCCATCCTGGTAACTGTATATTTCCAGCGGCATCCACTCGCCGCAAATTGATAATTCATTTTTACCATCGCCATCCACATCAGCCCAAACTGCCTGGTTAATTATACCAGCGTTAAGTAATGTTTTTGCAACCTGGTTGGTAACATCTGTAAAGATGCCTTTGTTGTTTTGCAGCAACATACTTCTGTCGGCTTTAGGAAACCTGCCAGGTACAACATGGCCACCCACAAAAAGATCCATATCTCCATCACCATCGTAATCCAACGCAGTAACGCTGGACCCATTAAAACCTTCTATAGGTAAAGCATTGGTGGCTGCGGTAAAATTACCTTTGCCATCATTTTTATATAAACGATCCTGGTATAAAGTATTGCCGGGCGAAAACTCCGCACCGCCACTCACTACATACAAATCCATATCTCCATCGCCATCCGCATCAAAGAAAAGGGCACTCATATCTTCCTGGCTTTTAGCGGCAGTAAACACAGCCTGTTTCTTTTCTGTAAATGATCCTTTTGCATTTTGCAGCATCAGCTTTCCTTCGGTACCTGCAGCACCGCCAATAAACAAGTCCTCCAGTTTATCACCGTTTACATCTGCTTTGGCATAATATGGACCTTTACGGCTGCATTTGTAAGGTATCAGCGGTTCTCTTTTAAAATCTATAAAATCATTTTCTTTTTGTGTGTAGGTTAGCTTGGCAGCTTTACTTACATCGGTAAATTTATTTTTTGAAGTTGCAGCGATGGAAGTGCCCATGGGTTTTGCACCAGATTCAACAATAACAAACACATGGTCAGTAAGAACATTTTCCAGGATTATTTTTTTTGATGAAGCGAAAGTAATTTCAACTTTTGGAATTCTTGTTTCTTTTCCTGTACCAAAATGTAAAAAATGTTCTGATGAAGAGAGAAAACCTCTTTGCGGATCGTAATGCTGCAATTGTATTTGTCCGGCGGCATTCGTAAGTTTTACAACAGCCCCGTACACTTCTTCGGATGAATTATTGTTTTTTAAAAACCTGAACCGCAGGTAATGATTTGCTGCATCGCTTTCTCTTGCATTATTTTTTAGTATAAATGCGGGTGCATCTATATTATTTACAACCAGGTCCAGGTCGCCGTCATTATCCAGGTCGGCGTAAGCTGCCCCATTTGAAAAAGATGGAGGTGCATCGCTCCAGGAGTCGGTTATTTTTTCAAACTGTAAAGTGCCGTTGTTGCGGTAAAAATAATTTTTAACAGGTACCTCCGGCATACTTTTTAACCAGGTGTTTAAATCTACCGCCTTACCCTTGTTCATGGTGTTGATGATGGAATCGAGTACAAAAACTTTATAATCCCAGTCGGTCATATCACGCTTTAAACCATTGGTGATGTAAATATCCTTCCAGCTATCGTTATCATAATCGGCAGTAAGTACACTCCAGCTCCAATCTGTTTCGGCAATGCCCGAATAGTTTGATATTTCGCTGAACGTGCTGTTACCATTGTTTAATTGAAAACTGTTGTGGGGATATTGATAAAACAAACCATACTTCAACAGCAGTTGAAACTTATCGTAGTTTTGATTTACGGCAAACAATTGTTTTTGTCTTACCGGTTCTTCCACGGCCATATCCATCACGAGTATATCTTCCAGCCCATCGTTGTTTAAATCACTTATACTGGTACCCATGGAAGAGAAGCTGATATGGTTTACATACGATGAAAGCCTGTCGGTAAAAGTTCCGTTCTTATTATTAATGTATAAAAAGTCGGGCTTATTAAAATCGTTAGCAACATACAGGTCGGGCCAGCCATCTTTATTTATATCTGCAACAGAAACGCTTAAACCAAAAGCATGATTAATAAGGCCGGCCTTTTTTGTAACATCAACAAATTTTCCGCCGCGGTTTTCAAAAAGCCTGTCGCTTACATAAACAGTATTGGTATCGGCATTATAAACAGCTTTACCATTTACCATGGTTGCCGGAATGGTCATTGTTTTGCTGAAATCAATAGGGTGATTTAAAAAGTAAACATCTTTATCGCCATCATTGTCATAATCAAAAAAGTAAGATTGCATGCTGTAGCTGGCATCATCCAGCCCATAGGCTTCAGCCATGTCGGTGAAAGTGTTATTCTTGTTATTGATGTAGAGCATTTTCTTTCTCAGGTTCGCATCTTTATAACCCGACTTGCAGACCAAAATATCCAGGTACCCATCGTTATTGATATCAACCATGGTGGTGCCGGTTTTAATACCTACGCCACCATTAACACCGGCACTTTCGGTTATATCTTTAAATTTAAAATTACCGAGGTTCAGGTATAGCTTGTTGCTGGCCAGGGTTGATGTAAAGTAAATATCCTGCAATCCATCATTATTAATATCGCCAACACTTACACCGGCACCAACATACAGGTACTCGTATACATACAGGAACATGGTTTGTGTTTCAACAATATCATTTCTAAAATCAACACCGGTAATACTTTCGGGCATCAGTGTAAATTGTTTACCTGTATTTGTTAGCTGCGCCGATGCAGAAGCTGCTAAAAAAATAAAGAGTAAGCATGAAAAAAAACGATGTTTTATCATTGGTATAATTTGTATTATTTAATTGCAGCCGGGTACAATGTTTTTAAAACATAATTCCCTACTTCTTTACCTTGTGCAATACTGATACGGGCTGTTTCGGGGTAGTGAATACCGCCGTAAACACGGCTCCAGCTTACTTCTGCAGAAGCTTCATAAAATGATTTAAAATGACGGGGTTCGTTCCCAAAAGGAATTTCCGTGGCATCAGTAAACTCATAATTGTCTCCAAACAGGCGGGTAAGCACCGTGGCAGCAGCATTTGAAATAACCGCATGGCCGCTTGTAAACTCGGGGAATGGCGGCGTTTGAATATAAGGCTGCCAGTTTTTATCTACATGATCGTTGATTACAGTTATAGGCCTGATAAGGTTGGTTTTAAATTTTTCATCCCAGCAGGATATAAAACCATCAAACAATGCAATAGCTGTAAGTGTATATACCAGTGAAGAGCGGCTTACCGTTTCGTTTTTTGCCTGGCATGCCTGCTGGGCTATCATCAGCCAATGCCCGCCCGGCGAAATTTTATGAATAAAATAATTCAGATGGCCCATGTTTACCGATACATTGGGGTTATCATCCCAATACTTTGCAGTGGCTTTTTGTGCGGTATCCAGTCTTTTGCCAATCTCATACACTTCCATCATTGTTTTATAAAACGATGAGTTTTTTTTGAGACTGAAAGGAAGTTTTTCTGCAGGTGAAAACTGGGCGGGAGTATTTAATGTGAGTGGCCTGATGGTGTTCCAGAAAGGTTCTATAGCCTGGGCATAATCGGCAGGTGTAGGTTGCCAGGTGCCCGGCTCGGTTGAAAGTGTAAACCTTGGCATGGCACGGGATTGATTATAATTATCTCTTTTGGCCCATGCAAAAACACTATCCGCAACCAGTTTGCCATATAACAGAGAATTTTTTACCAGCTCTGCATTGCTTTTATTAAATAAAACCGAATCAACAAAATGCTGGCGCCAGCTTTCCGGCTTATACTCGGAGCCAACCAGGTTTTGTGCTGTATAAGAAAATGAAACTGCTGCTGCAATAAAATTATCAATTTTGGTATTTGCCGGAGGGGCCGGTAACTTACCCAATCCGTTCAGTCTGCCGGATAAAGAATTAAGCGCAGGATCATCCAGCCTGATGCATTCGTAAAACGCAATATTGGGATAGGCATAAATACGGCTTGCTACCGGGGGAGTAAAAAAATCAACCATTACGGTGTTGATCAAAACAGTATTTAAATCATGCAGTACCGCTGCTTTATCCTGGGCTTTTAACTGTTGATTAGTAAAACTGAAAAGGATAATTATTGAGAGGAGGATCCCTTTTGATGAAGTTTGTTTAGTCATTATATTAAAATTTGATAAAAAATCTTATCAAATTTAAAATAAATTAGCCGTCTTATTCAACTTATAAATAGAACAGGCTGCTAAATACAAGGCAAGTGAACCGGAAACTGATCAGGGGGCCAGTAAAGCTTCATCCTTCTTTAATTGCCTGTCGAAAATAAATGTGCCCAAAGGAATAAAGGCAGCGGCAAAGGCTTTACAAAACCATAAAAAACTTTTCTTTAAACTGCCCATTACCTCAAAAGCGAAATAAATAAATGTTACAAAGAGTGCGCCATGCACCCAGCCCATCACTTTTACAGCTTCGGGAAAATTAAAAAAGTATTTAAGCGGCATGGCAATCAGTAATAAAACCAAAAATGAGATACCTTCTGCAATACCAATCATTCTGAAACGGTGCAGTAATTTTTGTTTGTTTTCTTTCATGTTCATTTTTCCCCTTTAGGGGGCAAGGGGGATTAATAATTTACAACCTGTTCAACAATACTTTCCGGAATATCTCTCCATTCATATTGCTGGTTACGCAGCTGCGGTTCAAAGCCTGCTTCTTTAATGGCTTGTTGTATGGTTGTACTTGTAAAACGATGTGGTGCTCCGGCAGCGCTTACAACATTCTCTTCAATCATAATGCTGCCAAAATCATTTGCACCTGCATTTAAACAAATTTGTGCCACCTGTTTACCTACCGTTAACCAACTTGCCTGTATGTTTAAAACATTGGGCAGCATAATTCTGCTCATGGCAATCATGCGTATATATTCTTCGGCTGTGGTTAAATTATGTACGCCACGAATTTTTGCCAGTAGTGTATCTACGTCCTGAAACGTCCAGGGTATAAATGCCAGGAAACCCTTTGCCTCTGCAGGTTTACGGTTTTGCACTTCTCTTATCTTTACTAAATGTTCAAAACGTTCCTGTAGTGTTTCTACATGGCCAAACATCATGGTGGCAGATGTGGTTATGTTCAGTTTATGTGCTTCATGCATAATATCAAGCCATTCCTGTGCACCACATTTTCCTTTGCTGATAAGACGCCTCACCCTGTCGGTTAAAATTTCGGCACCGGCGCCAGGCAGGCTGTCCATACCGGCTTCTTTTAAAGCCATCAATACTTCACGGTGTGTGCTTTTTTCAAGCTTGGTGATGTGCGCCACTTCCGGCGGGCCTAATGTGTGCAGTTTAATATTGGGGTAAAGCGATTTAAGTTCTTTAAAGAGATTTACATAAAAACTCAAACCAAGTTCAGGGTGATGGCCACCCTGCAACAACAACTGATCGCCGCCAAATTTTATGGTCTCTTCAATCTTTGTTTTATAGGTCTCAATATCCGTTATATATGCTTCGGCATGGCCGGGTATGCGGTAAAAATTACAGAATTTGCAATTGGCAATGCACACGTTGGTTGTGTTCACATTCCGGTCTATCTGCCACGTGACTTTGCCATGAGGCACCTGCTTCTTTCTTAACTCATCTGCTACAAACATTAATTCAGTTAATGCAGCATTTTCAAACAGGTACATGCCTTCTTCTACAGATAAAAATCCGAAGTTTATTGCTTTTTGATATAGGTCATTTAATTCCATACTTCCTCTATTTGTGTAATAAACAACAAAAGTACATCCAATAGGTTGTAAATTCGAATGAAGATTGCATGATAAAAATTTGCTGCACCATATTATTTATTTTTGTACTGGCAAATACACAGGCACAGGAAATCTTACCCCAAAAAGAAGCAAAATTCATTACCCGGTTCCCTTTTAGGCAATTCAGCGGCGGGGTAATGGTGCTGCAGGCCAAATTTGGCAATGTGCCCGATAGTTTGAATTTTATTTTAGACAGCGGCAGTGGTGGTATCTCTCTTGATTCAAGTACATGCGCCGATTTTAATATTCCAACAAAACCAAGTGATACAACCATAACCGGAATTGGAGGCGTACGTAAAGTTTCTTTTGCCTTTGATCAAAGCCTCAGCCTGCCCGGATTAAAAATTGAACATCTTAATTTTCATGTAAACAATTATGAAGTACTAAGCAGTGTGTATGGCGAAAAGGTAGATGGAATAATCGGGTATAGTTTTTTTAGCCGGTATATTGTTAAGATCAATTTCGACAGCAATATGATTGAAGTATACAGTCCCGGAAGGATTGATTACCCGGGCAACGGAACCTTATTGCATCCGGCATTTACTAATCTGCCTATTCAATGGCTGAATATAAAAGACAAAAAAAAGCTTGGGTTTAACTTTTACTTTGATACCGGTGCCGGGCTTTGTTTATTGATGAGTGAACAATTTGCAAAAGACAGCGCCATTTTATTGAGCAGGAGAAGGCCCGTTATTACCCAGGCAGAAGGCATGGGCGGAAAATTACAAATGCGGCTTACTTTAATTAAAGAAGTTAAAATCGGGCCTTACCGGTTTAGATCTGTGCCGACTTATTTGTATAAAGACGATTACAACGTAACATCCTATCCCTTTACCGGCGGGCTTTTGGGTAATGATCTGCTTCGCAGGTTTAATATGATAATCAATTATCCAAACCGCGAAATTCACTTGCAACCCAACAGCCATTTTAGCGAAGATTTTGACTATGCTTATACAGGATTGGGAATTTATTATATAAACGGCAAAATAATAGTTGAAGATGTAATTGAAGACTCGCCGGCAGATAAAGCTGGCTTTAGAGTAAATGATGAAGTGCTGGCTGTAAACAGAAATTTTTCTTTAAATATGCAGGTATATAAAAACATTTTGCAAAAACCATTCGAGTCGGTTAAAGTTTTAATAAAGCGTGAAGCTCTCTTGAAAGAACTTACCATAAATACCATAAGCATCCGTTAAACTTGTTGTGGTATTTATTCTCCTCCGTACATTTGCACATGATTAATTTTGAAAAGTTTGAAATTGCCAATGGCTTAAAAGTGCTGGTTCACCAGGATGTAAGCACACCCATGGCTGTGGTTAATGTTTTGTACGATGTAGGTGCCCGGGATGAAGACCCTGCCAAAACCGGCTTTGCCCATTTGTTTGAACACCTGATGTTTGGTGGAAGTGTAAATATTCCTGTGTATGATGAGCCATTGCAGCTGGCCGGTGGAGACAATAACGCCTTTACTACAAACGATCTTACCAATTATTATTGCCAGTTACCTGCCGAAAACCTGGAAACAGCTTTTTGGCTGGAAAGTGACCGCATGTTATCGCTGGCGTTCAGCAAAAAAAGCCTGGAAGTACAGCGTAAAGTAGTTTGCGAAGAATTTAAAGAGCATTATATAAACAAACCTTACGGTGATGTGTGGCATAAGATGAGGGAGCTTACCTATACTGTTCATCCATACCGATGGATGACGATAGGGGCCGAACTAAGCCATATAGAAAATGCAACGCTGGAGGATGTAAAAGGATTTTTTGATAAACACTACAACCCGGGCAATGCCATTTTGGTTGTGGCCGGTAATGTAACGGTTGATGAAGTTAAGCGGCTTACCGAAAAATGGTTTGCGCCCATTCCTGCAGGCGAAAAATATGTTCGCAATTTACCGGTTGAGCCTAAACAAACTGCTGCCCGTTCAAGTACAGTAAAGGCAAATGTGCCGCTTGATGCGTTGTATAAATGCTGGCATATTTATCCAAGAACTGATGTGCGTTATTATACCGCCGATCTTATCTCTGAAATTTTAAGTGGAGGTGGATCATCCCGCTTGTTTCAATCGCTGGTAAAAGAAAAACAACTTTTCAGCAATATTGAGTGTTATCATTTGGGCAGTACCGATGCTGGTTTGCTAACCATTGAAGGCAAACTGGTAAAAGGGGTGAAAATGGAAGATGCAGAAGCAGCCGTAAATGAAGAGTTGGCAAAACTGCAGCAGGATGGCATCAGCCAGCGGGAACTGGATAAAGTAAAAAATAAAACAGAGAGCATGATTGCTTTTGAAGACATGAGCATAACCAGCCGGGCCGCCAGCCTGGCTATGTATGAGCAGCTGGGAGATGCAGATCTGATCAATAAAGAACTGGACAGATACCGTGCGGTTACTGCAGAAGAAATAAAGATTGAAAGCAAAATAATTTTTGACGAGAAGAATTCTAATACACTGTATTACTATTCTAACAACTAATACTTAATGAACAGAAAAACGGCCCCACTCATAAAAGATGCCATTGAATTTAATCTTGAACTTAAACCTTATCAAAAATTTACTTTAGATAATGGTGTACCGGTTTATACCATTGATGCCGGCGCACAGGAAGTAGTGCAGATAGAAATGGTGTTTTATGCCGGCAACTGGTTTGAGCAGCAAAAATCAGTTGCTGCTGCTGTCAATTATTTATTAAAAAATGGCACATCAACAAAGAGTGCTTTTGAAATAAATGAAGAGTTTGAATATTATGGTGCTTATTGTAACCGCTCCTGCTACAATGAAACAGCAGTTGTTTCTCTTTCGTCTTTAAGTAAACAATTGCCGGCTGTTTTACCGGTGGTACGGGATATGATAACCGATTCTGTTTTTAGTGAAGCAGAGCTCGACATTTATAAACAAAATTCAAAACAGCGGATAAAAGTTAATTTACAAAAATGCGATTTTGTTGCTACCCGTTTAACAGATGCTTATGTTTTTGGCGAAGCACATCCTTACGGTAAATACACCAACCCCGAAGACCTGGATGCATTGAACTGCGACATGCTTAAAGATTTTTTTAAACAATATTATCTTAACGGGCAGTGTATAATTTTTGTAAGTGGCAAACTACCTGCCGATATTGAACAGCAACTGAACAGCGCTTTCGGTGATCTTTCACTCAAACCTTTTAATAACCAGCTTACAACAATCATACAATCGCCTGCGGCAGAAAAAAAATACAGAATTGAAAACGATGTAAATGGTGTGCAGGGCGCTATCCGTATTGCCAGGCCATTTCCCAACCGCCATCACCCCGACTTTATGAAAGTGATGGTGCTGAATACAGTGTTTGGTGGTTTCTTTGGATCGAGGTTGATGAGTAATATCCGTGAAGACAAAGGATATACCTACGGCATACACAGCTATGTGCAAAACCACATTCACGATTCGGCATGGATGATAAGCACCGAAGCCGGTAAGGATGTTTGCGAAGCAACTATTGAAGAAGTGTATAAAGAAATGAAATTATTAAGGGAAGACCTGGTTGATGAAGAAGAATTGTTGCTGGTAAGAAATTATTTAATCGGAACAATTTTAGGAGACCTCGATGGTCCCTTTCAGATCATGGGCCGCTGGAAAAACCTGGTACTCAATAATCTTGGTGGTGATTATTTTTACAGATCAATAGAAACGATAAAAAGTATTTCAGCAGAAGAACTGCGTGAGCTGTCAAAAAAATATATGAATCCTGCCGATTTCTACGAAATAGTTGTAATTTGATGTTATGCAAAAATGGTTTTTTAAAGTACTGGTTTGTTCTGTAAATGTTTTTGTACTGGCGTATATTTTACCCGGTATCAGTATTGTTGATTTTTTTACAGCTATTATTGTAGCCGTTGTACTGTCGTTGCTGGATGCCATTGTAAAACCGCTTCTCATTATACTTACCCTGCCTGCAACTATCTTGACACTGGGCTTATTTCTGTTTGTAATTAACGCCGCCATTATTTTACTAGATGATTATTTTGTACATGGTTTTAAGGTAGAAAGTTTCTGGTATGCCCTGCTTTTAAGTGCATTACTTTCTTTCTTTAATTCTCTGGTACATAAAAAAGCTTTTCCCGGGGAAAAGAAAAATATGAATCAACAGTAATAAAAAAGAGTATGTTTTATTTTCGTACTCTTTGATTAGTTTTCAGGGAAATCTTTTCTTAATCAATTTTCATTTTATAACGCTTAGCCTGCTCTTTAATAATTTTTTCAACTTCTGTTTCTAATGTAGCCGCATTGTTTTTGTTAGCTGCATTTTTAGCTTTTTCTGCAGCTATATAAGCATCTCTTTGTTTGTTCAGGTTAATTATTTCGGTATTTACAGCGCTGCGTTCTTTACTTTTTGTTTCCACAATTTTTTTCAACTCTTCAGTTGTTTTGTTTTTCAAACTATCGGGCAACTCTTGTTTATTAATTTTTTCCAATGCCAGATCACCACCTTTATCTTTTGCATCCACCAGGTCCCACTGGGCGTTATTATAAACACCGGCATTACTCTTACTTTGAATTCTTTTTATACCGGCAGATTTGCTCATGCTTGCATTGGCCTGATCCATAACAGCCTGTTTTTTTTGATAACTGGCTCCACCATATCCATAAGCAATATAAGTGCCGTTCAGTTTATCATTGAGTGCATAAATAATACTGTCGTAAGGTGTAGGTATGTCTTCTACTTTTGCGTTTTGATTAATGTTGGTAAAGCTGCCATTACCACATTCACCAGCCAGGTTCCAATGCTCCCTGATGCCCTGCATTTTATCGCCACAATAAATGGTGTTTACAATCACACCTTTATTTTTTGCTTCGGTGCAGGCCTTGGTATAATGCAGGCTGCCCTGTAAAAAATCTTCGTTGCCGGCAATAAAGATCACTTTATAACTTTCCGGCGAGGCATCCCACTGCAACTCATTTAACGAACTGAAAATTACCTGGCCACAATACTCATCACCGCCATTGGTTTTTAAACTGAATAAATTCTGTGATAAAGAGTCCAGGTCGCTGATAAAACCATTGATCAGTTTTACATAGCCGGCTTTTATATCGTTGGTAGATCTGCCATATTCATACAAAGCAATTTCAATTGTAGGCGAAACACTTCCATCGCATTTTGCCTTGCCCATGGTATTTACCATATTCCATAACTGTGCTTTGGCCTGTTCAATCAGCCCGTCCATACTGCCGCTTACATCCAGTAAAATGGCAGCCTGAATTTTTGGGTTGGCAGTTTTTTTAGCCGGGGCAGATTGCCGGGTATTATCTGTAAAAGATAAAATGGCAATGCTGGTTAAAATAAACAGCGTTACAGCGGCCGGTTTAAATAGTTATTGCATATATGATAGTTTTAAGGTAGATGCAGGATGTTTGTTAATTGCACAGTAATTTCTCAGGTAACAAGATCTGTTTGCAATTGATTAACAAATCCGGATTCAGCTTCAAAATACAAAACCGATTTGGAAAGCATACCCAACAAGGGCTAACTTTACCAATAATTTATCAGATTTAATACTATGCAGTTTTACAGAAAAGATTTAAGCAACGAAGCATTAACAGAACTATACAAAAAACTGTTGCTGCCCCGTATGATTGAAGAAAAAATGCTGGTATTACTGCGGCAGGGAAAGATCAGTAAATGGTTCAGCGGTATTGGGCAGGAAGCCATTGCAGTTGGCGCCACTATGGCTATGCAACAAGATGAATGGATAATGCCGCTGCACCGCAACCTGGGTGTATTCACTTCCCGTAAAATGCCATTGAGTAAATTATTTATGCAATGGCAGGGTAATAAAGAAGGATACAGTAAAGGGCGTGAAAGAAGTTTTCATTTTGGTACAAAAGAACATCATATCTGTGGCATGATATCGCACCTGGGTCCGCAGATGGCCATTGCCGATGGCGTGGCACTGGCTTACAAACTGCGTGATGATCAAAAAGTATCACTGGCTTTTACCGGCGATGGCGGTACCAGCGAAGGAGATTTTCATGAAGCATTAAATATTGCTGCAGTGTGGGATTTGCCCGTAATCTTTATCATTGAAAATAATGGCTACGGTTTAAGTACACCAACAAGCGAACAGTATCGTTGCAAAAATTTAGTTGATAAAGCCATTGGCTATGGTATTGAGGGAATACAGATTGACGGCAATAATATTTTATCGGTGTACGATACCATTAAAGGCGTTCGTGATTACTGCATCAAAAATCAAAAACCTTATTTAATTGAATGCATGACTTTCCGCATGCGTGGACATGAAGAAGCAAGTGGTGTAAAATATGTGCCGCCCGAAATGTTTGAGCAATGGGCAACAAAAGATCCTGTAAAAAATTATGAGCAATATCTTATTGATGAAAATATTTTAACCGCAGCGCAGGTTGAAAATATAAAGGCTGAAACCAAGTCATATATAGAAACTGAATTAAAGATTGGTTCGCAGGCAAAGCCCTTTGAAGTGAATACTGTAGAGGAAGTGAATGATTTATACGCACCGTCAGACGTGAGTAGCGAGTCGTCAATATTGCAGTATACTGGTGTTGCCTCTTCTCACAACTCACAACTCACCACTCACGAGAAAAGATTTATTGATGGCATCAAAGAAGCCCTCCACCAAAGCATGATCAAACATCCCAACCTCATCATCATGGGTCAGGATATTGCAGAGTACGGCGGCGCTTTTAAAATAACCGAAGGTTTTGTGGAAGAGTTTGGCAAGGCCAGAATTCGCAATACACCTATTTGTGAAAGTGCTGTGGTGGGTGCGGCATTGGGTTTAAGTTTAGAAGGATACAAAGCCATTATGGAAATGCAGTTTGCCGATTTTGCAACCGTGGGTTTTAATCAGATCATCAATAATCTTGCAAAAATTTATTACCGCTGGGGACAAAATGCCGATGTGGTTATTCGTATGCCAACCGGCGGTGGTGTGGGCGCTGGGCCATTTCACAGCCAGAGTAACGAAGCCTGGTTTATACACACACCGGGATTAAAAGTGGTTTACCCAAGCACGCCTGCTGATGCAAAAGGTTTATTAATTGCAGCCATTAACGACCCTAACCCGGTTTTATATTTTGAACATAAAGCTTTGTATCGTTCTGTAAGCGGTAACGTGCCTGAGGAATATTATGAAGTTGAAATTGGTAAGGCCAGGTTGGTTACAAGCGGCGATGATATCAGCATCATTACTTATGGCGCCGGTGTGCACTGGGCAATGGATTATGCAAAAAACCACCCGGATATCTCCATTCATATTTTAGATTTAAGAACATTGTTGCCTTTGGATTATGACGCCATAAAAGAAGCCGTTGCAGCCACAGGCAAAGTATTATTGCTGCACGAAGACACACTCATTGGCGGCATTGGCGGCGAAATAGCAGCATGGATCGCAGAAAACTGTTTTGATCATTTAGATGCACCCGTAATGCGTTGTGCATCGCTGGATACACCTATTCCATTTAATATAGAGCTGGAGAAAAATTTTATGGCCTATAGCAGACTGGATGAAATGGTACAAAAACTTTTAAATTATTAATTTTTTTTGACACTTTAATCATGAAAAGTTTCAAAAAAACTTAATTTCATGATTTCTTTATTTTTCTTGGTGGCTTTACAAAAGACGAAAATGATCTCTTAAGTGAATCTGGTGTAGTAATGAACATTACTATTGAGTTTGTAGGTATTGATGTAGACTGTAATAAGTAAAAAAAGAATAGATGAAGGATGTACTTAAGATACTCTATTCAGATAACCTGATTTACCCGGTGACGCGATTTATTTTAGTTTATTAATATTTTAAATAGAGAAAAACCAGTCAGATGAAATTTTTTTTAATGACGTGTTTATTTGCATGGTTACATTACACATCTGTTGCACAAAAAGAAATAAACCCCAATCAGTTAAAATACCTGAAAGATGATAACCTGCGTAATGTGCAGGCCCTCTTATTAAGATGGCAATGCCCGGAAGTTAATTTAGATTCATGGGACCCGGCTCCATGGGAGCAATCTATTAAGGTGGACGACAATTCAAAACAAATCATTTACCGTTTCCGGGATATTTATCCCAATGGTACAGATACTACCTGGTGGGTTACGCATTATATTCCCATACTGTTAATTGATAGTATTACAGGTAATGTTGCAGATAGCAGCATTACTTTTTTTACTCCTCGTAGTAAAATTGATACCTGGCACTTAACTTATCCCTCAATGAAAAATGAAAAAGTGGTGATGTATATGCAGTTAGGGAAAGTTAGAAACCTGGCTGGGCAGCTTTGGGCTAATATCAGGGAATATCAACTGAAATGGAAGAATAAAAATTAGTGATACTAAATAATTTATAACATGAGAAAAGTTACACTAATACTGGCTTTGTTAACCATGCTGCTAAAAGCCAATGCGCAAACATCACCCCTAAGTTTTTACGACAATTTTGCTGATGACAGTAAAATAGAATGGCCTAATACCACTACTGGTAATGAACGAACTTACAAAGAAAGTGGTAGGTATATTATAGACTATAGACAAGGCGAAAGAGGATGGGCGGTGAATAAGCTTTTCCCTAAAATTCAGTGGAATGAAATAAGTATTGAACTTACAGTAAATGTGCTGGAAGGAAACAGCCCGGGTATTGGTGCCGGTTTTTTAATAGGCAATGTAAGCACTCCTGGTAATTCATATCGCTTTGTGATACAACCCGATGGTACTTATGGTTTTGGTTATTTTAAAGATAATGGCGTTAAATGGATAGTGCCCTTTACTTTTTCAAAAGACATTGTAAAAGGCAACAATGCAGATAACAAATTAACAATAAAATTGAAAGACAACAAAGCCTTATTATATATTAATTATCAATTGGTAAACACCATTAGTTTGCCAGAAACTGTTACCGGCGAAGAAATTTCCTTTTATTCAGGCAAAGGGCAAAGAACTGCATTTGATAATATGCGGGTGGATGGATATTCACTTATATCAGACCCCCCTGGTAAAATAGATGAAAATGTCGTTAATAAAGGGTATAATAATTCAACTTTGGCGCTTAAAAAATATAATTCCATGCAGGAGTTTGCAGATTTTTTAATTACTGAATTTAAAAATGATTTCCCCCACTTCAGAAGTTGTATGGCTCAAAATAAATTTTGGCATTACCAACCCATTTTAATAAAAGATCAGAATGATTTGGGTGTAAAAAATGCCAATGTTCATCTTAATGTATTTACAAGTGATGTATCGGCATGTATTCCTGAAGGAACATTACAAAACATTGATATCTCCTTCTTTTTTAAAAACAGTCAGGAAGTAAACAAATTTGTTGCTGCACTTACAAAAGCCATTAATTTAAATAAATCACCAGACCGGCTGATAAATATGGCCGATCTGGGTAAAACAATGGATAAAGAATATAATTATGCTTATGGCAACCAGGAAACGGATATAAGAATAAATATGTTGAATATCGGGTATTTTGAAAATAAAGCAGCACGATATATGGGAGATGGTTGGGCTGATTATACCAAAGGGGTAAAATTACGTTTAAACAATATAACCATTAAAAAGGAAATTTACACTTATCCCACAGCCAATCCAAACGATTATAATAATGATTTTTCCAAAGATCTGCGAAACTTACTCAATATTGTAGCCAATGACAGTTATAATGCCTACATAAAAAATGAAAAAGAATTTAGTACCAGCGATGTTTATAACATCTACAAATCAAATATACAATCTGAAATTTTCAAAGATATATTTGTTTGGAGATTAGATGAGAGGCGCTCCAGTATTTCCTATAAGGAATACGCAAAAGGGTTGATTGAAGCTCAATTGAACAGGTATGAAAATCCAGGCGATTATATGCTGGCAGAAAAAGAGTTTAACTCATATTTTAAGAAAATCAGCCTTACATTAGGCAATAAATATTACAGCTATGAAGACAGAAGAGGTTGTGAACAAGAGGCATTTAATATGGAGGCTCGGCTTAGTGACAAAAAGAATGTAAAAGAAACAGAAGCACCTAAAGAAAGAGTTATTTACTTTTATAACAAGGCAAATCCGGAAAACACACATGTTGAATTAAAATACAGAGAAATTCGGGATAAAGAGGGTAAATTCCGACATTATGTAATTTACTGTTTGATAAAATAATACATGGTTTCATATCAACAACGCTTGTAAAATTTATGATTATATATAGGAGAGCAGCAATCTGTTTATTAGGCATCATTTTTCTATTTAAAAATAACTCAGTTGCACAGGGAAATTTCAAACTACCTAATGTGAATATGTTTGATCTGTATTCAAAAAAAATGGTTGATATTGGGAGTTTGCCTAAAAATGGAAAATCAAAAGTGGTAATGCTTACCTCACAATCTAAAAAACAAATAGAATTGATAGGCCGGTTGGCTGAATTGAAGGAACGTGGTAAAGTACCGTTGGATGCTTTTTATATTATTACCAACGATCGCAAACCAGCCGATAAATTACCCGGGGATCTAAAAAACCTGAATGATGCCGATCTTTCAATATTAGAACGTTTCGCCAGTATCAATACGTTTATATATAAAGATGCAAAAGAAGATTTGCTGAAATTTTATAAGATAAATAATGCTCCGTTGTTATTCTTTTTGGATGCAGATAACCATATTGTTTATTGCTATGAAAAAGATGATATTTCTGCCAACCAGGTAAGTGAGTTAAACAACCTTATTAATACTAAAGCAATTACAGCAAATAACATTTTGTATTTTGATAAAGACTGGTTTCCTACTACCAGGGCTAATGCTGTTTATTACAGAAACAAAATAAATATGGAGGGGAATCTTTACAAGGTTGATGATTTTTATATAAACGGAAAGCCTCAGATGAAGGGGACTTTTACATCTGTTTATCCAGCAACCCACAATGGCGGTTTTAAATTTTATGCTGAAAACGGAATCATAGAAACGGAAAGGACCTATGTGAATAAACGGCTTAACGGTTTGTATAAGATTAATTACCCAAGTGGAAAACTATACTCTACAAGCACCTATATAAATGACAGCTTGAATGGCGAACATATTATTTATTATGAAACAGGAGAAAAATACAGTTCAGGAATTTTATATAAAAATGATCTGCTTCAAGGCCCCGTAAAATTATATTATGCAAATGGAGATTTGAAAGCAATGATCAACTATAAAAATGATCAGTTAGATGGACAATGTGTTGGCTATGATATTGACAAAAGTGTTTTATTTAATGTGTATTATAAAGAAGGTATCGTGGATGCATCCCATCCGGTAGAGTTCTATTATAAAAAAGGCGATAAAATAATTTCCGGTTTCAGAGATTATGCAAAAAATAAAAATAGTACTGGTTTATACAGACAATTTAAAAGTATACAAGCCGACGGAAATATTTTGGAAGTAGGCGAATTTAAAGAAGATATTGATGCTATTTATAAAACGATATTCAATCTCCCCTCTGATGAAAAGGATTTGTTTTATTCTACTTTGAAAAAACCGGGTAGTGGCAAAAATAATATGTTGCAACGAGTAGTGTACAATGCTAAAGGAAAATTAGTTGATATAGAAATTTACAGTAAAGAAGGTTCTGTGATTTATTCATTTGCATTTAAAGACGATAAGCTGATCAGGGGCAAATGTTTTTATGATAATGGAGTTGTTTTCCTTAGTTATCCTTCTTCTGATGGAAAAGGAATACAAATATTTACAGAACAGGGAAAGGAAATTTTTCCTGAAGGTGCTGATAGGGTACTTTTTTTTAAAAATTACCTAAAGAATAACCTATTGTGGGAATGGGCTAATTTTTCTGTTGAGGAAATCCGGCAAAAAGGAAATGATTTTTTAGACCAGACGTTTTACCTCCCAGAATTTATCGTTAATGATTTTTTACAGATTAACAGCAATTGGAAGTATTGAAATTTTGTTCTCCAATTATTTAGTATTAGGCAACACTGCAGATATATTTACCAACAGCAATAATTGAAGTAATAGAACCTAATCAGAAAGATCCGCCAAAATAAAACCTGGTACTTTACATTTATTGGTGATAGGCAAATTGCTTGATCAAAGGATTAACAATAGGTTTAATTCGCTATGGAAATCAAAATTTTAAAATGAAACGATTTAGTATAATTGCCGTGGTGTTATTTTTTTTATCGGCAGAGGTATATTCTCAAAATGAATTTCATTGCTTAGTAAAAGATGCAGAAAACAAGGAAGCACTGATTGCTGTTACTGCAAAGATCAGCGGCACAGCAAAAGCAACTGCTTCAGATGCAAATGGCAATATCAGCTTTGCAAATCTTCCTGCTGGTAATATTGAAATTGTTTTCTCTCTGGTGGGGTATGAAAATACAACGTTAAGTTTTCAAATTCCCCAGGGCGATTCTGTGCAGGTAATCTATATTAAAAAAGCAAAAGTAGAAGCTGAGGAAGAAGTGATCATCACTTCTTCCCGTACCAACAGCCGTATTGAAGACCTGCCAACAAAAGTAGAAGTGTTGGGCAGCGAAGAAGTAGATGAAGAGGCCGGCACCATACCGGGCAATATTGCCAGTTTGCTGGGTGATATTGCAGGTATTCAAAACCAGCGAACCTCCGGAACTACCGGCAGTATTGATCTTCGGGTGCAGGGATTGCCCGGCAAATACACACAGATATTGCGGGACGGATTACCTTTATTTGGTGGCTACAGTGGTAATTTCAGCGTGCTGCAAATTCCTCCGTTGGATCTGAAACAGGTAGAGATCATTAAAGGGGCAAGTTCTACTTTATATGGAGGCGGTGCTATTGCCGGCATGATCAACCTCATATCCAAAACACCAAAACTGAACGAACAGCAACATAGTGCCTTGATTAATTACAGCACATTAAATGAATTTAATCTGAATACTTTTCACAGCGGAAGAAATAAAAAAGCAGGCTATACATTTTTTGCAGGCACTACTTTACAAAAAGCTGTGGATGTAAATAAAGATGGTTTTAGTGATGTGCCTGATCTGAAAACATTTTTCTTTCACCCAAAACTGTTTTTGTATCCCAACGAAAAAAATACGCTGACGCTTGAATACGACGGAACTTATGAAGACCGCAATGGTGGCGACATGCAGGTACTGCATGCAACAAAAGATAATACGCACCAGTTCTTTATTCAAAACAAATCTTTTCGTAATTCCATTGCTGCTACCTGGGAAAACAAAATAAGCAAGACTTCTGAATTAAATTTTAAAGGACTCCTGAGTTTTTTTAACAGGGATATTGTTACCAATGTATTTGGCATGAGCGCCAACCAGCGAACTTACTTTACCGAACTTTCTTACTTAAAAAAATGGGCAAGCCATACACTGGTTACGGGCATAAATATTTCAGGAGAAACATTTGGTAAGAAATCGCCCGACTCCTCCCTTATCAATCCATACAGCAATATTATTTTGGGAGTATTTATGCAGGATGACTGGAAGTTTACAAAAAAATTAACTGCACAAACAGGTTTGCGGTTTGATTATAACAGTGCCTACCAACCGGTTCTGTTGCCACGTTTGTCGTTGTTGTATAAATTCAATGCTAAGTTTACTTCCAGGCTGGGTGGCGGGCTTGGCTACAAAGCCCCAACCGTTTTTAATAATGATATTGACGAACGGGAATTAAAAGGCCATAACCTGGCGGCGGGCATTCGTACCGAAAAATCCTGGGGTATTAACTGGGATATAAATTATAAACAGAAAATAGACGAATGGAACATTACCGTGAACCAGATGTTTTATGTTACGCAGATAAACCGCCCGGTAATTGCAGAAAATAGCAGCACTTATTACAGTTACATTAACGCAGCCAAACCTTTAAACACAAAGGGTTTTGAAACCTATGTTGCGCTTAAACACGATGATCTGGAAATATATCTTGGCTATACTTATACCATTGCAAAACAATTTTATAATACTGTACAACCAAATGTACCACTAAGTGCAAAAAGCAAATTTGCGGCTGTAATATCGAATGAGTTTAGTGCCAGGTTCAGGGCCTGCATAGAAGCTTCTTATACCGGCAAACAATATCTTGATAACGGGAGCAGAACACCGGGCTACCTGGTAGCAGCAGGCATGGTGCGGTACGATATCAGAAAGTTATCCCTGGTTTTAAACTGCGAAAATATTTTTGATTACCGCCAAACAAGAAAAGAAAACATTGTGTATGGCCCGTTAACAAATCCGTCATTTAAACAAATTTGGGCACCTGTTGATGGCAGGGTGATTAATTTATCAGCAAGGATAAATTTTTAATCAGTTTTGTAAAAAAGAAAATATATTTTCACATAGCAAAATTGTTTTCTACAACCAAAACTACAACCATGTCAACTTCTGCCATTCTGCTAATCATTTTCGGCGTAGGCATATTTATACTTATTGCCGCCTTCATTAAAATTTATAATGAGCTTGCCAAAGAACGCATTCTTACCCAGGAAGGAGCAAGCGGTGTTGGTACCTGTTTACAGCAACGGAATGATCTGATACCAAACCTGGTTGAAACTGTAAAAGGTTATGCCGGCCACGAAAATCAAACCCTTATTGAAGTAACCAAATGGCGTAATCAAAGTGCAGGTGCCACAACTATGGAAGAGCAAAATGCGGCTTCGGGTGGATTAAAGCAGGCGCTGATGAATATGCTGTCGATAACAGAAAATTATCCTGAACTGAAAGCCAATGAAAATTTTCAGCAACTGATGAGTCAATTATCAGCGCTTGAAGAAAAAATTAATGATGCCCGCCGTTATTATAATGGCACGGTACGTGAATACAATCAAACCCTTGCCGTGTTTCCTAAAAATATGGTGGGTAACAGCTTTGGTTTTAAACCCGCTGTTTTCTTTGCCGAAGATGCTGAAGCTAAAGTGGTTCCCAAAGTAAAGTTTTAATAAACATATCTGGATCGCTGTTTTCATTTCTATAACCGGAAAATTATATGCGGAAAACTATCACCCTGCTTATTTTTCTTTTTGCTGTTTTTTTTGCAGAAGCACAGAAAGCAAAAACGCCGGCTTATTATTTTACCAGAACAAGTGAATATTATTTAACAGATGCTGAAGTAGATTCTTTGTTTTATGATGAAGCAACTGCTTTTTTAAAAGAACAAAGCATTCCGGAATCAATGATACAGGCAGCTTATCCTTCCATTAAAAGTATGCTGCAGACTTTTAGCAAACAACAGATCACCCAGGCATTTACAGTACTGGAAAATCAGCAAAAAATAAAACCGGTTGATAAGAGCCTGCCCAGATTTTACAGCAACAAGCAGCTGTATGTTGAAGAAATGCAGGTGCAGATACGCAAGACTTTTTCGGCAAGTAAATCACTTTCGAAATACACATCGCTGAACAACAGCGACCGGATTACCAACTTTAAGAGTACGGTACGCATTGGTACCAATGGTAAACTGCTGGTGCAGGAAGAGATAAGTATACATAATGGCAATGGCGAAACAAATTCGGTTTATGCCAACGATGATGGGACTTCAGAAGAGGCTTCAGTAAACAACGAAATAAAGAGAGGAATTGTAAGAGCTTTTCCGCTTTACTACATTAATAAGTACAAATTATTTCAGAATACAACTTTTAAACTGAAAGAAGTATTGCGTGATGGTAAGCGTGAAAACTATCATACCGAAGACCATGAGAATGGGATTTTAGTTTACACCGGAAGCCAGGATATTTTTCTTGATAAAGGAGAATATACTTACAGCATTACTTACGAAACAGATCATCAGCTAAAATCACTAAAAGATTTTGATGAACTTTACTGGAATGTAACTGGCAACGGCTGGTCGTTTAAAATAGATTCGGCAAGTTGTACTGTGATACTTCCCAAAGGCGCAACAGCATTATCCAGTAAATGCTACACAGGTTCGCAAGGAGACAGCGCTTCGGATTGTAACATCAGCCAATCAACAACTGGTGATAGTGTAATTATTGTTTTCAGATCAACAAAATCCCTGCAACCTTATCAGGGGCTTACCATTGCCACATCCTGGCCAAAAGGATTTATACAAAACCAGCCATCGCTTTGGCAAACCATAAAATATTATGTTTGGAATAATAAGGCTGTTTTCTTTTTACCCATCGCCGCATTGTTTTCTGCTATCTTCTGTTTTATCTTCTGGTTTCGTTATGGCCGTGACCCGAAGAAGGGAACGGTATACCCATTGTTTGAACCGCCTGCCGGTTTTGGCCCGGCTGCATTGGGCTATATCTATTATCAAAAATTCAGCAATCAGTTAACTGCTGCCACCATGGTAGATGCAGCCGTAAGGCACAGAATTAAAATTGATGTAGAAAGAGACGGCCTCATTTTTAAGCACAACGAATACATCATCAGCCAAAGTAAATTACCGGCGAAACAACCGGTTAGTAAGTATGAAGAATTCTGGAGCGATATAGGAGACCTTATTGGCAGCCGCATTGAAAAAGGAAAATACAACAGTAACCTGGCAGACCTGAACAAAGCGGTGCAAAATTATTGCGAAGACAATTATAAAAGCAAAGACGGCTTTGTAAAAACCAACAAAGGTTTTTTTGCATTGAACAATAAGTACACAACACTTCCTGTATTGGTTTGTATGGTAGCAGCCGGCTGGGGTGTTTTTGGTGGCCTGATACAGGCATTTAATATGTCAAATTTCTGGCAGGTCGCCTATTTTATTGGTGGCATCATACTTTGTATAATTGTATTAAAAATATTTTCTTACCTGTTAAAAGCTTACAGTCCCGAAGGGCGGCAACTGGTTGATAAGAT
This sequence comes from uncultured Chitinophagaceae bacterium, assembly GCA_963715585.1. Taxonomy (GTDB): domain Bacteria; phylum Bacteroidota; class Bacteroidia; order Chitinophagales; family Chitinophagaceae; genus Ferruginibacter. The sequence goes on along the minus strand of OY970254.1, from coordinate 4,151,472 downwards.
CGAAGGCTTCCGCATGTTCCTGGCCACAGCCGATGAAAAAAGATTTGACCTGATGAGTCCGCCAAAAAAATCGCTGGAGCTGTACGAAAAATATTTACCCTTTGCCATTGCACTAGGCTGCGAAAATGAATGGGGACAAAAATTTGAAGAGATCATTAACACTGCTGCTGTTGATGGTTCTGTGGGGGCATCTGCATTTTCACAAAGTTTCAGCAGGGATAGTCATCATTTCACTTCATCCTTTGCTTCATCTTTCAGTGGCGCTATTTCATCGGCCAGTACACCGCCATCCAGTTCATCGGGCGGCGGTTCTTCTTTTGGTGGTGGCAGCAGCGGTGGAGGCGGAGGCGGTGGTGGAGGCGGTGGCTGGTAGATTCTTTCAGACCTAAAATAACAGCAAGAGCACAAAACCAAAATAATCAGTATGAAAAAATATTTTTTATTCATTGCAGCCATTACCATTTTTATTTCCTGCAAACAATCGGCAGACAAATCAAGTGCCTCTGCCGTATTGTACGACTCTGCTTATGTGCCGGCAGTTTTTGCTGATGCCAACCGGGTTGAAAAAATTAAAGCAGCTTTTGCAGTAATAGACAGCCTGTATAAAAAATATGCAACTGATAATCATTTTCCGGCCATATCATTTGGTATTGTGGTAGATGGACAGCTGCTGTATAAAAACAGTTATGGTTATACTGATGTTGAAAAGAAAATTCCGGCAACATCTGCTTCCCTGTTTCGCATTGCATCTATGAGCAAAAGTTTTACCTGCATGGCCATGTTAAAACTGCGTGATGAAGGAAAACTGAATTTAGATGACCCCGCTTATTTATACATTCCTGAATTAAAGAATTTAAAATACCCAACAGCCGATGCGCCGGTAATTACCATCCGGCATTTAATGACGCATGGTGCCGGTTTTCCCGAAGATAATCCCTGGGGCGACAGGCAGCTTGCCGACAATGATAAAGACCTGATGGAATTTATCGGTAAGCAAATTTCTTTCTCCAACCCGCCGGGCATTGCGTATGAATATAGCAATCTTGGGTTCGCCTTGCAGGGAAAGATCATCAGCAAAGTTTCAGGCATGCGCTACCAGGACTATATTAAAAAAAATATTTTAGAACCGCTGGGCATGAAAACAACAACCTACGAATTTGGAGACGTGGCACCCGATAAACTGGCGCATGGTTATCGTTGGTTAAATGAAAAGTGGAATGAAGAAATTTTATTGCACGATACCAAAGACGGTAGCTGGGGAGCGATGGGTGCTATGATCAGTTCAATAGATGAGTTTGCCAATTACATGGCTTTTCACATGAGTGCGTGGCCGCCCAACAATGCAAAAGATGATGGCCCTATAAAAAGAAGTTCAGTAAGGGAAATGCATCATCCCTGGCGGGTGAATGCATTTAATGCAAATTTTATTTTCCCTGATGGAAGAACCTGTGCAACTACAACAGCCTACTGCTATGGTTTGGGCTGGATGAAAGACTGCGATGGCAAAACCTATATTTCTCACAGTGGTGGCTTGCCGGGTTTTGGAAGCCAGTGGCGCATTATGCCCGATTATGGTATTGGTGTGATGGCTTTTGCCAACCGTACCTATGCGCCCATGGGTGTAATAAACCTTCGGGTGTTGGATACCTTAATTAAAATTGCCGGCTTACAACCTCGCCAGATCATACCATCAAAAATTTTAGAGCAACGAAAAAATGAATTGCTTAGAATTTTACCCGACTGGAACAATGCTGAAAAGAGCGGCATTTTTGCCGAAAACTTTTTTCCTGATTATCCCATTGACAGTTTAAAGAAAGAAGCTAAAAATTTATACAGCAAAGCCGGAAAAATAATTGCCATCAAAGCAACAAAGCCCGAAAACCAGTTGCGTGGCAGTTTTATTATTGAAGGCGAAAAAATAAATATGGAAGTGTATTTTACGCTGTCGCCGGAGAACCCTGCGTTGATACAGGAGTATCATATAAAGGAAGTGCCGAAGCAATAGTTTTTTACCGCAGAGGCGGAAAGGCGCAGAGAAATAAATTTCCTATACATTAAACTCTGTGCCTCTCCGTCTCTGCGGTTTATTCATTCCCCCGGATGATATTTCCTTTCCACATGCTTCAACACATCTTCCTTATAAAACAACACATCTTTAAACTGACCTTTACTGTACATCAATCCCTGGTCAAAAAAATGTTTTGAATTTGTATTGCCGCTTTCGCCGCCGGCTAATAAAGATTTTGCTTTTATTTTTTTACCAAACTCAACAGCACAAATAAAACTATTGCCATGCAAACCGTATCTTTTTTTAGTACCTGCAAAAGGTTGGCTTATATAAGCTGGCAACATGCCCCAGCCTGAAGATGCAAACGCAACAGGAAGGCTTGGTTTCTCATCATCAAACTTATATTCAATATCGTTGCTGATGCGTTGAAAACGGTTTATGGCTCCCCAGGCAATTTGCCAGTTGCCAAAATTGTTTTGTAATTCTTTAATGGTTGCAAGCATTGGCTCAATCACATTGGTTATAGTTGCATTGGCAGCAAGATATTTTCCTTTTTCAACCGGGCCATCGCCTTTGGCTTTGCTGAGGAATGGTAAAAGTTTTTCGCCCCAGGTAATTGCCAATGTAGTGGCAACAGAATTTTCGGCGCAGCGGTAATCCCAGCTCTTTAAAACATCCATCACTTCTTTTAAATGGGCATAAACTGTATCGCTTGTTAATACTTTGGTTTCATAAACATTGATCAATGCAGGTACCAGAATTTCAAAAGCAGCTAATCGGGTGTCGTACCCGGCTTTTATTACTTTATCAAGATTGTATTTCTTTTCTTCGTCCAACACCCTCACGGCATTGATGCCTCTGAAGTTTTCTACATCTGGTGCCAGGTAAGCTGCATAATCAGTTTTTTTCGGGCTGAATTTTCCTGCAGCAGTAAACGGCGTAGAGTTACAATTTTGCAGCCAACCGTTCTCGGGATTGTAAATGTGTACACTTTCATCTACGGTGTGATAGCCCTGCCATTCAGTAGCAGATGTGGTTCCATCAACCGGTTTGCTCCAATCGTATTTTGTATCACGCTTTGGTAAAAAATTCCCGTGCCAGTAAGCAATATTTCCTTCAGCATCGGCATACATGGTATTGTTGCTGGGGTTAGCGCCCATGTCCATTGTTTTTTTAAAATCGGCAAAACTTTTTGTTTTGGTACGCAACCAGCTTTGCATAAAACCTTTGGTATCCCGGTTGTTGTGGCGCAGGCTTAAATACTGCCCATTGCGCTTTGCCATAACAGGACCGTGGTGCGTAAAGAGTGCGTTGAAAACTTTTGTTTCAATATCACCATCAGCAGTTTTCATTTTTATACTGATAACTTTTTTTATTACCGGTTTCAACGCTCCATCGTATTCATAAAACCAGTTACCATTTTGTTTGCTGAGTTTTTCAATATAAGCATCCGAAATATCAGCCTGGCTTGTGGTGTGCATCCAGCCGCCATGCTCATTAAAGCCCTGGTAAATGAAGGGTTGCCCCCAGGTAACAGCGCCGTAAACATTTAAACCTTCTTCACTTACCATGTGTACTTCGGGCCTGAAATAAAATGTTACATGCGGATTGATATATAAAATGGCATTGCCGCTTTCGGTTATCTTTGGTGCAAAAGCAAAACCGTTAGAACCTGTTGGATCTTCTTCTTTAAATTCTCTTTTGGTAAAAGCTTCATCACTGCCTGAATAAAAGTTTTTTAATTCTTCAACAGAAATACCACCAGTGCTGATGGCACCAATGCTTCCATCGGTCCAAAGCAAAGCATACCAGGGTTTAAAGCGGGTGAGTAAGGCTGGTTTTACCTGTGGATTTTTGTAGAGATAATAATTGATGCCATCTGCATAAGCGTTCAATATTTTTTTTAACCAGGCCGGTGCTTTTGCATAATCGTTAATGGCATCGGCGGTATCTATTACTAAACGAATAAGCAAGTCGTTGTATAAATCCTTCTCTCCATTCACTTCGGCCCGGCGGCCCAGTTTTTCAATATAATTCATTTCCACTCTTCTAAAATCATCTTCGCATTGAGCATATAATAAACCAAACACCGCATCGGCATCTGTTTTGCCATACACATGCGGTATGCCATAATTATCACGAATGATGGTGATATTGTCTGCCTGTTTTTTCCAGGTGTCTATTTCTTCTTTTGAAAAAAAATTCTGTGCAGTTAATTGCAGCGGAAATAAAAGAATAAGAAAAAGGTATTTCATACTTTATTTTTTATCTGGTTCATTGGCTTTAAATACCCGCAGAAAATTTTCGCCGAGTATTTTTCGTATATCTTTTTTGCTATAACCTCTTGCCAGCAGTTCTTTGGTGATCAGCGGCATTGTTGTCACATCATCTAACTGTTGCGGTAAAGAATTTACTCCGTCAAAATCGCTGCCCAGGCCAACATGGTCTACACCAATCAGTTTTACAATATAATCCAAATGATCAATCAGTAAAGAAAGCGGTGGCCGCAATGATTTTACTTCTTCTGGATATTTTGTAAATAAAAACACATCGGCAAAATAAGGTTCAGGGTTTTGTTTTAGTAAAGAATCCCGTTCTGCTTTGTGATTGTTATTGAAGAGGTCTGTACGCCTGTCGAAACTGCTATCAATAAAACCGCTGTAAAAATTAAGATGAATTACACCTTCGTTTTTACCAACAGCTTTTATCTGGTCGTCTTTTAAATTGCGCCTGTGCGGACAAAGGCTGTACACACAACTGTGTGATACAAGCACTGGTTTTGTTGTTGTGTTGATGGCATCCCAAAAAGTTTGTTCGCCCACATGGCTCAGGTCTACCAACATGCCCAGTTCGTTCATGCGCTTAATAACCTGTTTTCCAAAACCGGTAAGGCCTTTGTGTTTTAATGAATCTGCTTTGGTTGTTTCATCCAGTGCCGATGTTGCCCAGTTGGTAGAGTTGTTCCAGGTAATGGTCATGTACCGAACACCTCGGTTGTACAAAGCATCTAATTTACCCAGATCATTTTCTATCATGTGGCCACCTTCTACCCCAAGCAATACAGCCAGTTTTTTTTGTGCAACAGCGGTTCTAATATCAGCTGCAGTAAATGCCTGCATCATCTTATTCGGGTTTCTGTTGGTCCAGGAAAGTACAGTATCAATTTCCCGGTTGGCCCAGGCGTATGGGTTTTCTTTATTACCATCGCACCAGATAGAAAAAAACTGTGCATCTACACCGCCAGCAGCCATGCGTTGCAGATCGGAATGTGTTTTTGTTTGCAGGTTTTGATCGAAGGACACACCTTTATCAATGGCGGTGGAGGGAATGTCGTTATGGGTATCTATAACAATGGAACTGAAGTGAAGCTTTTTGTATGCTTGTGCTGATGTTACAAGCGGCACAAAATATAAAAGGCAGGCAATGGTTGTTTTGATCATGATTTATATTTTGTGTGATTTTAATGAAAGCTAATCAGTTTTTCCTTTATCACCCACAAACCACTGCTCTTTATTTTTAAACAAAACATTGAATGTGGTTAGCGAGCCATAGCAACGTGTAATGTATTGCTGTATGTTTACTTTTTCTTCGTCGGTTAGTTTTTTATGGCTGTTTATGTTTTGTTCCAGCACACGTAGCCTGTCACGCAGCATTACAATTTTGTGAAAGAAATCATCAATAGGAATTTCTTTTGGCTTTAAAGATTTGTCGGCTGTTTGCAAACTCATGGTGCCGCCAATCCACTTATCTCCAATGGGTACAATTTCGGTAACATCGCTCCACTGGCGTAAAATTTTAAGTAAAGATTTTTCAACTTCAGAAACAGTCTCTACTTCTGTAGTTACATTTTCTGCAATGATTTCATCTAGATGTTCATCTGTTTTATCAATTTCTTTTATACCGTGGTGAATAAAGGAAATAATGTAAGTGGCGTATTTAACGCCTACAATTACACCAGGTCCAAATTGGGTGTGCTGCAGCCTGGTACCAATGCCCAAGGTAAGTTGTTCAGGTTCCATGATCTTATGTTGTTTCTGTTATGTTGATTTTAGTTTTCTTATCGTGTTGTTTTTTTATCAGTCGCATTACCACCGGAATGAGAATAGGCATCCAGGATGCGATGATTGGGTTCACGAGGTATACAAACGCAAACATGGTGAATAGTATAGGAACTACAACAGCTCTGAAGGAAAAATATTTTGCATCAGCCTGGCTCAGACCTTCTGATAATTTATTTTTTGGATTACCGATATGCCGCCACATAAAAAGGTTGAATAAGCCCAGCAATATAATGTTGGCCGTATAAAAAATTACAGGAGTTAATGCATGCCACATGATATATTCGCTGTAAAAAGCGGTGCTGAAAGGCATGAGGGCAACAGCGAATAAAAAAAGCAGGTTAAGCCTTAATAATTTTGGTGTGTAATTTATCACATAACCAAACAGGCGGTGATGCACTGTCCAATATATACCAATGAACATAAAGCTGATGATAAAGCCGAAGAATTTTGGAATCATATGTGCCAGTGCCTGCAGTAGTTTTCCTTCGGTGAATTCAGCCTTCTCAATTTCCGGAACCTTCAGTTCAATAACAAGCAAGGTGATGGCGATGGCAAATACGGCATCGCTGAACAGGATCATTCTTTCCAGCTGAAATTCTTTTTTCAGTTCGCTGTGCAGTTGGCTCATAAAAGAGAATTAAACAATGAAAATACTTCTCTTTTTCTAATTTTTTGTGTTGGCAGGTAATTTAATGTCTTCCTGTTTAAGCAGTTCAATCTTAAAAGCGTAAGAAGCATTTAAAATGTATTTATTAAAAGTAACTTCATCTGCCGTGCTTGCAAATTCGTAGGTTGGTAAATATCTTACCATAAAGGTATCCAGCTGGGCGCCCTGTAGTTGTGTAATGCGGCGTACAAAATTTTTGTTGAAACGGTAGCTTACAAAATAATCCTGCTCCTGCTGCTCAAGTCTTGCCTGAAAAGCTTTCAACCGCTTGTTTCTTTTAAAGCGAAACATGTTGATGATCTCATTCACATCGGCGCCCACAGCGCCACCGGGCGATATGCTGGTACGTATGGTGGGGTTCCGGTAATTATAAGCATCGGCATAGGTTTGCCGGTTTTCCATCGAGTCTTCCCGGTAACTGCGGGCAAAAATCACCACTTCTTTTAAAACACGATATCCGCTTTTTACAGTTACACCCAGGGAAAGATCAAACTGCATAAGATTGGGAATTTCTTTTACGGCAAATTTTTGTGTGGGCTTATTTTTATAAATAAAAGTGAGGGAGTCTTTTTCAGTTATAGCAATTTTGTATCTGCCCATTGAGTCTGTAAGGGTATGTTTTCCGCTGGTGGTTTCTATCCGTACATTTTCAACATAATTTCTTTTGGAAGAATCGAACACGGTGCCGGTAACAGTTAACTGGGCATGCAATTGATTGGTTACAGCAATAAAAAAAAGCAGCAGTAAATGTATTTTCAAAAATAATTGCAACAGGCTGAAAAATTAGTGGGTAAAAGTACAGGAACAAATTAAAACAATATTTGCTGTCGCTGTGTTTTAACTGCGATTTTGCTTTTCTACAACCGATGCAATTACGCCGGGATAGTTTGCGTGTTCTAAAAGATGAATTTTTTGCGCAAGGGTTTCGGCGGTATCATGCTGGCTCACTTCACATTTTGCCTGGAAGATGATTTCTCCGTGGTCATACAACTCATCTACATAATGAATGGTGATACCGCTTTCATTTTCCCCGGTGGCAATAACAGCTTCATGTACTTTACTGCCATACATGCCTTTGCCGCCATATTTTGGTAATAAGGCCGGATGTATATTCACTATCTTTTTGGGGTATGCAGTAATTAATGCAGCAGGCATTTTCCATAAAAAACCAGCCAGTACTATAAAGTCAATATGATGTTTCTTTAGTTCGGGTAAATAGTTATCGCCGTTAAAAAATCTTTCCTTTTCTATTAATAAAGAAGGAATACCGGCCTTATCTGCTATCTGCAAAACACCGGCACCGGGTTTATTACAAACTATTAATGCAATATTGATAAAGGCTGAATCTGAGAACTGATGAATTATTTGCTGTGCATTAGAACCGGCACCGCTTGCAAAAATGGCTATATTCACTTTATGTTGGCTGTTTTTGCTTCTGCCACTCATCTTACCCCATACTTTTATAAGATATTTTTTAAAAAAGGCAAACTGCCCAAGCGGAATACTAATAAGTAAAACGCAAAGAGGCCAGAGCAGGGTTATCAACATTATATACAACACAAACCATAAAACACCTTTCTCTAAATTGGTGAGCAGTAAGATCTTTCTTCCGGCATAACCACAAAGGCTTCCGCCCAACGCAAAAGTTGTTATAATCAGCACCAGGTTTAGCCCGTTTACCTTCCATCTTTGCTGTAGCTTTTTTAACATTGGGCAAATGTGGGTTAAAAATTTGTGATTTTGCAGACTTATGCCAAAAAAAGTGATCGGGCAAAAACTACTTACAAATACATGACAATTACTATACAGGTATTTACCCAATTTGCTGAAAACCACGCTGGATAAGGAAAAAAAAAATTCTAAAATGTTGATACATTGTCAGCATCCTGCCTTATTTTTGCTGCCGAATCAGGATATTTTTCCACATTAGCCCCGATATAACTGTATGAGTCGCTATAGAAAAATCTTTAACAGGATCTTTACAAGTATCTTCTTAGTTGTTTTACTGTCTATTAATAACCAATCTTTAGCTGCTGATGGCGCTGCTTTGTTTAAAGCAAATTGTGCCAGCTGTCATAAAATTGATAAGGATTTTACCGGCCCGGCTTTAAAGGGCTGGAAGGACAGGGTACCAGCAGGGGACTGGATTTATAAGTGGATAGGTAATCCGGGTGCTCAAACCGATCCGTATGCAACAACATTAAAAGCTAAATGGAAGCCAGTTGTTATGACTGCATTTTCCAATTTAAAAAAGGATGATGTTGATGCAATATTGAAATATGTGGATGATTGGGCACCTCCAACTGTTGGTCCAACTCCGGGAGGTGAACCAGCAACTGACAACTCACTCCTTTTTGGAATTTTAACCCTTGTTTTAGCACTTATAGCTTTCATCTTACTGCAGGTTAACAGCAACCTCCGTAAATTATCAGATGAAAAAGAAGGCGTAATGCGCCCAGAGCCTGTACCGGCTTATAAAAACAAAACATATTTAATGGCTGGTATTTTACTGTTGTTTGCAGTGGGTGGATATTACACCATCAACGGGGCAATCGGTATGGGCCGTATGCAGAACTATCAGCCTGTACAACCTATATTCTACTCTCACCAGGTACACGCCGGTACAAACCAGATCAGCTGTTTGTATTGCCATGGTGGTGCACAGGATAGCAAACAGGCAAGCATTCCATCAGTTAATACCTGTATGAACTGCCACAAAGCCATCAATAAATACGAAGGCCCTGATAAATTGGTAAGGGAAGATGGTACAGCCGTTGACGGAACTGCCGAAATACAAAAATTATACGCTTACGCCGGTTGGAATGAAGCAACCAAAACGTACAATCCTGATAATAATAAAGATGGTAACCCCGACGGGGCAAAACCAATTGAGTGGGTTAAAATTCATAACCTGCCCGACCACGTATATTTTAACCACAGCCAGCACGTAAAAGTGGGTAAACAACAATGCCAGACCTGCCATGGTAACATACAGCAAATGCCTGAAGTGTATCAGTTCAGTACTCTGAGCATGGGCTGGTGCATAAACTGCCACAGAGAGACCAAGGTTGATTTTTACGATAAACAAAATAAGACCGGTAACAAATATTACAGCATTTACGAGAAATTCCATAAAGATTTAAAGAGCGGTAAAATGGATAGTGTTACTGTAGAAAAAATTGGTGGAACGGAATGTCAGAAATGTCACTATTAAACAGCTAGCAGTCGGCAACAGGCAGTCTGCAACATTAAATTTCAAATTGTACAACGAATAGGCTATTGACCGCCAACTGTCAACTGCCAACTGTCAACTGAACAAAATATGAGTAAGAAAAAGTACTGGCAAAGTTTTGGAGAACTGAATCAAACAGAAAGTTTTCAGGAATCAACCAAAAACGAGTTTAACGAAGAACTGCTTCCTTTGGCAGATCTTGATGACAAAGGTATTTTAGATGCCAAAACCCCACGCAGGGATTTTCTGAAATACCTGGGCTTTAGCACAGCTGCAGCCGCAGTTGCAGCAAGTTGCGAAGTGCCGGTACGTAAGGCTGTACCATTTTTAAACAAGCCACAAAGTGTTATACCGGGTGTTGCCAATTATTATGCTTCTACCTATGTTAATGGTGGCGATACCATTTCGGTAGTTGTAAAACAAAGAGACGGACGGCCAATTAAGATTGAAGGAAACGAGTTATCAACCATTACCAATGGCGGTACCACAGCACAGGCTCAGGCTTCTGTACTGGATCTTTATGATAACACCCGCCTTCGTTATCCCATGCAAAAAGACGGAAAAGGATTTAAAGAAGTTACCGGCTTTGATGCATTTGATAAAATGGTGGAAGCTGCTGTTGCCGGCAAATCAGTTGCACTACTTACAGCAACTGTAAATTCACCAACTACCTTAGCAATCATTAAAGAATTTATTGACAAACATCCTGGCAGCCGCCACGTACAATATGATGCTGTAAGTTACAGCGGTATGTTATTGGCCAACGAAGCATGCTACGGAAAAAAAGCAATTCCTTCATACCATTTTGATAAAGCAAAAGTAATTGTAAGCCTGGGTGCCGATTTTCTGGGAACATGGCTTAGCCCTGCAGAATTTAACAATCAATATTCGCAAAACAGAAAAATAAAGGGCGAAAAACCAGAACTCAGCAAACACTTTCAGTTTGAAAGTATGATCAGCCTGACTGGTAGTAACGCTGATGATCGTTATACCCACAAACCATCTGAAACCGGTGCTGTTGCACTGGCTTTGCTGGCTAAACTGGGCGGCGCTGTAACTGCACCTTCAATTGCAGATACAAAACTTACTAAAGGAATTGAAACCGTTGCGGCTGCATTAGTTGCAAGCAAAGGTGCTGCACTGGTTGTTTGCGGAAGTAATGATGTAAACATCCAGATTATTGTAAATGCCATTAACGAAGCTATTGGAGCCAATGGTACAACCATCAACTGGGCCATTACATCAAACTACAAAAATGGTATTGATGCTGATATGGCGAAGCTGGTTGATGACATGAACAGCGGAGCAATTGGTGCGGTTTTTATCAACGGCGTTAACCCTGCTTATTCTTACAGCGACAGCAAAAAATTTAAAGATGCTTTGGCAAAAATTGTTTCTGTTTCCTTTAACGGAACCATGGACGAAACAACCGAGCTTTGTAAATATATTCTTCCTTCGCACCACTGGCTGGAAAGCTGGGGCGATGCAGAACCAAAAACAGGATACTTCAGTTTATTGCAGCCAACTATCAACCCTTTATTTAAAACACGTGCTTTCCAGACTTCATTAATTAAATGGAGTGCTGCAGCAGGTAGTTTGGTTAACGATTACGAAACTTATTTTAAAACATACTGGAGTGCCAAATTAGGCAGCCCGGACTTATGGGAAAAAGCTTTGCAGGACGGTGTTGTAGAACCTGCAGCAATGCCTGTTGGCGGTGGATCTTTCAGCGGTGCAAAATTAGCCGAAGCTGCTGCGGCGGCTGCATCTGCCAAAGGCGGAGCAGTTGAAGTAGTGCTTTATCAAAAAGTATCAATTGGCGATGGCGCACAGGCAAATAATCCATGGTTGCAGGAGTTACCTGATCCGGTTTCTAAAGTAACCTGGGACAACTACGCAATGATGAGCCCGGCAATGGCCAAATCATTATTAGGTTTGGATGTGATGAACCAGGAAGGTGGCAAGCAAAGTGATTATGAAGTACACCCCGAAAAACCGGTTGTAAAAATTACAGTGAATGGTAAGTCGGTAGAATTACCGGTGATCGTTCTTCCGGGTATGAATGCAGCAACTATTGCTTTGGCTGTTGGTTACGGAAGAGAAAGTGCAGATAAGGAAACTACATCAGCCAATATTGGCAGGTCGGCAGTTGGTGCCGGTAAAAATGTTTATCCTTTAGTAGGATTTAACGGAACCAATTCATACAGTGCGGTGGCAACTGTTGAAAAAACAGGAGCTATGTATCCTTTGGCACAAACACAGGTGCATGGTTTTACCGAAAGCCGCCCGGTTATTTATGAAACCAATCTTAAAAGTTTTACAGCTAATCCCGAAGCTGTTTTAGAAGAGATAACGAACGAGCGTTTAGCAATTACCATTGGAGGCAGCAAAGATTTTGTGAAAGATGCAACCATTTATCCTGACTTTGATAAACCGGGTATTAAATGGGGAATGAGTATTGATCTGAATACCTGTACCGGTTGCAGCGCCTGCGTTGTAGCTTGTACAGCCGAAAATAATGTGAGTGTGGTTGGTAAAATGCAGGTGCAGCGTGCACATGAAATGCACTGGTTGCGTATTGACCGTTATTTCACTTTCAACAGCGATAATCATGAAGATGTGGATGTGGTTTTTCAACCCATGCTTTGTCAGCATTGCGATAACGCACCTTGCGAAAACGTTTGCCCGGTTGCAGCAACAAACCACAGCACGAAGGATTAAACCAAATGACTTATAACCGTTGTATTGGTACAAGATATTGTGCCAACAACTGCCCTTATAAAGTACGTCGCTTTAACTGGTTGGATTATACCGGAGCTGATAGCTTCCCTGATAATCAGAACCCAATGATAGGCGAATACATGGATGAGAGTGTATTACAGATGAATGATGATTTAACCAGGATGGTTTTAAACCCTGATGTTACTGTTCGTTCAAGAGGTGTTATCGAAAAATGTTCTTTCTGTGTGCAACGGTTACAGGAAACCAAACTGGAAGCAAAAAAACAACAGGATCCAACATTGGTGCGTAATGTAAAAACGGCCTGTATGCAGGCTTGTCCTACACACGCCATCAGCTTTGGTAATGTAAACGATAAAGAAAGTGATGTGTACAAGATCAGGAATGTAGATCAGAAGCACCGTGCTTTTTATGTAATGGAGCAGTTACACGTTTTGCCTAATGTAAGTTACCTGGCAAAAGTGCGTAACACTGACAGGCATATTGGTCTTGAAGAAGAACATGGAGCAGAAGCAAAAAAAGAAGAAAAAGCACACGCATAATAAACGATAACTAAAAACTAAAGAGTAAAAATCAATAGCTGGATATATTTTCATCTTTTGAATTTTAACTTTTGACTTTATACTTTAGATATGTCATTACTGAAATACGAATCGCAACTAAGGGAACCGCTGGTAGATGGTAATAAAGATTACCACCAGGTAACGGAAGATATCATTCGTCCCATTGAGATGAAACCAAGCCGTCTCTGGTATATTGGATTTTATATCAGCGTAGCCCTGTTATTATTTGGGGTGTACAGCGTTTACAGGGAGGTTACCTATGGTATTGGCCAGTGGAACGTAAACAAAACCATCGGCTGGGGTTGGGATATTACCAACTTCGTATGGTGGGTAGGTATTGGTCACGCAGGTACATTGATTTCGGCTATCTTATTATTATTCCGCCAGGGCTGGAGAACAGGTGTAAACCGTGCAGCAGAAGCGATGACAATATTTGCGGTAATGTGCGCCGGCCAGTTCCCGATCTGGCATATGGGCCGTGTGTGGATGGCTTTCTTTGTATTACCTTATCCAAATACCCGTGGTCCTTTGTGGGTTAACTTTAACTCGCCTTTGTTGTGGGACGTATTTGCGATATCAACTTATTTCACCGTTTCATTATTATTCTGGTACTCAGGTTTATTACCTGATCTGGCAACTGTAAGAGATCGTGCAAAAACAAAATTCCGCAAAATGTTTTATGGTGTTGCATCTTTTGGCTGGAGCGGAAGCACCAAGCACTGGCAGCGTCACGAATCTTTATCATTGGTACTTGCGGGTTTAAGTACTCCGCTGGTATTATCGGTACACACCATTGTATCTTTTGACTTTGCTACTTCAATCGTTCCGGGCTGGCATACAACCATCTTCCCTCCTTACTTTGTGGCAGGTGCTATCTTCTCAGGTTTTGCTATGGTACAAACATTGATGATTGTTGTGCGTAAAGTTTTAAACCTGCAGGATTACATTACCGTTGGCCATATTGAAGCCATGAATAAAGTAATTGTGTTAACAGGTAGTATTGTGGGTTGTGCTTACTTAACTGAGTTATTCATTGCCTGGTATGGACAAAATCCTTACGAGTGGTATGCATTTAAAGAGAACCGTGCCAACCTGTTCAGTCCTTATGGCTGGAGCTACTGGTTAATGATGTTCTGTAATGTGGTTTCTCCACAGTTATTCTGGAGCCGTAAATTAAGAAGAAATATTACCGTAACATTCTTCATGAGTATTATAGTGAACATTGGTATGTGGTTCGAGCGTTTTGTAATTATTGTAACATCGGTTTACAGAGATTATCTGCCATCATCATGGAGTACTTATTACAGTCCTTCTATTTGGGAGATTGGTTTCTACCTCGGTACATTCGGATTGTTCTTTACCTGCTTCTTCCTGTTTGCAAAATACTTCCCGGTTATTGCGGTAGCCGAGATCAAAGCGATTTTAAAAACCAGTGGAGAGAATTATAAAGTGAAGATGACTGATATTGAAAAGGCAGACGCCGAGAAATTTTACTTAGATGAAGTTGAGCACGCTCACTAGATTTTTGACTTTTAACTTTTGAATTATATAATATGGCTGGAGGAATTAAAAAATTTGTTGTAGGATCATTTGATGATGAAAAGGTATTGTTTCCTGCGGTGAAAAATGTTCGCAAGGCAGGATACAAAATACACGATGTGTACACACCTTTCCCCGTGCATGGTTTAGATCATGCCATGGGCATCCGTGAAACCAGTCTGCATACTGCAGGGTTTATTTATGCCATAACCGGTACTACCACGGCGCTTACATTTATGAGCTGGGTTTTTACCAAAGACTGGCCTTTAAACATTGGTGGTAAACCAAATTTTGCTTTACCAGCTTGGATACCGATCACTTTTGAGTTAACTGTATTGTTTTCAGCAGTTGGTATGGTACTCACTTTTTGTTACCTGTGTAACCTGGCACCCTTTGTAAAAAAACATCATTTTCACCCAAGAGCTACCGATGATCTTTTTGTGATGGCTATTGAGTGTACCGATAAAACCAACGATGCCGAAGTGCAGGCTTTTTTACAATCTGCAGGCGCACAGGAAATAAATGTGCAGATGGCAGAAACAGGATGGTGGATCGGAAGATACCATAAAGAACAAAAGCTGTATAAAGAAGAAAAAGGGTATTAACAGTAAGTAGATAAGAACGGGGAAATAAAATTCCTACTTAATAAAAAGAAGATTATCAGAATGAAAAAACTCGCAATTATAGCAACACTGATTTTGTCAATGGCAGTTGTGTTTATTGGTTGTAAAGATAAACGCAGCCCCGGATCTGTTTATATGCCCGATATGGCCTACAGCCGTGCTTACGAAAGTTATGCAACCCGTGACTCTGCTGTTTTTACAATGGATCCCAATGATGCAGGGCACAAAATATTTTTTAATAACCTGCCACCTGCAGGTACTTTAAAAAGAGGCGAACTGTATCCGTTTAATGTACCAAACGACAGCAATGGATTATTAAATTTAAGTTCATTGGTTAAAAACCCATTGGAACCTTTAACAGGTAAAGATCTTGAAGAAGCAGGCAGGTTATTCAATATTAACTGTGCTGTTTGCCATGGTGCCAAGGCAGAAGCAAACGGGCCGCTGGCAGCTAAAGTGGGCGGGGTAAAAAATATTATACTGGCTTCACCGGGCTATAGCGACGGCAGGATATTTTTTGTAATGGAATACGGCCAGAATAATATGGGTAGCTATGCTTCTCAATTAAGCAGGGAGCAGCGCTGGAGAATTGTACAGTATATCAGAACACTGGAGCCGAAAACTGCACCAGCAACCACAACACCTGCGCCTGCAAAAACAGACAGTGCAGCAGTAGTAAAAAAATAAAGCATTAACTCAAAATAAAGATTAGATGGATCATCAATTTCAATTGCCTGGCAGTTATAAAAAGTGGACCTATGGCCTGATTGGCGCCGGTGTATTAGCATTGTTGTATGGTTTTATAATGTTCAATCCGTTTGCACACGCCGGCCACGGAGAAAATGTTAACAGCACCCGTTTTTGGGCAGTGCTTTTACAAAACAGTGTTTTCTTTTTATTGGTGGTGAATGCAGCCATGTTCTTTATATGTGTTACTACCATGGCCATGGGCGGATGGGTAATTGCATTCAGGCGGGTGTCTGAAGCTATCTCCAGCGTGGTGCCAATTTTAGGCGTTATTACTTTTATAATATTAATGGCCATTGTTTTTGGAGGCCGTACAGATATTTATCACTGGCTTGATAAGGAAGCAGTTGCCAACGATCATATACTAAAAGGCAAGAGTGGTTTTTTAAACCCGACCTTCTATGCCATCTGGTCTTTTTTAACAATCTTTCTGTGGTGGTTTTTGGGAAGGAAAATGCGTAGCCTTAGTCTGGAAAGTGATAAGAAGGGACAAATGGATTATGAAACCGGAAAAAAATGGATATGGAGTAATACCGTTTGGGCGTCTTTATACACCATTGTTTTTACACTTACAGTAGCTTCAACCATTCCATGGCTTTGGATCATGAGCATTGATGCACATTGGTACAGTACTATGTACAGCTGGTACACTTTTGCAAGCACATTTGTTTCAGGTGTTTCCCTTATCGCTTTGTATGTAATTTATTTAAAGAACCGTGGACAACTTGAATATGTAACCGATGAACATTTACACGATTTGGGAAAATTCATGTTTGCTTTCTCTATTTTCTGGACTTATCTCTGGTTTTCTCAGTACATGCTGATCTGGTACAGTAACCAGCCGGAAGAAACAAAATATTTCATTGAAAGAATCGGAACACACGAAAAAGCGGGTCCTTATAAAGGTATCTTCTTCTTCAACTTAATAATAAACTTCCTTTGTCCGTTATTAATATTGATGAAGAAAGGATCAAAAAGAAACTGGACATTGGTTACTGTAATGGCTGTTATGATCATATTTGGCCATTGGATCGACTTTTTTCAAATGGTAATGCCCGGCACTTTGCACGATCACTTCAGTTTAGGATTTTTTGAATTTGGGACAGCAGCTTTGTTTGTTGGTTTAATTATGTGGGGAACCGGAAGGTACTTAAGCAAACATTCCATGCTGGCAAAAAATCATCCTTTCCTGAAAGAAAGTATGATTCACCATACTTAATACGCTTTTGAGACAAAAAGCAGGAAATTTATAAAAGAGAATTAAACAAGAAATTAGAATCACATTTACAGAAAATAACTTTGAATCATGAAGGAGTTTTTAATGATAGCTTTAGGAGTACTGATTTTTGTAGTCATCTTTCAGATTGCAAAAGCCAGTGAGTACGTAAGCGTTTTAAAAGGCGAGGATAAAACCCGTAAACAAAACAATAAGATCAACGCTTTTATGTTGATTGGATTTCTTGTTTTTGGTTTAATTGGTGTATGGTATTGTAACGAACTGTACTATGGTAAAACCCTCTTTCCACAAGGATCAGCTTCGGTAGAAGGAGATAAGTGGGATGAAATGTTTATGATAACAGTGGCGATAACCGGTGTTGTTTTTATTCTTACACAAGTATTATTATTCTGGTTCTGTTTTAAATATCAGCAAAAAGACGACAGAAAAGCATTTTACTTTCCACATAATACAAAGCTGGAATTAATCTGGACCACAGTTCCTGCAATTTTCTTAACTGTATTGGTTGTATTTGGTTTAAAATACTGGTTTAAAGTTACAGGGGATGCCCCTAAAGATTCTATCGTAATAGAAGTTACCGGCCACCAGTTTGCCTGGGAGTTCAGGTATCCGGGTGCTGATAAAGTATTGGGTAAAACCAATTACAAATTATATACAGCAACAAATAACCTTGGAGTAGATTTTGAAGATCCTGCGAGTCTGGATGATATACATGTAAATACAACCATGCACATTCCTGTTGGGGTTCCGGTTAAAATGGTAATCCATTCTCAGGATGTAATTCATGACGTAGGGTTGCCACACTTCAGGTTGAAAATGGATGCTGTACCTGGTATTCCAACTACACAATGGTTTACTCCAAAGATCACTACTGCAGACATGAAAAAGAAAACAGGTAATCCTGAATTCAATTTTGAAATTGCCTGCGATCAGTTATGTGGCTCAAGCCATTATGCCATGAGGGGTGTAATTATTGTTGAAACAATGGAAGAATATAAAAAATGGTTAGCAGAACAAAAGTCAGAACATTCAGTTTTGTTTCCTGCAAAGCCAACGGAGCAGAATGCAACAGACAGTGTAGCGAAACAAATTTCACAGGTATTACCAGCAAAGAAATAATTTAAAAGGGTCCCGATGCTATTGGGATGAAAAAATAAGAATATGAGTAGCGCAGCCACATTACAACATGCAGATGTTCACGGATCACATGATGCACATCATGAACATCATCACCATGAAACATTTATAACCAAATATGTTTTCAGTCAGGATCATAAAATGATTGCCAAACAATTTTTGGTAACAGGTATCATTTGGGCAATCATAGGCGGTCTGTTTTCTGTAATATTCCGTTTACAATTGGGTTATCCCGAATCTACTTTTCCATGGCTGGAAGATTTACTGGGTCATTGGGCTGCAGGTGGTAAATTAAAACCTGAGTTTTATTATGCCCTGGTTACCATGCATGGAACCATTTTGGTGTTCTTTGTATTAACTGCTGGCTTAAGCGGAACCTTTGCTAATTTTCTTATTCCATTACAAATAGGTGCAAGAGATATGGCTTCGCCTTTCTTAAACATGCTTAGCTACTGGTTTTTCTTTTTGGCTTCTACTATTATGTTCTGCTCTTTGTTTGTACAAACAGGGCCTGCAAGTGGTGGCTGGACAATCTATCCTCCATTAAGCGCTTTGGGTGACGCATCAAGCGGAGCCAAAATTGGTATGGATCTTTGGCTGGTGAGTATGGCCATGTTTATTGTATCATCTTTATTGGGAGGCCTTAACTATATTACTACCATCCTCAACATGCGTACAAAAGGAATGAGCATGACCCGTTTGCCACTTACAATCTGGGCATTGTTCTTTACTGCAGTGTTGGGTGTACTTTCTTTCCCTGTATTATTATCAGGCGCTATATTATTATTGTTCGATCGTAATTTAGGTACCAGTTTTTACCTAAGCGATATTGTTATTGCCGGTAAAATTTTACCAAATGAAGGCGGTAGCGCTATCCTGTTCCAGCATTTGTTCTGGTTCCTTGGCCACCCCGAAGTATATATCATCTTATTACCCGCCATGGGCATGAGTTCGGAGATCATCAGCGTAAACAGCCGCAAACCTATATTTGGTTATATGGCCATGGTTGGTTCTGTATTCGCCATTGCTATCCTGGCCTTCCTGGTATGGGCGCATCATATGTTTGTAACAGGCCTTAATCCTTTCCTGGGTTCGGTGTTTGTTTTACTTACTTTATTAATTGCGGTACCATCAGCCATTAAAGTGTTTAACTGGCTTACTACGTTGTGGCGGGCAAATATCCGCTTTACGCCGGGTATGTTATTCGCTATCGGTTTTGTTAGTTTATTTATCAGTGGAGGTTTAACAGGTATCTTCTTAGGTAACTCTGCGCTTGATCTTCATTTACACGATACTTATTTTGTAGTGGCTCACTTCCATATAGTAATGGGTGTGGCATCGTTCTTTGGTATGTTTGCCGGTGTTTATCACTGGTTCCCTAAAATGTTTGGCCGCTATTTAAACAATACTATGGCATATATCCATTTTTGGGTAACCATTGTTGGTGCGTACCTCATCTTCTGGCCAATGCACTACCAGGGTTTATCCGGTATGCCAAGGCGCTATTATGATTTTTCTGGCTGGAGTTCTTTTAACATGTTCAATGGCCTCAATGAGTTTATCAGTTTTGTAGCAATGATTGTATTTGCTGTTCAGTTGCTGTTTGTTTTCAACTTCTTCTACAGCATGTTTAAAGGAAGAAAAGTTACTGATTCAAATCCGTGGGGTGCTAATACATTAGAGTGGACCACACCAATCAATCCTGGTCATGGCAACTGGCCTGGAGAAATTCCGGAAGTACACCGTGGTGCTTATGATTATGCAAAAGACGGTAAAGAATTTATACCGCAGAATGTGCCGGTTGGAGATGATGAATCGAAAGCGCATTAAAAAAATAATTTAACAGGGGTGTAGATTTTTGAGGAGAAATAAAATTTAGATTTTTGAATAATTCAGAACAGGAACAAAAAACCATAGCCAACTCAACATCCTTTGCGTTGGTGAGCAAAGTGAAAGATTATTTTCAACTGATCAAATTCACTTTAAGCTTCATGGTAGTGTTCAGTACGGTGGTAAGTTTTTTAATAGCACCTAATGAACAGTTTTACGTTCGTGAAAAATTAATATCAGTTCTTTTACTTTTTGTCGCAGGCATGTTGGTTACCGGTTCGGCAAATGCCATTAACCAGATTCTGGAAAAAACTTCAGATGGATTAATGATGCGTACAGCTAAAAGGCCGGTTGCCAGTGGCAGGATGACCGTGAATGAAGCAGGTGTTTTTGCTTTTATTACAGGTGCTGCCGGCGTGTTTATGATGTGGAAATTTTTTAACACCGAGAGTGCAATGGTGAGTTTGTTCAGCCTTTTTTTATACGGCTTTATTTACACGCCACTCAAAAAAGTTAATTCAATTTCTGTGTTGATTGGTGCCATACCCGGCGCTTTACCCTGTTTAATTGGCTGGGTTGCTGCGTATGGCAACGAACCTGTCAGCTGGACTGGTGCGTGGGTTTTATTTGGTATCCAGTTTTTATGGCAGTTCCCGCATTTTTGGGCAATTGCCTGGCTGGCACACAAAGATTACACCTCGGCCGGGTTTAAATTATTGCCGGCAGATAAGGGCCCTACTAAATTCACTGCAATGCAAAGTATTATTTACAGCGCATTGATGATACCGATGGGATTCGTTCCTTATTTTACCGGTATCGCCGGCATAACAAGCTTATTTATTTTGTTAGCTTGTAATGTGTGGATGGTTTATGTGAGCGTGTTGTTGTTTTTACGCATGGATGCAA
The DNA here is from genome assembly GCA_963715585.1 of uncultured Chitinophagaceae bacterium. GTDB lineage: Bacteria > Bacteroidota > Bacteroidia > Chitinophagales > Chitinophagaceae > Ferruginibacter. The sequence continues at coordinate 4,130,183 of OY970254.1, read as the reverse complement.
AAAGTGCAAGGCGGGTAATGTTCAGTTCTTATTTTTATTTGATGATTGTTTTGCTGGCTTTGTTTGCCAATAGAATGACACATTAAATTTGATAACAAAAGATTTTAAAATTCCCCTTTAAGGGCAAAGTGATATGAGTACAGTGGTAATGGAACAAAGAAAAAAAATTCATCCGCATAAATTTACCCTGTGGGTAGGCATTGGCAGTTTGCTGATGATGTTTGCGGGTTTAACAAGTGCTTACATAGTTAAACGTAACCAGGCAAACTGGCAAACGTTTGATCTGCCTCAGTTCTTTTGGTACAGTACAGCTGCAATATTGCTTAGCAGTGCAACCATTTACCTGGCAGAAAAAGCTTTTAAGCAACGGATGATGCAAAAATACAGGAGCCTGGTTGTAGCCACGCTGGTATTGGGAGTTCTTTTTATTGTTTTTCAGTTACTGGGTTTTCAGCAATTGTGGGCAAGGCAGATCACACTTACAGCAAATGTATCGTATTCATTTATGTACGTTATTGTTGGTTTGCATGCTGCACACGTTTTGGGAGGCCTGATAGCATTGATAATATTGTTTGCAAAGGCATTCAGTACAAAAACAAGATCCTACGACAGTGTTCCGGTTGAACTGGTAAGTACATACTGGCACTTTGTAGATATACTTTGGATCTATTTATTGATATTTTTAGTGATGATCCGTTAAAAAAATTATTAGTCAGTTTTTTATTATAGAATTTAAGAAATATGTCAACAACAGCGATACCAACAAATACCAAATGGTGGAACGGAGGAAGAAGTCCCTTCAACATAAGCTATGGTAAAGTAATGATGTGGTACTTTTTAATGAGTGATGCTTTTACTTTTGGAGCATTTCTTATTAGCTATGGTACTATCCGCTTTAGCGTAAACCATTGGGCCGATCCTAACCATGTGTTTAATGCATTTCCTTTTGCCGGCCATGCAAACCTGCCGCTGGCATTTGTAAGTTTGATGACCTTTATTCTGATCTTCAGTTCTGTTACAATGGTATTGGCAGTACATGAAGGGCATAAAATGAACCGCAAAGGCGTTGAGAAATATATGATCTTAACTATTCTTGGCGGACTTGCTTTCCTTGGTTGCCAGGCTTGGGAGTGGACACATATGATCACAGGCGATCATGCTGTATTGGTTAACGGACAGATTGAACATTGGGGAACTACAGTAACGAGGAATCCATGGGGACAAGAAGTAATGCACAATGGCGCTATGGTTGCAACACCGGGTCCCATTGCTTTTGGCGGATACTTCTTTGGTATAACAGGCTTCCACGGTTTTCACGTATTTAGTGGTGTTATCATTAACATAGTGATGCTTATTAAAACAAGAATGAAACATTTTGAATTGCGTGGCCATTACGAAATGATTGAAAAAGCTGGATTGTACTGGCACTTTGTAGATCTGGTTTGGGTATTTGTATTCCTTTGCTTTTATCTTGTTTAAAATTTATTAAAAGAATTATTTAAAATATAATTATGAGTTCACAAGTATCTTCTCCCGAAATTACACATGCCCCGGAGCATGCATCCGGTACTGGCCGTATCTGGAAAACATTTTGGGTGTTATCTGCATTAACCATTGTTGAATTAGCGCTTGGATATTTATTATACTACAAACACGGACAATGGGGTTATGTACCGGTTATTTCAACCAAGTTAACGATAGCCATATTAACACTTTTAAAAGCTTATTACATCGTGTCTATCTTCATGCACCTGGGCGATGAGATCAGGAATATGATCATGACCATTATTGTTCCGCTGATGTTGTTTGTATGGTTCATTGCAGCATTCCTGTGGGATGGGAACGCATGGAAAAATTTACGTAATACAGATGGCCACAGCCGTCCCGATAAATCAAAAACAGAACAGCATCATGTGCCTGCTGTTGAAAAAGACGCAAAAAAATAATTGAAAAATCCTCAATAAATAATATTAACCATCGCATTAAGCGGTGGTTTTTTGTTTTATGAATGAATTGATTTGCATTGCCGTAAATTTGCAGAGTCAGAAAAAAAGTTATGAATAAGAAAGCCGTTTTAGCCCTGATGCTTGCCTTGGTAATGCCCTTTGCAGGATATTTTATAGTAAAGTATTACAGTGAAGGAGCTGTTCATATGCCCCGCAGGTATTTTGAACCGGACAGTGTAATTGTTAAAGAAAAGAATGGTAAAACTGTAACTGATACCATCTGGCATAAAGTAAAGAATATTGAATTTACAAACCAGCTTGGCAAAAAAGTTTCGCTCTACGACCTGAAGGGGAAAATTATCGTGATAGATTTTTTCTTTACCCGCTGCCCGAGTATTTGCCCCGGTCTTGCCCGAAGTATGAAGAGGTTACAGGATTCTTTTAAAAAAAATGACAGCATTGTACAGTTCATTTCAATAAGTGTAGATCCTGAGCATGACTCGGTACCGCAATTGCGCAAATTTGCCGACCGCATTAACGCCAATCACGATACCTGGTGGTTTGTTACCGGTAACAAAAAAGATATTTATGATTTTGCATTGAATGAACTGAAAGCCGGCCTTGCAGATACTGAAGTAGACTCAGCTTTCATCCATACCGAAAACTTTTTTTTATTAGATAGCAGCTTTATTGTAAGAGGCTGGTATAATGGTTTTGATACACTAAAGCAGGCAAGGTTGGTACAGGATATACCTTTGCTGATGCTTGAAAAAGACAGAAACAAACCCTCAGTCTTCAGTGAGTTTATACCCATCCTGCCACTTATATTTATTGCAATAGGAATTGTTTTTATAGTTGTGTTGATATTTAACCGCCAAAAAAATAAACAGGAAAAACAGAAATAATTTATGCTACAACCTTCTTTAACAAAGAATGATAAAAAAGCAAAGCTTTTAATTTACACGCTATCGTTTGTGGTTTTTGCAGCCGTTGTTTTTTTAAGTAAATATAAACTTGATGTAAACCTTGGTTTTGATGTGCATGTATTTGCAAAAGCAAATGCAATTATTAATTCAATGGTTGCTGTATTGTTACTGGCCGGCCTCTTTACCGCCAAACAAAAAAAATATGAACTGCATAAAAAAATAATGCTGACAGCGATTTCATTGTCAGTATTTTTTTTACTTTCTTATATAGCCCACCATTTGCTTGCCGGCGATACAAAGTATGGTGATCTGAATCACGATGGTATTGTAAGCCTTGACGAAAAAACCCTGGCAGGTAACCTGCGGATGGTTTATTATTTTATACTCATCACACATATTCCGCTGGCAGCAATAATTTTACCATTTATTTTATTTACAGCCTACCGTGCATTAACGGGCGAATATGATAAGCATAAAAAATTAGTTAGAATTACCTGGCCGGTTTGGTTTTATGTGGCTGTAACGGGTGTGGTAGTTTACCTGATGATAAGTCCTTACTATAATTAATCAAAATGCAAAAGGGAGCCGCTTTTAAAATGTTGAGTTTACTGTACAAAGGCTTGATGATGGGGCAAATTTTTTTCTCGGCCATTTGTATTTACCTGGTTTATTCAAATTCTATTTTGCCTGCAGCAAAAGAACTTGATAAAACATTACAGGTTGTGGCATTAATCTTTACAGCAGGCGGCATATATGGAGGCATGACTTTTTTTAAGAAAAAACTAATGCAGATAAGAGCTATGCAGGCAGATGCAAAAGAAAAATTTGCTCTATACCGCACTGCATGTTTAATACAGTGGGCACTGTTGGAAGGCCCATCCATTTTCTGCACCATTTGTTTTTTTCTTACCGGTAATTATGCTTTCCTGGCGTTGGTGTTGGTAATTCTTTTTGTATTTGTAATGACAGCACCATCAAAACTTAAAATGCAGCTGCAATTACAGATCAGCGAAGCGGAGCTGGAAGGTTTATAGAACGGGCTCAACAACAATTTTTATTTTGCTGAAATAAGAGATGCGCACATTTATTTTATCACCCACTTTTAAGTTTCCTGGTAAATTATCGGCAGCAGGAGAAATTTTAGCCTGAACCTTATCACCAAACAGGTTCAGGTAAATACCATATTCTGTGATCTTGTATATCTCTGCACGTATTGGCTCCTGTTTTTTAAAAGCCCTTTCAGCGGAATAATATTCCGGAATAAATTTTTGTGTAAAGAGCGACGCGGTAATCTTTTCTTTTTTTTCAAGATTATCCAATGCAAAAGTTACAGCTTCATTCAATTCTTCATCGGTTGGTTTTAATTGCCAGGGCGATATAGTAGCCGGAAAGAAAAGATAACTTTCAATTTCTTTTACATAATATTTATCATCAACAATTTTTAAATAACCGATAAAATTGTTTTCGGTTTTTGCTTTATTGATGAGTACATCAAGCGCATTGTTATACAGAAACTTTATATCAGAAGCCACCATTTTATCGCCCCTGCCGGATAAACCAACAGTAAAACTTACCGTATCACCAATATGAAAAACATGTTTTGTTTTTTGAAGCTTATCGCCGGTACTCCCGTTTACCACTTTCTTTTTACCATTTACTTCATATTCAATAATGATATATTTTTTTTCGTGGTTAACGAAACTGACATTGCCGGTAAGTAGCGTATTGCTCATGATAAGTCTCTTTATTAAAATGCGGGTGCAGTTATGCAGACATTTATATGAAGTTAGCTGATTAATTATAAAGCCAGCGCTTCGGATGGATCCCAGAATCTTTTTTTAAAATCAACTACAGTATCGTTCTTAACCGTAACCCCATCTTTCTTCAGCAGTTCTTCCATAGCTGTTGGCGTACCAAAATGATGCTTTCCGGTAAGCATACCGTTTCGGTTTACCACACGTTGTGCAGGCACTTTTGGCTTTGCTGTATGAGCTGCATTCATTGCCCAGCCTACCATACGGGCGCTCAGTTTAGTGCCCAGGTAAGTGGCAACAGCGCCATAAGATGTTACTTTACCTTTTGGTATCTGCCGCACCACATCAAAAACATCAGCAAAAAAACTGTATTCCTTTACTGTGCTTTTAGGAGTTTCTTTGACTGCAGGGGCTGGTTTGCGTGCAATTGTTTTTTGTTTAATTACTTTCTTTGCCATTGGGTATTAAAGATAATAATTCACTTCGTTTTGGCTCCGGAACATTTTTATACTCATACGGGCAATGCTTACAGCCATTACCGCAGCAATGCCCCCTGCCAAGGTGATACCTGGCGGTTAATACAATAAAGCCCTGCTCATTGTAATAATAATCTTCACCTTCAATCCAGCTGTTCATCTTTTTGTATTAATTGTTGCAGTTCTTCATCAATATCCTTTATAAGCAACGGCAATGTAAATTTCAGGTAATGTATTTTTTTGCTTTGTGCAATATCCAGGCTTTCGTAATGCGTTTTTATTTTCAGTTCTTCTTTTACAAAATTTTCGCTGTACACATTGTCTGAGTCCTCAATAATTGTAAGATCATAAAGTTGAGCAACTGTTTTTGTGAAACGATATAGATCGGGGGAATCTGTTTTCAAATGAATAAAACCACCTGGTTTCAAAATTTGCTGGTACAATCTTAAAAATCTTGGATGCGTTAATCTTTTTTTTGCTTTTGAAATACGCAACTGCGGGTCGGGAAAAGTGATCCAGATCTCATCAACTTCTCTGGCTGCAAAATAGTCGGCCAGCTTTTCAATCTGGGTACGCAAAAAACCGGCATTTGTAATACTGCCTGCAAGACATTTTTTTGCGCCAATAAACATCCGGTTTCCTTTTACATCTACGCCAATAAAATTCTGACTGGGAAATAAAAGGGAGAGGCCAACGGTATATTCTCCTCTTCCGCAGGCAAGTTCTAAAATTAAGGGGTTCTTATTCTTAAAAAAATTGCACCAGTTTCCCTTCATATCTGCCGGATATTCCAGCACATTGGCGAAAGTTTTTATTGCTGCAAACCGTTCCAGTTTTTTTTGAGCCATAGCGGCAAAGATAAATATTCGGAACCTGAAAATTAAGAGTAAAATAGGTGGATTATATATTAAAAATGACATTGAAAGGGAAAAATGAAGCATAAATAAAGTAAGTTTGTATGCAATTAAACAAACACTACATTTTATGAACACAGTAATTGTTCCCGTTGATTTTTCTGAAACCTCTTTAAATGCCGCCAAATACGCTGCTCAATTGCTTACCGGCCATTATGGAGTAACCATGGTTTTGTACCATAGTTACAGCAAGGCAAGTGAAGCGGAAACTGCTGCCGAAAGCCTTGAAAAACTGAAAACAGACTTGATGGAAAACAATATTGTAAAAATGGAGGTACTGGTTCATGAGGAATCTGATTTTGTAGATGGCCTGGAAAAAGCTGCCCGCCACCGCAAAGCCGACCTCGTTATTATGGGGATAACCGGAAAGTCTGCCATTGCCCAGGTGTTTTTTGGAAGCAATACTTTAAAGATGGCCGAAAGAAAAGTTTGCCCGGTTTTAATTGTACCCGAAAATGCAACTTTCAGCCCTATTAAAAACGTAATGCTGACATCCGATTTTAAAAATACACTCAATACAACGCCATCAGTGCCCATTAAAGACTTCCTGAATATTTTTAAACCGCAGTTGCATATTGTAAATGTTGATAACGAACATTATATTTCATTAACAGAAAACTACGAAGCTGAAAAGCAGGAACTAAAACAGATGTTTGCAGATTATAATCCTGAGTTTTATTTTATGCGGTTATTTGATGTGGATGAAGCTATCAACTTATTTGCTGAAAGCAGAAACATTGACCTGATCATTGCTATTCAGAAAAACAAGTCGTTTATTGGTAAGTTAACAAGTGGTGGCAGAACAAAAACATTGACCTATCACAGCAAAATGCCGATAATGATTATGCATGAATAAAGGAACTGATTAATTTTTTACCCCCCGGTTCACCGGGGATTTTTTTGCAATAACCTTACACAATATCCTCCAGCTGATGAACAATCTGAAAGCTTTTTATTTTAAAAAACGAGATCACTTCATTACATAAACTTTCCCGTACTGTGATCAGTAAATTTCCGGCTACTTTTTCATTGCTGTAAAGATCAACTGCTTTTACAATTGACTCATAAAAACCCTTTCCATCCAGTTCCAGTTTTCCTGCCTCATCAATTATAAGCCAGTCGGTTGTTTGGTTTAAAGCTGCCTGCACAATTGCATTAGCTTTTTCAAAAGCTGCAGTAAAAAAATGAAACCTGCCTACAGAGGTGAGTAGATCTCTGGTCTTTGTTGCATCTGTACATTCAATATCGAAAATGTTTTTTGTATGCAGATCAAAAATTTTTCTGCTGCCGTTTATATCCGGCATTAAAACACCTGCAATATTTTTTTGCTGATTACACCACTGCATTAGTTCTGTTGTTTTACCGCTGTGTACGGGCCTCGAAAAAATATAAATACTCATACCGGATTGTTAAGTGGTATTTCTACAGATGGAGATTCAGTATAAGTGAGTGTAGTATGAATTAACGTGGTAAAGAAAAACTGCCATCTGCCGAAACCATAGTGCAATTTACTTTGCTGCCATGCGAGGGATGTTAACTGTTTTAACACCGGCAAAAAAGATAAGATGCTTAATACTTCCTGGCTATACCTGCTTTGTTTTTTCTTTAATAATTTTTGAATGGCTTTTGTAAACAAAGGCCCTATCAGCATGAACCATATTAGTATTGCAGACAAGGTCCAGGTGATTGTTTTTGCAACAGCCAGCCAGCCCTGCTTATTATCTGCAGCAAAAACAAATAATACAGCCGAAAGAGCGATCATAAGCAGTATTAATATCCAAAGCTTTTTAAAAATACTTTTCGGACTGGATCTATTTGTCTTCAGTAAATCATTATTTATTTCTGAAGAGGGTTTTATGATCAATCCTTTGTTATCTACATTAAAACTTTTAATAGTGCGGTAAGCAAACACAGCTATTAACAATCCTCCGGCAACGTAAATAGCTAAATAAACGGAAACGATCCAGTAACTGCCGTTTGAAACAGCATTACCAAACTGTTTGGCAATAAAAGCAATCATATCATCCATTGCTGTCCAGATAGATTTACCAAAAAATAAAGTAAGAATGAGTAATTTTTGAATAGCAGACTCAAGCATAGCAATGGTGCTTAACAATGCAATGCTGAAAAAATTCACCTTTATTAAACTGAATAATGCATAACCAAGCAAAGCCTGAAAAGTAACAGCAATATAAGCCGGAAAAGGTGTGTGCGGACTAACCATTGCTTTTACAATCAGCACAATGATGGCACTTTTCAATATTTGTTTGTAATTGTATTCCGAAAAATCAGCAATCAGGCTGATCATAATTACTGCCATACCACCAACCAGTAAACCGGTAAAAGGAATTTGTAAAGCATGCATAATGCCACCAAGTCCGCTTTCGGTAAATGCCCACAAAGCCGTAAGACGTTGAATTGCATTCCTGCGTTGTTCACTTGATAAATAGTTGTAGCCAACAATCATGTAACAAATATAATAAACGGTTTCTGCATGCTGCACAGGTATATAACTAATATGCTATAATGTGTTTGTTATTTGTCAGCATTGATTCAATTTGTTATTTTTAATATTGCTACACGATTGCTGCCTGCCTTTATTGCTGATACCTGCATATCGGCAATCGTGCGTTTAAAAAATAAAATAAATATTGTATGGCTAAAGATACATCTGAGTTTATGCTGGAGGCCATCAGGCTTTCCATCAGCAACGTAGAAGATGGTAAAGGCGGCCCCTTTGGTGCTGTAGTGGTTAAAGACGGTAAAATAATTGCCCGGGGTGTGAACCAGGTTACAACAAGTAACGACCCAACTGCACATGCCGAAGTGGTAGCGATAAGAAATGCCTGTATAGCATTAAATACATTTCAACTGGATGATTGCGAAATATATACCAGCTGCGAACCCTGCCCCATGTGCCTGGGCGCCATTTACTGGGCCAGGCCGGCAAAACTTTTTTATGCCAACTCAAAAGAAGATGCAACGGCTATCAATTTTGATGACCAGTTTATTTATGAAGAGATGGCAAAACCAATTGCAGAAAGAAAATTATTTACCCAACAGATCTTACGGGAAGAGGCTTTGGAAGCATTTAAAAAATGGAGTGAGAGCACAATTAAAACCGAGTATTAATGGTTCAGTTCATTTTAAATAATCAACTGGTAAATACAGAACATGCTACCGGCAGTACAGTGCTTGATTTTATCAGGTATTACAAAAGACTGGTTGGTACAAAGATTGGCTGCCGTGAAGGTGATTGTGGCGCCTGTACTATTTTAGTTGGCGATTTTGAAAATGATAAATTGGTTTACCGCTCCATGACCAGCTGTTTGATGCCGCTTGGCAATGCGCATGGTAAACATATTGTTTCCGTAGAAGGCATCAACATGAAGGAACTTTCTCCGGTACAACAGGCCATGGTTGATACCAACGGAACACAATGCGGATTTTGTACCATTGGTTTTGTAATGTCGCTTACCGGGTTTGTTTTAAATGAAACAACAAAGCAATATGATGATGCCATCGCTGCGATTGATGGAAATATCTGCAGGTGCACCGGATACAAGTCTATTGAAAGAGCAGCTGCCATACTTTCTGAAAAAGTAAATGATAAACCAAACCAGGAAACCATTGCCTGGCTGGTTGAACATAATTTTATACCTGAATATTTTCTGCAGATAAAAGACCGGCTTACACAATTAAGAGAAAAGATAAATGAAACAGCATCAACAATAAATCCTGTTGTACAAAAATTAATATTGGGCGGCGGAACTGATTTGGTTGTGCAAAAAGCATTGACAGTAAAAAAATCTGCAGTAGCACATTTGTTTGATACAAGCCATTTGCAGGAAATTAAATTTGAAAACGGACAATGCCATATTGGAGCTGCTGTTACGGTTACAGCTTTTGCCGAATCAAAACTGATACAGAGGTTTTTTCCTGATCTGCACAAATACATCAAACTCATTTCTTCCACACCCATCCGCAACATGGCTACCATGGCCGGTAACCTGGTAAATGCATCGCCCATTGGTGATATGAGTATTTTCTTCCTGGCGCTTGATAGCGAACTCGTATTGAATAAAAACGGAACAACAAGAACTATAAAACTCAAAGATTTCTATAAAGCATATAAGCAGATTGATAAGGATGCGGATGAGATCATAGAAAAGATAATTTTCACGCCACCGCAAAACTCACATTTCAATTTTGAAAAAATTTGTAAGCGTACGCACCTGGATATTGCCAGTGTAAACTCGGCCTGCCAGATGCAAATAAGCAATGATCATGTTATTACAGAGATCCATCTTTCTGCTGGAGGTGTAGCGCCTTTTCCAAAATATCTTGCAGAAAACTGTTCTTTTTTAAAAGGAAAGAAGGTTAATGCAGAAAATTTAAAAGCTGCTATTGAAATTATGAATGCAGAAATTGCACCCATCAGCGATGCAAGAGGAACAAAGGAATACAAGCGGCTTTTATTAAGACAATTATTCCTGGCTCACTTTCAAACCATTGATCAAAAATTTAATATTGTTGTAAAAAATATTTTGCAGCCTTAACTTAATAGCCTTCGGCAAAGTATGGATAATACGATCGGAAATATTGATGCAGCTAACCATGTAACAGGTAGATCAATCTATGTTGATGACATACCGGTTATGGAAGGCATGCTGTTTGTAAAAGTTTTTGATTCGCCCATTGCTCACGGAAAAATAAAAAGCCTGGATTTTTCGGTTGCAGCACAAATGGAAGGCATTGTAAAAATATTTTCTTATAAAGATGTGCCGGGTGAAAACCAAATCGGCGGTATTATACAAGACGAACCTTTGTTAGCCGATCACGAAGTTCATTTTCGTGGCCAGCCTGTTTTATTAATTGTTGCAGAAAATGAAGATGCTGCTGAAGAAGCGTTCAAAGAAATAAAAATAGAAATTGAACCGCTGCCTGTCATCACCGATCCAAGAGAAGCTTTTGCGCAGGGGAAATTATTAAGCCCTTCCAGGAAGTTTGCAATGGGCAATGTGAAAGAAGCATTCAGCAATTGTAAATATATTTTTGAGGGACAAACAGAATCCGGCGGACAGGAACAATTGTACCTGGAAACACAAGGAGCTTATGCTTACCCAACAGAACACGATAGTGTAAAGATATTTTCATCAACCCAGGGGCCCACACAGGTGCAACGAACAGTTGCAAGAGTGTTGGGTGTTGGTATGAATAAGGTTGAAGTGGATGTGCCCCGCCTGGGTGGTGGCTTTGGCGGTAAAGAAGACCAGGCATCTGCATGGGGCGCTATGGCCGCCATGGTTGCCTGGATATTAAAGCGCCCCGCCAAATGTATTCCGCATCGCATGGAAGACATGCGCATGACAGGCAAAAGAAATCCTTACAGCAGCGATTATAAAATTGGACTTGATGAGGATTTAAAGATTGTTGCTTACGAGGCAACCTTTTACCAAAATGGCGGAGCTGCTGCCGACCTTTCTCCCGCAATTTTGGAGAGAACGCTATTTCATGCAACTAACAGTTATCATATACCGAATGTGTTTGTAACTGCACATTCCTGCAAAACAAATCTGCCACCCAATACTGCTTTCCGGGGTTTTGGCGGTCCTCAGGGCATGTTTGTTATGGAAGCGGCTATTGACCATACGGCAAAATCTTTGAAAGTTGATACCGACCTTATCCAGCGGAAAAACATGATGGACAACGGCGATGAATTTCCTTACGGACAAATTGTAAAGGAATGCCAGGCAAAAAATTGTTGGGATGAAACGACGGATATTTACAATGTGGAATCTGTGAAGAAAGAAGTGGAATGGTTTAATCAGCAAAATCAATTTTATAAAAAAGGATTATCGCTGATGCCCATTTGTTTTGGTATTTCATTTACCAATACCATGATGAACCAGGCAAGGGCATTGGTGCATGTATATAGCGATGGAACGGTTGGCGTAAGCACCGGTGCTGTGGAAATGGGACAGGGGGTAAATTCAAAAATGCTACAGGTGGCTGCAACATGTTTTGGTATAGCACCCGATAAAATAAAACTGGAAGCCACCAATACCACCCGTGTTGCCAATACATCACCTTCTGCAGCAAGTTCAACCGCCGATTTAAATGGTAAAGCATTGCTTGATGCCTGCAATCAAATTAAAGAGCGGTTGTTTTTATTTATCAAAACGGAGTTAACAGATAATGAAGACGAGATCATTGAAATAAAAGATGAAGTGGTTTATATTAATGATGAAGCATCCATCTTCAACTGGAAGAATTTGATACAGCAGGCTTTTATGAAGCGGATAAACCTGAGTGCAAAAGGCCATTATGCCACACCCATCATCAACTTTGATAAAACCATTGAGAAAGGTCACCCATTTGCATATCATGTTTATGGAACGGCATTAACGATTGTAACCGTTGATTGTATGAGGGGCACTTACGAAATTGATGCTGTAAAAGTGGTACATGATTTTGGCAGCAGCATGAACCGCTCGGTTGACCTTGGCCAATGCGAAGGCGGCATCGTACAAGGCATTGGCTGGATGACGATGGAAGAGATCATTTATAATGCCGAGGGTAAATTATTATCCAATGCATTATCAACCTATAAAATACCAGACATCTATTCAGTTCCAAAAACACTCGACATAAAATTTTTACAAACAGATGGAAATGATATGGCAATCTTTAAATCAAAAGCTGTGGGCGAACCGCCGCTGATGTATGGCATTGGCGCTTACTTTGCAATCCGCAATGCGGTGCTTGCATTTAACCCGGCTGCTGATATTACTTACAACGCACCCATCACACCTGAAAAAGTTTTGATGGGTTTGTGCAACCCTGTCGGCGGCTAACAGCCCCGACAGCGGTTGATCAGAATAATTAACTCTAATTTAATTTGAACAATACAAAAAAAATATACAGTAACCGTTGCTGGCTTGATGGAAAACTTCATCCGGCAACGGTGTGTATAGAAAACAATATCATCACCGAAATTCATTTTAATAAAATAGAAGGCGCTGAAGATGTCGGCGACCATATTTTAATGCCCGGTGTTATTGATGCACATGTACACATCAATGAACCCGGCAGAACCGATTGGGAAGGCTTTGATACAGCAACACAGGCTGCTGCTGCCGGCGGAATCACAACCATTATTGATATGCCATTAAATGCAAGTCCGGTTACAACAACCGTAAATGCATTTAATGAAAAACTGGAAGCATCAAAAAACAAACTGCATGTTAATGTTGGTTTTTATGGAGGGTTGATACCCGGCAATCAAAATGATTTGGAAGGATTGATGCAGGCTGGTGTATTGGGTATAAAATGTTTCCTCACACATTCAGGCATTGATGAATTTCCCAATGTGGGCGAAAAAGAAATTGATGCAGCTATGCCCATCATTGCAAAATACGGATTACCCTTGTTGGCGCATTGCGAAATTTTTAAAAAAGAAGTTGATAATAAATTTTCAGATTTCCCAAACAGCTATCGGTATTATTTGGAAAGTCGCCCAAAGCAATGGGAGAACGATGCTGTGGAGTTGATGATAAAACTTTGCCGTAAGCACCATTGTAAAACACATATCGTTCATGTATCATCTGCTGAGGCGTTAATAAAAATTCAAAAAGCCAAAGAAGAAGGATTGCCATTAACTGCCGAAACCTGTGCCCATTATATTTATTTTAATGCTGAAGATATTCCCGATTCGAATTGCCTGTATAAATGTGCACCACCGATTCGAGAAAAAGAAAACAATGAGCAGCTTAAAGCAGCATTGGCAAACGGAGTGCTCGATTTTATTGCAACCGATCATTCGCCGGCACCGCCGGATATAAAAGAACTGGAAACCGGTAACCTGCTTAAAGCCTGGGGCGGTATTGCCGGCCTGCAGTTTTTATTGCCTGCGGCATGGACGGCGATGAAAGGAAAAGTATCAATTGAAAAATTCATTCCTTTGCTTACTGAACATCCTGCAAAATTTTTACAGGCAGATAAGCAGAAAGGAAAACTGGCAGTGGGTTATGATGCAGATATTATAATTTGGAATCCGGATGAAAAATTTGAAGTAAGAGCCGGAGATATTTTGCACCGGTATAATTGTAGCCCTTATTGCGGACAAAATCTATATGGAACGGTTCAACAAACAATTGTAAACGGAACAACCGTTTTTCAAAATAAAAAAATAATACAAAAAAACGCAGGACAATGGCTTTTGAAAAAGTAAAGGAAATAATTAAGGAAGCACCGGTATTTGCACAACTGACCGACCTGGCTGCAGAGCGACTTGGCGGTAAAGTATTATTTGCCACCGATGATTTTTTTGCAGAAAAAGAAAATCTTATCAAACCAACAAGAGGGATTTTTATTACTGATAAATATACCGACCGCGGCAAATGGATGGATGGATGGGAAAGCCGCCGTAAACGTACAGCCGGCCATGATTGGGCAGTTGTGCAACTGGCAACGCCGGGTAAAATAATTGGTTTTGATATTGACACCAATTTTTTCCTGGGCAATCATCCGCCACATGCATCTATAGAAGCTGTGTATTTATTCGATGCTGACCCTGTGAAAGACTGGGATGCGGTTGATTGGAAAGAAATTTTACCTCAGGCGCATTTAGATGCAGGCTCACAAAATTTTTACGAAAGTAACAGCGAAGAAATTTATACACATATCCGCCTGCATATTTATCCCGATGGAGGTGTAGCAAGGTTGAGAGTGTATGGCGAAGTATTTAAAAATTGGGATGCGGTTGCTGCTGATGAAGAAATTGACCTGGCCGCTGCAATCAACGGCGGTAAAGCCATTGCCTGCAACGATATGTTCTTTAGTGCCATGGGCAATCTTATCATGCCGGGACGTGGTATTAACATGGGCGATGGCTGGGAGACGAAACGCAATCGTACTCCCGGCAACCGTGATTGGGTAATTTTAAAACTGGCAACGCCGGGAACTGTAGATCGTATTATTGTTGATACCTGTCATTTTAAAGGTAACTATCCCGATAGTTGTTCCATTGAAGCCTGTATAGCTGGTAAAGATGATGAGGTTATTAATGATAAAGTTGAATGGCGTTCTTTACTAGCTGCTCAAAAACTACGTGCAGATCATGAACATGAATTTGTGAAGGAGATAAACCAGTTGCCTGGTGTAACACATGTGCGGCTGAATATTTTTCCGGATGGTGGTGTAAGTCGCCTGCGTTTATTTGGTAAGAAAAAAGCATAATAGATGGTTGGAATTATTTTACTGTCGGTACTGGGTTTTGTATTGGTTATGCTTACAGCCATGACGTACTACCTGCGTTCGGTGGTGAAAGAATTTGATGTGGAAGATGAAGCAGGAAATGACGTTGAAAAAAAGAAAGCCGGCATTTTATCTTCTCAAACATTTGTGTACACAGCCATCATCCTGGTATCTGTTGCCATGGCCGGGGCTTTATATATTTATGTAAAAGGCACGCCATGGGAAGCACACTTAATGGAATGGCTGAACATTGTTATTCGTTTACTGCATATTACATTTGGCATTGCCTGGATCGGTGCTTCCTTCTATTTTGTTTTTTTAGAGAATGCATTGAACCGTACCAACAATGTGCGTGATGAACTGGCAGGAAATCTCTGGGCCATACATGGTGGTGGCTTTTATTATCTCGAAAAATATAAAGTTGCTCCCAAAACAATTCCCAAACATTTGCACTGGTTTAAATACGAAGCCTACTTTACCTGGCTATCCGGCTTCTGTTTATTGTTTGTGGTTTACTATTTTAATGCATCGGCATTGTTGATAGATAAAAATGTATTGGATATTACACCGCTCTACGGTATTGGCATTGGCATTGGTTCTTTTGTAATTGCCTGGATTATGTATGATCTGCTTTGCAAATCACCACTTATTAAAAAACCGGTTTGGTTTACCCTGATTGGCCTTACAGTTTTAGCTGGCTTTGCTTATTTCTACAGCCATGTTTTTAGTGGCCGTGCTGCTTATATACATTTTGGTGCCATGATTGGCAGCATGATGGTGGCCAATGTTTTCTTTGTAATTATCCCTGCACAAAAAGCCATGGTAAAAGCGGCCAGGGAAGGCGTTCCGGTAAACCCACAGCTGGGCAAAAATGCATTAGCCCGTTCTTTACACAACAACTATTTTACGCTGCCGGTTTTATTTGTAATGATCAGCAATCACTTTCCAACAACATTCGGATATGAAAATCCCTGGTTGATACTCATCATCATTTCTGTAGGAACTGCCGGCGTAAAACATTATCTTAACCTCAGGGAAAAAGGACAACTGGCTGTTTGGATACTGCCGGTATCTGTGGTGATATTACTGGCCGGTGCATTTATATCGGCACCGCCAAAAGACCCGGGAGCCTGTAATACCAAAATTGAATTCAGCGAAGTGAATGCAATCATACAGGCAAGATGTATCAGTTGTCATTCATCAAAACCAACAGATGATGTATACAAAGCGCCACCCAATGGCGTAATGTACGATACGCCGGATGATATTGTAAGGAAGAAAGACCTGATCATGCAACGGGTTGTTGTGACCAAAACAATGCCGCAGAATAATAAAACCAATATCACACAAAAAGAAAGGGATATTATACGTTGCTGGATTGAGCAGGGAGCGGAGATAAAATAAAAAATAAAACTTTTTATTATGACAATAAAAGCATTCAATAAATTAAGTAAAGATCTTAAGACAAGGTCTCTTTTGTCTTCCTGTTGGTCTGCTAAATGGACAGAGTTAATGTTAAAGCAATTTCCCTTTGCTTCAGAAACAGATCTGATTAACGCAGCCACAGATGTTTGGTATAACCAATGCAGCAGTATCGACTGGCTGGAATCTTTTTCACATCATCCAAAGATCGGTGATATAAAAAGCCTTACCGAAAGATTTGCTGGTAAAGAACAGGCTTCCGTAGCTGTTGCATCCAAAAAAACAATTACAGCGCTTGCCAAAGCGAATAAGGAATATGAAGTAAAGTTTGGTTTCATTTTTATTGTTTGTGCAACGGGTAAAACTGCAGCTGAAATGTTGCGCCTGCTGGAAGACAGGCTCGGTAATACGATTGGCGAAGAACTGCATATCGCCATGGGCGAGCAAATGAAAATTACCATCCTGCGTTTTCAAAAATTAATTACGGATGGCGACTGGAGTTTTATAAAACCCGGCCAGCTTACCACACATGTGCTGGATACTGCAATTGGTAAACCCGGGAAAGATATCAGCATCCGTTTACAAATACCGGTAAATGGTGTTTGGCAAACCATAGCACAGGGCATTACAAATAGCGATGGAAGGATTGCTGATCTGTTGCCTGCACAAAAAAAACTGGCGCACGGAAATTACAAACTGGTTTTTGATACCGGTAATTATTTTGCAGCACAAAAAATAAAAAACTTTTATCCCGAAGTGGAAATTCAGTTCATCGTTTTTGATGATGCACATTATCATGTACCATTATTGATAAATCCGTTTGGGTATTCCACTTATAGAGGGAGTTGAGCTTTTACCGCAGAGAAAAGGAGAAACTGAGTTCTCCGTAAGTCTTTGCTTTGAAAAAGGCTGAATAAAGAATCCGCTGTACAAGAGTGCGACGCCAATAAAGCTTAATTGAAATACAAATGTCCGGTACAAAAAATAATATAAAATGAGTACATCAATTCCAACAAACAAGAGAGAAGAATTATTCAACAGTTTAAAAAATGCCAACACGGCATTTCAGCAAATCTATCCCGGCGACAGAACCGAACGCCAACCTGTACACACATTGTATGGTGGCGCTAACCTTTTTAAATACGATGCGGCCGCATCGCTTGGTAAAAGAGCGTTAGAGATTTTTGAAGCCTATGCACCCGATCACAAGGTATTCGGTAAGGTATTTGGCATGGATACAACTTCGGGCTTCAGCAGCAAAGTGTACAATAAAGTAATGGCTAAATTAAAAGCAGAAGCTATTGAAGATTTTAGAATTGATTTTGAAGATGGATACGGTAACCGCAGCAACGAAGAAGAAGATGAAACCGCCCGTACAACAGCATTGGAAGTTGTCAAAGGCATGAAAGAAAAAACATTACCTCCCTTTATCGGCATCCGGATAAAACCTTTTACCGAAGAGATGAAAGAAAGAGGTTTACGAACACTGGATATTTTTGTAAGTACACTGGTAAAAGAAACCGGAGGTAAACTGCCCGATAATTTTATTGTGATGCTGCCCAAGGTTACCATTCCCGAACAACCTGCAACGCTTGCATCATTTTTTGATATCCTGGAAACAGAATTAAAAATGGAAAAAGGGATTTTGAAAATGGAGATGATGGTAGAAACAACCCAGGCCATTATGGATATTGACGGAACTAATCCTTTGTACCGTTTTATAAAAGCATCCAATGGCAGGTGCATTGCCATGCATTTTGGTACTTATGATTATACAGCCAGTTGCAGCATCACTGCCAAATACCAGGAGATGGATCACCCGGTTTGCGATTTTGCACACCACATGACCAAGGTTGCGCTGGCACATACCGGAATCTGGCTGAGTGATGGTGCTACCAATACAATGCCTATTGGTCCGCACAGGGGAGATGATCTGACTGCAGAACAGCTACAGGAAAATATGGATACCGTTCATCGTGCCTGGAAAAAAGGGTACGATCATATCCGCCATTCATTGTGGAATGGTTTTTACCAGGGATGGGATTTAAACCCGGCGCAATTTCCCATGCGGTATGCAGCTGTGTATGCTTTCTTTTTAGAGAGTTATGATGATGCCGTGGAAAGATTAAAAACCTTTGTTGATAAAGCGGCCCGTGCAACCTTGATTGGCGATGTGTTTGATGATGCAGCAACAGGGCAGGGTTTACTGAATTATTTTTTACGTGCATTAAACAGCGGTGCTATTACCGAAGAAGAAGTACTGGTAACCGGTTTAACATTGGATGAAATAAGAGGCCGTTCTTTTAAAAAGATTTTAGAAAACAGGAAGAAGTAATAATGGATGTATGGAAATTCATATCGGGTAAATTATCAGCATCACAGCCGGTGATGCTGATATATGTGCTGGATAGCGAAGGCAGTTCGCCGGGACGAAGCGGTTTTAAAATGGCTGTGGCTGCCGATGGAACCATCTGCGGAACCATTGGCGGCGGTATTATGGAGCATAAACTGGCAGAGAAAGCCAAAGACATGTTGCTGAAAAATGAGAAGGGAGTATTACTCATGCGCCAGTATCATAATAAGGAACATACAACCGATCAATCGGGCATGATCTGTTTGGGCAACCAGTTGAATGCTTTTATTCTTTTATCATCTGGCGATGAAAAAACCATTGAAACAATTTTGCAGGAAGGCCCATACACCATTCAGCTCTCACCCAAAGGATTAAGTATTCATGAATCGGTGCCGGCAGATAAGAACTATAGCCTGCACTTTAAATCAAACGAAGACTGGCTTTACATTGAAAAAATAAATCAGCGGCCGGTGATACACATCATTGGTGGAGGGCATGTCAGTCTTGCTTTATCTGAATTGATGTGTTTTCTTGGTTTCTATAGTAAAGTGTACGATGACCGTCCCGAATTAAATACCATCCTGCAAAATTTTTTTGCAAATGAAAAGATCATTGTTTCCGGTTATGAAAAGCTGGGTGAATATATAACTGATTGCAGAAATGATTATGCTGTTATTATGACGGTGGGCTACCGTACAGATAAGATCGCCTTGCAACAATTGCTGAAAAAAGAATTTTATTACCTGGGCATGATGGGCAGCGAACACAAAACAGAAACATTAATGAATGAATTAAAAGCCGAAGGCGTTCCGGAAGAAGCATTGAAGAAGGTATTTACACCTATTGGTGTAAATATTTATAGCAAAACAACTCCCGAAATTGCAGTGAGCATTGCAGCAGAGATCATCCGTGAAAAAAATAAAAAATTACCTACGGGAAGGAATTATTAAAGCGCTGATTAAATACCAGTAATCTTTGTGCAGCCTTAAGGCTGCATTTTCCATATTGCAATACTCAAAGCTATTTAATATCTTACTGCGTTATTCAACTTTAATTTTTGTTTATGAAAATGAATGCAGGCGCATGGATAGGAATAGCAGGAGGACTGATCGGTTTGGTTGTTGGTGTAGGTAGCGTCTTAGCTGCAGGCGGTTCCGAGGCTATTTATATAGCAGCGGGCATAGTGCTTTTGTTCGGGGGTATGTTTTATCTTTTTTACAGGTTGTTCTTTGCTCCCATGATATTGGTAAGCCGGCTGAAAAAAACAGGAATTGCCGGTAAAGCCATCATTAAAGAAGTACGCGATACAGGCGTAACCATAAATAATAACCCACAGGTTAAGCTGGTGCTTGAGATAAAAAATTCATTTGGACAAAAATATACGACCAATGTCCGAACACTCGTTTCCCGCTTACAGCCACAGCTATACCAGCCTGGTATGACAATACCGGTGCTGATAGATCCTAAAGATGAAAATGTAGTTGTGGTAGATTTTAGCGGAGAAACAAAAGCCAATTACAATACCGGTTTTAGCAGCACCCGGGAGAGCCAGCTAAAAGAGGAGTTGTTGAAAAATCAACAGGATGGTGATGCTGTAATGCTTACTGGGAAGCAGGCCAGGGCAATTGTAAAAAAATATACCTGGCTGGGTGTGTATATAAATGGCAATAACCCCTATGCCGAAATAGAAGTTGAAGTATTGCCGCCCGATGCACCTGCTTTTGCTGCAAAAGTAAGGGGGGCCATCAGCGAACAATCGGTAAGTAAATACCAGCCCGGCGAGGAGATTTTTGTAAAGTATGATGTATACGATTTAACAAAGGTTGCCATTGATCATTCTTGATAATACGATTCACATTTTCTAAAAATTAAAAAGCCTCCGTTTTTCAACGAAGGCTTTTTTAAAGTGCTGTAGGGGAAGGGATCGAACCTCCACGAGGCAGTTAGCTAAAGTACAAAGTTCGGTGGTCGACCCCGGTCGCTGCTACATTGCTGCAACAGCGGCTCTATACTTCGTTTATCCTGTTATCCTCACCCCCGAGACAAGGGGGCATGTCTGCCATGCTTACGCAATTTCATCACCCCACAATTTGTTCCGGTCTGTACCGGATTGTTTGATAACACAAAACTAAGACAAATGACCATACGTTCAATATATTTTATAAAATATTTGGAAAGTATGGAAATAATTCAAATATTTGCTGATTGTTTTAAATATCATTTAAAAACACATTGAATAATGGCGACTAAATTAAATCTTGACAAACTCGATCTGCAGATCATTCATGAAATGATGGAGACCTCGGAGATATCTTATGCCGAACTGGGTAAAAAACTCTTTGTAAGCGGCGGTACCATTCATGTTCGCATTAAAAAGCTCCAGGAATTTGGTATTGTTAAAGGTAATAAAATGGATGTAGATATTAAGCAATTGGGTTATGATATTACCGCCTTTGTTGGTATTTATCTCGAAAAAAGTTCCATGTATGATGCGGTTGCCAAAGAACTGATGGGCATTCCGGAAATTGTACGCCTGAATTATATTACCGGTAACTACAGCATGTTCATTGAAATTGTTTGTAAAGATATTAGCCAGCTGCGTTTTGTTTTACATGATGAACTGCAGAAAATAAAAGGCATCGACAGAACAGAAACTTTTATCTCTTTGGAAGAAGGCTTTAGCAGGAATGTGCAGGTGGCACCCATTGAAACCCCCTAACCCCCCTAAAGGGGGAACTGGGCAACAGTAAAATAATTTTTGCAGTCATTGCTTATCAAGCCTCAAAATTTCTAAAGAGTATTTAAAGTATCAGAGTCTCAAGTTCCCCCTTTAGGGGGCGGAGGGGGTTTTAGCTTTTCACATCCACCGCATCCCTCAATCCATTTCCCAATAAATTAAAAGCAAGCACCAACAACATAATGGCAAAGCCTGGAACCAATGCCAGTAAAGGATTGTGTGTGATGATGAAATTGTAATTCTCTTTTATCATTAAACCCCAGCTGGGTTGTGGCGGCTGAATGCCGATGCCCAAAAAACTTAAACCGGCTTCAACAATGATGGCAGTTGCAAAATTACTGGCAGCAATAACCATTACAGGTCCAAGTATATTGGGCAAAATATGGCGAAGAATAATGCGGCTGTTTTTTAAACCCAATGCACGGGCCGCCTGCACATATTCCATTTCCTTGATGGCCATTACCTGTCCACGTATAAGGCGGGCCACACTCACCCACATGGTCAGGCCTACGGCAATAAATATTTGCCAGAAACCCTTGCCCATGGCCATGGTGATGGCGAAGACGAGCAGTAAAGTGGGAATGCTCCACGTAACATTTACCAGCCACATAATTACTTCATCAATCCGGCCACGGTAATAACCGGCCAAAGCACCAAGTATGATACCGAGTGTTAAAGAAATAAGCACGGCAATCAAGCCCACGGCCAGGCTAACCCTGGTACCAATGATGAGGCGGCTTAAAATATCGCGGCCAAATTTATCGGTACCCAGCCAGTATTTTTTTGTAATGATATTATTTTGAATTGCTGCCGGATTGCTGTTGGTCAACAGGTTCACAGAAAAATATTGAACAACCGAAGTGTCATCATCAATAAATTTATTTATTAAAAGACTGTCGCCTTTTACCTGGTATCCTTTTATAGGTACCAGTTGAAAATTATTTTTTTTGCCGCTGATAAAATGAGTGAGCCAGCTACCTTCTGAAACATGGTTGCCGGGTATTTTTAAAAACTGCTGACCGTATCCCGGCTTCTTAGCCTGTATCTCTACCGTTTGCAGATCGGCATTGGGCGAATTATCAGGCGCAATAAGATAACCGAAAATAGAAATAAATACGGCCAGTATAATAATGACCAATCCAAATAAAGCGCCGCGGTTTTTTTTGAGGCGTTTCCACATCTGGGCTTTAAAAGAAAATTCGGTTTGGGTCATGCTGTAATTTACAATTTGAAAACGTTATTTTACTTTTCTTTCTTTCCAGCTATAACTGCCAAATTTACCAAGCCAGCCTGCAATTACTGTGTATAAAATATGAAAGGGTTGCATCAGCGGAAATAACCAAAGCAGTTTTCTTTTGCCAAAGAATTTTGATACCGGCATTAAAAAAATTAACTCGGCAATTGTTTTAATGGTGAGGAGAAAAAGCCATAATTCTAAAACAGTAAATACAAATGTGAAGGGATAAAGACTGATACTGAATGCTGTTTTTATAAAAATGGCTGAAACCGGAAGTGCAACCAGCAACACATTAACCAGGTATACCAACAGCAGCACCGCAAAAATTCTTTTATCGTCATACTTATCTGCCTTGCTGGCCCAGCGTATGCGTTGATTGAAGAACTCTTTTACAGAATGTACCGGCGCTGTTTGCACAATGGCTTCCTTCGATTTTAAGAACATTACTTTATCGCGATACAGTTTGTATATCTTATGCATCAGAAGCATATCATCACCACTGGCAATATTATCGATACCGTTAAAGCCACCTGCTTCTGTAAATGCTTTTTTTGTGTAGGCCAGGTTGGCGCCATTGCACATGCTGTGTATTTTTTTATATACCGATGCGCCTGTGATTCCCTGCAGCGTCATAAAATCCAAAGCCTGAAACATTTCTATAAAATTAAAACGGCAATTTATAGCAACAGGTGCCGCAATAAATGCAGGATTATATTCTTCGTAAAATGCAGCAATGGTTTGTAACCAGTTTTCTTTTGCAAAACAATCAGCATCAGTGGTAACAATCAGCTCGCCCGTTGATTGTGCAATGGCAATTTCAATCGCTTTCTTTTTGTAGGAATTTATTTCACCGGCAGGAATAAGATCTTTTAAAGAAATAAGTTTTACATTTTTATCTGCATACCTGTTTACAATCGTTGCAGTATTATCGGTTGAATGATCATCTACCACCAAAACTTCAAATAATGCTGTTGGGTAAGATTGACTACAAATTGAATCCAGGCAGGCGACAATATTTTCTTCTTCATTCCGTGCCGGGATAATAACTGAAATTTTGACTGTTGATTTTTGATTTTTGACTTTGAACTCTGGAATCGAAACCCAGCTTCTCCAATAGTAAAGTATCAGTATAAAATACAGAACAAAAAGAACCAGTAAAATGGTTAACAGCATATGCTGCATAAATGACCTGAATTACAACAGAATGACCCTTCCTGTGATCAATGGGATTCAACAAGTTTAAATACTACTTGCCGTTCTCCTTCTCTCTGCGTTTGCTACAAAAATAAATTTTAAAATTTCAAACGAATGATTATCTTTGTTTAGTTGCATAAACAACTATATGTCAAACAACCAATTTAAAAAAGGAGAACTTTACAGCTTTATAACCGGTAAAGCCAGCACGGCAATCGGCCGGCGGCTGCAAAAAAATTTTAAGCAGGCCGAAGTGGAAATAACCATTGAGCAGTGGAGTGTGTTGTATCATTTATGGAAGGTAGATGGTATGAGCCAGCAGCAATTGTGCGATGCAACTTTTAGGGATAAGCCAAGCATAACCCGCCTGGTTGATAACCTGGAAAAACTGAAACTGGTAAAAAGAAATGCATCCAAGGAAGACCGACGAAAGAACCTGATTGTATTAACACCCGAAGGAAAAGAACTGGAAGAACATTGCATGGAAATTGCCAATACAACTTTAAACGAAGCCCTGCAAGGCGTTACAAACGGGCAGGTAGAGATTGCAAAAGAAGTATTACAGATGGTGTATGATAATTTGAAATAACAAAACCCCCTCCGCCCCCTGAAGGGGGAACTGATCGCAGCGGATGGGGAGTATGAAAATTGAAAAGAACTTTTATTAATAATTCTCCATACCCCCCTTTAGGGGATGGGGGCAAATAAATTTTATGAGCACAACAACTCCAACCACCACACCACTTAAAGGCGGCGAATGGTTAATTAAAGAAAGCAATGCATTTGAAACCTACACTCCCGAAGACTTCAACGAAGAACAACTGATGGTGAAGGATATGTGCCTGCAGTTTTTAGCTTCGGAGGTTTTACCCATCGTAGATCGTATTGATAAAATGGAACCGGGCCTCATGCCATCACTGATGGTGAAAGCAGGCGAACAGGGATTGCTGGGTACATCGGTACCCGAAGACCTGGGCGGACTGGGAAAAGATTTTATTACTTCTACCCTTGTGAACGAAGGTCTGGGTGGCGGCTTCTCTTTTAGCGTAGCCATTGCAGCTCATACCGGTATTGGCACTTTGCCTATTTTATATTTTGGTACCGAAGATCAAAAGAAAAAATACATTCCTAAACTGGCAAGCGGCGAGTGGAAAGGTGCTTACGGCCTTACCGAACCAAACAGCGGAAGTGATGCACTGGGTGCAAAAACAACTGCTGTGCTGGATGCAGATGGAAAGAATTATATCCTCAACGGACAAAAATGCTGGATAACAAACGGAGGCTTTGCCGATGTATATACCGTGTTTGCAAAAATTGACGGCGATAAATTCAGCGCCTTTATTGTAGAGCGTGGCATGGAAGGTTTTACACAGGGCCCCGAAGAACACAAGATGGGTATCAAAGGTTCATCAACCGTGCAGTTGTATTTCCAGGATTGTAAAGTACCGGTTGAAAATTTACTGGGCGAAATTGGCAAGGGCCATATCATTGCCTTCAATATTTTAAATATTGGCCGTTTAAAACTGGCTGCTGCTGCCATTGGTGGTTCTAAAATGTCTTTGACAGATACCATCAACTACGCCAAAACAAGAGAACAGTTTAAAACACCCATCGCCAATTTTGGCGCTATTAAATACAAACTTGCCGAAATGGCCATCCGCATTTTTGTGGGCGAAACAGCCATTTACCGCACGGCCAAATGGATTGATGATAAGGAAGTAGAACTGGCCGCCGCCGGTAAAAGTTTTGCAGAAGCCTTATTGGGTGGTGCAGAAGAATATGCCGTGGAATGTGCCATTTTAAAAGTGAATGGCAGTGAAGTATTGGATTATGTGGTAGATGAAGGCGTGCAGGTGCATGGCGGTAATGGTTTCAGCGATGAGTACAGTGCCAGCCGTGGTTACCGCGACAGCCGCATTAACCGCATTTATGAAGGTACCAACGAAATTAACCGCCTGCTTACGGTTGATATGATCTTAAAGCGTGCCATGAAAGGTAAGCTTGACCTGATGGGCCCGGCCATGGCCGTTAGCAAAGAACTGATGAGCATACCGGAATTTGGTAATGATGATGAAACTGCTTTTGCAAAAGAAAAGAAAGCCATTATTAATATGAAGAAAAGTATTTTAATGGTAGCAGGCGCAGCTGTACAAAAGCTGATGATGAAACTGAATGATGAGCAGGAAATATTGATGAACATTGCCGATATGGCCATTGAAACCTTTGAAGCCGAGAGTGTGTTGCTACGTATTATGAAGATGGTAGATAAACAGGGCGAAGCTGCATCGCAGGTACAGATCGATATCATGCGCTGCTATTTAAACGATGCAGTTGACCGCTTGAACAAAGCCGGTAAAGAAGCCATCAATGCATTTGCCGGCGGCGATGAACAACGCATGATGCTGCTGGGCTTAAAACGCTTTACAAAAACAGAACCCTTCAACAGTAAAGATGCAAGAAGAAGAATTGCAGATAAGCTGATTGCAGAAAGTAAATATCCCTGGTAAACAGTGAAGATAAATATTTAAAAGCCCTCTCAAAAATGAGAGGGCTTTTTGATTATATTTTTACGTACTCCTTTCTCAATTGCGCAGTAATTCCTTTTTTCTCAGCCCGCTTGCCTATCCACAAAAATATTTTTTCAAACAGGCCTTGCCATCCCGGAAGCTTGGTTTCACTTAAGGCCAGTAAAACCCCCAGGTGATCGATCTTTTTTGGAGAACCTGTTTTATTCACTTTGCCATCACGTGCAAGGCCGTATGCAATTTGTACACTTTCCTCAAAGCCCCTGGAGCCCGGACTGATCAACACCTGGAAACGGCTGGGCTTATCACTGGTATTAAAGAAACGGTGCAAAGTGTTTTTTGGTGCAGTGGCAGGTGCATCACCGGGCTTTAAGGTAAATACCTGTTTACCCAGCTGTACCTGCAGCTCGCCCTGCAGGCAGGTAAAGGTTTCGCTGTAAGCTTTGTGGTAGTGCAGCCCTACGCCACCACCTGGCGCCACTTCCACTTCAATTAAAGAATAGGCGCCATTGGTTTCGGCAACGGTCTCAATAAAAACAGCCGTGTCTTTTTGTACAGGATTGTAAGTAGCTCTTGATAAATCGCTCATGTAAATAATTTTGTACAAAAATGCTGTGCCGCTAAAAGATAAAAAACATCAAAAAGTATAAACTGCGTTTTTTGCTGCATGAAATGGATCACCGGTTTACACAATTTGTATTTATAAGAAAACATACATAATTCATAGGTATTTCGTACTGGCATAGTTTTGGCAATGTTATTTTAAACCAGGTAATTCACTCATCGCTTTCAAACAAAATAAATTATGGCAAAAAAATCCAGACCAATAAAAAAAGCATTGGTTAAAAAAGCTCCTGCAAAAAAAGTTGTTGTTAAAAAAACAGCAGTTAAAAAATCAACTGCAAAAAAGCCGGCTGTAAAAGCTGTTGCACCAGTAAAAAAGAAAGTTGTAGCAAAAAAAGCGGCGGCTAAGAAGACCGTAAAAAAAGCAGCCGTAAATAAGCCGGTAATAAAGAAAGCTCCTGTAAAGAAACCGGTTATAAAGAAAGTAATTACAGTTAAAACGCCTGTAAGGGTAAAACCAACAGCCCGTAAAGTAATTGCAAAAAAGCAAATGGCACCTATAGAAGCGCCAATACAATTACCAGATGCTACAGTAGAAAATGCAGCCAATATAAATAAACCCATGATGTCGCCCGGCGATGGTTTGAATGCGGCACCCCTTATAACAGAAGGTCCTGTAAAAACATTCGACAAAAATGTATTTAATAAGGTAACAGCAAAAGGAGATCCGCACGGTAACAGGCACTTCTCCTCAAAACCAAAAAATACAATAAAGCCATCAGGCAAAAAGCCGCTGTGGTAAAAACCAGGCATATTACCTCCATATATAGAAGCGATGAAGCGGGTTGGTAAACCAAATCATAAATTTACTAACCGGAAGAAGTGAAAAAAGATTGGCTGAGAAATTGGCCAATCTTTTTATATACATTTGTTCGGATGAAAACATTCCTTCTTTTCTTTTATCTTTTTTCTGTACTCAATACTGCTGCGCAAAACAAACAATATTACGATTGGGAGTGGAAACCCAGTAATCCCGAAGATGCCCGCTTTGTTTCACTAACTGATAAAACCGACAGTGGCTGGCTGCGGCGTGATTTTTACCTGAGCACCAAAAAATCGCAGATGAAAGGTTTGTATAAAGACAGTGCATTAAAAATAAAGAACGGATGGTTCAGGTATTTTTATGTAAACCAGGTTGTTTCTTCGCAGGGCAATTATGTGAACGGAAAAAAAGATGGCTTGTGGATCTCAAATCATTTCAACGGCATGATGAAAGACTCTGCTTTTTATATTGCCGGTCATCCCACCACAATCATTGGCTGGCACAGCAATGGATCTATGTCCGATTCATCGGTGTATGATAATGACGGAACATCTTTACATACATACTGGTTCGATAACGGACAGCTTTCTCATACCGGGCAATCCTTCGGCACCAATAAAGATGGTAAGTGGAAATACTTTCATAAAAACGGTAAACTTGCTGCTGTAGAAGAATACAAAGCCAACGAACTGGTTAGCCGGGTGTATTACAGCGAAGCAGGTCAACAGGTTTCAGATACGGAGAATAAAGACAGGCCTGCCTCTTTTAAAGGCGGCCCCAAAAAATGGAGATCATTTCTTTTAAACAACCTCGATTTTTTAGATGGCGTAAAACTGGTGAACACTTATTTTGTTACGGTAGTACTTGCACTTACCATAGATGAAGCAGGTAATATAACAGACTTGTATGTAGAGGTGCCTGTAAGTCCTAAGTTTGATGAACAGGCAATAAAAGTAATCAGGAAATCGCCGCTATGGATTCCGGCTGTTGATCATAACCGAAACGTTAAATATCATACCCGGCAGGCTATTACATTTGGCCAGGTCGATTAAAACAATTCAGCTTTTTATAAAAAAATGTTTCCTACCTCTTTAAACTATTGTTGTACTTCAGGTACAGGCTCAAAAAAGCCGAAAATTACGATTGGCAATGGATAGCCTGTGATATATCGCTGGCAAGATTTCATGCAGTAATTAAAAACAGTTTCAAATTTAATGGATACCCACACTCATTTTTTAGTGATTAGATAACGACCAAGGCACTTTTCGATTTTGCTGTTAACATAATATTGAACTGCCGCACTAATGACAATTGAACTGATTACTATTTCAAAAAACTATTGAACCACGGTAAGCGTGTGAAATAATTTTTTAAAAGCATACTGGTCTGGTGGCGTTGGCCCGGCAAAACGGCGGAGCATTCGTTTTGTCTTGATCTTTTGTTTCTTTTGCATCAAAATAAAAAGAAAGTAAAAACAACAGGCTGTAAAATAAACGACTAATACATTTCCACCTCCATCATCACTTCCTCCAGCGGGCAGCGGCCAAGCTGCTGCAATACTGTATTGCAGCGGTAGAGTAAAGCCGCAGGTAAATCACCGGTGTACGCATGGTTCCAGAAAGTAAGCAACAGGTTTTGCTGTATGGGTGTAAGCGGTTCCTGTAGTTTTAATATCAAATAATGCAGGGCCGATATCTCTTCATCTTTTAAATGATTGAAAGCATTGTTGGCCAGCAGATCAATCGTTAGCGAAAGCACCGTTTTACTTTGCAGCATGTGTATGGTTTTAATGTGTGTAAGCTCAAACTATAACGTAAAGAAATTGTAAACCTTGTGTTACCGAATTGTGTTGTGGACTAAATGTGGATTGTGCAGAAATAACAAAAGCAAAACAGGTAATGCTTATCAGCTGATATTATGATGTTTCTCATTACCTGTATCCTTTATCATCCGCAACTTTAAACCTTCAAAACAACCAATCATTTTTAAGATCAAACAACACATACAATGAAAAAGGAATACTGGGTTAATGTTAAACATGTAGATAACAGGATGGTTATTTTTATTAATGGTGCCATGGTGTGGGACAGTGGCATTATACACGATGATCCCGAAATGGACCATTTTATCAACATCACCGAAAACCTGCTGGAGCATATAAACCACACATCAGAACTGATATTTGAAGGGTTTAATGATACCTATTCTTCCGATGATTCGGATCTTGGTTTAAACCCCTGGCATTTTCATTACAGGGTTATTGCCCGTACAATTGATGAAGCCGGAAACACACTGAGCGAAGAAAATATGCTGGCTCCTTATAACGAAAAACACATGAGTAACCCCAATATAAGAGCAATTAATAATTGCTACCAGATCATTAATAAAGACGGAGCATTTAAAGTGGTATCCAATTCACTGTCGCAGAATTTTTATAATTAGCATTTAAAAAACTGCAGTTTATTTAACAGCCTTTTTTGCATCGGGTTTATAAATACCTATGCGGTGACTTCTTAATAAATAGGAAGAAACTGCCGCACTGCCCGAAACCCGGAAGTTGATAGCACCCGACGCTTCAAGGGGCATATGGCAGTCGATGCAGTTGTTTTGCAGTACTGCCGCTTCAACAGTTTTTACCGTACAAAAATTACCAGCCGCCTGGTTATGGCAGCCCATACATTTTTGCGAATACAAGGCAGGCGGCAGATCTGCCTTGCCATGCGGATCATGGCAGGTAATGCAGGTCATGCTGCTGCTTTGCAAAAAGCATTTGCTCTGCTTCAGTAAATTAAACTGGTTACCATGCACATCAAAATGACCGGCACTATCGGCCACAACACCCGGCAAAAAATAATCGGCAAGCGCATTGCCCGGCCTGAAGAGGAACCTGGATTGTATCTTTCTTTTATCATTGCCCGAATGGCATAGTGCACACTGGTCTGATTGCTGTTGCCTGTTTAAAGTTTTACCGCTTACCAGGTAACGGGCTGTTTGTATGTCGGGGTTTTCTTTATGAAAGTTAACATGCGCAGCAGCAGGCCCGTGGCAACGCTGGCAGCCAATACCCAATACCAGCGAGTTTTTTTCGAGTAATTCCACTGCATCATCGGCTGCAAAATAATTATCACCGGCAGCTTTGTTTTTTTTATGGCTGATATAGCTGCTGTGGCATTCAAAACAATCGATACCAATAAGCCGGTCAAAGTTGGGTACCGTTGCCGAAAACCCCGGACTGGTACCCCAGTTATTTACCGCCCGGTAATAAGATACCGGCAGTTCGTAGGTACGGTTGCCCTGCCAGTAAAGCGATGTTTGTGCATGCCGGGTTCCAAAAACAATATCAAAACGGTGGGCAGCCACCGGGCCGCCATTGTTGTATAAAACCTGGTACAG
Organism: uncultured Chitinophagaceae bacterium; assembly: GCA_963715585.1. Lineage (GTDB taxonomy): Bacteria > Bacteroidota > Bacteroidia > Chitinophagales > Chitinophagaceae > Ferruginibacter. The sequence goes on along the minus strand of OY970254.1, from coordinate 4,098,661 downwards.
GCCGCTGTCTCTTGGTTCCATTACCAGCCTGGTAAGGCTGTCGTACGTAAAAAAATTATGCCCTGCATTAAAATTACCCAACACATTTTTTGCCGTGGCTGCTGCCGATGCAAGATAATGTGCCGATGTTACAGCCGAATCGTAAATGGCCTGGTGGCATTGCCTGCAGGTTTGTTCCGGCGCAAAGGCAGTGCCACGGGCATCGGGTACTGCCTTTTGATTGATACACTGCGCTAAAAAAAGAATGAGCACAAAAAGTACTGCTGCAACAGACCATAACTTTTTATTTTTTCTCATGACCGGAAATTAGATCATTTTTCAGCCAAACACTACAATTGTATAAGCTGCAGCAGGCACAGCTCTTTTACCGGCTTGAACAGCCTGCCGGCCATAATGCAAATTAAAACCCCAAACCCTTGCATTTCAGGATTATTCGCCTTACCTTCTGCTGCCAATACAAAACTTACAGCTACTGTAAGCCGCTTAACGGCCACACCTCATTTATTTATCATCTTAACCAAAAACAATTTTTCAATGAAACAACTTATTGTAATTACCTGCCTGGCTGTGGCGCTGGCAAGCTGCAACAATGCTGCCACCAAAGAAGCAGGCAGCGACAGCACCGGCACCAAAACAGCATCGGCCACCGAAGTAACACTGCCTTACAAACTGGAGAAGCCTTACAAAAACTGGCAGATAGGCAGCACCGAAAATGTAGCTGCAGCCATGGGCGCTCTTAAAGCATTTGTAGATAAGGATTTTGCTGCATTGGGCGGCCTTGTTGGCGATTCGCTTGAAGTAAAGTTTGATTATTTTCAGGGTAAATTCACCCGCGACAGCGCCGTAAAAATGTTTACAAACCATCGTACCCAGTACAACGATCTTACTATTAACATGTACGATTACGAATCGGTAATATCAGCCGATAAACAAGATGAGTGGGTAACCATCTGGTACAAACAAAGCTGGAAGAATGAAAAAGGCGTAGCCGATTCGCTGGCCATTATTGACGACTGCAAAATGAAAGGCGGCAAAATGATCGAGCTGGACGAACATATACAACACTATCCTGCAAAGAAATGAGAAACTGTTTTTAATGTAAAAGCCCCCCGGTGTACCGGGGGGCTTTTTGGTGCAGGTTAATTTTATTGTGGACCAATACCAATAATATTTACAGTAAAATTAGGACTCCAGGAAGCGGTACGGGGATTGTTTACATACAAAGTACCTCCGGTGGTTGTAATACCGGTAACAGACATGATCACTTCGGCCCAACCGCCACCGCCGCCGGTTATATTGCCTACATAAGCCTCAATACTGCCGGCACTGAATGTTTGCGGCCATGTAAAAGCAATGCTGGTAGTTGCACCTGCAGCCAGCGTAACATTAACCAGCACCGCCGTACTTAATTTTTTTAATTGTGTTGCACTGATATTACGTATGATGCCCATGCCGCTCTGCACGGTTAAACTTCCTCTTATACTTCCATCGCCATTTCCCTTAAACCGTACATTTTCTGTTAAAGCTGCACTATTGCCATAGCCAAAAGCTATATCTCCGCCAACGTCTGCCGTATGTACCTGCAACAGCGAGGGTTGTATGCCCAATCCATAATGATTGGCTCCATTACCCCACAACGAAATTTTATCTCCGAGGGCAGCAGCAAAATTGAGCGGTACAGTTGGATTGTTTTCTCCAATACCAACATTCACATTGGCTGTTGCGCCGTTAACACCATTTACCGAACCCAGCACAAGGCAATTATTGCAGTTAACGGCAGCTTTAGCGCCAATGGCCGTGGCATTGGTAAGACTGTTTGAAAGCACATCCGCACTATCACCTACGGCCGTATTAAATGTACCGGAGCTATTGGTATAAAGTGCACGATAACCGATGGAAGTATTTTCTGCACCCAACATGTTATTGTATGAGGAATAACTGCCTACCGAAGTGTTATTATTTGCCTGGGTATAATAAGATGCCTCGTACCCCAGGGCGGTATTATAGGAACTGGTCTGGTTTACAAGCATTGCAGTCTGGCCCATAACGGTATTGAATGAGCCAGTGGTATTATTAAAAAGAGCCTGCGATCCAATACCGGTATTATTACTACCGGTAGTATTTACTACAAGTACATTAAACCCCAGCGCTGTGTTGGCACCTGCGGTAGTATTGTTACTGAGTGTATAAGCGCCGAAAGCGGTATTGCCTGAACCGGTGGTATTGTCTGTAAGCGAGAAAACTCCATTAGCCGTATTGCTCACCCCGGTAGTGTTTGCATATAATGATTGAAAACCGGTTCCGGTATTATTCCATCCTGTTGTATTGTTTAATAAAGCCTTGGAACCCAAGGCCGAATTTCTTATTCCATGCGTTGCCACAGTTGCCCCTGTAGAGTTGGTATATAATGCACTGTCGCCAATGGCCACCAGGTCGTTTCTGTTTTTATTAAGCCCCAGTGCGGCAATACCAATGGCTGTAATACCTGTGGATGTGCCCGGCGCTTTGGCAGCACCCAGGCCAAATGCATTGATGCTGCTGCTTATCAACCCTGCGTGCAGGTTGTTTATCTTAAAGCGCAGTGCCATATTATCGGTGGTGCCAATAAAATTACCGGCGGTATCTGTTCCGCTGTTTCCCGTTACCGTCCATCCATTACCAGCTGCCAGTACCAGCTGCCAGTTTGGTACAGCCGGAGTTCCGTTATTCTCGTACAAACCGGGTGTACCATCTGTTTGATAGATCAGCAGCCCGGTTGCCGGTAACACAATGGCGGTTTTTTGTACACCCGTCATACGGGGCAGCAATATACCTTTAGCCGTACTTTTTACATCCAGCAGTGCACTGGCATTGGCGGCAGAGCCATCGGTATTAATAGCAAAAGATTGTGCTGTTGCAGAAAAAAAAGGGAACAGCAAAATACACAGCAACCCGGTAGTTTTTTTCATAAACAATATTTAGTACTCAAATGTAAAAACAAAAAAAGGTTTATGCAATGATGCATATCAGGTATAACAGGCCTGTTAAGCCTTTGATAGTGTTTAAAGAAAGACAGGCTCACTTGAACCGGTTGAACATATCCAGGTTTCTTTGGTAAAGAAATAAGAGGAGCGATTTAATTTACCGGGTTATCATCACATAGGCAAACAGCACTATGCTAAGCAATACCAGCTGTACCACATAAGCGCATACATATACCAGCAGGCTATACAGCAGCGCTTTTAAAAATGATATTTTATAAAACTGCCTGAAGCTGATGACAAAGCAGCTGAGCAGTATAAGCAAAGAAACCAACCCATACCAGGCCATAGCTTTGGGATTGTGAATTAAAGAAAACAGCAGGATGCTTGCAATGGAAATGGTATTCATTTGTGCGCTGATAACGCTGCTGAGTATAATATTTTCGGCATAGTTATATGCCTTACGGCGCAGGTAAAGCCAGCTGAAAAGTGCATACACCGGTATCAAAAAGAACTGCAGCAGGTTAAAATATTTTTGCAGCACCTGCACCATTTGTTGCTGCATAAGGGCCATTTGCCCGGTTACTTTATTACCGGTTATATTGTTCATCGATTGCATGGTTTGCTCCATCAGGTGGGTTTTGGCCATTACAAAAGTGCTGATGCCAACAATAAGTACCAGGTATTGAAACAGGTTAAAATATTTTTTGCGCCGGCCCTCCACCATATCCAGCGCAATGGTGCCGGGCTTTGTAAGCACCTGCCAGGCAAACGAAAAAATACCTTTATCGGCATGGGTAAATACATGCAGCAGTTCGTGCAGTACATGGCCCACGGTATAACGGTGTACCTGCTTTTGCCCGCATTGGTTACAAAAATGGCCGGTATAAGTGTTGCCGCAATTGGCACAGGTAAGCTGTTGCATGGTAATGTTTACAGCAAAATACAAATTATTTTAAAACAGGGGCAGCTTAACCAGTGAACAGTTAGCCTGTCTGTGCCAATTGTATGGGGCAGCGGTTGAAGGTGGATTAAACAGCCATATTCAATTGTTGATCTAATCTGAATTCTATGCACCCAACATGAATCATTTTTGAGGGTTTTTGGCGGGTGTGGAAAGGTGATTTTACAAACCAACAAAGTCAATTGCTTAACCTGCAGCATTCATTGCTTAACCTGCAAAACCAATTGCTTTACCTCAATACTACCATGCTGTCAGGTTTTTTGTAATTGCGGCAGGTGCAGCATTCATTTCTTTACCCGAAAAATCAATTGCTTTACCTGTTAACTACATTGCTGTCAGTTAACAGGTAATTGCGGCAGGTGAAGAAGCCGTTTCTTTAGGGTAAAATCTCATTGCTACCCGTGAAATATTTACAGTGGGTTGATTTTGAATGGGTTTGGTAAATGCGGTATTGAAAAGGGAGCCGGGCTTTTGCAATTGCAGATAGTTACAGTATTGTCTTTCCAAAAGGCATCATCGAAACCTCTACCAGTTTAAAATGCTGCCTTGCAAAGGGAATACCAATGATGGTGATGGTAAGCAGCAGGCCAAATACCACATGTACCAGCGCCGTATACAGCCCGCCGCAAAGCAGCCATATAATATTGCACAGCAATGACAGGCAACCTGTACCTGCCGCATTGCTTACCACCTGCCTGCCAAACGGAAACAATACCAGCCCGGCCAGTTTAAAACACTGCAGGCCCCAGGGTATGCCCACTACAGATACACATAGCATGATGCCACCAAAAAAATAACCCAGGGCTGCAAAAAAGCCACCGAAGATGAGCCAGATGAGGTTGCCGAGGAGGTTCATGTGTTTGATTGGGTTTATCAATTGCTTTATGAAGATATTGAAAAGGAGGTGTAGTAGAAAAAGAAGTGGCAAGGAGAGGCAGCAGCTATATGTAGACTTCTGAATGATTTCTTGTCTTTGATAGGTTTAATTTATATTGTAAGTAAATAACCCAGTATGCTCAATTACTATTACAGTGATTCACTTGATAAGTTTCTAAATAAAACTACGGAAGACATCATTGGCTCAATTACGCTTTCAAACAACTTTGATTCAACATATACTCAAAATAAATCTTGGGAACAGCAGATTTATATTTTAAAAACTGCATTAAAAGCTTTTGAAGGCACCTTGTTTTTCGAATTTTCTATACCAAGAATGGGTAAGAGGGTAGATTGCATATTGATTATAGAAAATGTAGTTTTTGTTATTGAATTTAAGGTTGGAGAAACTGAATACCTAAGTTATAATGTAGATCAGGTTTGGGATTATGCACTTGATTTAAAGAATTTTCATCAGCCAAGTCATTCTGCTGTTATTGTACCAATATTAGTGGCTACTGAAGCTGAAGATTCATTTTTCAATATTATTACTACCTCACACGATGACAATTTAATTCTACCATTAAAGACAAATAAGTATGGAATAAAAGAAGTTATTAGTAAAGCATTAGAATGGTTTTCTGATAAAATTAAATTGGATCAGGCAGAATATGCAAAAGGAAGTTACTCCCCCACGCCAACCATAATTGAAGCTGCGGTAAATCTTTTCAATAGTCATAGTGTTGATGCGATAACAAGAAATGATGCAGACGCAACTAATTTAACCTTAACGACAAATTCTATTTCTGAAATTATTGAATATGCAAAGCAAGAAGAAAAAAAGGTTATTTGTTTTGTAACAGGGGTGCCTGGCGCAGGTAAAACTTTGGTGGGATTAAAAGTTGCGGCATCGCATTTAGATAAAGATAAAGGGAATACAAGTGTTTTTTTGTCGGGCAATGCTCCATTGGTAGCCATATTGCAAGAAGCATTAACCAGAGACAAAGTTAAAAGAGAAAAGGAAATAGGTAATAAATTGACAAAAGGAAAAGCAAGAGAAGCAGTAAAAGCATTTATACAAATTATACATCATTACAGAGATGCTTATCTCATTGACCCTAAGGCGCCATACGACCATGTGGCCATTTTTGATGAAGCACAAAGAGTGTGGGATAAAGAGCAAACCGTAAAATTTATGCGGACTAAAAAGAACCAACCAGATTTTGATGAATCCGAACCCGAATATTTAATTTCTTGTTTGGATAGACATCAAGATTGGGCAGTTATGGTTTGCTTAGTTGGTGGAGGACAAGAAATAAATACTGGTGAGGCCGGTATTTCAGAATGGTTAAATGCTATTCTGGATAAATTTCCTAATTGGGAGGTTGCAATTTCTCCCAATTTAACTGATAGTGAATATTTGGCAGTTGAAGCTATCGAAAAAATTAAAAATAATCGAATTACAAAGTTTGATGCTGATTTACATTTGGCTGTTTCAATGCGATCTTATAGAGCTGAAAGTGTTTCACTTTTTATTAAACAGCTATTAGATTTAAATAAAGGGGCTGCCCAAAATACATATAGTCTTATAAATAAAAATTATCCAATTATATTAACAAGAGACTTGACTAAAGCAAAAAAATGGTTGAAAGAAAAATCAAGAGGAACTGAACGCTATGGAATAGTTGTATCCTCACAAGCGCAAAGATTGAAACCATTAGCTATTGATGTTAAGTCTCCAATGAATCCGGTTAATTGGTTTTTAGATGGAAAAGATGACATCCGATCTTCTTATTATTTAGAAGATGTTGCTACAGAATTTCAAGTACAAGGATTAGAATTAGATTGGGCTTGTGTTACCTGGGATGGAGATTTAAGGTTTAGTGATACAGGTTGGAAATCTTTCTCTTTTGTAGGAACTAAGTGGCAGAACATACATAAGGAAGAGAGAAAACGATACCTTTTAAATGCATATAGGGTTCTATTGACTCGAGCTAGGCAAGGGATGATAATTGTAATACCAGAAGGAGATATAGAAGATGCTACAAGAAATCCGGAATACTATGATAGCACCTTTGAATATTTAAAGAGTTTAGGATTGGAATTAGTCTAAAAAAGAAAATCATAAATAGGATATAAGGTATTATCCATTTGCATGCAAAAATATACGTACCAGCATTTCAGGCTTTGTGTCTTTGCCTTTAATGCAGCTCATATTATAGCTGCGTTGCTTTTTGGTATGTGCGTCGGCCATATTTTATTTTCTGCAAATCGCTTTTTAAAACTACTTCGGCGGCCCGCCATGCTTCAAATACTCCTTCAGTACATATTGGTACACCGTTTTACTTTTGCGGGCTTTTTTTACATACAATGCTTTTAACTCCGGCGTATTATTAATATGCTTTGCATAAGCCACCGCTTCGGCAAAGCGGCTGCGCTGTACTTTTTGCAGGGGGCTGGGTTTTATGTTGCTCATATCGGGTGCCCTGGTAATCACTACTTTTTTGCCATAGTGCTTTACCACTATCTTTTTACCAATTTGCCCCTGTAGCTGGCGCAATAAAAAACTGCTGGTCTTCATATAGTAAATACATAGTTTAGCTGTACTAAAGTTAAGGCAAAGCCATGGTTAAGCCATAGTAACTCCATGCATCCTTCGCTCTAACCTTATGGTGAAGCCATAGTGACGCCATGGTGAAGCCATGCCAAAGCCATTACAACACCATGGGGCAATATTTTACCATTGGATAACCATAATGGGTATTTTTATGGCAAGCCGCCTGCTGTTTTGCTTTAAACCTTTAAACTCTTTTTACCGGAGCTTTCTGAGGCTGGTTTCTACAGAAAAAATTATACTATTTTTGTGTAAACAGGTTTTATGCAGTTAAACAAGGAAATAATATTACAAAAACTACGGGTGGTAAAACCGCACCTGCAGGAGAAGTATAACCTTACCGAACTGGCATTATTTGGTAGCTATGCCCGTGATGAACAAACAGCGCAAAGCGATATTGATATTATGGTAAAAATGTCGACTCCGGATTTTAGAAATTACAGCAATATTTATCATAGCCTGGAAGAAGCATTTCCGGGTATAGTAGTACAGGTGGTTAGCCGGGGTGCTATCAGGCCGCAATATTTTAAATATGTAGAACCCGATCTGTTATATGCCTAAAAGAGAAATGAAATTGCTGCTGCAGGATATCATTGAAAATGCAGAAATGATTTTTCAATTTGTTGGTTCAGATTCTTACGGGGAATTTGTAAAAGATAAAATGAAAGTATATGCAGTAGTAAGGGCTTTTGAAATTATTGGAGAAGCATCTAAAATAATTTCTACTGATATTAAATTGGCATATCCCCTTATTGAATGGCAGCTGATGACTGATTTCAGAAACCTGCTCTCTCACCATTATTTTGGTATTGAATATGAAATTTTATGGAAAACGATAAAGGAAAACCTTCCTTATAATTATGAAATGCTTAAACAGGTGCCACTATAAAGCAACTGAATAATATAATACCTGCCTCATTTCTCCAATACCTGACCATAATCACCATACAAACCCACCCGCCTCATTTATGGTAAGCCGCTTAGCGTCTTGCTTTGTAGCATGAAAAAACCAAAACTATTGCAAGGGCTTTTAATTGCCTGCCTGTTGCTGCCGTCCATATTTGCCGTTGCACAACATACCGCCAGCATTGACCTGGCCGCCATACGCAATACTACCGCACAGCTCAACGGGCTTAATGTAAGTGCCTTTTATCATTTTAATGAGCACCTGATTGGTGGTATAGAAATGAACCGCTTCTTTGCCAGCAAACATATAAAGCACGAAGAAGCTGTAGAACTAAGCGCCTGGGATTTTGACCTGAACTTTCATTACCTGCTGCCCCTGGGTAAAATAGTGCGGCTTTACCCCCTCACCGGTATCAGCCATACCAGCGAGAAGGAATATATTATTGCGTCGGATGAAACGGTGTATGAACGATTCTGGTCTTTTAATGCAGGGGCAGGGGCGGTTTTTCAATTGGGTAAATGGGCTCCGCATATTGAGTATATGTTTACCTGGGGAAAAATGAACCAGCAGTTTTTGCTGGTGGGTATCAGTTATGAGCTGGAGTGGGGGAAGAAGGAGCAGTAGATACTTGTTTTATGAATGGGTAATTTTTTTAGTTGGCTATGCAATAAACAGTAGCAGCTTACATGTGTTGCTACTTTTTTGTCTTGATACAAAAAGCAGCAAAAAAAATCAAGGCAAACACAAAGCCTCCGGCTGTTTTGCCGGGCCAGCGCCACGGGACCAGCATGCTTCTGAAAAATCATTTCACAGGCAATACCTTGTTTCAATAGTTCTTTAAAATAGTAACCAGTTCAATCATCATTAGTGTGGCAGTTGAATGCTTTGACAAGATCAAAATGGAAAAATACCGTGGTCGCAGCCAGGTGATTAAAAATCAAGTAGGGTATCCATTAAACTAAAGGGTTCTTTTATTAAATTATGCTGACTGCGCCCGGGAATATAAACTGCCTGTACCAGGCAGGTTCAACAATGAAGTTGACTTTGTTATTTTCTTTATCTAACCTGTAGCTATATGACCGGAAACATTACATTGGAAAAATATTTTGAACCCTTCCGTAACAACATCGTAGGGTACAACCAGCAATTTGATTCGCCTTTTGGAAAAAAGCGGGTGCTGTATGCCGACTGGACCGCCAGCGGGCGCTGCTATGCACCTATCGAAGAACGTATGCAGCAGCAGATCATGCCCTTCCTGGCCAATACCCATACCGAAACCACCATCACCGGAACGCTCATGACCCGTGCCTACGAAGAGGCCAAACTTATTGTAAAAGAACATGTGCATGCCAATGAGCAGGATGTGCTGATCTTTTGCGGAAGCGGTATGACGGGTGCTGTAAATAAATTGCAACGCATACTGGGGCTGCGCCTGCCTGAAAGGATCATGGATTATGTACAAAAAGACAAACTGCCCGATATTGAAAAAACAGATGCCATTTATATACATAATATTTTTACCGATTACCTGCAGCTGGATGATGACCTGAAGCCCATTGTTTTTGTAACACATATGGAACACCACTCCAACCAGACCACCTGGCTGGAAACCATTGCTGCCGTAGAGATCATTCCTTCGGATGAGCACGGCAATATAGACATGGACTGTTTCAGGAACCTACTGGAAAAATATAAACATAAAAAGAACAAGATAGCAGCCATTACCGGCTGCAGCAATGTTACCGGCATACAAACACCCTATCACCAGGTAGCCAAAGTGATACATGAATATGGCGGACTTTGTTTTGTTGACTTTGCCTGTTCGGCGCCCTATATAAATATTGATATGCACCCGGCAGCAGATAACAGTCACCTGGATGCGGTTTATTTTTCGCCCCATAAATTCCTGGGTGGTCCGGGTACGGCAGGGGTGCTCATCTTTAATAAAAAAATGTATCACAATGTTATCCCCGATCAGCCGGGGGGCGGCACCGTGGTGTACACCAACCCCTGGAAAGTGCATGAATACATCACCGATATTGAACACCGGGAAGATGGCGGTACACCTCCTTTTTTACAGGGCATTAAAACTGCGTTGTGCATCAGGCTGAAGGAAAAAATGGGTGTAGTGAATATGCTGCAACGGGAAGAAGAAATGCTGCACCTGATCTTTGAGCGCTTATCAACAATCAAAAATATAGAGATACTGGAAGCGGATAAAAAGGACCGCCTGGGTGTGGTATCGTTCATTGTGCAAGGCGCCCATTATAACCTGATCGTAAAATTGCTGAACGACCGCTTCGGTATACAAACCCGTGGCGGGTGTGCCTGTGCAGGTACCTATGGTCATATGTTGCTGCATGTAGATGAGATACGCTCTTACGAGGTACTGGAATCCATCCATTCGGGCAACCTGTCATGCAAACCCGGCTGGGTAAGACTTTCCGTGCATCCTGTAATGACCGATGCCGAGATCGTTTTTATTTTAGATGCCATTGAAGCCACTGCTGCGCAGTTTAAAACCTGGCAGCAGGATTATACATACGATCCCGAAACGAATGAATATACTTTTAATGGACAGGCAGATAAGGTTGGTGAAATGATTGAGGCGTGGTTTGATCTGTAAAGAAGTTTTTTGTTCAATAAAATTTGTATACTGCTTTATAAACTAAACACTCGTTAGTCTATATGTTCTTTTTTGTCTTGATACAAAAAAGAACCAAAAAAGATCAAGGCAAACACGAATGGCTCCGCCCGTTTTGCCGGGCCAGCGCCACTGGACCAGTATGCTTCTAAAAAATCATTTCACAGGCTATACCGTATTTCAATAGTTTTTTAAAAAGTAATCATCTCAATGATCATTAGTGTGGCAGTTCAATGTTATGTAGCTGCAAAATCGAAAAATACCATGGTCGCAGTCATATCATTAAAAATCCAGTGTGGGTATCCATTAAATTATAAACTGCTTTTATTAAATTAAGCTGACTGCACCCAAGAGTAGAATTACCAATGCCGAAGCCACTGTAGTACAAAAGCTTAATCAGGGAACAATCCCACAATCGGGATGTAATCGATTGTGGGGCTCCTTTTTTGGTTCTTTTTTGGAGAAGCAAAAAAGAAAAATAATAATTCATGCTGCTTTTATTTCTTTTACTGCCATTGATTATTCTTTTCTTTTTTTTCTTGATAAAAAAAAGAAACAAAAAAAATCAAGGCAAAACGAATGCTCCGCCGTTTTGCCGGGCCAGCGCCACGGGACCAGTATGCTGCATAGTAAATCAGCAGAAATTAAATACCTTTTTTCAGTAGCGTGTAGAAATTTATTCATCTCAATTATTACCAGAGAGGAAGTTGGCATTTTATGTAACTGCAAAATCGAAAAATACCATGGTCGCATTCAGATCATTAAAAATCTGTTGTGGATATCCATTAAATTAAAAACTGGTTTTATTTTCTGTTAGTGGACTGAACCTAAGAGTAGAATTACAAATGTTGAAGCTACAGTAGTACAAAAGCTAAATCAGGGAACGGTCCCGAATCCGGGGTGTAATCGGATTCGGGTGCCCTTTTTTGGTTACTTTTTTGGGCAAGCAAAAAAGTGACAATAAAGAAAGAGGCTACTATTATTTCTTTTACTGCTATTGATTAATTTTTTTTATTCTTACAGATAAAAAAGGAAGAATAATCTTTAAAACAAAAGGTATGAGGAAACCCCCATACCTTTCATAAATATTATTCTTTGTAGTTTACATGCCCATCATCTTACCACCGGTAAAGATCAGCGAAACAGAAAAACGCTTTATGATATCGTGTGGCGCATTGCTCAGGTTCTGGTATTCGGCACTCTTCCATTTTTCATCATGAAAGCCCGATACATAACCGGCCTGTATACCAATAGTGCCATGATCTTTTGGCGACTTAACTGCAAAGCCAAGTCCCAGGCGATACGTAAAGGCAGAGTTTACAAACTTTGTTTTGCGTATGCTGTTTTGCAGCGTGGCTGAATTGGCTACTGCATCAAACTCTACTGCATTTACATCTCTGTAGTAAATGGCATGAAAGGTTTCGCCACCAAGTCCTACCAACGGATATAACATAACAGTTTCGGAAGGAATAACATCATAACCCAAATCTATACCGCCACCAATGGTACGCAGTGTGCTGCTTTTTTCATTGGGGTTGCCGGTTAAGCTGCTGCCGCCGGTAACGCTCATCTGCGATACGAAGTTGTTCATTACGTGCATAGAACCTGCAGTGAGGGTCCACATACGGTTGTTTAAGCCATCATATTGCGGAAAACCGGCAATGCGATGATTCAGTGCATCAAAATTCTGGAAGCTTACGCCAATACCATGGGTCATTATCGGCTTCATTGATTTCATTTTTCCCCATTTGGCTTTGTTGTTGGTTTTTTCCTGGGCCATGGCCGAAAAAGAAAAAACACTCAAAGCAATTAACATGATCGTTTTCATAATTCCTTGATTAGTTTTTTAAATAATTAATACAAGGGCATTAGCATAATTTATGCCGATATCTGTTATTGGGACAAATAAGTGGGGATTATATAAAATATGCGGGGATTATATAAACAGGTTTATAAACAGCTGGTTGATGTAAGTTTGAAATGTCATTTGTAATTACTGCCTGCTTATCCTGTATAAGCTTCCTTTGTCAGTTACCGTGTACAGCATTTCTTTATAATATGCAATATCACGGAACCGTTCGCCTTTATCGGCCAGTAATCTTTCTTCGCCTGTTACTTTATCGTTTTTAATTACCAGGCGGGCAATGTGCTGGCTGCTGAGGCCGCATATAAACAGGCTGTTTTTCCATTCGGGTATGGCGTTGCCTTTGTAAAAAGCCATTCCGCCCGGCGATAGTACCGGATCCCAGTAATAAACGGGCTGTACCATGCCTTCTTTTTGTTGCATGGCTTCACCAATTTTACGGCCATTATATTCAATGCCATAAGTGATCACAGGCCAGCCATAATTTTTTCCGGGTTGAATGATGTTCAGTTCGTCGCCGCCACGGGGACCAAATTCAGCTTCCCAAAGCTGGCCCGTTTCCGGGTGTATATCCAGGCTCTGGCAATTGCGGATGCCCAAAGCGTAGATCTCGGGCATGGCATCTTTTTGATTACTGAAGGGGTTGCCGGGTGCCGGTTTTCCATCTTTGGTAATTTTAAAGATCTTTCCCAGGCCCGAGTTCAGCAACTGAGCCTGTGGCCTGCCCATCATAATGGACCGTTCGCCCGTACCAACAAAAAGATAACCATCTTTATCAAAGATGAGGCGTGAACCAAAATGTAATCCACTGCTTAATGCAGGCGTAGCCCTGAAAATAACTACCGGTTCCTGGATTACAGCATTGGCTTCATCCAGCCTTCCTTTGGCTACGGCCATCAGGTTGCCGCCATTATATTTTTCGGCATAGGTCCAATAGATCATTTTATTGGTTGTAAAAGCAGGGTCAAGCGCTACATCCAGCATACCGCCCTGGCCAATATAATCCACTTCCGGGAAGCCGGTTATTTTTTTTACAAGGGTTCCATTGGCATCAAAAATCTGCATGTACCCCCTTTTGTCTGTTATCAGCAACCGCCCGTCGGGCATGGGCGCAATAGCCCAGGGTATGCCCGTGTTTTCGTTAAGTTTATCAACGGTATAAGCCGTGTTGGTTTTAATACCGGTAATTCTTGTTTGCCCTTCAAATGCAGGTTTATAATCTGTATTGGGGTTCTTTGTTTCCACAGGTGGCAATAAGGTATCGGCATTGTTATTGTTTACATTCTTCCCGTTGTTATAATCGCAACCAGTGGCGAAAGAAGTGATCAACGTGGTTACGGAAATCAAAAATATTTTTATCTGCATGGGATTTATTTTACAGTAACAAAAGTAGCGATTAACAGGGCTAATTCAGATGAACCCGGATAATAAAGCTGTGTTAAACAGTATTTTTATCAATAAACTGAAAAGAAGTAAACCGGGCAATTCAAAGACTGAATTTTAAATTGATTTATCTTTCCACTATGAAATTTTTATTGATCATTCCTTTTTTACTGTTTGGCATTTTTTCTTTTGCACAAACAACCGATAAGCCTTTTATAAAACTGGTAGAGCCAACCAAAACAGACATCAATGTAAAAGCAGCACGCCAGTTTGTAGTTGGCAGCACCTGTAAAACATGCAACCTTACTATTAATGGTGCAGCAGTAAAAGTGTATCCAACCGGTGCCTTTGCTTATGAGCTGAATTTAAAACCCGGCGATACAGTTTTTAATCTGATCGCTTTTACCGCACCGGATAAATCAGCCAACAAAAAACTAAACTATAATTATACATTGCCGCCCCCACCCGATACGGTAAAGACACTGGATATTGCAACGATAGAAACTTTTCCCGAAGGCAATTTATTTGTAATGCCCGGCGACAAAATAAAGTTTAAAGTAAAAGCATTGACGGGCTGTACTGTTTTTGCAAACGGCAATATTCCGCTGTACGAAATGCCCAATAATAAAATGCCCGGCATTTACCAGGGCGAGTATGTGGTAAAGGAAACAGATAGTTTTTTGGTAAGCAAAATACCCGTAATCATTACAGACAAAACAGGTAAGGCTGTTACAAAACAAACAAAATACTGGGTGAGCATGTTTGGTCCGCTGGCGCCCAATATTGCTGTAACAAAAGGCAGGCTTGCACATTTGCTGTATGGCCTGGGCAATGACAGACTGGGCGGTGCAAAAATCGGTTATGTAGATTCGATGGTTTTACTGAACATAGTTGGTAAAGTGGGCAGCCAGTACAAAGTGCGCCTTAGCAAATACCGCACAGCTTTTATTGATGATGATGCGGTGGAGTTTTTACCCAAGGGAAGTTTTACACCCGAATCCCTCACCGACAGGTGGACGGTTTATGGCGACAGTGCTTTTGATTACGTACAGCTGGGTTTGCTTGCACGATTGCCTTATCAGAGTTTTCAATTGGTTGATCCATCAAAAATTGTAGTGGATGTTTTTGGCGCCACCAACAATACCAACTGGATTACACAACTGGAAAACACAAAGGAGATAAAAAATGTAACCTACGAGCAGGTAGAAGATGAGATCTTTCGCATTACCATTGAACTGAAACATGCACAGCACTGGGGCCACAGTATTTATTACAAAGGCAATACCCTGGTGATAAAAGTAAAAAGGCAGCCCGAAAAATTAGACCTTCAACATTTAACCATTGCAGTAGATGCAGGCCATGGCGGCAGCAATACCGGTGCCGGCGGGCCAACAGGTTCATCAGAAAAAATGCTTACACTGACGGTTTCATTAAAACTGCAAAAGCTGTTGGAGCAGTCCGGTGCAAAAGTGATTATGACAAGAACAACAGAAAAATTTGTTGATAATAAAGAACGCATTTTATTTTACCGGGATAGTGTGCCCGATCTGCTGATAAGCATTCACCTCAATTCAACCGTTGACCCGATACGGGTAAAAGGCACCAGCAGTTTTTACCGCTATATTGGTTTTAGAAATTTAAGCAATGCCATTCATAAACACATGCTGGAGCTGGACCTGAAAGACAATGGCAATAACGGCAGTTTTAATTTTATGCTTAACAGCCCCATTGAATATCCCAATGCATTGGTAGAAACCTTGTTCCTCAGCAATCCAGAAGATGAAATGAAAATACTGGACGAGAATTTTCAGCAACAAATTGCAGAAAAGATTGTGCAGGGTATCAAGGATTTCCTGGAGAGTTGTAAGAAGTAAACCTTTGTGTCCTTTGTGTTTTCCTCCTCAGTGTTCTTTGTGGTAAAAAAAATTAACCACAAAGAACACTAAGTTTATCACAAAGAGCACAAAGAAATTTTATTTTTTCATCATCGCTTCATAAGCAGCAACTGTTTCATTTACCGCTTTTATCATCTGCGTGGTTGGTGGCCAATCTCCATCCTGCAATGTGTTTTGTAAAGCAGTAAAACTGCCTAAAGATTTACGAACTGCTGCAAGCTTGTCTTTATCGGTTATGGTATTTACATCAGCCATACATTTTTTTATGTAATTGTAACAGGTTAAACTAAGATCGTGCTGAAGCGTTAAATCTTTCACACTTGTTTTTACACGGGGATCCATCTTTACAGTAAGTGGCTGTTCGTATTTTTTACCATCTGCAATTATTCTTACCGTGTACATTCCGGGCATTACCCAGGGCGATGTAGGATCGGGTGCCGTGTTCATGGGCGTTGCTGAAATAGGATAAGAAGGCGGCACATTCAGCGGCTGGTAATGCATATCCCACATAAAACGATGAGCACCTGCTTGGCCTGAAAGTATCTGCTGTGGCCTTATCCAGTAAGCAGGTACATTGTTGGGCGGTATGGTATACAACGTGTCGGTTGATGAATATTTGTGAATTACCGTTCCTTTACCATCTAAAATATCTAACTCAACATTTGATGCATTACTGCCCAGATAATAATTGATAATAGCGCCATCAGGTGGATTTTGTCCGGCGGGTTCATCGGGTGGCACGGGTGTATCGGGATACATGCTCCATCTTACACGCCAGGCAGTTTGCGGTTTAAATAAAATGGCCGGTTGGTTTAGCAGCTGGTTATACATTTGGCGCAACGGCGTAATATCATCCAGTATCCAAAAACTGCGGCCATGCGTACCAATTACCAGGTCATCATCCTTAATAACTAAATCTCTGATGGATGTTGCCGGCATGTTCAATCGCAGACTTTGCCAGTTGGCACCATCATCAAAAGAAACATACACGGCTCTTTCGCTGCCGGCAAACAATAATCCTTTTCTTACCGGATCTTCTTTAACTACATTGATGGGATCGTTGGGTAAACCGTTTACAATTTCTGTCCAGGTCTTTCCGCCATCGGTTGTTTTATAAATATGTGGGCGCTGGTCGTCACAGCGAATGCGGTTTACAGCAGCATAAGCGGTGTTGGCATTGGTATGGCTGGCATCCATCAATGAAACCTTGCTCCAGCTGCTGATGGCAGGCGGTGTTACATTGGTCCATGTTTTACCGCCATCTTTCGTTACATGTATCAGTCCATCATCTGTACCGCACCAAATGGTATTGATATCAACATAAGACGGCGCAACGGTATAAATAACACCACGGCGTGGCATCTTCTTCATTTCTTCTTTTGTGTAAATACCAACGGCAGCAGGTATATCCCAGCTTTCTCTGCTCAGGTCCGGACTGATGATATCCCATTTGTTGCCGCCATCCATTGTTTTAAACAAAACATTACCGGCATAGTACAAAGTTTTTTTATCAATAGGATTAAAGAGTACCGGGGCTGTTCTTAAAAAACGGTACTTGCCGCTACGCACTGCTTCGGGTGCAATGTTTTGTGATTGTCCGTTTCTTTTATCGTAGCGTGAAATTTTTCCACCATAAACAAGATTCGGATTCAGCGGATCGGCAACTACATAACCATATTCTTCTGCAGCTACAGGGTGCCATTCACGATAAGTAATTTGTCCATCATTGCCTCTTGAAGTAATACATACGCTGCCGCTTTCCTGCTGGCCGCTGTACACATTGTACGGAAAATCATTATCGGCACTAACATGATAAAACTGGGCGGTAGGTTGATTGTACCATGATGAAAAAGTTTCTCCGCCATTCACAGTAATAACGGCACCCTGGTCGCTTGCGATCAGCATGATATTACTGTTATCCGGATTTATCCAGATGCGGTGGTAATCATCGCCACCAGGCGCACCACGAAAGGCCGACCATGTTTTTCCGCCATCCACACTTTTCCAGGTAACCACATCAGCGGTGTAAACAATATCTGCATTTTTAGGATCGGCTTTTACTTCTGCAAAGTCACTGCCTCTTCCCCAAAGCCTTTCATCGGGGTTGGCCATTTGCCAGCTTTCGCCGGCATCATCGCTGCGGTAAATGCCACCATATTTTCCGGCATCAACGGTTGCATACAACCGGTTGCTGTTTGATGGGGCAATACAAAAACCAATTCTTCCCAGGCCTTGTTCAGTTGTTGGCAATCCGGTTGTTAATTTTTTCCAGGTGGTACCACCATCAGTACTTTTAAACAGGCCGCTTTCCTTTCCGTTCCATGCGCCGTTTTCCCATGGGCCCTGCCTGCCTGCCCACATATCTGCATACACAATATTGCTGTTATTGGGGTCGATGGTAACCTGTATGGCGCCGGTGTTTTCATCTTTATATAAAACACGTTCCCATGTTTTTCCGCCATCTGTTGTTCTGTACACACCACGTTCGGTATTGGGGCCATAAGGATGGCCGAGTGCTGCAGCAAAAACACGGTTCTCATTTTTTGGGTCGATGGCCAGACCGCCAATTTGCTGTGCTTCTTTCAATCCGGTATTTATCCAGGTCTTTCCTCCATCGGTTGATTTGTAAATACCATCACCAACGCTCAGGTCTGGCCGCTGCAGGCCTTCGCCACTGCCCACATAAATTACATTTGGGTTTGAAGGAGAGACTACAATATCGCCAATACTGCCGGTGGGCTGGTCATCAAAAATGGGTTTCCAGGTGCGGCCAAAATCAGTGGTCTTCCACACACCACCATTGTTCACGCCAATGTAAAACACATTGGGTTGCGATGGAACACCCACGGCACCAACGGTTCGTCCGCCGCGGTGCGGACCAATGCAGCGCCACTGCATGGCATTATAATATTTTGCATCAAAGTTTTGTGCAATGGAATTAAAGGATTGCAACAAAAGAATTGCAATAAAAAAGGGTTTCAATGATAATGATCTCATAACTGTTGGTATTAATTATCCGAAAATTACAAATAAAGAAACACAATGTGCAGAACACCTTTGTGTGCTTTGTGATCACCTTCGTGTTCTTTGTGGTAAAAATTAACCACTAAGTTCACTAAGGGATACAGCACAAAGCGCACAAGTTATTTTAGAAGAAAGATTATTACATCAACCGCATGATCATTGGTTGCAGTAACCAGCAGAACAGTGTAATTAAAATAATGCAGACAATGTTGAGCACAAGACCGGCTTTGATCATGTCTTTCATTTTAATATGGCCGCTGGCAAAAACAATGGCATTGGGCGGTGTGCCCATGGGCAACATACTGGCACAACTGGCGCCCAGTGTCATGGGAATACCCAATAAAAGCGGGTCCATGTGCAGTGCCACTGCAACAGATGAAATAACCGGTGCCATTACAATCACCTGCGCCACATTGCTCATTACTTCGCTTAAAAAAATAGAGAAGGTAGTAACGATCAGTATCATCAAAAAAGTATTGTCTGTTGCATAAGAAGCAATATAAGTACCCAGCTGGTCCATCAGTTTTACATCTTCCAAAGCCTTTGCCAGTGCAATACCGCCACCGAATAACAATAAAATGCCCCAGGCCATTTTGCCGGTATCGGGCCAGTCGAGCAGGCGTTCTTCCCTGGCTTCTTTTTTATTGCCCGATGGGATGATGAATAAAGCAATTGCACCAATCATGGCAATGATGGTATCATCCAGCACAACCATTTTTTGCAGGCTGTTGATAATATCTTTGGTTATCCATAAAAAAACAGTAAAGATAAAAACAAGCAACACTCTTTTTTCGGGTGCAGATAATTTGCCCAATGCTTTTAATTCTGCTTTGATATAACTCTTTCCCTCAACACTATGTTTTATTCTGTTGGGGAAAAGAAATTTTACCAATACCCAATACAACATAAAAAGCAGTACAATGGTAAGCGGTGTAAATACGATCATCCAGTCGGTAAAACCAATAGTGTAGTTGAATTTTTCGTGTATATAATTTACATAGGCAACATTAGGTGGTGTGCCGATAATGGTGCCCAGTGCAAAGTTGGATGCATAGGCAATGCTGAGCATAAGCACCAGTGAGAAATTTTTAATGCCGGTACTTTCTTTGTTGTGTGTGGCAATTACATGTATCACCGACATGGCGATCGGAAACATCATCATGGTGGTGGCGGTATTGCTGAGCCACATGCTTAAAAAGCCAGTGGCAATAATAAAGCCTAAAATGATGCGGTTACCATTGGTGCCTGTAATATTAATAATACCTAGTGCAATACGTTTGTGCAGGTTCCATTTTTCAATGGCAATGCCAATAAAGAAACCACCCATGAACAAAAAGATGATGCTGTCAGAATATGATTTGGTTACTTCTTTTAACGAACTGATATTAAGCAGCGGAAACAAAACGATGGGCACCAATGCCACCACAGCCAGCGGCATGGCATCCAGCACCCACCAGCTTATCATTAAGGCTGCAATAGCCAGTACCAGGTTTGCCTTATAGCCGAGTGCCAGCGGGTTTACAAAAAAGAAGAACAGGCATAATACCAGCCCGGTAAGTAAGGCAGCTTCTTTTTTATATTTTTTGAAGAGTTCCTTCATGCAGTTGTTTAAGCTGTGCCAATTTATAACAGTTTCATCAATATATGCATGCCGGGTTTAACTTTGTATTTCACTTAATAATAAAACACATGAGCAACTTAGTAAACGAATTTAACGAATACCGCACCAGGATGAATGAAGTGATTCTTAGTAAAGAGAACCTGGTTATAAAAAGATTATGGAACCTGGATACCAACACCTATGCCGAAGGCGCACTGGATGTAAAGACCAAGGAATTGCTGGGCCTTGTAGCAAGCATGGTTTTGCGTTGTGATGATTGTATAAAATATCACTTAGGCAAATCGCATGAGCTGGGAATTTTCACTGAGCAGATGTATGAGGTATTTGCCGTGGCAAATATTGTGGGCGGAACGATCGTAATACCACATACGAGAAGAGCTGCTGAGTATTGGGAAGAATTGACGAATGTTGAATAAAATTTCACGCAGAGGACGCAAAGCAGCAGAGAACGCAAAGTGACTCAGCGATCCCGGATTCCCTGCGGCCTCTGCGTGAAATCCATACAGATTTCAGGCAGCTATACGGATGATTGATATCATTGCTCACTGAGTATTTATTTTCAGTAACTTTAGCCCTCAATATTTTAAACTATGAGTGATACAGTAACGAGCTTGCCACCCCTTACCGCCAAAGATTTTGTAACCGACCAGGAAGTACGCTGGTGCCCCGGATGCGGAGATTATTCCATCCTGGCACAGGTACAAAAAATTATGCCCACGCTGGGCATTCCCAGAGAAAACATTGTGATCATAAGCGGTATCGGCTGCAGCAGCCGCTTTCCGTATTATATGAATACCTACGGCATGCACAGTATTCATGGTCGTGCAACTGCTGTTGCCAGTGGCTTAAAAGCTGCCCGGCCCGAACTGAGTGTTTGGATAGTTACCGGTGATGGCGACGGATTGAGTATTGGTGGTAATCATACCATTCATTTATTACGCCGCAATTTTGACGTGAATATTATGCTGTTCAACAACCAGATATATGGTTTAACCAAGGGGCAGTATTCTCCAACATCCGAAGAAAATAAAGTAACCAAGAGTTCTCCTTTTGGCAGTATTGACCACCCGTTCAATCCTCTGGCATTAGCCATGGGTGCCGAGGCTAGTTTTATTGCCCGTACCATGGACAGAGACCCGAAACACCTTCAGGCAATGTTGTTGCGTTCGCAATTACATAAAGGAGCATCTTTTTTAGAAATATACCAGAACTGCAACATTTTTAATGATGGCGCTTTTGAAATATTTACAGAGAAGAAGACCAAGCCCGATGAAGTATTGTTTTTAGAGCAGGGCAAACCATTGGTTTTTGGTGCAACCAATAACAAAGGAATTAAATTAGATGGATTTAAACCGGTAATTGTTGACCTGGCCGAAGGTGCTTCAACAGATGATTTGTGGATGCACGATGAAAAGGATTTTTACAAAGCACAGATATTGATACGCATGTTTGATGATCCAAGACTGGAAGGTCATTTGCCAAGGCCATTTGGTGTTTTTTATGAAACCGAAAGAGCTTGTTACGAAGACGGCATGGCGATGCAGATTGAAGACGTGATCGCTAAAAAAGGTAAAGGCGATCTGGATAAATTATTGAAGGGGAATGAGACCTGGGTGATAAGTTAAAAAAGACACCCCCTCCGCCCCCTGAAGGGGGAACTTTGGAGTATGTAACTACCAACCTCTTTTTTCTTTATAAAGAGATTGAGATAAAAATTTAAAAGAGCCATCAATTTTGATGGCTCTTTTGTTATAAAAATATTCCGATTCGATTTTCGCTTTGTTCTACTCCATGGTCAGTTCCCCCTTCAGGGGGCGGAGGGGGTTTTGGTTACAACATTCCCTTTTCATTTAAATACTCCGCTATCTGCACCGCATTGGTAGCAGCGCCTTTACGCAGGTTATCACTCACTATCCAGCAGTTTAAAGTGTTGGGCTGGGTTTCATCTCTTCTTATACGGCCAACAAACGTATCATCTTTTTCATGCGCTGTTAAAGGCATAGGATAAATGAAATTGGCAACATCATCTTTTAAAACAACACCCGGAGCCTTGCTGAGTATATCTCTTACTTCGGCCAGGTCAAAATCATTTTCAAATTCAATATTCACGCTTTCACTGTGGCCGCCCATGGTTGGTATGCGTACGCAGGTAGCGGTAACTTTAATATTCTCATCTCCAATTATTTTGTTGGTCTCCAAAACCATTTTCATTTCTTCTTTGGTATAACCATTTTCCAGGAACACATCAATATGCGGTATAGCATTTAAGTCGATGGGATATTTGTAAGCCATCTCGCCTTCAATACCTTTACGCTCGTTCATTAATTGCGTTACAGCTTTTACGCCGGTGCCGGTAACACTTTGGTACGTGCTAACCACCACTCTTTTTATTTTGTATTTATCGTGCAGGGGTTTTAAAACCACCACCATTTGTATGGTAGAGCAGTTGGGGTTTGCAATGATCTTGTCTTCCTTTGTCAACACATCAGCATTTACTTCGGGCACCACCAGTTTTTTCGTAGGGTCCATGCGCCATGCACTGGAGTTGTCTATCACAGTAATGCCGGCTGCTGCAAATTGCGGGGCCAGCTCTAAAGAAGTGCTGCCACCTGCAGAAAAAATAGCCACATCCGGTTTGGCGGCAATGGCATCTGCAGCACTTACAATTTTGTACTGTTTGTCTTTAAAGGTTATTTCTTTTCCAATGCTTCTTTCCGAAGCAACCGGAATCAGTTCATCTACAGGAAAATTCCTTTCGGCCAGTACCTGTAACATTTTTGTGCCTACCAGTCCGGTGGCGCCTACTACTGCAACTTTCATATTTTGTTCCCCCCAGGTCTCTTTTTACAGAGAGTTTTTAAGTTAAAAAAAAGCCTTCCCGTTTTAGGAAGGCCTGTACTTATTTTTAAAATAAAACATCAAACCCCCTTTATTAAAAATGGTTTCTTTGACTGTTTTATAAATTTTATTGTTTGCATGTTGGGTACAAATGTAACCAGAAAACTGGTATTCTTTCCAAATTATTTATATTTTTAATAACTAAATAAGTGCCCATGTTTAAAAAATTCAGCCCACTTGTCTTTTTTATACTTAGTGGTTTTATTGCTCATGCACAGGTTGCAAACCGCTATGATATTGTAATTGATGAACTGATGGCCGACCCAACGCCGCAAGTTGGTCTACCTAACAATGAGTGGATAGAGTTACGTAATACATCTAACACCGCATTTAATTTACTGGGCTGGCGCATCGGCGATGCCACCGGCCAAAGTGGTGCCATGCCATCTTATAATTTACTGCCCGATAGTTTTGTAATTGTTTGTACAGCCAGTGCGGTAGCAGCCATGAGTGCCTACGGGCCAACCATTTCCGTTACCAGCTTTCCTTCGCTGGACAATACCGGCGATGTTATTTATCTACGCAGTCCGCAAAACAGAATTATACATGCAGTGAGTTATGCCGATGCCTGGTACCAGAATGAATTAAAAAAAGACGGCGGCTGGACACTGGAAATGATAGACACAAAAAATCCTTGTAGTGGTTTTACAAACTGGAAAGCGAGCACTGATATAAAAGGAGGTACACCGGGAAAGAAAAATGCGGTGGATGCCCTGAATGCTGATGCAAAAGCACCGCAGTTATTAAGGGCTTATGCAGCAGATAGTGTAAATATTAGTTTGGTTTTTGATGAGCCGCTGGATAGTTTAAAAGCAGCTACGGCAGGCAATTACAGTATCAGTGATGGTATTGGCATTCCTCAATCAGCTATTGCCATTGCACCAACTTTTGATAAAGTAACCTTGCGGTTGAATACGCCGCTGCTCCGCAATAAAGTATATACCATTACTGTATCGGCCGTTACAGATTGCAAGGGTAATATCATCGGCACAAAAAACAAAGCAAGGCTGGGATTAAGTGAAACAGCCGATAGCCTGGCTATTGTAATCAATGAAATTTTATTCAACCCCAAATCAAATGGAACAGATTATGTAGAAGTTTATAACCGCAGCAATAAGATCATCGACTTAAAACAAATGTATATCGCCAACCGGAATACCGCCGGTGTTATCAGCAGTATAAAACAACTGAGTGCTGATAATTATTTATTGTTTCCGCAGGATTTTATGGTGATAACAGAAGACCCGGCAATTGTAAAAAGAGATTTCATCATACAAAATATGGATGCATTTGTAACAGTTGCATCCATGCCATCGTTTAATGATGATGAAGGTGATGTGATCATTTTAAATGCACAGGGAAATATTACCGACGAATTGAAGTATCACGAAAAATGGCATTTTAAACTGATTGATAACCGGGAAGGTGTAGCGCTGGAGCGGATAGATTATAATGCCGCAACACAGCAGGAATCAAACTGGCATAGTGCAGCAACCAGTGTGGGCTATGGCACGCCAACATACAAGAATTCGCAATACCGGCTTGATCTTCAGGTGCAGGGCGAAATAACGTTGACACCCGAAATTGTATCGCCGGATAATGATGGCCTGGATGATTTTGCAACGATTGATTACAGTTTTCCATCGCCCGGCTATGTGGCCAATATTACCATTTTTGATGCAAACGGCAGAACGGTTCGTTACCTGCAGCGCAATGCATTGTGCGGAATAAAAGGTAACTTCCGGTGGGATGGACTTGGAGAAAAATTCCAGAAGCTTCCGGTGGGTATTTATGTTATGTATACCGAAGTGTTTAACCTGGCTGGAAAGAAAAAGCAGTTTAAGAATACCATTGTGCTGGCACGCAAAAATTAATTAATCAACCAAAATAAAGTTTATGCAAAACAAGATCATGCCGGCAATCATCATTGCTGCGTTGGTAATTTTATCATGTAATAATAAAGATTCAGAAATGACAAAGACTGCCTATAAATGGGCCGACAGTGTTGCGCCGCCTGTTGCCGAAAAGAAAGCGAAGGAATTAATTGCCCATGGCGATACCCGTATTGATAATTATTACTGGATGAATGATTATTTTAAAAAAGGGCCCGACAGTACCAAAGTGGTTGACTACCTGAAAGCAGAGAATGCCTATTATGATACCATGATGAGCGGCACAAAAATCCTGCAGGAAAACCTGTACACTGAAATGAAAGCGAGGATAAAAGAAAAGGATGAGAGCGTACCTACATTTAAGAATGGATATTTTTATTACAGCCGTGTGGTAGAAGGCAAAGACTATTTTGTGTACTGCCGTAAAAAAGGAACGCTGCAGGCTGCAGAAGAAATTTTGCTGGATGTAAATGCCATGGCCGAAGGGCATAATTATTTTTCGGCCACAGGTTTTGATGTGAGCATGGATAATAAACTTTTGGCTTATGGTATTGATATGCTGAGCAGACGCCAGTACGACATCTATGTAAAAAATCTGGAGACGGGAGAGATTTACAAAGACAAAATTCCTAATACAGAAGGAGACCCTGTTTGGGCAAATGATAACCTTACGTTGTTTTATACTTCCAAAAATGCGGTAACACTTTTATCCGAAAAAATTAAAAGGCACAAACTGGGCACCGATGCAGCAACAGATAAAACAGTGTACGAAGAAAAAGACCCCACCAATTATATTGGTGTAAGTAAAACCAAGTCAGATAAATTTATTTTCATTGGTTCCAGCGCCACGCTTTCATCTGAGTACAGGTATATTGACGCCAATAAACCTGAAGATGCATTTAAAGTTTTTCAATCCCGCATGAAGGAAGTGTTGTACAATGTTGATCATGCCAATGATAAATTTTACATACGCACCAATCTCAATGCAAAGAATTTCAAGATAGTAACATGTGCCGAAACAAAGACTGATTCATCAGCCTGGACTGACCTGGTAGCGCATAATGATAAAATACTGATACAGGGATTTGACCTGTTTAAAAACTACATGGCTATTTCGGAAAGAAAAGATGGCTTAACACAAATTCATATTTTAAATACAAAAGACAACAGCTCTCATTATCTGAAATTTGATGAAGCTGCCTATGCTGCCAACATATCTTATATACCCGATTACAATACAGACGTGATGCGGTATAATTACACATCGCTTACCACACCTAATTCGGTTTATGATTACAATATGGTTACCAAAGAAAAGAAACTGATGAAGCAGCAGGAAGTGATCGGCAGTTTTAAACCGGCAGATTATGAAACGGAAAGAGTAATGGCAACTGCAAAAGACGGAACAAAAATTCCCATCTCAATAGTTTATAAAAAAGGGTTTAAAAAAGATGGCAATGCTCCATTGATGTTGTACGGCTATGGTTCTTACGGCGCCAGCATGGAAGCTTCCTTTAGCAGTGTAAGATTAAGTTTACTGGATCGTGGTTTTGCATTTGCCATAGCCCATATACGTGGCGGACAGGAGATGGGCAGAAGCTGGTACGAAGATGGCAAGATGATGAAGAAGAAAAATACATTTACCGATTTTATTGACTGTGCTGAATTTTTACTGGCAGGTAAATATACCAGCAAAGAACATTTGTATACCAGCGGGGGCAGTGCCGGCGGTTTGCTGATGGGTGCTGTGGTAAATATGCGGCCCGATCTGTGGCATGGTGTTATTGCCGGTGTTCCGTTTGTTGATGTGCTCACTACCATGAGTGATCCATCCATTCCCCTTACAACAAATGAATACGATGAGTGGGGCAATCCTGCCAATAAAGAAAATTATATGTACATGAAATCGTACTCGCCTTACGATAATGTAACCAAACAGGCATATCCCAACATGCTGGTAACAACCGGCCTGCACGATAGCCAGGTACAATATTTTGAACCGGCCAAATGGGTTGCCAAACTGCGTGAAATGAAAACAGATAAGAACAAGTTGATGCTGTACACCAATATGGAAGCCGGGCATGGTGGTGCCAGCGGAAGATTTAAAGCACTAAAAGACCGGGCAAGAGAATATGCATTTTTGTTTGCGCTGGAAGGGATAACAAAATAAAAATGAAGAGGATAAAATCTTTACAGGCTTTTTAAGCCGGTAAAGATTTTATCCTTATTTAAACAGTAAATTTTTTGTGCCCATGCTAAAACAATGGTTTGTTTTTTTATTTTTTTTATCTATGCTGGCAGTGCCGGTATTTTCTCAAAACAGTAACAGTAATGCCAATTTTCAACAGGTAGATGAATTTGCAAGAACTGTAAGGTATAACGGCGACCTGCAGGAACTAACCAACACACTGACAACGCCATATACAGACAGTATGTATAAATTACGGGCCATATTCATCTGGATAGCCGATAATATTGAATACGATTATAAACTCTTTAACAGCGGGAGTAATGAATGGAATCGTTTTGAGTGCCACGGAAGCAAGGAAACCTGTACACAAGCCCGTTTGGATTGGAATAATAAACACCTGGAACATGTATTGAATAAAAAGAAAACAGTGTGCAATGGTTATACAAAATTGTTTAAAAAAATGTGTAACATAGCAGGTATTCAAAATGAAATGGTTGATGGATATGTAAGGAAAACGCCTTTTCAGATAGGGCTTGTATTAAACGTAAGTCATACCTGGAATGTGGTAAACCTTGGCAGCGTAAATTATTATTTTGATGTTACCTGGGCTGCGGGTTCATGTAAAGTAGATGAAGAATCTGGTAAGCTGACGGATTTTGTTAAACAGTATAAAGATTTTTACTGGCAAACACCAAAACAAAAATTCTTGCGTAATCATTTCCCCACGGATGAAAAATGGATAGCAGAAACAGGCCGTACAAAAGAACAGTTCTTTAATACGCCTTTTTTTTATCCGAATGAACTGATCCGGAATATGGAAAGCAATACTCCGGACAGCGGCGTGTTAAAAACCCATATTGGGGATACCATACACTTTGGCTTTACTTTTAAGAAACCGGTAAAAAACATACAGGTTAATACCAACAACTATAAAAACGCTGAAATACTCCTTACCAATAAAGCCGAATGGGCGAATAATATTTACAGGTTTGAGTATGTTGTAAAAGAAAATTCATTGTACTATATAGAAATACTGTTTGACGGTAAAGAAGGCATCAGGTACAAAGTAAAATTTTAAAAGCAACGCTTCCTGCAAACAAAAAAATGCCCCGGATAGGCCAGGGCATTTTTTAAAATATTTTTTATTTGGTTACACCAAATCAATATCAAAATTTACCAACTGCACAAACTCACTTAATCTTGCGTCAATATCTGCTTTTGTAATTTCTTTCAATCTTTCGGGCCCAAACTTCTCCACACAAAAACTTGCCATGGCACTGCCTACAATAATGGCAGTTTTCATATTTTCAAAACTAGTGTCTTTTGTTTTGGCAAGATGACCGATAAAGCCGCCGGCAAAAGTATCGCCTGCGCCTGTTGGGTCAAAAACTTCTTCTAATGGTAAGGCCGGCGCAAAGAAAACATGTTCTTTGTGAAATAATAAAGCACCGTGTTCTCCTTTCTTAATAATTAAAAATTGTGGCCCCATCTCCATAATTAACTTGGCAGCTTTTACCAACGAAAGTTCGCCACTTAACTGGCGGGCTTCTGCATCATTAACCAGCAGCACGTCTACTTTTTTCAAAACATCCTTTAATCCATCCATGGCAATATCCATCCAGAAATTCATGGTGTCCATCACAATCAGTTTCGGACGAACCTTTAACTGGTTGATCACACTCATTTGTATATCCGGTGCCAGGTTACCCAGTATTAAAAACTCTGCACCCTGATAGCTATCCGGTACTATGGGGTTGAAATCTGCCAGCACATTCAGGTCGGTAACCAGTGTGTCACGGCTGTTCATGTCCAGGTGATATTTACCACTCCAGAAAAAAGATTTTTTATCCTTTACAATTTCAACACCCTCTAAAGAAACACCACGTTTTTTCATTTCATCCATTTCCTCCTGCGGGAAATCATAACCAACAATTGAAATTTGCTGAATGGGCGTTACAAAATTGCTGGCTGCATAAGCAACATAAGTGCCCGAGCCTCCCACTATCTGATCTACTTTTCCAAAAGGAGTTTCAATAGCATCAAAAGCCATGGTACCAACGCATATTACTGACATAAGCTGAGTTTATAAAGTTTTATTAAAGCTGCAAAAGTAACTGATTAAAATGATTTCAGTAAGTTGTGCTGCCAATTAAAGATTCATATCATTTTAAATAGAAATAAAAATCGTGTTAATTCAGATACATCCCGAAAATCCACAGCCCCGCCTGGTAAAACAGGTAACCGAATGTTTAAAAGACGGCGGTGTAATTATTTATCCAACTGATACCATTTACGGACTGGGTTGCGATATCAATCAGCACAAAGCCATTGAGCGCATTTGTAAAATTAAAAATATAGATCCTCAAAAAGCACAGCTATCTTTTATTTGCCGGGATCTGAGCCATTTAAGCGATTACACAAAAACCATTGATACGCCACTTTACCGGATGCTGAAAAGCTATTTACCTGGTCCATATACATTTATTTTACCGGCCAGTAAACAGGTGCCCAAAATACTGCAGAGTAAAAAATCAACAGTAGGGCTTAGAGTTCCGGATAATATTATTTGTCATCATATTCTGGATGAGCTGGGTAATCCCATCCTCAGTGCATCGCTGCCAGGCGACATGGTGGAAGAATATACCGATCCCGAAGTGATCTATGAAAAGTTTGGTGATAAAGTCGATTTTGTAATTGATGGCGGCATTGGAAGCATGATTCCATCAACCGTGGTGGATTGCACAACCAATGAATGGACGATCATCAGGCAGGGACAGGGTGAATTTATTTTTGAATAAAGCCTGCAGGATCTATATTAAAACTTTTGCGGTGATGGCAGCAAAGTCCAGATGCATCAATGGCTTTGCGATGTGATGCAGTTCCATAACCTTTATTTTTATCCCAGCCATACTGTGGAAATGCTGCATGAATTGTTTGCATAAACTCATCCCGGTATGTTTTGGCGAGAATGCTGGCCGCAGCAATAGAAGCATATTTCCCATCGCCTTTTACAATACATTGATGCGGAATGCTTGGATACACTTTAAACCGGTTGCCATCAATCAGTAAAAACTCAGGTGTTATTTTTAACTGATCAATAGAAAGATGCATGGCAGTAAAACTGGCCTGCAAAATATTTATTTTGTCAATGGTCACATTATCTACCGATGCAACGGCAAAAGCAATACTTTCTTTTTCGATGATGGGCCTTAACAGGTCACGCTGCTTTTCATTTAATTGTTTGCTGTCGTTTAACAAAGGATGATAAAAATCTTTTGGCAGTATAACAGCCGCAGCAAACACAGGCCCGGCATAACAACCACGGCCGGCTTCATCCAAACCGGCTTCCAGTAAATGTTTATGTAAAAAAGGAGCTAACATCTGTGTTTAACAAATATCAGATAAAACCATAAAAAAACAATTCATTTTGCTATAACCATTTTTGCTGCTGTAAATTTGTGGTTGCAATGGATACATTACAACAACAACGCTCACAACGCCAGATAGCTTACTGGCTTTTGATTGGTGTGGGCATGATCATTATACAGGTTTTGCTGGGTGGTATTACCCGTTTAACAGAATCGGGCCTTTCTATAACCGAGTGGAAACCTATTACCGGCAGTTTACCTCCACTGAATGATGCTGCCTGGCAGTTGGAGTTTGATAAATACAAAGTGACAGATCAGTTTAAATACGTTCACCAGAATTTTACTTTGTCTGAGTTTAAATTTATTTTCTTCTGGGAATGGTTTCACCGTACCTGGGCCCGGCTGATGGGGTTGGTTTTTTTATTTGGCTTTATTTATTTCCTTGTAAAGAAAAAATTTGAAGGAAGGATGATTAAACCGATGGTCATACTTTTCCTGCTTGGTGGTCTACAGGGTTTTATTGGTTGGTTTATGGTAAAAAGCGGCCTGGTGCCCGAAAAATATTTTGTAGGCCATGTTGAACTGACGACTCACTTTATTGCAGCATTGGGTTTGCTTTGTTACACTTTATGGTTTGCATTAAGCCTGCTTGTTACCGAGCATCAAAAAGTTATTGATACAAAATGGAAGAATTTTTTATTGCTGATACTTACAGTTTTGTTTTTTCAATTAATATACGGCGCTTTTATGGCCGGACTCAGGGCCGCAATTACAGCACCAACCTGGCCAGATATTAACGGCAGCATGTTGCCGGCCATGAATGAACTTTCGCCTTTTACAAAAAACCTGGTTTCCAATCCTATCGCCATTCATTTTATTCACCGTGGACTGGCTTATGTATTGGTTGTGCTTATTGGTATATGGTGGTTTAAATCACGTGCAATTGCAAATAATAAACTGTTCAACAGGCTTCGTATTTCTGTTGTGCTATTGGTGCTGCTGCAGGTGTTGCTGGGTATCTTAACGGTATTGAATGCCACATATACAAACAGCCTGGTTGTATTGGGTGTATCGCACCAGTTTGTTGCCATGATCTTGCTGATGGTGATCGTTTCACTTCTTTTTGTAGTTAGAAAGAAGAATACTGTGTTTGCATGATGCTTGTTTATGTTGTAATTTTAAGCAACAGCCGCATCAATGAAACAAACGCTTAAAAATATTTACTATTTTTTTCCTGTTCAGCTTTTTATGCTGCATTTCAGAAAGTTTCAGATGCTGCTGGTATTCTGGTATGTATTGGGCAGCACCATCAATAGCGGCTTTATGAAAAACTATGGTGCCGATGCACTGTTTTTTTCTCCTGAATACCTGGGCGATGTAAATGCACTGAGTGCCTTTATAGTAGGTATTGCGCTGGGTGTTTTTTTTATGAGCTGGAATATCACCACGTTCATTCTGCACAGCAAGCGCTGCAAATTTCTGGCAACAACAAGCAAACCTTTTTTAAAATATTGTATTAATAATGCGGTATTGCCTTTACTTTTCCTTGCCTTCTATTTTTACAAACTCATCATCTTTGATTCTAAAAAAGAATTAATGCACCCCGGTGAAATAGTTGTGGTAATTGCAGGAATACTGGGTGGTATCATTTTGCTGGTGGTCATTTCATTTGCTTATTTTTTTGGTGCCGAAAAAAGAATTCAAAGAACCATTGCTCCTATCATTGATAAAGCTGCGCATTTTAATGTTAATTATTATTCGGGCAACCCGGAAATAGAGATACCGGGTTTAAAAGTAAGTGCATACCTGGGCGAGTGGTTGCGGTTAAAAAAACCGAGAAATATATCGCATTACAACCAGGAATTTCTGGATACGGTTTTTAAGCGGCACCATCTTTCAGGCATCCTAAGCATTGCGCTGTCTTTTGTTTTTTTAATTGTAGTGGGGTTTTACATGGATAGCCCTTTTTTTGAAGCACCGGCTGCAGCAAGTATTTTAATATTCTTTGCAGCCATGACGGCAGTTATCGGGGCGCTGTCTTACTTTTTGCAAAGCTGGAGCTTACCGGTTTTTATCATATTCATTTTATTTGCCGATGTGCTGTACAAAAATGAAATTATTGATAACCGCAATAAAGCATATGGCTTAAACTATAATAATAAAACAGAACAACCGGTTTATGATAAATCATCTTTACAAAAACTTTGCACACCCGAAAAAATAGCCGCAGACAAAGCCAACATGCTGCAGGTATTGATCAACTGGAAAAGCAAACAGGCCGAGGATAAACCGGTAATGATTTTCATAAATGTAAGCGGCGGCGGTTTACGCAGTGGCACATTTGTAATGAATACGCTGCAGAAACTGGACAGTGCAACCGGCGGAAAACTGATGCCACATACCATGCTGATAAGCGGAGCCAGTGGAGGTATGCTGGCGGCCACTTATTATCGTGAGCTATACTGGCAACAACAAAAAGACAGTCTGCCTGATTTATACAAGCCGGTTTACTCCGATAATATTGCAAAGGATTTATTGAACCCGCTCTTTTCTTCGATGGTTGCCAGGGATATTTTTTCTCCTGCACAAAAATTTACTGTGGGCGAATTTAAATATATAAAAGACAGGGGTTATGCATTTGAACAAAAGCTGAACAGAAACAGCGGCAATGTACTTGGCAAGCAATTAAAGGATTACAGCAATGCAGAAAGATCAGCAGATATTCCTTTGATTATTTTTAATTCAACCATTAACAGGGATGGCAGGAGAATGATGGTGAGTACGCAGCCCATCAGTTTTATGATGAAGCCGTTGGTATTTGCCGGAGATGCTTATGCAAGCTTAGATGCAGTTGATTTTGCAGCCATGTTTGCAAAACAGGATCCTATGCATATGAGGTTGCTTACCGCTTTGCGGATGAATGCAACCTTTCCCTACGTTTTGCCCAATGTATGGTTGCCCAGTAACCCGGTTATTGATGTAATGGATGCCGGACTGAGAGATAATTACGGAATGGAGACTTCACTCAGGTTTATAGAAAATTTTAAAG
Source organism: uncultured Chitinophagaceae bacterium (assembly GCA_963715585.1). GTDB lineage: Bacteria > Bacteroidota > Bacteroidia > Chitinophagales > Chitinophagaceae > Ferruginibacter. Next base: position 4,064,511 of record OY970254.1, on the reverse strand, counting down.
ACTGGCTGAAGGCTAATACCAGTAAGGTTATCATACTGCAGATACGTGACAGAAACCAGGATAACTGGCAGGAGCCTCTTGAAACCGGCGCTGTAACAGATTTTTTTATAAAACCCGGAACCATGCTGCAGCATAACTGGTATAAAATGCAGGATTTTTCGCAGACCGATCAATACAGTTACCTGCAGGCAGGCTTTGATTCGGCTTTGCAACGTATTTCATTTATGTATGTACCCGAAACAGAAAAAGGAGCAGCGCTTAATTTTCATTTAACGGCCAGGGAGAAAAAAGCGGTGAAGGAATCTTTTAATAGTTCATACAACCAGGCTTCTTTAATGCGTATAAAAGATTTGTTGCAATAGTTTACGCAGGTATCAGCAACTTAAAAGCATTTTCAATTATTTCAATCTCAAATGCTGCAGCAGTTTCGGCTGGATCGCCATCAATATGCAAAGGTGCCAGCTGCGGATTTTTAATGGTTATTTTTTTTGTTTGAAAATAGTGTATGTCGTTGCGGTGGTATTTTTTGTCTTCATACATTCTTACCTGCCCGTTGCGGATCTGCTTTAAAATGGTCCAGATCATCCGCAACTTACTCATCTTATTTACCACCACAATATCCAGCAAACCATCGTGCAGACTGGCCTGCGGTGCAATGGTAAAATTATTTCCAAACTGGTTGCTGTTGGCAATGCTGATAAAAAAAGCTTCGCTTTCTATTGATTTACCATCCAGTATTATTTCAAAATTATAGTGCCTGGCTTTAAAGAAGTTTTTGGTTGATTGTTTAATATAAGTAGCAAGTCCCCGTTTTTTTTGCTTTGCAAAATCATGAGCAACCTGCGCATCAAAACCAAGGCCGCAAAGCATACAGCTGAATTTCTGGTTGATGTAAAAGCTATCAACATAAACAGCATTACCTGCAAAAGCATTTTCAAGTGCCTTGTGAATTCTGCGGGGAATTTTTGCTGCAAAGGCAAGGCCATTGCCACTGCCCATGGGTACAATACCAATGTTTACCGCAACACCCAATAATGCATTGGCAATCTGGTTTACAGTACCATCGCCGCCGCAAACAATAACATCGGTTATGTTTTCTGCTGCAATCTTTTCTTTCAGGAAACTGTAATCTCCTTCGGCATTGGTATGCAGAATTTCGAAAGGAATATTTTTTTCGACAGTCTTGTTTTTAATGATATCAAGCAATAAACCCTTAGACCCCGTGCCGGAAATGGGGTTTATAAAATAAATGAATTTTTTATGCATGAATTATTTCTCCCTGGTAAGCGTACCTAAATAAACTTTTGATACGGCTTCTTTGCTTTTTGTATTGGCAGGCGTTTTTTCTACATACATAGTAATTGGCTTGCCGTTCTTTAATCTTTTTATAATGTCTTTATTGGTAAGAACAAATTGACCAACCACACCAACAGTTTCATCGGCAATCAGCATAGGAGTAACATCATCACCTATAACATGCACTTTTCTGTAATACCCGCCATCAACTGATTTACCCTGTATCTGAATAGTTAGTTTGTCAATATTTTTATAAGTAGATTTTTTATAAGAGAGTCCACCAAATGCCTGATCGGCTTTAAGGGAAATCTGACCAGCTTTAACACCATTAATAAAAACATCCACAGTGCATTGTGCAAGAGAAACGCTGCCAAGTGAAATAAATAAAACGATGAATAAAAAAACTTTTTTCATGTTGAAAAGGTTTAGGTTATAAAATTAGTTAAAATATCACACGATTAATAACGTAATTGTAAGAACAATGAATTTTGTAACCGCAAATGAATAAAATATTAATTATAGAATCTTTTACCAGCGTATCAAAGCGCCGGCCCATGTAAAGCCACTGCCAAATGCAGCCAGGCAAACAAGATCTCCTTCTTTTATTTTTCCCTGCTCCCAGGCTTCGCAAAGTGCGATGGGCACAGATGCCGCAGTAGTGTTGCCAAATTTCTGAATATTATTGTGCACCTGATCATCTCTCAGCTGTAATTTTTGCTGCACAAACTGTGCAATGCGCAAATTGGCCTGGTGCGGTATCAGCATATTAATATCGGCAGCTGTTAATCCGTTTGCAGTTAATGCTTCCTGCACAACTTCGGGCATTTTAACAATGGCTTTTTTAAAAACAGATGGACCATCCATGTTCGGAAAATTTTGTGCTTCATCAATCATAGCATGGCTCATAAACATTTGCCCCATTTCTGCCTCATCAAATTTTGCTACCGGATCGGTTACCCAATGATTGGCATGTGTGCCGGGATTGTACATGGCGAGTATCTCTGCACTATCGCCATCGCTGTGTAAATGGGTGCTCAGGATTCCTTGCCCATCTTTTTGGGTTGGTTGCAACACAACAGCACCTGCACCATCACCAAAAATTACGCTGATATTTCTTCCACGGGTGGTAAAGTCAAGACCAAAAGAATGTTTTTCGGCACCCACCACTAAAATATTTTTATACATGCCGGTTTTAATAAACTGATCGGCAACAGATAGAGCATACACAAAACCACTGCATTGGTTGCGAACATCCAAAGCACCGATCTCTTTCATTTTCATGGCACGCTGTAATAAAACACCGCAGCCGGGAAAATAATAATCGGGACTAAGTGTGGCAAAAACAATAAAGTCAATATCTAGCGGGGTTATACCAGCTCTTTCTATTGCAATTTTAGCAGCCTCAACACCCATGGTGGTAGTGGTTTCGCCGGTGCGGTCGGCATAGCGCCTTTCTTTTATACCCGTACGTTCCTGGATCCATTCATCAGATGTATCCATATACTTTTTCAAATCTTCGTTGGTAAAAACATTCTTGGGAACATAGTAGCCAATACCGGCAATTTTGCTTCGTTGCATGCAATCGTAAATTTAGAACAGGCAATTTACAAAATAAGATATGATTTGCAACTGTTTCAAACGCAACTAAAAAAACAGGCCTAATTTAGTTTAACCATGTTGCGTAAACAAAAATCATCATCCAACAGGGGGTGTACACGGGTTTTGTAATGTACTTCAACCGATTTGCGCAGCGCTGCACTATTTAATATCATTTTGGCCGTAAAACTTTCTGCCAGTGGCAGCAGCGAAAGTTTATCATCTTTTAATAGCAGTTCTGCAATATAAACCCTGGAGTTAATATTGATATTAAAAAAACGACGGTCGTCAACAAGGCTCATAAAAGCAGTACCGGTTAAAGAGTCCGAAATTAAAACACGATATGGGCGCAACTCATCCAGGTTACCGGTAATTGAAATATTGTATTGGGTTTCTGTTCTTTTAGAAAGGGAAAGATAAATTTCTTCTTCACGGGAACTGCCGGGTTTCTTCATAAGTGTTGTCCATTTCCCCAGCAATGCATCTTCTACATTCATGCCGGATGTTTCATCTAAATAATAAGCCGAACTGTACGGGCAGGAACAGAGCGTGATGCATAAAAAAAACAATAATGATATTTCGAAAAGTTTTTTCATTTGGCTAAAAATAATCCGGGAAGTTTACAAATGCAATAGTAAAACCCCTTAACAATTATAATGTAATACCAGCTGATGATTCTTTTATACGTTTGTATGCTGCCTGCTGTAATTGCCAGCTATTGTTCCGAAAAATTTTCTGTGTTATTTTCTTGTATGCTTTTGGTAAGATTATTGGATAAGAAAATATTGTCGCAATTATCTCCATCGCAACAGGGGAGGGCATTGGTTTTGCATACCGGGCATTGATAATGGCCATGCACAAAAACCAGATGAATATTGCTGCCGCAAAAAAGACAATTCACTTCCATGGGTTATTTTTTATACAGTAAACCAAGCCAGCTGCCGGCTTCCATTAACCAGGCTATACCCAAATGTACGATTAAACCGCCCCAAATACTTTGCGTATTGTAACTGATTATGCCCAACAGTAAACCGCCCCAGAAACTGCTGATGGCTTCGCCAAGTGGTTTGCCAAAATGAATGGTACAATAAAAACAGGCCACGGGCACAATGCAGTGTGGGCCGCAGATTTTCAGCAGTGATAAAATTAAAAACCCCCGAAAGAAAAATTCGATACTCACAAAATCAAATCCATAACAGAGCTCGTAAAAAATATAGTGCCATTTTTTGGTGGGCAGATCCAGCTGCTCAATAAACCTGGCCTTGGGATACATTTGTAAAAAATCTTTTTGTGTGCTTGCCAGTGCAATCAGCGGTATCATAATGAGCAGCATGAGCAGGTAAGGCTTAACATCTTTTAAAGCAGCAGTGCCGTAAAAAGGCTGATTATTCCTGTCTTTTATCCACCAAAGAATAAATACGGGAATCAACACAGCAAATACTCTTACCACCCAATTTAAACAACGTGTCCAGAATATTTGTGCATCGCCGGTCCAGACGTTTTTAATAAGCTGGTGATGAAAATCAAAATTAATTCTGAAGGAATAAAAAGCAGGTGCAAGCAAAAGGATTACCCAGAACCAATAGTTTCGGTAGTAATCACAATCCTTATAAAAAAGCAATTGCAGAAAAAAAGCTGTGACAAAAGGAATAAGATATAAAAGATAATATCCAAAAAATTTGCTCCATTTGGTGTTACCGCCTGCAGCAAAACGTATTTCCAGCCTATGCCAGTAATTTAAATAGATGTAAACACCCAGCAGCAATAAAACAACCAAAAAATAAGACAGCTTAAATTCTTTGTGATAGAATTCCTGCAGGTATTTAAAAATGGCTGACAAGTAAATTAAACTTTATCCGGATTGTTTAGTGTACTCCAAAGTAAATCTTTTAATTCAGATAGCCCCTGGCCGGTTACCGAAGAAATAAAAATATGCGGGATTTTTTTCGGCAGTTCTTTTTCAATAGCTGCTTTTAATTCGTCATCCAGCATGTCGCTTTTGCTGATAGCGATGACAAAATCTTTTTGAAGCATTTCGGGATTGTACTGCTCCAGTTCATTGTGCAAAATTTCAAACTCTTCTTTGTGATCTTTACTATCGGCAGGTATTAAAAAAAGTAAAATTGAATTACGCTCAATATGGCGTAAAAACCGGTGCCCAAGGCCTTTTCCTTCGGCGGCTCCTTCAATAATACCGGGCAGATCGGCAATGCAAAAACTTTTTCCATCACGGTATTCAACCATGCCCAGTTGAGGTACTAAAGTGGTAAAAGCATAGTCGGCAATTTTTGGTTTGGCTGCCGTAATGCTGCTTAGTAAAGTTGATTTTCCTGCATTGGGAAAACCCACCAAACCAACATCGGCCAGCACCTTCAGCTCTAAAACTTTAATACCTTCTGAACCTGCTTCGCCGGGTTGTGCGTATTCGGGTGTTTGGTTGGTAGCTGTTTTAAAATTACTGTTGCCCAGGCCACCACGGCCGCCTTTTACTAAAATAATTTCCTGCCCGTCTTCTAAGATCTCGGCTTCTATTTCGCCGGTTTCTTCATTGCGTGCAATGGTACCCAGCGGCACTTCAATAATTATATCTTTTCCGGTTTTACCGCTTGAGTTGTTTTTGCTTCCGTTTTCGCCATCTTCGGCTAAAACATTTTTATAATAGCGAAGATGTAAAAGAGTCCACAACTGTGTGTTGCCTTTTAAAATGATGTGTGCGCCACGGCCGCCATCACCGCCATCTGGGCCGCCCATGGCCGTTAATTTATTACGCATAAAATGCTTGCTGCCGGCGCCACCATGGCCGCTGCGGCAAAATATCTTGATCTGATCTACAAAATTTGATTTTTCCATTATTGGCGCAAAGGTCTGTAAAATTTAAGGATTAAAGCCTGTTAACTTGTTTTTAGCTTTATGTATGTAAATTAACTTTTAAATCATCTTACATTTGCATCAGTTACTATAAAATTTAAAAGATGATCAGGTTTATTTTAATACCCCTTACAATTATGTTGAGCTGCGGTTCAACAAAGACCAACCAATCTGCCAAAACAGATTCAGCAATCGTTGAAGAGCCTGCAGTTATGAATCAGCGGGATTCGGCAATTATTCCGGAAGCAGGGAATGTTGTAATGCCAACCTGTATTAAAAACAAAATTGATTCTTTTAAACTGAAAGAAGCACATGAAAGGCCGCAGCGGGTTCTTGAATATATGTACAAAGGAAAAAAAGTTTATTATGTTGTATTACCCTGCTGCGATTTTTTTAATGAAGTTTACGACGATAAATGTAATTACCTGGGCGCACCCGATGGAGGCTTTACCGGTAAAGGCGATGGTAAAATACCAGACTTTTTTGAAGAAGCTAAAAGTGAAAAATTAGTGTGGGGAATACCTAAGTAATTATTTGTTTTCGTTCCAGGTTTTATAATTGGCCGATTGCGGCTGCCTGTTTTCCGGAACTGTTCTTAATGGCTCACATGCAGCCCAACTTGCAAACATATCTTTTGGTAATTGCTGATACAGTTTAGTGCCCTCAGTTTTCCAGCTGATTATTTCATCGGTTACATCTTTTATTTTTTTTGCCGGGTTGCCAACTATCAAACTTCTGTTTTCAAAAACTTCGTCAGCTTTTATAAAACTTAAAGCACCCACAATACATTCATCACCCAGCAGTACATTATCCATGATAACTGCATTCATGCCTACCAAACAATTTTTACCAATGGTTGCACCGTGTATAATGGCGCCATGACCAATATGTGCACCTGCTTTTAAAATAACGGTTACACCGGGAAACATATGAATGGTACAATTCTCCTGCACATTGCAACCGTCTTCAATAACGATCTGTCCCCAATCGCCACGTAAGGCTGCACCAGGGCCAATGTAGCAATCTTTGCCAATAATTACATTGCCGGTTACAGCCGCCTGTGGGTGAATGAATGATGATTCATGTATGACTGGTTTATATCCCTGGAATTCGTAGATCATACAAGTGTTTTGTTTGTGCGGAAACAGGTTCCTTTAAAGAGTGCAACAATATGATCTCTCTGGTTTGTAACTGTGATGTGATAAAGCCCGGTAGATTTTCCGTTGTGTAATTCTTTTGCTTCGGCAGTCAACACATCACCCACATGTACAGGCTTTGTAAAATTGATGGATGTATCTAATGCAACAGATAAATTATTGCGGTTGTTGCAGGCAAACGCAAAAGCACTGTCAGATAAAGAGAAAGCGATACCGCCGTGTACAATACCAAAGCCATTGATCATTTCTTCACGAACGGTCATCTTTATTTTGCTGTAACCGTCTCTGATTTCTAATACTTCAATTCCAAGCCACTGACTAAACAGATCATGTTCCATCATATGGCTAACAACTTCTTGTGATGTTGGCATGGTTATTAATTTATGGTGATTAAATTATTTTCCTTTAAATACCGGACTTCTTTTTTTTAAAAACGAATTGATCCCTTCGGCATAATCTTCAGTAGTAGCTGCTTTCTGCTGGTATTTATCTTCAATCGATAACTGTTCTTCCCAGGTACTTACAAAAGACTGGTTTAAAGCATGCTTGGTATAAGCCAAACCTTTGGTTGGCATTTGTGCCAGTGTTTGCGCAATCTTTTTACTTTCTTCTTCAAATGTTTCATCAGCAAAAACTTTATAGATCATGCCCATTTTTTCTGCATCGGTTGCCGGAACTTTATCGCCGGTCATCATTAAAGCGCTTGCTTTTTGCCAGCCAATTAAACGTGGTAGTGTAAAGGTTCCTCCACTATCAGGTATTAAACCAATTTTGCTGAATGCCTGTATAAATGATGCAGAGGCTGTGGCCACAACCACATCACAACACAAAGCAATATTAGCGCCAGCGCCGGCAGCAACACCGTTAACAGCTGCTATCACCGGCTTTGGCATATTTCGTATTCTTTTTACAATGGGGTTATAATGCTCCGAAAGAATTTGAGCAATTTCAATTTTATTATCTCCTACCAGTTCCGAAATATCCTGACCTGCACAAAAAGCTTTGCCAGCACCGGTAATGTAAACTGCACGTACTTCATGCAGCGATGCTGCTTCATCCAGTTTTGCCTGCATCAGCAGGGCCATCTCCCGGTTAAAAGAATTGAATTTTTCGGGGCGGTTTAAAGTGATATATGCAACCGCATTTTTTATTTCAAATAATATAGATGGCATGATACTGTTTTTTATAATGATTATACTTCGTAACTTTTAAACAATCTCTTATTAAAACAAATTATTCCTGCAAACAAAAGCCATTAGTTCTGCCGATGTTTTCGAATCAGTTTTATCCCTCAGGTTTCGCTTGTGTTGCTCCACAGTATGCTGAGAAATAAATAGCTCCTTTGCTATTTGGGGACTGTTTAAACCCCTTGCCATTAACTGCAATATTTCCTGCTCCCGTTTTGTTATATGTGGCAGGGGTAACGGGTTTCTTTCTTTGGTTGGTACCGATATCGAAAAATATTGGTTTTCGTTATTGCTGGTATCAATCATCGTCATCATGTGGGTAATATTGCTTTTTAAATGCCCCAGGTCTGTAATCATTATCCAGGTGCTTGCAATGCGGTTTTCATCGTTAAAGTAGCGGTTAGGAAACTGTATAAGCACCCACCTGTATTTACTTTCTGCATCCAGCATGCGGCAATAAATGTTTATCCTTATTTTATCGCTTCTTTCCCTTTCATAACTTTCATTAATTTCGGCAGATAACAGCGAAGCTGATAAAACATAATAACGGTCGTCGGGATGAATATTACCTGCCCAAAAACCGGCATCTTGCCCCACCCATTCCGCAGCGGTGTAGGGAGAAAGCTGCCTTGCATTTTCGCTGGCGGCTACAATAGTCATGGTAACCTGGTCGGGAATAAACCAAAAATAAGGCCCAACAGCAAAAGTAACAGCCTGTTCAATATAGGGTTTAAAATAGGCTTCATAATCTACTTTTACCATATCTGCATCCCGCAACATCTTATTGGTAAACTCCTCGGGTAAAACTGGTTTTATTTCCATTCTGTGTTTTTAGCTTTCAAAAGGTAAATCGTTACGCAGCACAAAGTAAAGAAAATACCAGATATCTGGTATATACCGCATATAGCTATAAGCATATTTTTAAACAAAAATTAAATCCGTTTATTTATTATGAAAAGTTTATTCTTTATTTTTTTTAGTGTTTTATTTTTTAGCAAAGCAAACGCTCAATCATTAGCCATTAATACAGATGGCAGCACTGCCAATGCCAGTAGTATCCTGGATGTAAAAAGTATAAACAAGGGCGTACTTATTCCACGAATGAGTAAAGCAGAAAAAAATGCAATTGCTGCACCTGCAAACGGGTTGCTTGTTTATCAAAATGCACCGGATAGTATTGGCTTTTATTATTACAGCAGTGGCAGCTGGGTTTGGCTGCAAAATGCAAGCGGTGCAGGCAGTGGTTGGAGCACTACTGGTAATACCGGTACAGATACAAGTGTAAACTTTATTGGTACAAGAGATAACAAACCGTTGCTATTTAAAATTAATAATCAAAAGGCGGGTCTTATAAGCGTGGGTAATTTAGGACTTGGGTATCTTTCGTTGAATAAGTTAGAGCAAGGTGGAAATAATTTTAATAATCATACTGCCATAGGAAATTCCGCATTAAGTAATTTACAAAATGGAATTTTAAATGTAGGCTTAGGAACGGGTGCCTTATACACTTTAAAAAATGGATCAGGTAATATTGGTATTGGATTTCAATCAGGCGGTTTTACCATGGGTTCAGATAATGTGGTAATTGCTAACCAAGGTAACTTTACTAATAATGTTACTGACTCAGTTACTGATAATATAATAATAGGTAACCACACACCAACAATTAATTTAGTTTCCGATAAAAATGTACTTATTGGTAGTAATGCCGGCGGCTTGGTAATAAATGGGGGTTCAAATGTTGCGGTAGGCGATAGTGCATCTGCCAGCAATACTACAGGCAATTCTAATGTGGCCATTGGCGCACAGGCTTTGGCATTTAATACAACAAAAAGTAATTTGGTAGCTATTGGTGATAGCGCCTTATACAATAATGGAATTGGTGCCAGCATCACTGAAGCAGTTGAAAATACTGCAATAGGCAGTAAGGCGTTATTCTCAAATACAACAGGAAGTTTAAATACGGCTGTGGGATTTCAGGCTTTAAAAAATAACCAGGCCAGTAGTGCAAATGTAGCAGTTGGTACAAATGCTTTGGCGACAAATATTTCCGGTGGTGGAAATACCGCTTTAGGTTATCATGCATTACAGCTACATCAATCTAATGATTATAACACAGCAATAGGAGCCAATGCTATGGGGTTGAACGAAACTGGCGGAGCAAATGTAGCAGTTGGTGTAAGTGCTTTGTGGGGTAACATTTCTGGCATTGGTAATAATGCACTAGGTAATCAGGCTTTGCTTTACAATAGGACAGGTAACCATAATACAGCTTTTGGAGATGGTACTTTAACTAATAATACAATTGGGCACGAAAATGTGGCTTTAGGTTTTAAAGCAAGTGGTAGCCAGGACACAGCTGCAAATACAAATACAACAATAGGCAGTCATGCAGGTAGAAATAACAAGGGAAATTCAACGGTTTTGATAGGCACTTCTGCCGGCTATAATAACAGAAGAAGCAATATAGTTGCCATTGGTGATAGTGCATTATTTAATAATGGTACCGGTGCTGGTTCAGGTAATGATGCTTTTTGGAATACTGCTATAGGAAGTAAAGCAATGTATCGTAATACAATAGGTAATGGTAATACTGCAATCGGTTTTGAAGCGCTTAAATCAAATACTGTAGGCTCAGGAAATACTGCAATCGGTTTTGGTGCATTATTTTTTTCAAATGTAGGTGCAGATAACAATACAGCCATTGGATCAGACGCTTTAGTTAATAATATCACAGGCAACTCAAATGTAGCTCTTGGATATCAAGCCGGGTTTAGTGAATTAGGTTCAAATAAACTCTATATCGAAAGCAGTAATGCTGATAAAAACAATGCACTGATTTATGGCGACTTTGCAGCAGACTCCCTTTTATTAAATGCAAAAACAGTAGTTAGAGATAACGCTGTGGTAAGAGGTTTTACAAAACTTGGTGGCTATGGTACTGATGTACCAAACATAAAAATGATAACCATAACCGGCACTACACCTGCTGTTGATAATTTTCTGGCTTACCCTACAGGTATTGCCGATGCTAAGGTTTTATCTTTTTCTGTATTGGTAGAATATGCAGGAGGTTGGAAAATGCCGCCATCGTACAGAGATGCTGCCGGGTATGAGTATAATGTACAGTTTCAGGGTGGCAGTGTGCTAATTATTAATAAGGTGGGTAATAGTGCCAATATTGGAGCCAAACCTTTCAGGGTTTTAATTACTTATGAGCAATAGTAGTACAGGGGCATAAAAACGGCAGGCTTACATTTCAAAACTTTTTACATCTTTATGATTTAGTAAAAACTGGCTTACCAGGTCATAGTTTCTGTTGGGTGAGCTTATTCTGTAAATATAAATGGCGTCATTGTTATCCTTTGCAAATTTCATGCACCGGTAACTAAGGCCATGGTGTTTAAAAAAAACTTCAAAATCTGTTATGAAGCTGTTTCCTAAATGAACGGTTCTTATTTTATAATCTTTAACCTTATGAAACCTGTTGATGAGCCGGTGTACAGGTTCCAGCACAAATAAAGTAATTACCACCATGGCCGATACTAAAATAGCCAGGGGGTAATTGTGATAACCAATAGCCATGCCCAATGCAGCAGTAACCCAAATGAGGGCAGCGGTGGTTAAACCATTTACGGTAATTCCTTCTTTAAAAATAACACCTGCACCAATAAAGCCAATACCGGTTACAATATTACTTGCAATCCTGTCTGCATTATCTGCACCGGTTTCTTTTGATATAATGGTATAAAGGCAGGAGCCCACGCAAATAAGAATCATCGTTCTAAACCCGGCAGGTTTACTGCGAAATTCCCTTTCAAGGCCAATGATAGCACCGATGACAAAGGCAACAGAAACCTGTGCCGCTTCTTCAAAATAAATGGAGATATTCATCAATAAAATATTGTGGTCAAATTGTATAGTGTTTAGTAAAGGTAATAAATCCTGATGGTGAGGCTGCTGTATAAGTAAAAGATGGCTGCCTTTTAAATCACCTTGGCGGGTGAGTTGTATTACAGGGTAGCCAATTAGTTTTGAATAAAACAAAAATCAAGTAAATTTAAAACGTCAATTATTTAAAGACATTTACAAAAATGAATGGCGATGATTTGACAAAGGCTCAGGTTTATAATTTTTTACATGAAAGCATATTTACTGATACAGCTCATTTTACTGGCACTGGCAAATACAGTGGCAGCGCAGGCAATCAGTAACACACAAAACAACGATTCTTTACATATTCTGGAGCAACTGAAAGAAGGAGACAAAGCCATTTCCAAAAATGATACAGCCACGGCCATGCGGGTATATAATGCTGCCAGGGCCCAGGCACGCAAGCTGGGCATGATATACCTGGATGCGAAAGCTTCCCTTAAGATCGGCGATTTTTTTTATGCCAATGAGGTCTATCACCGGGCATTTGGCAATTATACGCAGGCAAAAAATCTTTTCATTAATGGCGAAATCAACGAAATGGTTGAGGAGATAACCATAGCGCTGGCCCGTACACAATACCACCGGGGCAATTACCGGCTGGCCGTAAATAATTTTGTGGAGGCGCTTCAAATGGCAAGAAAACTCGAAAATAAAAACTATGAAGCCGAAGCCCTGGAAAACCTGGGGCTCCTGTATAATTCGTTCCAGGGTTTTAATGAAGGCACAGCTTATTATATAAAAGCCCGAACAATAAAAGAAAGCCTAAATGACCAGAAAGGAGCGGCAAGAATTGCACAGATCTTAGGCGAAACTTACTACCGAAAAAGACTGTTTGATTCGGCGCTGTATTTTTCTGTAATGGCACGTAGCGGTGCTGAAAAAGCCGGTATGCTTACTGAAACCTATATGGCAGATATCAACAGGGCCATGTCGCTGATACGGCTGAAAAGATGGAATGAAGCCCGGGCAATCATGCAACATTTGTCTGCATATATTTATAATAACCAGGATGAGAACCGGCGGCTACGTTACGAAATATGCTGGGGTAATTATTATCTCTCGAAGGGAGACTCTGTTGCTGCCATGATTTATTACAACAAGGCAAAAAAACTGGCTTCTGATAACAGCTTTCCGGAAATGTATGCACTTATTTACCGAAATATTGCAGAGAGTTATTACGAATGCAATCAAATAAAAGAAGCCTATGAGAATTTTACCCGGTATAATAATTATATCACCCAGTTATACTCTGGCCGCAACCTGGCAAACCTGGGTTCATTGGAAAATATAATGAATGCAACCACTTCAAAAGATGAAGCCAGATTGCTTAGCATGGAAAACGGGTTGAAAAAAAGCCAGCTTGAAAGGGAGTTGCTTAAACGGCAAAGCCTTGAAAGAGAGAATGAACTTTCAGATTCGTTGTTGGCAAAAGAAATGAACCTGAGTGAAGCCCTGCAACGGGAAAATGCATTCAGGAAAAATGAGCTGATGAAGGAAACCGTTTTAAAAGCTGCGCTGGACAGGGAAAACAAATCAGCCGTAAAACAACTAAAAAAAGAACAACTTATAAAATTAGGTTTGATAGCCGGATCATTATTATTGCTGCTTTCGGGTGCTGTTATTTTGCTGCAGTATCGTAAACAAAAAAAGAAAAATAACCTGATACAGAAACAGTCTGATGACCTGCAGGTGCTGATGAAAGAGATACATCACCGGGTGAAAAACAACCTGCAGGTGGTAAGCAGCCTGCTGGACCTGCAAAGCCATACCATTACCGATTCGCAGGCCAGTGCTGCCGTAAAGGAAGGGAAGAACCGGGTGCAGAGCATGGCGCTGATACATCAGAATTTGTACAGCGAAGGAAATATCAAGGGCATCATGGTAAAAGATTATATCCACAACCTGGTGCAATCGCTTTGCGACTCTTACAACATCACCAGCGATAAGGTAAAAGTAAATGCCAACATTGATGACCTGAATTTGGATGTGGATACCATGATACCATTGGGGCTGGTATTGAATGAGCTGGTGAGTAATTCCTTTAAATATGCTTTTAAAGAAAACCATCCCGGCATTTTAAACATTCTGTTGCAGGAGAAAAATGAAAAATTACATTTAAAGGTAAGTGATAACGGAGCAGGGTTTCCAGCTGATATGGATGTAAAATCTACCAAATCATTTGGGTTGAAAATGATCAGAGCTTTTGCACAAAAACTAAAAGCCACACTTGATATTTACAATAACAATGGCGCTGTGGTGGAAATGGAAATATCAAAATTTAAAGCAGCATGAGCAACAAACTTAAAATTTTGATTGTAGAAGATGAACCGGTGATAGCCGAAAATATTTCCATCTATTTAGACAATAATGATTTTGAAGTAAGCGCCATTGCATACGATAGTGATGAGGCGTTTCAACAATTAAAAAACAACACGCCCGATGCCGCCGTATTGGATATTAATTTAGAAAGTGATAAAGACGGGATTGACATTGCAGACTACATCAACAAAGAAATACAGATACCATTTCTTTTTTTAACTTCTTACTCAGATAAAAATACACTGGATAAAGCCAAGCTGGTAAAACCAAGCGGCTACATTGTAAAACCCTTTAACGAACGAACGCTGCTGGCTTCGCTGGAAATTGCCATATCAAACTTTGCATCTGAGAACAACAGTTCGCAACCAAAACTAAGCATGGAAAAAATAAACCGGTATTTACTCTCGCCCTTAACCGACAGGGAATTTGAAGTGGCACAACTGGCCTACAACGGCATTACCAACAGCCAGATTGCGGAGCAAAGTTTTATTTCGCTAAATACCATTAAAACCCATTTAAAAAGTATCTATTTAAAAACAGATGCCAATACCCGGTATGGGTTGATTGTACGGCTGAGGCAGTTAATGGCAAAATAAAATCACCTGCTTAAAACCCTTTACAATTATAATCACTAAAATTTATCATCATGAAAGTATTGACTGTTTTAATCCTGGCTGTCATCATTTCCTCCTGCGGAGGCAACAGCAGCAAACCCGGCGAAAAATATCCCGACCAGGTACGCAGCAATTTTATCAACGGCTGTGCCGGTAAACTTCCGGATGGGTATAAGAAAAACTGTGAGTGTATGCTGGAGCAGATAGAAACGAAATATTCGCTTACAGAGTATATAAAACTGGAAGAAGATATGAAGGCTGGCAAAGATGTTTCGGCATTTATGGCTTTGGCAGATTCGGCAAGACAAACCTGTTTTCCTAAAAAATGAAATACTAAAAACCACCCAGCCGGGTGAGTAAAAAAATTACAAAGCACTTCATATTTACAGTAATTAATCTACCTGTTTATGAAGTGTTTTTTTTACGTCCTGATTTTTATTTTTGCCGCCTTTTTTGAAACCAATGCACAGAGTGTTGCCATCAATACAAGTGGCGCTACTGCCAATGCCAGTTCAATACTGGATATAAGCAGTACCAGCAAAGGTGTGCTTGTTCCCCGTATGACGAAAGCGCAAAAAAATGCGATAGTTACTCCAGCAATCGGATTGTTGGTTTACCAGGCAATACCCGACAGTATTGGTTTTCATTATTACAATGGAACTGTTTGGGTTTGGTTAAATCCATCAGGAGGCGCAGGTAACGATTGGAGTCTTACCGGAAATGCAGGAACAGATACGGCTGTAAATTTTATAGGCACAACCGATAATGAGCCTTTGCGGTTCAGGCAAAATAATTTGCAGGTGGCGCAATGGAACAGTAACAACGGAACCTATTTTTTGGGCAAATGGGCAGGCAGAAGCAATACCACGGGAAGCCATAATGTTGGTATAGGCGATAGTGCACTGTACAGTAATACGATTAGCATTGGTAATGTAGCGATTGGCTACAGGGCGTTACGTAAAAATACAGGAGCCGGCAACAATACAGCCATCGGCTATCAGTCGCTCTTTTCAAACATTGGCAGTAATAATACAGCTATCGGGTATAATGCACTTAGTGCAAATACAAATGGCACTGTTAACACAGCAATTGGCAGCGAGGCTTTGGTAAATAATACAGTGGGTTATGGCAATACCGCAGTTGGGGAATCTGCTTTATGGGGGAATATCAGTGGTCATTCAAATTCTGCTTTTGGAGGTGCAGCATTGGGTTCTAACATTTCTGGCATTCATAATCTTGCTTTAGGTGCAAGTTCCCTTACACTAAATGCAACAGGTAGCAGAAATGTGGCATTAAGCACTGCATCCCTTTACAGTAACCTTGATGGCAATAACAATATTGGTATTGGGTTTTTCAGCCTCACCCGCAATGTATCCGGAAGCTATAATGTTGCCATTGGAGACAGCGCTGCTTACAACAGTACCAACATTTCACATTTAGTTGCCGTAGGTAGTAAAGCATTGTATGCAAATACCAGTGGCACCAACCTCACTGCAATGGGCGATTCAGCTTTATTCAACAATACAACCGGCTATAAAAATATTGCGTTGGGCAATTCGGCACTGGTAAAAAATACCACGGGGTTTCAAAATACCGCTATTGGATATAATACACTGAAAGATAACCAAAGCGGTTTTGCCAATATAGCCATAGGCGACTCTTCCTTATCTGCAAATACAGCAAACTGGAATATTGCCATTGGCAGAAATGCGCTTTTAGAAACCACTACCGGCGATAAAAATATTGCCATTGGCGATGGAGCACTGACAAATAATTTAACAGGAATCAACAACGTGGCTATAGGATATGCTGCGCAGGTTTCTGCCAATACAAACAATAAAAATAATACCTCACTTGGTTTCAGGTCTGCTTACAGTATGCAGGGATATTCCAATACCGCAATAGGCGGAGATGCAATGGGCAAGCCTGCAACAAGCTATACAGTTAATAACACAGTGGCTGTTGGTGATAGTGTTCTTTTTAACATTGCAACCGGTGCCAGTTACAATACGGCCATTGGCAGCAAGGCATTATTCTCCAACGCATCGGGAAGAACGAATACAGCTTTGGGCACAAGGGCTTTGTACGCAAATGCAAATGGAAATAATAATGTTGCTGTTGGTGATAGTGCCGCAGCAAACAGCACCAGTCTTTCGCACCTGGTTGCCATCGGCAGCAAGGCATTATATACCAATACCGGTGGAACTGAAATTACAGCTGTTGGTGATTCGGCTCTTTACAGTAACACAACCGGCGATTTTAATACAGCAGTTGGAAATGGCAGCTTGCGAAAAAATACCACAGCAGCCGGTAATACTGCCATGGGCAACAAAGCATTGTACAATAATACCACGGGTGGTAACAATGCTGCTTTTGGAAATGATGCACTCTACTCAAACATCAGCGGCGGATCAAATACTGCATTGGGATTTAGTGCCCTTAATAAAAACACAGCAAGTAGTAATACTGCAGTTGGATATAATGCCTTGTCTGAAAGTACATCCGGTTTTCAGAATACGGCAATAGGCGGTCTCGCTCTTCAAAACAATGCTCCGTTTGCTAATTATAATGTAGCCATCGGGTATGGAACTTTGCAGAATAACAGCGGCACCTATAATATTGGTGTTGGCAATGATGCACTCAGCCAAACATCCGGTAACGCTAATATCGCTATCGGGCATCAAACTTTATTAACAAATACAACCGGGTTGGTGAACATTGGATTGGGATATTATGCTTTGCGTACCAACAGCACCGGTCGCACCAATATTGGAATTGGGCAGGCAGCTTTGTTTGATAATGTATCGGGTAGTTACAATGTAGCTATTGGCGACAGTGCCGGCTATAATAATACTGTTTCAAACCTGGTTGCTATTGGCAGTAAGGCTTTATGGAATAACACAACCGGTGCAGGTAATACGGCTATTGGTTACCAAAGTATGTATAGCAATGTTTCCGGCGGCACCAATACGGCTGTCGGAAATTCGGCTGGGTATTTAAATACCGGCAGTGGTAATGTTTTTGTTGGATATAATGCAGGTTACAACGAAACAGGATCAAATAAATTATACATTGATAATTCAAACACAGCAACGCCCCTGCTGTATGGCGATTTTGCAACCAACCTCTTGCGTGTTAACGGCACATTAAACATCAATAATGCTTATTCATTTCCTATTGCTGATGGTAGTGCTAACCAGGTTTTACAAACAAACGGTGCAGGTATTGTAAGCTGGTCAACAGCAGGTGGCGAAAGCACTACGGCTAATAACGGCCTTACCCTTACTGGCAGCAATGTGGCATTGGGAGGTTCGCTCACAGCCAATACCACCATCACGCATGGCAATTTTAATTTAACACATAGCCTGAGTGGTGCCGGCGATTTTATTATCAGTACACCTACAAGGCCAACTGCTTTTACTGTTTTAAATACAGGCGATGTAGGCGTTAATGGAAATGATTTTTATGTGGCAAATTCCGGCAATGTGGGTATCAATTCATCTGTGCCTTCGGCCCGCCTGCATGTTGTTAATGGGGTAAGCGGCAGTGCAAATAATTATAGCAGTGGTTTACTTATAGAAAATACATCCGGAGCTGCCGGCCAGGCAATGCTTGCCTTTAAAAATTTTGTGCTGCCCGGCAACCGTGCCTGGATAACCGGCATGAATACCTTTGATAACTTTGTAATAGCTTATGGCGATTCCTTATCGGCAACCAATGTTGTGTTACGGGTAGATACGGCTGGTTATGTTGGTATCAATCCCGGTGGTGCTCCTAACAGCCGGCTGGATGTTACGGGTAGTTTTGGTAATGCAATAAGGAGTACTACTGTTTCAGCAACTTTGGATGTAGATGACCATACTTTAATTATAGGTACGGCAGCCGGAGCCATCACCATTACATTACCCACAGCAGCCGGTACCGGCAGGCGGGAATATGTAATTGTAAACAGGAGCGGCTCTGTACAGACTCTTAGTTCTTACCTGGATTTTTCCGGTACATCCACCACAGTAGCAGCCAATAGTGCTATAACACTGCAGAGCAATGGTACCAACTGGTTCAGGATACAATAAAATTACCTGCATAGGTTAGTATATACCAATAAATATTTTTAACTTTTACAATTAAATATTTTAAACATGAAAAAGATCAGCGCTTTATTTATTCTGTTTTTTCTTTTTGCTTCAACAGTAATACATGCACAGGCTGGCTGGCGTTTTATTGGCGATAAAACAGTTGCATTTGGTGTAGACCATGATGTGATTGTTACAGGCAATACCAATGATGATTTCAGGAAACTTAAAATAAGAGTTACCGATGGCCCGCTTAAAATGTACGACATGAAAGTATATTTTGACAATGGAGATGTGCAGGATATTTCTATCCGTGCTCAGATAAGACAAGGAGGCGAAAGCCGGGTGATTGATCTGGATGGCGGATTGCGTCATATTAAACGCATTGAATTCTGGTACGAAACCAAAGGCTTCAGAAAAGGAAGATCAAGAGTGGCAGTTTGGGGATTTAAATAATTGTTGTACTTTTCTTTTCTGTCGGGCCATTACTCATTTAAACTAAAACAAAAAAAATGAAAAAACTAACATTGGTTTATGCTGTTATCTGCTGCATTTTAATAAGCAGCTGCGAATTTAAAGCTGGCGATAAAAAAGCCGATTTAAAAGTAAAGACCGTCACTTCAAAAGACAACACTACGCTAAACGGCGCAATAATTAAAAACGATATTGAAGTAGATGCAACAGGCGTAAAAGTGAAGGAGGTATACCTGGTAGATGCAGATTATAAACCACTGGCTGAGAATAAAGCCCGTGTTGGGGAAAAAATTCACATCGTTATTAAAATGGATACTGGCTGGGTAAAGGAAAACGGTAAATCATTTATTGGTGCCGGCGAAAAAATCTTAACATCATCCGGCAAGGTAGTGGTAAGTGCCGATGATATTTTTAAAGAGCAAGAGGTAACCGGGCTTGATGCCGAGGATACTAAAGTAATAAGCCTTTCTGCTATTATTACCCAGGCCGATCCTGGCATAGATAATTTTGAAGTTCAGTTTAAAGTTTGGGATAAAAAAGGCCTGGGAGAAGTAAAAGGGAAATATTATTTCAGCCTGAAAAAAGATTAAACCATTTTAATGGCATTTAAAAAAATCGAAAGGCTCTTTACAATCGTTGCATTGGTATAATGCCTTGCAGGCGGTGCTGCCAAATTCGCTGATGAGCCTGGTGTTTGTGGAATTACAGAGGGGACATTCAACCCCGTCAACAGGGATTGTAAACCTTTTATCAGGAGCTGCAATACCGTATTCCTTTAATTTTCTTTTACCGGCTTCACTCATCCAGTCTGTTGTCCAGGCGGGAGCTAAAACTGACGTGATCTTTATTTTTTGATAACCGTTTTCAATCAGCGCCAGTTTTATGTTCATGGCTATCATGTCCATAGCGGGGCAACCGGTGTATGTGGGGGTGATGACGACTTCAACCTCAGCGCTGTTTAATTTTACATCTCTTACAATGCCTAAATCGGTGATGGTTAACACAGGAACTTCAGGATCAGTAACCTGCTCTAAAATTTTCCAAATTTCTTTTGTTTGTATGTTAGCTGCTGTTACCATTCAGCATTGGGATATGTTCTTTGTAAGTACTGAAGCTCGGTAAGTATATAACCAAGATGTTCTGTGTGAGTTCCGGTTTTACCACCGGTTTGCATAAACACTTTTTCAGGAATGGGTAAGGTTGCTTCTTCAAAAACAGCGGTTACTTTTTTCATCCAGTCGTCTTTTAATAAAGCAATATCAAAGCCGGCTGCAGCTTCATAATCTGCAGCAATAAATAATTCACCGGTATATCTCCACAGTTCATCAATAGCTTTTAACATGCGTTGATGGCTTTCTTCTGTACCATCACCGAGTCTTACAACCCATTCGCTGCCCCAGCGTTGGTGATAAGTAACTTCCTTTAATGCTTTGGCAGCAATAGCAGCAATTTGTTCATCATTGCTGTTTTGTAATTTTTCGTAAAGCAGAAAAAGGTAAGCGCTGAAAAAAAACTGGCGCAACACTGTTTGTGCCCAATCGCCATTTGGCTGCTCTGCCAATAAACAGTTTTTAAATTCCCTTTCAATTCTCAGGTATGCTAATGAGTCTTCAGTCGCATCATTGCCAATTAAAGTTGCAGCATATTGGTAAAAATTTCTTGACTGCCCAAGTAAATCCAGCGAAATATTTGTGATGGCAATATCCTGTTCCAGTATGGGCCCGTGGCCACACCATTCTGCATTTCTTTGGGCAAGAATTAAATTCGTGTCGGCAAGGTGTAAAGTGTAATCAATCAGAGAACTGTTCATCTGCGAAATCTTTTTTAATCAAATAATCAGCGGTTACATATGTCCTACCTCATCAGGTAATTCATAAAAAGTAGGATGGCGATAAATTTTATCAGCAGCGGGTTCGTACAATTCACCTGCTTCATCAGGATTTGATGCGGTAATGAATTTACTTTCTACAACCCAAATGCTTACGCCTTCCTGCCTGCGGGTATAAACATCCCGGGCGTTTTCAATAGCCATGGTTGCATCTGCTGCGTGCAGGCTGCCCACATGTTTATGATCGAGGCCCTGCTTGCTGCGGACAAAAACTTCCCAAAGTGGCCATGCATGTGCATTGCCGGCTTTGGCAACTTCCATATTACCACTTCCACTTTCTTCGGGAATATCGCCGTAATAAAATTTCCTAAAAAAATTGTTGTTCATAATTCAGTTTATTAAGTGAATTAAAATTTATTGTTTTACTTCTATTTTATAAGAAGTGAATCCCGCTGAATCGGCTGCCGTTTTTTCCTGTTTCCAGAATTTATACAATTTAAAAATTGTTGTACCTGTTTTAACCGGTACCAATATCAAATCTTTACTTATGTTTCCTCCATCCATGTCGGCAGGATTGTTATCTGTAGTAATTACATCAACCAGTTTTAGAATATTCAAACTATCACTTATCGCAAAATTGACAGACTTTTCAAATTCGCATCCACGACAGGTGCTTTGGTAAATTATCAATGTATCCGTAAGCTTAACAACATTTATTGTATCTGCTCTGAGTGATACTTTTTTGTCATCACCATCATTACTGTAATTGTTACAGCTTATAATACCAATACTTACCAATGCGCTAAAAAATAATCTATTCATTATGCAGCCTGGGTTTTAAGTTGCTTCTTTTTTTCTGCATAAGCTATTGCAGCTTCCCTTACCCAGGCACCTTCATCGTGTGCTTTATTTCTTGCTGCCAGACGCTGTTTATTGCATGGGCCATTTCCTTTTACCACATTCCAGAATTCATCCCAGTTAATTTCGCCAAAATCGTAATGCTTTCTTTCTTCGTTCCATTTTAATTGATCATCGGGCAATGTCATGCCCAACACTTTTATTTGTTCGGCAATCATATCTATAAATTGCTGGCGTAGTTCGTCGTTGGTTTTTCTTTTTATCTTCCACTTCATGCTCTGGTCGCTGTTGGTGCTTTCGCTGTCTTTTGGTCCAAACATCATCAGGCTTGGCCACCACCAGCGGTTTATGGCATCCTGGCACATGGCTTTTTGTTCGGCAGTGCCCCTGCTTAAAACAAGCAGACTTTCAAATCCCTGGCGCTGGTGAAAACTTTCTTCTTTACAAATGCGTACCATGGCTCTTGCATACGGCCCGTAAGATGTGCGACAAAGCATTACCTGGTTTAAAATAGCAGCACCATCTACCAGCCAGCCTACGGCACCCATATCGGCCCAGGTTAATGTTGGGTAATTAAAGATGGAAGAATATTTTGCTTTACCACTGAGCAGGTCGGCAATCATTTCATCACGGGAGCTGCCAAGGGTTTCGGCAGATGAGTATAGATACAAACCATGGCCTGCTTCATCCTGCACTTTAGCAATTAAAATAGCTTTTCGTTTTAAAGAAGGAGCCCTGCTTATCCAGTTTCCTTCAGGCAACATGCCCACAACTTCGCTATGTGCATGCTGGCTTATCTGGCGGATATTTGTTTTGCGATAAGCTTCAGGCATCCAGTCCTTTGGCTCAATTTTTATTTCGTTATCTATCTTATCCTGGAAAATCTTTTCCATATCCATTTCAGGCATAGTAAGTCTTTTAGCACGTAAAGGTAATAAAAAAACTAACAGTTGTTAGTACAGATGAGGATAAAATTAAAGGTTGCAATTCGGCACACCAGGCTGTTTAAATCCATTTGTTTTTATGGGCCATGCTTATTATTTGCGCCTTGCTGTTTACCTGTAATTTTTGGTAAATATGGGCAATTTGTTTGTGTATGGTGAGCAGGGTTACAATGCGTTTTGTACGGCAGCCATTTTTATACTCTTCTGTGGCCTGGTTTGTATTGCTGCTGCATGCTATGTGTATTTTGTAGCGCATATTATTTATTCCAATTCAGATTCATCAAGAGTACAGAATTTAAACCGGCTGTTGCAAACGTTTGGTAAAACAGGAACTGCAATTATTTTTTCCATACCAGGTATAATTGCGGCTTATGCATGCGTAAAAAAATGCGGCGTAAAAAATAAATTACTTGATATCAAAATCCACCACTACTTTTTCAGTTGTTGGGTGGCTTTGGCAGGTAAGAATATAACCCTGTTCAACTTCTTCCTGTTCCAGGCCCCAGTTTACATCCATCTCCACTTCTCCCTCAAGCAGTTTTGCCTTGCAGGTACAACACACACCACCTTTACAGGCAAAGGGTAAATCAGCACCTTGCTTTAAGGCAGCATCGAGAATATTCTCACTGTTGAAACCCAGGTCAAAATCAAAACTCCGGCCATCGAGTTTTACCGTTATTTTACTTGTAGGCCCTTTATTCTGCGATGAAGAAAGACGACTGACAGCAGACGACTGTTTCTGACCGGGAGTTGTAAATAATTCAAAATGAATTTTCTTTTGCTCTATACCACTGGCTTCTAAAAAATCCTTTACACAAAAAATCATTTCTTCGGGCCCGCAAATAAAAAACTCGTCAGTATTTTTATAATCAATCAGTTTATTAAGTTCGGATAATTTATCTGTATCAATTCTACCAAAATTTATGGGAGCATCCGTTTTTTCACGGCTGAGTATATTGATAAAATTAAAACAGTTGAGGTGCCTGTTCTTTAGTGCTTCCAGTTCTTCAAAAAAAATAATAGAGTGGCGGCCGCGGTTGCCAAAAACAAGCGTGAATTGGCTGGCAGGCTCAGTTTGTAAAGTTGTTTTTATAATTGAAATTACCGGTGTAATGCCGCTTCCGGCAGCAAAAGCCAAATATTGTTTTGAGTTTTTAGTTTCGAGTTTTGTGTTGAATTTTCCGGTGGGAGGCAATACATCCAGTTCATCACCCGCTTTTAAAATTGTATTGGCAAAGCCCGAGAACTTTCCACCATCTACCTTTTTTACAGCCACCCTTAATTCATTTTCAAATGGAGCCGAGCAAATTGAATAAGACCTCCTGATCTCTTCGCCATCAATTTCTTTTTTGATGGTAATATTCTGGCCTTGCTCAAATAAAAATTCAGAATGTAAATCCCGGGGCACAACAAAAGCAATGGAAACACAATCGGGTGTTTCTGTTTTTACTTCTTTTACTTTTAGCTTATGAAAATGAACGGCCATAAAAAATTATTTAGTGATTCCTTTTAATAAATGATTTACCATATCGTCTTCCAGCACCTTGCTGCTGATATTTTTTTTGTGCTGCTGCCAAAACTCCAGTCCCCTTACTGCCGACAAAATGGTAAGCACAGCAACATATGGGTTGGTTTGCTTAAACTCTTTTGCCGCAATGCCATTCTCCAATAAACTGATGAGGCGTTTTTCGTAACCCCTTCTCTGAATGAGGAAATTGCTCAGGTAAGGCTCTTTTAAATGTTTCCATTCGTGATTGGCTACGTATACTTCATCAAAATGTTCCAGCATCATACGTATATGAAACCGGATGATCTGTTCAAGCCGGGTTGCATGATTAGCCGGGGTATTTTCAGCCGTATCCAGGTATGAAATAAAGGCGTTGGCAACTTTAAAACAAATACCCTGCAGTAATTCACCTTTGCTGCCAATATGATTGTACAGGCTGGGGGCTTCCACGCCAACAGCTTCGGCCAGTTCCCTCATAGAAGCTGATGAAAATCCTTTTATTTTAAACAAAGCAGCCGCTTTTTGTGTAATTACATCCCTTTTGCTGGCATTTTTACCCGGCTTTATTTTGGCCATTGGTATTTTTTTACAAAACTAATGCTTATTAGTTTTTGTAGCTTTATTTTTACTAATAAGATTTTTGGGAAATGGGCATTTGCGGCCTGGCATTATAAAGTGCAGCACTTTAGGAAAATGCAGCAACGCTGGCAAGCACCGCCAAATTAAAGCTGAAAAAAGCTTAAGAAATTGCGAAGACCGGAAAATAAATTATGTAAATATTAAAAATACAGTAATTTTACAGCCTGCTTAGTTATCTGTATTCTCCAATATTATAAAAATCCGCTTGGAATATCGTTAAGGGATATCTTCAACATTACATGTTTATATTAATAGTTGCAGGCGTTAGCTATAAATTTTTTCTTGTGGTTTCAGAGGTAAGCAAGGCCGGAGATTTTTATCTCTGGCCGTCTTTTTTAGTGCAGGGCCGAATTTAAAAAATCTATCAGTGGCTTTATGGTGCTGAATGTTTTGGCTACTTCGGTTACAAAATTTTTATCCTGCAAGTCAGCATCAGCAAAGCTTCTACGTACAATAAAACTTTTCATTTTAAGAAATTCAATTGCCGGATTATTTTCATCGTAGCCTTTTGGCGGACGCACCAGCTTGTCGCTACTGGTAATTCCATCCGTAAAAATTTTTTTGAAACGCTTGTTTTCAATTATCTTTTTCCAGTCTGCAAAGTTGTAGTCTATTTCCTGCCGTATGCCGGCCAGTACGGCAGCCTCCGGCACCCAAATGCCACCGGCAGCAAAACTTTTACCCGGTTCTACATGCAGGTAATAGCCGGCACCAAGCCCGTTTTTGCCCGCCTGGTTAAAATAACATGCCATATTATTTTTGTAGGGGCTCTTGTCTTTACTAAACCTTACATCACGGTTTATTCTAAACACAGTTTCTTTAACGGTTAACCTGCCGATGGGGTCATCAAATTTTGCGATTGCCGGTATCAATTTTTCAACCATGCTGAAGAAATCTGCCCTGGCTGTTTCATACTGCTTGCGGTGTTCATCAAACCAGGGTTTGTTGTTGTTCTTTTGCAGTTCTTTAAGAAATTTTAATGTTGTTGACTGAAGCATAACGATTGGGATTGAGCAGGGCGAATTTAGTAAAATAAAAAAAGGAATCTGTGTTTTAACAGATTCCCTTGCCGAAGGTTCAATTTCTCAATTACTTGATACGTCCCCAGTTTTCACCGCTTTTAATGCGGTACAAAGTCATTTCGCTTACTTTATATTTTGCAGCCAATTGTTTGTAGGTTAATTTTCTTTTTGGATTATTGATGATGTCTTTTATCGTTTTAACCTGTGTGGCATTCAGTTTCAGGCCAACTGTCCGGTTTGCCTGGCGTTTTTTATACGCAATTTTTTCAGGACTGTTTTGCTGATGAGAGCTTACAATTTCCAAAGTGGCCCACTTCAGGTTTTTATAAATATTGTCTTTCTTTTTGTGATTTACATGAATTACGTATTTATATTTTGGAGAAGGTTTTTTGCAAAAATGTTTTGCTACCTCCCGATGAATATAAATAGTACCATTACTGTTTGCAACATGCAGGTTTAAAGTTTTGTAACCTGATGTAAGTGAGCCATTGAGTAATTTGCCATCTTTTACTACATCATCATTGTAACTGGCGGCTCTGCCATGAGATGATACTGCGTATTTTTTTCGAAGCTGTTTATGGCCTGTAAATATAATTTGCTTCCAAACTTCGCCGGGATTTTTTTTAATCATAACAGAATGTTTTAATCAGTTTAAACTGGAAGAGGAATTTTCCTGGGTTATTTTGGGAGGAGCAGATAACAAATATAATATAATTATTTACTAACAGGTAGCATTTTTATGAATTCTTCTTCACTTATTACATGTATAGCGGGTATTTTTTTGGCTTTTTCCAGTTTACTGCCTGCGCTTTCGCCTGCAACCAGGTAATTTAACCTGCTGCTTACTGCGCCCAGTATTTTTCCTCCGTTATTTTCTACCAGTGCTTCGGCATCGCTTCTTTTTAATTGCGACAGGGTGCCGGTAAATAAAAATGTAAGGCCCGAGAGGTTGCCATCTGTTACAGTTCCCTTCTTTTCATTTTTTAGTTGCACACCCAGCTCTTCAAGGTTTTGCAACAATTGCAGGTTATCGGCATTATGAAAAAAGGTATAAACTGTTTTAGCCACTTTTACCCCCACATCATCCAGCTGCATTAGTTGCTCTTCGGAAAAAGCTGCAAAATCTGTAAGATGATCTACCGCACTGGCAAGCGTTTTTGCAGTGGTTTCGCCCACATAACGAATGCCGAGCGCATATATAATTCTGTTGAGGGATTGCTTTTTGGAATCTTCAATGGCCTGCTGCAGTTTGGTAATTGACTTTTCGCCAAAGCCATCCAGTTTGCCAATTTCATCATAAGGTAAATTGTAAATATCCGGGATTGATTTTAAAATTCCCATCTCATAAAACTTACGCACATTGGCTTCGCCGAAGCTCCTGATATCCATCGCATCTTTACTTACAAAATGTATAATGCCTTCTACAATTTGTGCCGGGCAGGTGAGGCTTACGCAGCGCCACACAGCTTCGCCCTCAGGCTTATACAATTCACTGTTGCAAACCGGACAATGTGTAGGAAATTCTATTTTCTTTTCATCGCCTTTCCTCAGTTCGGCAAAAGATTTTACTATCTGCGGAATTACATCACCGCTTCGTTCTATTAGAATTGTATCGCCCAGCATCAGATCTTTTTCTTTGATGTACTCTTCATTGTGGATGGAGATGCTGCCCACCGTAACGCCGCCCACCTGCACCGGTTCTATTTTAGCTACCGGTGTAACGGCACCTGTACGGCCCACCTGGAACTCTACGGCCAGCAGTTTACTGGTACCCTGCCTTGCTTTAAATTTAAAAGCAATGGCCCAGCGGGGATGGTGTGATGTCATACCAAGCCGGTCCTGCAGTTTTAAATCGTTCACCTTTATCACCATGCCATCAATTTCATAACCGAGGTTGTCACGCACTTTTTCAAAATCATGTACATGTTTTATAACTGCATTAATGCCTTTAAAAACTTTCATTTCGTTTTTGGGACTGCGGAAACCGAGGTTCCAGAGCATTTCCAGCATGCCGGAATGGGTTTGGGGTTGGTGGTTTGCAGTTTGTGGTTTTGTTGATGCAGGCGCTTCATAATTTGTGATAAAACTTACATGGTAAAGAAAAGCTTCCAGGTTTCTTTTACTAACTTCTGCCGTGTCTTTAATTCTTAAAGAGCCTGCAGCAGCATTGCGTGGGTTTGCCAGTGGTGGAATGCCTTCTTCAATCAATGCATCATTGTATGCCTTAAAATTATTTTTATTCATCAGTACTTCGCCACGTATCTCAATCTGCTCAATACCATATTCACTGAATTTTGCAGAAAGCGGCACCGATTTGATCTGCTTTACATTCAACGTAATTTCATCGCCCACTTCACCATCGCCCCTGGTAACACCGCGGCTTAGCAGGTCATTTTCATAAACCAAAGAGATACTGGCTCCATCAAATTTTGGCTCTACACAATACTCAATTTCATCCAGGCCCGAAAGTTCCCTGGCCTTGCGGTCAAAGTCAAGCAGGTCATCTGCATTGTACGAGTTCTCCAAAGAAAGCATGGGAACCAGGTGTTGTGTTTTTGGAAAGTCTTTTATTAAACCTTTACCCACACGCTGTGTTGGAGAATCGGGTGTAACAGCATCGGGATTTTCTTTTTCAAAATGCTCCAATAATTTATACAGGCTATCGTACTCAAAATCGCTGATAAGCGGATCGTTTTGTACATAATACCTGTATTCGTGAAAGCGGAGGCAGTTGCGCAGGTCTTCTGTATTATTTTTTACGATTCCGGAAATGTTTGTAGCATTTACACTTGCCAGCCATTCGGTGGTTTTCTTCTGCAATGCTATTGTTTGCTCGTTATTGTACATAAATAAGTCTCTGCTAAAGATAAAAAATTATCGCTTTAAAGATTATCCCACAAAGCCGCTAAGAACACAAAGACTAATTTTTTATTATCACTTTGTGGCCTTTGTGTTTTGGTGGGAAATAAAAATCATCGGCCCGCAGCAATCTGCTTCAGGTGTTTTTGTAAAACCAGTTTTAATTGCCTTTTTACAATATTGCCCATGGTGCTGCAGTTCGAAAAATAATTCGTTTCAAAATGCTTGTTCAGTTCTTCTTTCAGCATTTTTATTTTGTGGTATTCCGATATTTCATCTTTTGTCATGATCGTCAACAGCTCCATTAATTGTTTGCGGCTGGCAACCACACGGTAGGCCATGGCCGTTTGTTCTTCTGCCTGGTATTGTTCAATCACTTCGGGGCTAAGGGTTTTTAAAACCAGTTCCACAAACTCATAGTTCTCCCGGTAAAACTGAGGCAGGTAAAGGTTTTTGCGGCCCTCATAACTCTGCTGGTCAAAATCAATGGCACGGATGCGGTACTGGTTATCTTCAATATCGGGCGTAATGGCTACTACAAAATTGTAACTACGCATATCGCCCAGCAGGCGGGCAAAACAACGTTCATTAAATTTTACAAATTCTTTGGCAATGCGTATTTTATTTGTTTCGGGCAGCGATAAATAATCTTCTAAAAAAACATCGCCCGGTATGCCGGCAATATGTTCTTCTACCAAGGTACCCTTGTGCGACAGAAAAGTAATGCGGTTGGGACTTAACAGATCTTCCAGCTCCAAACCATAAATGCGTGATGCATCTTCGGCCTTAATATAATAATGATCGTAATTATCGTTGATGCGGTTGATGATGCGAATGCGGAAGGGAACGCTGTTGCCAAATTCGCAAAAATCTATCCGTTCTACATCCAGGTGTTTTACAAAACTGAGGTTACCTTCAGTTTTTAAAGCGGCATAGGTTTTTATCAGCCCTTCTTTTAAAAACTCCATTTCCTTCAGGTCGTAAATGGCTGTTTCCCAGTGCGTAAGTTTTCCTTTTTTATTTCGTAAAGCCGTGGTGTGACGGTAATTTAAAAGGTCTTTGTACTCAACCGGCAGTTTAATATCGCGGCCATATTGAATCAGGTATTTCTGCAGCCTTTCGCTTACAGGAAACAGGTCCTTTTTCATCAGGGGACGGTCTGAATCGTTTTTTATTTTGGCGTTGATGATCTGATCGAACTGCATGGTGTAAAGATACGGAACGCAGATGACGCAGATTGGCTGGATTGACACAGATTTTTTCGATACGTATTCATTGAGTTTCCTGCATGCATTTATCCTATTTTTGAAAACTAAATACATACCATGTCACTAAAAAGATTGCTTCTAAATTCTTTGTTGCCTGTTGCGGCCTGCTTATTTATTTTTTCCTGTAAGTTTCGCCAAAAGGCTGATCTTATTATTCATCATGCAAAAATTTATACAGTAGATGAAAAGTTTTCAGTTGCAGAAGCTATGGCTATCAGGGATGGGAAAATAATTGCCATTGGTAAAAACGATGATATACTGAAGCAGTATGAATCTGATTCGATAAAAGATGCCGGAGGCAAGGCAGTTTTTCCGGGCTTTAATGACGCCCATGCACATTTTGTTGGCTATGCCATGAGTTTATTAACCGTAAACCTGGTTGATACCAAAAGCTGGGATGAAGTAATGGTAAAATGTAGTGAGTTTGCAAAAACTTTACCGGCAGGAGCCTGGTTAACCGGCCGTGGCTGGGACCAGAATGACTGGGCTGTGAAAGAGTTTCCGGATAATGCAAAGCTGAATGAACTTTTTCCTGACAGGCCTGTAATTATTACCCGTATTGATGGCCATGCGGCCATGGCAAATCAGAAAGCTTTGGAACTTGCCGGAGTAAAAGCCGGCGATAAGTTGACTGGCGGAGACATTGAAGTAAAGGATGGTAAACTTACCGGCCTGCTGGTAGATAATGCAGTGGACCTTGTTGCTTCAAAAATTCCTGCTCCGGATCTGGCGCAGGTAAAGAAAGCTTTACTGTTGGCACAGGAAAATTGTTTTGCTGTTGGCTTAACTTCTTTACATGATTGCGGGCTGGATTTTGCAACCGTTGAAAAAATAGAAGCCCTCCAAAAAAGCGGCGAGCTGAAAATGCGTATGAACATTATGCTGAGCGATGCCGCAGCAAATTTTGATTATGCATTTAAGAGAGGAAAAATAAAAACAGATTACCTGAATGTAAGTTCATTTAAAGTGTATGCCGATGGGGCGCTGGGTTCACGTGGCGCCAGTTTATTGCAGCCATACAGCGATAAGCCTGAATGGAGTGGTTTTTTACTAAGTGCACCAGCGCATTTTGATTCGGTTGCCAGTATTATTTATGCAAAAGGCTGGCAGATGTGTACCCATGCCATTGGCGATAGCGGCAACAGAACCATCCTGAAAACCTATGCTAAATATTTAAAAGGCAGCAACGATCTGCGCTGGCGTATTGAACATGCGCAGGTGGTTAATGCGGCTGATTTTCATTTTTTTGGTGAGAATAATATTGTGCCATCGGTACAACCAACACATGCCACCAGCGATATGTATTGGGCCGGCGACAGGCTTGGGCCTGTAAGGGTTAAAGGGGCCTATGCCTATAAACAATTACTAAAAGAAAATAACTGGATACCACTGGGTACCGATTTTCCGGTGGAAGATATCAGCACGTTTAAAACATTTTTTGCAGCCGTTGTAAGGCAGGATAGTAAAGGATTTCCTGCGGGTGGTTACCAGATGGAAAATGCATTAACCAGGGAAGAAACCATCAGGGGTATGACCATCTGGGCAGCCAAAGCCAGTTTTGAAGAGAAGAAAAAAGGCAGTTTGGAAAAAGGGAAGTTTGCGGATTTTATAATACTGGATACCGATTTAATGAGCTGTGAAGCTGCGGCTATTTTAAAAGCGAAAGTATTGGCAACCTATAGTGGTGGTAAAAAGGTTTACGGGAAATAATTGCCCGCCATTTCTTTGTGCTCTTCGTGAAATAACTTTGTGTTCTTTGTGGTAAAGCTAACCACAAAGAACACAAAGGAAGACACTAAGTGCGCAAGGGAGAAAAGTGAAACTTCACTGTTTAAAAACATGCGGACACTGTGAAAATATATGGTAGTGACCCCTTGCCTTGGTGTAAGTTTTGGTTGAGGTTATCATAAACAGTGCATGAATTAACCATGCATGTGGTACGGAGTAATATAGCTGTTACCATGGCTTCAGTACGGAGTAAAGCAGGCCTAACCTAGAGGAAGCTATGACTTTACTATATATTCACTATCCCGTTTTTAATGGCGTACATTACCAGGCCCACCCTTGTTTTTAATTTTAGTTTTTCAAAAAGTGTATCGCGGTAGCCATCAATAGTGCGTGGGCTTACAAACATTTTATCGGCAATTTCCTTATAGGTCATTTCGGTGCAGGCGTATTTTAAAAAGTCGGTCTCCCTGTCATTAAGTGGCACCAGGTTTTTAAGGTCATCGGTTTCGTCGTCCATTTTATTAATGGCATGCATAAGCTTGCCGCTTACGAGGTCGCTGTAATAAAAACCTTTGCTGAGTATATCATCAATGGCAGTTTTCAATTCGGCCGGTTCGCTGTCTTTTAAAATATAGCCTTTGGCCCCGCATTTTAACATGCGTATGATGGAAGTTTCGTTATCGTACATGCTGAGGGCCAGCACCTGCACCTGTGGATGATTTTGCTTAAGCCATTGGGTTGTTTCAAAGCCGTCCATTTCGGGCATGTTGATGTCCATGAGGACAAGATGAGGGAGATTATTTGTATCCAGTTTTTTAATAAAATCACTACCATTATCAGCTTCATATAAAACAGTATGCCCCTGGCTTTTTACCAGCTCGGCAAGGCCGTTACGGAGCAGGCTATGATCATCAGTTAAAACAATATTTGCCATGGATAGAACTTTAAAAGGTTTATGGTTTAGCGGTTGGTAGTTGAATAGATATGGAAGTTCCGTTATTTTTTGATGACTGTAAAGAAAATTCACCACCAATTAATGTAGCCCTGTTTCGCATGCTTTTTAAACCAATGCCGGTTTGTGAAGCAGGCAATTGATCCGGCTGAAAACCATTGCCATCATCACTGATGGTTAATGTAAAATCAGCTGCATTATAATTCATCAATACTTTTAAATGAGCAGCATTTGAATGTTTAACTGCATTGTGCAATGCTTCCTGTACAATACGGAAGAGTACCATTTCTTTTTGCGGATCAAGCTTATAAACCTGCCCGGTTATTTTTAAATCTGTTTTAAACTGTCCGGTGTTTTGTACAATTCTAAGTTCATTGGCAATTGCTTCCTGCAGGCCAATTTCTCCAATTCTTTCGCCATGCAGGCTGCGGCTAAGGTTCCGTAAATCGTTGATGGCTTTGCTTACCAGGTTTTTGGTGCTGTCAATTTTAAACCGGGCTTTTTCATCGCTTATATTACCAACAGTGTTTAAATTAAGTTTGACAAGGCTTAGTACCTGCCCCACATTATCATGTATTTCTTCACTAATGGTTTTAAGGGTTTGTTCCTGAATTTCGAGTTGGGTCTGGAGGAGTTCCTGTTGGAATTGTGTTTTCATAAATTGTTTTTCCTGTAGGAGTTTATTTTTTTTGGTTGTAAACAGGTATGACAGCAGTACAACGAAAGCAACAAAAAAAATCACTATTATTGTACCTAACAGTATTAATGTAGTCAGGCTTTCTTCTCCCATTTCTTTGAACATACAATTGCTATTGAAATACAGGTGTACAGTACATAGATCAGTTTATTATTGATGGAGGCAAATACTTTTGCTGTCCTGTCCCAATCGTTTTGTATAAAAGTATCCAGGAAAAATAAGTATAAAAACTCCCCAGTATTAAAAAACAGGATGCCTGTACAAATCCAAAATAAGGGATTTGTTAATAAAGACTGATGATTATCATTTTTAAAAAGATCAACAAGCCCAATACAGCTGAACATAATCATTAAACTGCTGCCGATTTTTAGAGTGCTTGTATTTAACTGCATAAAACCCTGAACAAAGAATAAATTTATAAGCGTCCATATACCAAAGAGAACAGAGGCGTATAAAATGATCTTTTTAAATGAGGTTGTTAAACAAAGACTGCCAATGATAAATCCATAAAACAAATATTCGGCAGGGATAGAAATATTATAAAGCCAGGTATTAACCTGCCCTAATTCTCTTCTTATATAACTGCCGGTAATCTCAACAGAAACCATTAACAGGAGAAATGGAATAAACCAGCGTAGTGGTTTATGATTAAACTTATACAAAAACACTACGCTGATTATTAGGGCACCTATTTCAAAATAAATAAAAAAAACTAATGGAAACATACTTAATTACATTTAGTAGGGCAAAGTTCACCATGGTTGTATCCACCCGGATCTGGCGCAGGAAACATTTTTAAGGAAATAAGCTTGCTTTTAATCGCATCCCAATCAGGTTTATGGCCACCAGATCCATTTGGGTTTGTAGCAACTAAAATAACAGTACTTTGATTATCACGTTTTTGAAAACCCAATCTCGTAGCATCTTTCTTATCATAAGCTGCAAA
The DNA here is from genome assembly GCA_963715585.1 of uncultured Chitinophagaceae bacterium. Taxonomy (GTDB): domain Bacteria; phylum Bacteroidota; class Bacteroidia; order Chitinophagales; family Chitinophagaceae; genus Ferruginibacter. Next base: position 4,029,743 of record OY970254.1, on the reverse strand, counting down.
ATAAACCATTACACCATCTAATTTACCTCCTGAATGTTTGATTGTATCTGATAATAAGTTGAAAACACATGAGCTTAACCATATTTTCGCAGACAGAGAATCAAATGTTGTACTGTTTACATCAGAAGCATCACTTTGAGCCCTGTATAATGTTCCAAATTTTCTAATAAGCGGATTGACTATGTTTGTGTCAATATTAAAATTCCGAAATGTGCTGGAAGCAGCGGTCACTTGTGTTGTCCATTTTTCATTGTGGTCGCTTCCATTAGCTGAAGTCGGAACAAGAAAAATATTACTGCTATCATTATTATATGCAACATTAACAATTCTTACGCCGTCATAATTTGCTGAATTGGTTTCCAGGAAATCTGAAAAAGCATTTATTACAGAAGCATCAATCCATATCGAATCTTTATGTTTTTTCATAGAAGCTGGTAATTTAGGCTTCTTATGAAACTCATCATTAAAATGTTTAATCATTTTTAATGCTTCCTTTTTATCTACAAAATAAAGATTTGCTAACCCTATGCAGTCTTTATCAAGCATAAATGGTTTATTGCTGTTTGGGCTTTTAGATGGCATTTCGTTGTTTTCAGTATTTGAATTATCTCCGGAATTGCATGAAATAATTCCAAAGACAGCAAAAATTATAAAAAAATAATTGATTAACTTTTTCATTAGTATAGTATTAGGTTCAAAATTTTATTACACTGCTAAAGTCTACAATAATGTTCATATCTGCAATAATCTTTTCACCTTTAATGTTGGGGTTAAAAAACCCTTTTTTGCTTTTACACATCCGTGTATTTTTAGTTAATCAAAATATAAACTCCATTTTTTTTACCTAAACACTCTTTTATGAAAAATATAATTATAGCTATACTGCTGATGCTGCCGGTATTGAGTAATGCCCAGGTTAAAAAAACATTTATTTTGGACCTGGCCCAAAAAAATAAATACCGGATTAACAATGTTGGTTCAGATTCCTTCAAAATAGAAATTATTAATAAAATACCATTGAAAGAGTATGTGGCAGAAATTGAAAATTTCACTAATGATATACGTCCTCTTGCTACTGATGATTTCAAAAATGTATCTAACTCTGTTGCCATTGCTACTGCTGCAAAAGCCTGCTCAGATTCTGAAGTAAAGAAGCTTGTTGAACAAATAAAAAATGTAGAAAATGAAAGCGAGCTAAAGGGTCTTATAATAAAATTAAAACAACAGTTGAGCCTTGCTGGCTGTACCCAGGCAATAATAGATGGAGCAGTAAATATTCTTGTAAGTACCCGGAAGACAGTATATGAAGGTGTTGTGCAGGAAAGAGAAAAATTAAAAGTCAAGATTAAAAGAGAGGATAACGATAAATCCTGGAATGCGGTAATAACAGGTAGGAATTATAATGAATGGATTACCACTTTTGGATTTAGCTTTGTAAATATAGAAAACAAAACATTTTTTGCGAAGAAAACAGGGGTAGATAGTTTTGCAATAATTCAGGACCCAACTGAAAAAAGGAAATGGGATTATATACCCACAATAATGTTTACTTATCTGGATAATATGGGGGAAAGCCCCCGTTTTTTCTGGGGCATTTCGGGAGGATTGGGGTTTGATTTAAAAGCTCCTTCTGTGTTTTTAGGTCTTTCTTTTGTTTATCATAAAAACCTGGTTTTAACTACAGGTGGAGTTATGCATCAGCAAAAGAATTTAAAGGGAAAGTATAAAGTGGGTGAAATCGTTTCCGAACCACTTGATGATGATCAGCTCCATCAAAAAATATATAAACCAAACTGGTTTGTCTCCTTAAGCTTCAGACTTGATAAGAACCCCTTTAAATAAAGTAAATCTTTTATTAATTTCTGATGACACCTTTTCAAAAGGTGTCATCTCTTGGCGGCAGCGTCAATTTTTAGAGTGCGGATAAATTTTAAAAACTAATTGCTGCATTAATTTATCAAAAATTCATTCTTAATACTTGTATCTGTAAAATAAAGGTAGTAAGTTAGTATCCTGTTCGGGCATGTAAAAAATCTCTCTCAAAGCATTTAAGTTCCTTTTAAATACTGCAGCATATTTGTTGTGTAAACTGGTATCAGTTTATTGTAATAAAACTTTACTAAAACCGGTAAGCCGAAAACGGGATAAAGAGTAGGCGGTAAAATTATTTTATGGCAAATAATAATCCAATTAAAATGACGGATACCGGTTTGTACCCGGTTTTTACAATTTCCAAAAAATATGCTGCAAAAAAAATTACCGTTACAACTACCACCAGCCTGCTGAAAGAAGGCTGGGAACTTGATCTTATTCATGCAATGACGATGGCCGGTAAGCCACTTGATTTTGACCCAAGCCCGGATATTACGCAGGCCGAACTGGATACCGGAAAAAAACTGGATGGGAAGAAATTTGCACTGGTATCTATTGCCACACGTATCCGCAATGGCGGTACCCCTAAAGCCGCCAGGGTTAAATACAGCATTAAGTTAGAAGCCGGTGGCGAATTAATTGATGAGGAGTTTACTGTTACCAGCGACGAAACCAACCCTGTAACTTTTTACACCAAGATTACTTTTAAATTAGAAAAATGAGAAAGAAGCTGATCTTATTGCCATTGATTTTTTTGTTTTTTGCTGTTACAGGATATGCTCAATCCGATATTGAAAAGCAATTTAAATCACTGCAATTAAACTCTTCTCCTGCTTATGTTGTTTTGGGTGTTGAGCCCGAAAATATACAGCGCCCCAATTCGCCTACTGATTTTATTGCCAGTGTACAATCGGCCATGGTAAACAGCAGGCTGCAACCCAATTTTGCTATGGAAACCTCACCTTATTACTGGGGAAAGAAAAAGCCCGATTCAAAAAAATTCAATGTGTATGATTATATTCTCAAAAATGATTTCTGGCAGAACATGGCTAAGAGTATCACTTTTTCATTTGCCACATCGCCATCTGATAGTTTTACATTTGGCGCTATCCCTGCAGGAACAGGATTGGGACTTGGTATGCACATGCAGTTATTGCATGGAAAAGTAAGTAATAATGTACGCAAGAATTTAACCGAATGGTATATACATAGCAGGATGCAGGGAATGCTTGAATCTATGATCAGCACTTTGGAACAGGGTGGAACGATAGATGATATTGATGAATTTATTGACGATGTTATTGCCAAGGGCAGTTTCAAATCAATGTCGGATGGCGAAAAAGACATTGTACGGAATTTGCTGAAAAGCAGGGTTAAGAAAAATTCACTTTCTGAAAAAGATTTGAAGGCAATAAGAAAGCTACGGGACCAGGCAAATGATAAATCACAAGAAACCATTGACCGGGTGAATGCATACCAGTTTCCACTTACCCGTGAAGGGTTTTTGCTTGAATTTGCCATTGCCAATGCCAGTGTTGCCGGCAATAATAACTGGAACAAATTGCAAAGTGCAAAAACATCTATTTGGCTAACTCCATCTTACCGGTTTAATGTAAATAAAGATCCTGAGACGATTGATTTCATAGATCTGATGGCTGTATTACGGGTAACAATTAATGCAAAAAATGTTGACAGCAGCAGCTATGCGGATTTTGGCGGAAAATTACAATGGGTGCATAATAAGCTGAGTGTTTCGGGAGAGGGTGTTTTCAGGTATCTCACCACAAAACCACAAAACCAGAAAAAAAATTATACTGTTCGTACAGCTTTTACGCTCAGTTATAAACTGAATAATCTTGTAACTTTTAAAGCAACTTTTGGCAGCAATTTCGATGGCAATTCAACTCATTATAGTGATCCTTCAAAAATGTTTGCCGTAGGCGGTTTTCATTTTGGATTCAGCAATTTTCTTAAAAGCACTAAAACTGCATCAGAATAAAATATTACAGAACACTTTTTTAAACGCTAAAAAAATTAAACCATGCCACTACCCATTTCAAAAACCCAGGCAATAAAAGCAGTAACCTGGCTTAAAAAAAATTATGCAGTACAATTAAAGGCAGCGGTTAAAAACACGCCTTTTACTATTGATACCTTATGTGGAATTGCCTGCCAGGAAACTGCCAATATCTGGGTATTCTGGATAGATAAAAAAACACCGGAAGAAATTCTTAAGCTTTGTGTGTTTGATGCAAGCGGAGATTTTCCGGGTACACATCGTTCTGCATTTCCAAAAAATGCGGCTGCATTCAGGGCTAAGTATGGGGATGTTTTTACGAACGCTTTAATAACCGAAGCCAATGTATCAAGAAAGGCCAGAGGGTATAGCGCCGCCCAGTATTTATACAAAGGGTATGGCATTTTTCAGTATGATCTGCAACACGTAACTGCAGATAAAATATTTTTTGAACAAAAGCAATGGTACAGTATGGATAAATGCATTGAAAAAGTGATGAAGGAATTAAAGACGAAATGGAACATTCACCAGGATATGTTTAAAACCATTAAAGCCTATAACGGTTCGGGTGTAAGGGCCCAGGAATATGCTAATAATGTCACCATTTTTATCAGCTATAGCAAAGAGGTTGTAATTTGAAGTATGACATTATTAACATGCAGTTTTCAGGGAGATCATTATTCTCACAAATAATTTCAATTATTGTATTTGTCTTATCTCTCATAAGTAATAACACGCCTTACACCCGGCTAAGGTATAAACACAGCAGCTTAAAACTAAAGAGGCTATACATTAGTGTTTGCCAAACTCCCGATTGGCAAACATGCCAATAAAAGCACATAAAGTTAAAACGATATACCTACCGTGTTTTAACCCTTCCAATTCTCCGTTTTATTACCCTAACTTCGGCTCGGCGTTACAGCTACATTTGTATTGAGGACTTTGGTACACAAAAGAGCCATTGTTTATAAATAGTGTTCAGCATAATTTTAACCGTTGAAATCAAGCATGCAGAAACCAGCGAATCCACTAACGCCAAAAGAGACGATTATTTTGAGTTTATTGGCCAATGGGTTGATGTATAAGGAAATGGCGGCCATGCAAAATGTAAATATCAACACTATAAAAAAGCATTGCAAAAGCATATATAAAAAACTGAAAGTCCGTAACCGAACAGAAGCTACCAATTATTTCAATTCCCTGAAAGCCGCATAACACAATTCGTGTTGTGATCACAACTGTATTTTATTAAACCCTTTAGATGAAAAAGTTTTTACCAACTTTACTGGCAGCACTATTTGTATGTACTGCTGTAACAGCACAACCTACTGCCGGGTTAATGGCTTACTGGCGTATGGATGGCAACTATGTTGATGCCGGCCCTAATTTTATTAACGGCACCAATTCCGGCTCAACTGCCACTACCAATAATAAAAGTGTTGCCAATACAGCAATGGCTTATGCAAATCCGGGTAGCCCGGTTGTGCAGTTTGCAACGCACCCGGTAAATGCCAACCTTAGCTTTGGCACCAACCAGGATTTTACCATTGATTTTTCTGTACTTACTACCAGCCAGCCACATGCCGGTGGCATTTATGATAATAACCTGAACTCCGGCGGGCCGGGTGTGTTTATGTGGAATGCCAATGGCTTCCAGCAGCTTGTTTTCAATTTTAAAAATGCCAGTGCATTAACCACCAACGGGGCATTGCCGCTTAACGTATGGAAGCATGTTGCATGCGTAAGAGCCGGTGCTGTAACCAGAATTTACGTAAATGGTGTATTGAATGTAACGGCAGCGCCCGGGACATGGGTGCCTGCATATACGTTACCAGGCCAGTTTGGAACCATGTCTTATTCGGGGTATACACCGCCGCAATATAATGGCCATAATGGTAAGATTGATGAATTCAGAATTTACAACCGGGCACTTACGGCTACAGAAATCCTGGAGCTTTCAAGCGTGGCGCTACCTATAAAACTTACATCATTTACCGGGGTAAATAAAAGCAATACCATTACTCTTTACTGGCAAACAGCCTACGAGCAAAATAGCAGCCACTATACCATACAGCGCAGTGTGGATGGCGTAAACTTTACTGATGTAGACAGGGTTGCAGCCAATGGCAGTTCAAATATTCCGCTTAACTACAGCTATAACGATATGTTACCTACCAATGTAAAAATGCATAAAACAGTTTTTTACAGGCTAAAATCGGTTGATACCGATGGAAACTTTGGCTACAGCGATATTTTAGCTATGCAACTTGATAAAACAGCTATACAACTGCTCGTTTCTCCTAATCCGGCGAAAGATATTTTACAGGTTCAAACTGCCAGTGGCCTGGCCGGTAATGGAGTTTTAACCATTACTGATATAACTGGCAGACAGCTTTACCGGAGGGATGTTATGCTTCAACCCGGCAGCAATACCATACCAGTAAATATCTCGCTGTTTGGGCCAGGTATATATAGTGTAAGGCTGGTAAATGGCAGCGAAAGCCATGTAAAACAATTTGTAAAAGAATAAGAATATACTCTGTTAATTAACCGGCGGCTCAATAAAATGAGCCGCTTTTTTATGCCTTTGCAGCAATGAGGAAAATATTTAGTCAAAATTATTACTGAAAATCAATGCGTTACAAAAGTGCAGTTAAAAATACTTCCTGTTTTCTTTGGCAGATAGGGTTGTTTGCAGTTACCTTCGCCGTCCAAATTTAAAACCACAGGGATGGCTGTGGACAATGTCGAAAGACGAAACTTAAAAAAAATAAAAATGAGCAAATTACATTTCACTACAAAACATGCGAACGAGGCTACCGTTACTCACAACTGGTACGTTGTGGATGGTACTAATCAAACCGTTGGTCGTATGTGTGCCCGTATTGCGGCAGTTCTTCGTGGTAAGAACAAAGCTTACTACACTCCACACGTTGATTGCGGAGATTTCATCATTGTTACCAATTGCGAAAAGGTAAAACTTACCGGTAATAAAATGGATGAAAAAATCTATGATACCTTTAGTGGTTACCCAGGTGGCCGTAAAGAAGAAGTAGCAAAAGATCTGTTAAGGCGCAGGCCCGAAGTGATTATTGAAAGAGCTATTAAAGGTATGTTGCCTAAAAACCGTTTGGGCCGCCAGATGTACAAAAAACTATTTGTATACCAGGGATCAGCGCATCCACACGGAGCACAACAACCTAAAGAATTGAAATTTTAATTCTAAGGTTTAACAACAATTAAAAAAACAAATTCCAAATAAAAAAATAATGGAAAAACAAACAAACGCAGTCGGCCGCAGAAAAGAAGCTGTAACCCGCATTTTCCTTTCAAAGGGAGACGGAAAGATTACAGTTAACGGCAAAGACTACAAGACCTACTTCCCATTGGTTTATTTACAAAACCAGGTGGAGGCACCGTTGAAAACGGTTGAGTCTTCTGATAAATTTGATGTAGTAGTTAATGCTACAGGCGGTGGCGTAAAAGGACAGGCTGAAGCAACTAAACTGGGTATTGCCCGTGCTTTGATTGAAGTAAGTGCTGATTACCGTCCGGCTTTAAAAGCTGCTGGTTTATTAAAGCGTGATCCACGTTCGGTTGAGCGTAAGAAACCAGGACGTAAGAAAGCAAGAAGAAGCTTCCAGTTCTCTAAACGTTAAGAAAAAAGCTGCAAGCTATCAGCTACAAGCTGCAAGTACTATATCACTTGTCCCTTGCAGCTCAGTGCTTGAAGCTGGTAACAATTTAATTATAACTATTTTAATAATATACAATGGAAAATACTTCCTTACAACAGCAACTTTTAGAAGCAGGTGTACACTTTGGACATTTAAAGAAAAAGTGGAACCCTAAAATGCTGCCTTACATCTTTGCTGAAAAGAAAGGCATACACATTATCGACCTGAACAAAACCGTAGAAGGTTTACAGGAGTCTGCAGCTGCTTTAAAAGCAATTGCACGCAGTGGTAAAAAGATCATGTTTGTGGCTACCAAAAAACAGGCTAAAGAAATTGTTAGCGACTGTGCTCAACGTGTAAACATGCCTTTTGTAACCGAGCGTTGGTTAGGTGGTATGTTAACCAACTTCAATACCGTACGTAAGAGTGTTAAAAAAATGCAGAGCATCGAAAAAATGCTTGCTGATGGAAGCGCTGAAAGCTTAACCAAAAAAGAAAAATTAACACTTACACGTGATAAGGAAAAAATGGAAAAAGTGCTGGGTGGTATTGCGCAAATAAGCCGTGTACCTGCCGCTTTGTTTATGGTTGATATAGGCCATGAGCACATTGCACTTGCCGAAGCAAGAAAATTAGGCATCAGCACTTTTGGTATGGTTGATACCAACTGCGATCCGAATAAAATTGATTTTGCAATTCCTGCAAATGATGATGCTACCAAATCAATTGCTATCATCGTTAATTATTTAACAGCAGCTATTGCAGAAGGTTTGCAGGAGCGCCAGGCAAATAAAGACGAAGACGAAAACAGCGATACAGAAGAAAGTGCCGAAGCAAAAGCTGCCCGTTTTGAAGCTAAGCAAGATGGTTCTGATGACAGAAACAAGCGTGGTGGTGGTAAAGGCATTGCCTCTCAACCAAAGCGTCGTGTAGCTGGTCCGGGCCAGGGTGGCAGAAGGCCAGCCGGTAGCGGTGGTCCAAGGTAAAAACCCCCTCCGACCCCTAAAGGGGAACTAAGGAGGAGATTGATGCGAAGATTGTGTTGTTGGTTTTTTTGAACCCGGCATTTAATCTTTAATCAGGTTCATTGGCGTCGCACTCTTGTACATGAGTACATTGTTCGGCATTGAGGAGTTTTTAATTTTTAATTTTTAATTTTTAATTCACATGAGTGTAACAATAACAGCAGCAGACATAAATAAATTACGTCAAACAACAGGAGCCGGTATGTTAGATTGCCGTAAAGCATTAACAGAAAGCAACGGAGATTTTGAAGCAGCTATTGACTGGTTGCGTAAACAAGGCCAGAAAGTTGCCGCCAAGCGCAGCGACCGTGAAGCTAAAGAAGGTGTGGTAATTGCACAAACAACTGCCGATCATAAAAGCGGTATTGTACTTTGCATCAGCTGCGAAACTGATTTCGTTAGTAAGAATGCAGACTTTGTTGCCTTTGCGCAATCTATTGCGGATGCAGCTATTGCCAACAATGTTAAAACAGCCGAAGAATTAAACGGTGTTGCCGTTAACGGATCAACAGTTGAAGAACTGATCAATGATAAACTGGCAGCTATTGGTGAAAAAATTGCTGTTTCAAAATTTGAAAGAGTAGATGCACCTTATGTTGCTTCTTATATCCACGGTGCAAACCGTATGGGTGTTTTGGTTTCTATGACCAAAGAAGCTGCTGACGCAGGAAAAGATGTAGCTATGCAAATTGCTGCTATGAATCCTTTGGCAGTTGATGAAACATCTATCAGCCAGGAAACAAAAGACAGGGAAAAAGCCATTGCCATTGAAATGATAAAAGCAGAAGGTAAGCCAGCTGAAATGGCTGAAAAAATTGCCGATGGTAAAATGAACAAATTCTTTAAAGACAATACTTTAATGCACCAGGCATTTGTAAAAGACAACAGTAAATCTGTTGCCGATTATTTAAAGAGTGTAGATGCTGATCTGAAAGTAACAGATTTTAAGCGTGTGGCTTTAGGATAATTTATTCTATTCAACATATTAAAAGAGCGAAACAATTTGTTTCGCTCTTTTTTATTCCGAAGGGTTAATAACATTATTTTCCATCATCAGCCGGGTAAATATTATCGGCCATTTTCCATTTTCCATTTTCTTTTACAAAAGGAACCATGCTCCAGCTGCGGTCTTTTTCGGCAGCACCAGCCCAAAGTTCGGCACCAATTTTTAAAAAAGCCGTGTTGCCTGTAATAGTAACGCTGTATTTATTTTTTGATGAAGTGTACCATTTATACGTGTACTCAATAGATTCCTGTCCGCCGGCCCAGCGGTCAAAATCAAAACCTGCTGCAATCTCTTCCTGTGGATCGGCTTTAAAACAGCTGTCTGCAAACTTAAAATGTTCTCTTTCAGCTTTTATGTATCCTTCGCCAACATAAGGCACGCTGCTGCGTAAATATGTAAAATACTTTTCAGCTTCCTTCCATTGTATTTTGAACGGCGGGCCGTTTTCTTTTCCGGTTCCTTTATACAGTTTGAAGGAATTAAATTTTGCTTCATTCTTTTTATAAAAACCAAGAAAATCAAAAAATACTTTTCTTACAGCAGCCTGCTCTGCATTCAGCTGAGCAAAAACAGGCAGGGCAAACAGCAATGCAATAAAACCGGTTGTTATTTTTTTCATTTATAAAAATTAAACTAAAATTATATTACCTGGCATATACTCCGTTTGGAGAAACTACAGAGGCCGGTCCGCCGGTAATACCAACGGGAGGTACAATAATATTTATAACCTCGCCATTAATTTTTAAAGTTACTTTTTGTGCATGAATTTCAACACCCTGCTGATGAAATGGCGGCATGGCAGCCGGCTCACGATTGATGAGGTAAGGTGCACTGAAATCGCTCATCTCCACTTCAAAAGTATAATCGCCCACAACGCATTTGCTGGTTGCTTTGTCTGCAGTTATTTCAATATCAATAGTGGCATTTAAAACCGGGGCCTGTTCAAACGGTGTGCCTGCAAAAATATTGGGCCCAAAATATTTGCCTACTTCTTCATTGGTGCTTACAAAGCCCATTACCGCAGGCATACCAGTGGGATCGGGTTGCCAAAGAATCATACCACTCGCAGCATTGCCCACAGGCGTATTTGCCATGCGGCCTAAATGTACAATCAGATTAGGCATCTGTAAATCGGGTGATGTTACGGCAGCTAAATCAATACCGCCTTCCCAGCTCATCCATTTTGAAACATTTGTCATAAAGTTATTTTGTAGATGTTAAATAAGAAAGTGAATGTATAAAAGCCTGCGGCTTATTAAAATACCCTACAGAGGGTATTTTAATAAGCATTTGCTGCAGGCAGCTTAATTGTAAGGCCAGTATCAGTAGCTTTACCGGCAAACAAAGTATTTAAATAATGCGCCGCCGCTTTCTTATAATTTTTTTGTTGTTTGTTACCACCTGTTTATTTGCTCAAAAGAACGAGCTGGTTAAGCAATTGGATGTAATTGAAAAAAGCAACACCCATCAGGCAGCCATTATCGAACTTAAAAAAATACTTAGCTCGTCAAATCTTACTGCTACAGAAAATATAGCAGTACAAACTGTATTGGTTCATAAGTATCAGCAACTTAAACAATGGGATATCTGTTTGAATTATTGCCAGGCACAGCTTGCTTTAGCACATCAACAAAATAATTCATTGGCCGAGGCAACTTTTTATAAACTGATAGGAGGTACCTATTATTACATTCCTCAAAAAGAGAATGCCATTGCCTTTTGGAAAAAATGTATTGAAATAGCCGAGCCCAATAATTACTCCGCTTTACTGGCACAATGCTATCACAATGTGGGTGTAATTTCTTTAGAAAGGGCTGATTATAAATTAGCCGAAATGTATTTTATTAAAGCTATTGATTTAAGTAAGCAAAATAATGACACAGCTTCCGGTACTTTCAGCCTTCATTACAGATTGCTTGCAACTACGTACGATGCAGAAAATAAGCTGGACAAAGCAGCGGAGATATTCCAGGAAATTATTGCTAAGAGCAGGGCTGCAAAAGATTCGGCAAATTTGATGGAAAGCCTGGTGTTTTATACCAATGTACTGAAAAAGAAAAAAGAATTTGAAAAGGCAATTTTATTCAGCCAGGAGGCATTGGAAATTGCCCGGAAAATAAATTTAATAGATGGAGTAATTACGGCTTTAAATACTCATGCACGTAATTTAGCTGATGCTCAAAATTATAAGGAAGCATATAAATATAAAATAGAAGAAGATGGTTTGGTTAGAACCAGGTTTAATGGCGATTTAAATAAAAAAATAGGTGAAGCCGAAGCTGTTTTTAAAACAACTGAACTGCAGTACGAAAATGAGATAGCTTCCATCAAAGCAAAAAAAGAAAAACAGATTTACATAACAGGTTTTGCCGGCTTACTACTACTTGCCAGCTTTGTATCTTATTATTTTTATCAAAAAAGAAGTGTAAAGCAAAAAATACAAATGCAACTGCAGGTGCAGGAAGAGAAAGAAAGATTAAGCCGGGATTTACACGATAACCTGGGTTCGCAAATGGCTTTGCTTAGCAACAATGTGGAAAATTTAGACACCAATTACCGGAAGCATCTGGGTATTGATGAAAACCTGGACCGTGTAAAAGGCACGTCTAAACAGCTTTTACAAACACTGCGTGAAACCATCTGGATACTGAATAAGGAACAGGTAACGGCAGAAGATTTTTTTGATAAACTGGTTGATTATGCCCATCGTTTTTTACAATCTTACCCGGATATAAAACTGCAGATTACAGAAAATTTTTCGGGAAGTAAGAAGCTTAATTCGAATGAAGCACTGCAGATTTTCCGCATTTGCCAGGAAGCTATTACCAATTCCTGTAAATACGCAGGTAGTGAAATACTTGAACTGCGTGGTGATACAGCACAAAATATATTTTCAATAAGCATTAAAGATTTTGGGAAGGGGTTTGATACCAAACTGATACAGGAGGAAGGGCATTACGGATTAAGGAATATGCAGAAACGTGCCGCTTCTATTGAAGCTGATCTGCATATAATTGCAACCGCAGAAACCGGAACTGCCATTACTATACAGGTTTAAATATTTCGGGAACAATAATACCATACAGAGAGTATTGATAAATTTCAGCTTCAACCTATTTTTGTATTATGCTGATAGCAATTGTAGACGATAAACCATATTTAAGAAATTCGCTTAAAGAAAAACTGGCTTCTATTGAAAATGAGGTTACCGTAATAATGGAAGCCGGTGATGGAACAGATTTTATTAAGCTGATGAAAACTGCATCGCCCCAGCCCGATGTGGTGCTGATGGATATTGAAATGCATGAGCTGAATGGTATAGAAACTATACAAAGGGCTGCGCCATTGTACCCCGCTGTAAAATTTATTATGCTCACCGTATTTGATGACGACGAAAGAATTTTTAACGCCATTAAAGCCGGGGCGCATGGGTATTTATTAAAAGAAGCCACGGCACAGCAGATCATTGATGCTATTTACCAGGTATATGAAGATGATGGCGCACCCATGAGCCCCGGTATTGCCCGCAAGGCATGGAAATGGCTTAATGCATTATCCTTACAACCCGAAATGGAAACAACTGCTGCATTAAAAAAAGAGCTGCAGCCACTCAGCGAAAGAGAAAAGGAAATTTTAAAATGCAGTATGGAAGGCAAGGAGTATGCACAAATTGCCGAACTGCTTTTTTTGAGCAAACATACAGTGCGCCAGCACATGAAAAACATTTACACTAAGCTGCATGTAAGCAGTAAAATAGAAGCGCTGCAAATAAGCTTAAAGAATAAGTGGATCTGATTTTCTCCCCGGATTTTATTTCATCAATTAATTATGCCCGCCAACTAATAATTATATTTGGTGATGGAAATGTATGAATCATATTTTGAAGAGAATAAACAAGCCTGGAACAAACGAACAGCTGTTCACAAAGACTCAGCTTTTTACGACCTGGCTTCTTTTAAAAATGGCAAATCATCGCTTAATAAAATTGAACTGGAAGAACTTGGCGATGTAAAAGGTAAAACCCTGCTGCACCTGCAATGCCATTTTGGTATGGATACCATGAGCTGGGCCAGGGAAGGGGCGAATTGTGTGGGAGTTGATTTGAGTGATGAGGCTATCAATCTTGCAAAAGAAGTAAATACAGAATTAAATCTGAATACTGAATTTGTTTGTTGTAATGTATACGACCTGAAGCAGCATCTTGATAAAAAATTTGATATCGTTTTCACTTCTTATGGCACCATTGGCTGGTTGCCGGATTTGGATGCATGGGCAGATATTATTGCTCATTTTTTAAAACCCGGCGGTGTATTTTATATTGCCGATTTTCATCCGGCATTGTGGATGATGGATGAGAATTTTGAAAAAATAAAATACAACTATTTTAATACTGAAATAATTACTGAGGAAATATCCGGTACCTATACAGACAGGGATGCGCCTATCAAATCAATTGAGCATGGGTGGAATCATTCTTTTTCTGAAATTATCAATGCATTACTGAAACATAATCTGCAAATTCAACAGCTTAATGAATTCCCTTATTCACCTTACAATTGCTTTAATAACCTGCAGCAGTCGGCCGATGGTATGTGGCGGGTAAAAGGCATGGATGAAAAAATGCCCATGATGTATTCTATAAAAGCTGTTAAACAATTATAAAAATATATCTTCGCAAAAATAACTCCAGCCAATGTTACCTAAGTACAAACGAATTCTGCTAAAACTTTCCGGTGAATCTTTAATGGGCAATAAAAACTTTGGATTAGACAGTGAGGTGATTGCCCGCTATGCACATGACATTAAATCGGTTATTGAATTAGGAGTACAGGTAGCTATTGTAATTGGAGGCGGTAATATTTACCGTGGTATGAACGAGGCTGAAAGCGGTATTGAAAGGGCACAGGGAGATTATATGGGTATGCTGGCAACGGTAATAAATGGTATGGCTGTACAAAGCGGTTTGGAGAAAGCAGGCATTTATACCAGGTTGCAAAGTGCTATTAAAATGGAACAGATTGCTGAGCCATACATACGCAGAAGGGCCATGCGCCACCTGGAAAAAGGAAGGGTGGTTATTTTTGGTGCCGGAACCGGTAACCCGTACTTTACCACCGATACTGCCGGCTCGTTAAGGGCCATTGAAATTAAGGCCGATGTTATTTTAAAAGGAACCAGGGTTAATGGAATTTATACAGCAGACCCAGAGAAAGATCCAACTGCAACAAAATACGAAACCATTTCATTTAACGAGTGCATACAAAAGAACCTGAAAGTAATGGATATGACAGCTTTTACTTTGTGCATGGAAAATAATTTACCCATTGTTGTTTTTGATATGAATACCGAAGGCAATTTGCTTAAAGTGGTTACCGGCGAAAAAGTAGGCACATTGGTATCTTAATTACTGATAAGAAACTATAAAAAAAAGCGGCTGCATATTTATGCAGCCGCTTTTTTCATTTTTAACTTAATAAACCTAAAGCGTGCTGAGGTAAGCCAATATTTCGGGTAAAGATTTTTTTATGGGTACCACAGGTACATGTTGTATTAAAACATTTGCAGCAGGTATTTGTGTTACTGCCGATTCGTAACCTAAATAATAATCACCCGCCTGTTTGGAAATTACAACAACAGTAACCTGTTTGCCAACCGGCAGTTTACCTGTAATAAATTTACGTGTGGTTAAATCAGGTTGCATACCAACCACCGAACGTACATCTTTAAATACAGTAAATGCAACAGTGTTGACATTGGTAAAATAAGGAGCTATAACTGCGCTTAGTTTTACTTTGGGGCTGGTAATATTTGCATCAAATAATGTAGCAAGGCTTATCCACCGCTGTTGTTTGGTGTATATTTCATAATTCTGCGATCCCATTATAATAGTATCCAGCGATGGGGTTTGTGTTGGCAACCAGTTAAAATGCTGTGCATTGGTTTCATCGCCAATAAAAAATTTCATTTGGGTGTTAATGGGCAAATCAAGGTAGCGTATATTAATTCTTACACCGGGTGCCAGCTGCAGTATTTGTCCTTCTTTTTTTAACTGGATAAAGATTTGCCCGGCAGTTACCAGCATATCGTCATTCCAGGTGCTGGGTTTATTCAGGCGTATCATATCGCCTTTCTTTTTTATTACCATTATCTCTACCTGTACTTTGCCGGTTACCGGCTGCCCGGCACTGGTGGCACAACAGTTTGGTGGAAAATTTACCTGGATGCCGAAAGGTGTTGTTACAGAGGCTATGCTTGCATTAACGTTAATACTGTCGAGGTAAACAGGCTCCTGCGATAAATTATTTTTAAGAATAGAAACAGGCATGGATGCTGTAACTGTATTTTGCCAGCTGGTATCCGGCCCGTTCAATTGCCCGGGATCCGGCACAAAAATATCTACATCTTTTTGACAGGCGTTTAACAATAAACCACCGGCAAATAATATCAATATGAATGCTTTAATTTTCATCACCATTTATTTAAATAATACCTTACAATTAACAGATGCTTTCTGTTTTATTTTTGCTGCCTCTGTTTTAAATCAAGCCTTATTCCCAATCTTAAACCGGCAGTTTGATACTTTTGTTTTAAAGTAATACTCTCTTTATTCATCTGCGAAAGGTTGTACCGGAAATACGGCTCGGCCATTAAATGCAGCCTGTCGCTTAGTTTGTAATAAACCGATACAGCACCCATAAAACCTATACCTGCATTGGTTTTAAACTGGTAAGGAGAGGAGCTTTTTCCGGTAGTAATGCTAACCGGGTTACCCGATGCATCCAACACATCACCTTTTTGCCAGCTGTAAATATTGATGACCGGGCCGGCATTAATATTGGCGTGCAACTTACCGTTACCCAATTCATAACCAACCATCAGCGGTATATCAATACTACGGTAACGGTTTATGGTTGTTTTGTAACGGGAGCCGGTTGTGGTGTAGCTGCCAACCGTATCGCCATTGGCGTTGATGATATAAGTAACCTGCACAATATTGCCCTGGTTGAAAGTGAATTTTTCATTTATCTGGCTGTAGTTTACACCGCCACGCACACTCATGGAGTTGTTGAACACTTTGGTGTAGCGTACACCAGCACTAAAAGCCGATTTAAAACTGGTGCTTTCTTTTCTTTTTTGCAGGTAGGCCGAGTTACCGGTATCCTTCAAACTCTGGAAAGCATAATCGGGTCCGGCATAAAATTCCAGATATCTTTTATTACCCGATGCATCTTTTTCAAATGTAGGGCAGCCTGGTAAAAACATAACAGGGTTAAAGCGAAGCTGCTCCTGTTTTTTCCCGGTCTTACGTTTTTCTGTAAATTTTTCTGCAGTGTATGTAAGCCTGCCCAGCAGTGTTCCTCCGGGTTCCATGTATTCATCTTCTTCCAACCCAGGCGCAGTGGTATTAACCAAAATATTTCCAAGGCCGGTATAAAGTTTACCTGCTTTTACTTTAGGCTCTGTTTCGCCATCGGTTTCAGGTAAAGGAGCAGTAATAGAAGTTTTTGTATTGCCTTTAGAAGATAAGAAAGGTTTGTTACCTGTTGTAATATCCACAGGTGTAATATCACCAGGGACCGGATGAACAACTGTTATTACTTCTGTAGTGCCCGTATTTAATTGCTGATCAACGGGGGGTGTTATTGCAGTATAATTATCTGTCTTGTTACCAGGGTTATTGCCGTTATTTTTTTCTTTGGTTTCATTTGATGAAGTCTCTTTAGCAGTAAAATCTGTGCCGTAATAAAGCCATGCTCCGCCACTGCTTAAAGCTATGATAAGGCCCAGCAGCAGTAATTTGTTCCGGTTGTTAAACATTGAAACCCAAAAACCTGCCGGTCTTTTTTTATCTTTTTCAGCAATTATTTTTTCCCAGATGCGTGGGTGTACATCAGGAGTATAGTTACTGAATTGATCTTTTATGTGTTCATCAAACTGCCGGTTACTGTTCATACCGCAACTTTTTGTAATTGTAAAATTTGTTTCTGCAGCATATTTCTTGCCTTTACCAGCTGGCTCCTGCTGGTGCCGGGTTGTATGCCCAGCATGTCTGCAATTTCATCGTGCTGGTATCCTTCCAAAACATACAGGTTAAAAATAAGCCGGTATCCATCGGGTAAATTATTTATTAAAACCAACAGGTCTTTTTCTGTTAAGTGGCCGTAGGCCGATGGCTCCATGATCGTTTCATCCCTGTCGGTGATTTCGTAACCCGACACTTCTTTCTCATACCTGCGCAGCGAATATTTTTTTAAAGCCGTATTCACTACAATTTTTCTTATCCATCCTTCAAAAGAGCCTTCAAACTTAAACTGGTAAACCTTGTCAAAAACCTTTATAAAAGCATCCTGTAAAATATCTTCTGCATCGGCGCTGTTACGGGCATAGCGGTTACATACACCAAGCATACGGCCGGCGAAGCGGTTGAATATCTCCTTCTGGCAGGAGGCATCATCCTGTAAACATCCTCGTATGAGCTCGTCTTCCGTCAATTATAACTAAGTTTACATGGGGCTTTTATAAATTAAGATACCACAACCCAACTATACGCTGCCCGGAAGGGCTTTATTGTTTATAAGGTACAAAAAAAGGGGGTATTTCTTGTTTTAAGGTCACAAAATCTATAATTTGAACCGAAAGTATAAAACCAGCCATTTTACCTATGTTATCAGAAGAGCAGATAAAAAAGATCATTTCGGCCAATGAAAGTTTGCAGGTACAGCTTGCAGATGCCAATGCTATGCTGGCGGCGAGGGAGGAAGAAATTGAATTTTTAAACACCGAGCTTGCTGAAGCAACTGCTTTACGCAGCAAATTAGACGGCCAACTGGCCCAGATTGAAAGTATTGAAACCGAGCTTGGCCAAAAGAAGCAAGCGGCCAAAGGCGCCGAAGAAAGGGAATTTGAACTGCACCAGGAACTTACCGGCATGGCCCTATTAAATAAGCAATACAACGAACTGGTGCAGGATTATGCTTACCTGCAAAGTCAGTATAAAGATGTACTGGCTCAGTTAACCAGTTTGCAGCATAATAATCTTCAGTTAGAAAAAACTGCCGGCAGTATTGGTGAGTTGCAAAGCAGGCTGGAAAACAGTTTACTGGAAAGGGATGTGTTAAAAGAAAGAATCAATGTGCTGGAGGCACAAAAATTTATAAAAGAAATATAAGATAACAGCCAGATGTGAAGTTTTAAAATAAATCAGCAAACGCTTGCATTGCTGCTTCCTATTTTATATTTTACTGCTCTAAAACTTATTAGCTTATGAATTTAATTGAAAGAGTAAAAAACATTTTAATTACCCCTAAAACAGAATGGGATGTAATTAATGGCGAAACAGCCACCCCGCAATCCTTATTAATGGGTTATGTGCTGCCTTTATCACTTGTTGCAGCAGTTGGGTCATTATTAAAAGGCTTTTTATTTGCAGGGGCATTAAGTCTGAAATTTTTTATTATAACAGCAGTTATAGCATTCATCGCATCTATCATTTCCTATTATGTAACTGTGATTATTGTGGACATGCTGGCTCCAAGTTTTGGGTCCGAAAAAAATATGGGTAAATCTGCCCAGTTGGTTGCTTACTCAGGTACACCATCTTATATAGGGGGGTTGTTGTCTTTTATTCCGGTAATAGGATGGATCGTATCACTTGCAGCCTGGGTTTACGGAATTTATCTTATGTACCTGGGTATTGGACCATTAAAGAAAACGCCCGAAGACAAGAAAGCGGTTTACATGATTGTTGCGTTTTTAATCATGATTGTTTTGTATTTTATTTTGGTTGCTATTTTAGGTGCCATATTATTTGCAGCCCTGGGTATGACAGCTGGTGGCTTATTCTGATAGATAAATATAAATCTGTAAAAGCATTCGTCAGCTGGCGAATGCTTTTTTGTTTCACTTAATTAGCTGAATTTTGCAATTGAAAATCAGAAAGAAGATGCATAAGAACATAGCAGATATAAGAAAGGATTACCAGATGCAGAGTTTGCTGGAAACCGATGTTGCCGATAACCCTTTCGAACAGTTTAACCGCTGGTGGGATGATGCCATTAAAAGCGAACTGGATGAAGTGAATGCCATGACATTGGCAACAGCATCGGCAACAGGTATGCCTTCGGCAAGAATTGTTTTGCTGAAATCGGCTACGGCAGACGGCTTTGTTTTTTTTACCAATTACAACAGCCATAAAGGAAAAGAGCTGGAAGAAAACCCTTTTGCCTGCCTGGTATTTTTTTGGAAAGAGCTTGAGCGGCAAATAAGAATTACCGGCACCATTGAAAAAGTAAGTGCAGCAGAAAGTGATGAATACTTTTATTCGAGGCCTGCTGGCAGCCGTATAGGAGCCTGGGCATCACCACAAAGCACTGTAATACCATCAAGAGAAACTATTGAAATGAGTATTGTGAAATACGAGCAGGAATTTGCAGGCACCAAAATTGCCAGGCCACCTCACTGGGGTGGCTATGTTGTTAAACCAACGCTTATAGAATTCTGGCAGGGCCGCCCCAACCGCCTGCACGACCGTATACAGTATACAAAACAGCAGCAGGGAAGCTGGAAAATTGATAGGCTGGCACCTTAAAAATAAAGGAATTAGTAATTGGCAATTTGGCTCAGGTTATTTGTGTAACTCAATTCCTAATTATCAATTCCTAATTCCTCATTCTTTAACTAAGCTTTTTTCTTTGCAGTTTTTTTCTTTTCTGCAACTTCAACAACAGCTACAGCTTTTGCAGCAGCTTTAGCGGGCCTTGTTTTACCAAATGAGCCAGCAAAAATTTTTCCTTTCTTTGTTTTAATATCACCACGTCCCATAATTAGATTTTTTATTTTTTATGAATGATTAAAATTTTATTATTACAAAAAAAGCAAGGCACATAGCACCTTGCTTTTTCTTGTGTTTGATACAAAATTACATTTTAGCTGATAATTCTTTACCGGCTTTAAACTTAGCAACTTTCTTTGCTTTAATTTTGATAACAGCACCTGTTTGAGGGTTGCGGCCATTGCGGGCAGCTCTTTTCGAAACAGAAAAAGTACCAAATCCTACCAAGGTAACTTTTCCACCACCTTTTAAAGTTTTAGTAACTGCAGTTACAAAAGAATCTAAAGCAGCGTTTGCCTGTGTTTTTGTAATACCTGCATCGTCAGCAAGTTTTGAAATTAATTCAGCTTTGTTCATGATAATTTTTTTTGAATTTTATAACTGCAACAAATATAGACGGTTTTTAATTGCAACAAAATTTTTTTTAAAAATTTTTTTAGCATACCGAAAGGCTGTAAACCACAAGGAACAAGGGCTTTGGGCGGGTTGACAGGCAGTTATTTATAATTTATTGCACAGCCGTTTTTCCTGAAACCCTTTACTGCATTATGTTTTGTTAAAACCAAGCATGAAATCCTTTGCCCGTGCGGTTTTTAAAGGGGTATAAATGTGCGGCAAATAAAAAAGGTATAAATTCAATTGTTTTGCACAATTAGTTAACAACCTGCATAACCGACCTGAAAGCGATGAATTTATCGCCCCATTTGGTGAAACTTTTTTGCCGCATCAGGGGTGCATGGTTTTCGATATAATTATTGTATAAACCTTTGCTTTCTGCAAAATACTGTATGGCATAAGTAGGCCCTTCGGTATCATCAACTTCCATCAGCCGTAAAATAGTGGCATGGGTGAAGCAACCGGTTTGTATCACTTCCGGTATATGTTCATCTTTTAACCATTGCAGCCAATCGGCATGAATGACACTGGCAATTTTTATGGTAACATTATAAATAATCATCTAAAAAATTTAAACCGTTTATTTTGTTTTCAGCTCAACATATATCGGGCAATGATCACTATGCTTTACATCCGGAAAAATATCCGCATCAAGCAGTTGTTTTTTCAGCGGCTCTGTAACGGTAATATAATCAATACGCCAGCCTTTGTTATTTAACCTTACCGATGGGAAGCGCTGGCTCCACCAACTGTAGCGGTGAGGCTCGGTATGAAATTCGCGGAAGGTATCTACCCAGCCACTGGCTAAAAATTTAGTAAGCCACTCTCTTTCTTCAGGCAAAAAGCCACTGCTTTTTTTATTGCCTTTTGGATCGTGTATATCAATTTCATTGTGGGCAATATTGTAATCGCCTACCAATATAATTTTGGGATATTTCTTTTTCAGTTTGTTCAGGTATGTATGAAACTCATCCAGCCACACATATTTAAATGCCTGCCGCTCATCGCCGCTGGTGCCGGATGGGAAGTAGGCATTTATTAAACGAATATCTCCGAAGTCGAGCTGAATAACACGGCCTTCATCATCACTTGCAGTATGGCCATTACCAAACTCAACTTTATCGGGCTTGATTTTTGAAAATACAGCCACACCGCTGTAGCCTTTTTTTTGCGCACTAAACCAGTGATGATTAAAACCCAGGTCTTCCAGCAGTTTTACATCCACATCGCCCTGTGTGGCTTTTGTTTCCTGGAGGCAGATGATATCGGCAGGATTGGTTTTCAACCAGTCGATAAAGCCTTTTTTTATAGCGGCACGAATGCCGTTTACATTGTAAGAGATGATACGCATTGGATATAATTTATTATACTTGTAAAAATAAGCATAACATGCAAAACGATAACCAATCAGAAATAAAACCTGAAAATAATACAGAAACAATTTTTGATGAGCAGGAATTTTCGATGGAAGGATATGACCGGCATATCCGCCAGGCAAGAAACAGCCTTTTTATCGCCGCTGCTATTTTATTAGTGAATGCTTTGATCTTATTTTCACAGTATCCTTTTGATATTGAGATCATGTGGCTTGATTATCTTCTTTGGGTTGGTTATATAGGTGGATTTATTGCGCTGGCATTCTGGACAAAGAAAAAACCATATTACGCCATTATTGGAGGGCTTATACTGATGGGTGTTTTTATTTTAATTAACGCCATTATTGACCCCAGTACCATACTTGGTGGAATCATTTTTAAAATTGCGGTTATTGTTTTCCTGGTTAAAGGAATTGGCGATGCTAAAGAGGCACAGCAAATCAAGGAACAATTCAATAATAAATAACAGTTACTCCAAAATCGGCCTTAACCATCTGGTTGCATCATCTATGCTCATGCCTTTTCTTCGAGCATAATCATCCAGCTGGTCCTTTTCAATTTTGCCAACGCCAAAATATTTGCTTTGCGGGTTTGCAAAATACCAGCCGCAAACCGATGCTGCCGGGTACATGGCCAATGATTCGGTCAGCTGAATACCGGTTGCTTCTTCGCCACCCAGCAATTCAAACAACTTATATTTTTCAGTATGATCCGGGCAGGCAGGGTAGCCCGGTGCCGGGCGAATACCGAGATATTCTTCTTTAATTAATTGTTCGTTGGTAAGATGTTCTTCTGATACATAACCCCAATATTCTGTCCTGGTTTTTTTGTGCAGCAGTTCTGCAAATGCTTCTGCCAAACGATCTGCCAAAGCCTGTAAAATTATTTTGTTGTAATCATCATGATTGGCTTCAAAATTTTTGATGTGCGTTTCGATGCCCTGAATAGTTACACTGAATGCGCCGATATGATCCTGGTAATTTTGTTCTGCAGGTGCAATAAAATCGGCTAAAGAAAGATTCGGCTGGCCTGCAGTCTTTTTTATTTGCTGGCGCAGAAATTGCAGTTTTGTAATTTCCGATTCATTATCAACATCAATCGTATCATGGTCAACTTTGTTGGCCGGCCAAAAACCTGCAACGCCTTTTGCTGTCAGCCATTTTTCATCAATGATCTGCTGTAACAGTTTTTTAGCATCGTTGTAAAGCTTGGTAGCTTCTACACCAATAACACTATCGGTAAGTATGCCCGGAAATTTTCCGTGCATTTCCCAGGCAATGAAGAATGGTTGCCAATCAATGTATTCGGCAATCTCTGCCAAAGGGTAATTATCCAAAACTTTTGTGCCGGTAAATGTGGGCGCAACCGGTTTGTAATTTGCCCAGTCAATTACAACGCCGTTTTTTTGTGCTTCTTCAAACCTCAAATATTGCTTGGTAGATTTTTTATTGCCAAAATCTACTACCAGCTGATCGTACTCTGCTTTTATGTTTTGCAAAAAAGCAGGTTTTTGCTCTTTGCTCAGTAAACTTCCGGCAACTGTTACGCTGCGGCTGGCATCCAATACATGCACCACGCCATCATCATATTGAGGAGCAATTTTTACGGCCGTATGCATGCGTGATGTGGTAGCGCCGCCAATCATCAACGGCAAGTTCATTCCCCTGCGTTTCATTTCATGCGCCACGTGTACCATTTCATCAAGCGATGGCGTGATTAATCCACTCAGGCCAATGATGTCTACTTTTTCTCTTACAGCTGTTTCTAAAATTTTATCAGTAGCAACCATCACACCCAGATCAATAATATCGTAACCATTACAACCCAATACAACACCCACAATATTTTTGCCAATATCATGCACATCGCCTTTTACAGTAGCCAGTAAAATTTTAGCTGCACCGGCAGTTTCTTCATTCACTGTACCAGCTGCCAGGTGTGCATTTTTTCTGTCTTCTTTTTCCTGTTCGATGTAAGGCGTTAAAACAGCAACAGCTTTCTTCATCACCCTGGCACTTTTTACAACCTGGGGTAAAAACATTTTACCGCTGCCGAACAAGTCACCTACTATGTTCATACCATCCATCAACGGACCTTCAATTACATCCAATGGTTTTGGATATTTCTGACGGGCTTCTTCCGTATCAGCATCAATATAATCTGTTATACCATTTACCAATGCATGTGATAAACGTTTTTCAACTTCTTCTTTTCTCCAGCTTTCGTCTTTAATTATTTCTTTACCTTTTGCTTTTACAGTTTCTGCAAAGGCAATCATTCTTTCTGTGGTTTCATTGTTGTCGTTATTCCTGTTCAGCACAACATCTTCGCAAAGAGCACGCAGGTTGGGTTCTATTTCATCATAAACCACCAGCTGGCCTGCATTTACAATACCCATATCCATACCGGCTTTAATGGCATGAAACAGGAACACGCTGTGGATGGCTTCACGTACATGTTCATTTCCTCTGAAAGAAAAAGATACATTACTTACCCCGCCACTCACTTTGGTAAGCGGCATGGCCTGTTTTATTTCACGGGTAGCTTCAATAAAATCTACTGCATAGTTATTATGTTCTTCAATACCGGTTGCAATGGCAAAAATGTTGGGATCGAAAATGATATCCTGTGGAGCATAACCAACCTGCTCAGTTAAAATTTTGTATGCTCGTTTGCAAATCTCTACTTTTCTTACTTTGGTATCTGCCTGTCCTATTTCATCAAAAGCCATTACAATTACTGATGCACCATAACTTTTACAAATGAAAGCCTGCTCAATAAATTTGGCTTCGCCTTCCTTCATCGAAATAGAATTGACAATACATTTTCCCTGCACACATTTTAAACCGGCTTCAATAATTTCAAATTTTGAAGAATCGATCATGATGGGGATCTTGGCAATATCCGGTTCAGATTGTACCAGGTTTAAAAAAGTGGTCATGGCCTGTACACCATCCAGCAGGGCATCATCCATGTTCACATCAATTACCTGTGCGCCGTTCTCTACCTGCTGGCGGGCAACAGCCAATGCGGCTTCATACTGTCCCTCACGTATGAGGCGTGCAAACATTTTACTGCCGGTAACATTGGTACGTTCACCAACATTAATAAAATTTGTTTCCGGGCGAACGATCAATGGCTCCAGGCCGCTTAATCTTAAGTATGGTTTAATTACAGTCATTTTTTTAGATTTACCACAAAGTGCACAAAGGAAAACACAAGGTTCACAAAGTGCCGTTTATTATTCTTTTTACTCCATCTTTAAATAAAACTGAGTTGAAATTAATCAGTAAACCAAGCTTACATCCTGACAGTTTTAAATAGGTAAGGACTTGTGCCAGATGAATATCATTTAAAGCTTCAACAGATTTTATTTCAACTATCAATTTGTTTTCAACAATTAAATCAGCCCTGTAGCCTATATCTAATTTTACCTCTTCATAAATTAGAGGCAACCCTTTTTGTTTCTCTGCAATAACACCGGTTTTCATAAGTTCATAAAACAGGCATTCTTCATAAGCGCTTTCCAATAAACCTGGTCCTAAAGTCCGATGAACTTTAAGACCGCAATCAAAAACAATTTTCGATATTTCATTTTCTGTCATATCCTTAGTGTTCTTCGTGTTTTTTCTTAGTGTCCCTTGTGGTTAAACTAACTCCAAAACAGGTAACTCTCTAGGCTTAAATTTACTTACTTCGTCAGCAATATGTTTTATATGATCCGGTGTAGTGCCGCAGCAGCCACCTACAATATTTACAAAACCTTCTTTAGCCCATTCTTCAATAATATGTGCTGTTTCGTGTGGTTGCTCATCATACTCACCAAATGCATTGGGCAGGCCGGCGTTGGGATAGGCTGATGTGTAACATCCGGCGATCTGGCTCAACTCTTCAATATGCGGCCGCATTTCAGATGCACCCAACGCACAGTTTAAGCCAACACTTAAAGGATTTGCATGCATCACAGAAACATAAAAAGCTTCCAGTGTTTGTCCGCTTAAAGTGCGGCCACTGGCATCAGTTATTGTTCCCGATATCATGATTGGTAACTCCGGTAAATTATTTTGACGGAAATAATTTTTTGTTGCATAGATGGCAGCTTTTGCATTCAGCGTATCAAAAATGGTTTCAATTAAAATGATATCTACACCACCATCAACCAGCCCTTTTATCTGTTCGGTATAAGCAGTTGCCACTTCATCAAAAGTTACGGCTCTGTAACCGGGGTTGTTTACATCGGGAGAAAGAGATAAAGTTTTATTTAATGGGCCAATGGCCCCTGCAACAAAACGTGGCTTATCCGGACTCTTTGCGGTGTATTCATCTGCAGCATTGCGGGCGCATTTTGCAGAGGCAACATTTAATTCGTAGGCCAGCGACTGCATATCATAATCGGCCTGGGCAATGGAAGTACTGCTGAAGGTATTGGTTTCAATAATATCGGCACCGGCTTCCAGGTATTGCCTGTGAATACCTTCTATGATCTCTGGCTGGGTGATGCTCAGCAGATCGTTATTGCCTTTTACATCGGTATGCCAATCCTTAAAGCGTTCGCCGCGGTAATCTTTTTCTTCCAGCTTATGGCGCTGTATCATGGTGCCCATGGCACCATCAATAATGAGGATGCGGTCTTTTAAACAATCTCGTAATGTTTTCATTCGCTTTGATTTAGGTTCAATTAATAACCAACCGTACAATAGTGCGACGCCACTGAAGCTGCACAATGGTGTATTGCCCGGTTCAAAAAAATTACCATAAACTTATAA
The DNA here is from genome assembly GCA_963715585.1 of uncultured Chitinophagaceae bacterium. GTDB lineage: Bacteria > Bacteroidota > Bacteroidia > Chitinophagales > Chitinophagaceae > Ferruginibacter. The sequence goes on along the minus strand of OY970254.1, from coordinate 4,002,777 downwards.
ACGAGAATCAATCTGAGAGAAGTATTGCAGAATTGCTTTCGTTTATTAGTTCAGTTGAAAAACATCAACAGGCCGAACAATAAACAAATCTGCCCGTTAACACTGCAAATTTATAATAAGAAAGCCGTAACACAAAATGTTACGGCTCTTTAATGATAGCTTATTAATTCCTGCTTTAGTGCCTGTATTATTGGCGGCAGCATTCCTGGTTTTTCATTTAATGCATTCAGGGGTTATAGAAAAGGTGGATATTGGCGGCATTGCTAAAGCGGGAATTCTGGCATTGAACACTTAGTTACGTACAAATTGAACCTTCTCATCCTTCAATGGATTATCGTCTTTAAGCTTGATGCTGCTGGCTGTTTTTTCTTCTTTCAGGTAGTCATCGCTTATTTTACTAAATACAGGGTCTGCACCAAAATCAAGGGTTAGCCTGCTGCTGCTTTCGGTCCAGGTGCCGGTTACGGTGCTGCTGCCATTTGTTGCTGTTACCTGGCCCCCGGCGGCAAATGTAAAATTGTAGCCGCTGAATTTGTAGGTCTCATCTTTACTATCCCAGTAAAGACTTACCCGCCAGGTACCGCTGGGTGTACCAGATGTGTTGCTGGTAACAGCATCATTGTTGGAGCAGGTAGAAGATTGCAGTGTTGTAAATAAGGTTACCAGTGATAAGGCAAGGAACAGGTTTATTCCTTTTGTTTTAAATGATTGGATCATAATTGAAAATGTTAAGGATGAGTAATTTTTATTGATGCTGTAAAAGTGCAGGGTTATGTTGTTCTTAAAAACTGAAACACTCTGAACCCGTTTTTTGAATAGCTGAATGGGAAAAATAACAATACCGGAAATAACTATAAGCAGGTAAAATAGTTTTTGTGCTGTAAAACTTAATTACACCCAGCAGCATGATTTTAAGACTGAATGGGAATTATTGAAGTAAACCTGAAAGCGCATTATTTTTCATCGCCCAGCCAATGCTTAAAATCGGCTGACCGCTCGGTGCTTACAATGGTTTCGTGTTTTGATGGGGGGTTTAGTTTGATAAGTACCCTGCTTTTGGTGTAAGCAAACATTTCGGCAATGGAATGAATGCTGATGATGTATTGGCGGTTTATGCGGAAGAAATTTTTTGGGTCAAGTATAGAGTCCAGTGCATCCAGATTAAAATCAACCACAAACCTGCGGGCATCTTTGGTGCATAAAAAAGTGGCTTTGTCTTCGGTATAAAAATAAACCACATCTTCTATATCAATGGTTTTTATATGCTCGCCATAGCGCACTACAAAACGCTTTTTATAGTCGGTGCCGGCCGGCTGCAGCGATTGCAGCAATTTATTAATATCAATTGTTGTGGCGGCTGTAGCAGGTGTAAGGGCTTTGAATTTTGTTACTGCTTTTTCCAGCTCGTCTTTTTTAACCGGCTTCAATAAGTAATCAATACTGTTTACTTTAAATGCTTCAATGGCATATTGATCGTAAGCGGTTGTAAAAATAACCGGGCATTTTATATCAACCTGTTTAAAGATCTCAAAGCTGATGCCATCTGATAACTGAATATCAGAAATGATAAGATCGGGGGCTTCGTTTTGTTTAAACCATTTTACAGCAGAAGAAACGCTTACGATCTGGTCAAGTAATGTATGATCAGGCTCAAGTTCCTTCAGCATTTTCTGCAATCTTTTGTATGCAGGTTCCTCATCTTCAATAATCAGTATTTTCATTAATTCAGGTTATGTAAGATTGGTAAAATTACAGTAAAATAAGCTCCATCATTATCAACAATAACCGGCTCGTTATTAAGCAAGCTATACCGCTTTATTATGTTCTGTAAACCTGCGCCTGTTCCCGGTTCCCTGGTTATTTTCGGATTAATATTGTTTTTAATCACCAGCCGGTTTTTGTTTTCCAAACCTATTGTTATTTCAAGCGGGGTCTCTTTAGATACAGCATTGTGTTTAATGGCGTTTTCAATTAAAAGCTGCAGGGTAAGCGGTGGTATGAATATAAGTTTTTTTTCTTCTTCGGATACTGAAATATTCAACGATAAATTTTTACCGTGGCGTTTTTGCTGCAGGTAAAAGTAGGTTTTTAAAATACCTATCTCTTCCTCCAGGGTTATCACATCCTGGTCGCGGTAATTTACAATATTGCGGAAGAAAGCCGACAGTTTTTCCACATAATCAACAGCCATGGCGGGATCTTCTTCAATATAAGAAATGAGGGTATTAAAACTATTGAATAAAAAATGCGGATTTACCTGGTTACGTAAAACCTGGAATTCAAACTGTATTTTTTCCTGCTGCAGCTGTTGTACTTTTTTTAATTGCTTTTCTCTTCTTTTAATGTACCAGTAAACAAGGGTAAGTAAAATAAGGATCGATAAAGTAATAAACCAAAGCCTTTTCCAGACAGGTTTTTCAATTGCAAATTCGTAAGTGGCCTCATCTGCATTTGTAAAATTTTCGCTTAATGAAGACCTGACATGAAATTTATAAGTGCCCGGCTGCAGTTTGGGGAATGTTACGTTTCTGTCACGGGTAAGGATCCATCCCGTATCCAGTCCATCAAGCTTATACTGGTAATGCACTTCATCTGGTGAAGTGTAGTACAGCCCTGTAAAATTAAACTGAAAACTGTTTTGATCGTGTTTGAAATTTCCTGATACATTTTTGTCAACATCAGTTAAAAACAACTGTACACTTTCAATGATTGTTTTCGGGCGGTCCACTGCATTTTCTACCGGTGTGTACATTACAATACCTTGCAGCGTACTCAGTACAATATTGCCTGCGGTATCCTGCGTTACGCTGCCCATGTCGGTATTTACGCTGCCAATACCCTGTTTATTATTGATGTAAGAAAAGGTACCTCTTTCCAGGTTCAGTATATCAAGCCCCTTTTTATTTACCAGAATAATATTGCCCAGCGGACCGGTCTTAAGCGCCGTGATCTTTAAATCGCTGATACCATCTGCATCGGTATAATTTGTAAAGGTTTTTCCATTAAAGCTGTAAATGCCTGCCCCTTCTGTATTAAACCAGATATTGCCATTTTTATCTTCGGTAAAAGAATAAATATGGTCATCTCTTAATCCATTTGTTTTGTTATACGTTGTAAGCTTTCCTTTGTCTAAAACTGTTATGCCTTTTCCATCTGTACCAAACCAAATTCTGCCACGTGAATCTTTGTAAATACTGTAGATGTAATTATTGCCTACATTTTCTATATCGTTGTAGTTGGTAAAACTATATTTCTCAGTAATGGTTTTATTTTTTTCGGTGATGTTAAATATCATGGCAACACCTTCCAGTCCGCCGGCACAAACGGTATTACCACGGCCTGTGATGGCTAAGATGCTTGCGTTCTGTAAAAGCGGATTTTCGCCCAGGCTGCGTGACTGGCCCGTTTGTGGGTTGAACAATATAATACCCTTGCCCATGGTACCAATCCAGATGGTGTGGTTAATATCCTGATATAAACTGGTGATATCAGTTTTGCTATTGAGGGAAGAGAAGCTGTATTTTTTTTCTGTATACCTGCCATTTACAAAACTGTACTTTATCAATGCGGCATTGGTGCTTATCCATATATTATTCTGATAATCGCAAAGGGAGGCATGAATGGTTTCAAATACCTCGGGAGAATAAACGGGTAACAGATGTAGTTTATTACCGGTAATGGCAGTTAGTTCCGTTGCGGTTGACATCCATATATTGCCTTCATTATCCTGCAATAAATTATTGATCTTATTTTGAGGGCCTGCTGCGGAATTAATCATTTCTGCAGGAGCGTTCATAACAGCTTGTTTCAGCAATCCATTTTCGTCAGTTGCAACCCACAGGGTTTTTTGAGAAACCAGCAGATCATTTACCTGTCCATAATTCCAGCTAAGGGCAGTTGTGGGAATGGTTATTTTTCCTGAACTATGATCGTAGAGGCAAAATCCCTTTTCCTGCAAACCTATCCAAAATGTATTGTTGCCGGCCGGGGTTATGGTTGTAACATAATAATCGGGTAAACCATTTTTAGGGCCAATAACATTTACTGTAGCTTTTCCATTAACCAAACGGCAAACATTAATACCCTGGTCGGTAGCGGCAAGCACATCGCCATTGGCTGCAAGTGCCAGCGTTCGTACATGCAGATCGCTTAACCCATTTTCGGTATCAATAAGATAAAGATGCTTATTGCTAAAATAATAAATGCCTTCGCCATTGGTGGCAAACCAGATATTATTTTGTTTATCCTGTATAAATGATGTGATGGCAACTTTGGAATTTCCTTCTTCCACTTCAACATACTCGAGGCTGCCGTTTATCTTTTTTGCAATATGCCCGCTTTTGAAGCCTGCCCAAAGCTGGTAGCTGTTATCCTGAAAAATTGCGGTAACCGTATCTTTAATACCGGCTGTTGAAAAATTAATTTTTTTAAAACGGATTCCGTCGAAACTATACAGCCCGTTAGTAGTGCCTGCATAGATATAACCTTCGTTGGTTTTAAATAAACAATTAATTTTAAATGGTTCGTTGTCGTCGAGCAGTTTAAAAGATTTATTACCCGGTTGCTGGGCAAAACTGCAGGGTATAGCCACATATAACATGACGATAGCCATGTACATGCCCGTCATCAGCTTTGGTACTGTTAGTTTACTTCTCAATCATATCGGCTTTTACTTCAACTTTTATTTCAGATGCCAGCTTTTCGTTTACAACTTTTGGAATGGTAATATTATGATCGGCCAGCAATACGGTAAAATTTGATTTAATGCTTACCACATTATTCTTAATGCTTAATTCGCATTTAATAATCCGTTCCTGGGTTATGCCATGCACAGTAAGATTTCCTTTAGCCCTGATGGTATAAAAACCGTTTTTGCTTAAATCTATGTCTTCAATTATTTTTCCCTCAAATGATGCCCTGGGATATTTGTTGCTTTCGAGGTAGTTCTCATTAAAATGCTCCTGCTGTAAAGGGCTGTTGAACCCTTTAAAGCTGTTTACATTTAAAGTAAATGCAAACTGCTTTTTTTCTGCATTGAAAATACCCTTTAAGTCGTTACTGCTTGCCTTTATCAATTCAAGCGGGGCATCAGACCGGAAGGTGATGCTGCCTGAGTTTACGCCATACAGCAACGGAGGGGCGCTGATATTTGATGAAAACAATATCAGCAGGAAAAAAAGTATGACGGGTTTTTGAAGCATGTATTTTATAACCGGTATTTATAAAACAAAGATAATCTTTAGCGTTAACGCTTATTGCGAATGGTAAATACCCTTGAAATATTGAAACCGAAAAGAATATCGCCTTTATCCCATCTTCCTTTGGTGTCTGCAATAAAAGTTCTTTCATTCATACCGGGCGAATTGGTAAAATGCAATTGAAAGACGTGGCCGCCTGTTTCAATATCAAAACCAACTGATAAAGAGTTTCTCGTACCGGGCAGTTTATAATCTTCCAACTGGTAATAGTATTCAACATTAATACTGATGCGTTTGGTTATTTTTTGCCTGCCGCCAATACCTATGGCGAAAAGATCGTTGGGGTCGTTAGCGCCGGTAACCAGGTTTTGATGCACAAAGGTTGGCATTAACTGAAAAGAAGTGCCTTCAGAAAATTTCCGGCCAATGATGAGCTGGTGCGAATAAAACAACCTGGATGTGTTGTAGTTTTTTATGGTAGGGTCTTCCCATTTAAGTGTTCGGTAAGCAATGGTGGGTACATAGCTGAGCGTTATGGGCATCTTTCTTTTACCTTTTGACTGGCGCAGTATTTTTAGTTTAAAAAAAGCATCATAAGTTTTTTGATAAGTGCTGCGGCCAATACCAATCATCAGGTTGTTGGTAATGCCATAATCAAAACCCATGCGCATGGTGGCTTTGTCTAACCCAAAAAGTTCATACCCTCCCTCGTTAAGATTACCAAAGCGGTGCGATATTTTTACATCCAGCACACCTTTGGCCACATTTTCTACCGAGTGGCCATTTACCAGCCGGGTGGTTTTAAAAGTGGCGGTGGTATAAAAAGTCATATCCTTGGTAGAGGTCATTTCTTTTTCAAGCAAATTCATCAGGTCGGTGGTATCCTGTGCGCCGGCTTTATAAAACAAACCCATTAACAAAAAAAAGCATCCTATTTTAAGAGCGTTCATACTAAATAAATTTACAGTATTTCAATAAAATTACCTGGCTTCGTAATTACAGTCAACCTTTAAATCAATTGTTTTCGAAATGTTATTTTCAACAAGCTTGGGTACGGAAATTTTATAATCATCAAGCTTAACTTTAAATGTTGTGTTGGCTGATATGGTGTTTCCTTTAACGATTATAACAGCCGGTACAGTAACTTTATTAGTTACGTTATGCATCGTTAAATCGCCGGTTACCGTTACATTATAAGAACCGTCTTTTTTAAAATCAACTTTACTCAAATCAGCAATGGATCCCTTAAAAGTGGCTTTAGGATATTTACCGCTTTCGAGGTAGTTTTCATTAAAGTGTTCCTGCATCAATGCTTTTTTAAAAAGAAAACCATTGACCAGTACAGAAAAGGCAACGCTGCCGGTTTGGCTGTTAATTACGCTTACTGCCTGGTTATTTACCGCATCAATATTTTCTACATCGGTTTTTGAAAAGAAAGAGATCTTGCCGTTTTTGGTAATAAAATTTTGTGCACTTGCAGAATGAGTTAGAAAAAAGTAAGCTGCAAAAATTAAAAAAATGTTTTTCATCTGTGTAAGTTTAAATTGATAGATTTTTTAGGGGTATGTGTTTTAAAATATTTAATTATTGGGTGCACCTGCTGCAATCCAGATACGAATTTTTTCCAGGCTGCAGTTGTTCAGCTTAGCACTGTTCTTAGGCATGGCTGAATAGCTGGCGTTATGCGAAACAGCTCCCCACAAGCGGCCATTATCTACCTGTAATTTAACTCCTGCATAAGTGTCAAGACCGATACCTGCCGATGGCGTAGTTCCGCCATGACAGTTGATACAGTTAGAGCTTAATATTGGTAATACGGAAGTGGAGTATTTAACGGCAGCTGTATCGCAGGCTGTATTGGGATACAGCAGGTCTGATTTATCATAGTAACAACTATTTATTGAACTGAGCAGCATACCGCTGATGATAATTAAAGCCGTAATAAAGCCTGTATTGCCTGGTTTTATCTGATACATCTTTTTTGTTTGTTAGGGTTATTTTAATTGTTTGGCGCCCCTGCATTTACCCATTTTGTAATCTGGGTTATCTGGCAGGAACTTAACTTGGCAGCATTTTTTGGCATTGCTGAATAACCCGGTGCATGGCTAATTGCATTAACCAGTCTTCCGTTGGTGGCAACAGTAAATACGCCGCCGTAAGTACTCAGGTTAATACCTCCGGACGGAACAGCCCCGGCGTGGCAGCCAAGGCAGTATGTGCCAATGAGTGCACTGATATCAGCGCCGTATTTAAATTTAGTGGTATCACAAACCGATCCGCAGTTAACGGTGTTTTTAGCACCTTCATTTATCCATCTGCCAATAAGTGATTTTTGTTCCGGAGTAAGATCGGGGTCAGGCGGACGGGGCATTTTTTTACTGCCGGTTTCAAACAGTACTTCATAAACATCCGAATTGGTGGCATTGCCTGGACGAATCCCTTTTTTGATGATGTTGGCATAACTGTCAAAAACATAATCCTCATTATGACTTGCTGCATCGTGGCAGCCCGATTTGGCACAATTGGATTGAAAAAGCGGGAGCACCTGACTTTGGAAACATACTTCATTGGTGCCTCCGGGCACAGGCGTTGGCGACCCGGCTGCAGGTTGTGGAATTTCATGCTTACAGGCATTAATTACAGTCAGGACTATAATTAAAACTGTAAGTATGCTGTAGGTTTTCTTCATACTTAATTTATTTTAAGGTAGTATTCACTTAACTAAGTAGCATCGCACCAGGTAAACATCTCCCATAATGCCCAAATCAGCATCGCCCATACCCATGCCGGTGCAAATTCCTTTCAGTGTAGCCTGCTTGTTTTCAACCAGGCCAGCCACATCTTCTTCCATAGTACAATTAACATAAGCACCGGCTTCATTGGTTTGCAACATGATAACTATCTGATTTTCCTGGTTTTTAGAAACCTTTATTACCAGGCCCGAAACTTCAAGTATATTATTCAGGTATATTTTTTTAGCTCCTGTAGAATCCTTCAAAAAAGACTGATACAATACAGTTGCTTCTGTTTTTGTTGCTGCTGCGTTTTTTACGTTTACCGGGCCTTTATTATAAAAGTAAAAACCAACAGCCCCTCCAATAATAACTACTAAAAAAAATATGATGATATTTCTTTTCTTTGCTGCCATGTTTAACATTATAATTTAAAGATAATCCTGTTCTTCAATAACGGAGGCTAAAGAAAACTGAACAGGGTTAATTGGAACCTGAACAGGTTTTTTTTACAACTTAAACGTAAAAACACCGGGGTTTAGTTGCCTGATACAATAAAATTTTCAACAGGTATACGGTTGCTGATGCTTTTGGCCAGGGTCATTTCATCGGCATATTCCAGCTCGCCGCCAAAGGCAATACCCCGGGCAATACTGGTAATTATAACGGATTGGCCTTTTAGTTTTTTGCTGATATAATAGATGGTGGTATCGCCCTGTATGGTTGGGCTGAGGGCAAAAATAATTTCTTCTATGTCTTCTTTTTCAATGCGGTCAACCAATGCATCAATGGTTAGCTGGCCGGGGCCAATACCATCAAGCGGCGAAATGATGCCACCCAAAACATGGTATATGCCGTTAAACTGCTGTGTACTTTCAATGGCAATCACATCACGTATATTTTCAACCACACAAATCATTTCCTGCTTACGCATGGTATTGCTGCAGATATTGCAAAGCTCTTTATCGGAAATATTATAACAACGGCTGCAGAATTTTATTTCGTTGCGCATTTTAGCAATGATATCGCTGAACTGGCTCACTTCTTCCGCATCCTGCTTAATAAGATGCAACACCAGACGCAGGGCTGTTTTTTTACCAATACCGGGCAGTTTGGCAAATTCATTTACAGCATTTTCTAAAAGTGAAGAAGAAAAAATCATGCAGTAAAGTTAATGGATAATGGGGTAATGGATAATTGATAATTTTTTAAATTCAATGCAGTTGGCAGTTTAGGTTAGTTTAACAAAGCGGAGACATTATCCATTATCAATTAAAAAATTATTCACTAAAGTTTTATATCCCGTTCATTATCCCAATTCGCTTTTATGGCTAATTTATCTTTCAGGGTAATGGCTTTTTCGGGCTGCAGTTTTTTAGAATAATTACCGGGGTCCCATTTGCCATTGTTGTTGTCATCAAAGAGGATGCGGATTTCATACTCGCCTGGTTTTACAAATTTGCTGCTCCATTCCAATGCTTTAAGCGGATAACTTTCTTCAATTACCTCGTTCTGTACAAACTGAAGAACAGGATGTTTGGCCAGATCAAGATTACTGAAACGCAAAACCACATTGCCATAATCTGATTGTTGCTTTGTTGTAAAACGAATAGTATCTGCTTTGATAAGACGATTGTTTGCCGAATCAATAACAGCACTGGTATCTATGATGATGCGGTAATCCATCGCTTCCTGCCATTTGGCGGCGAGGGTTATTTTGGTTCTGGTACTGTCAATTGTCCAGCTGGCTGCCGGTACCGGTTTGTAATTGCTGTCTCTTAAAATTAATTTTGCCGGTTCGAATGTTTTTAGCGGATTATTAAAACTTAATACAAAGGGTGTAAGCAGATCCTGACCCTGAAAGCCGGCTGACGAACTATACTGCAATCTTTTTGCAAATGCCGGTTTAAGCGTTTTGGTATTGTTGCTTTCTTTTTCCTGTGCCGATGCATATAAAACAACAGGATCGCTCTTTGCAGAGATACTTACCGGTGCATCTGCAAATGCAAACATTTCCTTTTTAGAATTATAGGTTTTGCCGCCATCACCATCTTTTAAAGCATACACATTAAAACTGCCTGCGGGTAAATTCACAAAAGTAAAACTGCCATCGCCACTCAGCCGGGCTACATAATCGGGTCTGCTTTTTTGCACTGCGGAGTCGTCTGTTTTACGGTAAAGCATGGCCAGTAATGTACTGTCGTACTTACCTGTTTCGGCAAGTATAACTTTGCCATATAGCTTAAAACTGTCTATTTGATTACCGGTTGAAAAAACATAGGTAAAATCTTTGTAGGGGTTGCCTTCATTATTATCTACAATGGCACTGCCAAAATTGATGCTGTAAGTTGTGTTGGGTAAAAGTGTGTCTTTTAGTTTTACAGTAACTGTCTTCAGTTTAAAATCAATGGAAGGTTGTTTTTTAGGCAGCGGGGAGATCAGCACATTAGTTTGGGCTTCCTTCAGATCAACATATTCATTAAAGGTTAACGTGATCTTGTTGTCTTTTACATTAACGCTGTTTAATGCAGGCGATGCATTCACCAGCCTGGGCGGTATGCTGTCTTTTGGTCCGCCGGTTGGCATACCTATCTGGCCACAGCCGGCATTGCCAATGGCAATCAGGTATAACAGTGAAACAATGAAAAGGGAAAAAAGTATATGTTTTGATCTCATTAATGGCAATTAAAATACAAACTTAACCTGTTTGATTTGTTTAGAAATCATAAAAATTCTCAAATCTTTTATTCTGCTGTTTCTTCTTCCAGATCATGCAGCGCCACTGCCAGCTTATTGTTCTTTACAAAATTACACCAGTGACAATCGGCTTTTCCGCAGCCGGTATAAAAATCACGTGCCTGTATTTTATGCCACACATCTGTAAGCTGTTGCTTTACTGTTTCCATATCCTGCGGGGCGATGACAATTTTTTCTTTTCGGTATTCGCCTTTTTTATCGGGTTCTATAAAGTCAAATTCGGTGCTTATCACTTTCCAGTCTTTCTGCTCGTAATTATCAACTAAAATCTTATAGAAAACGGCCTGTCGCCAGTAATCGCCGCCATTGGGATCTTTGTCAGAAGGAGATTTCATTTTAGGCAGTGCATTATCAATATTACCCGATTTGTAATCTACCACATTTACTTCCTTGCCATTAAACTCCAGTTTATCCAGCTTGCCTTTTATGGGCACACCGTTTACTACAATGCCACGGATGTTTCTTTCAACAGCTACAACTTTATTCCAGCTGTTAATATATTTATCGTAATAATTACGCAGTACTTCATCGCCATATTCCATGCGTCTGTCAAAAGCTTCTTTGGTAAAATTCTCCCGGTGTTTGTGCATATACCAGTTAAATTCGGCAATCATTTCTTCTTTAGAAGGAAAGGTTTCTTTACCGCCATCCTGCATTTTTCTGAACAGTTTTTCCAGTGCATGGTGAATGGCACTACCAAATTCCAATGATTCACTTTTACCAGAAGGGATGCGAATGAGGTTCTTATAATAAAATCCCAATGGGCAATTCAGGTAAGCACTTAAAGCAGTCACATTCATCACAAACTTCTCCAGTATTGATGAAATAAAATCTTCTTCAGCCTGCTCAATCTCCGGTGCCTGTGCCGTAAAATGCAGTAACTCAAATTCCATTTGCTGTTCTTCTGTAAGTATTATTTTTTCAACCGGCAGTTCGTGTTCTTCCAAAATTTCGGCAATAAACATCGAAGGCTCCAGTTCCTTACCATCGTTCCTGAATTTTGAATAAGAGATATACAAATGTTTTTCGGCACGGGTTAAAGCCACATAAAACAGGCGGCGCAATTCTTCATCATCTGCTGGTGTTGGTTGGGAAGTAAACATGGTATCCGGAAATTTATAACCACCACCGGGCTTGCGTTTCTTTTCCCAAAAGGATGCATTGGCGCCGGCAAAGAAAACATATTCAAACTCCAGACCTTTACTGCCATGTGTGGTAAGTAGGTTTACGCCTTTGTCACTGCCCGAAAGCTGATCCTTTTCTAATTTGATTTCCTCCTTTTGCATTAAGTCAATGATATTAATCCAACCAGAAAGATGTAATGATGTATTTCTACTTGTTTCTTCTTTTATAAAATCAAAAAGTTTAGTCAGTAACTGTATCAAAGAAATCTTATCATCGCTCTGCATAATATAGGTTAAAACACCTGCGTTTTGAATTATGTGCTCAAACAGTTCCTGCAGCGTGATATTAGATACATCAGCGATCAGTTTTTCCATCATGAAACTAAATCGCTTCAACTCTTCATTAATGCCTATGTCGAATAAATTTTGTGCGGGCTTATTTGCTTTGTCTGATAAGAGTTTCCGTAAAGAAGCCTGCTCATCTTTATATCTTAATGCATTTGCTTCAACCGTAAGTTTGGCAATTTCGATGGGAGGGATTTTGTAAAAATCAAAATGCAAAATCTCAAAAAGCATTTCATCGCCGCCATAAGGTGTGTCGTGTTCTGCATTTAGGTAACGCAGCAGCTGCACAATTTTATTGGTAAAGGGATGCACCAGCACATCAATGCTGCGCCTGCTGTAAAACGGAATTTGTTTCAGGCGGAAATAAGTTGCCAATTCTTCACCGTATTTATTTTCTTTATAAATAATGGCAATCTTGCCCGGTTCTGTTTTCTGTTCAATCAAAGCAGCTACCCGGTTGGTAATATCAGCCATTTCATCTTTGGCCGAATTGTATTCGTGTACCAGCGGTTTATTTGTTAACTGGTTTATTTGTTTATTGGAGGAGATCAGTTCTTTGCTAAGGCCCTCAATCTGCTTAACCAATCTTTCCTCGTTACGGTTGATGAGCGTTTTTGAAATATCCAAAATGGGCTGTGTGCTGCGGTAGTTGCTGGTTAGTACAACCGTCATCAGATCTTTGGTGTACTTGGTTGCAAACTCCAGCATGTTCTCCACATTGGCACCTTGAAAGCGGTAAATACTCTGGTCATCATCGCCCACTACAAATACATTGGGTTTATCCCAGTAGTTGATGAGCAGCCCTACCAGTTTGTTTTGTGTGCCGCTGGTATCCTGGTATTCATCCACCAGCAGGTACTGAAATTTTTCCTGGTAATTGGCCAGTATATTTTTATTTTCTTCAAACACGGTTATCACCCAGTTTATCATGTCATCAAAATCATAGCGGTTTCTTTTGCGCATCAGGTTTTGAAAATTGGCAAACTCATTTACTGCTGCCCGCAGTTTTTCCATCTTTTCTTTTTCCTCTTCAATCTTATCGGTACGTACATCGCCTTTATTAAATTCCTTCACTTTGCGTTTGGCAATATATTCATCACGATTGGGAAGGTCATTGATGTAGCTGTCAATTCTTTCCTTAATAAATTCTGCCGTCCAGCCTTCACGTTTCATGCTGCTGAATAAACTGCGGAGATTATTTATTTCAAAATACACATCGCCGCGATATCTTTTGAGCGGATTATTTTTTGGGAAAGCATCTATGAGTTGTTTAAACAGTTCAATACTTTCCAGCTCCGAAATCGCATCCAGCGAATTTTTTTCAAACAGGTTCAGGTTATCCTGTATCACATCATTACAAAAAGCATGAAAGGTGTAGATGTTTACTTTGTACGCATCGGCACCAATAAATTGCTGCAAACGCCTGCGCATGGCAATGGTGCCGGCATCGGTGTAGGTAAGACAAAGAATATTCTCTGGCAGGGCATCTGTATCCAGCAATATCTTGCCGATTCTTGCAGCTAATATTTGTGTTTTGCCTGTACCAGGACCAGCAATCACCATTACCGGACCTTCAATAGTATCCACAGCAAGGCGCTGCTCATTATTTAATTTTTTATATTCTTCGGCAAACTTATTTTGCAATATTTCGCGGTAGTGGCGCATTAACCAAAGATACTTGATACCCGTTTTACCGAACAAAATAATTCAAACAATGTTATAAGGACTATGAGTAAAGTTTATTCTTTTAAAACGGTTCAAAAAATACCTATCAGCCTCGATAAGGCATGGGAGTATTTTAGCAACCCGGCAAATCTTGCAAACATAACCCCGGATAATATGGGGTTTAAAACCATTTCAAAATACCATGGTGATACCATGTATGCAGGCCAGGTTATTGAGTATAAGGTGAGCCCGCTTTTAGGCATTCCCTTATACTGGATGACAGAAATAACCCATGTAGAGGATAAAAAATATTTTGTGGATGAACAGCGCTACGGGCCTTACAGCATGTGGCACCACCAGCATCATTTTAAAGTTATTGAAGGCGGTGTAGAGATGACCGATATTGTACACTACAAACTGCCGCTTTGGTTTTTAGGAGATATTGCCAATGCGCTTTTTGTAAAAAAGCAATTGAACGGCATTTTTGATTACCGGTTTAAGAAGGTGGAGGAGTTATTTGGAATTATGGAACACGGATAACACAGATAAAAAACGGATTAAAAATCAGTATAAATCTGTCTGATCAGTATAATCCGTGTTCTATCCTTATCCTGGCATACGGGTTATATACTTCTCAATCTGTTTTATCTGATCCACAATTTGAGGAGTAGTGGGCTTAAAGCCTTTTGCTTTTTTAAAATAATCTTTAGCAGCCCTGAATTCCCTTTTATTCATCATAATAGAACAAAGCTGTAAGTAAGCCGCAGCATTATTTTCGTTATCGGGTAAACCGGCACGGATGGCCTGGCGTATAAGACTCTCGGCTTGTTTAATATCTCCTTTCTGCATCATCAGCATACCCAACTGCAGTTTGTTGGGCCCTTCGGCCTGCTTGGTTAAAGCGCCACCGCCCAGCGCAAGACTTTTGCGCATGTTCTTTTCAGCACCATCATAATTCTGGTCAACCATATCCAGGTTACCTTTAATGGTATAATAAACCGAACGCACTGGTTTGATCAAAATAGCCGGAAACCAGATAGAATTCACTACTTTTTTAGCACCTTCCATATCGCCTTCTTCCATATAGCTTTGTATCAACCTCATTGGCCCAAATAAAAAATGGCCAACAATGGCTATCACAGCAATCAGGTATAGTACAAAAGATGGCCAGAAACTGGTTTGTATATTGGTAAAAATGGCTAAGGCCAGGAATACGATGCCAATCCATAAACGGTATTTAATAAGAATATTCAGCCACTTCATGTTCAAAAATTTTAGGTGTGCAAAGATAAGGATAGGAGCGGATAGTTGAAAGTTATAAGTTAAAAGCAGGCCAATCCTGTTTGATTATTACATATAAAATCTACTATAATTGGAAACCCAAATACAAAATCCTTATTTTTGCCCTCCCAAATTCGATATTTATATATTCGATATTTTATTGGTCCCGTAGTTCAATGGATAGAATAGAAGTTTCCTAAACTTTAGATGCAAGTTCGATTCTTGCCGGGACTACCAAATGAGAATTATGGCTGCATTCAGAAATGCAGCCATTTTTATTTTCTTTCGAAATCCTTGCTGCATCTATAATACAGGAAAATACAGAGTTGATCCTTGGAGTTCGAACTACCATTTCTTTCTTATTATACAGAATTCCCTCAGGGAATATCAAAGATTGCAATCTTTGTTTTTCATTAGCAGCAAATACACCCGCCACGATTGCAAATATCGTTATTAACCTTTTTTTCATAGTTTAAAGGACGCCCTTTAATTCTACGTATAAGGAATTGATATGCAAACAGGGTCGATGTGTCTTGTCTGCCAAATGAACAGACTACAGGCAGCGTATATACTTTTTTAGCTTTAATTAAGTCCTGTTCAACTTCATTTTTGTCCTGTTACGCAATTAGCATTTGCAGCTACTTTTGTTGAATAATCAAAAAAACATTCAAATGGCAATGAAGGGGAAAACAAAAATGAAATTGCAGGCATCGCTTAAAATATGGATTGTTATCTATCCCTCCATCACACTGTTTTATTACCTGTTTGGAGAAACATTATCTGCAATGCCTTTATATCAACGCACTTTCATTCTTACCATTTCATTAGTTCCCTGGATGATTTTTGTGGGGCTACCCTTTGTTGAAACGATCATCAAAATGGGGTTAACAAAAACTGATGAACCTACATAAAATTTTTTTAACTTTCCCCGACTTTAATAGTTGGGTGTGCATTTATAAGGCTGAGTAACGAAGCATCAGTGCCCATGTTTTTATCCTTGCCTTTAACAGTAATTTCAAAATATATGCTTATGGCAGCCAATAATATTTTTGATGTAATAATAGTTGGGGGCAGTTACTCCGGGCTTGCCGCCGGTATGGCACTTGGCAGAGCTTTGAAAAAAGTACTGATCATTGATGATGGAAAACCCTGTAACTGGCAAACACCTCATTCGCACAACTTCATTACCCATGACGGAAAAACCCCTGCGGCTATTGCAGCACTTGCAAAAGAGCAGGTACAACAATATAGGACTGTAGCATTTTTCAGCGGCCTGGCAACTACAGGAAAGGCAAGTAAAAATGGTTTTGAGATCCAGGTTTCATCAGGCGAAGTATTTGAGGCAAAAAAATTAATTTTTGCTACCGGCATCAGAGATATACTTCCCGATATTAAAGGATTGGCAGACTGTTGGGGTATATCGGTACTGCACTGTCCCTATTGCCATGGATATGAAGTGCGGCAGGAAAAAACCGGTATCCTGGGTAATGGAGCATTAGCTTTTGATTTTGCCAGGCTTATTTCAAACTGGACAAACGATTTAACCCTGTTTACCAATGGAGCTTCAACCTTTACAGCAGAACAAAAAGAGCAACTTAAAAAACATCACATAGAAATTGTGGAAACAGCCATTGAAAAATTAGAACACATGAATGGACATGTTCAAAATATAATTTTCAGAGATGGTTCAAAATTTTTAATGAAGGCGCTGTATGCACCTGTACCTTTTGAACAACATTGTACAATTCCTGCATTGCTGGGATGTGAATTAACTGAAGAGGGGTATTTAAAAGTTGATACTTTTCTGGAAACTACTGTTAATGGTATTTATGCCTGTGGCGATAATGCAACAACTATGCGTACTGTAGCCAACGCGGTAGCCATGGGCACTACCGCAGGAATGGTCTTAAGTAAGAAAATGATTCTGGAAGAATTTTAAGAATTATTCTTATGCAAAAAAAACAGGAACTCGCAAGGTTCCTGTTTTTTGTTTTAATTTATGTGATCAATGCCCTAACCCTCCACTGCTTTGGGTACGGTTGGTTTCTTCTTCCAACCCTGTTTTATACTGGCGGGCTGCTTTTAGTTTTTGATTTCCAAAACGGTAACTGAAATTCAGTTTAAGCTGCCTGCTGTCTGATCTGCCCGCAGCAGTTAAATTCTGAACATCAAATTTACTTTCTACATTCCATCTCATTGTTTTGAAAATATCACTTACTGCCACCTTAATGCTTGCTTTACCATTCCATAACTGCTTTTGTAAACCAGCATCAACACTCCAGATAGAAGCGGCTTTCAAACTGCCATGCCAGATGGAAGGAGATGCATAAAAACCACTTAGTTCCGCAGAAAATCCTTTTCCAAAACGGTAGCTGTTTTGTGCAAAGATGTTAAAGGACCATGCTTCCAGACTAAGATTACGGTTTGCACCAAAGTCTGATTTGTAGCTTGAGTAAGATCCGTTTACATTAGCAAATAAACTGTAGTTTTTGTATTGGAAAGGATAGCTCACATTCAGGTTGGCAATATCCTGGCTCGAAATATTACTTGTCAGCATGTAGCCCTTCACGCCCTGTGCGGTATCAAGCAACTGGCCAAATATATCTTTTACATGGCTGTAACTGATGGTTGTGTTTAGTTTGAATTTATAAGTATGAGTAAGGCTTAGGGTATTTGAATACTGCGGACGAAGATCGATACTTCCTTTATGAAAAGTGTATTCATTGATGCGGAATTCAAACGGGTTAATATCCTGGTACACCGGCCTGTCTATCCTGCGGCTGTAACTAAGTATAAACTGGTTTTTGGTTTTAGGAGCCAGGGTAATGTTTACGCTTGGAAAAAAGTCAAGGTAATCTCTTTTAAAGGTTGATGTTTCCGTAGCATATTCATTGCCTGTATTTCTGAAACTGTTGAGTTTACCTTTGATGTTGGTTTGCTCTGCACGAATGCCGGCCTGTATTGCCCAGCCTTTCAATTCTCTGGCGTAATTGATGTATGCAGCGTTTACATTTTCTTTGTATTGAAAGAAGTTGCTTCTGTCCTGGTCAAGTTTCCAGTCATTATCTTTTTGATTATACTGGTTAAAATCGTTGCCTGTTTTTACATAGCCAAACTTAGCACCTATACCTAATTTACCCTTTGCAAAATTTTGTTCGTAATCAGCCTTCAACGAATAAATATCGATGACGGTTGGAGAAATGATGCGGTAGTTTTTGCGGTACAATTCATTTATACCGGTAGCATCAAAGAATGTGTTTGGCTGCAACTGATCCTGTTTATTGTTATAATATCCGTAATCGGCATTTATCATTAATGTCTTACCCGATTCGTTCTTGTAACTGTAGTTGATATTTGTGTTGATGCTGCGGTTTTTTTGTTTGGTATCATTTTCTGCCACTAAAATTTTGTCAACCATTCCGGTTGGATGATAGTAAATTGGAGTAGTGTTTGCAATTGATATCCTTGGAGCACTGATATTGCCATTGATCATAACGCCGATATTAGATTTACTGTTAAGTGTATAATCCAGCCCTGCTTTAAAAACATGATTTTCTTTATTCAGCAATATTTGTGATTGCTGATCAAAAGCAGTATCCTTCACCACACGATGTAATTCAAATTCGCTTTGCAGTTTACCATAGTTGCCACTGTAACTGCCAAACACATTTAGTTTTTTGTTGCGGTAATTAATGGAGAAACCTGTTTCGGTTCTTACATCTTTGCTGGCGCTTACACCCGCCTGCACACTGCCATTAAAACCCATGGTTTTATTTTTCTTTAAACGTATGTTGATGATGCCTGCTGTACCTGAAGCCTCATACATCACGCCCGGATTGTGAATAATTTCAATGGCTTCTATCTGCGCAGATGGAATTGATTTTAAATAAGCGGCCAGGTCCTGTCCATTGAGCGGTGTGGGTTTATTGTCGATGTAAACCTGTACGCCGTTCTTTCCATTAACGCTTAGTTTTTCATCGTTGTCAACCGTTACACCCGGAGATTTTCTTAATAATTCCAACGCATCGCTGCCGGTTGCATTGATGGTGCCTTCTACGTTGAGTATGGTTTTATCTGCTTTTACATCAACCATCTTTTTCCTGGCAGATACGGTTACCGTTTTTAAACTGGCAGTTGAGCTGCTTAGTTTTATTGCAGGTAGTATTACCACTTCGCCACGATATACAAACGGTGCCGAGTAAAATGTTTGATAGCCTACATAACTGATACTTATCAGTAAATGTCCATTGGGAACCTGGTTGAAACCAAAAATACCATCTTTCGAAATTTCCAGTTTAACCACGGAGCTGTCTGCTTCTTTCAATAAAGATACTGTTGCATTGCTGATGGCATTACCCTGCTGGTCTTTTACAATGCCTTTAATTTGCTGTGCTTTTAATGCTGCCATACCTACTATCTGAAAGGTGATGACGATAAGAAATTTTTTCATTTTGTTTAAGTTTAATTTTTTAAATAAATGGCATGGGGGTTCTGTTGTGATGTTTTTCATCACTTAAACCTGTTGCCTGTTTTTATTTTTGATTAAGATGCCATGATGAGCATGCTGTTGCCGATACATTCATCACCGGCTGTTGAACAGCAGCATTCAGGCCTGCGTTTTTTAACATATGGACTGCTGCAATTCCAGCAGGAACTGGCTGTTTGTCCAGACAGTGCGATGTCCATATATTCCAGTTCTTCCTGAAAAGCTAAAGCGGTTTCATTGTATTCAATGGTTGCATTATCGTCGTCATTAAGGTAAAGTTTACCAACATATTCAAAGCCTGATTTTTGAATGCCTTTTAATGAGGCATTGTTTTCCGGCGCATGAATGATCCAGAACCTGTTTGATTCATCATCTCCGTTTTGCAGGATGTATTGCAACAATGCAGGATAAATACCCAGGCCCCTGTAAGCTTCCAGTGTCCTGAAATTCCAGAGATACCTGTTGCCCGTTGGTAAAATAAATTCGTGATTTAGTTCACCAATCTTTGCGTTGTCCCTGGCCATCCAACCGAATGCTGCGGGCTGGTTGTTTATAGAGGCAACAAAGGCCAGGTTATCATTTGCCAGTCTCTTCATAACATCTTCCACTGTTGTGTTACCAAGTATTGATAACAGCATGATATCGGTACTTACTTCCATTTTTAATCCTGCAGGTATTTTAACGGGAGTAAGTTTATCTGAATGAGAAAATGTGTAAAGAGACATGACAGTAGTTTTGTTTAATTTTTTATAGATTGGGAGAAGCTCAGCTTCTCCCAACGTGTTAAGCGCAGGTGTTGCAACCACAGGTACATCCTTTACCAGGGCAACTGCTGCCACAAGTGCAAACAGAAGCTGTTCCTGTTGCATCAGCGCATCCGCATTTTTTAATTGTTGTTTCCATTGTTTTTTTTTAAATGATTAATAATTTGATATTGCAAAGCTACTTTGCTTGTCTGCCTTGCTGTTTACAGTTAATTGGGATTGGTTTATATAATTATTGGTGACAGCCATGAAATGATTCCCTTTTTTCCGTTACAGGGCTTAATGGATCTATTACTTCAAAGTTGGCCATCATACCGGCGGCATGATGTTCTATAATATGACAGTGATACATCCACATGCCAGGGCGGTTATCAGGCATCCAGGCAATTTTTATTTTAGTTCTTGGTTTTAAATTGTAGGTATCTTTCCATGCTTTGTATTCGGGTGCCTTACCATTTTCTTCCAGTACCTGGAAAAAGAAACCATGTAAATGAAAAGGGTGATCCATTAAGCTGCTGTTTGATACTTCCCACACCTGCAGCTCTCCCACCATCACCGGTTTATCCATACCATGCATTTTTTTATTAACCCTGAAATCAATGATGTTTTTAAGGCTGAGGTCAACAGATAAATTTACTTTGCGGTTAACTGCAGCATCCTGCGGTGCCAACATTTTTATTTCTGAAAGCTTTTCCGGTATTGCAGCAATGGATGGTTTTGTTTCCATTACATGTACCGTGGCATATTTTTGCAGTTTGGCTTTAAGCATAGTAACACGGTTATAAGGCAATGAGTTTATTGAAAAAACTTCTCCTTCCTCAAAAGGCCCAACCACAATATCAAAGCGTTCGCCGGGTGTTATTAATAATTCGGTCTCTGTTCTGGCATATTCCAGTAAGCCGCCATCGGTAGCAATTATTTTAAAAGGTTTTCCATCCAGGTTTAATTTAAAATAACGGGCACTTGCTGCGTTGATGATTCTCCATCTTTCAACCTGTCCTGCATGCATCAGCAACGATAAACTCTCCTTCCCGTTAATCAGGTTTGTGCTCCCTTCCCTTCCATCATGTCTTTCAATCCATCTGCCAATTGGGCCATGCTGTTTAAATTCATTCTTACCGGTAAGTTTCATATCATCCATTACCAATATCCTTTCGTTATCCATTACAGGATCGGCATCATCTTCAATAACAATACCACCATACATACCTTTTTCCATCTGCACGGTTTCATTCTGGTGCGAATGATACCAGAATGTTCCGGCGTCGGGCACTGTAAAACGATACTCAAAACTTTCCCCTGGTAATATGGGCTGTTGTACTTCGCCTGTACCATCCATAGTGGCCGGAAGCCTGATGCCATGCCAGTGAACCATGGTTGGTTCGGGTAAATTATTTTGAACCCTGACAACAAGAGTGTCACCCTTTTTTGCTCTTAATACAGGACCGGGGACTTTGTTGTTAAATCCCCAGGCAGTAATATTTTTTCCGGGTTTTATCTCCCAGTTAAATTCACCGGCAGTTAAGTTGTATTCCACAATTTTGTTTTCCTGTTTCATTGTAGTTGTTTTTGATGTTTAGTAGCTGGTTATTAGTTTTTGGTTTGTTATTTCTGATGCAAAGGTATCGCCGGTTTAGAGGGCCTAATGGACAGGCAGCTGTCAAAAACGGACAAGAAAAAAGAAGGTGCCGGCCAATGAAGGAATATAATTTTACCGGGAAATACAATGACTATTATATAACTGTGTAATCATTAATTGTTCAACCGATTTGTTCAACCGCTGTCGGAGTTTGCACCTGCCGACAGGAGTTTTGGATCATCTGTCTGTTTTTGACATCAAGCTGTCTTTTGAGGCGCTGAAAGCCATAATACCTTTGCATTCTAAACTAAACAATTAAAAAAATAAAAATGAAAAAAGCAGTATTTACCATCCAGATGTTTGTATTAATAGCCATGTTTCCGGTATACCTTGTAGTGGAGTTAAATCAAAAGACAGTGAGTGCAGCTGTTAAAAATGCGCCGTCGGAATTTATTGAGAAGACAGAGAAAAGCAATCTTAAACCGGAATTAAATCCCGGATATGAAGGAGTGTCTTCTTCTGTTACAGGAACGAATGCTAACTATTTAAATCAATAAGGGCCGGTGGTTTTGTGACAAGGCTGATGCTAAATAAGCAGGCTGTTCATTAAAACTCTGAAAATCGGGAAACCCAACATTATCTAACAATAATTAAAAAAACATCATGAAACTTAATTTAACTGTAATACTTACGGTGCTTATCTCTGCAGTATTTGCACAAGCCCAAAAAAAAACTGAGGTGTTGACATTGGGATCATTCCATTTTGCTTTCAGGAATCTTGATCTGATAAAGACCAGTACTGAAGACCAGATTGACGTACTTGAGCCAAAATATCAAAAGGAAATAGAAGATATAGTTGCCCGGATCGCAAAGTTCAAACCTACTATAATAGTAATTGAAAGAGACCCTGTTAAACAGGTTAAATATGACTCACTGTATAATCAATATCTGATGGGCAAGTATGATTTAGCGAGGGATGAGGTTGATCAGATCGGCTTCAGAATTGCTAAAATGATGAAACTGAAAACCCTGTACTGCGTTAATGCCTGGGGAAGGGATTATGAAGTGCTGGATTCAGTTCTGGAGGGTAAAGACAGTATTGGAAATAAAAAATTCATGGATTATTTTTATAAGTACGCAGATACTGTAAAACAATATTTCCCCCAACCTGTTTTTAAAACAAAAGGGATACGAGCTGAACTGATACAGAAGAATGACCCAAAAAATATTAAGCGGGACTTGGGCACTTATTTAATCGGCACTTTTAAGTATGAAACCAACAGCAATGAATTTTTTGGGCCAGACTTTGTTACCGGTTGGTGGTTCAACAGAAACCTAAGGATCTTCAGAAACATTCAAAAAATAAACGCAAAACCAACAGACAGGATCCTGGTAATTTTCGGCGCAGGGCATATGACTTTATTAAATTCATTTTTTGAAGCTTCACCGGAATACAGATTACTGAAGGTGAACGATTACTTAAAATAAAACAGCAGGTAAGGTGAAGCGCCTGGCGATTTCTTACAATAAATATTTTATTTCTTAACCAAAACCAATAAAAGCAGTAAATGATTCACCTGCTTTTATCAATTAAAATAATTAAATAAAACAAATCAAAATGAAAGCAGCAGTTTATACTCAATATGGTCAGCCAGCGGTTCTCCTGGTGAAAGAGGTAGAAAAGCCAATACCCGGTAATAATGAAATTCTTATACGGGTTATGGCAACAGCAGTAAACTCGGGTGATGTGAGATTGCGAAAAGCCGATCCATTTGCTGTGAGATTTATTTTCGGTTTATTAAAACCAAGGATCAATATTCTCGGCACTGTATTTTCAGGAGAAGTTGAAAGTGTAGGGAAAGATGTTACCCATTTCAAAATTGGCGACGCTGTCTTTGGGCATACAAATATGCGTTTTGGCGCCTATGCCGAATATAAAACTATGCCTGAAAACGGGTCGTTGGCACTAAAACCAACTGGTATTACACATGCACAGGCAGCAGCCATTCCTTTTGGCGGCGTTACCGCATGGCATTTTATAAAAAAGGCAAACATAAAACCCGGGCAAAAAGTAATTATTGTTGGTGCTTCCGGTGCAGTGGGAAGTGCTGCCGTTCAATTGGCAAAGGCATTGGGAGCAGATGTTACCGGTGTTTGTAGCACTGCAAATATTGCGCTGGTAAAATCACTCGGAGCAGACAAAGTAATTGATTATACACAGGAAGATTTTACTCAAAATGGCGAAATGTATGATGTGATTTTTGATACAGTGAAAACAATACATGTTTCCAGCAGTTTAAAGTCGCTAAATAAAAACGGAGTAATGATATTGAGTGCCGCAGGAATGTCTGAGATGCTCCAGGGTTTATGGATCTCTAAAACAAGCAGCAAAAAAGTTTTGACCGGTGTAATCAGCCATACAGCAGCAGATATTATTTTTCTGAAAGAGCTTATTGAAATAGGTAAACTGAAAGCGATCATTGACAGGACCTATCCATTGGAGCAGATCGCTGAAGCACACGCTTATGTTGAAAAGGGACATAAAAAAGGAAATGTTATCATTAACATCTAATCATTAAAAATATGACAGGCTTTATTATTGGTCTTATTACTACAGCTGCAATCATTGCATTCGTAGAGATATTCAGGAAAATTGATTTGAAGTTCTTCGCTTCACTGAACCTTGCGGTTATACCATTTATTTATATAGGATTTTCGATTGATCCGCATTCGCTTATGCTCACCATTCCCGGAGCATCCTTCTTTTTATTTTTCGCTTATTGGGGTTATAAAAAACATTACATGCTTACAGTTGCAGGGCTGGCACTCCACGGTTTATGGGATGTTTTGTTTCCCCACGTAAGTTCGGTAGCACCGCATGGTTACGACCTGTTCTGCATCACCATTGATATGCTTTTAGCAGTGTATTTCTGGATCAGATTAAAACCCGCTAAATTCTTAGCATAGCACTTCATAGCTTGTCTGTTTTTGGCGTTATCATGTCTGTTGCCACACAGCCTAACAGCATAATTTTACACTATTAAAAAACAACACTAACATGAAAAAATTATTAACCATTGGCATATTCCTGATAAGTACGTTGATTTCAAATGCCCAGGCAGACACATCTAAAGTTGAGCAATATTGCCAGCTGATTGCTACACCCAGGTTGCTGAGCAACAAAGTGACCATTGATATTGACTTTGGTGATGAAAAAAGTTTCTGGCGTGATAACCGGTTGAAAACGGATGAAGGGAAAATTAAAAAATTCAATACCATTATTGATGCCATGAATTATATGGGCAGGGATGGCTGGATATTTATTAATGCCTATCCTGTTCAGATGGGGCAAACTGAAATATTTCATTTTGCCTTTAAAAAACAATTTCTAAAATCAGCCTTACAATAAAGGCCCCGTTTTCAAAATAATTTATCGGTTAAACAGTTGGTGCCTGCACACATGAGTGGGCAGACGGGGCCCCTGACTGTAATGACCAACCACTTTAAAAACAAAAATCATGAAAATTAAAAAAATACATATCGTCTTTTTTGCAGTGCTTTTAATTGGCGCTATGCTTATGAATGCCTGCAGTTCTCTCCGCAACTTTACCAATCCTCCCAAGGCCTGGTCGGGCGAAAGCAAGATCAAATCTGCATTGCTCAATTATGACCAGACAAAAAAAACGGTGTTTATTATTGCCGATCCTAAGCTGACCGAGATGTTTGATATGCTGGCTCCGTTTTATTTATTTAATGCAACCGAAAAAGCAAATGTATATATCGTTGCAAAAGAGAAAACCCCCATCCTTATAAAAAGAGATCTTTTTGTAATGCCCCAGTTAAGTTTCAGCGAAGCTGATTCCATGAAATTAAAGGCAGATGTAATTGTGATACCGGCATTATCTATCAGGGATGAGCACCAGGATACGGTGCTCATCAGCTGGATCAAAAAACATTTTACACCAGTTACAAAAATGCTTACCATTTGTGATGGTGCTTCTACCGGTGCTGCCACCGGGTTGTATGATGGTAAATCAATTACAGCTCATGCATCGGATTATGAAGGCATTAAATCGCATTTTGATAAACCCATTTGGGTGCAAAATATTACCGTAACAAAAGCAGGTAATTTATTCAGCACAGCAGGTGTTTCAAATGCAGTGGATGGTAGCCTGCTGGTAATAGAGGAATTGTTTGGTTCCGCAACCCGGAATAAAGTTGCCACTGCTGTTAATTACCCACATGCCGAAACCAGGCTGGCACACCAGAGTATAGCATTGGATGGCGGGGATAAATTTGCTGCAGCTAAAAAAGTGTTCTTAAAAAAGAACAGAAGAATAGGTATTTTACTGGAGAACGGCATGGACGAATTTACCCTCGCCACTATTTTAGACACTTACGGCCGTACTTTTCCTTCATCCTTCAAAACATACATCTTACATGATTCAACGGTTGTAACTAAATATGGTTTATCCTTTATTTACACAGGCAATAACGATATAAAAGGGCTTAATGAATTACACCTGCCCATGCCCGAACTTTTTTCTCATGAAGATGCTATATTTTTTAAGGGTATAAAAACAGTGAAGTACGATGCGATGCAACAGGAGTATCTTTTCAATATTTGTTTAAAAAGAATTGGAGAGCAGTATGGCCATTCATTTGAAAAGTTTGTAAAAATATCATTGGATTACAACTAATATTTTAAACAGCATTTTGCAGTTAAAAGATCAATTTCATAAAACAGGGTTATGTCAACAATATTGCTGGTTAAAAATATGGTTTGTCATCGTTGTGTACTCTCCATTGAGGGTTTATTAAGAGATGAAAACATTCTTTTTCAGAAAGTTATTTTTGGAGAGGTTCACCTGGCAGATGAATTATCTCCCGATAAAAAAGAACGCTTAACAAAAAGTTTAGAAGCTGTAGGTTTTGAACTGATAGATAACCACAGCAGCGCAATTATTGAAAAGATCAAACAACTTGTAATTAAAAGAGCCCGCAATGAGCTAAATGAAAATGAAAGTAAAATAAAACTCTCTCATTTTCTTTCCGGAAGTGTTAACCACGAATATACCTACCTCAGCAGTTTATTCTCATCTGTAGAAGGGCGGACAATTGAGAATTATTTTATTGAACAAAGAATTGAAAAAGCAAAGGAGCTGCTGGTGTATGGGCAATTAACATTATCGCAAATTGCTTTCGATCTTGAGTACAGCAGTGTAGCCCATCTTTCGGCTCAGTTTAAAAAAATCACAGGCTTAACCCCTTCGTATTTTAAAGAGGTAGGTGCAGCAAAACGTAAATCACTCGACAATATTTAACCCCAAAATTGTATAAAGCTTACCCAATCTGATGTAACAACTGCTGCCTCTTCTCAAACTACTTTTGTGTTATCAATTAACAATTAAAAATTTAATCATGAAATCAACTACAACAGTGCAAAACACTCAAAATGAAAAATGCCTTAACCCAAATTGTACCTGTGAAAACTGCAATTGCGGTTCAAATTGTACCTGTGCAAATTGCAAATAGAAATTTATTCTATGCAAGCCCGATTTGCCGTTCCTTTGTGAACGGCTTATTGGTTTGAGGCCTGGCAGTAAAACATATTTTTAAATGGCAGTTTTTGACGTTTGGTTGTCTGTCTGTATTTTAAGTTTCAGTTTACCTTTATATAAACTTAAGAAAAATTACATGTTATGAAAAAAATGGCCTTTATAATACCCCCTACGGTTGAATTACTTGACCTCTCTGGCCCGGCCCAGGTTTTTACCGAAGCGAAAGCTTATGGTATGGAAATAGACATTGAATTTTATCAATACAGCGAAGATCCCATTAGTACTGCCGGCCTTGCTTTTGGTAAAATACCTCATTTTAAAACTGCAAAATTGAAAGAAGGTGATTTCGTTTTTGTACCAGGGATGGATAATGATTATGTAAACAGCTTTTCATTCAAGGCTGAAAGGGAGTTCTTCAACTGGCTAAAGGAATGTTCAGAAAAAAGAATAACCGTTTGTTCCATTTGCAGCGGTGCTTTTGCTTTGGGGCATGCAGGCTTACTTAGGGATACAGAATGTACAACCCATTGGAGAAGGGTGGAGGCATTGCAAACACAATTTCCGCAGGCAAGGGTATTAGCAGATATTCTTTATATAAAAAGCAATAATGTTTACACAAGTGCAGGCATCAGTGCCGGGATAGATTTGTCTTTAGCTATTCTTGAAGATTTAAAAGGGGCACTTTTTACGCATAAGGTTGCAAGGGGTCTTGTGGTTTACCACAGGAGAAGCGGATCGCATAAACAGCAAAGCATTTACCTCGATTACAGGAATCACATTAACCCCCAGGTTCATGAAGTGCAGGATTACATGATTGACAATCTTTCTAAAGAAAACAGTATTGAATCATTGGCCTCACTGGTGGGTATGAGTCCAAGAAATTTGAGCAGGGTCTTTAAGGAAAAAACCGGCTCTACAGTATTGGAGTATTTAACCCTGCTAAGAAAAGAGTTTGCCAGTACTATGCTTAATAACCCTGAATATACAATTGAGTACATAGCTTCTCAATGTGGTTTTAAAACGGCCAGGCAATTACAGAGAATATTAAAAAATTAGTACTATTCTTTAATGTAATTGGTTCAATGGTATTAAAAGGAAAGGGATATATTAAAATTGGTTAGCTAATTCTCTGCTTCCCAAAAAGAATCAGGAGGCATTAAATTCTAAAATCGACTCAATATCGCTACTAAAATTGTTCGAACAGGCTCCAGCCTGCACTGCCAGAGCGTACAAAAGAGGGTTTCAAACGAAGCCCTCTTTTGTATTGACAACAGCTTTACTTTTCTGCCTGGTATCTGTTCATTTAATCGGCTAATATCTGTTAAATTAGCATTGATGAAATTCGGATTTTTAAGTTTTGGAAAATAAATATTGATTAACCAGCTGATATGAAAAAAAAACTCGCCTTCATTTACCTGAACCTGTTTACCTGTTTTGCTTTTGCGCAGGAAATAAAATATACCAATGCAAACGACGACTGGAATGCCGACTCGTTGGGAAACCACCGGGCTGTATTATTATTCAACGGCACGGGGTCAGTTGCAAAAGCTGTTATAGTTTGGCGCAGAAGAGATATTGATCCCTGGGATAAAAGAATAATTATTGAAGATGCAAAAACGCATAAAAAAATTGAGAACGTACGTACCGGTATTATCAATAATGAAAAAGCAGAACTGTGGTTTGAGCCGATTTCCGGCAAGGGTGATTATTATGTTTATTATATGCCTTCAAAAAATGAAGGGCGTTCAAATTATCCAAAGGGCACTTATTTAACTCCTGAAAATACCGCATCTCCAAAATGGCTGCAATCAGTAAATGAAAGCATGCCTGCTAATACGGTTGTAAAAGAAATCCAGGCCATCAATGCACTGAATAGTTTTTACCCAATGGAAGTAGTTGCTACAGTAAAAGAAACTGCAGCACTTATCAGCAAAACTAACCGCAGCGATTTTATAGTTTTTCCTGAGGATCGGATGAACCCGATAAAAATGACGGATCGTTTGCCTTACCGGTGGATACAAAAAGGAATTCAATCTTCCTTTGCAGGCGAAGCATCAAAGGGAGAATATTATACTTACCAAATAGGAGTTTATGCTTTACAACACCTGGAGGAGCTTACTGTTGAATTTAGCGGTTTGAAAGATGGAAAAGGAAACAGCATTGCTGCAAACAATATCTCCTGCATCAACACATCCGGAACCGATTATGCCACTATTCCTTTTACCAAAACAGTGGATGTTGCTGCAAACAAAGTGCAGGCATTGTGGTGCGGTATTGATGTGCCACAAAATATTACAGCAGGCGTTTACAAAGGAACGGTAACCATCAAAACAAAGAATACAGCTCCGGCAACCATTGCCATTACATTATCTGTTGATAACAAAGTATTGGCCGATGCCGGCATCAGCGAACCCTGGAAACAAACCAGGTTGAAATGGCTTAATTCAACCATTGCGCAGGAGAACACGGTGATAACACCATACACTCCATTACAGTTGCAGGACAGTATCATCAGCTTACTGGGAAGAAAAGTTGGCGTGAACCCAAGTGGTTTTCCTGCACAGATACAAACTTACTTTACCGAAGAAATGACGGGCTATACCGATCAGCCTAATAATATGTTATACGAGCCGATACATTTTCATTTTACCGGTACAGATGGGAAAGACCTGAAATGGAAAAATGAAGGTGTGAAATATACAAAGCAAACCGCAGGCACGGTTCAATGGAAAGCAGTTAATACAAATGACGCATTGCAGATGGATGTAGATGCATCGCTGGAGTTTGATGGCTTTATGACTTACACAGTAAAAGTTACCGCACTCAAAGATGTTTCATTTAAAGAGATTACCATGCACATTCCGGTAATGCCTGAGAAAGCTAAATACCTGATGGGGCTTGGACAGAAAGGCGGCAACCGCCCTGATAGCATTGGCTGGAAATGGGATGTGGCCACCAAAAACCAGGATGGCGCCTGGATAGGAACTGTAAACAGCGGATTACAATTTTCTTTAAGAGATGAAAAATATGTGCGGCCGTTAAATACAAATTTCTATTTGCAAAAGCCTTTGCTATTGCCATCATCCTGGGGCAATGCAAACAAGGGAGGAATCACTATTGCATTGAAAGGAAAATCTGTTTTGGTAAATAGTTACAGCGGCGAAAGAAAGTTAAAACAGGGCGATGTGCTGCATTATAATTTCACCTTACTCATCACACCGTTTCATCCCATCAACACCGATTTTCAATGGAGTACCCGTTTTTATCATAAGTATGAAAACCTGGAAACTGTTAAAGCAAACAGCGCTACTGTAGTTAATATTCATCATGCCAACGCAATTAATCCATGGATCAATTATCCTTTCATCGAGCATAAAAAAATGAAAAATTATATTGACTCGGCACATGCATTGGGATTGAAAGTAAAAATTTACAACACCGTACGTGAGTTATCCAATCATGCTTATGAAACATTTCCCATGCGGAGCCTGGGGCATGAAATTTATTCGCCGGGCAAGGGCGGCGGCTTTAGCTGGCTGCAGGAGCATGTGGGTGATGATTATATAGCTGCCTGGTTTGTGCCCGAAATAAAAGATGCGGCTATTGTAAACAGTGGCATGAGCCGCTGGCATAATTATTATGTAGAAGGCATGAACTGGCTTACGCAAAATGTGGGCATTGATGGAATTTATTTAGACGATGTAGCATTTGACCGTGTTACCATGAAGCGTATTAAAAGAGTGCTTACCAAAGATGGACATCCCGGCATCATTGACCTGCATTCTGCCAACCAATATAATAAGAGCGATGGTTTTAATAATAGCGCCAATTTGTACATGGAGCATTTTCCGTACCTGAGTCGTTTGTGGTTTGGAGAATACTTTGATTATGAAAAAAATGGCCCTGATTTTTTTATGACTGAAGTAAGCGGTATTCCTTTTGGATTGATGGGAGAGATGCTGGAACATGGTGGCAATCCCTGGCGGGGAATGATCTATGGGATGACCAACCGCTATCCCTGGAGCGAAGAAGCAGACCCACGCCCCATTTGGAAATTTTGGGATGAATTTAATATGCAGGGAACTGAAATGATCGGCTACTGGAGCAGTAATTGCCCGGTAAAGACCGACAACGAAAAAGTATTGGCAACGGTATATAAAAAGAAAGGCATTGCATTAATAGCTGTTGCAAGCTGGGCCGATGCGGATACGGCCGTACAATTAAAAATAGACTGGAGTAAACTGGGTATTGATCCTGCCAAAGCAACTATTACAGCCAAAGCAATACAAAATTTTCAACCTGCAAAAATATTTGGGGTAAATGAAACCATACCGGTTGAAAAAGGAAAAGGCTGGTTGCTGATTGTGCAATAACACTAATAATATAATGTTAAACCAAAAGGCAATTGAAAAAGAAAATGTAAACTTGCATTCTTATCTGAAAACAAATGAATAAAAAATTACTAATTACCGGCGTACTCATCATTATAGCTGTTGTGGTATTTGCATTTTTGCCAAAACCTGATAACAGTTTAACACCTGCAGCAAGCAATTTGAATGGCGAAAAAGGAATACAATTCTTTGAGCCCAATCTGGCAAAAGCTTTGCAGGAAGCAAAAAAACAAAATAAGCTGATCTTTGTAGATGCCTACACAACCTGGTGCGGCCCTTGCCGAATGCTAAAGCAAAATACTTTTACCGATAAAGCTGTTGGCGAATTCTTCAATAAAAACTTTATCAATATAGCGCTTGATATGGAAAGGGGTGATGGTTTGGCCTTTGCAGCAAAATACCAGATTGTGGCTTACCCAACATTGCTCATTATTGATGCCGACCAAAAATCTACTACTATTACAGAAGGTTATATGGAGCCGGCTCAGTTGCTTGACTTTGGCAAAGCGGCACTTGCCCAAAAACGAAAATAATTTTTGTAATTTAAATATGCTTTACAGGCAGCAGCTGATTTCAGTATGCTGCTTTTTTATTTTCGCTAACTTTAACGGTGTACAGGTTTCTCTTTTCAAAACATATTTACAGTGATGAATAATTCTCCTCTTTATACCAATGACCTTATTAATGAAAGCAGTCCGTATTTGCTGCAGCATGCCCACAACCCGGTAAACTGGTATCCCTGGGGCGATAAGGCTTTACAAAAAGCCAAAACAGAAAATAAAATGCTCATCATCAGCATTGGTTATGCAGCCTGCCACTGGTGCCATGTAATGGAGCATGAAAGTTTTGAAGATGCAGAAGTGGCAAAGCTGATGAATGAAAATTTCATCTGCATAAAAGTAGACCGGGAAGAAAGGCCCGATGTAGATCAGGTGTATATGACCGCAGCGCAACTGATAACCGGCCGTGGTGGCTGGCCGCTTAATGCTATGGCTTTGGCAGATGGCAGACCGTTTTATGCAGGCACTTATTTTCCTAAAGATAAATGGATGAATATGCTGGCTTATTTTGTTGACCAGCAACAAAAACAACCGGAAGCTTTGCAGAAAAGTGCAGAGCAGGTTACTAAAGGCATTCATGCAACAGAGCATGTAACATTTAAAGAAAACGAAAAAATATTTTCACTCAACGATCTTGATAAACAATTTGAAACCTGGAAATCTAATATTGATTTTGCAAGAGGAGGAGAGAACAGGGCACCAAAATTTCCGATGCCATCTGCATGGGTTTACTTGCTGCATTATTTTTATTTAAGTAAGAATGAAGAAGCATTAAAAGCTGCTACGGTTACTTTAGATAATATGGCACTGGGCGGCATTTACGATCACCTGCAGGGCGGTTTTTCACGCTACTCAACCGATGCCAACTGGCATGTGCCACATTTTGAAAAAATGCTGTACGATAATGCACAGCTTGTAACGCTATATGCACAGGCTTACCAGGCAACAAAAAATCCGCTGTATAAAAAAACGGTTTACGAAACGCTTGATTTTGTAAAGCAGGAACTTACTTCTGCCGATGGTGCATTTTATGCATCGCTTGATGCAGACAGCGAAGGTGTGGAAGGTAAATTTTATGTATGGACAAAAGAAGAAGTGGATAATATTTTGGGAGATGATGCCGCAATCTTTTCTGCTTATTATAATATTACAGCTGATGGCAACTGGGAGCATGGCAATAGTATTTTATTAAGGAATGAAACCGATGAAGCAATCGCAGAAGCCT
Organism: uncultured Chitinophagaceae bacterium; assembly: GCA_963715585.1. Classification (GTDB taxonomy): domain Bacteria; phylum Bacteroidota; class Bacteroidia; order Chitinophagales; family Chitinophagaceae; genus Ferruginibacter. The sequence goes on along the minus strand of OY970254.1, from coordinate 3,969,109 downwards.
TTACAATTACTATTGAAGAACTGAAAAATAAAATTGATGCATCAAAAGCAAAACTGATGCAGGTAAGAAACGCCAGGATTAAACCGGGATTGGATGATAAAATACTCAGCAGCTGGAATGCACTGATGATAACCGGTTACACAAAGGCTTACCGTGTTTTTGGTGAAGCAGATTTTTTGGACGCAGCTGTTACCAATGCAAATTTTCTTTTGCAAAAAGCCATTGCTGCCGATGGCGAAATGACACGTAATTATAAGAACGGCAAATCATCCATCAATGCGCTGCTGGATGATTATGCATTTACCATTGCTGCTTTTATTGAACTGTACCAGGCAACATTTGATGAGCAATGGCTGGTGGAAGCAGATAGAATTACCGGCTACGCATTGGAACATTTTTTTGATACAAGTTCCGGGATGTTCTTTTATACGCATAACCAATATGCCGATCTGATTGCACGTAAGATGGAATTATCCGACAATGTAATTCCATCTTCCAACAGCGAAATGGCAAAGAACCTTTTTTTGCTGGGCCATTTTTTAAACAAGGATGAATATATAAGCAAGGCAAAACAAATGCTTATAAATGTAGAGGCCGATGTGCAACGCAATATTTATTTTTATGCAAACTGGGGTATGCTGCAGGCTTTATTTACCAGCCCGCTTTACGAAGTAGCAATAATGGGCGATGATTTTAAAAGCAAGCGACAGCAGTTTGATGAACATTATTTACCCAATGTGATTTTGCTGGGAGGAAAGGAATCAGGCAGCCTTGCATTGCTTGAAAATAAAATGATTGCCGGACAAACAATGATTTATGTGTGCAGGGATAAAACCTGTGATGTGCCGGTGGTGGAGCTAGAGAAAGCCTTGGAGCAAATAGGAAATAACTTTAGATTGTGAAATTGATGATCAAAGTTTTACTGTACAAGAGTGCGACGCCACTGAAGCTCCACAATGATCTACTGCCGGGCTCAAGAAAAAAAATCACACTTTTATATAAATCTTCTTCTTATCCAGCACCCATGCTAAAAACCACATCATGCCTATAAAACAAAGGGCATAAATTAATGAGCCAATGCGTGGGTCACCGGGGAAGATAGGCTTACAGAGGGTTTCGTAAAACCAGCTTAAAGGGCTGAGGTATTTTGGTTTGCCTGCATCGGTTAAGCCGTTGCTTATGCGTATGAGGCCCAGTGAACGTGGTATGAGGGCGCTCATGGCAAAAATGAAAAGTGCATTTTTTCCAAACACATCAAAGAAACGGCTCCATACGCCTTTGGTATTTTTAAAGTCGAGCAGGTAAATCATCATGGATAAGATGAGCAGCGCCAGGCCGGTTGTATAAATGGTATAACTGCTGGTCCATATTTTTTTGTTGAGTGGAAAAACCATATCCCAGCAAAAGCCGGCAAACACCAGCACACAGCCTGCAACAAATAATCCGTTGAGCATTTCATGTGTTTTACCTTTTTGTAAAATATAATTACCAACCAGGTAACCGAGTATTACCTGCACAATGGCAGCAAAACTGTTCATCAATCCTTCGGGATCAAAAGCTATGCCTTCGCCGTGGTACATGTGTTTTTCACCCAGGATGGCTTTGTCGATATTGGTACCGAACCAGCCATTCAAACTAAACGGATCGGATGGGTTTGCGGCCACACATAAAAACCAATAGAACAATAAAATGAACATGCCCACCACAAATGAGCCACGCACTTTAAAATAATGTACAATTACCGAAGCGAAGAAATAACTGACAGCAATGCGCTGCAGTACGCCAAAAATGCGGAGGTTTTCAAAAGGCTTGGCAACAAAATTACCTGCATCATTATATTTTATGAACGGGAACCAGTTTAAGAACATGCCGATACCAAATATGAGCAGCGAGCGGATAATTACTTTTTTCCAGAAAGCGCCTTCGCCGGCTGCATCCAGCTTTGGCATTACAAAAGCCATGGCATTGCCTACGGCAAATAAAAAGAAAGGGAAGACCAGATCGGTTGGTGTAACGCCATGCCAGCTTGCATGCTCCAGCGGCGGAAAAATATGTCCCCAACTGCCGGGGTTATTTACCAATATCATGAGTGCCACAGTGGCACCACGAAAAACGTCGAGGGAGTAAAAGCGTTGGTTCATACAGCTGGTTGGTAAAGTTGAATTTGAAAGTTACTCAAATTCTTTCACTCAGCTCAAGCCAGCGCATTTCTTTTTCATCCAGCAGTTGTACAATGGTGCTGATGCGTTCGGCAGCTTTTTGCAGGGCATCATAATCCATACTGCCGCCGTTCATTTTTTCTTCCAGTGTTGTTTTTTCTTTTTGCAGTTCGGGGATTTCTTTTTCAAGTTGCTCAAACTCAAATTTTTCTTTGAAGGTGGGTTTAGAAGTTTGTGGTTTGCTGTTTGCTGTTTGTGGTTGTTCAGCCTTTACTTCAGGGATCGGTTTTACAGCCGAAGGATTTTTTTCTTCGGCTGCTTTGTATTCACGATATAAAGTATAGTTACCCGGAAAATCCTTTATCACACCATCTCCTTCAAAAGCAAAAAGGTGATCAACCATGCGGTCCATAAAATACCTATCGTGACTTACAATTAAAATACAGCCCGGAAAATCAAGGAGGAATTCTTCCAGTGTTCTTAAAGTTTGCAGATCAAGATCGTTGGTCGGTTCATCTAATATTAAAAAATTGGGGTTGAGAAAAAGTATGCTCAATAAATGCAGCCTTCTTTTTTCACCACCGCTTAATTTGCTGAGTGGTGTATATTGCTGCTCGGCTGCAAACCCAAATTTTTCCATAAACTGTGTGGCAGAAATTTTACCGCCATCGGCCAAAGGAAAAAATTCGGCAAAATCTTTTACATAATCAATGGCCCGTTTGTCTTCTTTGTATTGCAAACCTTCCTGGTTAAAATTGCCAAACACAACCGTATCGCCATGGTTAACCTTGCCGCTGTCGGGCATTTCCTGCTGCAGCGCTATTTTTAAAAAGGTAGATTTACCAATGCCGTTCTTACCCACAATGCCAATGCGTTCACCTCTTTTAAAAGTGTAATCAAAGCCTTTCAGAATTACTTTATCGCCATAACTCTTGTTTATTTTTTTCATCTCCAGCACTTTGCCGCCCAGCCTGGTCATTTTTACCTGCAGGCTTATATCGGTTTCTTCTTTGCGCTGGCTTACCCTTTCTTCAATATCAACAAACGCATCCTGCCGCGATTTTGATTTGGTGGTACGTGCCTTGGGTTGCTTGCGCATCCACTCCAGCTCTTTGCGAAAAATATTTTTATCTTTCTGCAGTTCGCTTGCCTGTACTTCCTGTCGCAGACTTTTCTGTTCTAAAAAATAATCATAGTCGCCTTTGTACACATATATCTTTTCATCGTCCATTTCCAGTATCTCGTTACACACAGCATCCAGGAAATAACGATCGTGCGTTACACAAAGCAGGGTAACTTTTTGTGCCGACAAATAATCTTCCAGCCACTCAATCATTTGTACATCCAGGTGGTTGGTGGGTTCATCCAGAATGAGCAGGCATTTGCCTTCGTGCAGTTGTGCTTCTATCAGTGCCTGTGCCAGCGCAACACGTTTGCGTTGGCCGCCACTCAGGTTTTTAACCGGTTCATTTAAATGATGCAGGTTAAGTTTGCCCAGTATCTGTTTGAGCTCACTTTCAAAATTCCAGGCATTCAGTTCATCTACCTTGGCCATCAGGTCGGTAAGCTTTTCAATATTTTCTTCTTCCTGCTCCAGGCACATTTCATATTCCTTTACAACCCTTACAACCGGGTTGTCCATTTTCAGCACATTATCCCAGATGCTTTTGTTCTCTTCAAACACGGTATCCTGCTGCAGCATGATCACTTTAATGTCTTTATGTGTCCAGAGTGTGCCGCTGTCGGCCGTATCAAGTCCGGCAATAATTTTTAATAAGGTTGATTTGCCGCTGCCATTACGGGCAACCAGTGCAATTTTATCGCCCTCTTCCACATAAAAAGAAATATTTTTAAAAAGGGTTCGAATGCCAAACGATTTGGCCAGGTTTTCTATTGAAGCATAATGCATGGCGCAAAGGTAAAGGAGTAAATGCTTTGCCGGGTTATTGATTTCAGTTTTGAACCGTTATTTTTGTTTAAACATCCCGTCTAATGAATTTTATGAGGTTGATAAAAGCAGAATCGTATACAAAGGGCATGGCGCTTTCTGTTTTGTTCAATATCATCTCCAAGGGGATACTGTTTCTGTTGACCATCATCATTGCAAGGTATTTTGGCAGCAATATTAAAACTGATATCTATTTCTTTGTTTTTGCTACCATGATCCTTTTCTCCAGCTTTATCAATAATATAGATACGGCGGTGCTAATACCGGAATCTATGCGCCTGCGGGAGAAAGAAGGTGATGAAAAGGCAATGGCTTTTCTGAATTATTTTTTGATGATCTATTTTGTGATTGGCATCCTGTTCACTGTTGCTATGTATTTTTTTGGTACCACTTTATTCGGGCTGATATCAAAATTTTCGGAAGCTGATATTATTACCTACCGCAATTATTTTTGGACCGGTTCTTTCTTTTTTATTTTTCATGTGCTTACCAATTACTTTAATAATATACTTACTTCTTTAAAATATTTCAGTCTGCCCATGATCATCAGCAGTATTAAAAGCTGTATTGTTATTGTTTGTATTTTCTTGCTGAGGGCTGAGTATGATGTAATGAGTGTTATTTTGGGCGGATTGATCTCTTATGCCATTAACCTGCTGATTCAAATATATGTTTTGTATAAAATTGCGGGCTGGAAATTTACTTTTAAAAAGCCCCTGATCAGGAAATCCATCTGGGGGAATATGATTTATTCAGAACTGGGGCAAATTACAACTGTTGCCAGCAGCATGTTTCCACTGTACCTGCTGAGTGGTTTTGGCAGTGGTGTTATTAGTGTAATGAACTACGGTAAAAATATTGCCGATATACCCAACACGCTGGTTACATCACAATTTGCCAATGTAAGTGGTATCAAATTAAATGAAGAATTTGCCCGTAAGGATTATGCCGGCATGAATGAAACTTTTCTGGGGATATCTAAACTGATGGTTTTTATTCTGGTGCCGCTGGGTTGTTTTATGTTTGTTTTTGCTGAACCCATTGTGGAGTTGTTTTATAACAGAGGCAGCTTTACACAGGAAGCAGTGGTTGAGTCGGCAAGGTTTATGCAGCTGTTATCCATCACTATTTTCAGCATTGGTGTTAATGCAGTTGTTACCCGTATTTTTATTGCCATGCAGGCTATAAGGCAGGCTTTTTTTTACCAGGTGGTTTTAAATATTATTTTAATTGCGGGTATCTGGACTTTTACCAAACAGTATGGCGAATATGGTTATCCTTATGGTGTTATCCTTGTAAATTGTATAAACTATATCGGTATGTATTTTATCTGTAAAAAATATTTTAAAGTAATTGAGTACGGCAGACTGTTGAAATATTCAGCAAAGATCATTGCAGTAAATCTACCGCTTGCAGCCATATTATATTATGTACTGCTTTCTGTTGATCTTGTTTCTTTGTATAAAATTTTAGCCGGATCAATGATATATTTAGCCGTGTTTATTTTGATGATGAGGATAAAATGGTTTGGTATTTATTAAACAAATAAAAAAATGAAAAAGCATAGATTTCCATTCTTAAGTAATGCATACTATTTTGTGCGTATTACAGCAAAATGGATAATTACAGGCAGAAAAGACCTGAGGTATTATGCCATGACGAGGCTTGCGAATATGTTTAATTCAAAATTCCATTTTACTGAATATGGACAGGTTTGGCGTGATGATAAAAACTTTGATAAGTATTACGATGACATGGTGAGTGATGAATATCATTCTATTGATAGAAAATATACGGTTAACCAGTTTTTGCAACTGATAAAAAATATCGAAGGTGATACCGCTGAGTGCGGCGTTTATAAAGGAGCAACTTCATACCTGATCTGTGCATTCATTCAGCAACATGCACAACTCAAAGAACATCATATTTTTGATTCTTTTGAAGGGCTGAACAAACCGGGCAAAGAAGATGGCGGCCATTGGGCAGCAGGAAATCTTGCTGCCAGTGAAGAAATTTGCCGAAACAACCTTTCGCAATTTGATTTTGTAAAGTATTACAAAGGCTGGATACCTGAAAGGTTTTCGGAAGTACAGAAGCTCACATTTTCTTTTGTTCATATTGATGTAGATTTATACCAGCCAACGCTTGATTCAATTGCATTTTTTTATGAACGGCTGAACAAGGGAGGCATAATGATTTGCGATGACTATGGTTTTATCACCTGTCCGGGTGCAAAAAAAGCAATGGATGGGTTTTTTATAGATAAAGCGGAGCCTGTAATTATGCTTACTACAGGGCAAGGCTTTATAATAAAGCAATAAGAATAAACAGAAAATATTTTGAAAACGGTACATAAAAAACCTCAAGACTGGACAGCTGAAGACATTGCTGTATTTTGGGACTGGCAGAGTAAGAATGCAAACCGACAGCAGCAGTATTTTACAGCTGTAATGGCACCGGGTATTGTAAAATTTATAAAGAAGAAAGGGTTACTAAAGGGAAACGTGCTTGATTATGGTTGCGGCGCCGGCCATTTACTGGAACAAATGCTTAAGCATTCAGATGTGAATTTTTATGGTCTCGATTTTTCTGCAGATTCAATTGCTGAAACAAAAAAAAAGACTGTTGGCAAACCCAATCTGAAAGAATTAGTATTGGTTGATAAATTACCAACACATTTTAGAGAGGAACAATTTAATACCATCACGCTGATAGAAACCATTGAACACCTGCAGGATGAGGCTTTGCATGAAACGATGCAGGAATTATTTAGAATATTGAAACCGAATGGAACAATATTTATTACAACACCTTTTAGTGAAAACCTGGATGATAGCTTGAGTTTTTGCCCATTTTGTAAATCTGAATTTCACGAAATGCAGCATATGCAGTCTTTTGATGTAGCAGCTTTAAATGCATTGGCAGCAATGCACGGTTTTAGGACAGAAGGTTGTGTAAACATAGATATACAAAGAATGAGGCTTGGCCCGGTAAAATATGCCGTTAAGCAGCTGCTTGTTAAACTGGCTATCGCTGCAGGGCTTAAAGATGCTGTAACAAACAAAAAGCCAAACCTTATTGCCTTCTTTGTTAAACCCTGATATATGAGTATGGAAAATGAAGGAAGGGTAAGGCTTTTAATAATTACGCCCACATTGGAAAGTGGTGGCTCCGAAAAATTTGTTTCGCTGCTTTGCAGGCATATCAACACCAATATATTTTCTGTTTGTTTAGTGGTCATTAATAATGCTAATCCCTTTTTTAAAATTGAAAACCCGGCAGTTGAAGTTATTGATCTGAAGAAGAACAGGGTTTTATTTTCTTTACCTGCCATTAAAAAAACGGTTAACCATTTTAAACCAGATATTATTTTTTCTACGGCCAATCACCTTAACTTATATCTTGCAATTTTTAAAAACCAATTTAGCAGCAAAATCAAATTTGTTGCAAGAGAAGCAAGTGTAGTCAGCATTAACAGTAAGCATGCTAAAATGCCGTTCCTGTACAACCGTTTAATAAAAAAGTATTACAGACGCTTTGATATGATCATTTGCCAGTCGGCCTATATGCAGCAGGACCTGGTAAAGCATTATTGCGTTTCTGCCGAAAAAACGATGGTAGTTCATAACGCAACTGAGGAAGTTATGCATACTCCAGCTCAGCCAGCTAAACAAAATAATGAACATGTATATAAATTTATAACGGTCGCCAGGCTGAGTGATGAAAAGGGAATTGAACGGTTGTTACATACAGTGGGGCTGCTTTCTGTTTCTTTTAAATATTATATTATTGGCGAAGGGAGTAAAAGAAATGAATTGCAGCAACTTATCAATACGTTACAGTTGCAGGATAAAGTTTTTTTATCCGGCGAAAAAAACCCTCCGTTCTCGGACCTGGAAGATGCAGACCTTTTTTTAATGGGATCTTACTATGAAGGGTTTCCTAATGTATTGCTGGAAGCCGGTGCCCATGGCATACCGGTAGTTGCTTTTAATGCGCCCGGTGGTATTGCAGAAATAATCAGGGAGAATGAAAACGGTTTGCTGGTAGAAGATAATAACCTGATTGCGTTTGCAACTACTATAAAAAAAGCGCTGGACAATAATTTTGACCGTGATCAAATAATAGAAACAACAAAAAGGCGTTTTTCTGTAAGCTGTATGATGGCTGCAATGGAAAACAATTTTTTAAAGCTTGCCCAAAATAAATAACGGATATTTGTACCTAAGGCGAAAAATGAAAACGAATGAATGGTATTAAGCCCAAACTGCTGATATTTATAAACACATTGCAAACCGGGGGAGCAGAACGGGTGGTTTCGCTGCTGCTCGATCATTTAAAAAATGATTTTGAAATTCACCTGGCACTGTACAGCAACTATGTTGATTATACCATTCCTCCTGAAATAAAGGTATTCAACCTGCAACAACCACTGATGCAGAATAAAATTATCCGCTTTTTAAAACTGCCGCAAATTTCTTTGAAGGTTTTCCGTTACTGTAAAAAGAACGGCATTAATAATTCGGTAGCTTTTTTATACCGTCCCTGCTATATCAATGCCATTATGAAAAGTTTTTTGGGATATAAGGGCCGTGTTATTATGTGCGAAGGTACTCACCAAACCACCATGCAGGAAAGCCATTCGGCCATTTACCGTATGTTTTCAAAATTCATGGTCATGTATTCTTATAAGCGGGCAGATATTATTTTGGCAAACTCTTATGCAATACAAACCGACCTGGTTGAGAACTTTAAAATAAAAACACCGGTTCGGGTAATTTATAACCCGGTTGACCTGGAGCTGATAAAATCCAACGCAGCCGAAGAACCTGATTTTGTTTTTGAGAAAGATGTTTTTCATTTTATTACCGTAGGTAATTTGCGCAAAGAAAAAAATCAGCTTTTGCTGATACAGGCTTTTTTTATTTTAAAAAATCTGCCCTGTAAATTACTGATCGTGGGGGCAGGTGTAATGGAGGAGGAGCTGAAACAAAAGGTAAAAGACCTGGGATTAATGGACAAGATCATCTTTTGCGGCTTTGATAAAAACCCTTTTAAGTATGTAAACCGCAGCGATTGTTTTGTGTTAAGCTCCAATGTTGAAGGATTTCCCAATGTATTAATTGAAGCGCTTGCCTGTGGCAAGCCGGTAATTTCAACAGATTGCAGCTCGGGCCCAAGAGAATTGCTGGCACCGGATACAGACCTGCACCACCGGGCCCTTAATAATTATGAAATTGGCGAATACGGAATATTAACACCTGTTAAAGATGTGATATCGCTTGCCAATGCCATGAAAAAAATGATGGAAGACGAAGCTTTGCGAAACCGGTTTTTAGCCAAAGCCGCAAAAAGAGCCGAGCAGTTTGATGTGAATGAAATCAAACAGTATTTTCATGTGGCTTTTGCGGGGTTGTAAAACCTATAGGTTTTGCAGCGCTGCATTGCCGTCCGGCAAACCCTATAGGTTTATTCACAAATAATTAATCTTATTTTTGCCCCGCTAAATGCAATCAACTATATGCATACTATTTTACTCACCGGTGGTGCCGGTTTTATCGGTTCTCATTTAACCAGGTTATTTGTAAAAAAATATCCTCAATACAAAATCGTTAATCTTGATAAACTGACCTATGCAGGCAATCTGGAAAATTTAAGAGATATTGAAAATGAACCTAACTATCAGTTTGTAAAAGGAGATATTACCGACCTGGATTTTTTGCGCAAATTATTTACCGAACACAAATTTACTGCAGTGCTGCATTGTGCTGCCGAAAGCCATGTAGACAGGTCGATCACTGATCCGCTGGCATTTATTACAACCAATGTGTTGGGTACCGGCTCTTTGCTGCTTGCAGCCAAAGAAACCTGGGTGGGTAATATGGAAGACAAGATCTTCTATCATATTTCAACTGATGAAGTATATGGATCATTGGGTTCAGAAGGGTTTTTTACAGAAGAAACAGCTTACGATCCCCGAAGCCCATACTCTGCTTCCAAAGCCTCATCCGATCATATGGTACGTGCATTTTACCATACCTATAAATTACCGGTGAAGATCAGCAACTGCAGCAATAATTACGGGCCGTTTCATTTTCCTGAAAAACTGATACCGCTTTGTATTCACAATATCATCAACAATAAACCATTGCCTATTTATGGTAAAGGAGAGAACGTGAGGGATTGGTTATATGTGGAAGATCATGCAAGGGCCATTGATGTTGTTTTTCATAATGGAAAAATTGGAGAAACATACAATATTGGCGGCCATAATGAATGGACGAATATTGACCTGGTAAAAGAACTATGCAGGCAGATGGATGAAAAACTGGGTAAAGAAAACGGCACATCAGAAAAACTGATAACTTATGTAACCGATCGTGCAGGCCACGATCTGCGTTATGCCATTGATGCAACTAAACTTAAAGAAGAACTGGGCTGGATGCCTTCTTTGCAATTTGAAGAAGGTATTTCTAAAACAATTGACTGGTACCTGGCAAACAGCGAGTGGCTGAATCATGTAACCAGCGGTGATTATCAAAAATATTACAACCAACAATATCATAACCAATAACTGTATGAAAGGAATAATACTGGCAGGTGGCTCGGGTACAAGGCTATATCCTATTACAAAAGGAATTAGTAAACAACTGATGCCTGTGTATGATAAACCGATGATTTATTATCCGCTAAGCACATTAATGCTGGCTGGTATAAAAGAGATTTTGGTAATTACCACTCCCGAAGACCAGGATCAGTTTAAAAGATTACTGGGCGATGGAAGCCAGTGGGGCTGTGTCATTGAGTATGCCAAACAGGAAGTGCCTAACGGCCTTGCACAGGCTTTTGTAATTGGAGAAAAATTTATTGGTAACGACAGTGTTGCATTGGTTTTGGGCGATAATATTTTTTATGGCAGTGGCTTCAGTAAATTATTACAGCAAAGTGTTGATCCTGCAGGAGCAGTAATTTTTGCCTACCCGGTGAGTGATCCGGAGCGCTATGGTGTTGTTGAGTTTGATGCAGATAAAAACGCTGTAAGCATTGAGGAAAAGCCAATATCGCCCAAAAGCAATTATGCAGTACCCGGTTTATATTTTTATGATAACAACGTGGTTGAAATTGCAAAGAATATTAAACCCAGTTCAAGGGGCGAATATGAAATAACTACAGTGAATGACTTTTATCTGCAACAAAAAAAATTAAAGGTTGCGGTGCTCGATCGTGGCTTTGCCTGGCTTGACACAGGTACATTTGAAAGCCTGGGTGACGCAGCAGAATATGTACGGGTAATAGAAAAAAGGCAGGGCTTAAAAATTGGTTGTCCTGAAGAAATTGCGTGGCGTATGGGTTTTATAGGTAAAGAGGATTTGTTGCAACTGGCCAAAGAACTTGAGAAAAGTGGCTATGGCGAATATTTAAAAAAGATATCTCAATAAAATTTTACCGATGAGTTATTATGTACACCCCAGCTCTATAATTGATGACAATTGTGTGATTGGCGAAGGAACCAAAATCTGGCATTTCTCTCATGTGATGTCGGGTGCTGTAATTGGTAATAATTGCAACCTGGGGCAAAATGTGGTGGTATCTCCTAAAGTTGTTTTAGGAAATAATGTGAGGGTACAAAATAATGTGAGTATTTATGAGGGTGTGATTTGCGAGGATGATGTTTTCCTGGGGCCAAGTGCTGTACTTACCAATGTTATAAATCCACGTAGTGCTGTAAGCCGCAAAAGCGAGTACAAAACCACTTTAATAAAAAAAGGAGCCAGTATTGGAGCAAACGCAACCATTGTATGTGGCCATACCATTGGCGAGTTTGCATTTATAGGTGCCGGTGCCGTAGTAACCAAAGATGTACCAGCCTATGCTTTAATTGTTGGTAACCCTGGGCGCCAAACCGGCTGGATGAGTGAATATGGCCAGAAATTACAATTTGACAAAGAAGGAAATGCCATCTGCAGTGAAAGCGGTATAGCTTATCAGCTTAGCAACAATAAAGTAACCCGTAAGTAGTTAATTGTCTGAATTTTATTTTCTCTCTTCCACAACTTTTTTACAAAAAAAACCGTCTTAAGCTTGGAACTTCTCAAAAACATGCTAATTTTGAGTAGTTTATTTACTCAATATTAATGATAGAAGCACTTATTTCCTCAAAAACACGTATTAAATTACTGCTCAAGTTTTTTTTAAACAGCAGTAACCGGGCTTACCTGCGTGGGCTTGAGGAAGAATTTGGTGAAAGTACCAATGCTATCAGGCTTGAATTAAACAAACTTGAAAAAGCCGGTATGGTAAGCAGCGATGTGCAGGGTAATAAGAAATACTTCACTGCCAATGTAAAGCACCCGCTTTTTTTTGATCTGAACAGCATCATCAGAAAATATGTAGGTATTGATACCATTATTGAGAACGTGATCAGTCAACTGGGTGAAGTAGAAAGGGTTTATTTATCGGGCGAGTTTGCAAAGGGCCGCGATAATAATGTGATTGACCTGGAATTGGTAGGCACAGTAAATACAAACTACCTGACCGACCTTATTCAAAAAGCCGAACCATTGGTAAAGAGAAAGATCAGGTATGTAATTTACTCTGTGGAAGAATTTGCAGCATTAAAGGAAACAAAAAATATTAATGAAAAACTGCTGATCTGGAGCAGGTAACAACAATTAAAAAATAACGAGTGAAAAATTTTGCAATAATTGGGGCAGGCGGCTATATAGCACCCAGGCATATGAAAGCCATAAAAGATACAGGTAACAACCTGATAGCTGCCTTAGATAAACACGATTCGGTAGGCATTATGGATAGTTATTTTCCGGATGCAGATTTTTTTACAGAGTTTGAGCGCTTTGACCGGCACCTGGAAAAGCTAAAAAGGCAAGGCAATAAAACCGATTTTGTTTCGGTTTGCAGTCCAAACTATTTGCATGATGCGCATATCCGTTTTGGCCTGCGAATTGGTGCCAGTGTAATTTGCGAAAAACCGGTTGTGCTGAACCCGTGGAATATTGAAGCCCTGATGGAAATTGAAAAAGAAGCAGGCGGCGAAGTGTTTACGATTTTACAATTACGCCTGCATCCTGCTATCATTGCTTTAAAAGAAAAAATTGCAGCTGCACCTGCAGATAAAAAGTTCACAGTTAATTTACAATACATCACATCACGTGGGCATTGGTACCATACCAGCTGGAAGGGTGATATAGAAAAAAGTGGTGGCATTGCAACAAACATAGGCGTACATTTTTTTGATATGTTGATATGGATTTTTGGTGATGTAAAAACAAATACAGTTACAGAACATACTACACAAATTGCCTCGGGACAATTAGAACTGGAAAGGGCAAATGTAAACTGGATGCTGAGCATTGATGCCAACAAATTACCGAATGAGGCAAAAGCTGCTGGTAAAAGAACTTTCCGTACGCTAACTATCGATGGCGATGGATTTGAGTTCAGCGATGGATTTACAGAGTTACATACAAAAAGCTACGAGGAGATACTTAAAGGGAATGGGTTTCCCATAAGTGAAACATTAAAGGCCATTGAATTGGTGCATACGATCAGGAATTACAAAATATAATTAAATAAGTATGGAATTAAATAACTCAAAATGTTTGGTAATTGGCGGTGCTGGTTTTATCGGCAGTTTTGTTGTTACTGAATTGCTTAAAGAAAACGTAGGCGAAGTAATTGTTTATGACAATTTTGCCCGTGGTAAGAAAGAATACCTCACTGAAGCATTAAAAGACAACCGATGCAAAATTTACCCGGTGGGCGGCGACATTCGTGAAATAGATATTTTGAATGACGCCATGAAAGGAGTGGATTATGTTTTTTGCCTGGCTGCCATGTGGCTGCTGCATTGCAAGGATTATCCACGTACAGCTTTTGATGTAAACATTGCAGGTACTTTCAATGTACTGGAAGCCTGTGTTAAAAATAATGTCAAAAAATTAGTCTGGTCATCATCTGCATCTGTGTATGGCGATGCTGTTGAATTACCCATGACCGAAGCGCATCCTTACAATAATAAAAACTTTTACGGTGCAACAAAAATTGCCGGTGAAGCCATGGCAACGGCTTTTAACGACCGGTATGGTTTGCAGGTAATTGGCTTGCGCTATATGAATGTGTATGGCCCCCACCAGGATCAAACAGCAGCTTATACAGGGGTAATACCAATTATGCTGAATAAGATAGATGCCAATGAAGCGCCTACCATAAATGGTGATGGATCGCAGGCCTATGATTTTGTTTATGTGGAAGATGTTGCCAAATGCAATATTAAAGCCATGCAGACTGATGTGCCATTTGGATTTTACAATGTGGGTACAGAAGTGCAAACATCTATCAAAGAGCTTTGCGATACCATTCTTCGTTTAAAGAATAGCAATTTGAAAGTTACTTATAAACCCTATAGTGAAGATGATGCTCGTGCATTGGTGCAAAACCGCATCGGCAGCAGGGAGAAAGCAGAAAAGGAATTGGGCTTTAAATATAACTACTCACTGGAAGAAGGGTTAAATAAATTGATTGAATGGCGGGGACAAAACAAAGAGATATAACATGTGTGGTATAGCAGGCATATTTAATTTTAACAAGGAACCGGCATCAGCCGGCTCTTTAAAATCAATGACAGACGCCATTGCACACAGGGGGCCTGATGGCGAAGGCGTTTTTGTTGATGAATATATGGGGCTTGGCCACAGAAGGCTTGCTATACTTGATGTTTCTTCAAATGGCGCCCAGCCTATGTCTTCACATAATGAAGAATGGACTATTGTTTTTAACGGATGCATTTATAATTTTCCTATACTTAAAAAAGAACTACAATCGAAAGGACATGCTTTCAGATCTACGAGTGATACAGAAGTAATTGCGGAAGGCCTTGCTGAGTATGGTCCTTCTTTTTTTGAGCGACTCGATGGCATGTTTGCCATTGCTGCCTGGCATAAAACAAAAAAAGAATTGTGGTTAAGCAGGGACAGGTTTGGTGTAAAACCATTGTATTATTTTCAAAATGGTTCTGTGTTTTTATTTGCTTCCGAAATAAAAGCATTTATGCAGCACCCTGCTTTTAAAGTAGAGCTAAACCCTGTTGCCTTAAATGAATATTTTACTTTCCAGAATTTATTTGCCTATCATACTTTATTCAAAGGTGTAACGATGTTGCCCCCGGCCAATACGATAAAAATCAGTACAGAAGAACCCGACTTCAGGCACCGCTCCTGGTGGGATTATAATTTTACGGAACCGGATAATACCATGTCGGCAGAAGATGCAAGTGCAGAAACCGAAAGGCTCTTATCAAAAGCTGTAGAAAGACAAATGGTTGCAGATGTGCCGGTGGGTAGTTATTTGAGTGGTGGAATGGATAGCGGTTCACTCAGCGTGCTGGCCAGCAAACATGTAGACCGGATGTACACTTTTACAGCGGGCTTTGAAATGAGTGAAGTACTGGGAACCGAAAGCGGTTTTGATGAGAGGGTTGATGCGGAATTAACAGCAAATTTTATTAAGTCTGAACATTATGAACAGGTACTAAATGCCGGTGATATTCGCTGGAGTTTACCAAGGGTTGTATGGCACCTGGAAGACCTGCGGGTGGGGATGAGCTATCCTAATTATTATATCAGCAGGTTAGCCAGTAAATTTGTAAAAGTATGTTTGCAGGGTACAGGCGGCGATGAATTATATGGTGGTTATCCATGGCGGTATTACCGTGTTTTTAAATCATTGAATGCACCCGAATTCTTTGAAAATTATTATGGCTTCTGGCAGCGTTTGGTAATGGATGAAGATAAACCCAAACTTTTTCAACCGCATATCCAGGCGCAGATAGATATAAATGCACCACGCCAGGTTTTTGAAAGGGTATTTACTTTTAATAAAAATCTAAAGTACAATACTCCCGAAGAGCATATACAAAACAGTTTGTACTTCGAAATAAAAACATTCCTGCCGGGTTTACTGTTGGTTGGCGATAAATTAGCCATGGCCAACGGACTTGAAGAAAGATTTCCTTTTTTGGATAACGAGTTGGTTGATTTTGCGCAAAAGATACCGGTAAGATATAAGTTAGCAAATCTGGAGAATATGAAACGCATCGACGAGAACCTTGCCGGTAATAAGCACAAATTGTTTCAGCAATATGACGATGGAAAAAATGTTTTGCGGAATGCGATGAGCCAGATCCTGCCGGAAAAAATCGTGAACCGAAAAAAGCAAGGCTTCAGTGCACCCGACGAAAGCTGGTACAGGGGCGAAAATGCACAATATGTAAAAGAATTGTTACTGGGTAAAAATATTGCCAGTGCAGAATTCATCAATCCTGATTATGTAAAGCAGATCATAGATGAACATTGTAATAAAGGCATTAACCATCGCCTGTTATTATGGAGTTTTATGAATTTTGAATGGTGGTGCAGGCTGTTTCTTAACAACGAAAAAATTTAACATGCGGATTTTGATCACCGGCGCAGGAGGACTTATTGGATCACACCTGGTTCCATTACTGGAAGCAGAGCATGAGCTGTTTACTGTTTCCGGAAAGATCGACAGTTCAAACAACTTCAGGATTGATTTTTCGAAAGATTGGTCAACTGATATACTGCCTGCCGGTATTGATGCTGTTATACACCTTGCACAAAGTGAAGATTTCAGAGATTTTCCGGGTAAGGCAAAAGAAGTTTTTAATACCAATACGGTGAGCACATTAAATCTTATAGACTTTGCAGTAAAGACCGGTGTTAAAAAATTCATCTATGCATCATCTGCCGGTATTTACGGCAACAGCGATGAAGCATTTACGGAGGAACAGGAAATTATTTATAAAAAAGAAATGGGGTTTTACCTGGGTACCAAGCATTGCAGCGAAGTTATCCTCAATAATTATACTTCTTTGCTTGATGTGCAGCAGCTGAGGTTCTTTTTTGTTTACGGAAAAGGGCAGCGAAAGGATATGCTGATTCCCAGGCTGGTTAATAATGTACAGCAGGGAAATTCAATAACACTTTCAGGAAAAGAAGGAATTAAAATAAATCCTTTACATGCAGCAGATGCAGCAAATGCAATTAGGGCAGCCCTGGAATTACAAGGCAGTCATATAATAAATGCAGGCGGCCCGGATGTTTTGTGTTTAAAAGGGATTTGTGAGATCATAGGAACTGTTGTTGATAAAAAACCTCAGTTCAATATTGAAGAAAAGGCACCCAATCATTTAATGGGCAACATTTCCCAAATGAATAATTTACTGGTTAAACCCTCCATAAAATTTTCGGAAGGAATTAAAACACTCATATAATTTAAAAAATGGCAGATACCAATACAGCAAAAAGCTTTAGCGATAAATGGCATAAGAATACAAGCCTTGCTTTTGATAATACACTTGATCCTGCTTCGGATATCTTTAAATGGATAGTGCAACGCAATGGTTTTAATGATGGAGAAGGGCTCCGGGAATATCTTAAAACCAAGAAAAGGATATTAGATGGCGGATGCGGTAATGGCAGGGTAACAGCTTTACTGCGTACTTATTCAGATCCTGAAACAACAGAAGTAGTGGGTATTGATCTTACAGCGGCGGATGTGGCAGCAAAGAACCTGGAGCAATATAAAAATGTAAAATTTTATACAAAGAACCTGTTGGATGATATGGCAGAACTTGGCAAATTTGATTATATCTATTGCCAGGAAGTATTACACCATACAGGTAATGCACGCAAAGGTTTTGATAACCTGGTGAAACTGTTGGAAAAGGATGGTGAGATCGCTATTTATGTGTATAAACAAAAAGCTCCTGCCCGTGAATTTGTAGATGATTATGTAAGAGAAAAAATAGCCGGTATGGATTATGAAACTGCCATGGCCCAATGCAGGCAGATCACTGAATTGGGAAAAGCCTTATCGGCACAAAATATAAAACTGCAGATCCCTGCAGTTGATGTTCTGCAGATCCCTGAAGGAGAGTACGACCTGCAGCGATTTATCTACCACTTTTTTGCCAAGATATTCTGGAACAATGAATTCAGTTTTGAAGATAATGCAGTGATCAATTATGATTGGTATCATCCCCAGGATTGTACCCGTCATACCATTGAAGAAGTAAGGGAATGGTTTACACAGAATGGCTTGACCATAACACATGAGTTTGTGGATTTTTATGGCATTACAGTAAAAGGGAAACTAAAAAATTGAAAATCTTTTAAATAAATAAACATGAATGAAATAAACACGGAGTATTTTGTTTGCCCGGTAAGTAAGAAACCACTGCGCAATAACGGAACTGTATTGCTTTCTGAAGAGACTGGCAGTAGTTATGATAACAAAGAAGGTTTTTGGAATTTTATTCCTAAAAATTTAAAAGTACTGGACAGTGAGATATGGAAGGTTTGGGAACAATTGCAGGATAACGGCGTAACAACATATGAAAACAATCCAACTAATAATCTGGGAGTTGGTCCACGTAAAGATTATATAAGTTTTGGTGAATTTTGTAATTACAAAGGACTGGTACTGGATATAGGTGTTGGCCCACAAGAAATGCCCACTCATTTTGAATATGTACAATCCCCAAACGAATATAACTTTATCGGGTTAGATCCGCTTGCAGGACAGCAACCTAGAAAATTTCCTTTTGTACAGGGGTTGGGTGAATACCTGCCTTTTAAAAATGAATTATTTGACCAGGTGATCTACGCTACCTCACTTGATCATTTTATAAATCCTGTAGAAACGTTGCTTGATGCTAAACGTGTTTTAAAAGCAGACGGGATGATCTGTATCTGGATTGGTGAAAAAGATCCGAATACACCTAAGCCAAAAGAAAGCCCTGAGTGGTATACAAAACTTCAGGTTCCGGAAGGAGCACAGGATCCATTTCATTTTAAGAGGTTTACCGTAAGCGAATTAAAAGGTTATCTAGAGGAAGCTGATTTGAAGATCCATGAAGAATTGGAAATTAAAGTAGATGAATGGAGAAAAAATGTATTTTTTAAAGTAGTTAAAGCTGATTATGGAAAATAATTTTGTGATCTCAATTGATACCGATTGGGTTTCTGATGCCATACTGGAAGATACTTTGCAGCTATTGGACGATTACCAGGTTGAAGCTACCTTGTTCATGACCAATAAAACCGATGTTGATATTAAGGGTCATGAAATAGCTCTGCATCCTAATTATACCAGTGTTGATTTTGAAAAACATTTTTGCGAAAGGTTAAATGATTTCCCGGAAGCGAAAGGGGTACGTTCCCATTCTTTATTTTTTTCTGAAAGATTAAGAGCGATATATCATAAATACAATATCGAGTATCAAAGTAATCAAATGATGTACAGGGAACCAGGGATAAAACCTTTTATGATCTCGCCAACTGTAGTTGAAATACCCATTTTCTTTATGGATACCTTTAACTACATCATGAGCGGAAAAAAAAATGCGCTTGAAGATGCAGCCATACTAAACAGCAATGGGCTAAAGGTTTTTGATTTTCATCCTATTCATTTGTATTTAAACACTTCCTCTTTAGAACACTACGATGAGTATAAACAATATTACCATGATGATAAAAGATTGCTGGATTTTAAAAACAACAGCAAGCCCGGCATCAGGGATTGGTTTACCAGTTTGCTGCAATTTATAAAGGATGAAAAAAAGCAAACCAGTAAAATGATCTCCATTTCAGATATATACAGAAAATCATACCATGAAGATTTTAATAATAGGTAGAACAGAAATCTTATACGACACAACTGTATTATTGTCCAAACATTTTACGGTTTGTGGAATCATAACTGCACGTGCCTCTCCGGAGTATTCAAAAAAAGAAGAAGATTTTGAGTTGCTTGCGAAAGAGATTGGCTGCCCGTTTTTATTAACAAACAGCATCAATAAAGTATCGCAGGAGTTTATTCAAAACTGTCAACCAGATATAGCGATAAGTATTAACTGGATATCGGTAATAAAAAAAGAAACGATCGACCTGTTTAAGAATGGTATACTGAATGCACACCCGGGCGATTTACCGGCTTACAGGGGTAATGCCATTTTCAATTGGGCAATGATCAGGCATGAACCCAGGGTGGTTCTTGCTATTCATAAAATGGATGCAGGAGAATTAGATTCGGGAAATGTTTTATTAAAAAGAAGCGTGCTGTTAACAGATACCACAACCGTTAAAGACCTGGTAGATTTTTGGCAAAAAGAAACGCCAGGCATGTTCCTTGAAGTTTTGAATAATATAGTTTTAGGAAATATAGAAGAAGAAGTACAGGGAGCCACCGGCCAAGCCCCATTTCGCTGTTATCCGAGGTTACCGGTTGATAGTAAGATTGACTGGAGTTCATCAGCCAGGGATATTGATGTGTTGATCAGGGCTTCAACCAAACCTTATAGCGGGGCATACTGTTTTGTTAAATTGAATGACGGGATAAAAAAATTATATATCTGGGGAAGCCGTATCGTAAAAGAAAAAACGGAAGATGTCGGTATACCGGGCCATGTACTGTTTAATGATAACCAAACCGGCGAGTCTCATATCATGACCGGCGATGGAATCATTGCCATCAACCATTTGCAATATGAAAATGAAGAAATTTTTTCACCCGGTAAAACCTGGAAATCTATCAGGATGAGGTTAAATATTGATGTGGAATCAGAACTCATTAATCTTTATAACCTGCTTCGTAAAAAAGAATAAAGCACGGTTGTAAATACTTTTCTAAAATGCATATAGAACAATTCATTATTAACCGGTTCTTCATGCAATAATTTTATTAAAAACACGGCCAATGATCGTTTGTATTGAGCCCCTGTACACATGAATATTTTAATATTACCTCATAATATGGCCTCCATGCCTTCTGCGACAGCAGAAGCATTGAATAGAATAGAAGGTATACAGGCAAAATGCCTGGTGCTTGAAAAACACAAATATCAACACACATATCCAAGTACGGTTCATATTCCCCTTGGATATTCAAAACGTAAGCCCTTTAAATGGTTATGGCATAAACTCACCTATAAAAGAAGGATCTATAAATTACTTAAATGGGCAGATGTGCTGCATTACCATTGGGATGCGGTGTTTCCAGATTATGAAGATTTAAAATGGGTTGCTGAATCGGGTAAACCGCTTTTTATTGAATGGGTTGGATCCGAAGTAAGGATCCCCGATATCTGTAAAAAAATAAATCCATATTATGCAAGAATATTTGATCATGGTTATGAATATAATAACCTGGAAAGCAGGGAGGGGTCATTGGCAAGACAGAAGAGGTTTCAGCAAGCTGGCGCTATTCCTCTCATCATCCCCGAAATGAATATCTATATTCAGAAACAATTATTCAAAACAACTTACCCTTCTTATTTGAGATTGGATGTAAAAAAAATCACACCGGCTTATCCTTCCATAACCAATACAAAGCCCGTTATTGTTCATTCGCCTACTGCAAAAATCTGTAAGGGAACTGATCTGATAATAGCTGCGATCAATGAACTGAAAGCATCTTATGACTTTGAATTTATTTTGCTTCATGACATGACCCGGGAACAGGTTCTTGATGTAATGAGTAAGGCTGATATTTTTCTTGACCAGATCAATATAGGCTCACATGGAGCAGCTATGATGGAAGCAATGGCCATGGGAAAACCGGTTATGTGTTATATCATGAAAGAAGTTTTTGAAGGAGGATTACCGGCAGATTGCCCTGTTGTTAATACCAACCCAGATAATTTAAAGGAACAGCTGGTAAAACTCATCAGCGATGCTCAGTTAAGGCATGATATTGGTAAACAAAGCAGGGCCTTTGCCGAAAACTATTTTGATATAGACAACATTGTAAAATACCTGGCTGATATTTATAGATCAGCATATAAAGTAAAGAAAACCTTAAATGCTTAAACAGCTTAAACAATTAGGCAGCGATTCTTTGATCTACGGATTGTCCGGTATTGTTACCAGGATGATCGGTATTTTTCTGATACCTATTTATACCAGGCTGTTTGTTCCTGCTGATTATGGCATCATCAACCTGATAAACACTACATTTTATTTATTGGCTTTACTGGTAATTTGTGCGATGGATACTGCCACCGGCAGATGGTTTTACGACAGTAATGAAGAATCGGACCATAAAAAAACATTTGGTACCTGGATCTGGTTCCAGTTTTTTTTATCAGTATCCATAGCAATTATCGTTATCATACTCAGCCCGTATTTGGTAAATAGATTTTTTAAAGAAGACGGAAAACCCATTTATTTTATCCTGCCAGCTATTACTTTGGTAACGAATATGCTGCCCGGTATAATCAGCAATTGGTACCGTGTACACCGAAGGCCGGTTGCCACTGTCATATTTTCTGTTTCTCAAACCGTGGTCACCATTGGGCTTTCGGTATTGTTTGTAATTATTTTACACTGGCATATTAACGGGGTATTTGCAGCACTGACTATTTCTTCAGCCATTTTCAGTATAGTTGCCTTACAACAAATGCAGGGATGGTTTAGCTTACAATATTTCAGCAAGGCACGTTTAAAGCTCATGCTTAAATACGCACTGCCTTTTATTCCGGCAGCTATTGCGTATTGGTTGCTTAACAGCACCGATTCATATTTCCTGGCTTATTTTAAAGACAAGGCCGAGGTAGGTTTGTTTGGTATTGGTGCAAGCCTGGCTGCAGGCATCACTTTATTTACCGGGGCATTTCAACAGGCATGGGGCCCATTTGCATTTTCAATAATGAATGATGATAATGCTAAACAGGTATATGCCAATGTTTTTTTATTGTTCGGTTATGCCATGGGCTTTTTAGCAGCATCGCTTATGTTATTCGCACCCGAGATATTGATGTTGTTAACTGCACCAGCCTATTATGGTGCTGCCTGGGTGGCCGGTATTTTAGGATATAACCTGGTATTGATAGGCTTTACTTATATAGCAAGTATTGGTATTTCTATTGCAAAGGTTACGGCCCCGTATGGATATGCCATGCTTTTTGCAACCATACTCACAATTATTTTAGATATCATCCTTATTCCAAAATATGGTAAAGAAGGTTCTGCTATTGCAACGGTAGCGGCACAATTACTTGTACCGGCTTATCTTTTTTACAAAGGGCAAAAAGTTTATCCTGTTCCTTATAAATATGCCGAGGTTTTGATCGCTATGGCGGTTATGGCTGCTGTTGTTGTTATGGTAAGGTTCATTAGCTTTAACAGCCTCGGTTTGCAAATTGCCATTAAGTTCATTACTTCTTTTGTACTGCTGATCTTTGTTATCATTGCCAACAAAGCAAAGCTGCAAATGGTTTTATCAAGATTAAAAATGAAAAACCCTATTTTAAAAACTGATTTGTAAATTATGTGTGGAATAGCGGGTGTAATTTCTGTTAACAATAATGATGTTAACAAACAGCGGTTAAAAAAAATGACTGATATCATTGCTCATCGTGGCCCCGATGGCGAAGGCCATTGGGTTAGCAATAATGGAAACGTTGGGCTTGGTCACCGTCGGTTATCTATCATTGATTTAAGTCATGAGGCAGACCAGCCTATGCATTACCTGGGCAGGTATCACCTTGTTTTTAATGGAGAAATTTATAATTACCTGGAATTGAAAGATACATTGGTAAAACAAGGGTATGTTTTTAAAACCTCCAGTGATACAGAAGTGCTGCTGGCATTGTACGACAGAGATAAAGAAAACTGTTTGCGATTGCTGGATGGCATGTTCTCCTTTGTAATATATGATGAGAAAGAAAATGAGATTTTTGCTGCCCGTGACCGCTTTGGGGAAAAGCCATTCTTTTATAATTATGAACCCGGCAAGCATTTTTTATTTGGCAGCGAAATGAAATGCCTTTGGGAAGCCGGAGTGACGAAGAAAGTGAATAACAGCATGCTGTATAATTACCTAAGCTATAACTATCTCGATAACCCCAACGATCTCAGCGAAACATTTTATGAAAACTGCACACGTTTGCCACATAGCCATTACATAAAATTATCTGTTGGTGATTGTAGAATGTCAATAAAACAATATTACGATATTGACTGGCGTAATACCAATTACAGCATCACAATTAACCAGGCCGAAGAAAAATTTAAAGAACTGTTTTATACCTCAGTAAAACGCCGGCTCCGTAGTGATGTAACAGTGGGCAGCAGTTTGAGTGGTGGACTTGACAGCAGCCTTGTAGTTACAGTAATCGATGCCTTGAAAAAAGGTACAGGCCAGCAGCAGGATACTTTCTCAGCTGTTTTTCCGGGCTTTATAAAAGATGAGCGTAATTACATGGATTATGTGATTGCAGCAACCAATGTTAACCCTCATTTTATTACACCCGATGATAAGGGGTTGATTAAATCTATTGATAAACTGAATTGGCACCAGGAAGAACCTTACGGAAGCGCAAGTATTTATGTTCAATATTGTGTGATGCAACTGGCAAAAGAAAATAATGTTACCGTATTACTTGATGGGCAGGGAGCAGATGAAATTCTGGCCGGTTACCATGTTTTTTATAAATCATTTTTTAAAGAACTGAGTAAAACAAATAAAGAGAATTATAAAAATGAAACCGCTGCTTATGCAGCCATGCATGGAAGTAGTGCTATTAATGCAGATATCAGGATGGGAATGGGTAATAAAATTAAATTGATGGCTGGGAAAAATGCGCCTTCGATCCGTAAATTATTCCATCATTACCAGCAGTTAAAGAACCCGGTATTCAATACGGATTTTTACAGAACCTATCGAAAATCATCTTATGAGATCCTGCCTCAGCTTGAAAGTCTGAATCATGCATTGTACCACAGCACTTTTAAACATGGTATGCAGGAACTGCTACGATATGCTGACCGCAACAGTATGGCACATAGCAGAGAAGTGAGACTGCCATTTCTTTACCATGAGTTGGTTGAGTTTTTATTAACTTTACCCGCAGAGATGAAGATGAATAACGGGTGGACCAAATGGATCATGCGGCAAACATTTGGTAACGAGTTACCGCCAGCTATTCGCTGGAGAAAAGATAAAATCGGATATGAGCCACCATATCAGAATTGGATGGATCAGCCTTATATCAGGGAAAGAATTCAACATTCCAAACAATTCCTGTCTGATAAAAATATCCTCATAAAAAACGGGAACGATAAAAAAAGCAAGCCAGCTGGCCAGGTATATAATAATGACTGGAAGATCTGGATGGCTGCAGAACTATTTACATGAAAAAAATAATTTCTGTTATAGGGGCAAGGCCCCAGTTTATTAAACATGCGCCGTTGCAATTGCAACTGCAAAAACATTTTCAATCTATAACTGTGCATACCGGCCAGCATTATGATGAAAATATGAGCGCAATTTTTTTTAATGAACTGCACATTCCCCAACCAGATTACCTGTTTGATATTGGTGGCAGTAAAATGCAGGCAGAACAAACAGGGATTATGATGACAGAAATTGAAAAAGTCTGCATGCATGAAAAACCAGACGCCCTTTTGGTTTATGGAGATACAAATTCAACTTTAGCCGCAACACTGGTTGCCGCTAAATTAATGGTGCCAATCATTCATATAGAAGCCGGCTTAAGAAGTTTTAACCGAACCATGCCCGAAGAAATTAACAGGATTGTTGCTGATGAATTTGCAACGCTTTTATTTTGTCCAACTAAAACGGCTGTTGAAAACCTGCGCAACGAAGGGATTGTACACAATAAAATTTTTGTTTGTGGTGATGTAATGTGTGATATGCTGGAGCTTATAAAGCCAAAAGTAAAGCAGCTGATCAATTACCCCTATTACTTTGCTACCATACACCGGCCTTACAATACAGACGATAAGCAGCAACTTAAGCAAATACTGGATGCATTTAACGGCCTTGATAAAAAAGTTGTTTTTGCCATTCACCCACGCACTATTGCCCGATTACAGTCATTTGGTTTGCAACAGGCAAATTTCAGTAACATCGAATTTATACCTCCTGTTGGTTACCTGCAGAGTATCTGTTATCAACTGTATGCAGATGGTATTATTACAGATAGCGGTGGCATGCAAAAAGAGGCTTATATGCTTCGTAAAAAATGTGTTACCCTCAGGAGCGAAACTGAATGGACAGAAACCCTTACCAATGGATGGAATACATTGATGTTTACTAATTTACATGATTTGCAAACTGTGCTCAGCAACAAGCCAGGAGCATATATAGAAAACATATACGGAAACGGACATGCTGCAGAAGAAATAGTTTCTATTATTAAGTTATACATTTAAATTATGCGCCTTTTAATCTGCACATTATATTTTCCACCCTGTACATTTACACCTGCGAACCGTACTTATTCATGGGCAAAATATTTGAACAGATTTGGTATTTATCCAATTATCATCACCCGCCAATGGACTGATAAAAAAGTATCTGAAAATTATTTTGAAGAGGCTGTAGGCCATGAAGTAATTATCGAAAAAAATGAAAGTTATGAAGTTCATTTTCTTCCTTTTTATGGTAATGCCCGTACAAATTCATTCAATAAAAAATTAAATCCTGTTGCTAAACTTTCAGCCAAAGTCTATGTTGCTGTTGAAATGCTTTTCCGTTATTTTTTCAGTTCATTATTACCTTATGGCAATTTAATTTCCTACACATTAAATTATATAAGTAAAAATAAAGTAGACAAACTCTTGATAACGGGCAGCCCTTTTCTGTTGTTTAAGATTGGTTACCTGGCACAAAAAAAATACGGTATACCCTGGATAGCTGATTACAGGGATGGCTGGACAACAGAGAATTATAAAGAGCTTGCAGGCGTACTTACAAAACCGGTTCACCTGCTGAACAGATATTTTGAAAAAAAATGGGTGGCTACAGCATCTTGTTTTACTACTGTGTCAGAATTTTTAAAACTGAGTATTGAAAAATATACCGTTAAAAAGGGGTATGTAGTATATAATGGTTTTTTTAACGAAGGTAAAATACCTGAACATAACGGCCATAAAAAAAATGAGATCAATTTTTTATATAGTGGAATTGTTTATGACAAACAGGATTATAATACACCTGTAACAGTATTTAAAAAACTCATTGATGCATATAAAGGGCAAATAGATATTAAACTTGTTTTTTTAGGTACTAAATATGCAAATTCAAAATTTGCCAACGATCCTGTTTTTGAGGGTTACACTGATAATATACTACTGATGGACAGGGTAAATTACCAGGAAGCATTAAAAATTCATGAAATGGCCGATGTTTTTTTAATGCTCTCACACCAGGGAATGAAAGGAATTGTGAGCAGTAAGATATTTGACTATATCAAATACTACAGGCCTGTAGTATTGTTTACAAATGATCATGATATACTGGAAGAAATATTGATAAAATCAAATATTGGTATAATAGCAAACGATGCCATAGAACTGGAGCAGCAATTAAATGAACTGGTACAGCAAAAATTAATCAAAGGGTTTATAGAACAAAAGCCAGATGTAGATTATATTAACTCTTTCAGCAGAGAAAACCAGGCTGGTATGCTGGCAGAAATTATTAAAAAGCAATTTTGAAATAAGTAATTACTTTATGAACGTTAAAACCAATAATGATTATAGTTCTGCCAACAGCGGCTATTTAAACGTGAACCCTACCTGGCATGCAGAAGATTCGCCCTGGAAAGCCACACAGGTATTAAAACTGATAGATCGTAACAAACTTCAGCCTGCATCTATTGTGGAAATCGGTTGTGGTGCCGGTGAGATACTTAACCAGCTTCAGCAGCGCTTGACGGATAAAACAATTAATTTTTCAGGGTACGAGATAGCGCCTGATGCATTTAAGCTTGCACAAACAAGGGTAAAGGAAAAACTGAATTTTTACCAGGAAGATCTTTTGCAAAATGATAAAACTTTCGATCTGTTGTTAATGATAGATGTATTTGAACATGTGGAAGACTATATCGGCTTTGTAAGAAAATGCAATTCAAAAGCAACTTACAAGATCTATCATATTCCGCTGGATATGAACATTTGGTCCATCTTTACCAATTATCCGGCATCGGCACGCAAACAGATCGGCCACCTGCACTATTTTATGAAAGATACAGCCCTGGCTACTTTAACAGATGCCGGCCAGGAAGTTGTTGACTGGTTTTATACACCTGCTGCTTTTGAAGTAAATAATAAGGGCCTTACTATTACCGGCAGGATCATCCAGTTGATGCGGCGTTTTTTTTATAAAGTAAAACCCGATTTTGCAGTTAAGGCATTTGGCGGATTTTCTTTAATTGTGTTAACAAAATAAGGCATGAGAAAAAGCGTATTGCATGTTATCAACTCCTTAACCATTGGTGGTGCCGAAACACTGCTGGCCAATTCGCTGGCACCCGGCGGCCTGCAGGAACATGTAGACAATTACCTGCTTTATTTTAATCAATCATCTTACCTGGCTGGCATAATGGATGCCGGTGTAAAAGTTACCAACCTCAATTATACAGGTGGGCTTGATATTTTTCGTATGCTGAAAGATATAAAGGCTGCTATTAAAAACTATAAGATAGACCTGGTGCATACACATCTTACACCAGCCAGTTTTTATACAAACCTGGTACTTCCTGCATCTGTTCCGCAGGTGCATACAATACATAGTACCTATTCCATGGATAAAGAAACAAGGCCGTTGATGCGGCTGTTGGAAAAGAAGATGTTTTTAGAGAAAAGAAAAAGTAATATCATCTGCCTTTCTGAATTTGCCAAAGAAGATTTTTTACGTGCCATACCATTTAAGGGGAAAGTGTTTGTATTGAATAATTTTGTTGCTGACCGTTTTTTTGAAACCACGGTAAAAAACCACTACAGTAATAAAAAGCAACTCAGGTTACTGGCAGTGGGCAGTTTAAAGCCATTGAAAAATTTTGAATACCTGCTGGAGATCTTTGAGCACCTGAAAGAGCAGGAAATTTATCTTGATATATACGGCGAAGGAGACAGATCAGCATACGAGGATACCATTAAAAGTAGGGGGCTTAAAGTACGCATGATGGGGCGAAACGATGATATGGCTGCGGTTTACCCGGATTATGATCTTTTTATAATGCCTTCCAGGTACGAAGGATTCCCTTTATCTTTATTTGAAGCAATGGCATCTGGTATACCTTTACTGTTATCTGATATTGCCCCGTTGAGAAGTATTGTAAAAGATCATGCGCTATATTTTAGCCTGGATGATGTACAAGGAACAGTAAATATTATTTCTGCCATTTTTGAAAACCGGACCAAAACAGAGGCAATGGCTATTGAAGCAAAAAAATATGCAACCCAAACAGTAAAAAGAGATATCTACATTAAAAACCTGTTATCCATTTACGATGAACTTAATTAAAATAACCAGATATAAAAATGACTACAGAAAATAAAGTTCAGGCAATCTATGAGAAGGTTGCTTTACTTAAATCAAAATCCGGAAGCCACTCTCCCAGCATCGATACTTTCCTGCAGGAGATCCCGGAAATTAAAATTGATGTGGATGCCTGTTTCCTTTCAAATCCCTATGCAACCGAACTTTTTTTAACATACCTGAAAAACGATCTGATTGATACTAATAAGCTTAGGGATGTACTGGAATATTATCCGCCACAGAATTATGCAGTGGCTGATTACATCTCTAAAGCTATTGGAACGCCTGCTAAAAACATATTTGTTACCAATGGTGCCATAGAAGCTATACAGGCTGTGTTGCATAACTACCTGGTTAAGAAAATTTGCGTTGTAATACCAACTTTTTCATCTTACTACGAATTTATTAAGCCCCATCAGGAAGTGGTTTACTATCCGCTTACGAAGGAAAACGATTTTAAAATTATTGTGAGTGATTATATAGCATTTGTGGAGCAGCACCGCCCCGATACGATTGTACTCATCAATCCCAATAACCCCAATGGTGGCTATTTAACCAAACAGGATATACTGGATGTTGTTGAAAAATTAAGCTGGGTGAAGAACATCATAATTGATGAAAGCTTTATACATTTTGCTTATGAAGATGATGAACTATCTCAAATAACTGCGGAGGAACTGATGCACCAATTCGAAAACCTCATCATCATAAAAAGTATGAGCAAGGATTTTGGTATTGCCGGCATACGTGCAGGCTATGCTATCATGAATGAAAAGAGAGTTGATCAATTACTGTCCAACGGGTATTTATGGAACGTATCGGGGCTTGCAAATTATTTTTTTAAGATATACTGCCAGCCTGAATTTATCAGGCAATATAATATTGTACGCAAAAAATACATCATGAACACGCGGATGTTTTTGAGTGAACTTGCGGCAATTGAGAAGATAAAAATTTACCCGTCAAAAGCAAATTTTGCATTAATAGAATTATTGGAGCCGGGAATAACCTCCTTCGATTTTTGCATGAACCTGCTG
Source organism: uncultured Chitinophagaceae bacterium (assembly GCA_963715585.1). Classification (GTDB taxonomy): domain Bacteria; phylum Bacteroidota; class Bacteroidia; order Chitinophagales; family Chitinophagaceae; genus Ferruginibacter. Next base: position 3,938,579 of record OY970254.1, on the reverse strand, counting down.
GTTAATTATGGTGTGTATGTAAGGGATTGTTCAGATAAAATAGGGTTGGATGGCCAGTTTATAAGAGTCGCATCAAGGTCATTTGAAGATAACCTGACGATTATTGATGCCATAAAAAATGCGGTTAAATAAACAATTGATGAACGGAATAAAAGAAATAAGATGGGCAGGATAAAAGACCTGGTATACCGGATGCTGTTTTTTATTATTGATATAAAATACAGAAGAAAGGTAGCCCGTTTTATTGAGCAGCATAAAAAAGCAAACACAATATTTTTTGTGGATATTGACAACACCATTGCCGATACCTGGCCAACGTTTTTAAAGAAATGGCCCTCGGAAGCTGAGCGGCTAAGCAATATTGTTCCCTTTGCAGGAATGAAAAATTACCTGCAGACCATACATCAACAGGAAGAGACTTTGATCATTTATCTTACTGCAAGAAATTTCCGGCATACTTCCCTTACCCAAAACTGGCTACAAACACATGGCTTTCCGCAACAGAGAACCATGTTGGTTTTGGTACAGTCTGCACACCACAAGCTCAGGTACTTAAAAATTCCGGAAAAGCATACAGCTGTTACTTTTATTGATGACCTCTGCTATGGTCACGAAAAAGGGATAGTAAAAAAATATGAAACCGTGATAGCAGCAGTGAAAAAATTGCCGGTAACCTATATTGGCGCCGAAACAATAGACAATTTAAACAGTCAATATGCGAATATTAATTAGTGCGCTCTCTTTATTATACTTATTTATTTTTAAGATCAACTGGTTTAAATTCTTTCGTTTAAAAAATAAAAACAGCGAAAATATAATATGGCTTTACCAGGATTATCCGGCAGGTTTTTTTAAATACTTTCTGGGCGGATACTTTGTACTGGATTTTTCTATTGTGTATGCCTGCATAAAACAAAACAGGAGTTTTTGCCTGTGCTTTGGCAAATTGCCCGAACCGGTTTCCGGTAAAAATATTTTGTATACCGTTTCTCAAAGATTTAATAAAAGCCAGGAAGAGGATTATACCAAACCGCTGATCAGGGAGATCAGCCGGTTGGAATCGCTGGGAAATCGTTTGTACCCTTCATCTGCTGAAGCCATGTTTTGGGAAAACAAGATCTACATGCATGAGCAGTTTCATGCTTTGGAAATACCGCAGCCACGTACAGCTTTTATTACAGAAGGTCAGGATGCAGAAGCCGCTTTAAGAAATCATAGTTATCCTTTGTTGATCAAAGAAGCACACTCCCGTCACTCGCAGGGTATTTATAAGGTAAACAGTCTGCAGGAAGCCATTGCCATCATAACAAAAAGAAGGAGAGAAAAAGTTTCAGATTTCCTGGTACAGGACCTGGTTGACATGCGGAAAGACCTTCGGGTAATATTGACAGGTGATGAGATTGTATTGCATTACTGGCGCATTAATCTTGCAGAAAACTGGAAACCAACATCCACCTCACATGGCAGTATGGTAGATTTTGAATCTTTTCCTGAAAAGTGGCGGCAACTGATCATCAGTAGTTTTAAAAAATTAAAACTAACGAGCGGTGCATTTGATATTTGCTTTCAGCATGATGATACTGACACCCCGCCTTTTATTCTTGAAGTGAGTTCGGTTTATCAACCCAACCCCAGGCCAACCGGCAAAAACGCAAACATCCCGTATTATACATACAAGAAAAAGATATTTACTTTCAACCCTTACTTTAAGGCAACAATAGATACCACTTACGAATTAAGAACCGGTGAGATCGCCACTTTTTTTAATAGGATAACAACGTTTAAAAAATAACCGGCAATAGTTGACGTTACATTTACCGTAAATTTGCAAAAATAAAAATGAAAATTCTTCATATAGCATTTAGTGGCCTGGGTGGGCATGGCAATATTTTTTTTTCCATGGCAGATGCCGACAAAGAAAAGCAACATCAATTCGAAATTATTTTTTTTGGAAACGAGGAAGTAAGGGAAGGGTATATACAAAAAGCTGATCAAAGAAAAATCCCCTGGTATTTTGTAAAGAAGAAGCCAGGGTTTGATTTCGCATCTTACCGGCAGATAGAAAAAATAATCAGGCAAACCATGCCTGATATCATTTTTCTGCACAGCTCTTCTTATATTTTTCCTGTAAAGAAAGCATTACTTTTTATTGGAAAAAAAATAAAAATTGTTGTAAGAGAAACGCAACCCAATCATTTAAAAACAAAATTAAACTGGCTGGGTTTATGTGCTTCATTAATTACAGCTACCAAAGTTGTTTTTTTAAGTACCGAATACCGGGATGTTATAAAAAAACGACTGGCGCTTTTCTTCTCTGATAAAAGAACCGCAGTAATACCCAATGGCGTTGATCTTGATGTTTACAAGCCTGTTGAAGGAAGAAAACATACAGGTATCAGCATCGGTATGCAAAGCCGGCTTTCCGAAACCAAAGACCATGCAACTTTAATTGATGCATTTGCCCAGGTTTTAAAATCATCGGGAGAAGGTACTGTAAAACTTTATATTGCAGGAGATGGAGTTTGCAAGGCAGCACTGGAGAAGCAGGTGCAGGATCTTAACATCAGCCATGCTGTTGAATTTACGGGGATGCTGGAAGAGACTGATTTGCCTCAATTCATCAATTCGCTGGATATATATGTACATGCAACACTTGGAGAGACTATGAGCACGGCTATTATGCAGGTAATGGCATGCAGGATGCCTATTATTGCTTCGGATGTGTTGGGTGTAAATAATATGATAAAACATAACCAAAACGGATTGCTGGTGCCTGCAAAAAATGCAGCAGTTTTGAGTGCTGCCATTATTCAGTTGATCAAACAACCGCAATTAGCTGCAGAACTGGCTGCTAATGCTTTTACATTTGCAACAGAAAATTACAGTAATAAAAAAATGCTGCAGCGGTATAACGAAATATTTCTTGACTGATGAGAATTTTGCATGTAATATATACACACGGTGTTGGCGGCGCCGAAAAATACCTAAAGCATTTGTTGCCGGGATTGAAGGATTATGGCATTGATTGCGATTTAATAGTAGTTTGTACAAAGAAAACAGAAAGTACATTTGCTGCTTATTGCGATGCCGTAAATAATTTGGGCGTAAAAACAACTTTAATTGTTGCAGAAAAATATGGCATTTTAAAAACAGCAAAAAAGGTAAACAATTATTTAAAGGCAGAAAAGATCAATATTTTACATACGCATCTTTTTCATGCAGATCTGATGGCAGCATTTTTGAAAACTTTTTTCAATAAAAATATCCGCATTATTTCAACCAAGCATGGTTACCAGGAAAAAGTGCTGCAGCAATACGACCCCCTGAATTATAAAAAGCCAAATGATCTTTATTATCACATAACCAGGTATATTCTGCGAAAGATAGATATCAATATTGCGGTTTCAAAAGCTATGGCCGACCTGTATTTTAACCTCGGCATCAGCAACACACATTTTCCATATATCCATCACGGCATTACATTTCCTGAATTTGATAAACTGGCGGATGGCGAAAGCTATCGCAAAGCCGATCCACAATTAATTACAGTTGGGCGTATTGAAATTATTAAGGGGCACCATTTTTTAATTGAAGCCATGCCTGCCATACTGGAAGTTTTTCCGCAAACAAAATTATTGATACTGGGTGATGGAAATGAAAAGGCAAATTGTGAAAAGCGGGTAAAAGAAGCCAACCTGCAAAACAATGTAGAGTTTATGGGCTTTGTGCAGCAGCCATATCAATACATCAACAATTCTGATATAGTTATTCAGCCTTCTTTTTTTGAATCTTTTGGTTTGGTATTTATAGAAGGGCTTGCTTTAAAAACGCCCCTCATTGCTTTTGATGTGCCGGCCGGAAATGAGATACTGGAAAATGATAAAACTGCATTGCTGGTAAATAAAGGTGACAGCAAGGCTTTAGCCGAAAAGATTATTTATTTACTTAAGAACCCCGATGTTGCAAAACTGATAGCAGAAAATGCCTACGAAAAATATAAGAATGAATTTACCACTGAAGCCATGGTAAAGAAAATGGCAGCCTGGTATAAAAGTCTCTCCTTATAATTTTTTTCCTACGGCATGCCAGAAAGCTGATTTTTCGCCAAACTTTATCTCTGTTAATCCGGCTTCCTTCATCATTGCTTCAATTTCGGGTTTTAAAAAACGCTGCTCCAGCTTGGTGCCAAACCTGTCCAGGCAATCGTTTCTGAGATTATAAAATGGTTTATTATAGTACGGTTCCAAAGGAATTTTTTTAGCGAGGCTATGCAATTTCATTTTGTGTAATAAACCAGCAAATCTAGATAAGGGCCAGTAAATTAAAACAGCCAGCGTATCGCAGGTAAATCTTTTCAGGCCTTGCGGCATCCGGGATATAACTTTGCGCAAACCATCCGACAGGTAAAAAATTGTTTTAAAAATTATTCCACGGTTATCAAAACGGTAATAGAGGTACACATAAAAATATCCACCCTTCTTTATTTTCTTTACACAGCTGATGAGTGCTTTTTTTGTATCGGGTATATGATGCAGCACGCCGATACTCATACCAAAATCAAAGGTTTCGTCATCCCAGGGAATGGTATCAACGCTGGCTTTGGTAATGCGTACGTTATCCTTTTGCCCAAGCATTTTATCGGCCACCAATACCGCATCGCTGGGGTCAATGGCTTCAATAAAAGCAGCTTTGTCAATAAAATAATCTGTCCACCGGCCGCTGCCACAGCCGATATCAATCATGTAAGTGTTTTTGTTTACAATCGTTTCATCAATTATATCAAAATACTCTTTGCGTAATTCCTTTACACTTTCATCCGTGTGTACAGCAAATTTTTTCCACTCTTCGCCAAAATCATTCACTACGTTGGCATCAATATTTTCATTGCCATCCAATGTTGTAAAAACTTCAATTGGCTTGTTGGTTGCCTGTATGGTTTGCAGCGAAGGTTTATTATAAGGAGTCATTCTCATTCTGTTGTAAAAAATAGTTTAGCGCACACCGCCGGTTAAATACTGCCATAAGGTTGGCTGAAAATACATGTTGCCTTTTTCGGTATTTCTTTTTGTTTCATAGTTGCCAGCAATCATATTTGTTAATACTTCCTTTAAAGCACCAATGCCCACAGCCACCTGCAATACCGGGTAGGTTGCAAAATTATCGGGTTTATCCGGTTTAACGAACACCTGGCTGATTACTGCTCCGGTATCTACACCTGCATCAATCAGGTGAATGGTTGTACCAAAATTTGCGGCATCTTTATTACGCAGTGCCCAGTAGCCACCATGACTCCCACGATAATAAGGTGTAATGCCCACGTGCATATTCACAAAAACAGCCTTGGTACTTTGTAATATTTTTTTGCTGATGATACGGGTTCCATTTACAACAATAATATCGGGTTGTAGCTGATGTATTGCTTGCAGGCAGCCTTCTTCATTTACTGAACTTACTCTAAATGTTTTGTTGTTGCTGAAATTATTATTGTTTAATCCGTATTTATTTACGAGGAAAGCCTTGCGCTTTTTTGATCTTATTTTTAAAAAGGGAACTATAAGTGCTGAAAACAAAACCTGCCCTACCACAGGGATGAATCCGATTTTTTTTATGCGGTTTTTTGCCAGTTCTTTTTTGCTGATCGGCTGTTCAAGAATAACAGCTTCAATGCTTACAGTTTCCTGCAATGCATGATATACCCAGCGGGATGATTCACAATCGGAAGCCAGTAAAATAATTTTTTTTTGTTGCATGTAAAGCTGAATACTTTAGAACTAACTGATTTTAAAAACCTGCAGCTTCTTTCATAGTAAGATTAGCGAAACCGTATTTTTCATGGAGGAACTGATAGTGGTTTAATAATACAGTAAGGTTTTCTATATTCTCTCTGATATTAATTCCAAAATTATGCGGATGCCACCATAAATGATAGCATTCTTTCTTTTTTGCGGCATAAGTCATTTCATTCATGACCCTTTTTAACTTCAGTTTTTCAAGCCAGGCCAGGTTTTTATTGTATGGTTTTAAAAAGCGGCTGGCAGGAATATTAACCGGCACACCAGCTTCTTTGGTTAAAGCAAAAGTATTGTTTCCCGAAACCGGCAAATAAGTATCGAGGAGGCGGCAAAGTCTTATAAAAGGAACTTCTGCCGAAAATTTACGGGGTTTATAAATCCAGGATTCAGGATTACCCCGGTAAACTTTGATGCCATTATCTGCCAAAACCGGTAAATAAAGTTCATTGATCTGGTTACGGGGAAAGACCAGGCTACAGATGTTTATATTTTTTGCTGCTGCAATTTTTACAACGGCTTTAATATCTGCATCAAACTCTTCGGCCGATTGGCCTTCTTCCAAACAAAAATAATGGCTGAAGGTATGAGTAGCAATCTCGTGAGCGCTTTGCCTGATCATTTCAAAAAGGGAGTATCCAAAATGATAAGGGTCATCTGCTTCATTATTGCCCATTGTGGCAAACTCTTTAATATAAATATTGTACTCGGGATTGCTGTACGAGGGCTTTTTGCATGGTATAAAATCTGCCAGATCTTCTTTGTCTTTTGTAAATAGAATTCCTACAGTAGCAAAGGTTGCTTTAATATTGTGTTCATCAAACAATTTCAATAAAGCTGGAATTACTTTTTGTACCCCCAGGATATTATCTCCGTATTTTTCTTTGGTAGTGACATCCCAAACGCCCCACAATAACTCATAGTCAAGCGAAATGACAAACGCCCCGGTATCAGTGCTATGGTTATTCATGAATGGAAAAATAATTTATTGGGGGCAAAATTAATTGATTTAACCCATACACTTTGATTATAGAGAGCTAAAACATGAAATCAATATAGTAGTAAAAACTATAAAGGCTTTTTTGCTTTGTCTGTATAGGCAGTATATAAATAAACGAGTGTAAAAAAATAAAACGGCAGCAAAACTATCTTATACCTGGCCATAGTACCAAAATTGTAAGTGGTAAAACCTATTATCAGGGCAAATAAAATAGCAATGAAGAATGAACTTAAAACAAATGGGTTACTGAAGATCTCTCTGAAAAACACTAAAAACCTGAGTTTAATCATGATATATGTTGTGCATAATAAAAGCAGGAAGGATTCGAGAGAGCTGAATAAGATAAATATTTTACGGCTTTCCCAGATAAATGGCCTGAAAAGGGATGTAAAAATGGCAATTGGGCTATGTAATATCAAACCCGAAACGGATGGATCAATTTCCCCGGATTTAACATTTCCTCTGCTACGTTCATCCTCATTTTGTACAGCATCATAGTTTCTTTGATATGCATCTACCTGAACCTTTGATTCATCAGCTAATTCCTGCAACTGTTCACCAAAGTTTGTAATAAATGCCACGGTAATAATTGCCGTAAGGAATATCAATATAATAAAACCCCTGATCACCAGGTTTTTAAAAGGGGTAACGAATTTGTAAAAAACGAATACTGCAAGGCCAATCACCAACACTATAATGATATAGCTCTTGATACTTCCAACTATATATACTAAAGCTGCCAGGGCAATTATACTTTTAATAGAAAATTCCTTTTTTATAAAAATTCTGTACATATAATGTATAATAAAACCAATACCCCCAAGGCAAATCGAATCCTTCATAAGTCCACTTCCCCAAAACCAGACTGACGGGACATATAATACTCCCCAGGCAAGCAATTTTAGCTGTTTGTCTTTATTAATATCTTTAAATACCAAAAACAGTTTCCATAACCCTGCAAAAGAAAAAGCTCCAAAAAAAATTGTTATAATAATATACTTGTTAAAGGAGAACAGGGAAAGTACAGCAGCAATCTTCATAATAAATAAATTGGATGCAATGCCAAAGTACCCGGAATAATTAATGTCGCCCATTTCTGTATCATACCACAGCTTTACTTCAGCCGCTGGTTTAAAAAAGTACTGAATGTTTCCTGCGTCCTGTGCTACCTGTTTGCTTAAAAAATCACTTCCATAATAAAAAACAAATGAATCGCCGTAACCATAATAATATTGTACCATCAGTGCATAAGCCACGGCGCCAAACATGTGCAGGAAAAAGGATACAAAAAAATATTTTCGTAATTCCGGATCGGTATATTTAACAGAGCGTTTTTTAATTATTATATAAAAGACATACAGGTAAACCGGCAGTAAGAGGTAATCAAATACGGTTATATACTGCATGAGCGGGGTTAATAGTTAATTTGTAAAAAAGGATATAGCAAATAAAACCATTGCATTTTGAAATGCAATATACTCATTGTTTTAAGCCTAAAATCAACTAACAGCAGTAATGAAATCTGAATTTAATCCGGAATATTATATACCGGAAATTTTATTATCATTATTTTTACAACTATATGGTTACCATTTTAGTTACTGGTTGTGCTGGTTTTATCGGAAGTCATGTTTGTACATTACTGCTCAATAATGGTTTTCATGTTATTGGGGTAGATAATTTTGACCCTTTTTACAGCCGTTCTGCAAAAGAATTTAACCTGGCAAAATTTAAAACGCACCCGGCATTTAGCTTTTACGAAATTGATATTACAGAGGGATTGCATGCCATTGCCGGGGAAAATATCAAGGCTGTTATTCACCTGGCTGCAAAAGCCGGCGTAAGGCCATCCATAGAAGATCCGGCCGGTTACCTGAACGTAAATATTGTTGGCACACAAAAAGTGCATGAATTTATGCAGGCCAGGGCAATCAATAAACTTGTGTTTGCATCCTCTTCATCTGTTTATGGCAATAACGAAAAAATGCCTTTTAGTGAAGATGATAATGTTGATAATCCTATCTCTCCCTATGCATTTACCAAAAAAGCATGTGAGCTGATGAACTACACATTTCATCATTTATACAATATTGATATTATTAACCTGCGTTTTTTTACAGTGTATGGGCCCGGCCAACGCCCCGACCTGGCAATTCATAAATTTGTAGAAAGGATATCAAAAGACCAACCCCTGGTTTTATTTGGCAATGGAGATACTGCCAGGGACTATACTTATGTTGATGACACGGTATCTGGTATTTACAATGCGTTGGAATATTGCCTTAATAACACCGGTGTATATACAACAGTTAACCTGGGCAATAACAAGCCCGTTAAGCTGAATGAGTTGGTAGATGTTATTTATGCAGAAATGGGGAAAGAAAAAAACGTGGTGTATGAAGCCATGCAGGCAGGTGATGTGGATATCACATTTGCTGATATAACCAAAGCAGGCAAACTGCTTAATTATAAACCGGCAACAGGCCTGGCAGAAGGGATTAAAAAATTTATTGCCTGGTATAATACGCACAACGGACAGGGCAATATTGAGTAATGTTACACCGTTTTAGCAGTACTTTTAATTGCAGATCTGGTTTCATAGGCCGAAACGCAAAATCCAAACAACGCAAAATACATGAGCCCGAACATCGAATTACTAAACCCCTTTACACAAAAACCATTAACAGAACAGGCTGATGGTCTGGCTGAAAATGGCGCCATCGTTTTTCCCTATAAAAACGGAGCCTACCGCCTTGTAGAAGATGATAACTACACCCAGAATTTTGGATACCAATGGAATAAATTTGCTGCCACGCAGATAGACCAGGCGCAAAAAAATATGCAGCTTAGTAACAGGCGTGTATTTGCTGTTACTGGTTGGGATAAAGAAAACCTGCAAGATAAAAATGTACTTGAAGTGGGCAGCGGTGCAGGTCGGTTTTCACAAGTGATACTCGATCATACCAAAGCAAATTTATACAGCGTTGATTACAGCAATGCAGTTGAGGCCAATTTTAAAAACAACGGTCATCACAAAGATCGTTTTCATTTATACCAGGCCAGTGTGTATGATATGCCTTTTGCCAAAGGTCAGTTTGATAAAGTGTTTTGTTTTGGTGTGATACAACATACACCAGATGTGCAAAAAACGGTTCAATCACTCATCAGCATGGCTAAGCCAGGCGCCGAAGTAATTGTAGATTTTTATTGCGTAAATGGCTGGTGGACAAAAGTGCAGGCTAAGTATATCTTCAGGCCCATTACCAAAAAATGGAGTAACGAAAAACTGCTGAACAAGATTGAAAAAAATGTTGACTGGATGATTTCTGCAACTACTTTTTTTAATAAAATTGGCATTGGCAGGTTTGTTAACCGCTTTATTCCCATTTGCGATATTAAAGGCACATTGCCGCAAGGTATGAGCAAGCAGGAACTACGTGAATGGTGTATCCTGGATACATTTGACATGTTTAGTCCCGAGTACGACCAACCACAAAAAGTAAGTACCGTAAAAAAATGGTTTGAGGAAAACGCTATGGAGCAGGTTTGGGGCGGCACTATCCGTTTTGATAACAGCACAGCCTATGTAGTAAAAGGCATTAAAAAATAAATCGGCATATTTTCATTACCGTTTTTGAAATTTGCTTCAGGTTATGCAAAAAAAAATCGTTCATTTTATTTTTAACCTCAGCCGTGGCGGTGCCGAAACTATGATGGTGAGGGTGATAAAAGAACTGCCGGAATATGAACATGTGGTGGTTACGCTTTTTCCTGGCAATGATTTTGGAGAAGAATTAGTGTGCAAAAAATGGATCTGTCTTAATATAAATTCGCTCTTTGCTTTACCACTTGCATTTTTCAAATTTAACAAACTGGTTAAAGCAGAGAAACCAGACATTATCCATACTCACTTATTCTGGCCCACATTCATCGCCAGGTTTGCAGTATCAAAAAGAATTCCTCTTATAACAACCATCCACGCTTTCATTGCAACTTCCGGCGAATACAAACATTGGTATATACGGTTTTTAGACAAGGTTAGCTACAGGTTTCGCAAAAGCATCATTATTGTAGTAGCCAAAGGAGCGTTAGATGAATATTTTTCTTTTCTGCGTTTAAAACCTTATAAGGCTTATGCATTATACACGTTTGTAGATGTTGAACGCTTTAATATTGACAAAATAGCAACCCCAAAAAGTAATAGTGCTTTTAAACTGGTTGCGGTTGGCGCTTTACGGCTGCAAAAAAATTATCCCTACATTATCAATGCCATGGCATTAATAAAAGATAAGAATATTGAACTGGATATTTACGGCATAGGAAATTTGCAGGAAGAACTGCAGCAGCAGATCAACTCAACCGGCGCAAAAGTCTTTTTAAAAGGCCAGGTGAAAAACATTGAAGAAGTAATACCACAGTACGATCTCTTTGTCATGTCATCAACTTACGAAGGTTTTTCTTTGGGCATACTGGAAGCCATGGCCATGCGCATGCCGCTGTTGCTGAGTGATATTGTATCTTTTAAAGAACAATGTGCAGATAATGCATGGTATTTTTCACTGGCAGATGTGCAGGATGCAGCATCGCAGATCGTTGCGCTGAGTGAGGCAGATAAAAATGTTTTGCTTGAAAAAGCAGAAGCAGGCCGCCAGCGGGCTATTAACAATTTTACTTTGCCGCATCATATTGCCGGTTTACGAAAAATTTATGATGAAGCTTTGAGTAGTACGAATTAACAGAACAGGTATTGTAACTTTACCCATAAATAAAATAACATGTGTGGCATTTCAGGGTTTATAGATTTTAATAAAAAAACCAATATCGAAGTATTGGAAAAAATGAACCGCATCATGGCGCACCGTGGCCCCGATGGCGAAGGTTATGGCATGTATGAAACTGACAACGCTAAAATTGGCCTTGGTCACCGCAGGTTAAGCATTATTGATTTAACGGCTGGTGGAAGTCAGCCAAAAACCTTCGGCAGCCTGCACATTACTTTTAACGGAGAGATTTATAACTACGCTGAAATAAAAACAGAACTTGAGCAAAAGGGCCACCAGTTCGACAGCCACAGCGATACCGAAGTTATTTTACATGCTTACAAAGAATGGGGAAGCGATGCGCTGCAGAAATTCATCGGCATGTTTGCTTTTGTTATTTATGATGAAGCTGAACAAAAATTATTTGCCTGCCGCGACAGGGCCGGCGTAAAACCTTTTTTCTATTATTATAAAGATGGTCTGTTTTTATTTGGATCAGAACTGAAAGCATTGATTCAGCATCCGGCTTTTGTAAAACAGATCAATACCGATGCCTTGGCCGCATTTTTACAGATTGGATATGTGCCTACACCGCATTGTATTTTCAACGATACTCATAAATTAAAGCCAGGACACTTTTTAAATTATGATATAAAAAAGCAGCAGTTTGAAACGCACCAGTACTGGAATGTGTACGATGCGTATAACAAGCCCATCCTGGATATCAGTTTGCCTGAAGCAATTGAGGAAACTGAAAAACTGCTCACCAGTGCTTTTCAATACCGTATGGTAAGCGATGTGCCGGTGGGTGTTTTCTTAAGTGGCGGTTACGACAGTACCTGCGTTACTGCCATCCTGCAAAAGAACAATACAGAAAAAATTAAAACATTTACCATTGGTGTGCCCGATGCCGGCATGAATGAAGCGCCTTTTGCAAAAGAGATTGCAGCGCACCTGGGAACCGATCATACAGAATATTATTGCACAGAAAAAGAAGCGCTGGACATAGTTCCCCAACTTCCATTCTTTTATGACGAACCCTTTGCCGATAGCAGTGCCATACCCACCACATTGGTGAGCCGAATTGCAAGGGAAAAAGTAACTGTTGCCCTTTCAGCTGATGCAGGAGATGAGATTTTCGCAGGGTACAACCGGTATAACTATATAGCTAAGTATGGCAAAAAAATTCAGCAAGTTCCTAAGTTCATCCGAAATGGTATTGCAGCGGTAATGGATAAAGTGCCAGCTAATGCTATTCCTGTGTTGAATAAAAAATATCTTTTTCACAGCCGCTACGAAAAACTGAAGTCTATTTTATCCAATGCCGATAAAAAGAATATTTTCCTTAATCTTACTCATCAACATAGCCTCAAAGAACTTTCAGGGCTTATCAAAGCGAATACCAGCCCTTTAATCACGGGCTTTGATAGCACGCAGTTAAAAGATGAGCATTACAATATGCTTTCGTATATGATGGCTATTGATTACGAAACCTATTTGTTAGATGACATTCTGCAAAAGGTTGACAGGGCCGGGATGAGTGTAAGCCTGGAAGGCCGTGAACCGTTTTTGGATCACCGTATTATTGAATGGGCTGCCCAGCTTCCATTAGAATACAAATACAATAAGGGGAATAAAAAATTCATTCTTAAGCAGATCGTGCATAAATACATACCTGAAAAAATGATGGACAGACCCAAAATGGGCTTTGGTATTCCCATTGCTGCCTGGTTACAGGGCGAGCTTAAACCTTTTGTTGACTTATATTTCGATGAACAATTCATTCAAAAACAGAATATTTTCAACAATGACATAATACAAAGGATAAAAAATTCGTTTTACCACGGCAAGATTGAAAGAGCAGAAAAAGTATGGTTCATATTGATGTTTCAGATGTGGTACGATAAATGGATGAACAATAATTAAGACTTATACACGTTTACAGATACCGATAATCCGCTCCCTTCCAAAACTGCAAATTAAATAAGGCTTATATTTACCTTACAAACCCCCTAATGACGGAATACGAAATAAAAGCGAAGAACAAATTCTCGTTTGGATTGGCCGAATTGATTCAATACCGGGAACTGTTTTATTTTTTTACCTGGCGTGATGTGAAGGTGAAATATAAGCAGGCTGCCTTAGGTATCCTCTGGGCCATTCTTCAGCCATTGATCATGATGCTGATGTTTACACTCATATTCAGCAAAGCACTTAAAGTAAGCAGCGATGGAATTCCATATCCTGTATTTGCCATCAGCGGTTTATTGATCTGGAACATTTTCAGCAACGGATTAATGAACAGTGCCAACAGCATGGTCAACAATGCCAACATCATCAAAAAAATATATTTTCCAAGGTTGATCATACCCATGAGTGCTATCCTTACGGCGCTGGTTGATTTTTTATTTGCACTGACCATCTATGTTGCTATTCTTATTTATTATCACCAGGGAGTAGATTTTGTAAAACTTTTCATTTACCTGCCTTTAAGTATTCTCTTAACAGTTATAACAACATTCGGGTTGGGTACTTTTTTAGCCGCATTAAATGTTAAGTACAGAGATTTTCAGTACCTGCTTCCTTTTATGATACAGTTCCTGTTATTTGCAAACCCGGTCTTATATTCCGCAAAAGCATTTACAAATCCTATTATCAACACCATTATGAAGGCAAACCCGATCGCTTCTGCCATACAACTTTGCCGCAGCGTGTTTACCGGCCAGGAAGTTGACTGGCAGGGAGTAGCCATTGGAAGTTCGGTTGCAATCCTGTTGTTTTTTATCGGAATTTATACATTCAGAAAAACAGAATCATACTTTGCCGATTTAGCATAATTATGAAACCAATATTAGAAGTACAGCATATAACCAAGGAATTTAAAATTGGTGCAAAGCAGGAGCGATACCTGTCGCTGAGAGATGCATTGGCAAATCCATTCAAAAAAAAGGAAGAAGGTGCAAATACTTTCCGTGCATTGGATGATGTAAATTTTGAAGTAATGCCTGGCGAAAGCATCGGCATTATTGGGAGGAATGGCGCCGGTAAAAGTACCCTGCTAAAAATTTTAAGTAAGATCACGCCTCCATCATCTGGCAAAATAATTTGCCGTGGTCGTGTTGCCAGTTTGCTGGAAGTAGGAACGGGTTTTCATCCCGAACTGAGCGGACGTGAAAATATTTTCATGAACGGAAGTATTTTAGGTATGCGCAAGGTTGAAATAACAAAACACTTTGATTCTATTGTTGATTTCAGCGGTGTTGAAAAATTTCTGGATACACCTTTAAAGCGTTACAGTAGTGGAATGCAGTTAAGACTTGCTTTTGCAGTGGCTGCATTTCTTGAGCCTGAAATTTTGATTATTGATGAGGTGTTGGCAGTGGGTGATGCTGAGTTTCAAAAAAAATGTTTGGGTAAGATGGATGAAGTGAGCAAGAGCGGCAGAACAGTTTTGTTTGTTAGTCATGACTTGAGTGCCGTTTCAACACTTACCAAAAAATCTATTTTTCTTGATAAAGGAAAAGTAAAACAATTTGATACCACATCAGCTGTTATACAGGCCTACTCATCCAATTTTACACAAACCAATATTCATCACCAGGATGCTATTGAAGGTAAACCATGTATTACAAAAGTAGAAGTGGTAACATCCGAAGGTGGTGTATTGCAGGGTAATGAAAAACCTTTGACTGTGAATTTTGAAGCACAGTTGCCATACGATGTATCCGGCTTTGCATTGTCTCTTCAAATATTTAATCATCTTAATCAACCGATCATCTACAACTGGTTTTTTGATGAAGCTGACAAGGGGCCGAGGAAAAAAGGAACGCACAATTTTACCATCAACTTTGATAAATTAAGACTTTACCAGGGAAATTACTTTGTGAGGGTACACCTGGCTGAAACGGTTACCAAAACCAAGTTTCAGCAATTTGATTGTTGCCCTTTTGAAGTGGCTATGTTAGATAAAAAAGCACCCGAATGGGGTTGGCAAAATAATGTTTGCCAGTATATGGAAGATGGTAACTGGACTAAGTAATTAAAAAATGCTATGACACCTAAATCTTACGAGGATAATTTTTTTGGTTTTCATTCAGATGATTCTTTCAACTCTGCAAAGGAGGTCATTCCTGTTATTTTACAATTCATTAAACCTGCATCGGTTATTGATATTGGGTGCGGTGCCGGCAACTGGTTGTACAACTGGAAGGAGTTGGGTGTAACCAATTTTTTGGGCGTAGATGGAAGTTATGTGAGAGCTGAAGACCTGATCATTGATAAGAACAATTTTGTGTCAGCCAACCTGGATAATGGTTTCAGCACCGACAGGAAATTTGAACTGGTAACATCGCTTGAAGTCGCCGAACATATAAAACCGGAGAATGCTGAAAAGTTTATTACTTCTCTTTGTAACCTGGGCGATGTGATCGTTTTTTCAGCAGCCATTCCCGGTCAGGACGGAACCTTGCACTACAATGAACAATATCCCGATTACTGGATAGAAAAATTTGCAAAACATAATTTTAAACCTTACGATTGCTTGAGAGAACTTATCTGGAACAACGACAAGGTCTCTCCCTGGTACAGGCAGAACGTTTTGTTTTTTGTGAACGATAGTGTAAAAGATAAACATCCGTTAATCACCAGTAACACAAAAAAAATACTTCCACTTGTTCATCCTGAAATTTACAGGTCGAGAGTGAGGGATGCGGCGTACAGCAAAAGAATATTAAAGAGTCCTTATACCGCTATGCGTTATTTCGCAAGCAATTTTTTTAACAAAAAAAAGTAACGAAGCAATGAGGATTGAAAACGGTTCCAGGTTTGAGGACTATAAAAAAATAACTAAGTCGGATTTCAACTACTTGGTTTATACTCCTTTAATACGTGACCTGGAATCATCGATAAAAGAACACGCCACCGGAAGGCTGATTGATATTGGCTGTGGTAATAAGCCCTACGAAACAATATTCCAGGGCATTACAACTGAATATGTTGGTTGCGATATCATGCAGTCGAGCCTGCAAAAAGTAGATGTGTTGTGCCCGGCAAATAATATCCCGCTGCCAGATAATTCTTTTGATACTGCCTTTTCTACCCAAACCATTGAGCATGTGGAAGATCACCAGGGCCTGGTGAATGAAGCTTTCCGTTTGTTAAAGCCCGGCTGCAATTTTATTGTATCGGGTCCCATGTACTGGCACCTGCACGAAGAGCCTTATGATTTTTTTCGCTTCACCAAATACGGCTTTCAATATGTTTTAGAGAAAGCAGGATTTGAAATGGTAGAGATCAAAGCAAATGGCGGTACCTGGTCTGTTACCGGTCAAACTATTATCCATTCATTCCGGTACAGCAAAAGCAAAAATTTATTTATCAGGTTTTCAAGGCTTTTATTTTTTAAGCTCCGCATATACTGGCTGGTAAATGCGTTTTTCTCCTGGCTTGATAAAAAAGATTATAACCCCGTGAATACCATGAACTATGTTGTAATTGGCAGAAAGCCGTTAAATGTTTAAAAAAAATGAATCCAAGAGTATCCATAATCATTCCCTGTTACAATCACGGCCAGTACATTCGTGAAGCCCTTGATAGCGTAGAAAAAGTTGCTGATAAAAATTTATACGAAATAATTATTGTGAATGACGGATCAAAGGATGAATATACCATCCAGATGATGGATAAACTTGCTGCCGAGGGTTATCATGTAATTAACCAGGTTAACCAAGGGCTTGGCCGCACCCGTAACAATGGCATTAAAGCTGCAAAGGGAGATTATATTTTACCATTGGATAGTGATAACCGGATAAGGCCGGAATATATATATGAGAGCATTAAAATTTTAGATGCTCATCCGGAGATAGCGATGGTTTACGGCGATGCAGAGTTTTTTGGAGATAAAAGTAAAAGGCACGTAGTTGGTGAATTCAACCTGCAGAATATGATGGTTGAAAACCAGATTGATGCCTGTGCCGTTTACCGCAAATCGGTTTGGGAAGCGGTTGGTGGTTATGACGAAAAAATGCCGATCATGGGATATGAGGATTGGGATATGTGGCTGAACATGACCTTTAAACATTACAAATTTCATTATGTACCCGAGATATTATTTGATTACCGGGTATTGGGCAATTCCATGCTGAGATCTATCAGCGTTGTTAATAAGAAGCGATTGTTTAAATACATGGATGAAAAGTATAAAGGCTACCTTAATATGGATCATATGAACCAGGAGCTGATGAAATTATGTGCCCGAAACAAAAAGGTTTCATTAAAACTGGTAGCGACTTTGTATTTCCCAAGGCTGGTTAATTTTTTGGTTAAAAGAAACATCATTAAAGACCCGGATATTTTCTAAGACAAAACAATGAAAGTTACTATCTGCGCTTTTGATGCTCCTAATAATTTAGACGGTCCCACAACCTGGATCAAGCGCCTGTTGCCTTATTTCAAAGAAAAAAATATCGAATCAAGAATTATTTTTCTGGCTGCAAATGATAAAGACCTTCCTGCTTATAAATATTTTGTTGACGAAGGATTTGAATGCAAACTCATTTATTGGGAATTATTCAATGATGAAAAAATAAAGGCAATACTGAATGATGTAAAACAATTTCCACCGGATATTTTTATCACCAACTATTTCGCCATTCCCTTAGAAGCAGGCAAATGGATAAAAAAAGCCGGCATACCAACAGTAATGGTTTTGCACAACGATAATAAATATCATTACGACCTGGTAAAAAAATATGCAGCTAATAATGATGAGAGTGACGTGTCTTCTGTTGTGTGTGTTTCAAATTTAATTCAGCAGATAAGCCAGCAAACAGCGCCACAGCACCAATCAATAAAGTACATTCCAATTGGTGCGCCGGTAACTGGTGAAGTGGCAGGCCTTTCTGCAGATGGTGAACTTAATGTAGTTTATGCAGGGCGTATTGATGAAAAGCAAAAGCGCATTTCAGATGTTGCCCATGCTTTCTGCCTGGCAGCTAAAGCATTGCCCGGCACCAGTTATACAATTTATGGTGATGGTCCGGCTGTACCTGCCATTCAGGAAATTTTAAACACGGCAGGAAAAGATTTGCCGGTAAGGTTCGAGGGTAAATTGAAATCTACAGAAGTTCAAGCTCATTTATTACAAAACCAGGTCTTTGTTTTGCTTTCAGAATTTGAGGGATTGCCAATTACATTAATGGAGGCAATGAGTTGTGGGTTGGTTTCTATTTGTACAAATATGCGTAGCGGCATATCAGATCTTATCACCAATAATGTAGAAGGGATTTTAATTGATGACAGAAAAGATGAGTTTGTTGCAGCCATAAAAAAATTAAAAGAGAATCCTGCTTTATGGACAGAAATGTCGCTGGCAGCAAGACAAAAAATTATAAAATCTTATTCAATAGAAACCTGCAGTAATCAATGGATAGACTTATTGAAACAACTTGTGGCTGATGCAGGAAAGAGATCGGATCTGATTATTCCTTCTTCAAAAGAATTGAAAAAAATAAGACTAGATGATGAATTTGAAAGACAGAATAACCCAAGGCCTGCAGAAATATTAGTTCCGTTTTACAAAACAAAATATATGCTGGGCCGTTTAAAGCGAAATTTATTTAAATCCAAATAAACAAAAGATGCGATCATTGGCGCCCATAGTTTTTTTTGCCTACAACCGGCCGGAACATACCCGACTGGTGTTGGAATCGCTGCGTAACAACCGCCTGGCCGATGAATCAAAACTCTTTATCTATATTGATGGACCAAAGGCCGGCGCAAGCGAAGAAACCCTGGCAGCTATTGCCGAAGTAAAAAAAGTAGTACGGGAAAAACAGTGGTGCAAAGAAGTCAACATAGTTGAAGCAACCGAAAACAAAGGATTGATAAAATCGAATGCAGAAGGTGTTACAAGAATGGTAAATGAATTTGGAAGAGTGATAGCGATGGAAGATGATGGTTTGCTTTCTCCGGGATTTTTAACTTACATGAATGATGCGCTTGATTTTTACGAAAATAATCCCAAAGTGATGCATATTGCCGCATACAAGAGACCCGAGTTTGCCCCTGTTGAAGTAAAAGAATCAACATTTTTCTTCTATCATACCACTACTTGGGGCTGGGCTACCTGGAAACGTGCTTGGGATCATTTTAAATTAGATCCACTGGCTGTACATGAAGCAGTAAAGAAAAAAGGCAATATCCACAGGCTGAACATGGATGGCACTTTTGAATTCTTTTGGGGATTGAAAGCCGTTGCCAAAGGAAAGCTCAGAAGCTGGAATGCTATCTGGCATTCAACTGTTTTTTTAAATGACGGTATGTGTTTATATCCGCAAAAATCACTGGTATCAAATATTGGCCATGATGGAAGTGGTACCAACTGCGAACCTGATGAACGGTTTGCCATTGATGCTGATGCGTTGGCAGATTCAATACCGGTTACCGCCATTCCTTTAAAAGAACACGAAGGAATAAAAAAGCATTACATAGCCATGCATTCTTTTAAATATAAATTTGTGTTTGCCTTAAAACATTATCTCCGTTATCTTGTAAGATATTAGGCCGAAAACAGACTACAATTGAACACAGTAAAAAAAGTATTGTTTATTTCTTACGATGGCATGACCGATCCACTTGGCCAGAGCCAGGTTATACCGTATTTACAGGGTTTGAGTAAGACTGGTTACAAAATATTTCTTATCAGCTGCGAAAAGGAGCAGGTTTATCATCAAAACAAAAATTACATCCAGGACTTACTTGATAAAAGCAATATCAGCTGGATACCGCTTAACTATACCAAAAATCCCCCGGTACTTTCTACCTTGTTTGATGTGATGAAAATGAGAAAGGCTGCAAAAAAATTACATAAGGCAGAAGGCATTGATATGGTTCATACCCGTGCCGGTGTGCCGGCATTGATCGGTTTGTGGATGAAAAAAACGATGGGCGTTAAATTTATGAATGATATACGTGAGTTTTATGCTGATAGCAGGGTTGAGGGTGGAATGTGGAATACAAAGAGCCTTATCTACAAAAGCATTTATAATTTCTTTGCTAAAAAAGAATCGGAAGCTGTTAGGCAAAGCGATGGTATAGTTTGCCTTACTTATGCAGCCGAAACAATTATTAAAGGTTGGAAAGAATACAAGCCTTCCATTCCGCTGGAAGTAATTCCCTGCAGTGCCGATCTGCAGCTTTTTGATTATTCAACAATTGATGGGAATGAAAAAGCAGCTTTGAAAACAGAACTTAATATTAGTGAGGATGATTTTGTGATCAGTTACCTCGGCTCCATTGGTGGCTGGTATCTTACAGCGGAAATGCTGCAGTTTTGTAAACTGTTGAGCAAGCGGATTCCAGCTGCAAAATTTTTATTCATATCGCCGCACCGGCACGAAGAAATAAAAGCCATCGCTGCCCAATATGAAATACCGGCAGATAAAGTTTTGGTTAAGAAAGCCTCCCGTGTGCAGGTGCCGGCATTACTTTCTTTAAGCAATTATTCTATATTTTTTATCAAGCCCTGCTATTCAAAACAATCATCATCGCCCACAAAACACGGCGAAATAATGGCGATGGGTATTCCGGTAATAACCAATGGTGGTGTGGGTGATGTGGCAGAAATTGTGCAAAGCACCAATTCAGGAATTGTAATAAATGAATTTACAGATGAAGTATTTGAAACAGCAATCAATGAAGTTGTGAATCATAAAGATTATGACGCAGCTTCAATAAGGCAAGGCGCAGTAAAATGGTATTCGTTAGAAAGCGCCATTGAAAAATACACCAGGATTTATAAAAGTATATTAGGCTAATCAGTTATTTTGCAAAAAAATAAAGCTACATGCAGCACAGATTTTTAATAGTGGGCGCAGGTTTTTCAGGAGCAGTACTTGCTAATAAACTGGCAAAGGAACTTGATTGTACTATTGATGTGTGGGACGAACGCAGCCATGTAGCCGGTAACTGCCACACAAAAAGGGATGCAGAAACCAATGTGATGGTGCATGAATATGGTCCGCATATTTTTAATACCGATAAAAAAGAGATCTGGGATTTTGTAAACAGCATTGTAGAATTTAAACCTTTTATCAACCGGGTAAAAGCAAATTACAAAGGCAATATTTACTCGCTGCCGGTTAACCTGCATACCATTAACCAGTTTTTCAATAAAACTTTCGGGCCCGAAGAAGCCAAAGCATTTATTGAAAGCCTCGGTGATAAAACCATTACCGATCCGCAGTCTTTTGAAGAGCAGGCGCTTAAATTTTTAGGCAAAGATCTGTACCATGCTTTTTTTTACGGCTACACAAAAAAGCAATGGGGATGTGAACCATCTGAATTACCGGCATCTATTTTAAAAAGATTACCGGTAAGGTTTAATTACAACGATAATTATTACAACAATATTTACCAGGGCATACCGGTAAATGGATATACCGAACTGGTTGAAAAATTGTTTGATAGCCCAAAGATCAACATCACCCTGAATAAAAAATTTAATTACAGCAGCGAGTTGCTTGCTACTTACAACCATATTTTTTACACCGGCCCTATTGATGCTTTTTTTGAGTATAAATTTGGCCGGCTTGGTTACCGCACGGTTACTTTTGAAAAGCACACTACAGATGGAGATTACCAGGGCAATGCCGTAATTAATTATTGCGATGAAACGGTTCCTCACACAAGAGTGCATGAGCATAAGCATTTTGCGCCCTGGGAAGAGCATGAGAAAACCGTCTATTTTAAAGAATTCAGTAAAGAAACCACCGAAAACGATATTCCCTATTACCCCAAAAGGCTTGACGGAGATAAAAAAATCCTGGAAGCTTACCGGGCAGAAGCCATGCAGTCTGCCAACCTTTCTTTCCTGGGCCGGCTTGCTACTTACCGCTATATGGATATGCACCATGTAATAGGCGAGGCGCTTGCTTTTTCCCAATCTTTCCTTCAATCCCTCAGTGCCGGAAATAAGGCGCCGGTGTTCCCCAATACCGAGAATTAAGAAAAAAAGTTAATTTTTATACAATAAGCGGATTCTCACACCGTTATAGTACTGTCCAATTTATTCTATTCTAAAACCAAACCAATTCCCATGGAAAAGGTAGTAGCTGTGGTTGTCACGTACAACCGTTTGGCCCTCCTGTCTGAATGCATCACTGCATTACGTAATCAATCACGCCCCTTAGATGGTATCTTAGTAATAAATAACGGCAGTACCGATGGTACTGAAGAGTGGTTGAATGCTCAGCCTGATGTAAGCTACTTTACCCAAAAAAATATTGGAGGAGCCGGAGGGTTTAGTACTGCCATTAAAATGGGTTACGAGCTGGGTTATGAATGGATATGGTGTATGGATGATGATGGTATGCCCAAAGAAGATGCACTTGAAAACTTATTAACCGCCCAGCCTGCAGAATTAACTTTAATGAACTGCGCTGTAATTGATAACAAAGACAGAAAATCTTTTGTGTGGAATACCGGCGGATATAAAACCCTGGATGATGTACCCGGTAATATTATTGATGGAATAGGCCACCCGTTTAACGGCACTTTTATTAACAGGCGTATTATTGAAAGAGTAGGTGTGCCAAAAGCCAGTTTCTTTTTATGGGGCGATGAAACTGAATATTACTACAGAATTGTAAGGCGCAACAAAATACCTGTTTGCACAGTAGCAAACAGTATTCACTATCATCCTGCAACGGCATTCTCAGTAAAAAAAGATTGGGATTATGCTTCAGGCTGGAAGATGTATTACTACATACGCAACCGCTTTCATATTCATCAAACAAAATTTAATAACAAGGCCCTGGCATTATTACATTACAGTTGTTTTTTACTTGCTTTTGCAGGTGTAACAATTGTGTTTCAAAAAACAGACAGACTTAAAAAATTAAGTTTTATCATGTGGCCCGCTGCCGATGCAATCAATAACAATTTTGAAGCTTTACCACCGGTCATCTTAACAAGATTAAAATCGGCAGAACCAATATCATTATCTGCTTCAATAAACAGTTATCTAAAAACAACCTGGATGAACATATTGGCTCCTTTTACATCGGCCAGAACCGAGAGAGCTGCAAACGCATAATGGTTACATTATAACCCCCTTTGAAAACACATCACAAAGCCCCGCTAACAGCCGGGCTTTTTTTATTTCTTTTAGTCCAGTCCTGAATAAGAAAAATGGCAATGATATAAAAAGGCATGCAGGGAATTTTGTACCGTACCAGCGTGCCAAAATTTGCAGTAGTGGCACCCACAAACAGCGCAAACAATATGGCAAATAAAAGACAATACATAACTGTAGGATCTTTTAATATGGGCCTTATGAAACCCCTTGGCCCGGCTTTATAAAAAACAGATAAGGTAAAGAACATGATTACCATACTTTCAATGGAAGATAAAAGGGTTGATACTTTTTTTGATTCCCAGATAAAAGGCCGGTACAATGTGGCAATAATGGCTGCCGGGGCAATTTTTATCAGGCTTGAAACCGAACCATCGTACTCAACACCCAGCGAAAAACTGGAGCCCACATCTTCCTGCTCGGCATATGCTTTCTGGTATATCGAAATGTTTTTGGTTACATCATTACCGCCATAAGCTCCTAATGTTCCGGCCAGTTGCTGCATAACAGTGCCAAACATGGCCATGGCCAAAAAGACCAACCCCAAAACAAATGCAACACGCAGTAGCCTGCTCTTTATAAGATCTACATTTTTTAAAACCAGGAAAAGCAGGAAGAAAGGCACATAAGAAATGAGGATGTAAACCTTGATTACATATAAAAGGTATCCGGCAATAAATATGACGACGATATTTTTAAGAAGATCTTTCTTTTTATAGAATGCCTCGTAAAGTGCATATGTTATCCAGCCTAAGGCACCGGTGCAGATCGGGTCTTTTAAAATGCCCGAACTCCAGAAAACAAAAGTGGGTAAATATAATATGGCTATTGCAAACTGCTTATGTAAGTGTGGGTATTGCTCGTAAAAAAACCGGTAAAGCCGCCATACTCCCGAAAAAGAAAGCATGGAAAAAAAGAGATTTAATATCAGGTATTTTTGAAAAGAAAGAAACGACAGGATGGCCGTAATTCTTACTATCATGTAATTATTTTCACCCTTCAGGTAACCCATATTAGCCGGGTTTTTCAATAAACTCTGATCAAAGTCTATACTGGGCAAATAAAGCCATTTTACCTGCGAAGCATCTTTCATTATCATGTGGCAGATATTTGTTCCTTCAGTAAAAAAAAGAAGAAACGAATCTCCTACAGAAAGCATGGTATTAAAAAAAGTGAAACCTATAACAGCAACTATTTTTATCCAGAACCCCTGCTTATGATAGTGCCTGAGAATAGGGTCGGTATAATTTTTTCTGCGGGCACTAAACAGAAAATAAAACAGTGCAACATAAAAAGGAAATAATATAAAATCGAATAAATTCATTAACTCCTTAATTTTTACAGGGCAAAATATCCTGTTAAGTTTGTTGTGATGCTAATACCTTTCAAATGTATCATAAAAATTCTGACCGTCTTTTAATAATTGAAGTTAATTTTGTTTACAAAAATCAAACCACAACACTCAATTAGCTTAATTGACTGAAAACAACAACAATAAAAAACTAATACGCATTACAACTGTGCCCATGGCCCTTAGGTATTTATTGCCCGGGCAAATGCGTTTTATGGCATCCAATGGTTTTGATGTACTGATGATAAGTGCAGACGGAAAGGAACTGGCAGAAGTAATTGAAATGGAGCAATGCAGGCATATAATAGTGCCTATGACCCGCAAGATAACACCCTTTACCGATCTCAAATGCCTGTTCAGGCTGATTAAAATATTCAGAAAAGAGAAGCCGGATATTGTACACACACATACACCCAAAGCCGGTTTACTGGGTATGCTTGCTGCAAAACTTTGCGGAGTAAACGTAAGGATACATACAGTTGCAGGCTTGCCCCTGATGGTAGAAAAGGGGTTTAAGTATCAACTATTGAAGTTTATTGAAAAGCTCACGTATGCGGCTGCCAACCATGTTTGGCCAAACAGCAATTCATTAATGCGGTTTATCAGTAAGAATAAACTTTGCAAAGCAGACAAGCTTAGTATCATTGCAAAAGGATCTACCAATGGTATATCTGTTAACCGGTTTAGCAAAGAGAGCCTGGATGAAAAAATAATTAATGAAATTAAAGAACAGATTCATTATTCAACTGAGCAGACATACCTGCTTTGTATTGGCAGGCTTGTAAAAGATAAAGGCATTATAGAGCTTGTACATGTTTTTACACAATTGCAAAAAGACAATGCAAACCTGAAATTGGTATTGGTTGGGGAATATGAAAATGCATTAGACCCGCTACCGGCAGCTACTTTGCTTGAAATAGAAAACAATGCCTCAATCATTCATATTAACTGGAGTAACCGGGTAGAATATTTTATGCATCTCGCCGGCTTTTTTGTTTTTCCATCGCACCGGGAAGGTTTCCCGAATGTGTTGCTGCAGGCTGGCTCCATGGGCTTGCCGGTTATCTGCAGCCACATAACCGGTAATATCGACATAGTAACCAATAATGAAACAGGATTGATTTTTGAAAGCGGAAATGAACAACAGATGCTTAAGCTTTTACAGTATGCCTTACTACATCCGCAACACATGCAAACCATGGCAAAAAAACTACAGCAGCATGTAAGAGAAAATTACCGGCAGGAAAATATCTGGCAAAATATGCTGGAGGCTTACAAAACCTTGGTAAATTAGATAATTAATAAAACGACAATGGTATTAATAGGATACAGCGGCCATGCATTTGTGGTGTACGGCATTTTTAAGGCCGCCGGTAAAAACGTTACGGGCTATTGCGATGTTGCTGAAAAAATATTCAACCCTTTCGGCCTGCCCTATTTTGGAACCGAAAACTCCGAAACCGGTTTGAATGCCATTAAAGCCAGCGGGTATTTTATTGCTGTTGGCGATAACGGGCTGCGCAGAAAAATTTATGAAGGCCTGCAAAAAAATAATTTTCCATCCTCAAATGCAATACACCCTTCGGCGGTAATAGATTCATCTGCAGATATTGCCACACAAGGTGTAATGATTGCGGCTAATGTTACCATTAATCCCCTGGCTTCCATTGCAACCGGTGCCATTTGCAATACCGGGTGTATTATTGAGCACGAGTGTGTGGTTGGCGAATTTGCCCATATAGGCCCTGGTGCAGTATTATGCGGTAATGTAAAAATTGGTGCAGGTAGTTTTGTTGGTGCCAATGCCGTTATCAGGCAGGGTATAACAGTAGGAAATAACGCCGTGATAGGTGCCGGCGCTGTGGTGGTTAAAGATGTACCTGATAATGCTACAGTAGTTGGAGTTCCGGCAAAATAAACCGGATACCGGATACTTGATACTGGATGTTAAGGCTTGCACTATTTTTGATTTATATCCAGTATCCGGCATCAAGAATCCAGTATCCAATCCCTTATCTTTGCAACGCAAAATAATCAGCAATTATGAAAGTATTAGTTACAGGTGGAGCCGGTTACATAGGTTCCGTTTTAGTTCGTCAGTTATTAAATAAAGGTTATCAGGTAAGGGCTTTAGACTCTTTAAAATTTGGCGGCGATGCATTGTATGATGTAATGCTGAACCCCAATTTTGAATTTATGAAAGGCGATGTACGTAATGCCGATGATGTTGACAGAGCCATTGAAGGTGTTGATGCCATTGCACACCTTGCAGCCATCGTGGGCGATCCTGCCTGCAAAAAATTCAGTTTTGAAGCCAATGAAACCAATTGGGATGGATCTGTGCTTTTATTTAACAAAGCCGAAGCAGCCGGTGTAAAACGTTTTGTTTTCTCCAGCACCTGCAGCAATTACGGTAAAATGGCCGACCCCGATTCTTTTGTAGTGGAAACATCTGAGCTGAACCCCGTTTCATTATATGCCGAGTTAAAAGTAAAGTTTGAAAAATATTTACTGGAAGATAAAAAAGACAGTCCCATGTGCAGCACGGCTCTGCGTTTTAGTACGGTGTATGGTTTTTCTCCAAGAATACGTTTTGATTTAACCGTAAATGAATTTACCCGTAATGCTTTTGTGCATGGCGAGCAGGAAATCTGGGGGCAACAGTTCTGGCGCCCTTATTGCCATGTAGATGATTTGGCAAGAGCGGTAGTATTGGTGCTTGAAAGCCCCGAAGAAAAAGTAAAGGCCAATGTATTTAATGTGGGCAGTACAGAAGAGAATTATAATAAAGGAATGATCATAAGGGAGGTTTGTAAAGTAGTGCCCAACGTAAATGTTATTTATGTTGAGAGTAGTGAAGATCCGAGAGACTACCGGGTAAATTTTGATAAGATAAAAAATGAACTGGGCTTTACCATCACCAAAACAGTACCTGATGGCATAAAAGAAATTTACACGTTGTTAAAAACAGGAATTGTTACCGATTCGTTTGTAGAGAAGTTCAGGAATATATAATTGGCTTTAAAACGTATTTACAAAATTTTCAGGATGCCTTTAAAGCATCCTTTTTCTTTATAAAATCTTTATACAGCCGGGCCAGAATTTTATACCATACTTATGAACCGCAAACTACCTTTGTGTAAGCAAAAGCGCAGTATGGCAACTTTAATAAACCGCATTAGTAAACCCCGGCAATATTTGTACAGCCTCCTGTTGCTTGTTCTTATTGCTTCGGGTTGTTACTTTTTTTCCGCTTACATTGATTATCGTGTTGTAGCTTTTTTATTGTTGCTGGTAGTTTCTGTTACCGCAGTGTTGTTTGATATTTTGCCGGTTCTCATCACTGCTGCACTGAGTGCACTTACCTGGAACTTCTTTTTTATACCCCCACGTTTTACATTCAGGATTGACAATGCAGAAGATATGGTGTTGTTTCTTATGTATTTTGTAATTGCAATGGTAAATGCCGCACTTACTTATAAGATAAGAAAGATGCAGAAAGAATCGCTTGCAAAAGAAGAAAAGGCAAACACCATAAAATTATACAACACGTTACTTAATTCGCTTTCGCACGAACTGCGTACACCTATTGCAACCATTGTAGGTGCCACAGATAACCTGCAGAATTTCAACAGTAAATTATCTGATACCAACCGCAACGAACTCGTTCATGAAATATCCAAAGCATCTTTCCGTCTTAATCAGCAGGTAGAAAACCTGCTGAACATGTCCAGGCTCGAATCAGGGTTTATTCAACCCAAAAAAGACTGGTGCGATATAGTGGAGTTGCTTTATGAAAGCGTAAAAAGAATAGAAGAAAACACAGGCATCAAAAAAATAAGTATACAGGTAGATCAAACCATTCCCCTGTTTAAATTGGACAAAGGAATGATGGAACAGGTAATTTATAACCTGTTGTACAATGCCACATTATATACACCACAATACGCAGCTATCAGCATCAGCGCCCGTTGCCATGCCGATGTATTGAAGATTGTTGTAGAAGATAATGGACCAGGCTTTCCGCCGGAAGAGATCAACCATGTGTTTGATAAATTTTACCGGTTAAAAAATACACAAGCCGGTGGCACGGGCCTTGGTTTATCAATTGTAAAAGGATTTACAGAAGCACATAACGGAACGATATTTCTGGAAAATACAGATACCGGTGGCGCCAGGTTTACCATCAATATCCCGGCAGAAACATCGTACCTCAATAATTTAAAAAATGAATAACGCAACCATATTGGTAGTAGATGATGAAGTTCAGATAAGAAAGCTGCTGCAGATTACACTGGAAAGTAATGATTACAGTGTAACGCAGGCCACAACTGCAAAAGAAGGAATGATTACTGCTGCCAACCATCCTCCCGATCTGATTTTACTTGATCTGGGTTTGCCTGATGACAGCGGCCATCATGTACTGCAGCAATTAAGAGAATGGTATACAAAACCTATTATTATTTTATCAGTGCAAAGCAGCGAGGAGGATATTGTAAAAGCATTGGATAACGGCGCAAATGATTACCTGGTAAAACCATTTCGTACAGGAGAGTTGCTGGCAAGAATACGTTCTGCCATACGTGGAAACCTTAATGAAGAAAATGATCCGGTGATTGATTGCGGTAGCCTGCAGATTGATTTTTCGGCCAGGGTTGTAAAAAAGAATAACGAAATAATTAAACTTACAACAACTGAATACGCATTGCTTTGCATGTTTGTAAAAAATGAAGGAAAGGTTTTAACGCATCATTATTTGCTGCGTGAAGTCTGGGGACCGGGCTATATTAACCAGTCGCAATATTTAAGAGTGTTTATTGCTCAACTAAGAAAAAAAATTGAAGATGATGCCAACCGGCCTGTACACATCGTTACAGAATCGGGCGTTGGCTACCGCTTTATAGCAACCTAAAAAAATCACAGTACATATTAAATCTCAACAATGAATTCGAATTCAAAAAATTTGAACAGGGTAACTATTGCCTCCCTGATGGTAGCGCTGGGCATCATTTACGGCGATATTGGCACCAGCCCGTTATATGTTTTAAAAGCAGTGATTGGCGAAAGGGAAATTAATGAAACGCTGGTTTATGGTGGCGTTTCTTTAATATTCTGGACGCTGGTTTTTCAAACCACCATCAAGTATATCATACTCACACTGCGGGCCGATAACCAGGGTGAAGGCGGTGTGTTTTCTTTATATGCATTGGTAAGGCGTTATGGAAAATTCCTGGTGATACCTACCATTTTAGGCGCCACCACATTGCTTGCAGATGGCATTATTACACCTCCTATTTCTATCGCTTCGGCTATTGAGGGGCTTAATTCGGTAAATGGTTTGGAAAAAATAATTGTGCCCGGCAACATGCTTACTGTTGGGATTGTTGTTGCCATAATTTCTGCATTGTTTTTCTTTCAGCGCTTTGGTACACAGATAGTGGGTAGTTCATTTGGCCCCATCATGGTAATATGGTTTACCATGTTGCTGGTAATGGGTGCAACGCAGATCATACATTTTCCGGATGTGCTGAAAGCAATAAGTCCACATTATGGTTACGACCTGCTGGTTAACTATCCGCATGGCTTTTGGTTGCTGGGTGCAGTTTTTTTGTGCACCACAGGGGCAGAAGCTTTGTACAGCGATCTTGGACATTGTGGTATAAAAAATATCCGCATCACCTGGATATTTGTTAAGATCAGTTTATTGACCAATTATATCGGACAGGCTGCCTGGGTTATGCATCAAAAAAATCCGGTACTCAATGGCGCCAACCCTTTTTTTGAAATGATGCCGCACTGGTTTTTGATACCTGGCATTATCATAGCTACAGCAGCTACTATCATTGCATCACAGGCATTGATCAGTGGTTCTTATACACTCATTAGTGAAGCCATGAATCTGAATTTCTGGCCCAGGGTTAAAGTAAGGCAGCCGAGTGATATTAAGGGGCAGATTTATATCCCCAGTGTAAATGCCATACTCTGGGTTGGCTGTGTGTTGATGATACTTTATTTTAAAACCTCATCACACATGGAAGCGGCTTATGGTTTTTCCATCACCATTGCTATGATGATGACCACCATATTGCTGAATTATTATTTACTCTTTCGCTTAAAATGGAACAGGTGGGCAGTGGCAATGATAATTGGTGTATTTGCCATTATTGAAATATCTTTTTTTATTGCCAACGTGGCTAAAATAAAAGAACGATGGATGTTCCTGTTCTTTGAGCTGTTCATTTTTATGGTGATGTACATTTGGTATTATGCCCGTAAAATAAATAACCGGCTGGTAAAATTTGTTGACCTCGGTAAGTTTACGCATCGCATAAAAGAACTTAGCCAGGATGATGGTATTCCCAAATTCTCTACCCACCTTATCTACCTTACCAAGGCTAACAGCCGCAGCCAGGTAGAGGAAAAGATCATCAATTCCATCTTTGCCAAAAAACCCAAGAGGGCAGATGTTTATTGGTTTCTGCACATTAACCGAACCGAAGAGCCATTTACATTAAGTTATGAAGTATCTGAATTGATAGATGATACTGTCTTCAGGGTTACGCTTAATATCGGTTTCCGTATTCAACCCAAAACCGAAATGTACTTTAAAAAAATTGTACAGGAGCTGGTAGCAAGAAAAGAACTGAACCTGCATATACGGCCCGATGGCAGCAGTAAATACAACGCCGAACCCGATTTTAAATTTGTGGTGATTGAAAAATTCCTTTCTGTAGAAAATGAATTTGCATTAAAGGAAGGCATATTACTTAACACTTATTTCTTTCTTAAAAACCTGGGACAAAGTGATGAACGTGCTTTTGGTCTGGAAAAAAGTGATGTAGTTGTTGAGCAGGTGCCCCTCATTTATCAGCCTGTACAAAATATAGAACTGGTTCGTAATGAAAAAAATGTTGTAGTTTAAAAATAGTAAAATAGAAAATACATGTTTAGTAATAATATGAAAAAAATATTTTTGGGATTAGTGATTCTAAGTAGTACAGATATTATTGCACAGGATAGTGCAAAGACAAATCAGCTAGACTTCAGCGCATATGTGGAAGTGTACTATAATTATGATTTTAATAAGCCTGCAAATAATAACCGCCCGGCATTTTTTTACAGCCATAACAGGCATAATGAATTTAATCTCAACCTTGGATTTTTAAAAGTAAGTTACAATACAGACAAAGTAAGAGCAAACCTTGCACTTGCAGCCGGTACATACATAAATGCAAACTATGCAGCAGAACCGGGGGTTTTGAAAAATATTTTTGAAGCCAATGCGGGTGTAAAGATCTCAAAAAAGAAAAACCTGTGGATAGATGCAGGGATTTTCAGTTCTCATATTGGTTTTGAAAGCGCCATTTCAAAAGATTGCTGGACACTTACCAGGAGTATACTTGCCGAAAGCTCACCCTACTTTGAAAGTGGTGCAAAAATTACCTACACGAGCAATAATGATAAATGGTTAGTAAGTGGTTTGCTTTTGAACGGATGGCAGCGTATTAAAAAAATAGACGGTAATTCTGCGTTGAGCTATGGCACACAGTTGCAATACAAACCCAATACAAAACTGTTAATAAACTACAGCACATTTATTGGTACAGATAAGCCTGATAGTAGCCGGCAATGGCGTTACTTTCATAATCTTTACGGAATTTTTAATGTAACCGGTAAGTTTGGAATTATAGCCGGCTTTGATATTGGCACAGAACAAAAAGCAAAGGGCAGCAGTAAAATGAACACCTGGTATGCCCCTGTTTTAATGCTGAAATATGGCATCAATAGTAAATGGGCAGTTGCGGCAAGAGGAGAATATTATTATGACAGGGATGAAGTAATTGTTACAAGTGGTACTTCAAATGGGTTTCAGACAACCGGATTTTCTTTTAATGTTGATTATGCCCCCGTCAGCAAAGCATTAATTCGCCTTGAAGCAAGAACCCTGAAAAGTAAAGACAATGTTTTTGCAAAAGGAAATGGCTTTACCAACAATAATACTTGTATCACTGCTTCTTTGGCTGTACGTTTTTAAATCAGATCAATACGGTAAATTGATCTTTAAATCATTTCTGCCTTTAGGTAGTCGCATTTTTTTTATATAGGTTTGCATAGCAAAATAAGTAAAGTGGTTAAGACGTTTATTAAAAAACAGAAACTATGCTTTTACTCAGTGGCCCCAATATGGCGGGCAACGAATGGAAATACGTTAAAGACTGCTTAGACACAGGCTGGGTTAGCAGCGTTGGTGCTTATGTAGATCAGTTTGAAAAAATGAGCGCTGAATTTGCCGGAACCAAATATGCTGTAGCAACCAGCAGTGGCACTACAGCCCTGCATATTTGTCTTATAATGATGGGTGTTAATGCCGATGACTATGTAATTACTCCCAACATTACCTTTATTGCCACCTGCAATTCCATTAAGTATACCGGTGCCGATCCGATATTGATTGATACCCACCCCGGTAGCTGGCAAATGGACCTTGATCTGCTGGAGCAATTTTTTACTGAAGAAACAGAACAACGTAACAGTGTTTGTTATTATAAAAAAGACGGAAGAAGAATTCCGGTTTTAATGCCCGTACATGTGCTGGGTAATATGTGTGATATGGACAGGCTGATGGCTTTGGCTGCTAAAAATAATGTTATGGTAATTGAAGACAGTACCGAAGCATTGGGTTCTTATTACAAGGGCAAACATGCCGGCAGTTTTGGTTTGATGGGCACATTCAGTTACAACGGCAATAAAATTATTACAACCGGCGGTGGAGGTATGATAGTAACCAACGACGAAGTATTGGCAAAAAAAGCCAAGCATTTAACTACACAGGCCAAAAGCGATCCTTTTGAATATGTGCATGATGAAATTGGCTACAACTACCGCCTGGTAAACGTTGCAGCGGCTATGGGTGTAGCACAAATGGAGCAACTGCCTGGTTTTATAAAACGTAAGCAGGAAGTAATGGCTTTTTATAAAAACGAATTGCAGGGTGTTGGCGATATCAAATTTCAGGAAGTGAGTGCGGATGTAAATCCTAATTGCTGGTTACCAACCATCATGACGGAAAAACAAAAAGACGTGCTGAAAATTTTGAATGATAATAAAATGCAGAGCCGGCCTTTCTGGGTACCAATGAATCAGCTGCGTATGTTTACCAGCAATATTTTTTATAACAAAACTAATCAGTCAGATTTTGTTTATCAGCGTTGCTTAAGCATTCCTTGTTCAACAAATATTACGAACGAAGATTTGAAAGCTGTTTGCGATAAGATAAAAGAAGTTTTTTAAGAAACGTTGCCCGTTGTTCGTTGAGCATTGATCGAAAGAGAATGCTGCTTCGACCTGAAGGCGAGCAACGAACAACTACCAACGGTCAACAATAATTATGTACAGAATTTTAAAAAGACTTACTGATATCCTTATTGCTACAATTGCACTAATACTGTTATCTCCCATACTTATTCCTTCCATTATTATTTTGCTGTTTACCGGTGAGCATGAAGTTTTTTATTTTCAACAAAGGCTTGGCTATAAAAAACGTGTTTTCAATATCTGCAAATTTGCTACTATGATGAAGAACAGTCCTAATATAGGTACGGGTGAGATCACTTTACGCAACGATCCACGGGTTACCAAATTTGGTAAGATCTTACGCATGACAAAGATCAACGAGCTGCCCCAGATCATCAATGTATTTAAAGGAGATATGAGTATTGTGGGTCCCAGGCCCTTGATGGAAGTGAGTTTTAAGCAATATCCCGAAGAAGTACAAGAAAAAATTTACAATAGTAAACCTGGTATGACGGGCATCGGTTCTCTCATTTTCAGGGATGAAGAAAAAATTGTTTCCGATGCACCCGATCCCAAAGCTATGTACAAAAATATCTACCTGTATAAAGGCAAATTGGAATTATGGTACCAGGGAAAAGCATCTATGTGCACCGATTTTATGATCATATTTCTTACTGCCTGGTCAATACTATTTCCCAAAAATAACCTTACTAATAAAATCTTTAAAGATCTGCCTGCACGTCCGTTTTAAGCCATTGTACTACTTTTATTAAGCTTTTTTTGACCTGATGTTAAACAATTTTAGTCCCCGGTTGTAATATGCTTGTATAAAACTGTAAGTATGCATTCCTTTACTATTAAAGATCTCGAGAATCTGTCTGGCATAAAAGCTCATACTATACGTATATGGGAGCAGCGGTATTCATTTCTTAAACCAAACCGCACGGGTACCAATATCAGGGTATACAGTAACGATGAGCTTAAGACATTATTAAACGTTGCGCTGCTCAATAAATACGGGTTCAAAATTTCGCATATTGACAAAATGAATGAAGGCGAAATCAATGATAAGATACTCTCCTTAAATCAGCAGGAGGCCCTGCAGGAAAGAATTGTAAATACGCTGATTCAAAACATGATTAACCTGGATATGGAAGCTTTTGAAGAAGTGCTGGATGATTTTATTGCCACAAAAGGAATTGAAAAAACAATAGCTCAAATCATATTTCCATTTCTCGAAAAAATAGGAATACTCTGGCTTACCAATCATATAAACCCCGGGCAGGAGCATCTTGTAACCAATATCATTCGCCAGAAATTGATTGTTGGTATTGATAATATAAGAAGTACAGTTAAAATAGATAAATCGGTTTTATTGTTTTTGCCCGAAACAGAATACCATGAACTGAGCCTCCTTTTTATGAACTACATGTTTAAAAATAAAGGTGTCAGCACCATTTACCTGGGCTGCAGCATTCCTCTAAAAGATGTAGAATACCTTGTAAAATTAAAAAAGCCAGATTATATATATACCCATTTAACCAGCGTGGGCACCAGGTTTAATTTCGACAGGTTTATAGATAATTTGAGCAAATCCTTCCCCAAAACTCCTGTAATAATATCCGGCCATCTTACCACCACTTACGAAAAAAAGATATTGCCCCCCATCAATTTCAAAAAATCTTATGCTGAAGTGATGGAATTTCTGGCTGGATTTTAATTTATCCTCATCTATTACATTTTAGTGAACTTGTAAAGAACTGATATACAGTATGTTTAACTTTTATGGAAAAAAATTAAACAAAATCGTGCTGTTTATCAAAATTTGTGTTTAACTTTATGCTTCAATAGTTAAACACAAAACCATGTCAACAGTAGAATTCAATCAATCTTTAATCAGTAATACAGAATATCTTAAGCCATTTGCTATGACTCTCACCAGGGATATGGAATCGGCAAAAGACCTGATACAGGAGACATTATACAGGGCATTGGCAAACAGGGATAAATACAATGCAGGTACCAATATCAAGGCATGGATGTACACTATCATGCGTAATATTTTTATCAATAACTACAGGCGCAACGCCAAACAAAATACTATTTTTGATAATACCCCAAACGATTTTTTACTGGATTACAACCAGGTTACAACCGCTAATGCAGCAGAAACAACGCTTTCGCTAAAAGAAATAAAAGAAGCTGTTTACAATTTACCAGAAATATTTAAACACCCTTTTGAATTATATTTTGAAGGATACAAGTATCACGAAATATCTCATATACTAAACGAGCCTCTGGGTACCATAAAAAGCCGGATACATTTTGCCCGTAAATTATTGAAGCAGCAATTAACCAGGTTTTGATTTTTAAAATAATACCCACTAACACGGGTTTCTATTAC
This sequence comes from uncultured Chitinophagaceae bacterium, assembly GCA_963715585.1. Taxonomy (GTDB): domain Bacteria; phylum Bacteroidota; class Bacteroidia; order Chitinophagales; family Chitinophagaceae; genus Ferruginibacter. The sequence continues at coordinate 3,901,848 of OY970254.1, read as the reverse complement.
CTCCAATACCTTATTTTCGTACATTGAAAAAAACAGTAATTATAGGAAGCGGCTTTGCTGGCTTATCTGCCGCAGCATTTATGGCTAAAGCAGGGTGGGATGTAACCGTACTTGAGAAACAAAGTACGCCGGGTGGCAGGGCCAGGCAATTGAAAGCTGAAGGCTTTACTTTTGATATGGGACCAAGCTGGTACTGGATGCCCGATGTATTTGAGCGTTATTTTAGTTGTTTTGGCAAAAAGGTCTCGGATTATTATGAACTGGAGAGGTTGGATCCTTCTTACCGTGTTTACTGGCACGAAGGGCACTCAGATATACCAGCCAATTATGAAGAGTTAAAAAAGTTATTTGAAAGTATAGAACCCGGCAGCGGTAAAAAGCTGGATAGTTTTCTGGAAGAAGCGGTTTATAAATACGATGTTGGTATAAACAAACTGGTGTATAAACCGGGCCAATCGCTTACCGAATTTTTAGATTGGGAAACCATAAAAGGTGTTTTCAAGCTGGATGTATTTACATCAATTGACAAGCACATTGGGAAATTTTTCAAGCATCCCAAGTTGAGGCAATTGATGGAATTTCCGGTTTTGTTTTTGGGAGCATTGCCCAAAGATACACCGGCTTTGTACAGCCTGATGAACTATGCAGATATAAAGCTGGGAACCTGGTATCCCAAAAAAGGAATGTATTCAGTTGTAGAAGGCATGTATAAACTGGCAACAGAACTGGGAGTTAAATTTGAATTTGACAGCAATGTTACTGCCATCAATATTGATAATGGTAAAGCAACTAACGTACAGGTAGAAGGTGGCAAAGCATATGATGCAGATGTTGTAATTGGTGGTGCAGATTATCATTTTGTTGAGACAAAACTCTTACCTGAGAACTACCGTACATACAGTGATAAGTATTGGGATAAGCGCCTGATGGCACCAAGCTGCCTGCTGTATTATGTGGGCCTGAATAAGAAAGTAGAGGGTGTGCCTCATCATTCTTTATTCTTTGATGCAGACTTTGAAGTACACGGTCAGGAGATTTATACAAACCAGAAATGGCCAACCGATCCATTATTTTACCTGTCGGTTTCATCAGTTACTGATGAAACGGTGGCGCCAGCGGGTTGCGATAACTTGGTTTTCCTTATTCCGGTGGCAGCGGGGTTGGATGCAGATACAGAGGAATTGAGAGAAAATTATTTTCAGAAAATATTGGAACGCTTTGAAAAAAAGACAGGCCAGACGATAAAAAATAATATCATTTATAAAAAAAGCTACTCAATAAGCAACTTTGTAACAGACTATAATTCATTTAAAGGAAACGCTTATGGATTAGCTAATACATTGATGCAGACGGCAATTTTCAGGCCTTCTTGCAGGAGTATTAAAATAAAAAACTTATTTTACACCGGTCAATTAACAGTTCCGGGTCCGGGAGTGCCACCAAGCCTGATAAGTGGAGAGGTGGTTGCCAATGAGGTTGTAAAGCATTTTGGTAAATAAACAGGGCAGAAAATTTTATTAAGAACAAAAACAAGAAAAAGGAAATGATTAAGCTTTTCCATGATGTGAGTCAACAATGCAGTAAGTCAGTAACTGAAAAGTACAGCACTTCTTTCAGCAGTGCTATCAAGTTGCTGCATTCCGATCTTCGTACGCCCATTTATAATATTTATGGATTTGTTCGCTTTGCGGATGAAATTGTAGATACTTTTCATCAATATAGAAAAGAAGAGTTGCTGACTGAGTTTAAAAAGGATACCTATGCTGCTATTGAAAGAGGCATTAGCTTAAACCCTATTTTACACAGTTTCCAGATAACAGTACGGGAGTATAATATTTCTCATGATTTGGTAGAGGCCTTTTTCAGCAGCATGGAAATGGATCTTAGTAAAACAGAATACAACAGCAACGGATACAAAGAATACATTTATGGCAGTGCAGAAGTGGTGGGCCTGATGTGCCTCTTTGTTTTTTGCGAGGGCGATAAAAATATGTACAACGATCTTAAACCTTCGGCCCAGGCCCTTGGTGCAGCTTTTCAAAAGGTTAATTTTTTACGTGATGTAAAAGCCGATTATGAGCAACTGAACAGGTCTTATTTTCCGGAAGTAGATTTTACCAATTTTACCCCACGCATGAAGCAGGAGATTGAGGCAGACATAGCTGTAGATTTTGAAAATGCTTACGAAGGTATTTTGAATTTACCTGTTAAAGCCAGGTTTGGAGTTTACGTGGCTTACAAATATTATTTATCGCTTTTCAAAAAAATAAAACGTACCGCACCTGCCAATATGCTGGAGCAGCGTATCCGTATACCCAATTATGGCAAAGCATATATTGTTGCCAAGGCAGGCTTAAGAAGCCAGTTCAATTTATATTAATCAAAAGCACTGATGGAAGTTATATTGGTAGATGAGCATGATGTGCAGACCGGCACCATGGAAAAAATGGAAGTGCATCAAAAAGCCCTGCTGCACAGGGCTTTCAGCGTTTTTATATTTAATGAAAAAGGAGAAATGCTGCTGCACAGAAGAGCAGAAAAAAAATATCATAGTGGCGGCTTGTGGACCAACGCCTGCTGCAGTCATCCCAAACCCGGCGAAGAAACTTTAATGGCTGCTGAGATACGCCTGCAGGAAGAAATGGGTTTTAATACCGGACTTACAAAAGCATTTGATTTTGTATATAAAGCACCTTTTGATAATGGCTTAACCGAACATGAATTTGACCATGTTTTTATTGGTAACTACGATGGTGATATTGTACCCAATGCAGATGAGGTAAGCGATTACTGTTTTAAAACGATTGAAGAAATAAAAAACTCCATTCAAACACATCCACAAAAATATACCGAGTGGTTTAAAATTGCTTTTCCAAAAATGGAAGCGTATCTTCAAACTGCAGCTAATTGATTTGTTCAGTAGAAAAAATTACTCTTGTTAAACAGGTTTACGAAATTTGAAATTGCCACGGCCATTGCTGTTTTCTTTCACAGCATCGGGCTGGTTGGTTTATTATTTTTTGATAAGAATTTTTTCCTGGCTGCAACCCCCTTCAACTTATTACTGTCTTTTGTATTGTTGATCTGGACACAAACTGAAAAAAATATTTTCTTTTTTCTTTTTTTGTTCATCTGTTTTGCGGTTGGTATTTCTGTTGAGATCATTGGCACAAATTCCGGAATGCTTTTTGGTGATTATACCTACGGAAATGTGCTGGGATTTAAAATAAAGAACGTGCCTGTGCTGATTGGTGTAAACTGGTTTATCATCATTTACTGCAGCGGTATAAGTATAAATACCCTGCTGATGAAAGCCATCAATCGTGTTGCAACAGATACGGGTAAAACGCCCACGGCATTAAAAGCACTTTCAGTAATAATTGACGGTGCAACGCTGGCTGTTTTTTTCGACTGGCTGATGGAGCCCGTAGCTGTAAAGTTGGGCTATTGGACCTGGAACGGCGATGGATCAATACCGATGTTTAACTATATATGCTGGTTTATTGTAAGTTTATTACTGCTGGCAGTATTTCATTTTGCAAAATTTAATAAACAAAACAAATTCGCTGTAAATTTGTTACTCATTCAACTGATGTTTTTTTTATTGTTAAGAACTTTTTTGAAATAGATTTAATGAGCTGGATAATATTAATAGCAATTACTTTAGGCACTTTTGTTTTAATGGAGGGGCTTACCTGGTGCATTCACCGGTATATCATGCACGGGTTTTTGTGGGTGCTGCACAAAGATCATCATCAAAAGGAGCCGGGTATTTTTGAAAAAAATGACGCCTTCTTTCTCATTTTTGCAATACCCAGCTGGCTTTTTATAATGTTAGGTGTTATGAACCAGGCCTGGTGGTCAATTGCAATTGGCACCGGACTCACCTTATACGGCATCGCTTACTTTCTGGTGCACGACGTTATCATTCATCAGCGGCTAAAATGGTTTACCAGGAGTAATAACAGTTATGTACGCACCATACGTTGGGCACATAAAATGCACCACAAACATTTGGATAAAGATCACGGCGAAAGTTTTGGCTTTTTGTGGGTGGCAAAAAAATACTGGGATAAAGTAAAGGCCGATAAAAAAAGAAATGAAAAAGTTGAAGTGGCTGAAACTGTTTCAGCTTAAATGAACTGCCTCAGCCTGAGCTTGCCGAAGGCGGGTAGTAATCAAATGAAGGTTGCTCATAATTATACCGCCTTAGAATATTGAATCCTCACTACACATATTTCCTCATTCTTGCTGCATCCCTGGCCGGTCCGCTGGCATTGAGCTTTGATAAGAAAGTAGCTTTTTATAAAAACTGGAAATATCTTTTTCCGGCAATGATTATTCCTGCATTACTGTACATAGTTTGGGATATTTACTTTACTTCAAAAGGAGTGTGGAGCTTTAATGCGGAATATATTACCGGTATCAAACTGTTTAACCTGCCGCTTGAAGAAGTACTTTTCTTTTTTATTGTACCCTATTGCTGTGCATTTATTTATGCCTGTATCAGGGCTTACTTCCCTAATCTTGTAAATAAAAAAAAGGCAGACCTGTTTTTAATTGTATTGGCTGTAGCGTTATTTGTAGCAGGAGTAATTTATGTAGAAAAATATTATACCAGCTGGACATTCATCTTTACAGGTGCATTTATTCTTATAATTTATGCAGTCAGGAAATTCTTTAAATGCTTTGATGCTGTTTCGTTTTTGGTCTCCTACCTCATCTGCTTAATTCCCTTCCTAATTGTAAATGGATTTCTTACGGCAATTCCGGTTGTGATATATAACGATGCAGAAAACCTCGGTATCAGAATTTATACCATACCTTTTGAAGATGCATTTTATGGGATGTTGCTGGTGCTGATGAATATTGCTATCTATGAGAAAGTCAAAAGTCAAAAATCAAAAGTCAAAAATGCCTAATATCTTTGAAGCTTGCCACTTCCCGTCATTGGCAACGATTCAACAATCTTTAACCGCTGCGGCGCTTTAAATGCCGATAATCTTTTTTTACACCAGGTTAAAACATCTTCCACATCAATTTTTGCACCATCATTTAAAACAACTTCAGCTTCAATGATTTGTCCCAGCAAGGGATGAGGACTGCTGCTGATACGGGCCTGCTTAATTTCCGGTATCATTTCCAGCACCGCTTCCACTTCCTCAGGAAAAACCTTTAAGCCCGAAATATTTATAACAGATTTGGAGCGCCCTTCTACTTTTATTAAACCATCATCGGTTTTAGAAGCGTAATCAGCTGTTAAAAAATAACCGTTTTGCAAAACAGCTTTGCTTAATGTGGGTGGTAAAAGATAAGCATCAAACATGCCCGGCCCTTTAATGCCTAAATTTCCAATGCTGCCGTTTGGCAGCGGATTATTATTTTCATCCAGTATATCAACTGTGTAGCCAGGTTGTGCATAGCCAACGGCTTCGGGGTGTTCGGCCGATTTGGTATAATTTAAAATGGGCAAGCCAATTTCAATAATACCATAAGCCTGGCTTACATCCAGTTTAAATCTTTGCTTAAATCCTTTACAAACATCTAAACTAATAGCTGCTGATGTGGAGATTACTTTTTTAAGCGAAGGCATTTGCTCTGTTCCTGTATCATTGGCCAGTAATCTTATTTGCACAGGCGAAGCATACAAAAGAGTACCCTTGTGCTGGTTGGTGATTTCGATAATATTTTTTGCCAGGAAATCTTTGGCAACAGCAATAGCAGTTCCAAATCTTACATACAAAATAATGGATACCATAAAATGATAGGCCATGGGTAATACCCATATAACGGTATCGCCAGGCCCAAGTTCTAAACCCTTATTGGCACCTTCTATTCTATCTAAAACCGATTGATGGGAAACAATTACACCCTTTGATTTTCCGGTAGTGCCCGAAGTGAATCTTATAAACGCCGGCTGCTGTACAAAGGGAGCAAATGCAACAGATTCATCAATACCGGTGAATCCGAAACGGAATGATCCGTTCTTCATGGGGATCACTGTATCAACTGTATCTAAAGGTTGTGCAGCAGTTCTGTCATCTATTACCGCATGCAGTTTCGCATCCTGTAAAATATCATCTATCTCTGCTTTTTTTAATTGCGGGCTCATGGGCATTACTGCGGCCCCCGTACCAACAGCGGCAAAAATGCCGGTGATAAAATTGCGCCCATTGGCTGCCATTACGCCTATGCCCATGCCTTCTCTAATACCAATACCGATAAGTTGTTTTCGTAGTTCTTCAGCTTCAGTAAACAGTTCCTGAAAACTCATTGAGCCATGCTCATCATACACTGCAGCATTATGGGGCCATTGCAGTGCAGCGGCTTTAAGTATTTCATAAACAGGCCATGTTTTCATCTGGCAAAAATACTTATAATTGCTCGTTTTGGATCTGCCTGATAGTATCGTTGAGGGAAAGCTTTAATGCCGTGGCAGCGGCCAGGCAACCAGCAGCATAACCGGTTTGCAAACAAATACCCATTACCCTTGCACTGGCAATGGCACCATCAGTTGCAGAAATATTGCGGCCTGCAAAAAATAAATTATTCAGACTGTTCGATTGCAAACAATCTGCCGGTATCTGGTAATAATCATCCAGGTTAAAATAGCGCATATTTACACGCCGGTTCTGCTCCCATATTTCAATTGGCCAGGTGCAATTGGCAATGGCGTTCTCAAATTTTTTACAGCTCAACACATCTTCTTCCATCAAAATGTATTTGCCGGTGCTGCGTTGGCCTACCCGTATGCCAACTTCGGGGGCTATATTTTTTATGTGTGCATTTTTAAAAGCATCCACATTGCTTATCAGGTATTGCGAAAGATTTACCACCAGGCTTTGTGCCACCGTTCTTAACTCCTGTAAATTTCCGGGGGCATAGGTTACCGCTATCGGAATTCCAACTTTTAAACTAACACAGTTGTTTTTTAAAGAGCCCTGAACAATATAAACACGATCGTAAAAATCGCCCAGTAATTCTTTATCTATTGCCGATCTTAAAGCCTTTATTAAAATCATGCCCAGCTTAAATTCACTTTCTTCTGCAACACCTTCCATGGTAAAAACCTGCGCTGCGGCCTGGTAATGTTCGCTTTTTATTAAAGGAAGATTTGCAGCCTGGCTGATTATACTATCACCGGAGCAATCAATTAAAGCATTCAGGCCAATAGTAATGGGGATACCGTTTGCAATAATTGAAACTGATTTTATGGTGTGCTGATCAAGGCTTACATTTTTTAATACAGCATTATACTGAACTTTAATTTTATGCACACGCATCAGCTCGGCACAAATATTTTTAAACGCATCAATATTGTAAGGAAGATAATGTACACCTTCCGGTACGTGCAATGGCAAGCTTTTCGATTGGGCCTGTAATTTTTCCGCAAATTCTTTTGCAAAGCCGTTTACAATGTAGGTTGATTCTTCTTTTTTACTAAAATGATATAAGCCGCAAACGGTACCAACTTCAGCTGCAGTTGCTTTTCCGCCTAAAAAAGAATTACGTTCAATCAGTACAACTTTTAATCCTTTACGTGCAGCTGCCACTGCTGCCGCAACGCCAGCAGAGCCGCCGCCTAAAACAACTACATCGGTATGTTGAACTGTTTCCATTAATAATCAGCCAGTAAAATTTCTTTTATTTTTTCTTCAATTAAATGTAGTTCATTATTGTTTATAACATCGGGCGAATAAGCAATATTTATCTTGAGCTCACCATCGTGTTTTAAGAAAACAAAAGTGAGTCCCGGTGGAAATGTAAGTGCCGGTATCATGTTCAAATTCCTGATGGGTTCGCCAAATAAAGATTTGAGGTTATTAAAATTATCGCCGGTGGATGTATATAGAAAACTGGCAAATACACCTTTGCCTGTGCGGCTGATCAAAAAATAATACAGCCACAGTGGCATATGCCGCATCATGTTTAAAAACATGCTGTATCGCTGTGGAATGCCATCTTTTATCTGCGCTGTCATTTGTGTGCTCAAACATTTTACTGTTTGCGGTATCGTGTTCATTTCATTTACAGTAATGCGATAAAATAAAAACGATACGCAATTAGATATCAGTGGCCCGGCAGCACCACGCAATCTTCCATCATAAGGAATGGGAAGCCAGATATCGCCTGCTTTGTTTTTTTGCTGATTGAGAAAGTTAATGACATGCGTGCAACAGGCTACTAAGTACAATGTAGGGCCAAAGCGGGAACCGGTTTTAAAAGCATTTGCGTTGATCTTCTTTGTTTCCTCAGCATTAAATGAAATAACTTTTGTCAATGTTTTTCCATCGCCTGTTTTTAAGGAGGTACAGGCAACCGAACTAACCGGCGGTTTTGATGATGTTTGTACAAATTTTTTAACCTTGTACATGTTGCGGATGTAAGTAATAATATTTGTTTTCTTTTCCTTGCCTGGAAAAAAAATATCAAAATTCTGAGCTTTGTTTTCTGAAAGCAGGTTAAGGTGTTCAAACAAAAGCGTTGTGCCTTTTGCATCCAGCAGAATATGGTTCCAGGATAAAATAAATGCACAACCACCCGAAGGATAATGTACCAGGTCGGCTTCAATAAACCTCATTGATTCAATGGTAATATCCCTGTTTAAAATGTTGTCCGGAATTTCGTCTTCAGCAGCATGATGCTCAAGCAGAACGATCTCGTTGCCACTATCAGTGTATTGCCAACAGGGTAATTTCATCAACATGCCCGGAACAAATTTGATATTACATAGCCAATAAATAACCGGCGAACTTTTAAGTATATCGTTGATCTTGTTGTATGATAATGCACTGTTGAAATAAAATATCTTGCGCATTACATTACCGCCGGCACTGTGTTTTTTAGCATGTTTATCTAAAACCAGGTGAAAGCAGTCTGCACCGCTTAAGATCACTTTTTTGGGAAGTTTGGCTTTATTAAAAGATATTATGCTCATGTTATGTTTATGCCTGGGGCATCAGCTCCTGTACAACAGCAGCAAGGGATTGTAATGTTTTAAAATTTTCCGGTACCAGTTTTTCATCCGGTATGGATACGCCAAATTTCCGTTCAATAAAAAGTATGATCTCTACTGTTGAAAAGGAATCAATGCCCGCCTGTTTCAGATCTGTTGCGGCTTCAACCTGCATACCTTCTGCCAGTATATTATTTTCGATGTACTTTTTAATTTCTGTTATGATGGTATTTGTATCCATAATTTATACTGTTCTTTTTTTATGGTTAGCGAGGTAAGATATGCCCATCATGGCGAAAAAGAATATCATTAGTTTTATTGCGTCTGGTAAAATATCTGTAACGTCGCCACCTCTTAAAAATAATTTATAAAAACCTTCCAGCGACCAGTTCAATGGTGAGAAGGAACTGATATTACGCATCACTTCGGGCATTACATAACTGGGCACCCATATACCGCCCAATGCCGATAATAATAAAATAGAAAGCGAGCCCATGATGGCTGCCTGGTGATCGGTTGTAGCCAGCGTACCTACGGTAACGCCAAAGCCTGTAGCTGCAAAAGCGGTGGCCAACGTTAAAACAAAAATACCCATCATACTGTTACCTAATACCAATGCCGGTAAACCCATTTGTGGTAACAGGAATTTACCAACAGCCAGCATCAGCAAAAACTGGATCAGGCAAACCAATACATACACCAGTATCTTTCCGTTTATCAACAGTAAATAAGGTGTGGGCATGGTGTGCAGCCTGAATACACTGCCTTCGGTTTTTTCTTTTAGTATACTGTTTGATAATGGTATGGCAATAAAGAACATGGCAAAGATGGTCCAGGCAGGTACATTATGCTGCACCGCATTGGGAACAATTTGTTCAGTTGCTGTTGATGCAAAAATCTCTTTATAGCGGATGATCTGCGATTTTTGGTAAGAATTTTTAGGTGTGTTTTTTTTATCAGGGATTACTTCGGCAATCTGTTCAGAAAAAGTCTGAAACATGATCTTTGTTTTTATTTCCGAAATAAACTCACGCAGGTTGCTGGTAACGGCAGTTAAAAAAGATTTTTTTGCAACGGGGTCAATAAGAAGCACTATCTCAACAGAGTCGGGTTGTTTTTGCAAACTGTCTGTTACGTTTAATGTTTCGCTAACCATTGCCGATACATTTTTGCGGATGGATGCTGTGGCACCTTTTGGAATAACGATACCAATAAGGAATTTCCCTTCGCTCACTGCTTTCTTTGCAGATTCGCTGTTGGCAGGCTTTCCATCAATGCTATCGCTAACATAACAAAGGTCGTTAGATAATAAACCCTGCTTTATCTGGTAACCTAAAGAATCGTTATCATTATCAACAAAAACAACTGGAATACCTTTTTCGTTGATGGATTTAAAAGCAGAGTCCTGTATCAATGTCATTACTAAAATGAGCGCTACCGGCATCAGGAATAAAACAGAAAGCCCTACCTTATCTCTCAAGAGCAGGAGTATTTCTTTTTTAACCGTGGCCAGTAATTTATTCAACATCAGTCTCTTAATTTTCGGTTGGTTAAATTTAAAAACACATTTTCCAGGTTGGTTGATCCGGCATTGCGGCTTATAAGTTCAGCAGGAGTTCCCTCGGTTAATATTTTTCCATTATCAATAATAGAAACACGGGTACAAAAATTTTGTGCTTCTTCCATGTGGTGAGAAGTGTATATAATAGTTGTACCTGCAGCATTCACTTCTTTCAGGTGTTCAATAATTACATTGCGGCTGTGTACATCCACGCCAACAGTAGGTTCATCTAAAAATAAAATGGCAGGACTGTGCAAAACACCGGCAATTAAATTTACCCGTCTTTTCATGCCGCCGGAGTAAGTTGATACACGCCTGTTTGATGCATCGATCAAACCCAGTTTTTTCAGCCAGGTGTCAATTTTATCTTTCAGGTCTTTGCCGTGCAAGCCATACATGCTGCCATAAAAAGCCAGGTTCTCACGGGCAGTTAGTGTTGGGTATAATGCAATATCCTGCGGTACAATGCCAATCATGTTTTTTACAGAAGCTAATTCTGTGCTTAGATCTTTACCATCGATCATTACTTTTCCGCCGGTGGCAGGAAAAAGGCCGCAAAGAATAGAAATGGTTGTTGTTTTGCCGGCACCATTTGGTCCCAGTAATCCAAAAATTTCGTTTCGGTTTATAGAAAAAGAAATGCCGTTAACTGCCGGTTCGGTGGCATGTTTAAAGGTTTTGGTTAAATTTTCTATCTCTATAATAACCGGATTGCTCATATTATTTTACCCCATTATCCAAAGAGGTGTTATCTGTAATAGTTTAACGCTGAAGTTATCGCCAGCTTCTTTATAATAAAGTGTGCAAATTTAAACTAAATAAGCTGCCAGATATCACTATTACGGGATTAAATCGGTAGTGATTTTGGCTGAGAGCAGGCATAAAGGAATGCTGGGGCCCGGATGAACACTGCCTCCGCAGAAGTATAAGTTTTTAATATCTTTTGAAAAGTTGGCGTGGCGTAAAAAAGCGGCAAATTTATTATTGCTGCTGTTGCCATAAATAGCGCCAAAAGCACTCGAAGTACGGCTTTCAATAACACGGGGATCAAAAACCATTTCACTTGCTATCAATGGCCTGATATCTGTTTTTAATATCCGGTTCACTTTACGGATCATATTTTCACGGGCTTCTGTAATAAACATATCCCAATCCTGTCCCTGGTTGTTGGGCACATTGATAAAGGCGAACCAGTTCTCACATCCGGGCGGCGCATCAGTTGGCGTATGTTTACTGGTGATGTTTACATAAATGGTAGGATCGTGGTAGATTGCTTTTTTACTGAAGATAGTATCAAATTCTTCTTCATAATTTTCGGCAAAGAGGATATTATGCAATCCCAGTTCTTTAAATTCTTTTTTAATACCCCAGTAAAAAATAATGCCTGAACTTGATTTTGGCTGGTCAAGTGTTTTGGCCGGCCTTTTTACATTGGGCATTAATTTTTTGTAGCTGTTGTACACATCCATATTGCTGATCACCACATCAAAGTTTTCGGTTCCGTTATCTGTTCGTACACCTGTTATTTTTTTATCTGTAATCAGTATTTCCTTTACAGGAGTTGAAAAATTAAATCGTACGCCAATATCTTTTGCAAGTTTTGCCAGGGAAGCGGTGATGCTAACCATGCCACCTTCAGGATAAAAAGCGCCTTTCACAATTTCAACATGTGCAATAACATTTAGTGTGGCAGGCGATAAGTAAGGACTGGAGCCATTATAGGTGGCATAGCGGTTGAATATTTTTACAAGCCTGCTGTCTTTAAATGATTTTTGATTGGCACCCGCCATGGTATCAAAAGCGCCAATCTTTCCAAAATTTAAAATGCCCCGCAATACGGGCCAGGTAAAAAAGTTTTTAAGGCGGTGTAATGAATTTTTTAAAAAGACCTCATCGGTAAGATTGTAAATGGTTTCTGTTTTATCCAGGTATTTAATGATGTCTTCTTTTTTATCTTTTGTTTTTGCAGCAAGCTGTTCGGCAAATTTTTCCTTGCCGTGATAGGCATCTAAATAAGTTCCGTCTTCAAAAAAATATTTATAAACAGGATCTAGTGGTATATAATTAAAATGATCACGTGGATTTTTACCGGAGAGTATGAACAGTTCATCCACATATTGCGGCATGGTAAAAACTGATGGGCCCATATCAAAGCGGTAACCATCTTTACTTTCTGATGAACATTTGCCGCCGGGGAAGGCATTGGCTTCAAAAACGGTTACTTTATAACCTTTGTTGCGCATGCGTATGGCTGCGCCTAAACCAGAGACACCAGCACCTATTACGGCGCATGTTTTATTATTTTCTGTAATCATAATTTCGTTGCTTGCGGGCAAAATTAAATGATTTCAGTATTCAATTTTTGGAAAAGAGGGAGGCATGATGTAAATCATCTCCAGGCCTGGTTGAGGCTTACGGGGCAGGAACCTGCCAATGATGAAGGTAATTATTAAGCTGAAACACCCACGTCCAGTATGCCTTCTCCTAAATCTTCTTCGGTATAGATGTACCTTGGTTTTTTTGATACGGTTAATGTAGTGTTGCTGAATTTCAGTTCATCGGGCATGTTTGCCTTAAAGTTGTTGTTTGCTTGATTTTTCATTTTCTTTTGTTTTTAATAAATAGTATGGCATTAAAACCGTGCCAGAATGGATATTGAATATTTTATTAACGGGGAATAAGGGAAATTATTATTTATAAGCTCTTATCTGCATAAAATTTGCATATGCAAAAGGAAGAAAAATGGGTTTAAACCGGAATCTGTATATGCGATCATAAAAAACTGACTATTTTTAACGACATATATAAAACAACAGTACCATGGATTTTGGACGTGTACCGGAAGAAGAATTAAGTAAAATCGATTTTAGCCTTAAGGCGGAACCGGCTTTTAATACGGGTATTTTGAATGGTAAACCTGCAAAAGAACCAAAAGTGTATATCGGCTGTGCCAAATGGGGAAGAACGGAATGGGTGGGCAAGATCTATCCGCCCAAAGCCAAAGAAAAAGATTTTCTGGAGCATTATGTGCAGCATTACAACAGCATTGAATTAAATGCAACACATTATAAAGTATATGGCGAAGCCGGAATAAAAAAATGGGCAGCTAAAGCAGTAAATAAAGATTTTAAATTTTGCCCAAAAATGTACCAGGGCGTAACACACCGCGGCAGTTTAAAAGGAAAGGATTTTATCACCAATGAATTCTTCAGAGGTATTGTTGCGTTTGAAGAATTTCTGGGTCCCATATTTATACAGGTAAGCGAAACATTCTCACCTAAAAGAAAAGAAGAGTTGTTTGATTTTTTAAAGTCACTGCCAACCGACCTGCAGTTTTTTATGGAAGTGCGCCATCCCGATTGGTTTGTTAAGCCGGATATATCTGACGAACTATTTTCTACGCTTGCAGCCATGAATATTGGCGCTGTAATTACCGATACTGCCGGCAGAAGGGATTGCGCACACATGCATCTTACCATACCCAAAGCATTCATCCGTTATGTAGGTAACAGTTTGCACGCAACTGACTATACCCGGATAGATGAATGGATTGGCAGAATGAAATACTGGCTGGATAAGGGTATGGAAGAATTGTATTTTTTCATGCACATGCATGATGAAGCAACTTCTCCTGAATTAACTGTTTACCTGGTTGATAAGATGAATAAAGAACTGGGGTTGAATTTGATTAAACCGAAATTTATTGCAGAGCAAAAAGGACTGTTTGATTAATCCCGTCGGCGGTTAGTATGTCAGTTCTATTTAACCTCAAACAACTCTTCCCACCTGGTTGTATAACGTGGGCTTCTTAATTCCTGGCGCATCTTCCAATCTCTATCCGTTCCGGATGCCGCAAATTTTATAACATCATCCCGCTGACTGAAGTTGATATTGTCTATCATGTCCATTAATTTTCTTCCGCAATTGCTGGTTTCGGGTGTAAATAAATTTCCCTGTATAGAAGAATCGGGTACAATACCGCTGAGCATCACTCCTGCTTTTTTATACAGCTGGCCTTCTTCAAACAGCTCGTCTACTAATTCAACCGCTGGCTTTATCAGCTCATTGGTGAAAGAAGTGGCAGTAGCAAGCGTGGTAAAAGTACTGATGGTACCGTGCTTTTTAAAATTAAGCATGTGGTCCTGGTCTTTTGTTACCACAAACACGCTTACAATTCTGGCGGCACTATATTGCCGGCGTAATTTTTCTGCTGCACGGGAAGTGTAGGTTGCCACGGCTTCTTTTATATCGCCGATATTACCAACAGGGCTTCCAAACATACGGGTGGTAGCAATCATTTTTTTATTTACCAGTTCCTCTTCAATATCCATTGTTGGTTCTCCTCTTAATTCTTTTATAAGACGAACACCTACCACGCCGCCAAGGAACTTATGCCCAAACTCCAGGCTCAGGTTGCTCAGTTCAAATGCTGTATGCACATTCCATCCGTATTTTAGTTTTGATGCGTATTGCCTGCCTACACCCCATATATCTTCTACCGGAGTTTTCTGCAATGCAGCCATAATTTTTTCGGGGTTATCCAGTATTACCACACAGTTGGTTGCTTCTTTATTTTTTTTGGCAAGATGATTTGCCACTTTGCATAATACTTTTGTGGGTGCTACTCCAACGGAAACTTTAATACCCGTCCATAGCTCTACGGTTTCTCTTATCTGTAATCCTACTGTATGTATTTCTTTTTCATCAAATCCATCCAGGTCTATAAAACATTCATCTACTGAGTACACTTCTACCTTATTTTTACCAAACATTAACCGCAGTGTTTCCATCACACGCCAGCTCAAATCGCCATACAAATTATAATTAGAAGAAAAAGTGGATACACCATGTTTTTGTATCAATGGCTTTGCTTTAAAATAAGGACCAGCCATTTCAACACCCAACATCTTTGCTTCATCACTTCTTGAAATAATGCAGCCGTCATTATTACTCAATACCACAACCGGCCGCTTATCCAGGTGCGGCTGAAAAAGGCGTTCGCAGGAACAATAAAAGTTGTTACAATCTACAATGGCTTTCATTTCTCTTTAAATTAGAAGCTGCGTTTAGCACCTCACACATTTCGGATAATATATACTACCACACCCCAAATTTTAAAATCCATAAACTCACTGATGTCAATCGGCGATAGTTTGGTTGTTTCCGGAATCAGTCGCAGGCTGTTCATTGTTTTTTCGTAGCGGCGTATCAGCATTTCGCCATCAATAACAGCAATTACAATTTTGCCGTTTTGCGGTTTCAGGCTGCGGTCTACAATCACAATATCACCATCGTAAATACCGGCATTGATCATACTGCTGCCACTCACCCGCATAAAAAAAGTTGCCGGTTTGTTGCGAATGAGTTGCTCATTCAGGTCAATGCCCCGTTCCATATAATCGTCAGCTGCAGCGCCAAAACCGGTGGCGTTTGCCGTGGTTATATTGTGCTGGTTAAAACCTTTGCTGCCGCTGTAACTGCTGCCAAAAAACTTTTCCACTTCCATAAAAATTAATTTTAAATACCAAATTATTTAGTAAATTTATACTAAAATAATTAGCTAACAAATTTAGTAACCAAAAATATTTTCAATCATGAAAGAAATAATGGGACCCGTGTTGCCCGGTTACCGCATTTACGAGTACCTGCTCGTATTATCGCCGCATGAAGAATTACGAAATAAGATTGTAGCTGTTAAAAATGAGTTTTACGAAAAATACAAGGCTGAAACCGCCCGTTGGGGCAAACCCCACCTTACACTGGTAAATTATGTGCAGTACGAAATGATGGAAGAAAGGATCATCAATCATTTAAACAGTATTGCCATGGGCTTTCAGCCGGTAAAAATTGAGTTGAAGGATTTTGGCAGTTTTCCCAGCCATACCATTTACATTAATATCATCAGCAAACTGCCTGTGCAAAGTTTGGTAAAACAAATACGAACCGAAACCCAGCGGCTGATGAAACTGAACGACGATAACAAACCGCATTTTATTTTAGAACCACACCTCACCATCGCCCGGCGCCTGCTGCCCTGGCAGTATGAACAGGGTTGGCTGGAGTACAGCCATAAACATTTTACGGGGCGGTTTATAGCCGATAGTATGTTGTTATTAAAACGCCCGGTTGGCGAATTAAAATATCAGATTGTAAAACGTTTCGAATTTCAGAATTTACCGGTGGCAACAAAGCAAGGAGCGTTGTTTGGATAAATTTTACCACGAAGTACACAAAGCAAAACACAAAGATCACAAGGGGCTCTTTGTGTACTTCGTGAAAAACCTTAGTGCCTTTGTGGGAAAATAAAAATGAATGATAAATTAAAACAGGATCATCACAAAGTATCCGCTACACAACAGGAAGAAAAAATACAATACCTGGCCGGCCGTGGTGCACAGTTCAACACAAAAAACCGGTTTTTAAAAGATGAAAAAACGCAGGAGCATATTGAAGGCGTTGATGATTGGGAGGCCAGCAATATTGCCACGCAGTATATAGAGATGCAGAGTAAAACGATTGTAAACAAAGTAGAAAGCAAAGATGTTGGCATGGGCTACAGCATGAATCCTTATGCCGGATGTGAGCATGGCTGTATTTACTGCTATGCCCGTAATGTGCATGAATACTGGGGTTACAGTGCCGGGCTTGATTTTGAACAAAAGATACTCATCAAAAAAAATGCACCACAGCTGCTGCGTAAATTTTTGATGCACCCCAAATGGAAGGGAACGCCCATTATGCTAAGCGGCAATACAGATTGCTACCAACCTGCCGAACAAAAGTATCGCCTAACAAGAGGCTTGTTGGAAGTGTGCAATGAATTTAATCAGCCGGTTGGTATACTCACCAAAAATAGCTGGATACTTAAAGATAAAGATGTGCTGCAGGAAATGGCGAAGAAAGGAATTGTATCTGCCATGGTTTCCATCACATCTTTTAATGAAGATTTGCGGCGAACCATGGAACCACGTACAACAACAGCCAAGCAAAAATTAAAAGTGATAAACGAATTAAGCAGCGCCGGCGTACGTATGGGCATTATGATGGGGCCGATGATACCCGGCCTGAATGAACACGAAATGCAACGCATTATGAAAGCAGCTGCAGACAACGGAGCTACATTTACTGCTTATACTTTTATCCGTTTAAATGGTGCTATTAAATTTTTATTTCACGACTGGCTGTATAAAAATTTCCCCAATCATGCTGATAAGGTTTGGCATTTGATAGAACAAAGCCACGACGGAAAAGTGAATGATACTCGCTGGGGCGTACGCATGCGTGGCGAAGGAAGCATTGCCGATATGGTGGCACAGCAATATAAAAAATACGGCAAGCTGTATAACATGAATGCAGAGGAGTGGAGCTTGAATACAAAATTATTTCAGCGGCCGGGGCAGCAGGGGAGATTGTTTTAATTTTTTTATCGTCCTGAAACCATTGATTTTACTACACTTTCAGCTATGTAAAAAATACACTCCAAAAAATATTTTTAAAAAATCTTTACAAATATTTGGCAGTATCAAAAAAATAAATTCATTTTTGCAACGCAAAACAAAATTAAAAACAACAAAACATGTTACGCACACAACTACATATTGAAGCGGTGAATTGTTTTAGCCCGAAGTCGGATTATGGCAATAGCGGGGCATGTTATGCTGCATCATAAGTTTTACCAAAACCAACTGATTCAAATAAGGCCCCGACAAAAAGTTGGGGCTTTTTTTATGCCCGTTTTAAAAAGGAGGTTGAAATGAAAATGATAATGGCGGTGTTGATAGTAAGATTGATCATCAGCATCTTTGAAAAAGACAAAAAAGTAACAGCAGAAAAAAATGATGACAGGAAAAAGATTATTCACCCTGCTGAATTTGAAGTAAGATAAAATATTGCAGAAAGGAGGAAAATTGGCAACCTCTGTGAGATGCAACAGGGGTGCCTTTTTTTAAAAAAGTTCTTTGATTAAAAATATAGCAGTATTTCAATTGAAAAAGTTCGTGATCTGGAATCATGAGGTTGTCAGTTCGAGTCCCGGAGTCAACTAACAAAAAGAATGCGGCTTGGTGTAACGGCAACATGTTCATCTTCCTCTTTTTCTGAGAGGTAAACATAAGATGAATGTTTTCAGTTCAAATCTGAAAGTCGCACAAAGATGGTTTATAGTTCAATGCCCACCCGGATAAATCCGTTCGGACGGGGTTAAGAACACTTCACTACGAATGAAGAGTTGAAAGTTCGAGTCTTTCAGTCATCACAAAATAGTTTCGTAGCTCAATGGTTAGCCTGGATGAAGCGCCCTATGCTTACAAGGATATTAACGAAGTAATGCAAAGCCAAACAACATTGGTTGATGTGTTGGGTAAGTTTTATCCGGCAATTGTACAGATGGTTGGCAGCGATCCGGCGGAATTCCGTAAGCGTAAAGATGAAATAAACGGTGAATAGTTTTCGTTAACAGTCTCCCGATTTTTATGGTTTGGGGACTGTTTCATTTTAAACTATTTTTACAACAACAAAATGATTTAATGCTTACAACCACTAATAAAATAAAAGAACTGTTTTCCTCTTTTTCAAAAGCTGAAATTACAGCTATTGATAAATTGCCCCAGGCCGGCAGTGAACGCCATTACTTTCGTATTCATACCGCCGATAAAACTTTTATTGCCACTTACGGGGCCAATTTAAAAGAGAATGACTCTTTCATTTATTTTTCGAAACATTTTAAGAAAAAGAATTTGCAGGTGCCGGAGATACTCTGCATTAATGACGAAAGGAGTATCTATATACAGGAAGATTTTGGGGACATTTCGCTTTTAAACAAGTTGGAAGAGAGCGGCTACACAACATATGCTTACGATCTGTATAAAAAAAGTTTGCAGCAACTGGCCCTGCTGCAGGTTAAGGGCCACGAAGGGTTGGATTATAAAAAATGTCTTACCAACAGCAGCTTTGGTAAACAGGCTATCATGGCCGATCTGCTGTATTTTAAATATTATTTTTTGGATGCATTAAGGCAACCTTACGATAAACAAAAACTGATAGATGATTTTGAAGCCTTGAGTAATTACCTGAGCCACACCGAGTATAAATATTTTATGTTCCGTGATTTTCAGAGCCGCAACATCATGATCACACCGGATGATGATGTACATTTTATAGATTACCAGGGCGGCATGAAGGGAGCTCCGCAATATGATGTAGCCTCTTTATTATGGCAGGCAAAAGCAAACCTGCCCGATGAATGGAAACAACACCTGCTGGAAGATTATATGGATGCATTTGAAAAAGTGGTGGAAGAGCCGATAGATAAAGATATTTTCCGAAGCCAGTACAATGGTTATGTATTGATACGCTTATTGCAGGTATTAGGTGCATACGGTTTCCGAGGTTTGTTTGAACGTAAAGCGCACTTTTTAACCAGCATACCACTGGCCCTGCAAAATTTAAAATGGTTTGTACAAAATCAAAGTCTGGGTATTGCGGTGCCTGAATTTAAAAAGGTATTAGAACTTTGCATAAGTGACGATGTGATACAGGAGTTTACACCGGTACAGGCAACAGATGAAACGCCATTGCTTGTTACCATCAATAGTTTTTCATTTATTAAAACCGGCTATCCAAAGGATGAAACAAAAAATGGCGGAGGTTTTGTTTTTGATATGAGGGGAATACTGAACCCCGGCCGGTTTGATGAGTACAAACATTTATCGGGGCTTGATAAACCAGTAAAGGATTTTTTAGAACAGCAAACCAAGATGCCGGATTTTTTAAACGGTGTGTATAGCATTGTTGATATTTCGGTGGAGGATTATATTAAAAGAGGTTTTGAGAATTTGTCAATAAATTTTGGGTGTACCGGTGGCCAGCACAGGAGTGTGTATGCAGCTGAAGCCATTGCGAGGCATTTGCGTAATAAGTTTAAAGTTAAAATACAATTAAGCCATACAAATAAAGAAAATTGGAAAACGTTAGCTCAGCAATAATTTTTTCGGCAGGATTAGGCACACGCTTTAAACCATGGACGGATAATCATCCTAAAGCCCTTGCGTTGGTTAACGGCAAATCTTTATTGCAAAGAAATATTGAATACCTGCAGCAATATGGCATTAAAGAAGTGGTCGTAAACATCCATCATTTCCCTCAACAAATTATTGATGCCATTAAAGAAAATAAAGGTTGGGGAAGTAATGTGGTTATCAGTGACGAAAGCAATGAAGTACTGGAAACCGGTGGCGGCTTAATGAAAGCCCGGCATTTGTTGGATAATGGCAATCCGTTTATTTCTTTGAATGTAGATATTTTGACAGACCTGGATCTTAATAAATTAATGGCTTTTCATCAGCAACATAATCCATTAATAACTTTTGGTGTTACGGATAGAAAATCATCAAGGGTTTTATTGTTTGATGAAGATAATCGCTTGTGTGGCTGGAAAAATCTGCAAACCGGCGAAGAAAAGATTTCTATCCAAAAACCAAACCTTGTTCAAAAAGCTTATAGCTGCGTGGTTATTTTTCAGCCCGAAATATTTTCATTGATCAGGCAAAAAGGAAAATTCTCGATTATGGATAGTTATCTTGACCTCGCAGCCGACCATCTCATCCTTGGCTATGACCATAGCGGCGATAAGCTGGTAGATGTGGGCAAACCCGAAAGTGTTGCCATTGCTGAAAAATTATTTAGTTAACATCTGCCGAGGCATCAAATGTTTTTTTATTTTCTTCTTTAGGTTTTATTCCAAAATTATAACGGAAGGTTATTCCCAGTCTTCTTGTATCATTTATACGTTGCCCCTGTGCACTTACCGAGCCCTGCTGTAAACTGAACGATACCTGGTTGGTTTGCAAAAGATCATTTACGGATAGAATGATATTTGCTTTCTTTTTTAAAATGCTTTTGTTTGCCGAAACAAATATGCCGCCAAAAGTATTCAGCTCATATAGATTTTGTAAACCTTTGGTACGTATAAAACCCTGCATATTGATGCTGAACGTGGGCGTAACTTTCAATTCCTGGAACATAAAGAATGTCCAGCTGCCGCGTTTGTAATTTAAAGGCCGCCCCTCATAAAAACCGGTGTAGATATTGTGATTATATTGAACTCCCACATAAAAAAAGTATTTGCCTCCTGGCGGAATGCCACCAATGATCTTTGCATACGTCTCTTTGTTTTTGCCCAGGTTATCATAAGTACGGTAGGCAATTTTGTTACTGTCCTGGTAGGTTACATTGCTGAAGATATCTTTGGTATTGTTGATACCCAAAGCAATTACCGGTATGTTATTAAATGTTACATTGATCTCGTAGTTGGTTGTAAACTGCGGTTTTAATTTTGGGTTACCTACATCAAAAAGATACTGGTCAACATATTTTGGATAAGGATTCAACACTTCGTAATAAGGCCGCCTGATACTTTTGCGGTAGATAGCATTACCTATCAACGGAAAACCAAACATCTTAAATAATTTGTGCTTGATGAACAGGTATGGAAAAACATCCGTGCGCTTTAAAGACAAAGTGGTGTCTTTTGGTATTAACTGTTTTCCATTAATATCTGTTACTTCTAGCCTTAGGCCCGGCTTGATGGTGAAGCCTGCAAATGTTTTTGATACCTGCAAATATGCAGCTGTAATATTTTCTTTGTATTTAAATGTGTTGGTTTGAAATCCGTCCACAAACCTGATATTGTTTCCGGTATCCTTAAAATAGTTTGAACTGTTTTCGCTGTTGCTGATGGTGGTTTTAAAACCGGCTTCCAGCGTTAATGATTTAGCAAACTTTAAAACAAGATCTGTTTGAATAAGAAAGATCTGCTTATCGTTTTTGTTAGCGCCGTCTCCTGAAACAATTGGCTTTGGCGGCGAGTAGTTGAAATTTTTATACAACTGTGTATTTGTATTGCCGTAATAATTATAATCAACCTGGGCGGTCCATTCACTGCCGGTTGTGTCAATCTTATATTTTGCCGAAATATTACTTCCGAAGAAAGTGGTTTTGTTGCTGTTATCAATATCAGAAGAATTGAGACCAACAAAAGATGAAATTGGATCTCTGCTTATAACGATATTGTTGCTGGCAAAACTTTTACTGTTTGTATAACTCATCCGAACATCATAACCGGCATTGAATTTGGGTGTAAACTGAACATCAATACCGCCGTTCAGGTAATTAGTTGTTGTTGGATAAGTTGTAAAAGATTTTTGAGCAATCAAAGTAGAGTCTGTTTTGATAAACCGGTCCGAGTTTAATTCTTCAAAATTATTTCTGTTGGTAAACTGGTAACTGATGTAGCTGTTAATTTTACCTGAGCCTTTGTTTAAATTAAAGCCGGCGGTTTTTGTGCCATATACACCCTGGAAGTAGGCGATATTGAAACTGCCATTGGTGCCCAGTTTTACGCCTTTCTTTAAAACAATATTTACCATGCCGCCGCTGCTGGATGCGTCATATTTTGCAGAAGGTGTACGCAGAATTTCGATCTTGCTTACACTTCCTGCAGGTAAACTTTTCAACAGCGATGCAATGTCTGCACTGCTTAATTTCATTTCTCTGCCATTAATTAAAACAGTGGCTGGTGTGGTACTGCTTAAATAAACATTGCCGTCCTGGTCCACAATGGTTCCGGGTGTTTTTTCCAGAATTTCGTAAGCATTGGTACTGCTGTTGGCCAGCACTTCGGCATCTACAACCGTTTTATCATCTTCCTGTTTAACCAGCGGTTTTTTAGATACTACCGTTACATTACCCAGGTTGTTTATTTTGTAACGCATTTCCACTTTTACCAAAGTATCGGCATTAATAATCACCGTTTGCCATTTGTCCTGCATACCGATAGCAGTAATTTTTAAAACATAATTTGTTTTCGTTTTTATGCTGAAGAAGGTTTCTGCCTGTAGCGTTTTTTTATTTACCAAAACAGTATCCGGTAACCTGTATAAAGCTGCTGTAGCATTTTGTACGGTATCTTTCTTGTCATCAACAATAAGAATACGCAGTTTAGCGGTTTGTGCAAAAATCTGCATACAACCCATCAGTAAAAAAGTAAAAAGTAGCGCTTTAAATTTCATCGGTACAAAAAAATGGCTGGTGA
The DNA here is from genome assembly GCA_963715585.1 of uncultured Chitinophagaceae bacterium. Classification (GTDB taxonomy): domain Bacteria; phylum Bacteroidota; class Bacteroidia; order Chitinophagales; family Chitinophagaceae; genus Ferruginibacter. The sequence goes on along the minus strand of OY970254.1, from coordinate 3,878,241 downwards.
TATAATTCAGCAGCCATCGCATTTACATTTTTAAAACTGTCATTATTTCTTTTCAAACAGATCTTTCTTATCCACCACTTTTACCTGCTTGCCCACTTTAAGTGTTTTACTTACCACATCATAAGGGCCGGTAATAACCATATCGCCTTCTTTTAAACCTTCGGTAATTTCAATATTATTTATGTCCTGAATATCTGTTTTAACTTTCACCTTACCAACTTTACCGTCTTTGTCAATGGTAAACACAACAACTTCCAGTTCATCTTCCAGCGGTGAAACAGTTTTCATATCCGATTCATCTTTTTTCTTGACAACACTTGTTTTTGTACTGTCGCCTTTATCACGTGTGGTAACTGCATTAATGGGAACACTCAGTACATTAGCATGCGTTTTGGTCTGTATATCAGCATTGGCGCTCATTCCGGGGCGGAAGGGGAACGTGCCCTTGCCCAACAGATCAGCATAGCTTTCGGGCAATATCCTGATGTATACTTTATATTGTGTTACATCATTGGTAGTATTGGATAAAGCATTTTGCGATGCTGCACCATTATTACTGCTGGCAATTTGTGTAACAATGCCTTTAAATTTGCGGTCGCTGTAAGCATCCACTTCTACCAGTGCACTGTCGCCCAGTTTCACTTTCGGAATATCGTTTTCGCCCACATCAACTCTTATTTCAATCTTACTCATATCAGCAATGCGTAAAATTTCTGTACCCACAGTAAAGCTGTTACCCGATACGCTTTCTCCCATTTTTACATTCAATAACGAAACCACACCATCTCTTGGAGCTACGATTGCAGTCCTGCTGAGGTCTTTATTGGCTTTTTGTAAACTGGCCTGGGCACTTTGCACATTGGCCTGCGCACTCTGCACATTGGCTTTTGTACTGCGTATGCCTTGTACAGCAGCATTGTAATTTGCTTTGGCAGCTTTTAATGTAGTTTCAGCCACATCCATTTCGCTGCGGCTTATAACTTTATCATCAAATAATTTTTTAGACCGGTCGTAAGCCCGTTGTGCCTGTTCCATCTGTGCATCCAATGCAGCCAATGCAGCCTGTGCATTGCTAACCTGTGCCTGCACACTGCTAACCTGCGCCTGCGATTGTGCCACGCCACTGGCAGCCTGGCTACGCTGAATATTATATACATCCGGATCAATACGTGCAAGCAACTGGCCACGCTTTACCGTATCGCCTTCCTGAACATTCAGCTCTGTAATTACACCACTTATATCGGGGCTCACTTTAACCTCATCCTCCGGGTAAATTTTTCCGCTGGCATTTACAATTTCTGTAATGGTACGTTTCTGCACTTTTTCGGCGGTAACTTTTAAACCTTCATCTTTTCCAAACACACCGGCTTTAGATAATACTACCAGCAATACCATCAGTACTCCCAAACTAATCAAGATCCATTTAAGCTTTTTACTCATTGTTTATTTTTTATGAGCCCGGCCCCATTGCTGCTATCAGCTTCATTGGCGTCGCACTCTTGTACATTTTTTCTTTACTCAACTCATTTAACTCATTACTCACTTTTGAATTTTATAAAAGTGGATCAAAGAATTTTACTCCCGGTTCCCCCTTTAGGGGGCGGAGGGGGTTTAGAATTTCAATCCCTGCCCCTTATAAAACTCCAGCACTTTCATTTTAAAAACATAATCAAACTGGTTCAATGCATTTTGCAGTTTTGCAGTAAATAAATTATTCTGACTGGTGATCAGATCGAAAGTTCCCAGCATACCAACATCATACCTTTTTTGAGCATAGTAAAAAGTACGTTCCGATGCCTCCATTGATTTTTTACCGGCATTCAGTTTTTCCAATGCCACCATGGCGGCGTTGTAAGCTTTGTAAATATCCTGTTTCAGTGTTTGATTATCCAGTTCTTTTTGCAGCTCCTGGTTGCGGATGCTTATTTTACTTTTTTGGTAATTGGTACGGGCGCTCAGGCCATTAAAGATCGGAACACTTAGAGTTAATCCAACCGTCTGGTTAAAATTTTGGTTTAACTGCGAAAAAAAGCCTTGCTTTCGGGAACTGTAATCAGGAAAGGGAGCAAAAACACCATAAGGCACTCCTCCAACAATCACTTTGCCAATGGTATCGTTAGCGTAAGTAACACCTGTTATTTCACTTGCCCTATTGTTATAACGACTACCCAGGCCTCCATACATTGAAATGGTGGGATACATACTTCCTTTTACAGCAGCTGATGTTTTCTGGGCAGCTTTCAATTTAAAATCATCATAACGTTGCTGTGGCATATTAGCCATGGCCAATGCATAAACAGTTTCAGGTTGCAGGTCGGCCAGTTTTTCAACAAATATTTTTTCAGCTGCCGGGGTTTCAATTTCAAAAGGGGTAGCGGCATCAATTGCCATATAGGCTTTTATAGAAAGTATATTTTGTATCACATTACCCTTTGCTGCAATTACGTTCGAGCTATCTATAGCAACCTGTGCTTCCAGGTTTGCTGCATTTAACTCAGGTAAGTTTCCGGCATCAACCAGTTTACGGGTATTGCTCAGCTGCGCCTGGGATTGCTTTAACTGTACACCGGCAATTTTCTCCTGCTCCATACCCAGCAAGATCTGTAAATACAGGTTTGCTACTGTTAAAGCAATATCATTCTTTAATTTATCGGTGTTGGCTTTGGCTGCCTGTAATTCCCACTCGTTGGCGGCAATAGTATTACGTTTGCTGAACCAGTTAAAAATATCGGCACTGCTTTGCAGCTGCATATTAGCCGATAAATAACTTTGTGTAATTAAGCTGAAAGTAGTGGGGTCCTGGTTGCGGCCATTACTAAAACCCGGCCCGCCGCTGAAATTTAAATTGGGAAGCTGCCCGTATTTGCTTTGCTTTAATGTCAGTTCAGCAATTTTAGTTTGTAGGTCAACCTGCTTTACCGAAATATTATTGGCCATGGCATGTTCTATACACTTCAACAGGCCCCATTTTTCCTGGGCCTTAACAGTAGTGGTAACAACCAATAAAGCGATAAGGGTTAAAAGTTTATAACGCATACAACAAAATTAATTCATCTGTATGTAAAACGTATAAAACAATTGTACAAGCGGTAAACAAGGGGCAGGTAATTAAGTAAAAGCATTGTTAGCGCATATCAAATGCAAAAAACAGCATTCTATTCGTTTTCCGGAGGGGCTGTATTTTTTTTCTTTAAAACAAAATACAGCACAACAAAAACTGCCAGCACTCCCAAGCCGGTTAATGCAGCCTTAGGGTCGGCAACAGTTATGCTGGTTGCCACAAAAAGGTAAGCCAGCATAAAGATCACCGGCATCAATGGAAAGAATTTCATTTGATAAATGCCGGTTCCATCCAGGTGTTTTGTTTTTTTGCGAAACCAGAAGATGGTGGCGCAGCTTAATATCATTCCAAAACTATCCAGGAAAATAGTGAAGGTCAGTATCTTTTCAAATTCCTGTGCAAAATAAAGGATGACGATACATAGCGCAGAAAAAATGGTCAACGAAAAAGTAGTTACGTTCGAGTCTTTATTATAACGGGCAAATATTTTTGGTAAGCTTCCATCCTCGCCCATGGCATACATAACACGTGGGTTGCTTAACAGCGATCCGTTTACATAAGCCAATACACCTAAAAAAAGAAAGGCCGAAAATGCAGATGCGCCGCCGGTTCCAAATATCCGTTCAATTACCACATAGGCAATTTCCTTTTCACCTTTCATCTGGTTAAAACCAACCACATTAAAATAACTGAGGTTTACCAGCATGTATAAACCGATGATGATGATGATGCCGATAAAAATTCCCCGTGGAATATTTTTGGAAGGATTCTGCACATCATTACCCAGGTTAATGGTTTGCTGATAACCGCCATAGGTAAAAGATACAGCAATCAAACTAAGGCCAAGGCTTTTACCCCAATCTATCCAGGTAAAAGCATGCTCAGGTGCTGCAACAGCTTTGGCGGCATCGTTCACCGCATATTTATCCGGGAAAAACAAGGCTGATATTAAAACCACTACCATGGTGATCTTTATCATCATTAAAATGTTCTGTGTGGTAGAACTGGTTTTTAATCCTTTTAAATTAATAAGATAAAAAATGAGGATGGCAACAGAACTCACAATTGCTTTGTCAATATCGGTCCAGTTGCCTGGGAATAATTTTAATAAATAACCACTTCCGATTAAGGCCACACCGCTGATACTGGCAGCATTACTTACCAGTATTATACAGTTAATGGCAAAGGCAATGCTGGGGTGATAGGCTTTTGCAAAAACCTTGTAATACCCACCGGTAACAGGATAGCGGCTGCCAATTTCTGCATAGGTAAGTGCGCCACACAAAGCCACCAGGCCACCAATAGCCCAGGCACTGAAATAAACAGAAGGAGAGATCGCATCCTTGGCACTGGTAGCTGCCGTTCTGAAAATCCCCATGCCGATTACAAATCCAATCACAAGCATGGTAAGGGAAAACAGGTTGAGTTTGTTACTTTTTGTTTGCATGCTTTAAAGATAATTTTTTTACACAATACCCTGTGGAGATTTTTTATTGGCACATTGATATCATTCCATTTACATTTGCAACGAATTTGGTTTCCGATGTCAAATCGGAATTAAAAGGGAATCCCGTTTAAATCGGGAGCTATCCCCGTAGCTGTAAGCTCTGTAAACTGTTTGTTCTTCAAGCCACTGTTTTATAAATGACGGGAAGGCAACAAACAGGGAGTAAGCCAGAAGACCTGCCTGGTTCATCAACAATCATTCAAAGCTTTCGGGTGAAAGGCATGGAGTGTAAAAGCTGCAAGGCATTTATATTTCTTTACGCCGTGGTTGGTGTCTCCACCAAACACATTTTCCAGGAAGCAGTCACAAAAAAAATTTTTCAAACATGAAAAAGAAAATTTTTATTGCGGCTGCTGTTTTAATCAGCAGTCAGTTGTACGCACAAAAAGACAGTACAAAAAATTTAGATGAGGTTGTAATTACTGCAACCAAATTTCCTATCAAACAATCATTAACCGGCAAAGTGGTTACAGTAATTGATCAGCAACAGTTGCAACGCAACAGTGGCAAATCTTTAACAGAGGTATTGAACACACAGGCAGGCATTATTGTAAATGGCAGCAGCAATGTATTGGGTACAAACCAGGATGTATACTTACGTGGCGCTGCTGCAGGTAAAACGTTAATACTGCTGGATGGCGTTCCTGTTTATGATGCATCGGGCATCAGCGGTGCTTATGATCTGAACCTGATCAATGTTGATCAGGTAGAAAGAATTGAAATTTTAAAGGGTAGTCAATCTACTTTATATGGCAGCGATGCCATTGCTGGTGTAATCAATATCATCAGTAAAAAAGGGGGTACAAAAAAAATAAATGCCACTGCGAATCTTGCCGCAGGCAGTTACAATACTTTTAAAGGCTCTGTGGGCTTAAACGGAACAGTGAAAAATACAACCTACAATGTACAGTACAGTAAATTGTACAGCAAAGGATTTTCTACAGCGCAATATAAAACCGGTGCAGATAATTTTGACAAAGATGGTATGGATGAAAATGTTTTCAGGGCTAACATCAATCAGAAAATTGGCGATAAGTTATCCGTACGTGCAAACACGCAGTTAAGCAATTATAAAACTGATGCAGATGCCGGGCAATTTAAAGATGATGCTGATTATACCATCAAAAATAAAAATACATTAATTGGTTTTGGTGCCGATTATACTATTGCAAAAACTATACTTCATTTCAATTATAACTACAACCGGGTAAACCGTGTTTACCTGGATGACTCTGCCAGCAGGGGAGGCTTTTCTTATTACAGCAAAGGGGATTATACCGGTAAATCGCACTTTGTAGAGCTATACAGCAATATAGCTGTTGCAAAGCATATAGATGTATTGGTTGGCGCCGATTACCGTAACCAGCTTACAGATCAAAACTATTTTTCAGTAAGTTCTTTTGGTCCATATGCCTCAACACCCTTGAGTGATGACAGCACAAAAGTAAACCAGTTTGGAGCCTACGCTTCGGTAGTTGTAAAAGATATAAAGGGTTTTAATGTTGAGCTTGGCGGCAGGTACAATAATTTCAATAAGTACGGTGAAGTATTTACGTTTTCTTTTAATCCATCTTATGTCATCAATAATTCTATAAAAATATTTGGTAACATCAGCTCTGGTTTTAAAGCGCCGTCTTTATACCAGGTTTATTCCGAGTACCGGAATCCTAACGGAGAATTGAAGCCTGAAAAATCTTTGAGTATTGAAGGAGGTATTCAATACTATAAAGACAACATAAACCTGAGGGCTGCTTATTTCAGCAGGGATATTAAAGACAATATTGTTTTTTACAGTGCAGGTGCACCAACTTATGCCAGCTATTATGTAAATGCTGATAAGCAAAAAGACAAAGGGCTTGAATTAGAGGCCAGCATTGATTTTGGCAGGATAACACTTAATGCAAATTATGTGAATCTTGATGGAAAGATTGAAACAAAAACCAGCACAAAAGATACTTCGTTTTTTAACCTGTACCGCAGGCCACGGCAAACCATTAATTTAAATATAGGTATTGAACTTTGTAAACACTGGAACATGAATATTGGTGTGCAAAGCATCAGCAAGCGTTACGAAGCGGTATATGCATCGGCACCCATTGAAATGCCGGCTTATTATGTCTGGAATGTATACTCAACTTACAGCATCACTAAAAACATAAAAACTTTTGTTGATCTTAAAAATATTACCGACGAAAAATATTCGGAAGTATATGGCTACAACAGCCGTCGCCTTAATTTTATGGCTGGTGTTAATTTGAATTTTTAATTTTTTGCCTTCAAGACTAATTTAAACTTCGGTAAAATGTGTAAACACGAAGAAAAACATTGCCCACGCTGCAAAACATCATTTGAGTGTAAGGCAGGAACTATTATGCAATGCCAATGCAGTGCTATACAGTTGTCTCTGGAAGAAAGGGTATATGTAGAATCAAAGTTTGAAGATTGTCTTTGTATTAATTGTTTACATGCTTTGCAAAAGGAATACATATTGTTTAAAGAAAAGCATATTTATAAGTAAGGCCTGTTTCAAATTACAGCAAGAGTTACCAACCTTTATAAAATTTCTTTTAACTTAAAGATTTTTAACCAGGGTTGGTAACTCTTTTAGAATAAAGGTATTTGACAACTTTGTTTCTGGCTGATTATCTTTGCTGGATTAAAGCAGGACTGATGAACTTTGGCAGTGTATCAATTAATGAAATTATCACCGTAAGCTTTACTTTGTTTGCGGTGATAGACATGGTGGGCAATGTTCCGGTATTGGCTTCGCTGCGTGCAAAAATGGGTGGAGAGATAAGATCTATACAGGCTACTATTGCTTCCGGCGGATTGATGATCTTATTCCTTTTTATTGGTAAGCAGTTTTTAGATATACTTGGCCTGGATGTGCAGTCTTTTGCTGTGGCAGGAAGTATTGTGATCTTTATCATCGGGCTGGAGATGGTATTGGGTATCGAATTTTTTAAATCGGATGGCAACCCCAAAAGTGGGAGTGTGGTGCCGATAGCTTTTCCGCTGATAGCAGGTTCGGGCACACTTACGACTATCATGAGTTTAAAGGCCAATTATTTTGATGTGAATATTTTGATCGGTATTCTTATCAATTGTATTGTAATATTCCTGGTACTTAAATCGCTGAAGTGGATTGAAAAAGTTTTAGGGCCCAATGGTATGACGGTAATCAGAAAATTTTTTGGCGTAATATTGCTGGCCATTGCGGTAAAAATATTCGGCAGTAATTTTTCGCACCTGGGAAAGTAGAAACGTTAATCCGTTAATTAGTTAATCTGTGTAGAGCTCAAAATGCAGAAATCTCTGTAGTAATAAAAGCACTGCCAACTTACGGATTAACCAGTTAACGGATTAACAAACGAGGCCTCGTAGTACAATGGATAGTATAAGAGTTTCCGAAGCTCCAGATTCAAGTTCGATTCTTGACGAGGCCACATAATTTGAGTGTATTATATCTTTCGCAATTCACAATGTAACTATTGTAACACTACCTTTATTTTATTAATCACAACTTTGCCGTAATAAAATAAATAATCATGGAAATTCTTGGCTATGTATTGGCAGTAATTGTTGGTATTTCATTAGGCTTAATTGGTAGCGGCGGCTCCATTTTAACTGTACCCATTCTGGTTTATGTTATGGGAGTTAATCCGGTGTTGGCAACTGCCTATTCACTATTTATTGTAGGCTCTACTGCGTTGGTTGGCGGTGTGCAAAGCGCCATGCAGAAAAGAGTAGATTTTAAAACGGTTTTAATTTTCGGAATCCCATCTATTGCGGCTGTATATGCTACACGTATGTGGCTGGTACCGTTTATTCCAAACGAACTTTTCACCATCGGATCCCTGGTAATTACAAAAGCCATTGCCCTAATGTTATTATTTGCAGTGGTTATGATACTTGCTTCGGTAAGTATGATCAGGCCCGGAAAGAATAAAGAACAGGATGAAAATGCGCCGAGGGTTTACAATTATCCGATGATCTTACTGGAAGGTGCTGTTGTTGGTTTGCTTACCGGATTGGTGGGTGCAGGCGGCGGCTTTTTAATTATACCTGCGCTGGTAGTGCTTGCACGTATGCCCATGAAGCTGGCAGTTGGCACGTCACTTTTTATTATAGCAGCAAAATCGCTTATTGGTTTTACCGGCGATTTACAGGGCAGCGAAATTATAGACTGGAAACTGCTGGGTATATTCACCGCATTTTCTGTTGCCGGTATTTTTATTGGTATTCTGTTATCTAAAAAAATACCCGGACAAAAACTTAAAAAAGGCTTTGGCTGGTTTGTATTGATCATGGGTATTTATATTATCATCAAAGAATTGTTTTTTAAATAAGCAGATGAATAGTAAAGACGATCAACTAATAAATACAGAAGAATCTGCTGTTACCAGCGCTGGTCTTTCACTTGATGAAACCTATTGGAACAGTCAATACAATGCAAACACTACTGGTTGGGACCTGGGCGAAGTATCACCGCCATTAAAAGCATACATTGATCAGCTTACCAATAAAAACCTGCGCATTTTAATTCCCGGCTGCGGTAATACTTACGAAGCTGCGTATTTACTGCAACAGGGCTTTTCTAATATAACTGTTATTGATATTGCCCCGGCTTTGGTAGCAAAGCTGAAAGAAAAATACAAAGGCAATCCGCATATTAAAATTATTCATGGAGATTTTTTTAAGCATGAAGGCGAATATGATCTGATATTAGAGCAAACTTTTTTCTGTGCCCTCAATCCCGCTTTACGAAAAGACTATATTGCTAAAATGCAAGCTCTGCTGGCAACCAATGGTAAATTGGCCGGCGTTTTATTTAACCGGGAATTTGAAAAGCAAGGGCCACCTTCTGGCGGAAGCAAAGACCAATACGAACCTATGTTTGAAAAGGATTTTGTTTTTAAAACTTTTGAACCTTGTACTAATTCTTTCATTAAAAGAAAAGATACAGAGTTGTTTATCATTCTGATAAAGAAGTGATCTTTTTAAACCTCTCTTAAGTGTAACCAATGTTACCTTCATCCTCAGTAATAAGTTGGAAGTTTACAGCCTAAATTAAAAAACATGGAAAATATACTTATGAATACGATGCCAAGAATTGGTGATAAAGCTCCTGATTTTGATGCGGTAACCACTACGGGTCAAATTAAATTTTCGGATTACAACAAAGGCAGTTGGGTGATCCTGTTTTCTCATCCTGCCGATTTTACACCGGTATGTACCACCGAAATGAGTGGATTTGCATTAGAAAAAGATTTCTTTGCAAAGCATAATACCAAACTGATGGGTTTAAGCATTGACAGCATTCATGCCCATATTGCATGGGTTAATGCCGTGCATGAAAAAACAGGTGTACTGTTTGAATTTCCAATTGTAGCAGATATAAGTATGAGCGTATCAAAACTTTATGGCATGCTGCAACCCGGCGAAAGTGAAACGGCTGCTGTGAGGGCTGTATTTATTATAGACCCTGAAGGGAAAGTAAGATTGATTGTGTATTATCCGCTCAATGTAGGGCGTAATATGGAAGAGATCAAACGGACATTATTGGCCCTGCAAACTTCTGATGAAAATAAATGTGCCATGCCGCTTAACTGGCATCCCGGCGATAAAGTAATTATTCCGGCCCCAAAAACTGTTGAAGCTTTGGCAGAACGAAAGGCTAGCGATTTAGAAATGGTTGATTGGTATCTGGCTAAAAGATCGTTATAAAATAAAAACTGAAGGTTGCCGGAAGGCAACCTTTTTAATTTGTTGTATTTTTTTATGACGAATGTCATGTTACTGTGTAACAATAGTAACAGGAAAATTTTCCTTCAAAATAGAAATTTGCTGTACCATATTATACAATCATCAAAAAAATAATCATTATGAAAGTAGAGCAAATTTACACAGGATGTATTGCCCATGCAGCCTATTATCTTGAAAACAACGGAGAAGCTGCCATCTTTGATCCGTTGCGTGAAGTGCAACCCTATATTGACCGGGCTGCAAAAGATAATGCCACCATTAAATACGTTTTTCTTACACACTTTCATGCCGATTTTGTTAGCGGGCATTTAGACCTTGCTAAAAAAACCGGGGCAAAAATTGTTTATGGCCCAACAGCTAAACCTGCTTACGAGGCCATTATTGCTGAAGATAACCAGGTATTTAAAATAGGCAATTATGCCGTTAAGATAATTCATACACCAGGCCATACTATGGAAAGCACAACCTATTTGCTTATTGATGAGCAGGGCAAAGAGCATGGCATCATATCCGGCGATACTTTATTTATTGGTGATGTAGGAAGACCAGACCTGGCTCAACATGTGGTTGCAGATCTTACCGAAGAAAAACTGGCCGGTTACCTGTACGATTCTCTTCGAAATAAAATAATGCCATTAAGCGACGACTTAATTGTTTATCCCAATCATGGTGCCGGCAGCGCCTGCGGTAAAAATATGAGCAAAGAAACTACCGATACACTTGGTCATCAGAAAGAAGTTAACTATGCACTAAATCCGGCATTAAGTAAAGAAGAATTTATTAAAGCAATACTTACCGGTTTAACACCACCTCCGGGATATTTTCCTAAAAACGTTTTGATGAATATACAGGGATACGAAAGCCTGGATACTGTTTTAGAAAGAGGGCATAAGGCTTTAACTGCAGAAAATTTTGAAATGGTGGCCAATGAAACAAATGCATTGGTATTGGATACCAGGAACGCAACAGACTTTGCCAACGGGTTTATTCCAAATAGTATTAACATTGGATTAGACGGAAGCTTTGCACAATGGGTGGGCGAAATGATACCTGATATCAAACAGGAAATATTACTGGTATCTAATCCGGGCTATGAAGATGAAGCTATGATCCGTCTTTCCAGGGTTGGGTATGATGGCAGCATTGGATACCTGGAAGGTGGTTTCGAAAGTTGGAAAAAATCTGGTAAAGAAGTGGATACAATAAAAAGAATTACAGCAGAAGAGTTTGCAAAAATTCATGAAAATGAAAAGCCATTAACAATTGATATCAGAAAGAAAAGCGAATTTCAATCACAGCATATTACAGATGCAGTAAACATACCGTTGAACGAAATTAATAATCACCTGGCTGAGTTTCCCAAAGACAAACCTTTTATTTTGCATTGTGCCGGCGGCTACCGCAGTATGATTGCGGCTTCCATGCTTAAGCAAAGAGGCTGGGATAATTTTTCGGATGTAATTGGAGGTTTTACCGAGATAGCAAAAACCAATGTGCCCAAGTCAGATTATGTTTGTCCATCAACGATGCTGTAGATAATTCTTATAAATGAAATAAAATAGCCCCGAAAATACACGGGGCTATTTTTTGTTTTAGTAACTTACTGAATGCAACTAATGTTACCAACAGCGTTAAAATTGCAAAGGATATTTGCATTATAAAATTTAAAAAAATTATACCATGAACATTGAACAGATTTATACCGGATGCCTGGCACAGGGTGCTTATTATATTACCAGCAATGGCGAGGCTGCTATTATTGATCCACTTCGTGAAACCCAACCTTACTTAGACAGGTTACAGAAAGACGGCGTGAAATTAAAATACATTTTCGAAACTCATTTCCATGCCGATTTTGTATCAGGGCATGTGGACCTGGCAAAACAAACGGGTGCAGCCATTGTGTATGGCCCCAATGCAAGCCCTGAGTTTGAATTTATATCAGCAAAAGATGGCGAAGAATTTAAAATTGGTGAGGTAACTATTAAAGTACTGCATACCCCAGGGCATACTATGGAAAGCACTACATTTCTTTTAAAAGACGAAACCGGTAAAGATCATTGCATCTTTAGTGGCGATACATTGTTTTTAGGAGATGTTGGCCGGCCCGATCTTGCACAAAAAGCTGCAAGCATGACCATGGAAGATCTGGCAGGATTGCTTTATGAAAGTTTGATGACTAAAATAATGCCCTTGGCAGATGATGTAATTGTTTATCCTGCACACGGCGCCGGCAGTGCCTGTGGTAAAAACATGATGAAGGAAACAGTTGATACATTGGGCAATCAAAAGAAAATGAACTACGCCTTAAATCAACCCAATAAAGAAGCTTTTATACAGGCAGTTACCGAAGGCTTGCTTGCGCCGCCGGCCTATTTTGGATTGAATGTGGCTATGAATAAAAAAGGCTACGAAAGTTTTGAAACTGTTTTAAACAACGGCATGCGGGCTTTAACTGCCGATGAATTTGAAGCAGCAGCAGAAAACACCGAAGCCCTGATATTGGATACCAGAACCAACACTGAATTTTATAAAGGCTTTATTCCACAATCGGTAAGTATTGGTTTAGATGGAGACTTTGCTCCCTGGGTTGGTGCGCTGATTGTAGATGTAAAACAACCTTTGTTACTGGTTACTGATTTAGGTAAAGAAGAAGAAACTGTAACCCGTTTAAGCCGTGTTGGTTTTGATAATGTAATGGGCCATTTAAAAGGAGGCTTTGAAGCATGGCTGGCTGCAGGCAAAGAAGCAGATGTTATTGACAGGATAACTGCAGAACAATTTGCCGGAGAAGTGGAAATTGGCAAAGATAAAATTCTGGATATCCGTAAGGAAACTGAGTATGCAGCCGAGCATGTGGAAGAAGCGTACAACAGGCCATTAGCCAACATCAACGACTGGATAAAAGACATAAACCCAGATGAACATTTTTATGTGCATTGTGCAGGCGGTTACCGCAGCATCATTGCTGCATCTATTTTGCAGGCACGTGGTTACAGAAATTTTACCGAAATTGAAGGAGGCTTTAAAGCCATAAGCAATACCACTTTGCCAAGAACAGATTTTGTTTGCCAGAGTAAAGTAATGAAAGCATAAATAAGCATAGAGGAAACCCCAAGGCAGCCGCAAGGCTGCCTTTTTTATTTGCAGCAATGTTTATATGCTATGATAGAATGTAACATAAGTTACCAAACAGCCTGTTGTAAAAAAATATATTTACAACTGTTAATCTAAAAACATAACGATATGCCAGCTAAAAAAATCATCATTGTCGGCGGCGGTAATGCCGGGCTTTCTGTTGCAGCACAGCTTTTACAGAAAGACAAAAATCTTCAGATAAGTATTATTGATCCTTCCGAAAAACATTACTACCAACCAGCCTGGACATTGGTTGGAGCAGGCATATTTGATATTAATAAAACAGTTCGAAACGAAAAAGATTATATCCCCAAAGGAACAACCTGGATTAAAGATGCCGTGGAAACATTTTTTCCGGAAGAGAATAAACTGACCTGTAAAAGCGGTACTTCTTATCAGTACGATGCACTGGTTGTTTGCCCTGGCATACAATTAGACTGGCAAAAGATAAAAGGTTTTAAAGAAACACTTGGTAAGAATAATGTGAGCAGTAATTATTCTTTTGATATAGCTCCCTACACCTGGGAACTTATTAAAAACTTTAAAGGCGGCACTGCTGTTTTTACCAACCCCGTGGGGCCTGTTAAGTGCGGCGGGGCACCTCACAAAATTATGTACCTGGCATGCGACTACTGGCGTAAGCAGGGTATTCTGGATAAATGCAATGTGCATTATTTATCGGGTGCCGGTGTAATTTTTGATATAAAAGAATATGCCGCAACACTTACTGAGGTAATAAAAAACAGAAATATTAAACCACACTTTGGTGTAAATGTACAAGAGATTGATGGAGCCAATAAAACTGTTTATTACGAGGAGAAAGATGCAAATGGTGTGACAGAGCGTAAAGAAATGAAGTTTGATATTTGCCACGCTGTACCTCCGCAGTCGGCACCCGATTTTATAAAAAACAGCCCGCTTGCAGATCCAAATAATCCTTTTGGCTATGTTGACGTAAACAAAAATACGATGCAGCACAGCCGTTTTTCAAATGTGTTTTCGCTGGGCGATTGTACCAATGCACCAGCAAAGAAAACCGGTGCTGCCATTCGCAAGCAAGCTCCGGTAGTTGTAAGCAATATCTTATCATTGTTAAACAACCAACAGGTTGTTGCAGAATACGATGGTTATAGTGCCTGCCCCATTCCTACGCAATATGGTAAGCTGATGCTGGCAGAATTTGATTATTCAAATACACCCAAAATGACATTCCCGTTTGATCAGATAAAACCAAGATGGACCATGTGGATTTTAAAAACAAAAATTTTACCCTGGTTGTATTGGAATAAAATTTTGAAAGGAACGGCATAATATATAAACAGATATCTCTGATGTTAAGGCATCAGGTAAAATTCAAAAATGATTAAATACTTTTCAGTTTCAATTGCGTTTAGTTTATCAGTATTACTTGCCGCAGCACAAAAAATAAAATCAGAATTTCCATTTACCATACGCCTTGAGCAAATGGAAATAAATAATATGCCTGCACTGCAATCTTTTGCTTATGCTACCTGGCAGGGAAAATGGTTGATGATTGGTGGCAGAAAAGACGGGCTTCACCGAAGGCAACCCTGGGCTACATTTGATGAAGAAGGACAAAACAGGTTTATCTATGTTGTAGACCCCCAAAACAAAAAAGTGTGGAAGCAAACGCTGGAAAATTTACCCACGCTGGTTGCAGAGCAATTACAAAGTACCAATATGGAATTTTGTCAAACAGGCAACAATCTTATTGTAACCGGTGGATACGGATACAGCAAAACAGCAGATGACCATATTACATTTCCGTATTTAACTGTAATAAAAGTTGATGAACTGATAACGGCAATACTGAATAACAAGGAAATCAAGAATTCATTTTTTCAGATTAAAGATGAACTGATGGCAGTAACTGGCGGAAGGCTGGCGAAGTTGCGGGATACTTTTTTACTGGCCGGCGGACAAAGGTTTGACGGCAGGTATAATCCGCATGGTCCCGATCATGGTCCCGGGTTTAAACAGGAGTACAGCAATGAAATCAGAAAATTCACCATTGAATATGATAAGGGAATTCCGGTTATAAAAAATTATTCAGCAACAAAAGATAGTATTAATCTACATCGCAGAGATTATAATTTGGTGCCGCAGGTATTTAAAAATGATGAACTGGGCTACACCATGTTTTCAGGCGTTTTTCAATACAACCAGGATATACCGTTTACCAACTTTGTTGATATTGTTGGAGGAACTTATAAAGTGAATAACAATTTTGAGCAGAAATTCAGTCATTATCATACTG
This sequence comes from uncultured Chitinophagaceae bacterium, assembly GCA_963715585.1. Lineage (GTDB taxonomy): Bacteria > Bacteroidota > Bacteroidia > Chitinophagales > Chitinophagaceae > Ferruginibacter. The sequence goes on along the minus strand of OY970254.1, from coordinate 3,862,491 downwards.
CGGTAATGCCCCTGTATGATAAAGCTGCCGCTTCTATGTACTCTGTCTTTTTTGGCGGTATAGCCCGGTATTTCCCCGGTAGTAACGGCAAAGTTTTAGATAATAAAGATGTACCTTTTACCAAAACAATCAGCGTTGTTATCAGAAAAGATGAAAAGGAGGAAGAGATTTTTTTACCGATACAAATGCCCGGCTATTTGGGCGCCGCTGCCGAATTTATTTTTATGCCCGATACCAGGATGTATATGGATGGAATTGCTGATGCCGGTTTCGTGCAGCACGAAGAAAATTTCGTTGGGTATATTGTAGGCGGAATTAACAGCAGCGCCAATAATATCTTCTTTGATAACACCGGAAAGGAAAGTAAGGCAAATGGCAAAATCATCAAAGTGTATATGAAGAGAATGAAGTAAAGCGTGGCCAACAAGTAATAAACCAGAAACAACTTCAGCAAAATGAATAAGTGGCCTGCATGGTTGAAATTATTGACAGTATGTATCTTTTGTGTGTTACTGATTTGGGCAGTTGTTGTGATAATCGGGAAGGCAACGGGTTAGTGTTTTGTAATAAATGTTACAGAGTATTAACAGGCAATTGTTTAATTTACTTTTAAAATTATTTATTATGAAAAAGAATATGGGTAACACAGACCGCATTTTACGCCTGCTGCTGGCTGCGGTTGTAGCAGTTTTATATTTTACCAATATTATCACCGGCACATTGGGTATTGTACTGCTTGTGTTGGCAGGTGTGTTTGTTTTAACAAGCCTCATAAGCTTTTGCCCGCTTTATACTTTAATTGGCCTGAATACCTGCCCGGCTAAAAAGAAATAGGATTCTTTTACAAAGTTGGCTATAGATCACTGCGATAAAAAGCAGTAATTTTATTGTTGCAGGTAAATTTTACTGCTTCTGCCAACGTTAAGTAATGGAACAACTTTTTACCTATTTCAGAAAATTCAATTCGCTTTCTAAAGAAGCCGAAGATGCGATTGCCGAGATAAGTAACAGCATTACTATTAAAAAAAACAAAGATCTTCAGGCTATCGGTCATACCTGCAAAACTATTTACTTCATAAAAAAAGGAGTGGCACGTATTTATTATCTCAATGATGGTATAGATATTACTGAGAATTTCTTTTTTGAAAATAATATCATTGCCAGGGTTGAAAGTTTACTGACAGGCAAGCCAAGCAGAAAAGCTATCCAGATACTGGAAGATGCAGAAATTATAAGCATCAATGCAAATGCGTTATTTGAGCTCTACGATCGTTTTCCTGAGATTGAAAGATTGTTTAGAAAAATATTTGAAGCTGCCTATGTAGATACGGTGAACCGCATTGAAGGTATACAGTTTCATACTGCAGAAGAAAGATATAAAGCGCTCCTCCACGAAGCCCCCGATGTGTTAAAAAGAGTTCCGCTTAAATATGTTGCATCCTATTTAGGCATCACACAGGTAAGCCTCAGCCGCATCCGGGCACATCGTTAATTATTTATCTTATGATAAAGGATTAGCCGTTTTTAACAGCCAGCTTTGTGGCTTATATGAAGCAGGTTCAATTAGGTTTAAAAGAGAACTGGAAACAGTTTACCCTCCTGGTGATCATCAACGGGTTTGTGGGTGGTATGGTTGGCCTTGAACGATCTATACTTCCTCAGATTGCAGAAAAAGAATTTGCCATTGCAGCTAAAACAGCCATTCTTTCCTTCATTATTGTATTTGGTATTGTTAAAGCAATCACCAATTATTATACTGGTACACTGGCCAATAAATTTGGCAGAAAAAAACTGTTGGTGGCTGGTTGGATAATTGCTGTTCCCATTCCGTTTATGTTAATGTTTGCGCCCAACTGGAGCTGGATAATTGCAGCTAATGTGTTGTTAGGTATCAGCCAGGGTTTAAGCTGGTCCAGTACTGTAGTGATGAAAATTGACCTGGTAGGAGAAAAGCAAAGAGGTTTTGCCATGGGCTTAAATGAATTTGCCGGATACATAGCTGTAGCATTGGTTGCATTTTTAACCGGCTGGATTGCCAGTGAATACGGCATAAGGCCTTATCCTTTTTACATAGGAATTGTTTTGGTTTTTTTGGGCCTGGCAGGAAGTGTCTTTTTTATTAAAGATACCAAACAGCATGTTGCAAAAGATACCATCAACAATGTAATACCCAGGTTGAAAAATATATTCTGGGATACAACATGGAAAAACAAAAATCTGGGTTCGGTAACACAGGCAGGGTTGATAAACAATCTGAATGATGGAATGGTGTGGGGAATCTTTCCTATCCTGCTGGCATCAAAAGGTTTTACAATTGGAGAAATAGGAATTGTTACAGCAATATATCCTGCAGTATGGGGCATCGGGCAATTGTTTACCGGAAAGATGGCTGATAAATTCTGTAAAAAAGATATGCTTTATACAGGCATGCTTTTGCAGGCCCTTGCTTTGATTTTTTTGGTGTTTGCCAATACGATGATTCATTTTGTGCTGCTGTCTTCTTTACTTGGATGGGGCACTGCTATGGTTTATCCAACTTTTCTTGCAACAGTTGCAGAAAATACACACCCGCAGGACAGGGCTAAAAGTATTGGCATTTTCAGATTGTGGAGAGATTTGGGTTATGCCATTGGTGCAATACTCACAGGCATTATAGCAGACTTAATCAATATTAATGCTGCCATTATTTTTATTGGCTTGCTCACATTTGCATCTGCTGTCATCATTCGATACAGGATGAAATGCAGAACAGGTGGCGCTGTTAAAATATGGGATTGGATAACGCATAAACATAAACAGGATGCAGGAACAGCTGACACAACCTTGCTTTGCGATTGAAGACATTAAAACACTGCAGTTGCTTGCACCGGAGCAGCTTACGATAATTGATGTAAGAAATCCGGATGAGTATGCAGTGATGCATATTCCTGGTGCAGTCAATATTCCTTTAAGTGAATTGAAAAGCCGGTCAAATGAATTGTCAAAAACCGGTAGTATTGTTACAGTGTGCGGTAAAGGTGGTGGCAGATCTGAACAAGCTGCTGCTTTACTAAAACAAATAGGGTTTACTAAAGCAAACTATTTGTGTGGTGGCACTTTTGGTTGGTATAGTGTATGATAATTTATTAACAATAATTGCTGTGGATTAATAATTTCCCCTCTTAAATCCAGCGTTTAGCAGCCCTTTTTATGACCAATCTCAGCTTCCTGCATGAGCCTCATCATAGTTGAGTATAGTGTGATATAAGTTACAAAAATACCAGTGTTTTCGTCACAATTTTGAGTTGTAATTCAGATTATAAACTTAAAAAAAATGTTATGGAAACCGCTTATCATTACGAAGTAAAAGTGAATTGGGAAGCAGATAGAAAAGGTTCAATGAGTTCTCCCGTTTTAAATACAAAAATAGAAGTGGCAACGCCACCCGAATTTCCAAAGGGCATGCCGGGCATCTGGTCTCCCGAGCATTTGCTGGTAGCCGCAGTAAACAGTTGCCTGATGACAACCTTCCTGGCCATAGCAGAAAATTTCAAATTCGACTTTATAGATTTTGAAAGTAATGCTGAAGGCACACTTGAAAAAGTTGAAGGGAAATTTATGATGAGTGAAGTGATTTTGTCTCCTGTGTTAACCATTGCCCCCGATGCAGATAAAGAAAAAGCCATCCGTATTCTCGAAAAATCAGAAGCGGCCTGCCTGATCTCTAATTCTGTAAAGGCAAAAATAATTTTTAAGCCGCAAATTAAAATAACAGAACTGGCAATGCCAGTTTAAAACTAACTATTATGAAACACGTTGTAATCTTAGGAGCCGGAACAGCAGGAACCATGATGGCCAATCACCTGCATCATCAGTTAAAACATCCCGATTGGGAAATAACCATAATTGATGAACGGGAAGAACATCATTATCAACCTGGTTATCTTTTTTTGCCTTTTGATATTTATGCACCGGAAGATATTATCAAGACAATTGAAGAGTTTATACCAAAGGATGTAAAACTGGTTAAAAATAAAATCAACCGCATTTTACCTGCCGATAATAAAATAGAACTTACCGGCGGTACTGAAGTAGCGTATGATATACTGATAATTGCAACAGGCGCTAAAATTGCACCTGAAGAAACCGAAGGTATGAAAGGAGCAGAATGGCAGAAATCTGTTTTTGATTTTTACACCTTTGAAGGATCTCTTGCTTTGAGAAATAAACTGCGGGATTGGGAAGGTGGTAAACTGGTTGTACACATTACAGAGATGCCCATCAAATGCCCGGTAGCGCCGCTGGAATTTGCTTTTTTAGCCGATTCTTTTTTCAAACACAAGCACATGCGTGATAAAGTGGAGATTACTTATGTTACCCCATTAAGCGGTGCATTTACAAAGCCAAAAGCTACCGAAGCGCTTGAGCATTTATTGCATGAAAAGGGTATCAACATAGAACCTGATTTTGCCATTGAAAAAGTTGATAATGAAAGGAAAGAAATTGTGGATTATGGCGGCAAAATAATTCCATTCGATCTGCTGGTAACAGTGCCAACCAATAAAGGAGATGAATTAATGGAAAGGTCTGGCATGGGCGATGATTTGAATTATGTGCCTACAAATAAAGCCACCCTTCAATCTAAAGACTATGCAAATATTTTTGTTTTAGGCGATGCCAGTAATATACCTGCTTCTAAAGCCGGTTCTGTTGCTCACTTTGAAGCAGAAATATTAACAGAAAATATTCTTCGCTTTGTACATGGCGAGCCTTTGAAAGAAGAGTTTGACGGACATGCAAACTGCTTTATTGAAACCGGTAATGGCAAAGCACTGCTGATAGATTTTAATTATACCCATGAGCCTGTTGAAGGAAGTTTCCCGTTCCCGGGCATTGGCCCTTTGCGCCTTTTAAAAGAAAGCAGGATGAACCATATGGGCAAACTGGCTTTCAGGTGGATATACTGGAACGTATTATTGAAAGGAACACATATTCCATTCGTATCAGCAACGATGTCTGAAAAAGGAAAACATTACGCATAAATTATTAAATCTTTAAAATAAAAAATCATGGAAAAGACAATAGCAGGTAAAAACATTACCGTAAATGAAGAAGGATACTTAACAGACTTTAGCCAATGGGATGAAAAAGTAGGCGAAGCACTTGCAGCAGAAGCCAATATTCCTTTAAGTGCAAGACATTGGGAAATATTAAAGTATCTGCAAAACGAACAAAAGAACCAGGTAGCGCTCAGCATCAGGCGTATAGGTAAAAGTGGTGTAACTGATATCAAAGAGTTCTACCAGTTATTTCCAAATGCACCTTTAAAAACCGCAACAAAAATTGCCGGCATACCAAAGCCAGCCAGTTGTATTTAATCAATTAAAATTTGTCAATTATGAGTGAAAGTAATGGAGCTATAAAAAAGATGATGATCATCTTATCAAAAGGCACACTTGAAAATGTATATGCAGCTTTTGTATTGGCCAACGGCGCCCGTATGGAAGGGATAGCATCAGAAATATTTTTTACTTTTTTCGGACTGGAAGCAGTTCATAAAAAGAAACTGGAACACCTGCATGTGGCTACCGTAGGTAATCCTGCCATGCACATGCCAACCATGCTGGGTGGTTTGCCTGGTATGGAAGCACTGGCAAGCAGCATGATGAAAAAAGAAATGGAAAAAATTGATATGCCGGATATACATGAATTTTTAGATATCCTCACTGCATCTGGCGTTAAATTATGGGCATGCAAACTGGCAATGGATATGTTTCACTACAAAAAAGAAGATTTGTATGAAGGAGTGGATGATGTAATAACAGTGGGAGATTTTTATAAGCAAAGCCAGGGCGAGGGTGTGCATATGCTGTTTGTATAATTAATGAAAATGCTATTCAAATTGTTACTGCAATTCGTGCAAAAAAACCTCTCTGAATTGGCAGGTATTTTTAAAAACCTCTTCGGACCCCGAATATGCTTTTTGTGATGACAAAAGCTCAGACATAAGTTGTAGCGGTTTGGATAATAGTAAAAAAAATTACTTAAATGCTGCATTCATTGCAGTTTAAAACTACAATTATGAAAAAGTTATTAGTAACATTCGGATTAGGTATTTTGCCTTTTATTTTATTAGCACAGGCAGGCCATATTATGCAGGGAATTGGCGCTACCAATATGTCAATGGGGGGCGCTGCTACAGCTCAGCCAATTGATATAAACGGAGCACTGCAATGGAATCCTGCAGCTATATCTGCTTTTGATTCAAAGATAATTTCTGTTAATGCAGGTTTATTCTTTTCTTCACCTGTGCTGTATTCTACAGCACCAACTCCCGGCGGACCAATGAGTGGTATAACAAAAGATGACAGGGGCGTTTCTCTAATGCCTGCACTGGCCATGGTTTGGGGTAAAAAGAACAGTAAACACAGTTTTGGCGTATCTGTATTTGGCATCAGTGGATTTGGTGTTACTTTCCCGGAAAGCAACACAAATCCGATTAATATGCCGCAGAGCCAGGGCGGATTTGGACGTATACAGTCAGATTACCAATTACTGCAGGTTGGCGTAACTTATGCCTATAAAATTACCAATCAGTTTTCTATTGGCCTGGCACCAACTTTTAATTACTCCTCTTTAAAGCTGGCACCCAACCCACTTTCATCACCCAGCCAAACACTGGGATACCCGGTAAGTGATAAGGGGACCGCATTTGGAATTGGCGCACAGGTTGGAATATTTTACAATTCCGGAAAGGGAATAAAACTGGGAGCTTCTTATAAATCACCGCAGGCTTTCAGCAGCTTTGATTTTGAAAACACCTACCTGGATGGCAGTAAAGCACCCAATGTAAAATTTAAAATGAATTATCCTGCCATTGTATCAGCAGGTATCGGCTACTCTAAATATAAATTTGATGTGGCACTTGATTACCGTTTTGTTAACTATAAAAATACAGCAGGGTTTAAAGCAAAAGGCTGGACAAACACAGCTTCTGTAGCCGGTTTTGGATGGAAGAATGTATCTATTGTATCTGCTGGTATACAATATAAGGGCATCAATAAATTCCCATTAAGATTGGGATATACCTACAGCTCTAATCCTATCAGCAGCGAACTGGCATTTTTTTCTACACCCGCAACAGCCGTTATTAAAAACGGGTTCCAGTTTGGATTTGGATATGAATTTAACAGCCGGTTTAACCTGAATGCTGTTTACCATCATGGAACCAGCAGTGGAAAAACCAGTGGCCCATTATTAAGCCCGATGATGACTGAGGCAAACAATCCTTATGGAATTGTTCCGGGAAGTAATGTCTCTTACAAAATGACAACAGACCTGGTAATGATAGGCATTAACTACTCATTCTGATCTAAAATAAATGTTTTGTAAAAAAGAAGCAACCCCACGGTTGCTTCTTTTAGTTTGTAACAAATGTTGCCGATATTTATATTATTATTGGCTTACTTAGTCAACTTATTAAATACTAAATATGAACACTCAGACAAATAACAATATTAATAAAGATCTTATACTACGGGAGCGGCTGGCATTGCAAAGAACATCTATGAGTAACGATACCACGCTTTTATCTTTTATAAGAACTGCATTGTATTTCTCAATTGCCGGCATGTCGGTAAATACACTGTTAAAGGTAAACTACGGGTTATGGATCGAAATAGTTTTTTGGGCTATAGCATTATGTATCTTAACAATCGGAGTTATAAAATACTTCAGGCAAAAACAAAGCCTGAGGGACAGTGAAAAACATATTGGAGATTATAAACTGAGTTGGGAAGCCGACGACGAATAAGCCGGGTTTTTTAGAAAATAAATAGCTTCTTTTAATACCTGTAACTCCATTTAATAAACCTGTTTCCGGTAATGACCGGATATCCTGCCAACATGGTTTTGCTGCTTTGCTCATATGTAACCTTTGTTACTTAATTCCCGCCTTGCTGTATTTACATTTGCATTAATAAATTGAAGCCATGAAACAAACGATTCTTTCAAACTGGACATTAATGAGGTTCCTGCGCCTTGCAATGGGTATTGCCATATTGGTGCAGGCTGTAATTGCAAAAGATATGCTGTTTGCATTTGCAGGAATTGTATTTACAGCAATGCCGGTTTTTAATGTTGGATGTTGCGGCACGGCTGGTTGCGCCGCCCCACCTAAAAAAAATCAGGATACAACAACAAAAGATATTATTTATGAAGAAGTGGTTTAAAAATAACGCACTGTATTTTATTGGTGCTGTAGTTGGGGCACTTGCAGGATATATTTACTGGCAACAGGTTGGTTGTGCATCCGGCACCTGCATGATCACATCCAAACCAATTAACAGTACGCTTTACGGAGCTATGATGGGTTCTTTGTTGTTTGGGATATTTAAAAAAGAAAAGAAAAAGGAAATTATAAAAGAAGGAGAAAATAATCATGACATTTAACGAGATCATAAATACAGACAAACCGGTATTGGTTGATTTTTTTGCAGAATGGTGCGGCCCCTGTAAAATGATGGCACCCATTCTTAAAGATGTAAAAAAAGAAGTTGGCGATGCGGTCACCATCATTAAGGTGGATGTAGATAAAAGTCCGCAGGCTGCACAGGAATACCAGGTGCAGGGAGTGCCCACACTGATACTTTTTAAAAATGGCAAACCGCTTTGGAGGCAAAGTGGAGTAGTGCCAAAAACAGGGTTGGTTGGCGTAATAAAAAAATTCACAGTATAAAAATTAAAACAATGAACATTTTACAACAGTTATTTGGTAGTGGTCCCAAAGTAGATATTAAAGCCACCATTGCAGAAGGTGCATTTTTAGTGGATGTAAGATCACCCGGAGAATTTAATTCGGGCCATGTAAAAGGATCGGTAAATATTCCATTAGACAGCATTACACATCAGCTGGCAAAATTTAAAAACAAAAAAAATATTATTGTATTTTGTAGAAGTGGTAACAGAAGCAGTATGGCTAAATCTATTTTGGAACAAAATGGATTTACCAACGTGGTAAACGGCGGCACCTGGAATAATGTAAACCAGTATGTACAATGAAATACTTTAAATTAAGTCTTGTTGCAATTACGCTGATGTTTGGTTTGCTGTCGTGTACAAACCGCAATGAAGAATCAAATGTAACTGAAACAAAATCCACAGATACAGCCATTGCAAAAACAATTATTGTAGATGTAAGAACAGTTGATGAATGGATAAATGATGGCCATGCAAATTGCAGCGTTAATTATCCCTTAGCCGACCTGGATAAAAAAATAGAAGCACTAAAAGCCTATGATAAGATTGTTGTAGTTTGCCGCAGTGGCAGCAGGGCCGGTGTGGCTAAGGAAATGCTTGAACAGGCAGGTATTAAAAATGTTGAAAACAAAGGAGCCTGGCAGAATATTGACTGTAAGTAGTTTAAAATTTGTAAATTAAATTTATGGAAAGTTTAAAAATACTGATACCAACAGATTTCTCTGTGCAGGCTGAGTTTGCCTACCTGATGGTAAAAAAACTGGAAGAAAAAACTCCGACCGAAGTTCACTTTCTGCATGTGTTGGATGTGCCGGATACGGTAACCATGGATGAAGGCGGCAATATTCAAACCTGCGGTGAAATTGATGTGAACTATATAATAAAGCAGCAGGAAATTGCAGAACGTAAGCTTGCCAATCTTAAAATATTATATGGCAGCCATATTCAGACAAAACTGGTATTGGGAAAACTTACGGATGCAATTTTAAATTTTTCGGAGGCCAATCATTTTGATATGATTGTAATGGGTACCAAAGGTGCCTGGGGTATTAAAGAAAAACTTTCGGGCTCCGAAACACAAATCATTGCACGCAGATCAAAAACGCCGTTGCTTTCATTAATGTGCGACCGTTCCGACCTGGTTATCAAAAATATATTACTCGTACACAATTTCAGTAACCCGGTTTTAGAAGATTTAAAACTGATGCATAAACTGATTGCTGCATTTGGTACAAAGCTTCACCTGCTGCAGATTACTTCCGGAAATGTGGAGGCAGAAAAAGCAACCGTTGAAAGCAATATGAAAAATTTTGCAGCACTCAATAATATTGAAAATTTCGAATGCCATTTAATAAATGATAAAGATGTTGAGAACGGGGTTATACATTTTAACCAGATGATTAATATGGATATTATTTGTATAGGCACGCATGGCAAGGGAGGCGTTTTTCACCAGAGCGCAACAGAAAAACTGATCAACCATTTATTCAAACCCATTATTTCATTTCATCTAAACAATTAATAAAAAAATATGAGAGACTTGATAACACAAACCTGGTCGTGGTGGTTTTCGGGAGCCATGATAGCAGGTATCATGTTTTTTCTTTTGTACTTCGGGCAGTCATTTGGTTTTTCTTCTAATTTAAGAACCATTTGTGCTGCTGCAGGAGCAGGCAAAAAAACCAAATTCTTTGATTTTAAGTGGAAAACCCAGATTTGGAATTTAGTTTTTTTAGTTGGTGCTATTATCGGTGGGTTTATTGCAAAGCAATTTTTATCAACCGATCTGCCTGTTCAGATTTCTGCAGATACCATCAGCGATTTGGCGAAGCTGGGCATTGCAGCACCGGCATCTTTACAACCTGCCGAGTTATTTAGCCTGGATGCCATACTTTCTGTAAAAGGATTCCTGGTATTAGCCATGGGCGGGTTAATGGTGGGCTTTGGTTCACGCTATGCAGGAGGCTGTACTTCCGGCCATGCTATTAGTGGTTTATCCGATCTGCAGGTGCCTTCTCTTATTGCGGTAGTTGGGTTTTTTATTGGCGGCCTGGCAATGACTTTTTTAATTCTCCCTTTAATATTTTAATCAGATGAAGTTTATAAAATTTCTCATACTCGGAATTGTTTTTGGAATTGTAATGGCAAAGTCAGAAGCCATTTCCTGGTTCAGAATACAGGAGATGTTCCGCTTTCAGGCTTTTCACATGTACGGCATTATTGGTACTGCAATTACACTGGGTGTAATTGGTGTTGCGTTGATCAAGAAATTTAAAATAAGAGATTTTCATGGCAACCCCATTTCATTCTATCCCAAAGAAAAATCTATTGTACGGTATCTTTTAGGCGGTATCATTTTTGGATTAGGCTGGGCATTGAGTGGCGCTTGTCCCGGACCAATGGTAGTTAATATTGGTTACGGATTTTTAACCATGACAATCGTATTTCTTTTCGCCCTTGTTGGTACTTACCTGTATGGATTGATCAAGGATAAATTACCTCATTAATTTTAAAACGTTTCTTATGTACAACGAGCAGGAAGACAAAAGAACCGAGGGACTGGTTTCTATAATTAATAAATTACTATTGGTGATTGTGGTATTGGTAATTACCATTGTTGCTATGCCATTTATTTTATTTTACAAAAGCCAGCCCGCCAAGCCGGAAACACAAAATGTTGCAACTTCTGCCGAAGCAGTAAAAACAGATACAACAAATTATTGGACAGCAGCTGATATCAATACAATTACTGATGCCAAACAAAAACAGCAGGTAGTTTATGGCCAGGAATTAATTGCACACACAGCCAAATACTTTGGCCCCAATGGTTCGGTAAAAAAAATAACCAATGGTTTAAATTGTCAGAACTGCCACTTGCAGGCAGGTACCGCGGTTTTTGCCAATAACTATGGTTCGGTTGCATCGCTCTATCCAAAATTCAGGGCCAGAAGCGGAAGCGTAGAAAATATTTACAAAAGAGTGAATGATTGTTTTGAAAGAAGTTTAAACGGAAAAGCAATTGACACTGCCGGAAAAGAAATGCAGGCCATTGTTGCATATATCGAATTTATAGGGTCAAATGTAGAGAAAGGGAAAAAAGCAGCGGGCTCAGGCTTTAAAGATCTTGCCTGGCTAGACCGTGCTGCTGATCCCGAAAAAGGAATGACTGTTTATACCGCAAAATGCCAAAGCTGCCACCAGGCAAATGGCGAAGGAGTTTTTAATGCCGATAAAACTGAATACACCTATCCGGCTTTATGGGGCAGCAACAGTTTTAACGATGGTGCCGGTTTATACCGCATCAGCAACATTGCAAAATATGTAAAGTATAATATGCCGCAGGGAACAACTTTTCACAGTCCTCAGCTTTCCGATGAAGAAGCATGGGATGTGGCTGCATTTGTCGTCTCACAAAAAAGGCCGCACATCAATGTTCCAAAAGACTGGCCCGATATTTCAAAAAAGCCGGTTGATCATCCTTTTGGCCCTTATGCAGATGCGTTTACAGAAAAGCAACACAAGTTGGGACCTTTTAAATCCATTGTAGAAGAACAAAAGAAAAAAGAAGAATTGGCAAAACAAAAACCAATATCCGTTGTAAAGAAATAAAACCTGCCACATGAGCAACAGAAGAGATTTCATAAAAAAAATAAGTACACTGGGCGGCGCAGGGTTGCTGACTTCTTCTCCCATTGTAGCCGGGGCAGCATCAATAGAAAATGCTATAGAGGATATGGCATACACCGATGATAAACCTTTTACTATTTCTATTTTACAAACAACCGATGTGCATTGCCAGGTTCATCCGCATGATGAACTTTTTTGGGAAAATGATAAAGCCGTATTTCGTAAAGCCGGCGGCTACGCTCACTTAGCTACTTATCTGCAAAATGAAAGAAAAAAAAATCCGGATACTTTTTTAATTGATACCGGCGATATGTTTCAGGGCAGCGAACTGTCTGTAAAAACAACCGGTAAAGCCATGGTGCCCATTTTAAATGCATTGGGTTACGATCTGTATTTGCCGGGTAACTGGGAAGTTATTTATTACAAAAAAGCCATGCAAACTTTATTGGGTTCATTAAATGCGCCCAAGGTTTGCGCCAATATGTATCACGATCTGGGAGAAGGTAAAAAGGGAGAACTTATTTTTCCACCTTATTATATCTGGAATATTAAAGGTGTAAAAATTGGTTTTATAGGATACACAGATCCATTGGTTCCTTTACGCCAATCGCCCAACTACAGCAAAGGAATAATTTACACAAAACCTGAAGAAAACCTGGCGCATTATGTAGATGTATTACGCAACCAGGAACAATGCGCTTATGTTTTAATTGTTGCCCATCTTGGTTTATCGCAACAGATTTATTTAGCAAATCAATCAGAATGCGAAGGTGTTGACTATATTCTTGGAGGTGATACGCATGAAAGAGTAAGAAAACCCATTCAATGCAAATACAGTAAAGTTGTGGAGCCCGGTGCATTTGGTTCTTTTGTGGGTAAACTTAATCTTACCATACAAAATGGCAAAGTGATAAAAGACGAATATGAGTTGGTAGAAATTACAGCAAATAAATTCAGGCCTTCAAAAGAAATTGCAGCTTTAATTAAAAACAATGAACAGCCTTTTGAAAAAGATATTTATACCGTAGCAGGTTACAGCACCATTCCCTTATACAGATATTTTGTGGTAGAAAATACCATTGATACAATGATACTCGATGCATTGAAATGGAAAGTTCCGGATATGGATATTGTATTATCAAATGGATTTCGGTTTTGTCCCCCACGCACAACACCCGATCACACAGGCAATATCCCCATTACCGACGGTTATATTTATGATATGTTTCCGGTAGATAGTACAGTAAGAACCGGCATGGTGACAGGCAAACAAATTAAAGAGTGGCTTGAAAAAGAATTGCATAATGTTTTTGCCAAAGATGCATCGGAACGCTTTGGTGGCTGGGTTATAAAGTTTAAAGGAATGAAAGTGACTTTTAATGCTTTTGCAGAAAAAGGTAAAAGGGTTCAGACTGTATCTGTTGCAAATAATCCGCTTGACCTGGACAAAATGTATAAGATATGTGCATGCGAAAGAGATGGCGACCCAAGTGATATGCTTTGCAGGATGAGGGATGTTGCCAATGCAGCAAATACGCATTACACTTTACATTCTGTTATGAAAGATTACCTGGCAACCAATTCGCCGGTTACACCAACGCCACCGGAGAATGCTGATATACTGGATGCACCGCAAACATTACTTACACAGGTTACTGGGGTAGATTATCAGTTTTATTAATCAAAAATAAACGTATGAAAAAAATATTTGTAACGCTGTTGATTTTTGTAATGGCAAATATTATTTTTTCGCAAAAACTAATGGCCCAGGCTTCATCAGGTGAACAAGTGGTTACTGAAAAGCAACAACATAAAATTGTTTTTCAACTTTCAACCGATGATACCCTTGCCCATAAGGCACTGATGAAACAGCTTAATAATATTACAACAGTAGCCCCCGGTACAAAAATAGAAGTTGTATGCCATGGCCCGGGCTTAAGTATGTTGGTAACAGGCAAAACTATTGTGCAGGAAAAAATTCAGCAAATGAAAATGAAAAGTGTAGTTTTTGTTGCCTGCGAGTTTTCAATGAGTGAAAGAAACATACCGAAAGAAAAAATTATACCCGAGGCCGGTTTTGTAAAAGCAGGCATTATAGAAATTGTAACAAAGCAGGAGCAGGGCTGGAGTTACATTAAATCAGGATTTTAATTTCCATAAAATTTAAAGTAAAATGAAAAAATTACTGGTAGCATCCATGATGTTGCTTGCAGGGCATATTGTATCAGCACAACACCAGGAGGTTTCTGAAAAACCTGGTATGTATAAAGGCAAAGAGGTTGAAACAATAGATACTACTTCTTTATTATCGGCATTTAAAAGGGGGCATTTTAACGGACACTTCAGGTATTTTTTAATGGCTACTGATAATAAAGCAGGCCTTACCGATTATTATGCCAATGCCGCTGGCGGCGGTATACGTTATGAAACAGCAAAGTTTCACGGCTTTCAGTTTGCGGTAAGCGGCTTTTATACTTTTAATATTGGCTCATCCGATCTGGGGAAACCAGATAGTTCAACAGGTCAATCAAACCGGTATGAAATAGCATTGTTTGATGTAGAGAATCCGTACAACAAAAAAGATATTGACAGGCTGGAGGAGTTCTATTTAAAATACCAGCGTAAAAATATTTCCATCAGTTTTGGCCGGCAGTTACTGAATACGCCGTTCATTAATTTACAGGATGGCAGAATGAGGCCAACAGGTGTAGAGGGAGCCTGGGTGGAATATAATGATACAAAAAGAATAAAAGCAGAAGGAGGATTGCTGTATGCTGTTTCTCCAAGAGGCACTACCAAATGGTATGATATCGGCGAATCGTTGGGTGTTTATCCTTCTGGTATAAATGTGGATGGTACAAAATCGCAGTACAATAATAATGTTAGCAGTAAAGTTGTTGCTTTACTCGGACTTAATTTTAAGGCAAACAAAAATCTAAACCTGCAGGTGTGGGATGTGTATACGGATAATGTTTTTAATACCGCCATGCTGCAGGCCGATCTGTTGTTTCCTCAAAAAAATAACAGCTCTTTTTTTGCAGCAACTCAGTTTATCAGGCAGGATGCCATTAAAAATGGCGGAAATACAGATGCTGCAAAAACCTATTTTGAGAAAGGAGGAAAATCTTTCAGCTTTGGAGCCAGAGCCGGCTGGAAAAATAAAACCTGGGAAACCAGTATCAACTACAACCGGATAACGGGCCAGGGCCGTTATTTAATGCCCCGTGAGTGGGGCCGGGAACCCTTCTTTACTTTTTTACCCCGTGAACGTAATGAAGGTTTTGGTGATGTACATGCCATCATGGCCAAAGTAAACTATAATATTCCCAGGGCTGGTATAAAAGCATCTTTGGCTGCAGGCTATTATAAATTACCTGATGTAAAAAACTACCGGTTAAATAAGTATGGCTTACCTTCATACACGCAGGTAAATGCCGATATACGTTATACATTTCCTGGAATATTAAAAGGATTTGAAGCCCAGTTATTGGTTGTTGGGAAAATAAATACGGGTGAAATGTATAACAACAAACGTTTTGAGATTAACAAGGTAAATATGCTGCAATACAATTTTGTTTTAAATTTTCATTTTTAATCAGCATGATGAACATAGATAACCTTAAGCATATTTTTGAACCACAGTTATTGCAGGAAATACAGCAGTTCGGCATCATTCAGCATTTTAAAGAAGGAGACCTGATCATGGATTACGGAAAGTACATCCGCATGATGCCCATTGTTTTAAACGGAACTTTAAAGGTGTACCGCCTGGACGATGAGGGCCGTGAAATTTTGTTGTATTATTTATCCAGTAGCGAAAGCTGCTCAATGGCATACAGTTGCTGTATTGAAGCAAAGAAGAGCGAAGTAAAAGCCATTGCGGAAGATGATGTGGAGCTGATTGCCATACCGCATATTAAACTGGATGAATGGCTTTGTAAATATCCCAGCTGGAAAAACTACATCATGCGTAGTTTTAACGAGCGCTTTATTGAGCTGTTGAAATCAATCGAAAGTATTGCTTTTCATAAGCTGGATGACCGGCTGATAGAGTATCTGAAAGATAAGCAACGCATTACCGGTTCAAGCGTTATTAAAGCATCGCACAGTTTAATTGCAGATGAACTGGCAACATCAAGGGTTGTAATATCCAGGTTATTAAAACAACTGGAAAACAGTAAAAAAATAATTTTATACCGGAACGAAATAAAACTGATGCCGGCCTTAGATCAGTAATCACAAATAGTTATAAAAAAAGTCCCCGATTCATCGGGGACTTTTTTTATAACTTAATCATCATCTTCTGCAGCCTGGTTGTTTCATTTTGCACAACCAGTATGTATGCTCCAGCTAAAATTGTTGGTTTCAGGTAGATTGAATAAACACCTGCATTTTTAATTTCCAGTGTACCAGCCTGCACAAGCTGCCCGGCCGTGTTTACAATAGTATAATTATAAAATCCTTTTATTGCAGCACCGGCATACAAATCAACACTTGCACCAACGGGATTGGTAATTATATAAAACTCGTTGCCAGCTGTATTTGCCGAAACAGCTACTGTATGCGAATAATTTACCTGGCTGCTCAGGTTATTTATTTTTAAACGGTAAAAAGCTGTTCCGTTTAAAATTTGCCTGTCAGCATAACTGTAAAACTCGGTGTTGTTTCTGTTATAAGGCAAATGAACATGTATGGTATAAAAGCTAACGCCATCATCGCTGCGTTGCAATTCGTAATTGGCTACATTTAGTTCGCTGCCAATAATCCAGTTAAGTTTTGTATAATCATTCATCCGCCCGGCGGTAAAACTTATTATTTTTATAGGAAGTACATAAGATACACTGCCAAAAGTAAAGTTTCTGTTGAATGCCGAAACGCTGGTTGATGTTACATTGCCTTTAGTGAGAGCGCTTCCTGTTGCAGAGCCGCCAATACTTCTCCAGAATGTGCCGTCAAAATGGGTAACTCTTATATCTGATACCATTAAATTAGGAAAAGGAATTTTACTGTTATCCCAGTTCATGGCAACCTGTGCAGCTGCACCGCTTATTTTGTTGATGGTCCAGTGCTCTGCGGAATCTACATAAACCAATGGGTTGTAAAGTGAGTAGCGGTTTGGCGTTACTATAACCGTATGTTTAACATTGAACTCGCTGGCCGCTGTAAGATTGGTTAAGGCTATTGATCTTTCATACGTTGCATTACCAACCGGAAAAGTAAAGTTTGTATTGCCTGTTTTTTTAACCCAGCCATTCACATGGCGGCTGTCGCTGCTGCCTGTGTAAGAAGAGCCTGCTTCATAAATCAAATAATTAGGCGTTGCAGAAGTGGTTATCATGCCTGCAGTATAAGTATGAGTGCTGCTTACGCTGAGGTTATTGTTTAAAGTAATACCAGCCTCATTATTGGTTACCAGGTTATATGTTTTAAAAACCTGTGTACCGCCGATTGTTTGTGCGCTGCTTCCATTAAGGTATAAAATGCCCGTACCAGCTGCCATGGAAGCCTGATCATTTACAAGATTTTGTTTTACCTGCAACACGCCGTTATTGTTAAATGTTGTTGTGGATGTATTGGTAAAGTTTCCGTTAATGTACAAAGTATCGGTATTGTTGCTAAGGTAGAGTGTGCCGGTATTGTAAAGATCAACCTGTGCGTAAGCCACACTACCAAAGAGCAGGAAACTTGCGGTGATTAGAGGTAATATTTTTTTCATGCCGGTATTTTTTTTGTTGCAGTTAAAATATTTTGCAGCATTTTTATTTTATGGTAAGTGTCATGTTTTGTGCTGTAACATCCACATTCGCTTCATTGTTTTCTGTCCACACTTCAACATAATCTCCCGGTGCAAGTGTTGCTACACATACCAGTGCAACAACCTGTATATCGCCGGATGCTGAGTACACTTTTGTTTTTTGTTTTGAAGCGGCTATTTGCACACCGTTTTTGTATATATAAAATGAATATAGATAGGTGCCGCTGGCGCCGGTAATGGATATAGCTGTGTTTACAATAAAACTTCTGGTTTTGGTTCCATCATACTGCAAACGGTTGCTGGCTGGCGAGGTAAACCTTACCAGCTCTGATGATGTGGTGGTACCTGCAATTTTTTTTGGTGAATTGATAGCTGTAATATCTGTTAAGGCTGAGGCAGAAATATATACTGTGCCTGTTGCAACAGCATCTTTTTCAGTAGAGATGCCAAGCGCTTCTACTTCCCATTTTTTTGAGAAGGTTCCGTTAACTTTTGTTCCGGTGCCTACAAAAGCTGTGTTCTTTAAGTTAGCAGCTTCGTTAATGGTTGTAATACCACTCACATCCAGTGCAACACCTGATAAGCCTGTCGTCGGCTGGCTAAACCCACCCAGTTTTTCAATAACAGAAAAGCTGCCCGTTAATTTTTCAAAAGTATTGGAGTTGTTACTGAACCAGGCTGTATTATCCAGTAAAAGTGTATTGTTATCCTGGTAGGTAATCCCGTTAAGGTTGCCTGAATAATTAATAACGCTAAAGAAAATGATATATCCACCTTTAACCAGGCCCACATCTTTACAATTGGCAATAATGGCATCTCTTACAATCAGGTTTTCAGTTGCTCCCAAATCAACATTAAATAATTTACTGCCTGTTGTAATGGCTGCCAGCGTAATTGTTTTAATAGTACCACCTTTTGTACCGGTAAATAATTCGCCACTTGCGGGTGTATACACCAGTTTATCATTATTGGCATCCATGCCTACCAGATAACATCCATTCAGGTCTATTTTGCTGGATAGGACAACGGTGCCGTTCACTTCGTAAGTAGTACCTGCAGCAAGTGTAATAACACCCAAAACAGGAGCAGGAAGATCACTGGCCGATTGTACAATTACATAATTATTTCTTGCTTTAACCGGCCCTGCACCGGTAATATTCCAGTTGGTGCCATCACTTACAACGGTTATCATTTCTTTTGAATCGTTTAATAACCATGTTGTACTGGCATCAATGGTTTGTGATGATGAAGTGGTCACAGTGAGTACCGGAAGTGGGCTGGTGGTACTTGCATTTTTAATGGCATATACCCTGCCTGTGCATGTGCCGGCATCAGGTAATGTTACTGTGGCCGCAGTTGTACCGGTAAATATGAGCGTATTATCTGTTGATGCAGCTGTTGTAGAAGAGCTAAAGGAACGGCTGCTCAGAGAAAGCGATCCTCTGACATCCAGTGTTGAATTGGGCGAACTTGTACCAATACCAATTTGTGCATATGCACTGACAGTTAAAACGGCTGCCAGAATAAGGGCCAGGAAATATTTCATATTAATTAATTTGATTTTTTGCACATTACGGCAACCGGCACCATTAGATTGTATTATTCAGGCGGTATCTGTAAATGTTCAGTTTACTTTATTAGTTTAATTACCGTTCTTAAACGGAATTTGTTCAGAAAAATTAGCCTGGTTTTATAGAATGAATTATTGTTTTTGGGTAGTAAAACCGCTACAAAAGAAATAGGTCTTTTGCATTTAATTTTGCCATTTAAATATCAAGTTCTGGCTTATCGGTTTTTATAAGCCTATATTGTAATAATTAGTTGTTACATAAATACGTTATTACTCAGTTCACCAATATCCTAATCATGTTTTAAGTCCGATTCAAAAATGTCAAAAGAAAATTCATTTACTAAAGAAAGCAAAATTGATTTGCCTGGCCGGAAAGATAAAGCAGTGACTGTTTTAAACAGGCATGTGCTGTTTGGCATTCTGGCATTTATCATTCTTGCGGTTTTATCTGCTTCACTTATATATCAACAATACCGCATCAATAAGCAGGAGCAAAAGAAAGAAGGATTTGCCGTAGCCGAAAATGCCAAAGAAAAATTGCAGCAGGCACTCACCAATAGTTTATCAGCAACAAAAATTCTCTCATTTTTTATTGATCAAAACGGGGAGGTTAAAAACTTCGACTCGGTAGCTGCAGAGATATTAAGTACCAATAAAGGAATAGATGCGTTGGAATTGGTGCCAGACGGCGTTATCAAGCATATTTATCCCTTACAGGGCAATGAAAATGTAATTGGCTACAATATTTTAAAAGATTCAACCAGAAACAAAGAAGCTTTCAGAGCAATTGAAAAAAATGAGTTGTTTTTTTCGGGGCCATATAATTTACGACAGGGAGGTTTTGGTATTGTGGGAAGGCTGCCTGTTTTTAGAAATGCAAAGTTTTGGGGCTTTTCAGCAGTGGTTATTAAAATGGCCACTTTATTAAAAGCTGCGGATATAGATACTACAGGCAAAAACGGGTATCATTTTCAACTTTCGAAAATTCATCCCGGTACCGGTAAAAACGAATTTTTTATTCCGCATGCAACAAAACAATTAAAAGATTATGCAATTTATGTAGAGCTGCCAATGGGCGATTGGAAATTATCTGTAGAGCCGGTGAAAAGCAACAAGGGACAAATGCAAATTTTAATTTTTGCTTTAGTAGGTTTTTTGTTTTCTGTTTTTGGCGGCATATTTGTAACCACCATTTTACGAAGACCCGAAAAACTGGACAGGCTTGTTAAGGAACGAACCAGGGAATTAAAAGGAAGTGAAAAAAAATACCGCTCGCTGATTGAAAGGGTTTCGGATGCTTTTATAGCCCTTGATAAAAACTGGGTTTACACTTATGTAAATGAAAAGGCAGGTGAAATATTATCGAGGAAGCCCGAAAGACTGGTTGGCGAAAATATCTGGACTGAATTCCCTGAAGCTGTTCACCAACCGTTTTATCATGCATGTCATCGGGCTATGCAAATGCAGGAATACCAGTACGTAGAAGAATTTGATCCACGATTAAATAAATGGATAGAAAATCACATCTATCCTTCGAAAGACGGGTTGTCTGTTTTTTTTAAAGATGTTACTGAAATTAAACAGATAACAATTGCATTAAAAAACAAGGAAGAAAAATACCGGTCGCTCATTGAACAGGCTTCGGATGGAATTGTGATTACGGATCTGGAAGGGATAATCATTGAGGTAAATAACAGTATTAAACAGATGATTGGATACGGAGATGAAGAAATGATTGGTTATCATCTTGCCAAATATTTACCCGAGCCGGATATTGACGCAACACCTTTAAGAATAAATGAATTGATGCAGGGTAAAAGCCTTTTGTATGAAAGGAAGCTTGTAAAAAGAGACGGAACGGTTATAGATGTAGAGATAAATTCAAAGATGGCCAGTTCTCATACGCTAATTGGTTTTATCAGGGATATTACAGAAAGAAAGAAACATGAAAATATGCTGCTGTACCAGGCAAGGCTGCTGGAAAGCGTTTCGGATGCTGTTACATCGCTGGATATGAACCGCTGTATTGTAAGCTGGAATAAAGCCTGCGAAGACATGTTTGGGTTTACTGCACATGAAGTAATTGGAAAAAAAATACCCGAACTAATAACATTTGAATACCCCGGCACAAATAACGAAGCTGTATTCAAACAGGTGTTTACCGAAGGGCAATGGAAAGGCGAATTTAATTTTATACATCCAAAAACAGGTGAAAAAGTAAACCTGTTAAGCGGTATAAACCTCTTAAAAAGTAAAGAGGGCTTTGTTAATGGCTTTATTATTACCAGTAACAATATCACGGAACGAAAAAAAGTAGAAGAAGAGATCAGGACATCAAAAGAGCGGTTTGAACTGATAGCCGAAGCTACCAACGATGCCATATGGGATCATGATTTTATAAAGAATGAAACCTGGGGTAATAAAAAATTATATAATCTCTACGGGTTTGAACCTGATCAGAAAATTAATTTTGAAATGTTTTTAGAACATATTCATCCGGATGAAAGAACAAATATTTTAACGAGGATGAAACATGCTATGGACAACTCGGAAAATTCACTGTCAGAAATTTTTCTTTTTAACACCGTGGAAGGGTACAAAACTTTTTTTGACCGTGCCTATATCAAATATGATGAAGCCGGTAACCCCATTAGAATACTGGGTGCCATGCAGGATATTACCGAAAGAGAAAAAGCCGCCGAAATACTGCAGCAGTCTGAAAAAAAATACAAACTGCTTTTTTATAATAATCCACTACCGATGTTGATGACAACCATACCGGGATTGGATATTATTGATATTAATGAAGCCGCAATAAAACAGTATGGTTATACCAGGGAAGAGTTTTTGCAAATGAATTCAAGAAATTTAAGACCCGAAGAAGATGTGGAGAATTTTATAAAGGAGGTAGGAAAAATGCAGCCAGGCATTACAAATACAAGAAACTGGCGTCACAAAAGAAAGGATGGCAGCATTATACAGGTAGAAACATACAGCCACCAGATTATGTATGAAGGAAAAATGGTATGGCTGGGGTTACTAAATGATGTAACTGAAAAGTACGAGGCTAAGGAGCTGTTGCAAAAATCGTATGAAGATATTCGCCAGCTGGCATCTAACCTGCAAACGATAAGGGAAGATGAACGTACCACTATTGCACGGGAAATACATGATGAACTGGGGCAGCAGCTAACGGGACTGAAACTGGACCTGCATTGGCTTATGCGGAAAATGAACAGTACAGACGATGAAATTACCGGAAAAATGAAAGAGAGTATTGAACTGATTAATGCAACGATAGGTTCGGTAAGAAAAATATCTACAGATCTGCGGCCAAGCATTCTTGATGACCTTGGTTTGTTGCCGGCTTTGGAATGGCATGGCGAAGAGTTTGAAAAACGTTCAGGAACAAAAGTGGAGTTCGTAAATGATGTTGGTGATATTGCAGTATCTCCCCAGGTTGCTACAGGTATTTTCAGAATATACCAGGAACTGCTTACCAATATAGCCCGGCACGCTAATGCCAGCCTGGTAAAGGCTTCATTAAGTAAAGATGAAGACAGATTGTATTTTAGTATAAAGGATAATGGCGTTGGGGTTGATACGGAAACTATAAAAAATAAAAAGACACTGGGTTTATTGGGAATAAAAGAACGCAGCCTGCTTTTTGGCGGCACTTATGAGTTTGTTAGCAAACCAGGCGAGGGCTCTGTAACTACTATATCTATTCCATTGCAATTTGTAAAAACCAACACTTAAAACCAAAAGTATGCTGCGAATTTTAATTGCCGATGACCACACTGTAGTTAGAAAAGGACTGATACAGATTTTGCTGGATGAATTTTCAACTGCAGAAATTGAAGAAGTGGCTGATGCAGAATCGTTGATACAAAAAGTGATGACTGCCCATTGGGATGTGGTAATAAGTGACCTGTCAATGCCAGGCCGAAGCGGATTGGATGCACTGCAGCAAATTAAGCTTAGTCACCCCAATTTACCGGTACTCATTTTAAGTATTCATCCCGAGGAGCAATATGCTTTACGTGCACTTAAATCCGGTGCTTCGGGTTATTTAAGTAAGGATACTGCACCCGATGAACTGGTAAAAGCTGTACAGAGAGTGTTGCTGGGAAAAAAATATATACCGCAGGGAATTGCCGAAAAACTGGCCGGCACCTTTTCTTCTGATACTGTACTCAGCCCTCATGAAAGCCTGAGTGACCGGGAATTTGATGTAATGAAACTTCTGGCAAACGGTAAATCGGTTTCGGAAATTGCTGATATGCTTTCACTAAGCGCAACCACATTAAGTACTTACCGAAGCAGAATAATGGCTAAGATGAATTTGAAATCTAATTCTGATCTTACCAGGTATGCTATTGAAAACAAGTTGATTTAAATTATGCTGAGGTTAAATCAGCTGTATATTCTGTCAAAAGCTGTTTTATATTTTTCCATAATTACTTTACGCTTTAATTTCAGCGTTGGTGTAAGTTCACCGCTGTCAATTGTCCATTCGTTGGGCAGCAGTTCAAATTTTTTGATCTGCTCAACATGGTTAAAAAATTTATTGAAAGAATCAATCAGTTCTTTATACAGATCCAAAACCTTTGGATTATGGATGGCATCCTCAATGGTTGTAAAAGGTATTCCTTTATGCAGCATCCATTCTTTTAAATTGATAACAGACGGTACAATTAAAGCACCTACAAATTTTTGTTCGGCACCCACCACCATCATCTGCTCAACAAAAGGAGATTCCTTCATTTTATTTTCTATGGGCTGAGGAGCCACATATTTACCGCCACTGGTTTTAAACAACTCTTTTTTACGGTCGGTTATTTTTAGATATTTACCATCTTCAAAAACGCCAATATCGCCAGTATGCAGCCAGCCATCAATAACGGTTTCAGCAGTAAGGTCGGGCCTTTTGTAATAGCCCATCATTACGCTGGGCCCTTTTACACAAATCTCTCCATCGGCTTCCAGCTTTACTTCCTGGCCCTCAATAACCAATCCTACGGTGCCAAATTTGGTGCCGCCTTTTCTGCGGCAGTTAACACTTATTACCGGGCTGTTTTCTGTAGGCCCGTATCCTTCGTAAATAGGAATTCCTGCTGCTGTAAAAATTCTGATCAGTCTTACCTGGCATGCGGCACCACCTGTTACAATCAATTTTATATTACCACCCAATGCCTCACGCCATTTGCTGAAAATTAATTTATTGGCCAATGCCAGCTGCATGTTATACCAAAGGCCTTTTGATTTTATATTATCATATTCGTTTGCCAGTGCTACAGCCCAGTAAAATAATTTTTTCTTTATACCGGTAAGCTCAGCACCCTTTGCCATTATTTTTTCGTAGGTTTTTTCAAGCAGCCTGGGTACGGTTGAAAATAAAGTTGGTCTTACTTCTTTTAAATTTTCGGCAATGGTGTCCAGGCTCTCGGCATAATAAATAGAAGCGCCGCTGCTTATGTAAATAAGCGAAACCATTCTTTCAAAAATATGATTGAGGGGTAAAAAACTAAGCGCCCTTCCATCCAGATCATCGGTAAAAGGAAAACTGTTTTTTGAGTTGATTACATTGGTAACTATGTTGCGGTGACTTAGCATTACGCCTTTTGGTGTGCCTGTGGTGCCCGATGTGTAAATGATGGTGGCACAATGTTCGGCCTTGATGGTTGCTTTTATGGCTTCCATTTTCTCCAGGTCAGCTGCTGTAATATCTGCAAAAAGTGTTCTCCAGAATGTAACATCCGGTAACTCATCAAAACTGTACACATTTACTAAGCTGGGTACATTGCCTTTAATAATATTTACTTTATCTAAAATATCCTGGCCGCTTACAAATACATGTTTAATGGTTGCGTCATTAAAAATAAATTCAAGCTCATTAACATTGGTAGTAGGGTAGATGGGACAAAGGGCAGCACCAATTTGCTGACAGGCCATATCAAGCATCAGCCATTCGGGCCGGTTTTTTGAAATAAGAGCAATCTTATCCTGGTTTTCAATGGTCATATCATGACCGCTTACGCCAATTTTCATCAGGCCGGCGCTCAACTTATCAATGGTTTCCTTTACTTCAGCTGTGCTGAAATTTCTCCACTCACCGTTTTCTTTTCCGCTAAACATATCCGGTTTGGGAAATCTGTTTAACTGAAAGTTGATGTAATCAAAAATTCTGGAATGTTCGTTCATATAGCGTGGTCGTTTATCTGGATATTTATTTATTCTGGTTCTTTAGTTTTTCATATTCACGCTCGGCCATGGTGTCTTTATCGGTTTTATATGCTCTCATAAATTTAAAAACCAGGCCAATGCCTAAACCAAGCATAACCCACAAAGGCCAGGGAGTACCATGAAAGCCTGTGTGGCGGCCACGGGTAAGATACCAGATAACCCAGCAAATACCGGCTGTTACAACAAAGCCAATAAGGCTGTTTTGAAAATCGGCCCGGCGTTTGGCAAGTTGCCATAGTTTTTCATCACGTTGCTCTTCCATAAAAGATAGTTTATGCAACAAGTTAATAAAAAATAGTCATTTCAGCAGTTGTTACAGAAATGCAGGCAATGGTATTTATTTATGGTAATATTGGCCGGCCGGGACTTTAAAGATCCTGTCCTGCAGAAAACGGTTTAGGCCTGCATATTCTTTAGGATGTGCGGCAACCCATTTTTGATACGCCGGCATGTTTTGGTCAGTGGCAAAAACCCATTGGTTATATGCTTCAAATAATCCATCCTGTATGTATTGCTTATGCAACTGGAATAATTTATAAGGAAATTTTGTTGCATAGTTTGCATCCCATTCTAAAATAAACCTGGTTCTTAGTATGGATATGGTTTCCGTGCTTATACCGGCTGTAAGCAACGGACTTTGTTTGTTCATTATTTTTAAATAAGCAAGGGTAAAAGGGCTTTTGTCTTTATTGTTTTTTTCGATATTAACATCTGCAAATAATTTTTTGTATCCCTCAAATAAAATGTTTTTTATTTCGGGAGTATAGGCATTTTTTGGGTCGATGTTAATAAATATTTCACCGTACAGTAAACTCCATACTTTATCAAGTGTAAAATAATAGTACTTGCTGGCATTGTAATAATTGCCTGCAAAACCAGGGTCGTTTTCTATTCCTTTTTCCCATTGTTTAATAGCAGTAAAATCATTTTTTGTCCACAGTACTTTACCCAGTTCATTATACAATGGGCCGCTGTTAGGTAATTTTTTAATGCCTTTTCTGTAGGTATCTTCGGCACCTTTGGCATCTTCCAATGCCCAATATGCATCTCCGGCTATCTGGAATATCTGGTCATCCACATCATTTCTGTCGAATAAGCGTTGTAAAACCTCAATACATTTATTATAATCTTTCGAGTAATAATAATTCAGCCCCAGGTCTTTAACAATTTCAATGTTGCCGGGTTGTTTGCCGAGTGCTCTGTTAAGTATCAATATGGCATTGGCATAATCTCCCTTATGCATAAAGTCTCTTGCATTATCATGCAACTGTTTGGCATCCTGGGCAAACAAAATTGTTTGGCAGCAAACCGCAATCAGTATCAAAAATTTCTTTTTCATCAAATGAAGTTACAATGAAATATTAAATAAGGTTTCATGCTGTTAAACATTAACAGCCCTTACTCAGCTTCTGCATCAGCAATTAAATGTGTAAGCAAACCGTCCCGCAGCTTGGGTTCAAACCAGGTGCTTTTTGGTGGCATTACATTTCCGGTGTCGGCAATATCAAATAATTGCTGAATGGTTACCGGGTGCAAACTAAATGCCACAGCCATTTCGCCGCTGTTCACTCTTTTTTCCAGTTCGTGTAAACCACGTATGCCGCCGATAAAATCAATTCGTTTATCTGTGCGCTGGTCTTTTATATTCAGCACGGGGTCTAATAAATTATTTTGCAGGATGGATATGTCCAATACACCAATCGGATCTTCGCTATAACTGTTTTCATTAGCCGTTAAACGATACCACTGTTTATCCAGGTACATGCCTATCTCATGAAGCTTTGTCGGCGAAAAAGCTTTATCTGCTTTCTCTACAGAAAAATTACTTTTCACGGCCGATA
This sequence comes from uncultured Chitinophagaceae bacterium, assembly GCA_963715585.1. GTDB lineage: Bacteria > Bacteroidota > Bacteroidia > Chitinophagales > Chitinophagaceae > Ferruginibacter. The sequence continues at coordinate 3,834,716 of OY970254.1, read as the reverse complement.
AAAAACCATCATTGCTTAGTCCGTTCAGATCGGTAACTACGCGGTTGTAATCCATAATGTACAACTGGTTCGATGGAAATAAGGTAGTTAAAAAAATATTAGCTCCTTCAGGTGCATCAGTACCAAGTGCCGCCCTTACTTTGGCTGCAGAAGCAGCACGGTGATGGCCATCGGCTATATAAGTGCAGGGCACTTTTTCTTTAAACAGGTTTGATATCTTTTCAATGGTATCATCGTCATTTACGATCCAAACCGTATGCTGAATATCATCATCAGCTGTAAAATTATACACCGGACTTTTTTCTTTCCATTTGTTGATCAGCTCATCAATCTCTGCTACATTACGGTATGCTAAAAAAACATTGCCTGTTTGTGCACCTGTTGTTTTTATATGATTGATCCTGTCCAGTTCTTTTTCAGGCCGGGTGAATTCATGTTTTTTTATCAGATCGTTTTCATAATCATCAACCGAGCTGCCGCAAACCAAACCGGTCTGGCTTTTTCCGTTCATCTGCAACTCATATATATAATAGCAGGCTTTACTTTCCCTGAATAAAATATTGCGGCTTATAAAAGCATCCAGGTTTTCTTTTGCTTTTTCATATACTTCGGGTGCATGTGTGTCCATGCTTTCGGGCAGGTCAATTTCACCTTTGGTGATGTGTAAAAAACTTACATTGTTACCTTGTGCTTCTACCTTTGCTTCCTTGCTGTTCAATACATCATAAGGCCTTGATGCTACCTGCTTTGCCAGTTCTGCTGCGGGCCTTAGTGCTTTAAAGGGCGATATTGTTACCATGCGATTCCTGATTATATAAATTAAATTATGCTTTTTGCAACGCAAATTCATGGATTGCCTGTGTTAATACCTGTACGCTGCTTAATGGCAATGCATTATAAAGCGATGCCCTGAAACCACCCACCAGCCTGTGTCCTTTAATGCCCACAATTCCCTGCGCTTTTGCAAACTGTAGAAAAGATTCTTCAAGCGATGTGTCATTCATTACAAAACAAACATTCATTTTACTTCTGTCTTCTTTATTGGCAGTACCGGTAAAAAGCGGGCTTTCATCAATAGCTGCATATAATAAAGCAGCTTTTTCATTGTTTAATTTTTCTACAACTGCAACACCACCAAGCGCCTTTAACCACCTCAATGTTAACATACAAACATACACCGCAAAAACCGGAGGTGTATTTAACATGCTTCCTTCTTTAATATGGTTGCGGTAATCCATAATGGTTGGAATAGTGCGCTTTACTTTTCCTAAAATATTTTTATTAACCACTACCAGGTTTACACCTGCCGGCCCCATATTTTTTTGTGCGCCTGCATAAATAAGATCAAAGGCATTAAAATCCAATACCCTGCTGAAAATATCGCTGCTCATATCGGCTACCAGGCTGTTGCTGGTTTTTGGGATCTTTTGCCATTGCGTACCGTAAATGGTATTGTTGGTTGTAATGTGCAGATATTTTGCATCGTTGGGCACTGCAAAATCTTTTGGTATGTAAGTAAAGTTGGCCTCTTTGCTGCTGCACACAACTTCAACCTTGCCAAAAAGTTTTGCTTCTTTAATGGCTTTGGTGCTCCATACGCCGGTATCGGTAAAAGCTGCTGTTTCTTTATCATCCAGCAAATTCATGGGCACCTGCATAAATTGGGTAGATGCGCCGCCATGCAAAAACAACACTTCGTGGTCATCATCCAGCTGCATCAGTTCTTTCACCAATGCCCTGGCTTCATCCATTACTGCCTGAAAAATGGAAGTACGGTGGCCGATCTCTAAAATAGATAAACCGGTATCATTAAAATTGAGAACAGCTTTTGATGCTTCTTCAAAAACTGATTTGGGTAAAATAGAAGGGCCTGCATTAAAATTGTGAATGACTGACATGCTGTAAATAAATTTTCAGACGCAAAAATACCCAAATCAAGCCAATTGGCTTTATTGTTCTTCACGGCCAATCATTTTACCGCCGGAACTCCATTGTTTATTAAGGTTTTCAAATTCCTTGAGGTCGGCTTCGGTAAATTTTTGTGTAATCAAAGCTTTCAGGTCGGGCTGGCCTGCATTAACCCAGGCTGTGTACCAGAAGGATGCAATGGCATAAATGGATTGGCGCATACGCCGCTCAATCATGCCATCCAGCATTTTATTATAGGCAATAGAAAAAGCAGATGAGTACTGGCGGATAGTTTTACCATTCCTGTTTTCAAAAGCATATTTTTTATCGTCGGCAAATTTTTTGCTGAGCTCACGTTCGTAGGATAAAACCGTATCGGCAGCACGGGCGCTTTCCAAAACACGTTTCCAAATAAAATCTCCGGGGTTTTGTATGTAATCTGCCTTGCCAATAAAAAAATCAAATTCTTTTTCGGCCAGCAGTTCCGGCACCCGGCTTTCCCAAAAACCATGTATTCCCTTTTGATTGGTAAGCTGCCCGTTGTGATTGCTGCTGGCATGCAACGGTACATGCGCATCCGAAATGTAATGGCCAATCTCTGCACTGTATTTCATGATCCGGCTGTAATTCTTTTCTTTAAATGCATCAGTTAGCCGGTAAAACATGGTTTGTACATGCCAGGGCACAATGCCGTGCTGCTTTAAAGAATCTTCTCCAAATTTTTCAACAGCATCAGCCCATTTGCGGGGCAGGCTTGTATAGGGGTAAACTCCATAATGATCAATATCAATATAATGCCGGGCCCCTTCATCTGGCAGTGCATATCTTCTTTTATCTGGGTCAATGGCATGTTCACTTAAGAAGTTGATATTGGGTTTAAACAAAACCACCATCTCAGGAGGCAATAAAAAAACAGCGTAGTAATTTATTTTTTGATGAGCATAAAACCCCCAGCAGTATGAAGGGAAATTTGCTATTAGCAATGGGCAGATAACTATTATAAAACGAAAGACTTTTTTCATAACGGCTGTTTAAATATACAGCTTATTTATCTTTTTGTTTCATCGTCGTCAATATCGGTAACACCGCCACTTACAGCAAATTTCATGGTTTGTGAGGCGCTGATATTATCTATAAGCCGCACCCTGTTTTTTGGAATAACATATACATTGCCCGCAATGGAATAGGCCATGGGCACATACACAGTTACATAATCTTTCAGCCCAAAATCCTCCATATCTTCCCGGGTAATAAAGCCAAAACGCCAAACATCGTTGTCATCAACATTGGCGAGTACGTGTTTGGTAAATTTTTTGTTCTCGCCCGCAAAAGCTTCAAAAAAATCACGGGTGGTGCTGTAAATATGTTTGATACCGGGTGTTTTTTCAAGCAGTTTATCGAAAAAACTTAAAAAACGGCTGGTTATAAAAAAGGAACTGAAATAACCGATTATGATCAGGAATGCTATGATGATAACAAAACCAATTCCATAATTTCTTACATGTACCACACCCTGCGCATCTGTATAAGAAAAGATAGGTATTAAACTATCGATGGATGAAACCGCCCAATACAGAAAATAGGCAGTAATGGTTACCGGGCCTAAAATAAGCAACCCCTGCAAAAAATACTGAAGCAGTTTTTTATAGTTGAAACTCTTTGTCATAATGATTTATTTAACCTGACAAAGGTAATTGTTTAGAAAGGTATTGCTATGAGTGCCATTGATCATCAGATTGCGCCGTTTATTAAAAAAAAGTTACGAATTGCAAAAAAAAGCGATGGAAACTTTGGTTACATTAAAAGTTTCCTTAGTTTTGCATTCGATTATGATAGAAACAGATACTAAAACAAGAATTCAGAAAGCAGCACACGACCTGGTGATGCGATACGGCATACGCAGTGTAAGTATGGATGATATTGCCAATCACCTGGGCATGAGCAAAAAAACTATTTACCAGTATTTTAAAGATAAGGATGAATTGGTAGAAGCCGTTGTGGACGAGGTTATAACTACCAATCAGTACGCCTGTAAAGAAGATATTAATAATTCTGAAAATGCAGTACATGAGATTTTTCTGGTGATGGAAATGATGGCAGAGATGTTTAAAACCATGAACCCATCCATACTGCATGATATGCAGAAATACCATCCTGCTGCCTTCAGCAAATTCAAAAAACATAAAAACGAGTTCCTGTATAATGTATGTACACAAAACATGCTGCGTGGTGTGCAGGAAGAGTTATACCGGCCCGAAATGGCGGTAGATATTTTATGCCGCTACCGGGTAGAAACCATGTTTATCCCCTTCAGTCCCGAATTTCAGCAAAGCTTAAAACACAGCCTGGCAAAAATTGAAGAAGAAATACTGATGCATTTTCTTTTTGGGCTGGTATCGCAAAAGGGTTACAAACTCATCATTAAGTACCGGGAGCAAAGAGAAAAAGAATCAGCAAAAAAATAAAAATAATAAAATAATTGTGATGAAAAAATTAAGGAATTATAGTTTGTTGGTAATGTGCACACTGGCTTTGAATATAGCAAATGCACAAACAGTAAATTCATTTACTGTGCAACAGGCAGCTGACTATGCCAAAAAGAATTCGGTACAGGTAAAAAACGCACTGCTGGATATTTTAATACAGAAGCAGACTAATAAGGATATTACCTCTATTGCGTTGCCACAGATTGGTGGTTCGGCTTCAGTAAATGACTATCTGCAAATACCAACCACGCTTTTGCCAGGCCAGATTGTAGGCCAGCCGGCTGGCACTTATGTGCCTGTAAAGTTTGGTACCAAGTGGAATGCTTCAGCAGGGGTATCGCTGAGCCAGATCGTTTTTGACGGCCAGGTATTTATTGCATTGAAGGCACGTAACGGTACCATTACTTACCAGGAACAGATAGCCAGACTCACAGAAGAGAGTATTATAGCCAACGTACATAAAGTGTATTACCAGCTGGTTACCGGTAAAATTCAGATTGAATTGCTGGATGCTAATATTGCCCGCCTTGAAAAACTGAAACGTGATGTACAGATCATGTATGATAACGGCTTTACCGAAAAAGTTGATATTGATAAACTTGCTGTACAGCTTGCCAACCTGCAAACAGAAAAACTGAAGGCAAACAACCAGATAGCTAATGGATACTCGGGTTTGAAAATGCTGATGGGTATGCCCATAAAAGACAGCCTGGTACTTACCGATACACTTGATGACAGCAAGATAAGAGAAGGCGTGCTGGAAGCCAGCCAGTATAAATATACCGACCGTAAAGAATTTCAGATAATAGAAACAGCCAATAAACTGAACGGACTGAATGTGAGAAGATACAAACTGAGTGCAATACCCTCCTTTAACCTTGTGGGTAATTATTCGCTACAGGCTCAGCGCAGCAAGTTTGATTTTTTTGGCAAAGGAGATTGGTTTAACACATCCTACATTGGTTTGCAGATGCATGTGCCCATCTTTAATGGCTTTGCTTTAAAAGCCAGAACCCAAAAAGCAAGGCTTGAACTGCAGAAAACAAAAAATCAAACCGAGGCATTAAAAATAAATATTGATGCAGAAGTTGAGAGTGCTAAAAACAATTTTATTGCAGCCATAGCTTCTATGGATTTTCAAAAGAAGAATATGGCGCTTGCTGAAAAGGTATACGGACAAACCAAAAAGAAATATGAAATAGGTACGGGCTCTGCCACCGAAATAAATACAGCGCAGCTTGATCTTAAGACAGCACAAACCAATTATATCACGGCTTTATCGGATGCTATCATTGCAAAAATTGATTTCTTAAAAGCCACCGGAAAATTATAATTAAACAGACTAACTATAAACAGATGAAAAAAATAACACAAATTTCAATTGCCATTTCTACCTTGTTTTTAATCGCATCGTGTGGAAACAGTTCAAAAGACGGAGCGGCTGCTATCAACGATAAAAAAGCTGCTATTGAAAAACTGAAAGCCGATAAGACAAAGACGGATGAAGAAATTAAAAAACTACAGGCAGAGCTGGAGAAGCTTGATAGCAACTCAGCCAATGCTGCCAAAATAAAACTGGTTTCGGCTACAGCGGTAACTACGGAAGATTTTAAGCACTATATTGATTTGCAGGGAAAGGTTGATGCTGAAAATATTTCTTATATATCTCCCCGTATGGGTCCGGCACAGGTAAAAGCTGTGTATGTCTCCCAGGGCCAGGCTGTAAAAAAAGGCCAGTTATTATTAAAGCTGGATGATGCCATTATGCGCCAGAGTGTAACAGCCGCAACGCAACAGCTGGAAGGAATAAAAACACAATTAGGGTATGCCAGAAACCTATACCAGCGGCAGCAAAACCTTTGGAAAGAAGGGATTGGTACCGAAGTGCAGCTGATCACTGCCAAAACAAATGTAACCAGCCTGGAAAATCAATTATCTGCCGCAGGCGAAAATATAAAAACATTACAGGAACAATTGAAAACAGCCAACGTTTACAGCGATGTAACCGGCATTGCAGATATTGTTGCTATAAGGGTAGGGGAAACTTTTTCGGGCATGAGCGCTACCGGCCCTCAAATAAAAATTGTAAATACTTCATCCTTAAAAGTTGTGGTTAATGTTCCTGAAAATTATTTAACCAGGATGCACAAAGGATCGCCGGTACAGATATTTATTCCGGATGCCAATAAAACAGTTAATTCTGCCATTTCATTAATAAGTCAGTCAATTGATCCAACACAAAGAGGTTTTATAGCCGAAGCAAGAATACCTTATGATGCTGTTTTGAAACCAAGCCAATCTGCTGTAGTAAAAATATTAGATTATGCCGCAGCCAATGCCATTGTAATTCCGGTTAATGTGGTGCAGAGCGATGAAACGGGTAAGTATGTTTATGTAGTAAGCAAAAGCAGCAATGGCAAAACTCTGGCTCACCGTGTAGTGGTAACCATTGGCGAAGTGTATGGCGAAAAGGTTGAAATAAAAGCAGGCCTTAAAGCAGGCGACGAGCTGGTTACAGAAGGTTTTCAGAATTTGTACGAGGGACAAAACATTACCACAACCATGTAATGCGTTCTTCAAAAAATAAACAGAACTAACTTATTTTCTTTTTTATAAGAAAGAGCAACTAAATAATTTTTATGAATTTCATTGAAGGAGTAAAAGAAAAATTTAAAGAATTTAAACCAACCAGCTGGGCTGTTGACAACCGTACTGCAGTCTACATTATTGCGGTGCTGATATCGGCTTTTGGCCTTATCAAGTTTACCACCATGCCCAAGGAGCAGTTTCCGGATATTGTGGTACCAACCATTTCAATTGTTACTGTATATGCCGGTAACTCGCCTAAGGATATTGAGAACCTGGTAACCCGGCCCATTGAAAAACAATTGAAAGGCATCAGCGGCGCCAAGGTTAAAAAAATTACCAGTACATCGCAAGCCGATTATAGCTTGATTGTAACCGAGTTTGATACCGATGTAAAAACAGAAGTTGCCAAATTAAAAGTGAAGGATGCCATTGATAAAGCAAAATCAGATCTGCCAAACGACCTGACATCTGAACCCACTGTAGCTGAATTTGCTTTCAGCGAAATGCCCATCATGTTTGTAAATGTTAGTGGCGATTATGATGGAATAAAACTTAAGCAGTATGCAGATAAACTGCAGGATAAGTTTGAAGAGCTTACCGAGATAACCCGTGCAGAAATTGTAGGTGCGCCTGAAAGAGAGATACAGGTAAATGTAGATCCTTATAAAATGAGCCAGGCACGTGTGAGTTTTATGGATATTGAAAACGCTATCAGCAGAGAGAACAGGGATATTACAGGTGGTACACTGGAGATAGGCGACATGAGACGTACCATAAAAGTAAAGGGGCAATTTATCAGCGTCCTCAATCTTAATAATATTGTAGTTCGCAGCAGCGCACAAGGTGCCACTGTTTACTTAAGAGATATTGCCGAACTAAAAGATACCATTAAAGAAAAAGACAGCTATGCCCGTTTGGATGGTAAGAATGTGGTAACACTCAACATTGTAAAACGTGCAGGAGAGAACCTCATCAATGCAGCAGATAAAATAAAGGGTATTGTAGAAGAAATGAAAGTGAAGCAAGATTTACCCAAAGATTTGAATGTTGTGATAACCGGCGATTTAAGTAAAGCCACTAAAACATCTTTTAACGAACTGGTAAATACCATCATCATTGGTTTTGTGCTGGTACTTATCATTCTCATGTTCTTCATGGGTGTTACCAATGCATTTTTTGTTGCATTGAGTGTGCCGCTAAGTGTGTTTGTGGCATTTATGTTTTTGCCGTTGGCAGATGGGATTATTGGAACCACCATTACACTAAACTTTATTGTACTCTTTGCATTGCTGCTGGGCCTGGGAATTATTGTGGATGATGCGATCGTCGTCATAGAGAATACGCACCGTATTTATAACAATGGCAAAGTGCCCATAGTCCGAAGTGCCAAGGAAGCTGCCGGCGAGGTTTTTATTCCGGTGCTGGCTGGTACTGCAACTACATTGGCGCCCTTCTTCCCGCTATTGTTATGGAAAGGGTTGATAGGAAAGTTCATGATCTACCTGCCCACCGTGCTCATACTTACTTTGGCAGCATCATTGATCGTGGCATTTTTCTTTAACCCGGTTTTTGCAGTAAGCTTTATGAAGCCCGAGGGTAAAGAATTTGAAAAGCCAAAGCGTGCCATCTGGACCAATAAAAGGTTTATCATTTTTGCAATAGCTGGTGTTTTGTTGCACCTGCCGGGCTTCCATGGCACAGCAAACTTCCTTTTAATGATGGCCCTGCTGATGATACTGAATGCCTACGTATTAAACGATGCCATACATGCTTTTCAAAAAAGAGTATTGCCTGCATTAATGAACCGGTACGAAAAATTATTAAAATGGATATTGGTTGGCTGGAGACCGGTGTGGGCATTTGCATCATTGTTTGGTTTGTTTGTTGTTTCTTTATTGTTGTTGGTGGCAAGGGGTAATAAACAAACCTTTTTTCCAAGCGGTGACCCTAATTTTATTTACGTGTATTTAAAATTACCGGTTGGTACCGATATAAAATACACGGATAGTGTTACGCACTTATTGGAAGAGCGTGTACAAAAAATTTTAGAAAAAGAATTGCCTACACAACCCGGTGGTATTGTAGAAAGTATTATTACCAATGTGGCTGTTAGTGCAAATAACCCCAGAGATAATAATAGAAGTGTGCAGCCTAACCTGGGCCGCATACAGGTATCGTTTGTTGAGTATGATAAAAGAGAAGGTAAAAAAACATTGCCTTTTAAAGAAGAGATACGCAGGCAGATGACGGGCATTCCCGGCGCAAGTATTGAAGTGGCACAGGAAGATGGTGGCCCTCCAACTGATCCTCCGGTAAATATTGAAATACAGGGCGATAATTTTGAAAGTATTGCCAGGGTAGCGAGTGATCTGTCGCATTATATGGATACAAACCAGATCAATGGCATTGAAAATCTGCAAATGGATGTGGATCTGAACAGCCCGGAAATTAGTATTAATGTAGACAGGGAGAGAGCCATGATGGAGGGATTGAGTACAGCGCAGATTGGCATGGAAATACGTACAGCTTTATTTGGTAAAGAAGTAAGTAAATTAAAAGATGGTGAAGATGAATACAAAATTCAGGTACGTACTACCGATCTGGTACGCCACAACATTACCGACCTGATGAACATGCGCATTACATTTATGGATATGAATACGATGCGGATAAAAAGTATTCCAATAAGTGCGGTGGCAAGCATTGATTACACAACTGCAACCGGTGCCATAAAACGTAAAAATGTAAAACGTACCATACAGTTACAAAGTAATGTGCTGGATCCTACAATGGTTGGAAAAGTAAATGCCGAATTACAATTAAAGCTGGATGATTTTAAATCTAAAAATAAAATTCCAGCGGATGTTACTTTAAAACTAAGCGGACAAAGTGAGCAGGAAAAAGAAACGAGTACATTTTTGGGCTTTGCTTTACTGGGTGCATTGGCTATTATATTTTTGATATTGGTTTTGCAGTTCAACAGTATCAGTAAACCGTTTATTGTTATCACGGAAATATTCTTCAGTATCATCGGTGTATTCCTGGGTTATGCCTTAACCGGTATGACGATAGCAACGATCATGTTGGGTGTTGGTATCATCGCACTGGCGGGTATTGTAATTAAGAATGGTATTCTGTTGATAGAATTTACCGATGAACTAAGAGGCAGGGGCATGCGTACCAGGCATGCAGCTATTGAGGCCGGTAAGATCCGTATCATTCCGGTAATGCTTACGGCTATTGCAACCATACTTGGTTTGCTGCCGCTGGCAGTTGGTTTTAATATCGATTTTGTTTCCTTCTTTCAACATCTGAATCCGCATATTTTCTTTGGTGGCGATAGTGTGGTGTTCTGGGGCCCACTGAGCTGGACGATGATATTCGGGTTAATTTTCGCCTTCTTCCTTACGTTGATAATGGTACCGAGTATGTACCTTATTTCAGAAAGATTAAGAAGGCCCATGGAGAAATTCTACGGCACCAAATTTATTGGCTTGCTTGGTTTTGCCGGTCCCTTCTTCTTCATATTTGTAGGCATTATGTATTTAGTAAGAAGAATACAGGGTAAGAAGGTTTGGAACGGACAATTAAAACAACCGCCAGCAAAGGCTTAGTATAACTTATACCCGAAATGGAAAATCTGAAAGATGCCGCTCATTCAAATGGGCGGCATTTTTTCCTTTCATCATAATTTTATGTTTTCCTTTTTTTAATTGATATTATCTTCACAAAAAAATATAGCCATGCGAACAAACCATGAAATTGATTACAAAATTTACGGGGAAGAACTTCAGTTTGTAGAAATTGAACTGGACCCCGGCGAAACAGCCATTGCAGAAAGCGGCGCCTTTATGATGATGGACAACGGTATTGAAATGGAAACCATTTTTGGTGATGGAAGCCAGCAACAAGGCAGCGGTTTTTTAGGTAAATTAATGAGTGCCGGTAAACGCCTCATTACCGGCGAAAGCCTTTTTATGACTGCATTTACCAATGCCGGGCAGGGTAAAAAAAGGGTAAGCTTTGCTTCGCCATACACCGGTAAAATCATTAAGTTTGATTTAAGCGAACTGGGCGGTAAAATCATTGCACAGAAAGATGCATTCCTCTGTTCTGCAAAAGGAGTAAGCATTGGTATTGAATTTCAGCGCAGGCTGGGTACCGGTATTTTTGGTGGCGAAGGTTTTATTATGCAAAAACTGGAAGGTGACGGACTGGCCTTTGCACATGCCGGCGGCTATGTTGTTGAGCGGCAATTGCAGCCAGGCGAAGTTTTAAAAGTAGATACCGGTTGTGTGGTGGCTTATACACCCAATGTTGATTTTGATGTTGAAATGGTTAAGGGGATTAAGAATTTTATGTTTGGTGGCGAAGGGCTATTCTTTGCAAAACTTACCGGTCCGGGACATGTATGGCTGCAAAGTTTACCAATCAGCCGTTTGGCGGGCCGCATTATGCAGTACGGTACTTATAAGCGCAAAGAAGAAGGCGGAATTTTAGGTGGGCTGGGTAATTTGCTGGATGGAAGGGAATAACTATTAAATCAATTAAAATAATCAGTCAGGCCATAGTGCCTGACTTTTTTTATAAAATAAATTTGGCAGGTAAAATTAACTAATCGTATATTTGCGATATAAAATGAAACAATGGCAATCCACAAAAAAGAAGCATTTACCCAAAAAGAACAGGAACTGGCCGAATTTGCCAAAGCACTGGCTCATCCCGCTCGTATTGCCATTTTAAAATTGCTGGCGCAAAAAAATGAATGTATTTGTGGAGAGATAGTCGAAGTGTTGCCACTTTCCCAATCTACCGTATCACAGCATTTAAAGGAATTAAAAAATGCTGGTTTAATTGATGGAAGTATTGATGGCCCACGCAGCTGTTACTGTATCAATTGGAAAGCCTTTGAAAAATTTATGGGCGAGTTCAGTTTCTTATTTAATAAACTGAAAGTGCAGAATGAAAAGGCCTGTTGCTAAGATAAAATTTAACCAATAAAATATAAAGTCATGAACAACGAAACACAAATTAAAGAACTGGTAAAAGAAAAATACGCTGCTATTGCAGAGCAAAGCCAAACCCAAAACGCAACTTCCTGTTGCGGAGCCACATCAAGTTGCTGCGGCGATGAAGTATATAACATCATGAGTGATGATTATACCAAAATGGAAGGGTATAATCCCGATGCAGACCTGGGCCTGGGTTGTGGATTACCAACTGAATTTGCAAAGATCAAAGCAGGTGATACAGTCATCGATTTAGGCAGCGGTGCCGGTAACGATGCTTTTATTGCCCGTAAAATTGTGGGCGAAAACGGCAAAGTATTAGGCATTGATTTTACCGAAGCTATGATTGCCAAAGCAAGAACCAATGCAGAAAAACTGAGCTTTAATAATGTAGAATTCAGACTGGGGGATATTGATGACATGCCTGTTACCAGTAATTATGCCGATGTAATAGTAAGCAACTGCGTACTGAATTTAGTGCCAAACAAACATAAAGTGATCAGCGAAATTTTCAGGGTATTGAAACCCGGAGCTCATTTTTCAATATCCGATATAGTACTGGAAGGAGCCTTGCCTGCCAAATGGAAAGAAGTGGCAGAATTGTATGCAGGTTGTGTAAGCGGTGCCATACAAAAACAGGTTTACCTGGAGATGATTGAAGCTGCAGGCTTCAAAAACATTACACTACAGAAAGAAAAGGAAATTATTATACCAGACGATATTTTAAAAAATTATTTATCAGAAATTGAAATTGCTGAGTACAAAAAAGGCAACACCAAAATAACCAGCATTACCGTGTATGCAGAAAAGCCTGCAAAAGACGATAGGAACTGTTGTGAGCCCGGAAGCGGATGTTGTTAATCGGTTTTATTCTAAAATTTAAAATCGGGAATGAGAAAGAAAATTTTATTTGTCTGTATTGAAAACAGCAACCGCAGCCAAATGAGCCAGGCATTTGCCAAAATGATTGGCGGCGAGGAAGTGGAAGCATATAGCGCCGGCAGTAAACCAAGTGGTATTGTAAATCCCAAAGCCATTGCTGCCATGAAAGAACTTGGCTATGATTTAAGCAAACACGACAGCAAAAGCCTGGATGATGTAAAGGCATTTGCACCTTTTGATGCGGTAGTAACCATGGGTTGCGGCGATGCCTGCCCCTGGATGCCTGCCAAAAAGTTTATCGACTGGCAGATACCCGATCCAAAAAATATGGAACCCGCAGCGTTTAATGAGGTAAGAGATTTTATTGCAGGCAGAGTGAAAACTTTAATTAAAGATTTATCTTAAAAAAATACCTGAAGAAATCATCTTCAGGTATTTTTTTTATTACTATTAAATTAATTGCTGCTACTTACTGCTGCTTATTTTACTTAACAGGCGTAAGATCTCCAAATACAACCATACAATAGTTACCAGTAAACCAAAAGCGCCGTACCACTCCATATATTTTGGTGCACCTAAGGCTGCGCCATTCTCTATCATGTCAAAATCTAAAATCAAATTAAGTGCGGCTAAAGCCACTACAAAAATAGAAAAGCCAATACCCATTACACTGCCTTCATGTAAAAACGGAATGGATACACCAAAAAAGCTAAGCGCAAAAGCTATCATATAAAAAATAGCTATACCAGCAGTTGCAGTCATTATAATGGCTTTGAATTTTTCAGTAGCCTTTATAATACGGAAGCTGTATAATAAATACATCGCTATAGCAGTGCCAAATGTGAGGCCCACAGCATTAATAACAATACCGGGTGCATAAGCTGCAAATGCATAATTATAATATGCAGAAATCGCCCCAACAAATAACCCTTCCAGCAGGGCATAGGCAGGTGCCAAAAACGGAGCCCACTCTTTTTTAAACATTAGTACTATAGCCACTACCAATCCACCAATGGCACCAACTAATATCAATGGCATTACATTACCACCATCTGCATATTCCTTCCAGCTGTAAAAAGCTGTGCCCATGGTCATCAAAAACAAAAAGCCAAACTTTTGTAAAGTGCCTTTAACGGTCATGGCATTTTCGTGGGTAACCACATCGTCCAGTACGGTATCCTTAAATCTTTTTTCAGATAAAGTAGGATTGCCTGATTTAAATAAATCCATATAAATAAATTTAGAGAGTAAAAATAATTCTTTTTAGTATTCCTTTAGTCTTAATTACTTTTTTTAACAGGCCATTTCACGACATTTATTACTGGTTTTTCCGGAACCTCTTTTACCTGGCTTTTTAATATTTTCAATAATTCAGCCGGGGCCTTCCAACTATACTTTTCAATGATCTGTTGCTTAATGTCTTTTTGTATTACCGGGTCCTTAAATTCTTTCTGCCTGTTTTTTAATAATTCAGAAATCTCAAAACACATATGAAAGCCTGAAGAAGTTTTTTCTGCCATGGAAATTTTTTCCAGGGCCAGATCAAAATTGTTTTTTACCAGTGCTTCAAAACCTTCCTTTTCAAGATCATAGGCCTTTTGATAAGCTGATTGATTATTAGATTTGGTATATTCTTCATTAACATTCTTCAACATTCTAATCAATGTTGTTTTTTCAGTATCCAATTTTGAATTTGTGCGGTGTCCGCTACTGTCACTGACGGATAATAGCCTTGTTAATTCTCTGGTGATGTTGTCAGTTTGCTTTTTCAGACTATCATTTTTGATAAGTATTTCTTCCCGCTCAATCAATAAAGCCTGATTCGCCTTTTCTTCTTTCTGTAGTTTATAAAAGGAACGTATTGAAAAGATAGCCGCTGCCAACATCAGCCCTAAAAAAACAAGTATGATTATGTTTTTATTCATCATCAATTATTTAGCTTGTTGTAATTTCTTATTAAATACAAAAGAGGCAAAACTTCCAAAAAATATGGTACATCCAATGGTGCTGTTGAATTTCTTTGAATCAAAATTGTCATCCTGGTTGATAACAAGCGTATAAAAAATAAACACGAGCGATAAAATGATGGCTGCAATTATTGCCAGTTCAACAATTCTGTCTGTTAGCTTTTTTGGGGCTTTTCCCGTAGTTCCTCCAATTTCTATTTCTGTACGGTCCTCCGGTCTTTCATCTGGCATATTAATATTGTAACGCTTTGCCAGGCTTTTTTCAATTGCACTCACAAAATCTTTGCAGTATAAATCAATATTTGAATTGGAAACTAATGCCCCATTGGTTTTATTGAAATTTACCAGATCGCAAAAGGCAAAATCCTCTTGTTCTTTTTCATCATAATCTTCTCCTGTGGGTTTAAAAAACTGCTTAATTGCTAAGTCTTCATTTGAAGTAAAGTTGCAATGGTTGAAATATACCGGAATAATTAATGAATCGGGATATTTATTGACCAACGCTTTATACTCATCCGCCATGATGTAGCGGGAGTTTAAAAAATTAGATGAAACACATAAAATGGCTAGCTGGCTGCCGCCTAAATTTTCCTGTATTTCCTCATGCCAGTTACTTCCCAGCGGTATTTCGGAATCTTCCCAGGTATTGAATTTAAAAACGTGGGAATTACTTAAATGGCTTTTTACACCCTTTTTAAAAACCTCAAAAAAGGGAGCATCTGCATGTGCGTACGATATGAATACATTTATTGATGGTCCGGGCATGCTAATTGAATTAACTGAACCATAAATTAAAATTTTAGTGAATTTAATACTTTTTTAAGAATTATCATAATCTCTGCATTCTGTAATCTCTATACCATCAAAACGCAATGCTTATATTTGCAGCATGGAACAGTTGTTACAACAGATAGAAGCTTTAAAAACAGAAATTGCAGCATTTAATGATGGCGATGCTGAAATTTTTCGCATTAAATACCTGGGCACAAAGGGCCTGGTAAAAGCCATTATGGGCGAAATGAAAAATGTGGCGGCAGAAAATAAAAAAGAAGCCGGCCAGCTTTTAAATGAGTTTAAATTATTTGCCGAAGCAAAATTTGAAGAGTTAAAGGGCGCATCGAATAACGGTCAACCAACAACGGCTAACGAATTTGATCTCTCATTACCTGCAGATTCTCTACCTCTTGGCAGCCGTCATCCCATCAGCATTGTAAAAAACAAAATCATTTCTATTTTTCAAAGACTTGGTTTTGCTGTTGCCGAAGGACCGGAGATTGAAGATGACTTCCATAATTTTACTGCACTCAATTTGCCCGAAAATCATCCTGCCCGTGATATGCAGGATACGTTTTATATTTCTCAAAATCCCGACTGGCTTTTACGCACCCACACCAGCAGTGTGCAGGTACGTGAAATGCAAAAAGGTAAATTACCCATCCGTATCATTTGTCCTGGCCGTGTTTACCGCAATGAAACCATCAGCGCCAGGGCGCATTGCTTTTTTCACCAGGTAGAAGGTTTGTACATTGCCGAAAATGTTTCTTTTGCCGATCTGAAACAAACATTGTATTTCTTTGTGCAGGAAATGTTTGGTAAAGATGTGAAAGTGCGTTTTCGCCCAAGTTATTTTCCATTTACAGAACCTAGTGCGGAAATGGATATCAGCTGCCTGATTTGCGGTGGCGAAGGTTGCAGCGTTTGTAAAAAAACCGGTTGGGTAGAAATTCTGGGTTGTGGTATGGTACATCCAAATGTGCTTGATAACTGCGGTATAGACAGTAACAAATACACCGGCTTTGCATTTGGTATGGGTATCGAAAGAATTACCATGCTTAAATACCAGATAAAAGATCTTCGCCTCTTCAGCGAAAATGATGTGCGGTTCTTAAAGCAATTTACTTCTGCAGTATAAATTTTACCTGCCATAATTTATCCCTTTTACATGATCAGCATCGCAATTGTGTAAGTGATAGCTATAATTATGTAACTCACATCCTTTGCTTTGGCATCATAGTTGAAAACCTGTATACATAAAGCAGATGCACTTTGCATCCTATCAGCAATAAAAATAAATTTATGAAAATGAAACCTGCGTTCTGCAGTTTAATTACTGCATTGGTAATACTTCTTTTTACTTCCTGCTCTGTTACTAAAGAAGCAAGAAGCATGAAAAAAAATATTAACGGAAACTGGATACTTGAAACCGCAACAGTTGAGGGTATTGCCGGTGTTTTAAAAACCAGGGTATTTAATGAAGCTGATCTTACTTGTTTTATTGGAAGCGAGTGGAATTTTATTTCCAATAACAGCATGGGTAGTTATTCTATTGTTGATAATAGTAAAAATTGCACTCCTCTAAAACGTTATATCCGCTGGTCCATTTACGAACCAAAAGATGCGGCAAAGGAGTTTCAGTTTAAGAGACTGGATGACAAGAAAAATGCGATGGACAATGGAGATGGTTACAGGTTAACTGTTATAGAACATGGCGACAATAATCTTAAACTAAGATCTGATATAGTTTTTGACGGGCGCCCCGGTGCAATCATTTACAAATTTGTAAAAAAATAAAATTCACTAAAATTCAATAATATGAAAAAGATATTTGGTAATACAGGTTTAATAATGGCTGTTGTTATATTAATCGCCGGCGGTTGCGAGACAGTTAAAAAAACAAACAAAGCACAAAGAGGAGCAGCAGGAGGTGCCGTAATTGGCGGTGTAATCGGCGGTGTAATCGGGAATAATGTAGGTAAAGGAAATACTGTGCTTGGAGCTATTATCGGTAGTGTTGTTGGTGGCGTTACCGGTGGTATCATTGGTAATAAAATGGATAAGCAGGCAGAAAAAATTAAAAATGAAATTCCCGGTGCCGAAGTACAAAGAGTTGGAGAAGGAATTGTTGTAACATTCAGTGAGAAGAATCCCGATGGATCGAAAATGGGTGTTTATTTCGATTTTGATAAATCAGAAATTACACCAAATTCAAAACTGGCGCTGAACAAACTGATACAGATATTTAAAGAATATCCGGAAACAAATTTATTAGTGGAAGGACATACCGATGATAAAGGAGCGGACTCATATAATCTTTCTTTATCTGAACGAAGAGCCATGGCAGTTGGGAACTATTTGAAAGCAAATAATATTTCATCATCAAGGCTTACCATTAACTGGTATGGAGAAACACAGCCAAAAGTTGAAAATACCAGCGATGCAAACCGTGCCGAAAACAGGCGTGTTGAATTTGCCATTACCGCAAATGAAAAAATGAAAGAAGAAGCCAGAAAAGAGGCAGCGGGAAAATAATTTACTTTTAGAATAAAGAAAGCATTGTTGTTTTAAAACAACAATGCTTTTTTTATGTTGGCAGATGAAGCCCGGCTTAAAGTAACTGATATATAATATCTTTACTTAAAACCCGGTAATATATTTATGATTAATACCATCTGCGTTATTGGCGCCGGCACCATGGGCAGCGGCATTGCTCAAACGGCAGCACAAAACGGTTTCTATACTTTATTATTTGATATTAATGAAGAAGTGCTGTCGAAAGCAAAAACTGCCATTGAAAAAAGCCTGCAGTTTTTAGCAGATAAAGAAAAAATTACGGCAGCAGAAAAAGAAAATATTTTTCAACGCATACGTTTTGTTACCGATACCAATGATTGCCTGGCAGATATCGTTATTGAAGCCATTGTTGAAAAGATTGATGCTAAAGTTGCCATTTTTAACCAACTGGCAGAGGTTAATCACTCAGAAGTTATTTTTGCTACCAATACTTCTTCCTTATCTGTTTCCGACATACAGGCAAAAGTGCAACAGCCGCAAAGAGTGGTTGGTATGCATTTTTTTAACCCGGCACAGGTAATGAGACTGGTGGAAGTGGTTAAGGGAGATCAAACCCGGGATGCTGTTGCACAAGCCGTTTATGAGCTTTGTTTACAAATGAAAAAAACGCCTGTAATGTGTAAAGATGCACCGGGCTTTATTGTAAACAGGGTTGCCCGGCATTACTACCTGGAAGCCATGAAACTGGTTGAAAACGGAATTGCAACTATTGAAAATGTGGATGAAATGATGGAAGCGTCGGGTTTTAAAATGGGACCGTTTAAGTTGATGGATCTTATCGGCAATGATATTAACCTTGCTGTTTCGCAATCTTTATACGATGCCTGCAATCATGCAGAACGCTTTAAGCCATCAGCTTTGCAAATGGAAAAAGTGGCAAAAGGTGAGCTGGGCAAAAAAACCGGGAAAGGATTTTATAACTATAATTAATCAATACAAATGATTTTAGTAACCGGCGGAGCAGGTTTATTGGGCAAAGAATTAATTACACAATTACTGCAGGCTGGTAAGCAGGTAAGAGCAATTTATAATAAAACAAAACTTGCAAATTTTGAGAACGAAAGTCTGCAGCAAATGCAATGTGATATTTTGGATGTGGTAGGTTTGGAAGAAGCGATGGAAGGCATTGACCAGGTGTATCATTGCGCAGCCATAGTTACTTTTAATCCCAGGCGCAGGCAGGAGATGTTTAAAATAAATATTGAAGGAACCGCCAATGTGGTGAATACAGCTTTGGATGCCGGCATAAAAAAAATGGTTTATGTAAGCTCGGTTGCTGCTTTGGGAAGAATACGTGAAGATGGTCCCATTAATGAAACCATGAACTGGACAGAAGAAACGAGTAACAGTGCATACGGACAAAGTAAATACCTGGCTGAAATGCAGGTGTGGCGTGGTATTGGCGAGGGACTGGATGCGGTGATGGTAAACCCGGTAATTATATTGGGTGCTGGCGACTGGAGCGGCGGTTCATCGCAAATTTTTAAAACAGCCTACGATGAATTTCCCTGGTATACAAATGGCAGCACCGGTTTTGTAGATGTACGGGACGTGGTGAAGGCAATGATTGAACTGATGAACAGTAATGTTACTGCAGAAAGATTTATTCTTAGCGCAGAGAACAGAACTTATGCTGAAGTATTTAATTTGATGGCAAAAGCGTTTGGCAAAAAACCTCCGCATAAAAAAGTAACACCACTGCTGGCAAAAATTGTTTGGCGGCTTGAAGCCGTTAAAAGTCTTTTCACTGGTAAAGATCCTTTGCTGACCAAAGAAACCGCAGCCACAGCAATGACAAAAGCAACTTTCGATAATAGCAAACTGAAAAAGTTTTTACCCGGATTTGAATACCGGAAAATTGAAGATACT
The DNA here is from genome assembly GCA_963715585.1 of uncultured Chitinophagaceae bacterium. Taxonomy (GTDB): domain Bacteria; phylum Bacteroidota; class Bacteroidia; order Chitinophagales; family Chitinophagaceae; genus Ferruginibacter. Next base: position 3,814,655 of record OY970254.1, on the reverse strand, counting down.
ATTACTGATACCTGCAAAGTATTACAACAAAAGATTAACAACAGTTGATTTAATTTCGTATAATAAGTGCGTCTTAGATGCCAAAATAATATTCGATGAAAAAAAGTATACTATTCCTTGTAATTACATTTTGTGCCATAACGGCTTTCTCCCAGTCGGGTTATACCATCAGCGGAAAAATTATTGACGAAGCTACCAAACTGCCATTGCAGGGAGCATCTGTATTTGCGGAAAATACAACCATTGGTACTGCCACAAACGACCAGGGATTCTTTACATTAAGATTACCCGGCGGAGGTTACAGCATTGCGGTAACTTTTACCGGCTATCAAACAGAAACAAAAAGGGTAACAGCAGGCGATGCCGGTAATAATGAAATTGTAATAGACTTAAAACAAAAAGAAAAAGCAATGGAAGAGTTTGTGGTTAAGTCTACATCTGAGGTTGCAGACGGGCTGGCAAAATACGGCGAGTTTTTTTTAGAAAACTTTATAGGTAAAACAACAAACAGTAAGCAATGTTATATCAAGAACAAAGAAGCACTTAAGTTTTTTTATTACCGCAGAACAAAGCGTTTAAAAATACTGGCAACAGCACCGCTTGAAATTGTAAACGATGCTTTAGGCTATACAATAAAGTACCAGCTGGATTCATTTGTGCATGAGTACAACACACAGGTAAGCCTGTACACGGGTAATCCACTGTTCCAGGAAATGCAGTCGACCGACCAGGCCCAGCTTGAAAAATGGAATGCAGCACGCAAAGTGGCTTTTAATGGATCTATCCTGCATTTTATGCGTAGCATGTATCAGAAAAAATTAAAGGAAGAGGGTTTTGAAATTCAGTTCATCGTAAAAAACAATGATAAGGAAACAGCGGTTCCTTTAAAAAATTTTTACGGCGCAGTGAATTACAATATGGATGACAGCAGCAAAATGGTTGATATTCTGCCAAGACAAAAAGAACTGGCTGTTATTTATAAAAATGAAGGCTCGCCAGATCTGTACCTGGCAACAAACACCGATGCTTCATCAAAGTTTCAGCTTTCTGTGCTTTCTTTTTTACCCGACGAATCTTTAAATATTGAAGAGAACGGATTTTATTTTGAGCAGAATGATATTACCATAACGGGTTACTGGGCCTGGGAAAAAGTAGGCGATATGCTGCCGTATAATTTTGATTTTAAAGAAAAAAATTCACCGGTAATTAAAGAAGAAGTGATTACATCAAGCGTTGTTGAAGCGGTAAAACCTGCAGCTGACGTACCCAAAGCAAATGAAAGCACATTAACTGCCGTTACCTGGAAAGTTGATGAGAGTAAGGTTATTGATGGCAATAGTATGCTTTCCTATAAAAGGGGTGCATCCGAAAATACCATTAACTTCGACAATGATTTTTACAAATTCAATACCGATAATACCGGTATCTATTCCTTTAACGGGCAGGATTATAAATTCAACTGGAAATATCTGGATGCAGAAAAAACAAAAATGGAGATAATTATTTTGTATCCATCTCCATTGATCGTTACGCTTGAAAATATTACATTAACTGCAAACTCATTTAAATACACCCGTCTTCAAAAAGTGAACGGGTTAAATTTTGTAGCTATCGAATCAAGGACAATTAAATAAAGCTGCAGTAATTTATTTGCCCATTACTTTTTCCCATAGCTCCGGTATCCTTTTTACCCAAACCAGTTCCCTGGATTTTTCTTTGGCTTCCAGTATTGGCGAACCTAAATAAGCTTTGCCTCCTGCTGTGTCTGTACCAACACCACTCTGGCCATAAATAACAGCATTTTCGCCAATTGTCAGCGTTTTACTTACGCCTACCTGGCCCCACAAAGTAACGCCATCTTCTAAAGTAACCACACCAGCAATGCCAACCTGTGCAGCTAAAAGGCAGTTCTTACCTAAAACCGTATCATGCCCTATGTGGATCATATTATCCAGCTTACAACCTCTGCCAATAATGGTATCATGGCTTACGCCACGATCAATTGTGCAGCCTGCACCTATTTCTGCAAAATCTTCGATGATTACCCTGCCGCAATCAGGCATTTTTTTGTACCATAATTCACGGTCCTTTTTGGTGTTATAATAAAAGGCATTGCCACCAATTACAGAGCCTGCCTGTATGACTACATTGTCACCAATAATGCAGTGGTCCATGATAGTTGTATTTGGAAATATTATTGTGTTTTTTCCGATGCTGACATGATTGCCGATAAATGCGCCGGGATAAATAAAACTTCCTTCGCCAATTACTGCCGAATCGCTGATCATTTTATTAGATGGTTCAAACGGGCGAAAATGGTTTACAATTTTGCAATACGCTTCAAAAGGATTTTCAACAATCAACAAAGCTTTCCCTTCCGGTACTGCTGTTTCTTTATTGATGATGATAAAACTTGCAGCGCTTTTTAAACACTTGTCATAATATTTTGGATGATCAACAAAAACAAGATCACCTTTTTCAACTTTGTGAATTTCATTGATACCGGTTGCCGGCTCATTTGTGTTGCCAACTAATTTTGCGTTGATGAATTCAGCGGTCCATTGCAGCGAAACGGGAGATGGGAATTGCATAATCTGAAAATTTTAACAAAGGTACATTGCTTTGCTTTTAGTTGATTTTATAAGAAAAACTAAAAAAATGACGCTTTGCACAAAATTTTATGAATATTTTTTTGCTTTCATCATCATTAAAAACGACACGAAAAACCGGACGATAAACATTGAATTTTTAAAAAATTTCAAATGCCGGCATTTGCACGAAATAAAATGTAAGCTCATTCATTCTTCTGGAGTAGCTGTGTTTACAGTAGTTTCAGGCAATCTGATTTTTTTGATTTTTGAAAAGGAAAATTGCATGCGGGCTTTTTTTGTTTTTATTTATCTGGTTATTGAGAAAAAAACCGTCGCCTTATCCACAGCCCGATTTAAAATGTGAATAAAATAATTGGCAAATATTTTTTGGTTAGCGAAAATTATTTTTAATATTGTGTAGGGAATTTGGTTCCCGGTACTTACTAACCCATCTATATAGCAAAGCCTGACTCTAAAAAGTCAGGCTTTCTTTTTTAAATTCATTGTAAAAATTAAAACCCAGGTAAATGAAAATTTACGAAACAAGTCAAAATGAATTTGTCATCAGCACAGATATAAACAAACTTGATGTTGATATTATTCATAATTATTTATGCAATGAAAGTTATTGGGCAAAAAATATCCCCGTTGAACTTGTGAAAAAAAGTATTGAAGGTTCCTGTTGTTTTGGATTGTTTGTAAAAGAAAATTCAACTCTTAAGCAAATTGGTTTTGCAAGAGTAATTTCAGACTGTGCAACTTTTGGTTACCTGGCCGATGTTTTTATTCTTGATGCATATCGTGGAAAAGGTCTTTCAAAATGGTTGATGGAAACGATTATGAATTGCCCCGATCTGCAGGGATTACGAAGATGGTTATTGGCAACAAAAGATGCACATGGACTGTATACAAAATTTGGTTTTTCGGCATTGGATAAACCGGAACGGATTATGGGTTTTAAACCTTTTGAAGAATACGCCCAAACCAACTCGTAATTATATCCTTAACTTGCAGCCTAAATTATAATCCATGCTTAAATCAATGACCGGTTTTGGAAGAGCAGAACAGACCGTACATGAAAAAACCTTTCTGGTAGAAATAAAGGCCCTTAATGGCAAACAATTTGAATTGCAGCTTAAGCTGCCGCCTTTGTTAAGGCCGTATGAATTTGAAATCCGCAATACACTTCAGGAGCATTTGGTACGTGGTACGATTGACTGCATGGTTATCATCAAACAAAACGGAACATCAAAACCCGTTAATATCAATACCGATTTAATAAAAGCCTATTATAACCAGATAGAAACCCTGGCAGGCGAATTGAAAATCGATACCAACTCGGTACTAAGTGCTTTATTACGTTTGCCTGAAGTGGTAACGCCCACCAACGATATTTTAAGCGAAACCGATTTTGCTGAATTCAGTAAGGTATTGCTGGAAGCTTTAAATAATTTAAATCAGCACAGAGCAGATGAAGGGGCTGTGTTGGAAAAGGATTTATTGCTACGCATAAGCAATATTAAAGAGCAGGAAGAAGCCATATTGGTTTTAGAGCCAAACCGCATGAAAAGAATTAAGGAAGAAATAAATCAATTACTGGAAAAACATGTGGGCAAAGAAAACTTTGACAATAACCGCATGGAGCAGGAATTGATCTATTATATGGAAAAGATCGATATTCATGAAGAGCAGATCAGGTTGCGCCAGCATTGCGAGTACTTCGAGTCCATTATTAATGAAGCAGATGAAGGAAAAGGGAAAAAACTATCTTTTATATTGCAGGAAATTGGCCGTGAAATTAATACAACCGGAAGCAAGGCTTATGATGCCGATATTCAAAAGTGTGTTGTGAAAATGAAGAATGAACTCGAGAAAGCAAAAGAACAGGTTTTAAATATCTTATAAGATTCAGCTGCGAAATAGTAAATAAGATTAAAAGTTTTTCAAGTGATGAGAAGCATTATAAAACATAAGTTTCAATTTTTATTATTGGCTGTAGCTTATAGCGTGTTTGTAAGCTCCTGTACCCAGATAGATATTTTTGAAAAGAACACGGCAATACCAAAATATGAATGGCAGCAAAGTTTTACCGCCAAAGGAGATTTCATCATTTTGGACACCACTTCGGCCTACAGCATTTACCTGGTACTGCGCCACACCGATGCGTATAAGTATAATAATATCTGGCTTAATATAGGGCTGCACCCTCCCGGCGACAGCATGCATATACAAAAAGTAAACCTTACTTTGGGTGATGATGCAAACGGTTGGGAAGGTACCGGCATGAATGATATCTGGGAAGTACGGAAATTATTAAATGGCGCACCCCGCAGATTTAAGCACCCCGGCAAATACAGTTTCAACATTTCGCAAATTATGCGTGATAACCCCTTACCAAATATTATGAGTGTTGGATTGCGTATTGAAAAGCAAAAAGATTAACAAAGTCTTTACCACAAAACCTGCCTCAAGCCGTTTTTTACAAAACAATTCTTTATTTTGCATATTATGAAAATGAAAATAGCTGCTCTCGTACTTCTTATTTCGATTACCGGAAATGCAAATGCTCAACGTGGCAATGACAATCTTGAGTACGTTCAAAAAGGCGAATTTGGAATTACCGCAGGCCTGGCGCACTATTTTGGTGATTTGAATACCAGGGCATCAATCAGCAGGCCCAAGCCCGCTCTGGGTGTTTTTTTTCGTAAGCAGTTTGGTAATTATGTAGGTTTAAGATTGAGTGCACATTACGCACAAGTGGGCTACAGCGATACTTATAGTAAAAACGATTATCAGAAAACAAGAAACCTCAGTTTCAATTCAAATATATGGGAAGTGGCATTGCAGGGCGATTTCAATTTCTTCAAATTCATTCCTACCAATCCGGATTATGCCTTTACCCCATATATCACTTTAGGAGTTGGTTTGTTTACCTACGATCCGTATGCATACACAAACGGGAAAAAAGAATTTTTACGTCCTTTAGGTACCGAAGGGCAACTTATCGGTTATAAAGGCAGAAAACCATACAATACACTTGCCATGTGCATACCGCTCGGCATAGGCTTTAAATATAATCTCAGCGAAAAATTCAATTTCTCTTTTGAAATAGCCCATCGTTTTACAACTACCGATTATCTTGATGATGTAAGTACAACATATGTAGGCGTTGACAAATTTTTGCCTTTATCAACGGCCGCTTTACTGCAGGATCGCTCCATTGAAATAGATAAGGATAATCCACTTGGTATAGAAGGCAGGCAGCGTGGCTGGAGCAAACAAAGGGATCAATACATTATTGCAGAGATTGGTGTAACCTACAATATCAGCACATACAGGTGCCCTACAGCCAAATAATTAAGTACAGTTTTATTTTTTTTTGCTTTAGAAAGAAATAACTACTTTTACCCTAACCCCTTCACAAGTTGGTATACTAATACCAAACGTATCTTTCCAAAGAATAACAAAAGTATAAATCCTTATCATTCTGTGATGAGACCATAGTTTTCATTCGAAAAAATAAACTATGGCGTTCATTCGCAACTGCTTTGTTATCGCAATAGCGATGTTTTGTGTATTGTTTACAAATGCGCAAACTGTTCGCTATCCGGTTCAGTCTTCAAAAACGCTGCAATCAACTGCAGAGGATGTTGCCATGCTTTTGCAAAAAGCAATACCAGGCAGCCAGTTTACGAGTGCACCTTATACAGCATTACCTCATTCGGGCTTTATATTTATTTACGATTCTACAATATCCGGTAGCCAGGCATGCAGGGTAGAAAGTGATGGAGCAGGCTTCATCAAATTTTCAGCATCAGAAGACAATGGGATGTGCTTTGGCATTTATCAATATTTTCAGCAACTGGGTTTTCGGTTTTACCTGCCGGGTTCTATCTGGGAAAAAATTCCAACTCTTATCACAGCGTATAAAAAAATTGACAGTATTTACAGTTTCAATTTTAAATACAACGGCTGGTACTTAAGCGGTGGCCATAACAGATGGGTAATGGATAATGATAATAACTATGGATGGGAATCTTACTTTGGTCTGAACGGACATAACTGGTCCTTATACCAGCGCCGCAATGGCATGACCGGCGAATACAGGTTTGCAGGACATAGAAGCGATATCATCAGCGGCACCAATGCTGCCACCTGGCAAAATAACCCCTGTTATATAGCAGCTTACAATAATTCACGTGCTGTAAGCTCACAATCGGTGCCAGATGTAAACAATGCATCTGCAAAAGATTTATGGGCTAATACAATTGAACAGAAATACACCGCATACCGGGCTTCTGTTTTAAATAATCCAACTGCATACATAAACCAGTTAAGGGGTTTAAACTACAGCAGTTTTAATGTTGGCGTTGAAGTAACAGATGGTGCCCTGTGGGGAAATACAAAAGACAATGCTGGTTGCATTAATGCCGGCTATGCAAAAGAAAGTGATCAAAGTATTACACTGGCAAACCATACAGCACAAAAGATTGGCAGTAAGTATCCCAATATCCGTTTTCAGGTATATGCTTATTCAACACATGCCGATATCCCATCGGCAAATATGGCGATAAATGAAAAACTGGACATTCAGTTAATTCCGGAAGTATATCAGAATTTAACCAGCACAAATGGCTTACGCAACCGCTGGTATAGCCGTACAAAAAACATTTCTGAATACAATTATTTGAACCTGTCTGGATGGAGTGGCGAAACACCATCGCTTGATCTGAATGCTTTAAAAACTACCCTGCAAATTGCGAAAGATAAAAAAAGCCAGGGTTTAATGTGGGAAGCATCGCCTGCTAAATTTGCAAGCCTTCCTTTTTTACTGGCAGCAAATCAAAATTTACAAAACAATATTGCGGTAGACAGTACGCTGACAGAATTTTGCGACAACATGTTTGCAGCAGCAGGTAAAACCATTTACAGCCTGTTGCAATTGTGGACTGATAATAAAAAACTAGCCGGAGGAATTTCGAACGGGTATAAACTGCCTTTGTATTTTAAATTGATACAAGAAGCAGAACAGCAAATTGCACAGGAACCGGAAATTGTAAAAGCAAGATTACGTGAATTAAAAGCTTACCTGCACTACACAGCTTTGTATTATGATTGGGCCGGAGACCAGGGAACAAGTGCAAAGACCAGTAAAGCCGCTGCATTGTGCCTTTACCTGGCTAAAATAAATAAACTGCAGCTGGTAAACAGTTATTACCTCATATCAACTATTAACAGAAACTATGAAACTACCAGTAATTTTTATCAGCAATACAATGTAGCCAGCGGCACTGCATATCAAAACGGAAACCTGGCTTTAATAACTGCAGCCGAAATTGAGAATGATTTTAGAAATGACATGGCTAAATTCACCGGTATCATCAATAAATATAAATTTGAAACAACAGATTTAATTGCCAGCCGGTTGGATGCAGCAGGTTTAAAAATTGCTGAAAAACTGAATGTACAGCTTGGTTATACAAATGGTATGGATTATTACAACCGAAGCGAATTCAGCATTAAAGCACCAGATGCCGGGACTTTTACAATTGATTACAACCCAACTTTTGAAATGGCTGAAAAAGGCTACATCAATTTTACGGTAGAATCTACTGATAGAACTTTAGACATTATAGAAGATTTTTCACTGGATAGAAATGCAAAAGCAGGAAGTATCACCATCAGGCTTCCGGCAGCAGGTAATTATAAATTAACGGTTTGTTTAAAATATAAGTCTTCGGTTAATTTAAGCATCACCACCAATAAAAATGCATTTTATAAAAGTGGTGCCTTCTTTGGCAAAGCAACCGAATCATACGATAAGGATATATACAAACCCGGATACATTTATATTCCAGCGGGAATAGATAAGCTGTATTTTAGTTTGGGTAACAGCAATGCCGGTGGCAATGGCTTTAAATCGGAAGCACATATAAACAGTGCATTTGCGATACAGGATGCCAATGGGAATAATTTAAAAGCACGATTTGTAACCCCCAATGATTCTGCTTTGTTTTATATAGAAATACCCCGTGAGTCGGCTGGCAAATTCTGTCGTATCATCAGAAAATTTTACCAATACAGTTTGGTGTTTAGCAACGTAAATAATTTTTTATGGTATGCCCAGCCCAAACCCGTGCCATGTAAGGAAGCCGATTTTACCATTGATGTCATCAACAAAAATGGCCATTGTATTACTCAGTTAACGGCTAATTCAAAGGTGGGCCAATTTGATTGGGAAATTACAGATGCAGGCAATACTTACAATTTCAATAACAAGCGGATGATTGAATTACCTGACTATATTTCGCAAAACGCAGTAGTCATATTAAGCAATGGATCAAACTGTGCAATGACCAAAAAGATTGGCGATGATGAAAAATTTGTAAAAAGTAAACAGGCCTGTGGATTGACCCCGCAAATATCAACTGTAACTGTAATGCCGGTAGTATATCCCAATCCCTCAACCGGTATTTTTAAATTTATGCAAAACGGTGCCGATTTTATTGCTAGCCAGGTGTTTGTAATAAATGGTCAGGGCAATACCGTGGCTGTATTTAATAATATCAGGCAGTTTAATATTGGCCATTTACCGGCAGGAATGTATTGGTATAAAATGATAATAAACAAAAAGGAGTTTACAGGAAAACTGGTACGGCTTTAAGATTTGGGTTAAAAGCCATATTCCAACTAAAATTTATTACTTTTGCCCCCCAAAGTCAGGCCCCTGCGCCTGACTACTCTTTTATACTCTTTATGACTCCGAAGGAAAATATAGATATGCAGCGTTTGCCAAGCCACATTGCCATCATTATGGATGGTAATGGAAGATGGGCAAAAGAAAAAGGTGAAGACCGCCTTTACGGCCATTTGCATGGAGTAGAAAGTGTACGCAATATTGTAGAAGGAGCGGCAGAATTGGGCATTAAATATCTTACCCTGTATGCCTTTAGTACCGAAAACTGGGACAGGCCGGAATATGAAGTATCGGGTTTGATGGAGCTTTTGGTTGATACCATCCGCAATGAAGTGCCAACCCTGAATAAGAATAATATAAGACTGCATGTAATTGGCGCAACCGATATGCTGCCCGATGCAGCCAAAAATGAATTAAAGGAGGCATTGAACGAAACTGCTTCAAATACAGGCCTCAACCTGATTATGGCATTAAGCTATAGCAGCCGTTGGGAAATTGCAGATGCGGTTAAGCATATTGCAGCGGATGTAAAAGCCGGAAAACTGATGCCCGAAGATATAAACCAGGGTACGGTAAAGCAGTATCTAACAACAAAAGATTTTCCCGATCCGGAACTGATGATAAGAACCAGTGGAGAGTACAGGATAAGCAATTTTTTATTGTACCAACTGGCCTATGCAGAACTGTATTTTACACCAACGCTCTGGCCCGATTTCAGAAAAGAAAATTTGTATGCTGCCATTCTCGATTTTCAAAACCGGGAACGCAGATTTGGAAAGACCGGAGAACAGATAAAAGACAATGAAACCACGGCTTAAAGGCCTGTAGAATAAGGCGATAGAGAAATTTGCCAGTTTTTGATCATTACAGCAGATGATTTAGGATGAGGTTAACAAATAGTTTTAATTATTGGGCTTAATTTGCCGCACGTTAAAAACAAACTGATGGAGAGGATTTACAAAGGAATTTTTATTATTGCAACCCTGATTTTTAGCAGCCAGTTTGTTTGGGCCCAGGAACCTGTTTCTGTTAATCCGGAACTGGAAGGCATATTCACCTCCAAAACACCTAAAGAATACACTATTGCAGGTATTACCGTAATTGGTTCAAAGGCATTTGATGCAAATCTTATCATTTCTATTTCGGGTTTGGCTGTAGGCGATAAAGTAATTATACCTGGTACCGATGTTTTTGGAAAAGCAATTGCCAAACTCTGGCGCCAAAGCCTTATTTCTAACATAGAAATTTCATTTACAAAATTAGAAGGAAGAGATTTATACGTTCAGTTTGAAATAACAGAAAGGCCCCGTTTGGCAACTTTTAAATTTGAAGGCATCAGAAAGAGCGAAAGAGATGACCTGGAGCCTAAAGTGGCGCTGGTAAAAGACAGGGTGGTAACAGAGAATATGAAATTAAGTGCTGTGGAAGCCATCCGTAAATTTTATTTTGATAAAGGATATCGTAATGTAGATATTCAGTTAAAGGAAGAAAATGCACCAGGTTTAAATAATGCGGTATCAATAATATTTTACATTAAGAAAGGAAGTAAAGTAAAAGTTAACTCTATTAATTTCAGTGGTAACACCGATGTAGCTGCAAAGAATTTAAAAAAGAGCATGAAGAGCACCAAGGAGATGAACCGCATTACCTTGTTTCCGGTGGTTGTAAAAAATCCATTTGGAGATACCTCCAAAAGCCAGACTTTTAATGAGTACATCAAGGATGTAGGCTTTATGACTGTTACAAAAACAAGGGATTATATAGATCCATACTTCCGCATCAGGGGTTTTAGTGGCGCCAAATTCAACGAAATAAAATATATAGAAGATAAGGAGAGTATTTTAAACTATTACAATTCCAGGGGTTATAGAAATGCGGTTATTTTAAAAGATACCCCAATTCTGGATGAAAATAATAATGTCAACCTCTTCATAAAAGTGAGCGAAGGAAACCAGTTTCATTTTGGCAATATGGTTTGGCGTGGCAATACCAAGTACAGCGATTCTGTTTTGAATGTATTGTTGGGTATCAGAAAAGGAGATGTTTATAATCTTGAAATATTAAACAAACGCCTGGGTAAACAATTATCTGCCGAAGGCGCAGATATTGGAAGTTTGTACATGGATGATGGTTATCTTTTCTTTCAGGTAGATCCGGTTGAAACGGCAGTATACAACGACACCATTGATTTTGAACTGCGTGTGCGTGAAGGGCCGCAGGCGGTTTATGGAAACATAACCATATCCGGTAACAAAAAAACAAAAGACTATGTAATACGCAGAGAGTTAAGAACCGTACCCGGTGAAAAATTCAGCCGTTCCGATATTATACGTACCCAGCGTGAACTGGGCCAGCTTGGATTTATTGATGCAGAAAAAATTAACCCGCAGGTGGTACCCAATGCCGAAAACGGAACAGTAGATATTAACTGGGGAATTGAAGAGAAATCAGGAGATCAGCTGGAGCTCTCTGCAGGTTTTGGAGGCGGAATAGGGTTAACAGGTACATTGGGCGTTTCTTTCAATAACTTTTCTATAAAAAATATCACCAAACGTTCAACCTGGGATCCGCTGCCATCGGGAGATGGACAAAAATTCAGTGTAAGGGTACAATCCAACGGTAAAGCTTTTCGCTCATACAATGCATCATTTACCGAACCATGGCTCGGAGGAAAAAAACGTAATTCATTTACCATATCTTACTCCAACACCAAGTATGCAAATGCATATGATACACTTACCGGTGCTTATTGCAAATCATGCGGCGATAATTCTTATGTAAAAACATCAAGCTTTAATGTATCGTTGGGTAAGCAGTTAAAATGGCCCGATGACTTTTTTAATTTAATTTATTCATTGAATGTGCAGCGGTATAAATTGAAAAATTACAACCTGTTTGGTAATACCGAAGAACTAAGAAATGTAACTTCTACCAACGTTAGTCTAAAAATTGCGTTGGTTCGTAATTCTGCCGGCCCTAACCCTATATTCCCAACAAGCGGTTCTAACTTTATGTTAAGCGGACAGTTTACACTTCCTTATTCGTTGCTGGGCTTAAGTTCAGGTACAACCAACAGTTATAAGCTGCCTGAGTTTCATAAGTGGCGTATGAATGCCGAGTGGTATGTGCCTATAGGTTTGGCAAGAGGAACAGAAAAAAACAAACAGTTTATTTTAAAAATTGCTGCTAAATACGGCTTCATTGGCAGGTATAATAAAAAACTGGATATTTCTCCGTTTGAACGTTTTCAACTGGGAGATGCCGGCCTGAGTAATAACTTTGCACTCTTAGGATATGATATCATTGCACATCGTGGTTACCCTGTGTATGACAAATCAAATCCAAGGATAAACCCTGATGGTATTACGCCATCGCAGTTCTTTACCATTTTTAATAAATATACCATGGAACTCCGTTATCCTTTCAGCACCAGTGCCGGAAGTACTATTTACGGATTAGCTTTCTTTGAAGCAGCAAACGGGTGGTACCAGTTTAAAGATTATAATCCTTTCAAACTGCGCCGGTCGGCTGGTGTGGGCTTACGTTTCTTCCTGCCAATGTTTGGTTTGCTTGGGTTTGATTATGGTATTGGATTTGACAGGTACAATAATACCAGTGGCTTAAAAGGTGCAGCTAAGTTTACATTTATGTTAGGTCAGGAACCTGAATAAAAAATCGTTAATCCCTGCCCGAATGGCCAGTCAGGCGGGCGTTTATTAGTTAATTTGTAAAAAATTACAGAATGAAAAAACTCTTAATTCTTGCAACATGTTTTTTATTGTTTGCAGCAGGTACAAATGCACAGCGTTATGCAGTTATTGATTCTAAATACATTTTAGATAAACTGCCCGAATATAAAGAAGCTCAAAAGCTGCTGGATCAGTTTAGCGAGCAATGGCAACAGGAAATTGACCAGAAACAGGCCCTGGTAGATAAAATGTTTAAGGATTACGATGCCGAGCAGGTGATGCTGAGCGATGTGCTAAAAAAGAAAAGAGAAGATGAATTATACAACAAGGAAAAGGAACTGCGTGACCTGCAGAAAAAACGTTTTGGTTTTGAAGGAGACCTGTTTAAGAAGAGGCAGGAGCTTATAAAACCCATTCAGGACAGGGTTTATAACGCAGTACAGAAATTGGCGGTTGAAAAACAATATGACTTCATATTAGACAAAAGTGAAGGAATTACTGTTATATTTGCCGACCCAAAATTGGATAAGAGTGCAGATATCATCCGAAACCTGGGTGTTAAATAATACTTAATAGCACAGTTTGGTGCAACTTTTGAATAAATAAAGAATCTTATAAACACTAAATCAATAAACTTTAAAACGACAATGAAAAAATTATTATTAGGAGCTGTGATGGCGTTAGGAATGATGAGTGCCTCAGCACAAGTAAAGATCGGTTACATCAATACTGATGAACTGATGAGCATTATGCCTGAAGCGGCAAAAATAAACACAGAGCTGAACGAATACCAGACAACTTTGCAACAACAGGGTATAACCTTGCAGAAAGAAGCAGAAGCTAAAAGAGACCAGTACTTTAAAGATTCAGCTACTTTTTCAAACAGTAAGAAAGAAATCGTTAGGGATGAACTGGTGAAACTGTATGCACGTTTACAAAACTACGATCAGGAAATACAGGAAAAAGCACAGCAATATGCACAAACTAAAATTGCACCACTAAAAGTTAAAGCATTGGATGCTATTAAGGCTGTAGCCAAAGAAAAAGGCTATACGTATGTTATAGATGAATCCAGCAGCTCATTGTTGGTAATGCCTCCCGGCGATGACCTTTTACCTGCTGTAAAAACCAAACTGGGTATTAAAGATGCACCACAGGCACCAGCTGGCACAAAACCCGCCGGTAACTAATATTTATTTAGGTAAATTATATAAAAGCCTTCCCGATTTATCGGGAAGGCTTTGTTATTTTTGATGCATGAAGCAACAGCCCATTGGCATATTTGATAGTGGTTATGGCGGCCTTACGGTTTTAAAAGAAATAACCGCCGCATTGCCGCAATACGATTATTTGTACCTGGGCGACAATGCCCGCTCGCCTTATGGCACCCGCAGCTTTGAAACAGTTTATGAATACACCCTTGAATGCGTAAAATGGCTTTTTGACCAGGGTTGCCCCTTAGTGATCCTGGCATGTAATACTGCTTCTGCAAAAGCTTTGCGCTCTATTCAGCAAAACGACCTGCAAAAAATAGATGCATCTAAAAGGGTGCTGGGTGTTATCAGGCCAACTACTGAAATCATTGGCCAATACACCAAAACAGGCAACGTGGGTATATTGGCAACCAACGGAACCGTAATTTCAAACTCTTATCCTATTGAGATAGAGAAATTTTATCCCAATCTTAAAGTATTTCAGGAAGCCTGCCCTATGTGGGTGCCATTGGTGGAAAATAATGAGTATAACAGCCCCGGTGCCGATTATTTTATTCAGAAGAACATCAATAACCTGTTGCAGCAATCGGGCAGTATTGATACCATTTTACTGGCCTGTACACACTATCCTTTGCTGATGGATAAGATAAAAAAAGCCATACCGGCCGGTGTTACTGTTCTATCTCAGGGTGAAATTGTGGCTGCAAGCCTGGGTGAATATTTGCAGAAGCACCCCGAAATGGAAGAAAAATGCACCAAAAACGGGCAAATCGCCTTTTTTACAACTGATTCCACCGAAGACTTCGACAATCATGCAGCCATATTTTATGGCAAACCGGTAAAATCAAACCATTTAAACCTTTGACGGTAAATAAATCTAAAATCTGCAATCTAAAATCCAAAATTTTCACCTACTTTTGCCGTCCTTTCACAAACAGCGGGGATGGTGCCTTGCTGAGTGTAACAAAAATGAATTCGGAAATTTAATTTGTAAAAGGACAAAAATTTAAACAATGCCAGGTAAAAAAAGAACGTATCAACCGCACAAACGTCGCAGAAAATCTGTTCACGGATTTCGTCAGCGTATGCAAACCGCAAATGGCCGCAAGGTATTAGCTAGCCGCAGGAAAAAAGGACGTCACAGTCTTACAGTTTCCAGCGAACACGGTGATAAAAAATAAGATCACCTGATTTCCAAACCGGAATAAAGGTTAAAATAAATTCAGTCCCCCGATTTGTCGGGGGACTTTTTTACTTGTACTATTTAGTAATTTTAAAGAATTGGAACCAACGCAACGATATACTTTTAAAAAAGACGAAAAGCTAAAAAGCCGCAAAACAATTGAGCAGTTGTTTAAGGAAGGGAAGTCGTTTTCCAATTTCCCGTTCAGGGTATTGTGGCAGGTTACCGAAGCGGCAAAAGCCCCCATACAAACCGGCTTTGCAGTAAGCAGCAAACACTTTAAAAAAGCAGTTGACAGGAACCGCATAAAAAGATTAATGAGAGAGGCTTACCGCCTGCAAAAAAATGAATTGCAAACCCTGTTGGCACAACAGCAAAAACAACTGGCGGTATTTATTATTTATACTGGAAATGAATTACCGCATTACGATTTCATTTTTGAAAAAACGGATCATGTTTTAACAAGGCTTATTAAAATTACAAATGAAAACCTTTCTGCAAATACTTAGTTTTCCGTTCATTGCTTTAATTAAGCTTTACCAATGGATCATTTCGCCATGGCTGGGCCCCAAGTGCCGTTATACACCCACCTGCTCGCAATATGGTATTGAGGCTTTAAAAAAATACGGCCCAATAAAAGGAATCTGGCTTACTGCAAAACGGATAAGCAGATGCCATCCCTGGGGTGGGCATGGGTATGATCCGGTGCCGTAATAACCCTCTCTGCCCCCTGAAGGGGGAACTTTTGCGAAGAATAATGAGTAGATTGATTTTACTTGAAATAAAAAAGCTGTAACCTATAATGATTACAGCTTTAATTATAAGGCGTTGAATAGAATTACAAAAGTACAAGAGTGCGACGCCACCGAAGTTCAATCAAAGAGAAGAAGTTGGGTTCATAAAAAGAACAAAACATAATCTTCTCAATAATCCCCCCTTCAGGGTGTTAGGGGGTTAAAACCTTTCCGCCACTTTACTCCAGTTAACCACATTCCAGAATGCAGCTAAATAATCGGCCCTGCGGTTTTGATAATGCAGGTAATAGGCATGTTCCCAAACATCGCAACCCAAAAGTGGTGTGCCTTTTACATCGGCAACATCCATCAACGGGTTATCCTGGTTTGGTGTGGATGAAACTTCCAGCTTGCCGTCTTTTACGATCAGCCATGCCCAGCCACTTCCAAATCTTGTCATACCGGCTGCTGCAAATTTTTCTTTAAACGCATCAAAAGAACCAAATGCTGCATTGATAGCATCGGCCAGCTTGCCGGTAGGAGCGCCACCTGCATTGGATGCAAGGCTTTCCCAAAAGAAACTGTGGTTCCAATGTCCGCCGCCGTTGTTACGCACTGCGGGGCTTATGCTGCCTGCAGCTGCAACCAGTTCTTCAATGGTTTTATTTTCATTGTCGGTTCCGGCAATGGCTTTGTTTAAATTATCTACATAAGCCTGGTGGTGTTTACCATGGTGTATCTGCATGGTTAAAGTGTCGATATGTGGCTCCAATGCATCGTGGGCATATGGTAAAGCCGGTAGTGTAAATGCCATAATGTTTTGTTTTATTTTTTAAGAGATTATTGTGAATGATGGACTGCAAATTTACGTTATCTGGTTGCTTATCGTGTTTAAAATGAAAAAAATCATATTGTTATTTTTTACGTTTTTGGGAATTTGTTGCTGCCTGGCACAATCTGCAAAAACAATAGATACGATTAACAGAAAGAAAGACGCAATTTCAAATATCCAGCCGCTTAAAAAAGACAGCCTTGCTAAAAAGGAAAAGCCAGTTGTACGATTGTATCCTAATCCTGCTAAAAATAAAACCGAAATTGAAATTAAGGGATTTGATGCAGGGTATGTAATAATTCAGCTGATGAACAATGCCGGTAAACTGCTTAGGGAAGAGAAGCGGTTGGTGCTTACCGGCAACGAGGTTATTATATTCATGTTCTCAGAAAATCCGGGGCTTTATTTTTTATTTTTGAAACAGGGAAAAACAATGGTAAAAAGCAAGCTGGTAATACAATGATCAGCGGCGGGCCTTAAAAAAATCTTTCATCAGATTGGCACATTCATCTTTTAAAATACC
This sequence comes from uncultured Chitinophagaceae bacterium, assembly GCA_963715585.1. Classification (GTDB taxonomy): domain Bacteria; phylum Bacteroidota; class Bacteroidia; order Chitinophagales; family Chitinophagaceae; genus Ferruginibacter. Next base: position 3,797,192 of record OY970254.1, on the reverse strand, counting down.
TCCAACCAATTGTGTTTTTGGATGAAAAGGATTGTTTCCGTTACAGCATTTTCTATAACTGTTCTTATCATCATCGGCACCAAAAACAATTTTACCAATCTTGCTCCAGTACAGGGCACCACTGCACATGAGGCAGGGTTCTACTGTAACATACAAAGTTGCTTCGGGTAAATATTTGCTGCTTAAAAAATCAAAAGCCGAGGTTAAAGCAAGTATCTCGGCATGGGCGGTACTGTCGTTCAACAACTCCACCTGGTTATGGGCACGGGCAATGATACGGTCATTCATAACGATGATGGCACCCACAGGCACTTCTTCTTTATCAAATGCTTTTTGAGCTTCTGCTAGCGCCTGCTGCATATATTGTTCGTCCGTCATACTATTCAATTTACTACCTTTCAGCAAATTTATGTGTAATGGATAACTTAATGCAAATGCGCAACTATTTTGACAGCGGCATTACCAAACCTCATGCTTTTAGAAAAGAGCAATTAAAAAAACTGCAGGCCGCTGTAAAAAAATACGAACAGCCATTGCACGAGGCTTTGTTTGCCGATCTTAAGAAAAGCCCGGAAGAATGTTGGGTTACTGAAACAGGTTTTTTGCAGTCGGAAATAAGCAATACGCTTAAGCATTTGAAAGGCTGGATGCAGCCCGAAAGCGTATCTACCAACCTGCTCAATTTGCCTTCAAAAAGTTTTGTGCTGCAGGAACCATTGGGTGTTGTGCTCATCATCAGCCCCTGGAACTATCCATTTCAATTACTAATGACACCGTTGGCCGGAGCCATGGCGGCAGGCAATTGTGTTGTATTGAAATCATCCGAATTTGCACCGGCAACATCTGCCATAATGAAACAAATGATAGAAGAAACCTTTGATAAAAACTATATTCAGTTTGTAGAAGGTGATGGAGCTACAGTGATACCGGAGATGATGAACAATTTTACTTTTGATCATGTTTTTTATACCGGCAGCACCGCAGTAGGAAAATTGATCTATAAAATGGCTGCAGAAAGGCTTGTGCCGGTTACGCTTGAGTTGGGTGGTAAAAGCCCCTGTATTGTAGAAGAAGATGCAAACATTAAAATTGCTGCTAAACGGATTGCCATGACCAAGTTCAGTAATGCAGGGCAAATGTGTGTGGCACCCGATTATGTGCTGGTGCATGAAAGTAAAAAAGAAGAACTGATTGCTGGGTTAAAAAATTCGATACAGAATTTTTTCGGCGATAAACCGGAAGACAGTTATAATTATGGCAAGATCATTAACGCAAGGCAATTTGACCGCCTGGTAAAATATTTACAGCAGGGGCAGGTTCTTCATGGCGGCAGAACCGACAAAGAAAAACTTTTTATTGAGCCAACTGTTATTTCAAATGTAAATCTGGATTCGGATATCATGAAGGATGAAATATTTGGCCCAATTCTTCCCGTCATTTCTTTCAGCAGTAAAGCAGAAGCGTTGAAAATAATTGCGCAAAATAAAAACCCTTTGGCTTTTTATGTGTTTACATCAAGCAGTGCAAAGGAAAAAGACTGGCTTAACAGCGTGGCTTTTGGCGGCGGCTGTGTAAATAATGCAAGCTGGCACCTGACCAATCATAATTTACCCTTTGGTGGCCGGGGTTTCAGCGGCAGCGGGCAATATCATGGTAAATACTCTTTTGAAACATTCAGTCATAAAAAAGCTGTGATGAGAACCCCTACCTGGTTTGATCCTGCAATAAAATACCCGCCGTTTAAAGGAAAGATGAAGCTGTTTAAAATGGTGATAAAGTAAAAACTATTGCAAACAAAAAAGAGATACAGCCGGTTCAAGAAAGCAATCGTTGTAATATTGTTATTGCTGATTGCCTTTTGGAGTTATGTAGAAATAGTAAACAGAAATTCAATAAATATGACAGCCAGACAAAAAATCTTAAAAGCAGTTTACCCGATGTGGATGTGGTTTGCCGGTAAGAAAGGTATCAACACAAAAAATTTTTCTAACGAAAAAGCAATACCGGCTGTTTCTTTTTACAGTTTAAAAGACACAGCTATCGACGGTACATCATTTGATTTTGAAAAACTGAAAGGCAAAAAAATAATGCTGGTGAATACAGCTTCCGATTGTGGCTATACCGGCCAGTACGACGACCTGCAAAAACTGAGTGAGCTGTATAAAGAAAAATTGGTTGTGATTGGTTTTCCGGCAAATGACTTTAAAGAACAGGAAAAAGGAAGCGATGAAGAAATTGCGACGTTTTGTAAAAAGAATTTTGGTGTAAGTTTTCCGCTGATGAAAAAAAGCAGTGTGATTAAAGGTGCCAATCAAAGTAAAATATTTGAATGGCTTACTGACCCAACCAAAAACGGCTGGAACAACCAGCAACCTTCCTGGAATTTTTGTAAGTTTATAGTAGATGAGCAGGGCAGGCTTACCAATTTCTTTGGATCAACCATTGAGCCCTTGGGCGAAGAAGTAAAAGCCGCATTAAATCAGTAAAATCATTTTATGTTCGAGCAGAGAGATTTCAGTTTCATTTACAGATATTTTACAGCAGAAAAACAGGAAAGCCTGTTGTTTTTGATTGTAGGCATTGTTGCCGTTTTACTTGCTGTCGTATGTTGGTTCTTTATAAAAAGCAATCCCAATTTTTTTAAAGGTGCGGCCATTCCATTACTGGCTATTGGCCTTATTCAGATGGTTGTTGGTTATTCTGTTTATAGCAGAACTGATAAACAAAAAGCAGATATAGCCTACAATATAGGCATGGAGCCGGTTAACTATGTTAAACAAACAGAACTTCCACGGATGAAAACTGTAATGAAGGACTTTGTTATTTTCCGATGGATAGAGATTGCCTTTATCATCGCCGGACTTGTTTTAATTTTTCTTTTCAGATCAAATCCTGATAAATCATTTTGGTACGGCTTTGGGGTAGCGCTGGCTATACAGGCCGTAATTATGTTAGGTGCTGATTATTTTGCAGAGAAAAGGGGGGAAGTGTACACAAATGAATTAAATAAGATAATTGCAGATTAAATGATTATCCTGATTTCGCAGAGGCAGAGAAATTATTTTGTAAATCATTTTAATCAGCGGTTATATTGGGCACTTCTCATGATAATTGATCAACTCGATCGGCGTTTTCTGAAATTCGTAACCGGAATATTTTCCCTGAATTTCATCCAGAACAGCATCAATCTCTTCCACCGTTTCAAGGGTAACCAATTTTAACCGGTAATCTTTTATGCCGGGTAATCCTTTTAAATAATTGGTGTAATGCCTGCGCATTTCAAAAATGCCCACTTTGGGTCCTTTCCATTCAAAAGATTTGTGCAGGTGTTTTTTACAGACAGCAACCCTGTCCTCAATAGTAGGCGATGGTAAATGCTCCCCCGTTTTTAAAAAATGTTTTATCTCATTAAATATCCAGGGATAGCCAATGGCTGCACGGCCAATCATAATACCGTCAATGCCGTATTTATTTTTGTATTCCAGTGCTTTCTCCGGGCTGTCTATATCGCCATTACCAAAAATGGGTATGGTTATCCTGGGGTTGTTTTTCACTTTGCCAATCAATTCCCAATCGGCCTGGCCCTTGTACATCTGTGTACGGGTGCGGCCATGAATGGCCAATGCTTTTATGCCAACATCCTGCAGACGTTCTGCCACTTCTTCAATATTTTTTGTGTTGTCGTCCCAACCCAATCTTGTTTTTACAGTAACCGGCAGCGAGGTTGATTTTACCACCGCACTGGTAAGCCGCACCATCAGGTCAATATCTTTTAATACACCGGCACCGGCTCCTTTAAGCGCCACTTTTTTTACCGGACAGCCAAAATTAATATCCAGCAGATCGGGATTGGTAACATCTACAATCTTTGCGGCCAGCGACAGGCTTTCTTCATCACCACCAAATATTTGTATGCCCACAGGTTTTTCATAATCAAATATGTCGAGCTTCTGGCGGCTTTTAATGGCATCACGTATTAAACCCTCGCTGCTGATGAATTCTGTATACATCAAATCCGCACCATGGTCTTTGCAAACAGCACGAAATGGCGGGTCACTTACATCCTCCATAGGAGCAAGCAAGAGCGGAAAATCGGGTAATTGTATGGGGCCTATGTTTGGCATTTTATTTTTTAGAACTTTTAGTCATTGTATATTGCGAGGGCAAATTTACAACTAATAGGCTTAGCTATGAATTACAGGAGCGTAAAAGGGTTTACAGGGTGGGCACAATTGGGCATTTTATTGATTTTTTTGGGAGCAGGACTTGTATTAGCTGGAGGTGTTCAGTTACTTATTGGCTATCAACTCATTCCTGCCGGTTTGCCTCCCGATAAAATGGCAGAAGCCATGATCAATTCCATGCTGCTGCCGGAAAATGTTGGAGCAGCCAGGCTTTCGCAGGTTTTGGGTACATTCTTTCTCTTTTTTGTACCCTCCGTTTTATTCATGTTGATATGCCATGGCAAAAATAAATTCTGGCTTGGCTTTAATAAACATATTAATGGCCGGCAGATCATCCTGGGGTTCTTCCTTATTTTTTTAGCCAATGTAATTGCCAATCCACTGGCAGAGCTGAGTAAAACGCTATTGGTAAATTTTCCAAAACTAAATGCCCTGGGTATGGTTATGGAAACCGAGTACACCAAACAGGTGATGGCATTAAGTAATTTACAAAGCTGGGGCGAATTTTTGATGGCTATTGTTATCATGGCCTTTTTTCCTGCGCTGTTTGAGGAAATACTTTTTAGAGGAGCCCTGCAGAATTTGCTGGTACGTTGGTGGAAGAAACCTTTGCTGGCCATCATTGTCACTTCTTTATTATTCAGCCTTATTCACATGTCGGTGTTTCTTTTTTTAAGCAGGGTTGTGCTTGGTTTTGTTTTGGGGCTGATGTATGAACGGAGCAAAAACCTGTGGGTGAACATCATTGCTCATTTTTTAAATAATACCGTGGCGGTAATACAGTTGTTCTGGATATCAACCCATAAACAAAAGGTAGAAGTAGATAAATTAGATCCCGATGTGCCCTGGTGGGGCGCATTGATCGCACTGTCCATCACCATTGGTTTGTTTTTGCTGTTTGAAAAAGTATCGGCTAAAAACAAAACACAAATTGCTTTTGAAGAACAGAACCTGCTGGAGCAAAGCGATATACTGCATCCATTTCCCGAAAATAAAAACATATAGTATTGGCATTAAATATTCAAACATTTAAAACCCGGGCCTTAACTGCATTGCTTTTTGTAGTAGTAATGCTTACCGGCCTGCTCTGGAATTCTCAGAGCTTTTTGGTTTTATTTACGGTGATACATTTTGGGTGCTGGTCTGAGTATCTGAAGCTTGTTGAAAAAATTTACGCAACAAAAATTGATGTTGTTATTAAATGGCTCTTTTACATGTGTGGATTTACGCTGATGATTGTGTTGGGGATAAAAAACGTATCCTATGATGCCGGGACTAGAATTAGTGGATTTTATGTAAGTTTCAAACTATTATTTTGGATTTTATTATTTATTTGCCTGATTGCTTTTCTTTTTCAGAACAAACAAATACCAACAAAAGCAAAATGGATGAGTTTTGCGGGTCTTGCTTATATCTCACTTAGCTTTGCATCACTGCTAAATTTATATCCTTCAAAAGATATACATATATACGATACATACCTGGTTCTTGGTAATGGCCATATTCCTATTTTGATTATATGCAGCATCTGGATAAATGATACAATGGCTTACCTGGTTGGCTCTTTCATCGGTAAAACTCCGCTTTCAAAAATATCACCCAAAAAAACATGGGAAGGTACAATTGGTGGTATTGTTTTGTGTATTACAGTAGCTGGTTTAGTAAGTCATTTTATTTTTCATGGTTGGGTAGTTAATTTGTTTGTTATGGTGCTTGCCGCCATCTGCGCCATCTTCGGCACCCTTGGCGACCTCTTAGAAAGCAAAATCAAACGCATGGCCGATGTAAAAGACAGCGGCAGTTTTATGCCCGGCCACGGTGGCTTTTTAGACAGGTTTGATTCTTTGCTGGTTGCTGTGCCATTTGTATGGCTTTATATAAAATTGTTTGTTTAATAAATAAACTTTCATGTATGAAAAATTACCTGCTCCCTTTTTTCGCATTCCTTTTTTTTGCCTGCAATGATAATCAGCAGCAAACAGCTAATACAGACAAAAAAGATACCGCTTCAACATTGCTTCAGCCTGATGAACCAACAACTGCTTTTAAAGTGCTTTCATTTAATAAGAACGAACCTTTTTTTGAAGACAGCATAAAAGGCACAGTTGTAGAAGGCCTTAGCTGGCGGGATGCCGAATCAGAACACCGGGTTTTATTTACAACAGTTCCGGTAAAGATGAATAAGAGCGGCCAACAAAGCGGTGCTATTTATGCTTATTGTTTTATCCAGAGCGGTGGTGCCTGGCAAAAAGAATGGGAAGTTAAAGACAGAATTGATGACTGCGAAGTAGATGCCACCTGCGAATTTTTGCCCAACTCATTTACCGTTACCGATAATGATGGCAACAATATAGGAGAAGTTTGCTTTTTATATAAACTCAGTTGCAAGGGCGATGTAAGCCCGGATGAAAAAAAGCTCATCATGTATGAAGGCGCAAACAAATACGCTATCCGAGGCAGCACTATCCTTGAGTATAATGGCAGCAAAGAAGGAGGTGATAAAAAGATAGATGCTTCTTTTACCAAGGCAGCAAAACCCCTGCTTGATTTTGCCAACAGCCAATGGGATAAGTTTGGAACAACAAAGTATTAAGCCTCTAAACTCAAAGCTCCTAACCCATAACTCTTTATATTTGCAGCTTAAATTAAAAAGCATGACCATTCACCGGGAAGGATATAAAAGTATCGCCATTGGCACCTTAATTTTTGGAGCAATTAACCTGGCGGTATTCTATTTCTTAAGCGCCTCATTGATGTGGCTATGCGCCATCATCTTTTTTCTCACACTGGGTGTATTGTTGTTCCTGGTATCTTTTTTTCGTATCCCAAACCGCCAGCTTACCATCAGCGAAAATGAAATTGTTGCACCTGCCGATGGAAAAGTGGTAGTGATTGAAGAAACAACGGATGTTGAATATTTTAAAGACAGAAGGTTACAGGTCTCTATTTTTATGAGTCCGGCCAATGTGCATGTAAACCGCAACCCCATTGATGGCGAAGTGGTGTACAATCAATATCACAAAGGCAAATACCTGGTGGCCTGGCATCCAAAATCATCTACCGACAATGAGCGTCATTCTGTGGTAATAAGAAAAGGTAATACAGAGATACTGGTTAAGCAGATAGCCGGAGCCCTGGCAAAACGCATTGTAAATTATTTACAGGTAGGACAAAAGGTTAAACAAACCGAAGAAATGGGCTTTATCAAGTTTGGCAGCCGGGTAGACCTGCTTTTACCAGTGGGAACTAAGGTAAATGTGGAGCTTAACCAGGCTGTGCAGGGCGGTGTAACCGTAATTGCCACCCTCAATATTTAACAATTGACTGTTGGTCAGGTGCAATTTCTCCCTTATTTTTACGTTTAGAAAATCAATTAAACATTATAATCATGAAGAAAGTACTTTTATTAGCCACAGCATTTTTGTTTGTTACCGGTGTTGCTTTAGCCGACAAAGGAAAAAAGAAAAAATGTGCTAAAGGAAAAACCTGCTGCACAAAAGAAACAAAAACTGCTAAGGCCGGTTGCTGCAAAGACAAAGCAAAATCAACTACAGCCAGTATGTAATTGTTAGCTGAAATTTATTTAAAACCTTCTATAACCGGAAGGTTTTTTTATGCCCTTTATTAAAAGATCAATTCCAGTTGCTGTAAATGGGTAACGGTGTAAGTGGGTTTTATTTCGGGTGTAGCGTTAATATGGTTTACAAAAACAGTATCCATGCCGGCATTCATGGCACCCTGAATATCGGCATCCAGGTTGTCGCCAATCATGATGCTTTCGGGTAAACTAGCCTTTGCCTTCGCCATGGCAAAATCAAAAATTTCCTTTTTGGGTTTCAGGCTGTTGCTGGCTTCGGATGTTATTACATGCGTAAAATAACCGCTTAAACCACTATGGTTTAACTTGCTCCACTGGGTTTTTTCAAAACCGTTGGTGATCAAATGCAGGCTGTATTTTTTTGCTGTGAGGTAATCTAAAATTTCGATGGTATGCGGAAATAGTATTTTTTTTGTAGGCAGTATCTCTAAAAACTGTCCACTCATTTCTTTGGCAAGTGGTTCATCAGCAATTTTAAAATCAAGCATGGTGCGCCACATGCGTTTCCATTTTAATTCTTCAGATGTGATGAGGCCTTTGTGGTAGCGGTCCCACAGTATTTCATTGTGGTACAAATATTTTGGATAGAAATCTTCAAAATCAATTTGTATCCTGCTATCCAGGTTTAACAGGGTGTAAAGATCTGCCAGCGAAGATTTGGCGTTGGCATCAAAATCCCAAAGGGTATGATCAAGGTCGAAAAATAGATGTTTGTATTGAGGCATTATTTTGATACAAAATTTTGATGTAGAGAGATTAACTTTATCTGCAATTGCAAGATAACGATTTAACAAAATACGATGAACATAGTAATTACCGGCGCATCAAAAGGATTGGGTGAAGCCATTGCAGAGGTTTTCGCAAAAGATGAACGAGGCCATGCCTTTTTTCTTTGCGCCAGAAATATTGCAGAGTTGGAAGCAACAGCTAAAGATCTGCAGGAACGTTTCCCTCAAAATAAAATATACACCAAAACCTGCGATGTATCCGATAAAACAGCATTACAGCAATTTGTAGCATGGATACATGGTTATACCCCAAAGATTGATATACTGGTAAACAACGCCGGCATTTACTTACCCGGCAGTGCTTATGGTGAAGATGATGGCATGTTGGAAAAACTGATGGAAGTAAATGTATATAGTGCTTATCATTTAACCAGGATGATCGTGCCTGGAATGATCACTGAAAGGAGTGGCCACATTTTCAATATCTGCTCTATTGCTTCCATCATGGCTTATCCCAATGGTGGTGCATACAGTATCAGCAAATTTGCCTTGTATGGCTTTAGTAAAAACCTGCGGGAAGAAATGAAACCACATGGCATAAAAGTTACGCATGTATTGCCCGGTGCGGCTTATACTGATAGCTGGAGTGGCAGTGGCATTGATCCCAAACGTATTATGGAAGCATCTGATGTTGCCCAAATGCTGTATGCCGCCGCTCAACTTTCTCCGCAGGCTTGTGTGGAAGAAATTATTCTGCGCCCACAGCTGGGCGACCTCTGATTTTAGCCGGGGCAGTTTAACAAATTATTTTGCCCTTTATACTTTTATAACTTATCCGGCAGGCTGCAATCCGTTATTTTTGTTATGTGAATATGCAACCCGTTTTACAAAAAATTATTTCATTTCTTTTTCTGCTCACGGGCTATTGTGGCAATGCGCAGGTAAAATTTTCGGCCAGTATATCTCCGGCAGAAATAGGCCGGGATGAATATGCCCAGCTGAAACTGATGGTTGAAAATGCAAATGAAGTACAGCAGATCGTTCCACCCAGCCTTAAAGATTTTATCATCATCAGCGGCCCCAACCAGGAGAGTGGCATGACGATGATCAATGGCGTTGTTAAAAAATATATTGCTTTAAGTTTTATTTTAAAACCAAAAGCCATCGGCAATTTTACCATTGCCGGAGCATTGGCTAAAGCCGATGCAGGCGATTATAAAAGCAATGCTGTCAGATTAAAAGTTACGGCTCAATCATCAGGCAATAATCCGGGCGCAAATTTAAGCAGCACTCCTTTTAACAGTATTGACCCCTTTGCAGAACCTGCGCCCAGATCAACTTACAACGAATATATTTTACGCAAGGGCGAAAACCCGGCAGATAAAATAAAGAGGAATATGTTGGTACGGGTTGAGGTAGATAAAAAATCTGTTTACGTAGGTGAACCGATCGTTGCTACATACAAACTGTACACACGCCTTAAAAGCGAAAGCAACATGACGAAAAATCCTTCCTTCAACGGTTTTTCGGTTTTGGATATTCAGCAGCCCAATGATATGAGTTACCACACCGAAAAATTTGAAGGGCGTGAATACAATGTGTACATCATCCGTAAAGTGCAACTGTATCCCTTGCTGGCCGGCAACCTGGAGCTGGGTATTGCAGAAATTGAAAACAATGTTCAGTTCATTAAAGCAGCATATGTAAATCAGCAGGCCGATGCGATGAATGATATATTCAGGGATTTGGCACAATTAACTGTACCACCCGAAGGTATCGATATACAGAAAGTTACTTTGCAAAGTAAACCCTTAACTGTGTTGGTAAAGCCCTTGCCCGATGCAGGTAAACCTGTCTCATTTAAAGGAGCTGTTGGAAATTTTACAATTGAAACGAGGGTTGAAAAAAAGAATTTCAGTACCGATGATGATGGTAAAATGGCGATCATCATTTCGGGCGAAGGAAACCTGCAGATGGTTAATGCGCCTGAAATGCCCTGGCCAAAGGGTATTGAGGGCTTTGATTCCAAAGCAACAGATGATCTGTTTAAGGGAACGGTGCCTGTAAGCGGAAGAAAAATATTTGAATTTCCTTTTTCGGTTTCAACACCGGGTACGTACACTTTACCGGCGGTGGAGTTTGGTTTTTTTGACATCCGTGATGCAAAATATAAAACGGTCAGTTCAACCCCAATAGAAATTACAGTTACCAAAGGAACCGGTAAACCCAAAAATGTGGTTGCAGAAGCAAATGGAAGATCAAATGATAATTTGCTTACGAAGTTTTTTAATAACCGCTTACGGGTGGTAAGTTTTGTTGCAGTGCTCATCATTATCGGGCTTATTGTTTGGCTGAAGCGGGATACTAAAAAAGAAAAACAGCATGCCGATGCAGAGCAGGCTCAGGAAGAAATAAAACAGGAACAAAAACAGGCTGAAGAAATTTTACCTGTACAGCAAAACCCATTGGCATTGGCAGAAGAATGCCTGCACCGGGAAGATGCTAAATTATTTTACACGCATTTGAACCAGGGCTTAAAAAATTTTCTGGCAAAAAAACTGGCTTTGCCGGCAGAAAATTTAAACCGGAAAAATATTGCTGAACAGCTGGATGCAAAAGGCATCAGCAATGAAACAACAGTGGAATTACAAAAACTGATGGATGAAATGGAGTGGCAGTTATACACGCCCTTTGCCGATAATGAAAAAATGAAAGCGATGTACGAGAGGGCCAGCGATCTGTTGCAACTGATAAATACGTATCGTAGTTAAGCAAGCGTAAACTTGTAACCCACGCCTCTTACCGAATGAAAATATACAGGATCACGGCTGTCTTCTTCAAAATATTTACGGAAGTTGAGGATGAAATTATCAATGGTACGGGTAGTAGGATAAACATTGTACCCCCAAACCACCTGTAAGATCTTTTCACGGGTTACCACTTCATTTTTATTTTCAATCAGCAGCTTCAGCAGCATGATCTCTTTTTTGGTGAGTGTTACTTTTTCGCCGCTCTTGGTAAAAGCTTCGGATGCCTTAAAGTCAATTTTATTTTTACCAAAACTGTACACATCCGGTATGGGTTCCTTGCTGTTGAGGCGTTCGCTTTTTTTGATGAGGTTGTTTACACGAATCAACAATTCCTCCAGGTTAAAGGGTTTGGTCAGGTAATCATCTGCACCTTTTTTCAGGCCCAGCACCCTGTCGGCACTGCTGTTTTTAGCGCTCAGTATCAGGATAGGAATATCAGGATTGGTCAGCCTTATCGTTTCACAAACAGTAATGCCGTCAATTTCGGGCAGCATCACATCCAGTATGATAAGGTCAAAATATTCTTTTTCTACAGCCTGCAAAGCTTCGGCACCATCCCAGGCACCGGTAATTTCATAGCCTTCCAGTTCCAGGTTCAGCTTCAGTGCTTCCTGTAAATTTTCTTCGTCTTCAACCAGTAATATGGAAAATTTTTTATCCGGCATATTTAAAACTAAGGCTTTTCAATGGATGAATGTAACACAACTGTAAAAATAGCACCGCTGGGGTTATTGTCTGTCACAGAAATGTTTGCATTGTGCTGTTTGCTTATTTTTTTTGTAAGATAAAGCCCCAGCCCGGTTCCTTTGGCTGCTTTTGTTGCCGAATTGCCCACCCGGTAAAACTTGTTGAATATTTTATCCTTTTCTTCGGCTGCAATTCCTTTGCCAAGGTCTTTTACCTGCAAAATGATATTTTCGTTTTCTTCTCTTAATAAAACCGTAACCGGCAAATCTTTTGCGCCGTATTTGATGGCATTATCAATCAGGTTGTTTGCCAGTATCTGCAGCAGCATTCTGTCTCCGTTAATAAAAATATCGGGCTTAATATCCGCTTCTATTTTCTGTTGCGGATAGCGGGTAATAAAATCCTGTACGCATTTACCAACCAGTTCGCTGAAATTGGTTTCTTCGTTGGTAATGCGGTAACCACCGGCTTCAATCTGCGATGAAAGCAGCATGTTATTGCAAAGTGCATTCAGGCGGTTGGTTTCTTCCAGCGTGGTTTGTATCAGCCTTTGCTGCTGTGTTTCATCCAGCTTTCTTTTCTGCATGGTTTCCAGGTTAAGCCTGGCAACCGAAATGGGTGTTTTCAGTTCATGCGTAATGGCGATCATAAAATTCTGCTGCTCACGGCTTATCCTCAACTCACGCCGCACTGCCCTGAAAACAAAAACAGCACCGGCCACGATGAGCAGAAAAAAAGTAACACCCTCGCCCATGTATTGAGCGGTCTTTCTTTTTTCTAAAGATTTGATCTCATCATATTTTGCCTGGTAATTTTTATCGGTTGGCTGCAACTGCTCCATTTCGTATTTCGTCATCAGCTTGTTTTGCCGGTTAAGGGCAATAAACCACCAGACCAGTGCTGCCAGTATATATGCCAGCAAGATCCAGAAAAGGATAAATATGGAGCGTAGTTTTGTTGATTTGAATGGCATGATGAAAGTTGAGCAAAGGTATGCAGTATAAGTGAGTGACGCAACGATGCCGGTATGGAAAACAAATGAAGGGAAGAAAAAACACAAGATCAATTCCGCACATCCAAACCCCAGCTTAGCTTATTACGCAGCGTTTGTAAAAAATTATTTTCGTTAAGGCGGATAAGGTTGATGCCAAAACTTTCTTTGCGTACAGCCAGTTGAATGTCTTTGGTAACTATCTCACGGCGGCTGTCTAAAGTGCAAAGGAATCCATCTGTACGGCCTTCTACCTCAAAAGAAATAATGGTATTATCGGGCACAATAATGGGGCGTATATTTAAATTATGTGGCGATACGGGTGTAATAACAAAACTGCCACTATCAGGAAAAACGACCGGGCCATTACAGCTTAATGAATAACCGGTAGAGCCGGTTGGCGTTGCTACGATCAATCCATCGGCCCAATAAGTATTTAAAAACTCACCGTTTAAATAGGTGTGTATTTTTATCATGGGGGATGAATCTTTTTTATGCAGCGTAAATTCATTCAGTGCATAAGGCGCATCGCCAAATAAAGGCACATCAGAATCTAAATGCAGCAAAGTTCTTTTATCCACTACATAAGTTCTGTTTACCAGTGCTTCCACGGCCGGTATCAGATCTTCTTTACCAATATTTGCCAAAAAACCCAGGCGGCCATAATTAATACCCACCACTGGAATGCCGCTGTCTTTAACCAGCGTAACCGTATCCAGCATGGTGCCATCGCCACCCAGGCTGATGATAAAATCTATATTCTTATCCAGGTCTTCGGATGAGTTGAAGGTGGAATATTTTGCCTTGGCATTGATGGAAGAATAAAACTGGTTGAAGAAATCCTGGTAGAAGACAAGCTCCACACCGCTTAATGCCAGTTCGTCAAGCAACTGAATAATATCCTGGTGCTGGTTATTTTCTATACCACGGCTGTAGATGGCAATTTTCATATGCCTCAGTTCTGCAAGTCCGCGTAGTGTTTGAATTTTTGTCAAAATTAAAAACCAGATTGATTGTGTAAAAATAAACCGTTTTTGCCTAATTGGTTAAAACTATACTCAAACCGCAGGTTTATATCGTACAAGGTAAGAATATCTATACCAAAACCACCGGAATACAACAGCCGGTTGTTCAGGTAAGTATCATATTTCTTTTTGGTATAGGCATATCCAACATCGGCATAAGATTTTGCAAAAATGCTGATGGGTATTTTTGTAAACACTTTAGGAAACAGCCTGAATGGAATATCAAATGCAACCAGCTTTTTTTTGATGGTAGATTTTACCAGCGCTGTTGCCACACCATCTATCACATAATATTCCAGGCCACGTAAATAATTCTCACCATAACCCAGCCCACGCTGGTTTATATAAGCCTGGTCAAAAGGAAGTTTGATGCTTCCGATAACCTGGGCAATGCCATACCATTTTTTACCCAGGTCGTAATAACGGTTCCAGCTTGCCTCAACCATAAACATATTTACGCCGCCGGTAAAACCCAGCCCTCTTTTCTGCAACGCTACATAAGCCGTTTTTCCTTTTAAGGGATAAGAACCATTATCAACATTTGCATATTGCAACCTGTAGTTAAGATCAAAAACGCCCTTTGAAGTAACAGCGTCTTTAAAATAATTTGGATTGTAACGCTTGTCAATTACAGAGTCGGCTATTTTTATATACGTGTAAGCGGCTCCAAAAATATGTTTTATAAAAAAGCCCCGGCGGATGGTATAGCCTGCATGTACATACCAGCTTTTGTAAACAAAATCGGCCCTGGCTTTTACGGCAGAATCTGAAGGGTAAAACAACAGCGAATCGTTGCTGTTTGTTTTAATAGACAATTCTCTTTTTTGTAAATAACCACCGCCAATGGTAAATCCTTCTGTAAGTTTTTTATTACTGTATGGTGCTGTATAACTGAATGAAATATTCCTGGTATAGCCGTTAATAAAATAAATGCGCAATTGATCACGTCGCCCGCTGAGGTTATAATGCACAAATTTTATTCCGTAATTAACGCGGCTTAAACTGGCTTTGTATGTTTTGTACCATTCATTAAAATTGCGGTCAACCCATTTAAATTGCGGCACCGGGTACAGGTACCAGCGCTCCAGCACTTTTACATGAACAGTTACATTGGCAGCGTCAAGCGCAGTAACTTCAAATGTAACTTCATTAAAAAGAGTAGTGTTGTAAACCTGTATCCTGGCCTGTTCCAGCTCTTTATACAAATCGGATAGTAAAATGGAATCACCTTTTTTAAACTGTATCTCCCGGTAAACAATATATACCTTGGTTTGTTTGGTGCCGTTAACGGTAAGGTCTTTTATGCAGACTTTGTTGCCTGTATTGCCCCGCAATAAAGCAGTATCAATAAAACTGAAATTGGGTGTTTTTGATTTTTGACCAAAACAAGTTGCAGATAAAAGCAGGGTGAAGCAGCAGTAAAATATTTTTTTAAGATGATACATTTGATATACTGCTTACCGAAAAATATTTTTTAAAGATCCAGGTAATTCATCAGGTGGCGGTAATTGCTGTGAATTTCATTTTCAAAATTTTCGTTGCCAAAATAGTAGATAACATCGTAATCATATCTTTCAAAAGTAGCAACAACTGCTGCTATTTCTTTTTTATTAATGTGCAGGGTAACAGTAAGCATACCGGTTTCGGCATGTACAGTTGTATTTAAATGCAGAATGGTTGCATCGTTGCTTTCCACAATGCGGCTTATCTCTGAAATGGCAAACTGGCTGCGTTCCATTTCCAGTACAATAATGCCGCCTATTTCGTTGGTGCCGGCAAAATTGCCGAGTGTCTTTAACAGATCGTTGGTGGTGATCACACCCATCAGGTCATTTTCTTCATTAATTACCGGAACCACGGTTGTATCAAACTGGTTGCTGCAGGTAACAGCATTTAAAAAATGTTCGTTATCACGCACTGCTGCATGAATGAAGAATTCCTGCAGCAACTCCATAGGCATTTTAGATTCATCCTGGTCAAGGAGGTCATCTTCGCTGATAAGGCCCAGGTATTTCTCGTCTTTTATAACCGGTAAATGCGTAACCCTGAAATCGCTGATGAGCCGCAAAGCCTTACTCACAGAATCTTTAAGCTGCAGACGTGGGATATTGTTATTGATAAGTTCGATGGTTAACATATAACTGGTTTAGGTTAATAACAGCTATTGGAATAACGTGCAATTGATCTTTAAAAGTATACTGATCTGGCTCTATTAACTTTTTGTAAAGATTTTTAAGAGCTATACAATACCCGTAATGACAAAAATTATTACTGAACTGTTGCAGCCGGCGTTTTTAATTTTGATAAAAAGGCATCCAGCAGCCTGTTAAACTCTTCCGGTACTTCCATCATGGGGGCATGGCCGCATTTATCAACAAAATGCAATTCGCTGGTTGGCATCAGGCGGTGAAATTCTTTGGCAACAAAAGGCGGTGTGATGGTATCGTTGTTTCCCCAAATTAGACAACAGGGTTGTTTTATCTGGTTCAGTTCTTCGCCCAGGTTATTGCGTATGGCGCTTTTTGCCAGTGCGATGATTTTGATAACCTTCATGCGGTTATTGGTGATTTCAAAAACTTCATTCACCAGCTCTTCGGTAGCCATGGCGGGATCGTAAAAAGTGAGTTCGGTTTTTTTACGGATATAATCTTTATCGCCACGTTTGGGATAAGTATCGCCCATGCCGTTCTCAAATAAACCCGAGCTGCCGGTTAATGTAATTGATTTGATGCGTTCGGGATTTTTTAAAATATGTACCAGGGCAACATGTCCGCCCAGCGAGTTACCCAGCAAATTAATATTGTTGTAATTGCGGTGTTCTATAAACCGTTGAACAAATTTTTGCAGGCCGCCAACAGATGTGTGCAGCAGATCCAGTTCGAGCAATGGTAAAAGCGGAACAATCACTTTGTTCGTTTTACGGAAATGCTCAATCAGGAACTGAAAATTACTTAACGCACCAAATAATCCGTGCAGCAACAACAAAGGTTCACCTTCGCCCTCTTCAATAAATTTAAATTTTCCGTCTTGTTTAATTTCGTAACTCATCCGTAAATACTAATTGTTTAATATAAACCGCTATCTCAATCTTAAAGTTATGAAATGCTGATTGGGGCTAAAATTACGTTAAATAAGATAATGGCTGAAATTAATGCGGAATTTTGTTTGACAACGAATTAAAAAAATCGCCCAACTCTGTAAACATATCTTTAAAAACCGGTATCAGGCTGCCAAAACCATTCATCACTTTAGGTCCCCAGGGTTGTATAAAAGGATAGGTTTGCGAACTTTTAATAGCTTCCGGCTGCAGTAATTGTAGCTTTTCAGCATAAAAAATAAAAATGCTTAGAATAATGAAGTACAGGGCTGCATATAAAAGTATACCTCCAATTCGGTTTACCCAGCCCAGTAAAACTGCCTGAAATGTTTTTTCAACCAGTTTGGCGCCAAGCCTTACCAACAGCACAACAACCAAGAATACCAGGGCAAAAGCAATAAACGGCATCCATTTGGCCGAAACGCTGATGCTGTCTTTTAGATAAACCGCAACTGCCGTAGATAATTTTAAAGCAGCAGCAAGGCCAATAATAAATGCGATGATGGAAAAGATGGCAAGTATCAATCCCTTTTGATAGCCTTTGATGATGGCCAGAATGAGCAGAGCAGCAAAGGTGAAATCTATCAGCATTTTTATGAATTAAGAATGGTAAATTAGGAATTAGGAATGTCCTTTAATGGAAGCAACTTTAATTTAGTGAATTATTCTCAATTCCTAATTCCTAATTAGAAAGGAGTTCTTTAACAATACCGCTAATTATCTTACCATCTGCTTTACCCGCCAGTTGTTTGCTGGCAACACCCATTACCTTACCCATATCGGCAGGAGAAGAGGCTCCGGTTTCGGCAATGATTCCTTTTATTATTTCTTTCAGTTCAGCTTCATCCAGTTGTTTTGGAAGAAATTTTTCTATCACTGCCATTTCCTCTCTTTCTTTTGCAGCAAGGTCTTCACGTCCCTGGGTCACAAAAATTTCGAGTGAATCCCTGCGTTGCTTCATCATTTTCTGTAAAAATTTCTGCTCGGTTGCTTCATCAATTTCGCCACCGGCACCGGGGTCTGTTTTGGCTTTAATGATCTCGGCCTTAATGCCACGAAGCGCACGTAAAACGCCTTCGTTCTTGGCTTTCATGGCTTCTTTCATTTCGGTCATGATCTGTTGTTCTAAACTCATGGTAGTATCTTTTATATTGGTTTAAAATAAGGGGAATAGCTGCAAGCCCCAAGGGAGAAATATTTATTTAAAAACATTTTTGTTTTTGCTGACAGCATAAAAAAAAATCATGCTTTTAATGGTTGCCCCCTTGCAGTTATTCCCCTTGTAGCTTATTTCTGCTCTTTCAACTGTATAGCCCTGAACTTATCAAAAAATTCCTTGGCAAATTTTTTCATGTCGTCACTCATTTCCTGTTGCTGTGTGGCACGTTTAAAAGAATCGGCCATGCTCATCAGCATCTGGTAATAAAAATCGGCCATTTCATCTACCATCATATCCTTGGTCCAAAGGTCAATGCGCAAGGCTGTTTTATCTGCCCCATCCCAAAACGCAACACTCATTGCTTTGGCTTTTTGTACCATATTGGCGGTGCTGTCGGTTGCCGACCAATTTATCTGCTCGGGCACTTTATTGGGGTCAAGCAGTACGTCAATTTTTATTGTTGATTGATTCATAAATTTTCGGGCGTATTTAAAATCCGCTTGTTTTAGTTAGGCTGCAAAATTAACTGAATTTAAGTATTGACAGCTTTCAAAATACACTGCATGAGTAAATCGGCGGTTTTGCCGGGTTGATATTGCAGCAGAAGTTCATTTCCGGCTTTTACCAGTTCATTTGCTTTGTTCTCATCTTTAAAAACAAGCATCATTTTTTGGGCAATATCCTCATGGCTTTGAGGATTGACATACAAAGCAGCTTCGCCAAAAATAGTGGGTAACGCCCCGGCATCAGATATTACAACAGGCACATTGCTTTGCAGGGCCTGTAAAGCCGGCAATGCAATGTCATCATACAACACAGGGTAAACCATGGCATAGGCAGATGCAGTTATTTTTGCCAGTTCAGCCTTGTTCAGTCCTTCCAACAGCTTTACTTCATTTCTTAATTTATAGGTATTCAGCTCTTTTTTAAATGGTTCATCTGCAGTACCGGCAAGGAGCAATATCATATTGCTCTTCTGTCTTTTTTTAAAAAAGGTAAATGCTTTTAACAGGTTGATGAGGTTACTGTGTTGGCTGATATTGCCGCTAAATAAAAAATAAGCTTTTCCTTCTGCGTATTTTTCTTTGATACGTTCTTTTTCCTCCCAATCAAGCGGAGTGAAAATCGAATCAATAACCGGGTGAATAACTGCAATCTCATCAGCATTAATTTTATACCGGTTGGCAATTAAAGATTTTGAAAAGACAGAAACTGTTGCAATGCTTTTTGCCTTTGCTAAAAATGCAGGAGCGAATTTTGTATAAAACCTTGCCTGTGATTTTTTTTGTAAGTCCGGAAAATTTAAAAATGATAAATCGCTCAGCAACAAACACTGCGGCACTTTTGTACGCAGCGAACAGATACCTTCCAGGCTTACAAAAACATCGGCTTTGTGCTTACGTAAAATTGCCGGTATCCGGTAATTGAGCCAATATTGTAAACGCAGGCTGCTGCTGGCTTTCGGGCCGGTAACAACAGGCAGTACATTTTTGCTGAAAACAATATTTTTATAAGGAGCATCAAAAATATAAATGAATTGATGCTGCGGATAATTTTTACTTAGATGATGCAGTAATGCAAACAGAAACTCTTCATAACCTTGCGGCTGGGTTTCTTTATTTAACCTGGTGTTTACAGCAATGATCATGTAAATAAAAATAAGAGAAGATTTAGCAGTTCTGCTTATTTTAAAACTTTAAGCTTTACCATTTCAATTCGGGTATCGCTCACGCTTAAAATATCAATTTCATAATTGCCAATAATGATATGCTCTTTTATTTTGGGTATCTGCTCATGGTTTTTAATGATGTACCCCGAAAGCGTTTCTGTTTCTTCATCATCCGGAAAATGCAGTTTGTACTTTTCGGTGATCAGGTCTAGCTCCATCCGGCCGCTGAAAATAAATTCGTTATTGGCCAGTTGCTTGTCAACAAACTCCTCGGTGTCATACTCATCATGAATCTCTCCAAAAATTTCTTCCAGCAAGTCTTCCATGGTAACAATGCCGGCTGTGCCGCCAAACTCATCAATAACCCAGGCAATTGATTTTCTTTCTTTGCTGAATTTGTTCATCAGGTCGGTGGCACTCATACTTTCCGGCACAGTTGGTATGGGTAATAGTATTTCGTTAACGGTAGCTGGATGCTTAAACAGGTCGAGCTGATGAATATAACCTGTAATGCTGTCAATATTTTCATCGTACACAACCAGTTTACTCAGTTGTGTGCTGATGAATTTGGCCTTTACCTCTTCAATAGAACTGTTCCTGTTCACAGCTTCAATCTCTTTACGGGGTATCAGGCATTCCCTTAGTTTGGTTTCGCTGAGCGATAAGGCATTTTCAAAAAGTTCCTTGTTTAACTCGCTGCTATCCTCTTCTTCATTGCTTTTGCTCTGCTGCATGAAATGCTCCAGGTCCACTTTGCTGAACATGTCTTTTTTGGTATTTATTTTTACATCCAGCAGCGTTTTCAATATCCATTCAGAAGTATTTACCAGGTAAACGCCTATGGAAGAAAACATCCAGTAAAAGAACTGAACAACACTGCTGATGAAGTTTGAACTGAGGATGCTGCTGTTACGTGCCTTAAAAAATGCCTTGAATAAAAACTCTACAAATAACACAATTAAAGTAGAAAGCATTGTTTCTACAAAAAGTTTGATGTAGTCTACCGCATTTACAAACGAGCCGGGTAAGTTTGCTTTTATCCAGAGCCAGATGGGAGAGAGCATATCCACCACCAGTAAGCCATACACCACAAAAACGAGGTTGATACCAACGAGGGTAGTGCCAATAAAACGGGCAGGCCTGTCGGCATAAAAGCCCCATACTTTTCCGCTTTTGGTGCCCTGCTTACGGTTAAGTTCAATAGACAGTTTATTGGCAGATATAAAAGCGATTTCTATACCGGCAAAAAAACCGATGAGCAGTAGAGAAATAATAATGGCAATAAATGCTATCCAACCCATAGTATAAAAATAAGAAAGAGTTTTTAAACAGACTATTTACTGATGAATTCGGCTACAATGCCTTCAGCCTCTGTACAGGCACGATGAAAATCATCATTGGTGATCAGCCTGTTGAACTGGTCTTTAAATGAAAGCTCGTAAGCTGCTTTGTTTATTCTTGCTGCCAGCGATTCAGCCGTTTCGGTACCACGGCTTTCCAGTCTTTTTCTCAGCTCTTCTACCGAAGGTGTTTGTATAAATAGACTGAGCGAACTTTCAGGGTATTGCTGCTGCACATGAATGGCGCCTTTTACATCAATATCCAGCACCGGAATTTTATGTTGTTGCCAGATACGCTCCAGTTCCGATTTTAAAGTGCCGTAATATTTTCCCTCGTACACCATTTCCCATTCTACAAATTCGTTGTGCTGAATTTTGTCTTTAAATGCTTCGGTACTTATAAAATGGTAATCAACGCCGTCTTTTTCGGTGCCTCTTGCCTGGCGTGTGGCTGCCGAAATAGAAAATGCAAGCTGCGGAAAAGTTTTCATCAGGTAACGGGTGATGGATGTTTTACCGGCGCCCGATGGAGCTGTGATGATGATGAGTTTGTTGTTATCTGCCATGTGCAAAGAAACTATTTAATTTTTACTTTACTAATGCGGTTTAAAATGAAGTACCAGGTTTTGGTTTTCGGCATTACCTGCCAGCACGAGTTCATCGGCCGTTAATGATTTAATAATATACCGGTTGATACTGCTTTTAGATTCGGGTGTGCAAACCAGGATCTTATCATCTCCCTGCAATTCATATTTTCCCTGCACGGTAACTCGATCGTTCAATGCACATTCATATTTCATGCGGTCTTTAAAGGTCCAGTTAAGTGAGAGCAGTACTGATTTAAGCTGCTCTGCATTGGCCGAATCTTTTGCAGATAGACCTTTTGTATTGGGTTGAACAAGATTATCTACCTGAACACAATCCCATTTTTTGGTGAGAAGTATAACTGTTTTGTTGCGACAGGAGGTTAGATTTAAAATAACATAGAAGCCTGAAAGCAGGATTAGAAGATTTTTCATTACAGTTGTATAAAGTCTAAACATTTACTTAGTTGTAATTGTGGTACAATTATTATACTCATCTATCCAGTTTAATACTTTTTGCCGGGTTATAATTCCCTTTATTTGTTCAACTAATGTGGGACAATCTGCAAATATTTCTTTTAGTGTATTTTTTTTATCAAATTTATCGCTGAAATTTAACACAATAATTTTTCCATCTGCGCTCTTAAAAAAGTATTCAACGATTGTAAAATTCCCCATGATGGTGCGATCTTCAAAGACTGAATATTTCCCTTTAGAGATACGTCTTAGAAATGAAAAAGGTTCAAGCGATTTCCTTACTTTAATTTTTTCATAGTCAACTTGTAAAGTATCATTTACCCAACCAAAAGCCAGGGCTTCAGTTTCCAGAATTTTTTGTTTCTTTTTGTTATCATATAATATAAAACCTGGCTTATTATTAAATGCACTGGTACGTTTTAATGTTCCTCTTACAGTATCTCCGTTATTCATAACAATATATCCGGGCCATTTTTTTTGTGAAAATGAAGCAAATGAAAATAAAAGAATTACAACTAAGGCACTAAAATGCTTCATAACCGGGGGATATAATTATAGTTAGTTAATTCTTTTGATATCGGCACCCAATTTTATCAGGCGTTCATCAATGTTCTGATAACCCCTGTCAATCTGTTCAATATTCTGGATGGTGCTTTTTCCCTGCGCACTCAATGCCGCAATAAGCAGGGCTACACCGGCACGTATATCAGGGCTGCTCATGGTTATACCACGCAACTGTTGTTCTCTTTCCAAACCAATAACCACGGCACGGTGAGGATCGCAAAGGATGATCTGGGCACCCATGTCAATCAGCTTATCTACAAAAAATAAACGGCTCTCAAACATTTTTTGATGAATGAGTACACTGCCTTTTGCCTGTATGGCTGTTACTAAAACTATACTCAACAGATCAGGTGTAAAACCCGGCCAGGGATGATCGTACACGGTTAACACACCGCCATCCATATATTTTTGTATCTCATAAAATTCCTGTGCCGGAATATGAATATCGTCGCCTTTAAAATTCATTTGAATACCCAGTTGCTGAAATCTTTCCGGTATCACACCCAAATGTTCTATGCCGGCATTTTTGATGGTGATATCACTTTGTGTCATGGCTGCCAGGCCGATGAAAGAACCCACTTCAATCATGTCGGGCAACATGCGATGCTCGGTTCCGCCCAATGCATCAACACCTTCAATGGTTAACATGTTACTGCCCACGCCGCTAATTTTTGCACCCATACGGTTAAGCATTTTGCAAAGTTGCTGCAGGTATGGTTCGCAGGCGGCATTGTAAATTGTGGTTGTGCCGGCGGCCATGGATGCTGCCATTAAAATATTGGCAGTGCCGGTAACGCTGGGTTCATCTAATAAAATATTGGTGCCTTTTAAGCCGGTTGTTTCTAAATGAAAGAAACCATCTTCGGTATCATACAAAAATTTTGCACCCAGTTTTTCAAAACCAATGATGTGTGTATCTAATCTTCTTCTGCCAATTTTATCGCCACCGGGTTTTGGGATGTAGGCTTTTTTAAAACGTGCAAGCAGCGGCCCGGCAAGCATTACAGAACCACGCAGTTTACCGCTTTTTTTGTGATAGGATTCGCTGTGCAGATAATCCACATCCACATCATCTGCCTGGAAAGTGCAGGTATCACGGCTTTGCCTGTCAATCTTCACTTTCATTTCGCCCAGCAGTTCAATCAGCAGGTTTACATCCACAATATCCGGAATGTTGGAGATGGTGATTTTTTCGGGGCTGAGTAATACTGCCGATATAATTTGCAGCGCCTCGTTTTTTGCACCTTGTGGTGTTATCTCTCCAAAAAGTTTTTTCCCGCCTCTTACTTCAAATGATTGCATGCGCTGTTGTTTTATTGCACGAAGTTATCACAACTGAAAATAAAAAAACCTGATGTTTAAAAGCATCAGGTAAGTATTTGTTAATTCGTACAGTTATTAATACCTCTTCTTAAAATTGCGGTTGTTATTTCTGTTGTCGCCGCCATTACCACCGCCATTACCGCCCCTGTTATCCCGGTTGCCGCCACGGTTATCTCTGTTGCCACCACCTGCGTTTCTGTTATCTCTGCCACCTGCATTCCTGTTATCTCTGCCGCCACTGCTGAAATTTTTACGGTAACCTCCGGCAGGTCGTTTACCATAGTCATTTTCCTCACGGGTATCAACCCTGTGTTTAACAAAAGGACGGTTATTGAATTCCAGTTCGCCTTTAGTCATGGCAGATAATTCAGTCTGAATATTATCATCATGCACCAGTTCTTTATGCCAGTTGCTGTAGGTAAGCTTCATGTAATAAGCTACTGCATTGGCAAAGCCCTGTTTCTTTTCGGGGTTTTCTTCTTTCAGTGCTTTATCAATAACTATTTCAATATTTTTACCCAGGTGATTGAATTTGGGATATCTTTTTGGATAACGCAAACGCTCGGGTTTGGCTTTTAATGTTTCCCTTGTGGGAATGGGATAGGGGCTTTCCACATCCAGTTTAAAATCGCTGATGAGGAAAAGATGATCCCATAGTTTATGGCGAAAATCTTCTACATTCTTTAAATGCGGATTTAAAAATCCCATCAATTCAATAACTGCATACGCATTGCGCTGCCTTTCTTCTTTGTCTTCAATACTTAACAGGTATTCAACCATTTTCTGAATATGGCGGCCATATTCTCTCATGACTAAAAAGTTCCTGGTAGTATTGTACTCCATGTTCTCTATATTTAGCATATTGCGAAGTTAAGTTAAACGGTTAAAAGGTTGCCAACCTTTATAAAAGGAAATTTAACTATTAACAGACTGTTTAAGGTTGGCAACCTTGTAAACAGCCTGTTAATAGCTGGTAATTATAAATATTTTATCCGGCACCAGTTGTAAGCCACTAAAATGCCGGCAGTATCTGCCGCCAGGTCGTATATATCAAAGCTGCGGTCGGGGATGAAGAATTTTTGAATATACTCGGTTGTTAAGCCCCAAATTACCGCCGCAATGGCAATTTTTATTGCCCAGTTTCTTTTAACCTGCAGGGGCAATATCATTTTTTTATAAATGGGATATATGAACAGAAAAACCAACATGCCAAAAAGCCCGGCATGTACCCACTTGTCGAAATAAATATCATTCAGCCAGGTTTCAACGGGCGGTATTTGTGAACCGGGTAAACTGATCAGTACCAGTATAAGAAAAAACCAGGCTATGCCCGGTATAAATTTTATTGCAGGAGACCTTTTTGAAGGATTTTGCATGATGGCTTTATTACTATCCAACAGTTGCTGTATATGCTGCAGCATCCAGTAGTTTATCAAATGCAGCCACATCGGTAACAGTCATTTTTACCATCCAGCCATCACCATACGGATCGGTGTTAACCAGTTCCGGTTGTGTATCCAGCATGGGATTTGTTTCGGTAATAGTGCCTGCAAGCGGCGAAAAAAGATCACTTACTGTTTTAACTGCTTCCACAGTGCCAAATACTTCTTCAGCAGCTACTGGCTTGCCTTTAGAAGTTATATCTACATAAACAATATCACCCAGTTCACGCTGTGCAAAATCGGTTATGCCAATGGTAGCGGTTGTACCATCTAAAGAAACCCACTCGTGGTCTTTGGTGTAGCGGAGATTTTCGGGAAAATTCATTTTATTTAATTTGACGTTAAAAGAATCAGTTGCAAAATAAGGATTTTAAGAAGAACTATTTAATCACTTCTATCTTCATGCGTACATCGCCTATCGGACGATCGCCCGGTGCTTTTGGCACTGCAGCAATTTTATCTACTACTTCTAAGCCGCTTTCCACTTCACCAAATACGGTATAATCCTGGTCCAGGAAAGGTGTTCCGCCAATGGTTTTGTAAATGTTTCTCTGTTTTGCAGAGTATTTTATTCCTTTAGCCATTTCCATATTGTTCAGATCAGCATCTGTTAATATGTTGCCTTGCACAATATAAAACTGGCAGCCACTGCTGGCTTTTGCCGGGTTGGGTGTTCTGGCTGCTGCCAGTGCGCCTTTTTTATGAAATAAGCTGGTATCAAATTCTGCCGGAATGGTATAGCCAACATCGCCCATTCCCAGTTGTTGTCCTGGTTGTGCATATTTACTTTGTGGGTCTCCGCCCTGTATCATAAAACCCTGTATTACCCGGTGAAATAAAAGGCTGTCGAAAAAATGTTCATTGGCCAGTTTGATAAAATTATCACGATGCTGTGGTGTTTTATCATACAGGCGTAGGATCATAACACCAAAGTCGGTAGTTATTTTTACACGGGTACCAGGTAGCTTAACTTCTTTTTTTACAACCGGGGTGGTTTTTGCTGTGGGTTTTTTAACGGTAGTTTTTGTGGTGGTTGCTTTTTTTACAACAGGTTTTTTAACCTGTGCATGTACATTAACTGCAAAAAAACAAACCAGGGCAAGCGTAAATAGCGTTTTCATTTTGTTCATAAAAGAAATAATTAGTCGATAAATTTTTGATTTTGAAAATATAAGAGAATATGGTCTTTTAAAAAATTTTCCTGTTCAATCATAATGAATCCCGGCAGGGGTTTCAATTGTTTAAAATGCGGCCAGCCTTCTTCATCATTGCCTTCGGCCACATAATAACCGCTGAGCGAAAGTACGGTGCAAACGGCAATATGCATCAGGTCCTGTTTTTCTTCTTTGCTGAAATCCTGCTTGCCGCTGCCCAGTTCCTGTATGCCTATTAAAAAAAGAATGCCGTCCATATCGGGCTTTATACCAAAGCGTTCTTTTAGTTTGATGCGTAGTTTGAGCCAGCGTACCTGGAGATCTTCTGTTAGGTGTTGCATGGGGCAAAGATAATGAGTAAGCTGCAAGAGACAAGCCACAAGGGAGAAGTCTGCTACAGCAAAGTGATAATTTATATATAGCCTTTCAAAATTTAATATTGCCCCCTTGAAGCTTGTAGCTTGCTCCTCACTTCCTTACCTTTGCTGAAAATTTTAAATACAGATGTTACAGATCAGTTATATCAGGCAGAACACAGCTTTGGTAAAAGAAAAATTAGCGGTTAAACATTTTGGCGATCTGTCAATTATAGATTCAATACTGGAAACAGATGAGCTGGTTCGTAAGTTAAAAACTGAATCGGAGGCTTTGCAGGCAGCGCAGAATGCAGCCAGTAAAGAAATTGGGATACTGATGGGAAAGGGTGAAAAAGAAGCTGCTGAAAGTAAAAAAACTGAGGTAGCTAATCATAAATCTACACTTCAAAATCTTGCTCAGCAATTAGCAGATGCTGAAAAGAAATTGCATGATACTTTGATATTACTTCCAAACCTGCCACACCTATCTGTACCAAAAGGTAAAACACCCGAAGAGAATGAAGTGGTAAGAGAAGGTGGAAGCAAACCTACATTGCCTGCAACAGCAGTACCGCATTGGGATTTAATTAAAACCTACGACCTGGTTGATTTTGAGACCGGCGTAAAAATTACCGGTAGTGGGTTTCCTTTATACAAAGGCAAGGGAGCCAAACTGCAGCGGGCTTTAATACAATATTTTTTGGATTATAATACCGAAGCCGGATATACCGAATATTTACCGCCACTGATGGTTAATGAAGCATCTGCATACGGAACGGGTCAATTACCTGACAAAGAAGGGCAGATGTATCATGCAACGGCCGATAATTTTTATTTGATACCTACTGCCGAAGTGCCGGTTACCAATATTTACCGGGATGAAATTGTAAAAGAATCAGATCTACCGATTAAGATGACAGCTTACACACCCTGCTTTAGAAGAGAGGCTGGAAGTTTTGGCGCCGATGTAAGAGGACTGAACAGGGTTCATCAGTTTGATAAAGTAGAACTGGTACAGATCGTTCATCCGGATAAAAGTTATGAAGTGCTGGAAGAAATGGTTAACCATGTTGAAAAGTTATTGCATACGCTGGAACTGCCTTACCGCATATTACGCCTTTGTGGCGGCGATATGAGTTTTGCATCTGCCCTTACTTACGATTTTGAAGTGTACAGTGCTGCACAGCAAAAATGGCTGGAAGTAAGTTCTGTAAGTAATTTCGAAAACTTTCAAACAAACCGCTTAAAAATAAGGTACAAAGATGCTGATGGGAAAAGCCAGCTGGTGCATTCACTCAACGGCTCTTCTTTGGCATTGCCAAGGATTGTAGCTTGTTTGCTTGAAAATAATCAAACCGAAAACGGAATTGAATTACCGGCTGTTTTGCATAGTTATTTTGGCCATGCAAAAATAACAGGCTGATAGAGGGTTATTTCTCTCCAACCCCTTTTTCTTTAATCAATTTATAAATATCAGCAGGCTCAACCGGTGATTGTGGTGTCAGGTTTTCAGCGCCGGTTGCTGTTATTACAATGGTATCTTCCAGCCTTATGTGGATCTTTTTTTCCTTGTCTTCCAGGATGGGTTCTACATTAAATACCACACCTTCTACAAAAGGTTTATCATAGCTGCCTACATCATGTACGGCCATACCTACAAAGTGGCCAATGCCACCGATCCAGTTTTTTTCGTAACCATGCTTAATGTAAATGTCTTTACCGATTTTTTTCAGATCGTTTACGTTCACACCCGGTTTCATAGCTTTAATAATTTCAGCACGGGCTTCTTTTACGCAGTTGTACATTTTTAACTGGTCAGCTGTAAACTCACCCTGCACCGGCCAGGTACGGGTAATATCTGTAGTGTAGTAATTCAGTTCAGGTGCATAATCTATTAACAAAACATTGCCGGTTTCCAACAGGTGATTATTAGCATTGTAATGCCATATCAATCCTCTTTCGCCAGATGCTGCAATGGCATAATAGGCAGGCCCGGCTGTACCCATATCCTGGTAAATAAAATCGCAGGCTGCAACTGTTTGGTATTCATAAATGCCGGGCCTGGTTACTTTTATGGCTTCATTAATGCCCAGGCTGCCAATGCGGCCGCATTCACGGATCACTGCAATCTCTTTTTTATCTTTCACCCAACGCATTTCATCAATGATGGGTGTTATGTCTTTAATAACTGTTGCAGGAAAACGTTCTTTCATTTTATTGTAAAATGTAGCTTCTTTAGAAATACGGCCATCCCAGGGGTCATTCATGCGGTTGCTTCTGGTTAAACCGCAACGGTCACGGCTCATTTCGGCTGTTTCCTGTGGAGATGACTGAAGGTAAAAAGTACTGCCTGCGTATGCGTACCTGTTCAGCAAAAATGTTAAACCCGATTTTGAAATAACTCTTGAGAATTTGTATTCAGCAGCAGCTTCATCGCCGGCTTTTATCATCGCCTCTGTCTTAATATCGTTGGGGATATAATCCGGCACCAGCAAAGTTGTTTCTTTATTTTTTCCATTGAGGATCAAAACAGCATCCGGAATCTCAACACCGGTGAGGTAATAAAAATTATTATCCTGCCTGAATTTTACATAGGCCTCGGGCAATTCGGCCGCCTGCAATATTAAAATGCCATCGCCTATTTTTTCCATCACTTTATTTCGCCGGGCAGCAAAATCATCTGCAGTAAAATATTTCCACATGGTTTGTGAAAAGGAAATCTCAGATACCAGCAAACAAACCAGGCAACAAAGAAGTTTAATGATTCTCATACAACAGTATTAAGCGTTATAAAATAAAGAAAGGAGTTTTAAATATAATCTAAAAATCTCAGCCTGTTTAATTTTTAGTATTTAACTGGATGAAAGGAAAATTATGAATGCGCCTGCAGCTGCTTTATTTTTTTGTTCATCACATAAAACCAAAGCGGCGGCACCAGGGCCAGTATCATGCTTCCGGGATAACCTGTTGGCAGTTGTGGCGCATCGTCATGATGCTGCAGCACCTGGTATTTTTTACTGGCCATGTAATGATGATCGCTGTGGCGGCTTAGTTCAAACAACATCAGTCTGCCCAGTATATGGTTGCTGTTCCAGCTGTGTTGCGGCATGGCACGTTCGTAATTTCCATCGGCCCTTTGTTTGCGCTGCAGGCCGTAATGTTCAATATAGTTCACTGTTTCAAGCAATAAAAAACCAATGGTTGCCGCTGCTAAAAAATAAAGGGTTATCTGCCAGCTGTACACAAAAAATATTCCTGCAACAAATAAAAGCTGAATGATCTGAGCCTGCAGCATTTCATTTTTCCAGTGTAAAACCGGCAGGCCTTTTTTCTTCATTTCGCTGTTGGCAATTTTCCAGGCAGAGAGGTAAGAAAAAATAACGGTGCGAAAATAGAATGAAAAGACGGTTTCATTGTAGCGGGCACTGCTGGGGTCCTCAGGTGTAGCTACATTTTTATGGTGGCCTTTATTATGCTCAATAAAAAAATGCATGTAAAGCGAAGTAAGTAAAAGTGCTTTCGCAAAAACCTGTTCGTATTTATTTATCCGGTGGCCCAGTTCATGTGCCACATTAATACCAAATGTGCCGCAAAGCAAACCCATGCTGAAAATGCGCCCGGTAATTTCCCACCAAAGCAATTGGGTAGTTTGCATGGCGGTTAAAAAAACATACAATGCGCCAAACTGCAAAACCACAATGATGTACAGCAGGTAATCATAGATCCTGTCTTTTTTCACCAGTTCTTCTTCCGCAGCACTCAGGTTTGTTTTATCGGGGTGGATGAAGAGTTCAAGCACCGGCATCAACACCCAGGCATACAGCATCGGGCTCCAGGTTATCCATCCCTTACCGGTAAAAGCCAGCCAGGCAAGCACATAAATGGTTAATGGCGATAAATATTTAAAAGCTCTTACCTGCATAATTTTTTTACTTTAACAAGGTAAACAAACTCCGCAGATTTTTATTATTCTGTTTATTGTAAATTTATGATTAAACCACTGGCTTTTTAAACAGTCTTATCCCAGTTCAATTGATCAGTTAAAATCATACCTATCATTATGGCACTCTCCAATCGTATAAAAAATCAGCATTTATTATGGCGGGCTGCTTTTGGCCCCATGGCCGAAAATGCGGCTTCGCTTGATACCATCTCTCAAAAATACCTTTGGGCACTTTTGATAAAAACATCTTCCAAACCGGTGGAAAAAATTGAAGTGACCAAAAACCCTGCGGATGAATATATGAATGGTATGACCGACCCGAAGGAAATGGAAAAGACTTTAAACAACCAGGAACTGCGAAAAAAATTACGGGAGCAATCAAGAGAAGATTTGAAGAAAATGAACCTGCGCTGGCTTGAAACGATGATTAATAGCGAAGCACAGCTTAGGGAAAAAATGAGCCTTTTCTGGCATGGGCATTTTGCCTGCCGCAGTCAAAATAGTTTTTATGCACAGGAACTGCTGCATATTATCCGTACCAATGCATTGGGCAGTTTTGCCGATATGCTGAAGGCCGTGAGCAAAAGTCCCGCCATGCTGCAGTTTTTAAATAACCAGCAAAACAAAAAATCGCACCCCAACGAAAACTTTGCCCGTGAAGTGATGGAACTGTTTACCATGGGCCGGGGCAATTATACAGAGAATGATGTGAAGGAAGCTGCCCGTGCTTTTACAGGCTGGGCTTTTAATCCAAAAGGCGAATTTGTGTTCCGCAAATTTCAGCATGATGATGGCAGCAAAACTTTTTTGGGTAAGACCGGCAATTTTGATGGAGACGATATACTGAACATACTTTTAGAAAACACACAAACCACCAATTACATCAGCAAAAAAATATACCGGTATTTTGTAAATGAAAATGTAAATGAAGCAAACCAGCAATGGTTAAGCAAACGTTTTTACAGCAACAAATACGATATAGCCAAACTGCTGGAAGATATGTTTACCAGCGATTGGTTTTACGAAGAAAAAAACATAGGCACCAGGATAAAATCGCCGGTTGAGTTGCTGGCTGGCATCAGAAGGTTATTACCTATGCAAATGGAAAATGATCAGTCGCAATTATTGTTTCAGCGGGCATTGGGCCAGGTATTGTTTTATCCGCCTAACGTGGCTGGCTGGCCTGGCGGAAAAAACTGGATTGACAGCAGTTCTTTGATGTTACGCCTGCGCATTCCACAAATACTTTCGGCAAACGATGCTATGAATATTGTACCCAAAGGAGATGATGATGTGCAGATGGGCATGATGGAAATGGCAGCTAAAAAAATGAAGGATGCTGTAAAAGGAGGTACTGCTGTTATTGACTGGGCTGCAGTAAATACAATATTTGAAAAAGTGCAGCGTGAAAAATTACTTGAAAATATTACAGCAACCGTTTTGCAAACCAGGGGAGAGGTGAGTACCTCAGTACTGGAAAAATATGTAAACAGCGGGAGCAGGGAAAACTATATTAAAAGCGCTGTCGTAAATCTGATGGCAACACCGGAGTACCAGCTTTGCTGATCATAAGGCATCATTCATAACTCACAACTTTTTGAAATGGTAATTAAAAGAAAAGAATTTTTACAGATCGGTTCATTAGCCACAGCTTCATTGATGCTGCCTAAATTTTTAAAGGCATTTGAAAAACCGATGATGGTACCGCCGGGTAATAAAGTGGTGGTGGTTATCCAGTTCAGTGGCGGTAATGATGGATTGAATACCGTGATACCGGTGCGTAACGATATTTACTATCGTGAAAGGCCCAAACTGGGTATTGCCAAAAACGATGCCTTGTTGCTCACTGATGAAACCGGTCTGAATCCTGCTTTGCAGGCATTTAAAGGATTGTATGATGATGGAAGCCTGGCCATTATGAACAGTGTGGGTTATCCAAATCCCGACAGGTCGCATTTTAGAAGTATGGACATCTGGCACAGTGCCAGCGAAAGCAACCAATATGTAAACACGGGCTGGCTTGGCCGCTACCTGGATGCACAATGCAAAGGATGCGATAAACCAACACAGGCAATGGAACTGGATGACGTACTAAGCCTTGCATTAAAAGGAGAAGAAAACAAAGGGCTTGCATTTAAAGACCCTAAAAAATTATACAACACCAGCAATGGCAGGTTTTTAAAAGATGTGAATGCCGATCATAAAACCGGGGAGGAAACCATTGATTATTTATACAAAACAATGAGTGCCACGCTCAGCAGTGCCGATTATATTTATCAGCAAAGCAAAGTGCATCCAACATCGCAAACTTATCCAAACACCAATTTGGGAAAAGACCTAAAGACAATTGCTTCTTTAATTTTTTCTGATATCAATACCAAAGTGTACTATGTTAGCCTGGGTAGTTTTGATACCCATGTAAACCAGGATAACCAGCAGAAAAGATTATTTACCGAACTGAATGATGCGGTGCAGGCTTTTACTACCGACTTAAAAAGCAATGGCCGTTTTAATGATGTATTGATGATGACCTTCAGTGAGTTTGGCCGCAGGGTTAGCCAAAACGCCAGCAACGGAACCGATCATGGCACAGCTAATAATATGTTTTTCATCAGCGGGGGTTTAAAAGAAAAAGGCGTTTTAAATGCCATGCCCGACCTGAGCGACCTGAATGATGGCGACCTTAAACACAAGGTTGATTTTAAAAATGTGTACGCCACTGTTTTAAACAAATGGCTGGGGGCAGATGATAAAATGATCTTAGGCAATAAGTATTCGCATTTGAATTTTATATAAATAAAAACCCGGAATCAATCCGGGTTTTTTATTCAATCTTTTAACTAACTCCTTTTTCTTTCATGATCCTGTTCAGCCATTTAAGCATGGCAAAAATGATGAAGGTTGCAATCATCAGCAATACAAAATTCACCCAATAAAAATTGGCTTTGTTTTCATAGCCATCCCACATGGTAGCCAGTATGCCCGATAATTTATTGCCGATAGAGGTGGCCAGAAACCAGCCGCCCATCATCAGCGATGTTAAACGTACCGGGCTTAATTTTGATACAAGCGATAAACCCATCGGGCTTAATAATAATTCGCCAATGGTAATTACACCATAAGTGCCCAGCAGCCACCATACACTTGCTTTTTCGGCACCATTGCCCGAAACAGAAACAGCCGCCACCATCACCAAAACAGATAAGGCAGAGATGAATAAACCAAAGGCAATTTTTGTTGCGGTAGATGGTTCTTTATTTTTTCTTCTTAAAAATGCAAAGAACGCAAGCACCAGCGGCGTTAATAAAATTACCCACCCGGGGTTAATAGATTGGCTGATGGGTGTAGACCATAAAGTAGCTTTACCGCCATCCGCCGGCAGGTTTTCTGGTTTTACATTTTTAAAATATACGGGGTAATCGTATGCTTTAATTACCTTACCTGCTGAGTCTTTTTGCAGCCTGAACATACCATCATACAAATTCACCGAGTCTTTTTTATAAGTAATATCTTCGGCCTGTTTCAGGTTTCTGAAAATATCGCCTGTTGCGCCATGCACCTGCCTGTTGGTAAAATTATCGGCCCAAATGGTTAGTGCAGTTCCGTTTTGTTTGAACACGGCCCAAAACATAACCACGGCTGCAAAAATGGCCAGCAGCGCAGCAATGGGCCTTTTTTCAGATGCTTCGGCACGGAAATAAAGCGATGCATAAAAATAAATGACCGGTATACAGGCAAAGATGAAAGCATCGGTACTATCGCTTCCGAAAATATTTTTTGGAATTATCCAGCCTATAAAACCGGCGGCAATGGCAGGAATAAAAATTGTAATTACAATTCTTGAAAAAGGCATGTCTTCTTTATTCATGGGTTTACGCACATCACCGCTGGTGTAATGTTTGGTGCCCAGCATAAAAATGATAACGCCCAAAAACATACCAATGCCTGCTGCAACAAATGCGTATTTCCATCCCCAAACAATAATTATGGCGGCACTGAAAAAATTGCAGATGAAAGCGCCTACATTAATGCCCATATAAAAGATATTATAACCTTCATCTTTTCTTTTTATAAACTCGGGTGTGTTGTATAAATTACCCAGCAGGGTAGAGATATTGGGTTTAAAAAAACCATTACCCAGAATTACCAGCGCCATGCTTATATATAGTATGGGCAGGCTGTGTACCGCCATCAGGCAGTAACCAACACCCATCATTAAACCACCAATTATTACCGATCTGCGGTAACCCCAATACCGGTCAGCAATCAGTCCGCCAATGAATGGAGTAAGAAAAACCAACGCGATAAAGGTGCCGTACAGATCGGATGCTTCTGAGTTGGTCATGGCAAAACCATGCTCTACATTTTTAAGATACAGTAAAAAAATGCCGATCATCAGGTAGTAACCAAAGCGTTCCCACATTTCTGAGAAAAAAAGATAAGGCAGTGCCTTCGGGTGTTTGGGAGAATTGCTCATGCTAATCGTTTTTTTAGATTGGTAAGTTAAATAAAAAAAGGCGACTGTGAGATCGCCTTTTTTAAAAGTTATAAATGAAATTATCTTACGCCATGCATCATCTTTTTCAGAAAGGGTGTAAGTGAAAATAATAACAGCGAAGCAACACCACACAATACAACAAACACCATAAAAAATTCAAAAAGATTGTGAATGGTAAATCCTGCAAAAGTTGGATTTACTGCACTGATTTTATTGGTAACAAGCAGTTGCAGCTGATCCGCAGTTGGTGTAATGGTTTTGTCTAAAACACCCTGCAGGTCTATGCCTAATTCTTTTGCTTTGGTAAATTGTTCTCCGGTTGCAGGTAAGATAGAACCCAGCGTACCGGCCAATGCATAACCCGATGCATTTGACAAAAAGAACACACCGTACAACAAAGAAGAGAATCTTTTTGGTGCCAGTTTACCAACCAGCGAAAGTCCGATAGGTGATAAACAAAGCTCACCAAAAGTTTGAATCAGGTAAAGAAGAATTAACCATTGCACAGCTAACAAACCACTGTTACCTAAATCTTTTACGTTATGAGCAATGATGAAATAACTTAAAGCTATCAAAGCCAGTCCTATTGCCTGTTTAAAAGGCGAAATGGGTTCTTTCCCTTTAGCCCTTAATTTATCCCATAAAATACTGAAAGGAATGGCAAACGCAACTACGAAAATGCCGTTAAATATCTGTACCATCGAAGGAGGCATCTGCCAGCCAAAAAAGTTTCTGTCGGTTTGGTTATCTGCAATAAAAGTTAATGAAGAGCCAGCCTGCTCAAATGCTGCCCAAAAGAAAATGATAAAGAAGGATACAATATAAATTACAATAACCCTGTCTCTTTCCACTTTTGTAAGCGAACTGTCAGAAAGAATTAACCCGGCCAGCGAAATACCACTGGCGTAAATAATGGAGTAAATAACATTCTGCCCAAACACATAAAAGAATAATAAACCTAATCCTGCAAAGGCAACTACAGCACCTCCTAATGCCATGGGGGTAAATACAGCTTTTTGAGCTTCTCCTTCTTCATAATCTGAAGCATCATTTTTTGATGGTAAACCACCAATAGCTCTTCCTTCGGGTGTAACAACATATTTGTCTTTTAAAAAGTAAAAAGTTACAACGCCAATCAGCATTGCCATAGATGCTGCCAGGTAGCCCCATTTAAATGCATAAATATCTCTTACACCGCTTTTATCAACCACATCGCCAACTATAGGACATATCAACTGACCTAAAAAAGCACCCATGTTTATACCCATATAAAAAATGGTGAAAGCTGTATCCAGTTTACTCCTTTCGGCCTTGGGGTACAGGTTACTCACCATGCTGGAAATATTAGGTTTAAAGAAACCATTTCCTAAAATAATTATACCCAATGCTACATATAGTAATGTTCTGGCAAGCTCCAGGTTGGAGCTGAATGTGGAGGCACTGACAAATAACAACATTTGCCCGGTAGCCATCAGTAAGCCACCCAGCATAATACAAAGTCTGTTTCCTAAAAACCGGTCGGCAATAAAACCACCCAGCATGGGTGTTAAGTAACATAAGCCCAGAAATCCACCATAGATAATGGAAGACTGCTCTTTGCTCATCATTAAAGCGTTAACGATGAATAACGTTAATATGGTACGCATACCATAAAAGTTAAATCGCTCCCACATCTCGGTTCCAAATAAAACCCATAATCCTTTGGGGTGACTTTGTTTTACTGCTTGTTCACTCATGTTTATTAGTTTTTAAATGCTTATGGTTTGGTTTAATTACCCAAAATAGTGATTTTCTGTTTAGGATAAACAAAAACCATGAACCTATTTTTAAATGATACAGCCCGTCCCGCTCTGGCGGGATTAAGAAAAATGTATATGTCGCAGCTGATTAAAAAAATATATTGTGAAATGATACTTTAGAATTTTAAATTCGCAAACCAATAGTTCAGGCATAAAACCAGGTTATCAATGAATATACTTTTAATTGGCTCCGGTGGCCGGGAGCATACACTGGCGTGGAAACTTAAACAAAGCCCGCTGTGTTATCAACTCTTTATAGCACCCGGCAATGCCGGCACAGCTCTTTGCGGCACCAATTTACCTATTGCCATTTCAGATTTTGACAGCCTTGCAACTGCCTGTGTGGCAAATGAAATAGATATGATTTTGGTTGGGCCCGAAGAACCGCTGGTAAAAGGCATTTATGATTTCTTTCAAAATAAAAAAGGGCTCGAAAATATAAAAGTGATTGGCCCTTCAAAAGAAGCATCGCAGCTGGAAGGCAGCAAAGCCTATGCAAAAGCTTTTATGCAAAGGCACAATATACCTACAGCTGCTTATGGCGAATTTACTGCTGATAAATACCTGGAAGGTGTGGAATACATTAAGTTACAATCGCTGCCCATTGTTTTAAAGGCCGATGGCCTGGCTGCCGGAAAAGGTGTGTTGATTTGCCAGAGCCACCTGGAAGCCATAGCAGAATTTGAGCTCATGCTCCTGCGTTCTAAATTTGGCGAAGCCGGAAAAAAAGTGGTGGTTGAAGAATTTTTAAACGGCATTGAGTTAAGCATTTTTGTGCTTACCGATGGCGAAAATTATGTTTTATTGCCCGAGGCCAAAGATTACAAACGTATTGGAGAAGCAGATGCAGGGCTTAATACAGGCGGAATGGGGGCTGTAAGTCCGCTGCCGTTTGTTACTGCTGCTTTTTTGCAAAAAGTAAAAGAAAGAATAATTGAACCAACCATTGCCGGGTTTAAAAAAGATAAACTCGATTACAAAGGCTTTGTTTTTGTGGGTTTGATGAATGATAATGGCGAACCCAAAGTGATTGAATACAACTGCCGCATGGGCGATCCGGAAACTGAAGTGGTTATTCCCCGGATTAAAAATGACCTGGTTGAAATATTGGTGGCAACCGCTGCACAAAAACTGAACGAAATTACCATTGAAACCGACGAAAGGGCTGTGGCAACCGTTGTGGCAGTAAGCGGTGGCTATCCCGGTGATTATAAAAAAGGCAAAGCCATACAGGGCCTGGCTGAGCCTGCACTGGAGAACTCCATTGTTTTCCATTCCGGAACAAAAAATGAAGGCGATGACATTGTTACCAATGGCGGCCGGGTGCTGGCTGTAACATCGTTTGGCGAAAATATTACAGAAGCCGTTGAGCAATCAAACTACATGCTGGAGCAACTGCATTTTGAAGGCATGTATTACCGCACAGATATCGGTTATGAATTTAAAGAACCAGCTGCGCTTTAAAATAAAACATCAGTTTTCTGCGCTTTAAAAATCACAATCGTAATTTTACTTTACAATACGTTTGTAAAAACCCGCTCGCTATATTTCTTAAGCAAATCACAACAATGCGAAAGTTTACACAAAATGTATAAAAATAAAGGGTTTGGCGTTGTTAATTCAAATATTTTCCACCACCTTTGCTGGCATTGATTAAAATCCTTTTTCACACAAATAAATATGGGTCTCTTTAACTTTTTTACGCAGGAAATTGCAATTGATCTTGGTACCGCAAATACACTAATTATTCATAACGATGAAATAGTAGTAAATGAACCCTCCATTGTTGCATTAGACAGAAACAATCCTAAAAATATTTTAGCCGTGGGCAAAAAGGCATTGATGATGCATGAAAAGACCCACGAAAGCATACGAACGGTTCGTCCGCTGAAAGATGGTGTGATAGCCGACTTTAACGCAGCCGAGCTGATGATACGGGAGATGATCAAGCTCATCTACCCTAAAAAACCATTGTTTGCACCCAGCTGGCGTATGATGATCTGCATACCCAGCAGCATTACCGAGGTAGAAAAACGTGCAGTAAGAGATAGTGCCGAGCAGGCAGGAGCCAAAGAAGTTTATCTTATTCATGAACCTATGGCGGCAGCTTTAGGTATTGGTATAGATGTGGAAGAACCGGTTGGTAATATGATTATTGATATTGGCGGCGGAACCACCGGTATTACCGTGATTGCCCTGGCTGGTATTGTGTGCGATCAAAGTATTCGTATTGCCGGTGATGAGTTTACGGCTGATATTATGGAAGCATTACGCCGCTACCACAGTTTACTGATTGGTGAGCGTACTGCAGAGCAGATAAAAATTCAGGTTGGTGCTGCCATGAAAGATCTGGAAAATCCACCCGATGATATTCCTGTTAATGGAAGGGATCTGGTAACCGGTATTCCAAAGCAGGTTATGGTTAGTTACCAGGAAGTAGCCGAAGCATTGGATAAAAGTATCTTCAAAATTGAAGAAGCAATTTTAAAAGCACTGGAAACAACACCGCCTGAGCTGGCTTCTGATATTTATCGCAGGGGTTTATACATTACAGGTGGTGGTGCATTATTGCGTGGCCTTGATAAAAGGCTGAATGCAAAAATTAAACTGCCTGTCCATATTGCTGATGATCCATTGAAGAGTGTGGTAAGAGGTACCGGTATTGCTTTAAAACATTACGAC
This sequence comes from uncultured Chitinophagaceae bacterium, assembly GCA_963715585.1. GTDB lineage: Bacteria > Bacteroidota > Bacteroidia > Chitinophagales > Chitinophagaceae > Ferruginibacter. The sequence goes on along the minus strand of OY970254.1, from coordinate 3,757,082 downwards.
AGGTATCCTTTTGTAATGAGATAGCATAGAAAATTAGGAGTTAGGAATTAGGAATTTGTAATCAGGCTTACAGTATTCGTGATCTCTAAATCCTAATTCGTAATTCCAGATTCCTAATTCGTTTTACAGTTGCGTAATATTTTTCTTTTCATTCGCCGGTATTTTAATTTCATCCTGTTTCTTTTGTTACAGGGTTTCAGTATTTATTTGATTGTGCATTACAGCAGGTACCACAACGCCATCTTCAGCAACACATCCAACCAGGTTACCGGAAAAATAAACGAAAAATTCAACAGCGTCACTTCTTATTTCCGGCTTAAAAAAACAAACGATTCGTTGGTAGCTGCAAATGAAATGCTATACAATAAATTAAAAGCCGATTTCGAATTTCCGGATACAACCAGCAGGCTCATCATTGATTCTATTAAAGTTGATTCGATGGAGCGGTTCAGAAAGTATGAATATTATCCTGCCAAAGTGGTTTACAATTCGGTTGCATCGCAAAATAATTTTATTGTTTTGGGAAGAGGTTCTTCGCAAAATATAAAACAGGGCATGGGCGTAATTGACCCCAATAGGGGTGTAGTGGGCGTTGTAACAGAAGTGAGTGCCGGCTATGCTGTGGTGATGAGCCTGCTGCATAAAGACAGCCACCTGAGCGGAAAATTATTAAAAGGCGGCGAAACCGGTACGCTCAACTGGGATGGTAAAACTCCCAATATTATTTCGCTTGCCGGAATTCCTAAAGGTGCAAAAGTGGCAAAAGGTGATACCATTATTTCCAGCGGCTTCAGCACCAGTATTCCAAAAGGTATGATGATGGGCATTGTGGAAGAAGTGAAGTCGGATAAAAGCACCAATAACCACCTGATAAAATTTAAAACGGCCGCCAATTTTTATAATCTTGAATTTGCGTACATTATAGAGAATAAACAAACCGAAGAGATAAAGGCAATTTTAGAAAAAGAAAAACAAAAATCGCAATAACACAGTTATTGAAAATATGAACTCGTTCGTAAAAAATATTATCCGGTTTTCTTTGTTTATCCTGGTACAGGTTTTTGTACTGGATAAAATTCATCTGCACCAGATGGTAACCCCTTATGTCTATTTTCTGTTCATCATCTGGCTGCCCTTCCGCATGGGGCGTACACAACAAATGCTGCTGGCTTTTGCGCTGGGCTTTGCAATGGACAGTTTCCGTCATCATCCCGGTTTTCATACCGCCGCCTGTGTGATGATTGCTTATATCCGTCCTTTTCTTGTTAATCTTTTAATACCACAGGAAGGCGCCGATAGTAATTATGAAGAACCATCTTTTAAAAGCCTTGGCGGTACTTTGCCTTACATGATCTTTATTGGCGTGCTAACATTCATTCATCATGGCTGGTTGTTTTTGCTGGAAGCATGGCAGTTTGGAAACATCTGGTACTTTCTTATAAAAACAATTTTATCAACAGTGCTGAGTTTGTTTTTAATAGTTATTGCCGAAATGTTATTTACACGACAGCAGAAATTTAAGACAAACACGGTTTAAGGAAAAGTCAAAAGTAAAAAATCAAAAGTCAAAAATAAAAAGTGTCGGTATTCAATCAATCAAGAAAAAATGTGATCATGCTGGTTGTTACCGGCATGTTTGTTATTATTTTTCTGCAATTGATAAACCTGCAGCTTTTTTCTTCAAAGTACAAGGTAGATGCCGATAACCAGGGCATATTCAGAAAGGTAATTTATCCCGACAGGGGAATTGTTTTTGATAGAAAGGGCAAAGCTATTTTGCAGAACACTACCATTTACGACCTGATGGTCATTCCCGGAAAAATAAAGGGAACCGATACCGCAGCCCTGCTGAGTATCTTAAATATTGATTCCGCCGAATTTCATAAAAGAATCATTGCTGCTATCATCAAAAATAAAAGTTACCGGGCATCAGTTTTTGAACCTTTACTGAGTAACGAAAAAATGGCCAAGATCAGCGAAAATCTCTACAAGCTTGCACCCGGCTATTTTATGCAGGAGCGTTCAGTGAGGGATTATCCTTTTGAAGCCGGCGGAAATATTTTTGGTTACCTGGGCGAAGTGGATTCCAATATTTTAAAGAACCCGCTTTACGAAGGTTACGTAATGGGCGATTATATTGGCCGTGCCGGTTTGGAAAGAACCTACGAAAAAGTATTGATGGGCCAGCGTGGTATTGAGTTCTGGAAAAGAGATAATAAGAACCGCCTTACCGAACCGCTGGATGATGGAAAATTTGATACCGTTGCCGTTGCCGGTAAAAATATGTACACATCAATTGATATTGAATTGCAGGCGCTGGGCGAAAAATTAATGTTGAATAAACTTGGTTCAATTGTAGCAGTTGATCCTAAGACCGGCGGCATTTTAGCGATGGTAAGCAGTCCTACCTATCAACCTAAATTATTAACCGGTGCCGAAAGAAAAAAACATTATGCCGAGTTGTTGCTGAGCCCTGCAAAGCCTTTGTTTAACCGCTCAGTAACTGCAACTTATTCACCGGGTTCAACCTTTAAAACTTTGCAGGCCCTGGTTGGCCTGCACGAGGGCGTTATTAATACCAGTTTCTCTGTTTCCTGCTCGGGTGCCTTTTATGGATGTGGCAGCGGCAAACCAATGCGCTGCCTTGATTACGGAACTTTTGATTTACGCAATGCAATACGCATGTCGGATAACACTTATTTTGCTACCGTAATGCAGCGGGTTATTAATAATCCTAAATATCCCAATATTGATACCAGCCTGGCAGTGTGGGACCGGTACATGTATGCATTTGGCCTCGGGCATAAACTGGGTATAGATGTGCCTTCTGAAAAACCAGGCAACATTCCCACACCAAAATATTTTAATAAAATTTACGGTAATGGAAGGTGGAATTACTGCAGCTTTCGTTCGGTAAGTATTGGCCAGGGAGAAGTACTTACTACGCCCATACAAACCGCCAATGAAATGGCCTATATCGCCAACAAGGGCTGGTATAAAATTCCGCATTTGGTTGATTCGATAGAAGAGGGCGATGACTTTGATATGTTATCGAAATTTAAAGAAAAGCACAGTGCCATTGATATTCCCGACAGTGTTTTTGAAGCTGTGCATGATGGCATGCAGGGGGTGGTGGAAAGAGGAACAGGTGGCGGTGCCAAAGTACCGGGCATTGTAATTTGTGGTAAAACGGGTACGGTAGAAAATTATTACCGTGGTGTTAAACAACCCAACCATGCTTTCTTTTGTGGTTTTGCGCCCAGGGATAATCCAAAAATTGCCATTATGTGTGTGGTGGAAAACAGCGGACGCTTTGGTGGTACTTATGCTGCGCCCATTGTAGGATTAATGATTGAAAAATACCTGAATGACACCATCGCAAAAAACAGGCAGGCCATTGTTGAGAAATTCGAAAAAATGAATTTAATTCCACCGCGTATTTATAAAGAAATGAAAACGGTGGATTCTATGCTGCACGCAAAAGATTCGGCTTACCTGATTGCAAAAGGATATATTAAACTGATTAAAGACACAATGGATGTGGATATAACTGATGAAGAAGAAATTTTAGACCAGATAAAAAAAGAAAAAGACAAACAGAAAAAAGACAGCGGCGATAATAAATTAAGAATTAAAACAGAAGCAATTTTACCATCAGAAAGGAAGAAACCGGAGCCGAAGGATACGGTGAATAATTAAGCCACTCACCACTCACGATTTATGCAACATAAAAACCCCACCATATCAAAAGGAATTGACTGGCTGATGGTTTGGCTGTATGCCATTATTGTAATCTTTGGCATCATCTGCATTTATTCTGTTGAGTACAAAAGCACCGATAATTTTCTGCAAACATTAACCGGCTTTAAAAAAAATTACAGCAAGCAGCTTTTCTTTTTTGGAGCCTGTAGTGTGCTGGCCATTTTTATTTTATTAACCGATAGTAAATTTTTTACTGCTACTGCCAACATCTCTTACCTGATTGGAATAGTACTGGTATTGGCAACTTTTGTTGTGGGTAAAGAAATAAAAGGTTCTAAAAGCTGGATACCATTGGGTTTTATGAACCTGCAGCCGGTTGAATTGTGTAAAATATTTACAGCCCTGGCATTGTCGAAATATTTATCAATGCCCGAAACGGATTTTAAAAAACCCAAATCGCAAATGATTGCAGCAGCCATTTCATTTGCACCTGCAGTGTTGTCAATATTGCAGGGCGAAACCGGTTTGGCATTGGTTTATTTTTCCTTTTTAATTCCCATGTACCGGGAAGGTTTGCCGCCGGGTTATTTAATAGCAGGGGTTTCTATGGCGGTTTTGCTGGTGGTTTCATTGTTGTTTAGCACCAAAACCCTGCTGATTGCATTTGCTATACTGGCAGTGCTGGCTTTTTATTTTAACCGCAGGCGCATAAAACGAAACAGGCAGCTGCTGGTAATTATAGTAGCGGCCTGGGCATTCAGTTCGGTATTTGTAGGCCTTGTTATACCATTTACTTTTAAACATGTATTTAAGCAATACCAGGCCGACAGGATATTTAGCATGGTAGGTGTTGATAATCCCTTTGCAGATAAAACAGCAAGCCTTGATGCGCCCAATGCAGAAGAGCAAAAACAAAAACAAAATAAAACCGATCAGCAGAATTATAATGTGAAGCAATCTAAAATTGCCATTGGCTCCGGTGGTTTTTTGGGTAAAGGTTTTTTAAAAGGAACGCAAACCCGTGGTGATTTTGTACCCGAACAGCACACTGATTTTATCTTTACATCAGTTGGAGAAAACTTTGGCTTCCTCGGCAGTGGGCTGTTGATGTTTGTGTATCTCTTTTTTCTTTTGCGGATAATAAAACTTGCCGAAAGGCAACGAAGTACATTCAGCAGGGTGTATGCCTATTCAGTTGCAGGCATCATGTTTTTTCATGTGGCTGTTAATATTTGTGTAACCATTGGGCTTGCACCGGTGATCGGTATCACACTTCCATTAATGAGTTATGGAGGATCTTCACTGCTCACATTTACCATTCTTATTTTTATATTGATAAAGCTGGATGCCGACAGGCAAATGGTGTTGCGGTAAGTTTAGCGTAATTCAAACCCCTGCCTGCTGGCCTTGCGTGCAGGAAACCATGCTGCAATGAATGCGATGGCAATGGCTGTTGCTGCTACTAAAATAAAATCTGTAGCTATCAGTTTTACCGGAAAATAATCCAGCAGGAAAGAGCCTCCCGATAGTTTTATTATTTCAAACTTAATTTGCAGCAGGCAAAGTATGGTGGCCATTACAATGCCCGCTACCGTGCCAATGCCTCCCAGCAATAAACCTTCGCTTAAAAATATTTTTAAAATACTGTTTTGGCTGGCGCCCATACTTTGCAGTACGCTGATGTCTTTTCTTTTTTCCAGCACCAGCATGGTTAAAGCACTTACCATATTAAATGCCGCAATGATTAGGATCAAAGTAAGCACACCGTAAATGGCCCACTTCTCCAGCTTCATGGTATTGTACAGACTGGTATTTTGCTCATACTTGGTTTGTACTTTGTAATTTTTGCCAAGTAAGCTTGCTAATTTTTCTTTCTCTTCTTTTGAGTCTCCTTCATTTTTCAGCTTAATTTCTACCGCACTGTATTCATCGGCTGCAAAACCCATCTGCTGTTTTACAAAACCAATATTGGTAATGGCATAGTTATCATCAAAATCCTGCTGAATGGTAAATGAGCCGGCGGCTTTAATAAATCCTTCGCTGATAGATTTCAGTGGATCGTTATCAGTACTGTTTTTTTTGGGTAAGATAATCGTAATGTCATTGCCCTGCAATGCAGGATCAAGATTTAAAGAAGTTGCACTTTGAATACCCGAACCGGCTACCAGGTAAGGATCTTCTGTAGTGCCGGTAAAATATTTTCCCCGGTTTGTTTTGGCAGCAACGCCACTTACTTTTATATAATTATCATCAACACCCTTCAGGTAAACACGGGTTCTTGCATCGTAATTTTTAAGCAGGGCTTTATCTTCTGCAATCATCGAAAAAGCAGCAACAGCCGGTTGATTTTTGATAGATGCAATTTGTCCGGCAGTAAGTATAAAAGTTTTTCCGGTGGTGGGTACTATTTTAATATCGCTGTAAAAAGAAGAGTATAAAGATTTAACCAGGTCCTCAAATCCGTTAAAAACACTCAGCACCAAAACCTGGCAGCAGGTGGCAAATGCAATAACACCCACCGTAACCCATGCAATGATGTTGATGGCATTGGCACTTTTTTTTGCTTTAAAATATCTCCAGGCAAAGGTTAAGTACAAGGTTAATCCGTTAATTGGTTAATACGTTAATTGGTTTAAACGCCTTCGCTTCAATCTTCTCCTTGTTCCCCTTTAGGGGATAGGGGCTCTTCTTTTATCTCCTTAAATATCTTCTCCATCTTATCTACATAATCCAGGGTATCATCAATAAAAAAAGTAAGTTTGGGCATACTGCGTAATTGGTGGCGCACCCTGGCAGTTAATTCTTTTTTTATTTCCCAGCTGCGTTCTTCAATTTTCTTTAAAGCATCAAAACTGTCTTTTACCTGAAAAAAACTCAGGTATATTCTTGCCTCATACAGATCGGGAGTAATTTTTACCGATGAGATGGAAACCATGCCGCCATCCATCATAGATAATCCAAGGCGCTGAAAAATATCGCTTAATTCTTTATTAAGCAATCCTGCCACCATCTTTTGTCTTTTACCTTCTAACATATTCTTTCAGTTTAAACGTCTTTTATTAAACAAACCTCAGGCGTTCCGGTAACAATCGGGACGGGGTTTGCTGTAAAATTAGTTACTTTGCCGTTTCTATTCAGAATTATTACAAATGAAGCAATATTCAAGAGTTTTTACTTACCTGAAGCAGTACAAAGCTTCCATTGTGTGGTATGTAGTCAATATTTTCCTTTCTATTATTTTTTCTATCCTTTCAATAGGTATGTTGCTGCCTTTTATGCAATTGATCTTTGGTGTAAATGATCAGGGATTGATGCCTAAAACATCGGGCAATCCGCTGGTTGTTTATGTTACTGACCAACTCAACAATCTTATCACCAGTGGCAGCGTTTACCAGGCATTGGGCATTGTTTGTATTCTTATCATCATCTCTATTTTCTTAAAAAACTTTTTTCTGTACCTCTCTTACAGGGCCATGGGGCCATTAAAGAACGGTATTGTAAACCGGTTTAGAATTGATATGTATGATAAAATATTAAAACTGCCCATTGGCTATTTTACCGAGCAACGTAAAGGAGATCTGATGAGCAGGATGACCAATGATGTTGCTGAGGTTGAAGGCTCAGTTGTTGGTACATTGGAAGGATGGGTAAAAGATCCGCTGGCAATCATTATTAATCTTTCGGTGTTGTTTTATATAAGCCCTAAACTTACCGGCTTTATTTTATTGTGTATTCCGGTGATGGGTTTTGTAATTGGAAGGGTAAGCCGTTCTTTAAAAAAGCAATCTGCCCGTGTTGCCGAAAAGGGCGGAGAAGCGATTTCTACTGTTGATGAAACGCTGGGCGGTTTGCGGGTTATAAAAGCATTTAATGTAGAGACGGTACTGCAGAAAAAATTCAATACCATCAATCATGAATTGCTGGATGCCAAAAACAAGATAGGTTTTAAACGTGACCTGGCTTCGCCCATGAGTGAAATGATGGGTGTGGCAATTTTTGCCGGCATTTTGTGGTTTGGCGGCAGGCTTGTTTTAAGTGGTGAACTGGGATTGAACGGCGCTTTGTTTCTTACCTACATGGGTTTGTTTTATAACATCATAGATCCTGCTAAATCAATCGCCACAGCTTTCAGCAATATGCGTAAAGGCTCGTCTGCTATTGGCAGAATAGAGGAAGTTTTATCTGCACCCATCACAGTTGATGATAACCCCAACGGAAAAAAAATAGAGTCGTTTACATCGGGTATCGAGTTTAACAATGTTGGTTTCAAATATGACGATGCCATAATTCTGCAGAACATTAATTTAAAAGTACAAAAGGGAAAAACAGTTGCATTAGTTGGCAGCAGCGGCGCCGGTAAATCAACCCTGGCCGACCTGGTGCCACGCTTTCATGATGCCAGCAGCGGAGAAATTCTGGTGGATGGAATTAATATCAAAGATTACTCGCTGCATTCGTTACGTACACTCATCAGTATTGTAACCCAGGAACCCATCCTGTTTAATGATACCATTGCCAATAATATTGCATTAGGTATGAACAATGCAACGCAGGAAGAAATTGAGCAGGCAGCCAAAGTAGCCAATGCACATAATTTTATAATGCAGAAAGAACAGGGCTACAATACCAATATTGGTGACCGTGGCAGTAAACTGAGTGGTGGCGAAAGACAAAGGCTTACCATTGCCCGGGCTGTTTTAAAAAACCCTCCTATTTTAATTCTGGATGAAGCCACTTCATCATTAGATACCGAAAGCGAAAGACTGGTACAGGATGCCATAAATAATCTGATGAACAACCGTACTTCTATTGTTATTGCACATCGCCTAAGTACTATTCGCCATGCCGATGAAATTATTGTATTGCAAAAAGGTGAGATTGTAGAAAGAGGAACCCACGATAGTTTGATAACGCAAAACGGATTTTATAAGAGGCTGGTGGATATGCAGGAAGTGAGGTAGATACTAAGCTCCCTCAATCAACCCTACCGCATTTCCCCAGGGATCAATAACCGTTGCAACTTTAATACCACCCCCAACATCAGCAACAGCATACAAAATAGTCGCTCCTTCAGCTACCAATTGCTTTACACAGTTTTCAATTTCATCAACAGCCCAATGGCTTACCGTTTGATTGCCGGGGCTTACGGTTTCATCCTGCGGATGTAAACCCAGTTCGCAGCCGTTAAAATCAAAACCTACATAAAAGGCTTCATCAAAATAAGGTTGCACACCGGTGAGTTTACTGTACCATGCTTTTGCTTCCTGCAGATCGGGTACATAATAAATAACAGTTCTTAATTTTTTAAACATGTTGCCACAGATTTACACGTATTTTTTACAAATAAAAAAGAGAATGAAATTAATCATTCTCTTTTAAGTATTTTGAATTTTTACTTTTGAATTTACTTCGCTGCTCCCATCTTCGCTTCCATACTTAAGGTAGCGTGTGGTACTGCACGTAAACGGGCTTTGTCTATCAACTGGCCGGTTACACGGCAAATGCCGTAGGTTTTATTTTCAATACGCATTACCGCTTTCTCCAGGTGATCAATAAATGTGATCTGGCGGCTGGCCATCTGGCTAAGTTGCTCTCTTTCCATGCTCATACTGCCATCTTCCATCGTCATGTAACGGGCATCATCATTATCACCACCCATTTCATCCTTGCGGGTAATTAATCCCTGCAGGTAAGCCAGTTCTTTTTTAGCTGAATCCAACTTACGTTGGATGATCTCCCTGAACTCGGCCAGGTCGGCATCGCTGTAACGGTTAATAGGTGCTCCCAGATCATGTTTTGGTTGATCCAAAACCGATTTGGTAAAATCCGGCTGGTATTTGCGTGATGTTTTGGTATTGATCTTTGGCAATACAACCGGTTTTGCCGGAGTGATCTTGATGTCTTTAGCTTTTTCGGGTGATTTTGCCTTAACAGGGGCCACAACTTTTTCTGGTGCTTTTTTCACAGAAACCGGTTTTGCGATCGGTTTTTTTACTTCAATCTTTTTTGTCATAGGTTTATTTACGATTTTTTTAAGGGCAGCCTTAACAACAGGTTTTGCCGCTTTTTTTACCACAATTGCCTTTTTTGGGGCCTTTTTTATAACTTTTTCTACCTTTTTTACTGTTTTCTTAGCTACAGGCTTTGGTGCCGGTTTCTTGGAAACTGCTTTTTTAGGAGCAGGTTTTTTGGCTGGGGCAGCTTTTTTTACCGGGGCGGTCTTCTTTGCAGGAGCTGCCTTTTTAACTGGTTTTACCACTTTTTTTGCCGCTGGTTTAGCAGCTTTCTTTTTTGTAGCCATACTATTATCCTTTTTTAAGTACGTTCACTTGTAATATAGCATCATTCACTTCAATTTCAATTCCGTTGTTAATGGCGGGTAAAAAAGCAAGCGAATCAGCCAGAATTTCGGCGCAAATATAATCTTTATATTGAATTATAGACGGTTGCAGTGCAGCATTTTCACTTACTGTTACATCTATCCTGTCTGTAAGATTAAAACCACTGTCTTTTCTGATGTTTTGTACCCGGTTTACAAACTCCCTGGCATCGCCTTCTTTCTTCAGATCATCGGTAATTGTTATATCCAATGCAACTGTTAAAGAACCTTTTACAGCTACCTCGTAGCCTGGTATCTCATCAGTAGCTACTTCCATGTCCTCGGCGGTAATGAAAACAGGCTCATCACCAGTGGTTGCATAATCCGGGTTCAATAAATATTCATTTTCCAATACTTTATCAATAGTTGCATTGTCAAAAGCGGCAATTTGTTCGGCTGCCCATTTCATTTTAGCTCCCAGTTTTTTGCCCAGGGTCTTAAAATTGGCCTTGGCTTTTTTCTGTATAAAATCGTTTTCGGCACTCAAAATATCTACTTCCTTAATATTGGTTTCGGCCTTAATAATGTCTTCCACTTTTTTTATACGGGCTTCCATAGTGCTATCCATTGCAGGGATAAATACTTTTTGCAATGGTTGCCTTACCTTAAGATTCACTTTTTTACTCTTACGCAATGATAAAATAAGAGAAGATATATCCTGGGCCAGCTGCATCCTTTTTTCCAGGTCAATATCAATTACCGCTTCATTTGTTTTTGGAAAATCAGTGTGATGAACCGATTCATTGGTAAACCTGCCGGTAACAGCATTCAGGTTATTGAACAACCAATCAGCAAAGAACGGGGCCACAGGCGCCATCAGTTTGCACAAGGTTTCCAAACATTCGTACAGGGTTTGATAGGCACATATCTTATCATGCTCATACTCGCCCTTCCAGAACCGGCGGCGGCAGAGCCTTACATACCAGTTGCTTAAATGGTTATTTACAAAATCTTCAATGGCACGGCCTGCCTGCGTAGGTTCGTAGGCATCCAGGTTTTCCTGTACATCTTTTATTAAGGTGTTTAAAGATGATAATATCCATTGGTCAATTTCGGGCCTGTCTTTAACCGGTATATAGGCTTCTTTAAAAGCAAATCCATCTACATTGGCATACAGTGCAAAAAACTGGTAGGTATTATATAGTGTACCAAAAAACTGGCGCTGCACTTCTTTTATGCCTTCCTCATCAAACTTTAAACTATCCCAGGGTGATGCATTGGTGATGAGATACCAGCGGGTGGCATCGGCACCAAAACTATTGATGGTTGCAAACGGGTCAACCACATTGCCCAGGCGCTTGCTCATTTTTTGGCCACTCTTATCCAATACAAGCCCATTGCTTACAACGGTTTTGTAGGCAACAGAATCAAATAATAAAACAGCCAGTGCATGCAGGGTATAAAACCAGCCCCTTGTCTGGTCAACACCTTCGGCAATAAAATCTGCCGGAAAAGATTCCTTAAAACTTTCTTTATTCTCAAAAGGAAAATGCCATTGGGCATAAGGCATTGCACCACTGTCGAACCAAACATCAATCAGATCTGGCACACGTTGCATTGGTTTGCCCGATGGGCTTACCAATGTAATTTCATCTACATAAGGTTTATGCAGATCCAAAATTCCTTCGTGCAGGTAATGCTTATTGGTTTCGCCACCCAACACTTCGGCAGCTTTTTTTATTTCGCTGTTTAATTCTGCTATGGAACCAATGCATAATTCTTCCCTGTTTCCGTTTGCATCTTCTTCTGTTTTCCAGATGGGCAAAGGGGTACCCCAAAAGCGGCTGCGGCTCAGGTTCCAGTCAACCATATTCTCCAGCCAGTTGCCAAAGCGGCCGGTGCCGGTGTTTGCCGGTTTCCAGTTGATGGTTTTATTCAGCTCCACCATCCTGTCTTTTACAGCCGTGGTTTTAATGAACCAGGCATCCAGCGGATAATAAATAATGGGCTTATCGGTACGCCAGCAATGCGGATAATTGTGTTCGTATTTTTCGACTTTAAAAGCACGGTTCTCTAATTTTAATTTTACGGCTATGTCAACATTCACATCCACGTAATCTTTTTCATCTTTATAATTCTTTACATAGCGATTGCTGAATTCGCCCACGCCATCTACAAACTTACCCTGCTTATCAACCAGGGTTAAAATGCCGAGGTTGTTTTTTTGTCCTACTTTAAAATCATCTGCACCAAATGCAGGAGCGGTATGTACAATACCGGTACCATCTTCGGTGGTAACAAAATCGCCCAGTATAACACGGAAGGGTTGAGCGCCTGGTGTTATCTCCTGTATCTTTTCTAAAGTATTTGCTTCGGAAGGGAGGAGTTGTTCGTATTCAATTCCTTCTAAATCTTTGCCTTTAAATTCAGCAATGATTTTCCAGGGAAGCAATTTTACTTCTGCTGAATAATTTTCAAAATCACCATTTTCTCCTTCAGCTTTAAAATATTTACTTACCAATGCTTTGGCAAGAATTAAATTATTTGGAAGATGAGTATATGGATTAAATGTTTGTACCAACACATAATCAATGTTTGGCCCAACAGTTAAACCAAGGTTTGAAGGCAGCGTCCATGGAGTTGTCGTCCAGGCCATTAAAAAAGCTTCGCCATCAAAATTTTTAATTTTTACTTTTGAATTTTGACTTATCCTGAACATAGCAACTGCTGAAGTATCCTTCACATCCTTATACGTTCCCGGCTGGTTCAATTCATGGCTTGATAAACCTGTTCCTGCAGCAGGCGAGTAAGGCTGAATACTTACACTTTCATACAGGTATCCTTTTTTATACAACTCACTCAAACACCACCAAAGTGTTTCTACATAATTATTTTCAAAAGTTACATAGGGATTATTCAAATCAACCCAGTAACCCATTTTTTGGGTGATATCGTCCCACTTATCTTTAAAGCGCATTACCACTTCACGGCATTTCTTGTTGTAATCTTCTACCGATATTTTTACGCCGATATCTTCTTTGGTAATGCCCAGCTCTTTTTCAACGCCCAGTTCAATAGGTAAACCATGTGTATCCCAACCGCCCTTGCGCTTTACCTGGAAACCCTGCATGGTTTTGTAGCGGCAAATCAGGTCTTTTAAAGTACGGGAAATAACATGGTGAATACCGGGCATGCCATTGGCACTTGGAGGCCCCTCGTAAAATACAAAGGGTGGAAACCCTTCACGCAGTGTAACACTTTTTTCAAAAGTGTTTTCATTTTTCCATTTGGCCAGTATCTCTTCGCTGATGGAAGGGAGGTTTAGTTGCTGATATTCGGTGTATTTGCCACTCATATTACGCTGTAAGACTTTTTAATTTGCCGGCATTTAACTTAACGGCCGGATTTTTGCTTCAAATAAGTGTGCAAAGGTAGTAAAATAGAGGGGTTCAATAATAAGGCAGGTTTGAATATAAAACCGTGTGGGCAATAAAGCTCCTTAGTAATATTACGTAAATCTGTTTTTATATCAAGTGAAAACCCTCGATCATGTAAGCTGCACTTTGAGTTATCCACAATTCCGGGCTTTTGGCACAAAATTGGCAACCCTCTTAATCTATAAAGAAGACAGATAATTTCTAAAAATATACAATGAAGAATTTTGCTGGTTTAGGGTTTTATTAGGGTAAAAGACGGGGGTATTCTTATTCCCGTCTTACTTTTCAATTATCAGCAAAAAAAAATTACAGTCCCGCTTTAATATCCAATTGAGCAAATATCAGTATCAAGTAAAAAACCTTAAAGAACAACACAAACAAAAAAAGACATCCATCAGAAGTGGATGTTTTTTTATGCCTGCATAAAAAGAAAAGCTGCTCTTTTTGGGAGCAGCTTTCATTTAAAAGAATAATAGTTATTGAATTAAACTGTATTTAAAAAGCGGTTTTCCTCTTGTTCCTCCATCTGTACCAATACCCATGCTCAGGCATTGTAGTTTGTAATAATTGCCGGCGGGATCTTTAATAATGTAAAACCTGTCCTGCCTGGCGCCTGTTGCAGGTTGGGTACTGCGCCAGCTGCTGCCAATGGCCCAGCGTGAAGATGAGAATGTAGTATTGTTTACACTGTCTTTATTAAAATTGGTAAATGCTGCCATGGCAGTAGCAGCATTGGCATATATTTTAGTGCCAACAGTAACACCTGCCAGGTAATTTACAGCAATCAGGTCACTGAAATTATAAGGCACAGGGCCTGCACCAAAATTAGATTCAAAAACCGAGTAGCTCCAAACCAGGTCCCACATTGCTTTTTCGGGCTGTGCATCCACAATGCCGTTTTCGAAAGAAATGGTTTTGAAATTGTAAGACACATCTTTTCCAACGTTAATGATTTTAAAAGTTGTTTCCTGTATGCCTGCATATTGCAACGTGTAACCACCGGCTACATTACGCAACACCCTTAATTTAACCCATGGCCTTGCAGCAATACCACCACCGGTGCCACGGTTTAAAATAATTACTTTGTTATCGGCATCCACTGCAGATACAGCTGGAATAACAGTTTTAGTAAGATCGCCGGCTATGTTATCAAAATAAGCCAGGTCTGGCGGCAATGGATTAAACTGGCTGGTGCTTAAGGTTAAACCAATGGTATCAGCCGCAGTTACATCTGCCAGGCTGTTTGCTGCAAGCACTTTGGCGCCTGCAACAGCAAAATTGTTCAACACCACCCTGAAATCGGAACCGCAGTAAAACCCAAGGTCCCAGGCAGAACGTAAAACAGGTGTTTGTTTAGCCGCCGACAGATCCAGGTAAACAGCATTGGCTGCATTGGCACCCGATTCGGTACCGGCAATTCCATTCAACTGCACTTCTGCGCCATTAGATGTGGGAGCAATTAAAATAGGGTCTGTATCTTTTTTACAGGCACTGAAAGCAAGGATTGTTAAAGCGGGTAATATTATTTTTTGAAAGCGTATCATGATTGAATCTTTTATAAGTAAGGGATGATTTTATTTTTTATTCCATTGAAAATTTAATCCTACAAAGTAAGAACGGCCATAGCCAATGGCAACATTGTAACCGGCATTGTGTACACTGGTTGATACCACTGCATTGTTGTTTACATTGGTAACATCAAAAATGTTTTTTATACCGGCATTTACCGACAGGTACTTATTGATTTTTGTGGTGCCGGTAAAATCGGCCAGGTGGTAAGCATCTGTTTCAGCAATTAACAATGCAGGCTGATTGGCGGCATTTTTACCGGTAACCAGTTGTGGTTTTTTGCCTGTATATTTATAAAAAAGGTTGAACCTTGTTTTAATAATATTTACATTGTAACTGATAGAAGCATTCAGTTCGGGGCTCCATAAAAAATCTTTATCGGTTTCATTTTTATAATCTTTTTCATCGTACAGCTTGCGAAAGATACCCACGTAAGAGAAACCCAGTGAGCTTTCGAGATTTTTGTACGAATATTTATTTTCGATGGTTCCGCCAACAGTTTTTGCTTTGTTTACATTGTAATAAGTGTACTGGTTAGATGTAGGGGAAGACAAAGCAAAATCAATCTGGTTATTAAATGCATTGTAAAAACCCGATAATGAAACACTGTAAGTGCGGGTGTTTTTTGGTAATGCATTCCAGTTTAAAGATGCATTGAAACTGTTTGAGTTTTCTGCTTTCAGGTTTGGATTACCCACCACATTGTGATTAACATCTACAAAAAGAAAATATAACTCTCTTAATGCAGGTGAGCGGAAACCATAAGCGTATGCCATCCGCAGATCCAATTTTTTACTGATGATGAGTTTTGTATTGATAGAAGGAATTACCGGTGGTGCATTGTAAACAGAATTTTTTATAAAACGCAATCCCGGACGGATATTGATTTTAGAACCCAGTTTTACTTCTGCAGAAATAAAAGCCGCATAATCTGTAATAACCGGGTTGTTCGATATCCTTGGTCCGCTGGCAGCTTCCCGGTTAATATCAATACCGGGTTGTAAAGAAATTTTATTACTTAGCTGGTACTGCACGGTTGTTCTAAAAACAAAACTGTTGAATTTAGAAATATCCTGTTCGCCCTCGCCATTGGTTAATGAATCAGTTCCTGTTTCAAAATAATGTGTGGTAGTTCTGGTGCTTCTTTTATAATCGGTATAAGCAACAGTAGCAGCAAGCTGTAATTTTTTATTGAAAGTGTATGAACCCTGCAACTGGTTGGTAAAACGGTTGGTTGTATATTTTTTATCTATGGCTTTGTAGTTACCGTAGTTGATGGCTCCTCTGTTCAGTATATCTTCCTGCAACAGATCAGTGCGAAAATAAATATTGAACGGTCCTTTATCATAACTGATCCTGGCATTGCCCAGCCATTGCTCCTTAGGTAACCATGTTTTCTCACGTCCGTAAGCATCTCCGCCAAAACCATTCAGGTCATTGTGTGAGCCGCCGGCAGTAAAACCCCAGTTGTTCTTTTTATAATCAACAGTAAGGTTTTGCTGATGTACACCTTTATAGTTGAATGCATGATATTCAGATCCGGCTGTTTCTTCCTGTAATTTGGCAGTTAAAGAAAGTCCGTTGTTTTTATTCTTTTTGGTGATGATGTTGATAACGCCAGCCAATGCATCAGAACCGTAAGATACCGACATAGGGCCTTCCACAATTTCAATACGCTCGATGCTGTTTACATCAATCTGGTTCAGGCTCTCACGGGTATCGCCGCGGTCAACCATGGGTACACCATCTAATAAGATTTTTACATTGCGGCCACTCATGCCCATTAATTGCACATCAGTTGTGCCCAATGTATTGTCGGCAGCAAAGCGAAAACCAACCTGTGTATTCAGCACCTGTTGTACATTGGCAGCACCGCTTTGTTTAATGCGTTCGTTATTAATCACCCTTACCTGGTAAACCGATTTTTTAAGCGTTTGCGGTTTATATTGTCCTGTTACCACCAGTTCTTCCAGGTTTTTATGGAAAAGAGAATCTTGTTGGGCAAAAGCAGTTGCGGCGTTTAGCACAGTAGCAAAAAAGAACGCAGTTTGTATGATTTTTTTCATGTAAAAAATTTGTGAATCCAAAAAATTGACCGGTGTTTTTTTAGTTTTGGTCATTTGTAAACACAAAATTGCTGTTACATAATTTTACAATTATCATGGTTTTGTCAGGATGTGTAATACCTGTTCTAAATCATATTGTTTTACTAAATGATGACAGAAAGTATGAGCAAAAACAAACAAGGTGCTGACGAAAGTCAGCACCTTGTACTAAATAAGGAGAGTGTGTAAAGCTTTGTTCAGAATTTTGCGCCAACAGAAACAAAAAATGTTCTTCCATCGGCGGGCAAAGCACCAGGGCCGGGATAACCACCGGCACGGCGTGTAAAATATTTTGCATTACCCAGATTATTGATACCTGCTTTTATATTCAGCTTAGCTGAGTATTTATATACGGCAGTTAAGTCAATAACAGTATAAGAGGGTATTAATCCGTTTTGCGCATTGGCTGTAGCATTAACTGTATTATTTGCATCGGCATAAGAATCATCTACATAACTCAGCTGACCGGTTAAAGAAAGGTTATTATAAGAAACAGTCATACCGGTTCGGAGAATATTTTCAGGAGCATTCTCTACTCTTTTATTTTTAAGATTTGTTTCTACCAGTTGGTTGCTGCTGTTTTTGGTAATCACTTTCAGGTTGCCATACTCAGCATCTGTATAACTGTAACTTACAAATACACTGGCATCGGTCTTTGTGTTTTTTTTGCTGAAAGCCTTTACGGGACTGAATTCAATTAACCCTTCAAAACCTTTACTGCTGCTATTACCCACATTGGTACGGTAATTATAAAAGCTGCCGTCTGTTCTTTGCTGCACAATGGTGCCAATGCGGTTGTTGTATTGCAGGTAATAAATACCGGCATCAAAAAACAGGTAGCTTTTTATTTTACCACGGTAACCAAGGTCTGTATTGTAACCCCTGGCATCTTTCAAATCCTGATCAATCACATCGGTTGTTGGCGGTGCCGTAAGATCTGCAAACTGAACCGGCCTGTATGCCTGTGTGATGTTCACATAAATCTCTGTTGTTTTGCTGGTATGGTATTCTACCCCAACCCCTGCCAGCACAAAGCCTCTTGATTTTTTTTGGTTCTGTAAAATAATTTCGGTGCCTGAACCTGTAAATCCGTTTCTGCCGCTGGCATTACCGGTTATGTATTCGTAACGTATGCCAGGGATGATTGAAAAGTTTTTTGTAAGACGGAAAATATTTTCGGCAAAGGCGGCTACATTAGTTGTTTTAAAATCAATATCCCGGTTCCATATTCCATCCGATAAATTCATATCGTAATTGCTGCCTGTTGTGCCTTTACCATCTGATGCATATCTGTAAGTGCCGCCTTTGTAAAATCTTACACCTGCCGAAAATATTTGTTTTGTATTGAATAAAGTATAGTCAGTAATAAACCGGGCTTCCAGGCCTGCGTTTCGGTATTTATCTGCATTTACATTTCTGGCATTATATTGATTGGTGATTTTATTAATGGTATCGGCCACAATAATTCCTCCGGCAGGTATATAGCCTACACTGTTCCTATCGCCCCAAATGCCAAATAATTTTACATTTAGTCTACTGTGTTCAGAAAAATCATAATTGGCAATTACTGCTGCTGTTGTCCAGGTAATATCAAACCAGTTTCGGCTGCGGAAACTTTGTTTAATATCCTGTTGTAATTCTGTATCTTTTAATCCGCCCGGTTGCTGACTGCGTATGTTTGAACGCATCACTTCTGCAGTTAACGAGAATTTTTTATTGATCTTGTAAGTAAAAGTTCCGAAACCCGAATTGGTGTAGTATTTACTGTTTTGGCGGTATCCATCTGCATTGCGATGATCAAAAAAAGCATAGTAATGAAGTTTTGCTGTTTTCCCACCTGCGGCATTATAACTGTTGAACAGGCCATTGCTGCCAATGGTTTGCTGTGTTTCAAACTCAAAATTTTTATTGATCTCACTGCCATTGCGTAAAATATAATTTACCAGGCCGCCAAACTGTGGCCCATATTGTAATGCACCCTGGCCTCTTACAATTTCAATACGTTGCACAGCCTGTAACTGCGGATTGTAATAAGCTTCGGGATAACCGAATGGATCTGCAGCAATGTCGTAACCATTCTGCCTAACATTAAATTCCCAGCTGCGGTTTGGGCTCAATCCTCTTGCAGCCAAACCAACCTGAATACCGCTACCATCACTTTCCCAGATATGAATACCGGGAACTTTAGCAACAATCTGACGCATATTGTTCGTCACAATATTTCCCTTTACATTATCTAAAACAATCAATGCATTTTTTTTGCCGGCATAGATGGATGTACCCACAATTTCGGGCAATTGTTGAATATCAGTTTTGCTGTAACGGCCCACCACGGTTACATCGGGTAAATATTTAGGAGTTGGTTCGGTGGTATCAGCCTTAGGCAGATTATTTTTATTCTGTGCTGTTAATGATAAGCTGATGCCAAGCACTACAATTAAAATGTTGATTCTTCTCACTGTCTTTATTTTTTTGATGGCAAAACTGCAACTATAAAAAAACAAACAGCTGTTTAATCGGGAAAACTATTTACGGAAAGAGGAAAACTAATGCAGCAATAATTCACAAGGCTTAATGCCGGTATGCTTTTTAAAAGCAGTAGAAAAATGCGATATAGAAGAATAGCCCAACAGCATAGAAACTTCTGTTACGCTGAGGCCTTTATCGTACAATAAATATTTAGCGTGTTCCATTCTCTGGCTTTGATAAAAATCAAAAATAGTGGTGCCGAAAATTTCTTTAAAACCTTTCTTTAAATAACATTCGTTAATTGCCACTTTGCGGCTGAGGGCCTTAATGGTAATGGGTTCGCCAATATGTTGCAATAGAACTTCACGTGCTTTAATGATCTTTTCACGGTCCTCGGCATTTTGTAAAAACTTGCAGGTAAATTCAGTTTCCTTATCATCGCCCAGCATACAATCCATACTGTACAAAAGCAGGATTTGTGTTTGGGCATTGATGAAAATATTTTCCCTGGTATCGGTGTACGTATGGTTCAGCAATGCTTCAATAGCAGTCCTTGTTTTACCGCACAAAGGCAATTGTTTGCTAAAAGATGTTTTGTGTTTAAAAGAAAGTACCTCTTCCGTTAAACCACTTTCGGTACTGTTATTGGTAAACTGCGTTAAGTAATTCGGTTTAAAACTAAAACTTACTACATCCACGCTATCTACTTTTTCAACACAGCTTTTACTGGTATTGAATTTACAATAATCACACTCGGTTTGTTTTTGCCTGCAATACACATTGCCACTTACACAAAAATTAAGTTGCAGGTAATTGGCATCAGGATTATTTTTTTCAACGTGGTAGATTAATATACCGGTATCATCAATATTCCATTGCGGCTGTTTACGGTAGCGGTTGATGGAGTAATGTACCGAACCTGGTACAACACGGTCAACGTGCAGCAAAACATCCAGATCCTCCTGCAAAAAAGGCTGCCTGTGTGCAATGTTCAGTATGTCTGTTTGATGATTCATTGAAAAATTTCGATGCAAATATACGGAAGAATGTTTAAACATTGGAACTTTGGGGATGACTTTTATCACATCCTGATATGATTTGGTTGTTAACAGTCTCTTCCTGGTAAAAATTAGTGTAATTAGTGTTTTTAATTCGTGTTATAAATGGTGGAAACTGGTGCAAAAAATCACCCTAAAATAAACCCTCTTTTATTGCCTGAAACCCCTGTTTTTTTGTACCTTCGCCCGAATCTGAATTTTACATATCAAAAGTGATTTAGAACGAAAATATGAGCACAGAAACAGCAGCAGTTCCTACCCCCGCCAACTCAGGTTACGGCGCAGACAGTATCCAGGTTTTAGAAGGTTTAGAAGCGGTTCGTAAAAGGCCCGCTATGTACATTGGCGATATAGGTGTAAAAGGCCTGCATCACCTGGTTTACGAAGTGGTAGATAACTCCATTGACGAGGCACTTGCCGGTCATTGTAAAAACATTACCGTAACCATTAATGAAGATAATTCCATTACGGTTGAAGATGACGGCCGTGGTATTCCCACGGGGATGCACACCAAGGAAAACCGAAGTGCATTGGAAGTGGTAATGACGGTTTTACACGCCGGCGGTAAATTTGATAAAGACTCTTACAAAGTATCAGGTGGTTTGCATGGTGTGGGCGTAAGTTGCGTAAATGCATTGAGTAGCAAATTGCACGTTGTTGTTAACCGCGATGGCAAATCATTTGAACAGGAATATGCAACCGGTATTCCCCAATACCCTGTTAGGGAAATCGGTAAGTCTGATAAACATGGCACTACAGTTCAGTTCTGGCCCGATCAAACTATATTCATTACCAGTGTTTACAACCGTGAAATACTGGAAGCACGTTTACGGGAGTTGTCTTTCTTAAACAGAAAAATAACCATACATATTAATGATTTAAGGGAAAAAGAAGAAGACGGAACAACTTACACAAAAACTTTTTACAGCGAAGGTGGTATTGTAGAGTTTGTAGAAATGCTCGACAGGAATGCAAATCGTAATTCTCTGTTGCCAACTGTAATTTATTGCGATGGCTACGATGCGGCCAGCAATGTAACGGTGGAAGTTGCCATGATCTATAACACCGGCTATCAGGAGCACCTGTTCAGCTATGTAAACAATATCAATACCATTGAAGGAGGTACACATGTGGCAGGTTTCCGCCGCTCTATTACCCGTGTGTTTAAAAGCTATGGCGAAAAAGAAGGCATGTTTGAAAAAGCCAAAGTGGAAATTGAAGGCGATGATTTCCGTGAGGGATTGAGTGCCATCATTTCAGTAAAAGTTCCTGAGCCCCAGTTTGAAGGGCAAACCAAAACCAAATTGGGCAATAATGAAGTGATGGGTGTTGTGGATTCAACCTTAAGCCGTGTATTATCGGCTTTCCTGGAAGAGAATCCCAAAGATGCCAAGACCATTATACAAAAAGTAATATTAGCGGCACAGGCAAGGGCAGCAGCTAAGAAAGCCCGTGAAATGGTACAGCGCAAGAGTGTGCTTACTGGTGGCGGCTTACCTGGTAAACTGGCCGATTGCAGTGAAAAAGATCCACACCGTTGTGAGTTATACCTGGTGGAAGGGGACTCAGCCGGTGGTACAGCCAAACAGGGCCGTGACCGTAGTTACCAGGCAATACTTCCTTTACGCGGTAAAATATTGAACGTAGAGAAAGCCATGGAGCATAAAATTTACGATAACGAGGAGATACGCAATATGTTCACCGCACTGGGTGTAAAAATAGGTACACCCGAAGATCCCAAAGCATTGGATCTGTCAAAACTGCGTTACCATAAGCTCATCATCATGACGGATGCTGACGTGGATGGAAGCCATATTGCAACACTGATCTTAACCTTTATCTTCCGATATATGAAGGAATTGGTTGAGCAAGGGTTCGTGTTTATTGCACAGCCACCATTGTATCTTGTTAAGAAAGGGAAAGACCAGGCTTATGCATGGAACGATGATGAACGTAAGGCTTTAATTAAACTGTACGGGCAGGGGAAAGACGAGAGTGTAAACACACAACGCTATAAAGGTTTGGGAGAAATGAATGCCGAACAACTTTGGGAAACCACCATGAACCCGGCAACCCGTACTTTAAAGCAGGTTACTATTGAAAGCTCTGCAGAAGCCGATCGTGTGTTCAGTATGTTGATGGGAGATGAGGTTCCGCCACGCAGAGAATTTATAGAAACGCATGCCAAATATGCTAAGATTGACGTGTAAAAAAACTCTTTTTCAAGCTAAAAACGAGGTTTTTTAAAATATTTTTTAATATCTTTTATCACCATTTTTAAAGGGGCTTTGGCCCCTTTTTTAATAGCTGTAGCCTTTTAGGTATATAAAAGACCATTTAACCTGCCTTTTGGGTAAGTGACTGTCTGACAAGGCTTTTAAGCTGGTTTTTAAATGCAATGGCTATTTTATAGGGTAGATTTTACAATTTTCATCTGTAAAATACAGCATCCGCAATTGGGGATAACCAAATAGGGTTATAGCTGATTTCAAGCTGAATTACGTAGTGGATTTTTGCCAAAACCAATATTTTATGTAGCTTGTAACCTGAAGCTTACTACTTCAACCCATATTTACTAACCATATAAATTCATTAAAATGTCAAAAATGCTAACAGCCTATTGCATGAAAACAAAGGAAAAAAACGTTCCGATGCAGGATGCCGTAATAACTAAAACTTCCCGTGGCGGCTATATGGCCCAGGGTAACGACGGTAAAGGTAACAAAATGACCACCATGCTTAGCGAAGCTAATGCACTGGAAGCCGTAAAAAACGGGGTTGCCAAAAAAGCCTGGTAAGTTTAAGCTTAAAAATCAGTAAGGCCGCTCATCGAAAGATGAACGGCCTTTTTTTTATTTAGTAAAGTAATATTTCAGGTTGTTGATTAAATAAAAACATTAATTTCAATTTGAATAAAACGTAATACCTTTTAATGAAAACCAGTAGTTTATTTTTTTTGTTTCTGTCATTCAACTGGGCATTACAGGCCCAGGATAAAATTGCTGCTTTTGGCAAAATTGATAAAGCCGACCTGCAAATGCAGGACTGTAGTTTTGACCCCGGGGCAGAGGCTGTGATTTTGCTGGATATTGGTGAAATTGAATTTAATTACATCAATAATACCGGTTGGGTATCAGAAAGCAGTTACCGCATGCGGATAAAAATATTGAAAGAGAAGGCGGCCAATATGGGCGAAATAAAACTATCCTATTATGCAAAAGGTGGCCGGGAAGGGATATCAAATATCAGTGGCATCTCGTACAACCTTGATGTAAATGGCAACATGGAAGAATCAAAACTGGAAAGCGGGAATATTTATAATAAGGTAATTGACAAAGAGTTTTCTGAAGTATCATTTGCAATGCCCAATGTAAAAAAAGGAACCGTTTTTGAATACAGGTATAAAAAGACCCGCAAATCATATAGCTACATCCCTACCTGGAATTTTCAGCAAAGTATCCCCGTACAGTACAGCGCATATAATGTGATTGTTCCCGAATATTTTCAATTTACGCTACTGGTAACCAAACGCCAGGAGATGGAAAAAAAAGTCAGCACGGGCATTAATGAAGGAGTCTGGTATATAATGCGCAACATAAAAGGTTTAAAAGATGAACCATTCAGTTCCGGAAGAATAGATTATCTGCAAAGAATAGATTTTCAACTCTCAAACATTAATGCACCGGGTTATTATGAAGAAGTAAGAACAACCTGGCCCAAAATTATTAAGGAATTACAGGAAGATGAAGATTTTGGTTTGGCACTAAAAAAGAACCTGCGGGGCGTGGATGATATTTTGACAAGCGTTATGGCAATGCAGAAAACAAGTGAAAGAATACGGGCAATTTATAATTATGTGCAGCGCAATATGCAATGGAATAATGATTATGATATTTATTCCGACAAGGGGATTAAAGAAGCCTGGGATAAAAAGAACGCAAATATTACTGATATTAATTTCATTTTAATAAACCTGCTCAAAGAAGCCGGTGTAGCTGCAAAGCCATTATTGGTAAGCACAAAAGATCATGGAACGGTAAGTCCGCTTTATCCTTTTTTAAGGCGGTTTAATGCTGTGCTGGCTTATGTAAAAGATGGAGATGTTGAGTACATAATGAATGCGGCTGATAAATATAATCCTTACAACCTGGTTCCTTATGATGTAATAAATACCAATGCACTGATAGTTGATAAATCGGTTGAAACTTTAATACCGCTGACTGGTATCGATAAATATGCCAATAATGTTTTTTTTACCTGTAGTGTAGAATCTGATGGAAAAATATCGGGCCAGGCAACTTTAAAATGTTCGGGATATGCAAGAAATATCCGCATGAGTACTTTTAAAAAGAATAAGTTAAAAGAAATGATTGAAGACAATGAAGGAATAACTATTAAGGTAGATTCTTTTGCTGTTAACAATCAGGAAGATGAATTACAGCCTTTAGAACAAACCCTGCAATTCAGCGGCAATATGCAGGAGGGGGGAGGTTATTTATTTTTGCCTTACAATCTTTTTACCGGGCTGGGTAAAAATCCTTTTATTGAAGAGAACCGTGTAATGGCTATTGATTTTAATTTTCCTAAAAGTTATGTGGTAACCGGCACTTATTACCTGCCCGATGATTATGTTGTAAATGAACTGCCTAAAAATACAAAGTTGATGATGCCCGATACCAGCATTATACTGGTACGTAAAATGCAGCAGGATGGAAATATTATTTCATTCAGGGTTACACTTGATCTGTTGTATGCCGATTATATTGTTGAAGGATACCCTTACATAAAAGATTTTTTTAAAAAAATGTATGCCATTCTTGAGGAAAGAATTGTGTTGAAGAAAAAATAAACACGGCAATGAAAAAATTTAAAACCACTCTTTTTTTACTACTGATTTTTTTTTGCAGTCATGCTCAGCTTAATATTTATTCGGCACTCACAATTCCCGATTCATTAAGAAAAGGTGCCGATGTGGTTATAAGGGACGAAACCATTAAGCTTACTGTTAGAGATAAAAATACAGCCTGGTATGATGTTCACAAAGTGTTTACTGTTCTTAACGAAAATGCAAAAGCATACCTGAGTTTTGTTCAGTATTCCGATAAATTTCATGTACTTGATGCGGCTGAAATAAAGCTCTATGATTTGATGGGGAATAAAAAAAATACCTGGTCAAAAAAAGAGATGAACTCCGGAAAGTATGGCGACGAACTGGTTCCGGAAGGTAAATACACTTTTTTTGATGTTAATGCGCCATCATACCCCATAACTGTTGAGTTTAACTATACTATCAAATATAAAGGTATACTGGGCTTGCCTGCGTATAGAATGCAAACAACAGGTGAGGCTGTGCAGCAGTCGGTTTTTGAAGTTGAAGTGCCTTCAGATTTGGGCGTAAGGTATAAGCTTTTAAACACTGATAAAAAACCGGTAGTAAGCAACAGCAGCAATAAAGATAATTACCGTTGGGAATTGAAAGGACAACCTGCTTTTAATTTGGAAAAACACAGTGGCCAGTTTGATAACTATTTACCAATTGTTTTACTGGCACCTAATAAGTTTCAGTTAGATGAATATGATGGCGACATGACCAGCTGGAAAAATTACGGAATATGGATCAATGATCTTTATGCCAATGTATCAGGCCTTTCAGAAGAAAAAAAACAATTTTACCGGGATATGGTAAAAAACGCTTCAACTGATAAAGAAAAAGCAGCCATACTTTATAATTATTTACAAAATAATATGCGCTATGTAAGTATCCAGTTGGGCATTGGCGGGTGGAAACCCTTTCCGGCCAGCTTTGTTGATGATAAAAAATATGGTGATTGTAAGGCATTGAGTAATTACCTGAAATCAACATTGGATGCGGTCGGTATCAGGTCGAATCTTTTGATAATTTACCGTGACTATAAACCGAAAATGGTTGATGAAAAATTCCCGATGAACGATTTTAATCATGTAATTCTTTGCATTCCCCAGGCTGCTGACACCACCTGGCTGGAATGCACAAGTACTACATTACCCTTTGCAAGCCTTGATGAAACAACGCTGAACCGTAAAGCCGTAATGATTACCAAAGATGGCGGTGTATTGGTAAATACGCCATCCAGTAATTATAAAAAAAATACAGAAACGGTACATACAGTAATTGAAGTTAATGAAGCAGGAGGGGCTAAATTAAAAATGAATTATTCAGCTTCCGGAGAAGACCGGGAACAATTATTGTATCGTTATCATGATTTGCAGGAAGATGAAAAACGAAAATTCTTTATCACAAATAATGAATGGAAGCAACCCGATAATTTCGAGATCAGCAATTCAAAAAACAAGGCAAACCCTTACCTGGTTTCTGCAACGATGGAGTATGAAAAGATATACTCCTTTAATGCCGGCAGCAAACTTTTTTTTGAACCAAGGCTGTATCCCATTTTTGATGAAGAGATACCGGAATATGAAAAGCGGGTGAGAGATTATTATTTTACCAGCCCTTACCAGGCCATTGATACAACGGTATATAAATTCCCCGCCGGGTTTACTGTAGAAAATATTCCTAAAAATAAACTGGTAGAATTTCCCTTTGCCTATTATACCTGTAATTATAATTGGGATGCAGCCACACGAACACTTACTGCTATTGCATTACTGCAAATTAAGGAACGTGTAATTAAAGCGGCCGATTACACAAAACTGGTAGATTTTAAAAAACAGGTAATGGCCGATATGAATGAAAAGATTGTGATGAAGAAAGAGTAAGGTATTAAAGATTAAAAATGGCCAGCTAAAAAATATCCCGCAAGCATAAGCCTCATTCCTTTATTTTTCTTATTTTAGCGTAGTAGATATTTCAGGTATAAATTTGCCAAAACTTACCAAGCCTGGTTCTCACAATTTCTACTTACCCGCTGTAAACCTGTAACACATAAAAATATTGCTGCTGTGTGATTAAATAAATTTATTTATCAAGTTTGATAATTAGAAACATGAAAAGAATTGTAAGTTTAATGGTGCTGGCACTATGCAGCCAGAGCCTGCTGGCCCAATACACGGTAAATGGAAATGCTGCGCAAATTACCTGCAATGAATACCGGTTAACCAATGCACAGGCAACCCAAACAGGGTCTGTATGGAACAATATAAAAATTAACCTTACCCAATCTTTCGATTTTAATTTTGATGTGATACTTGGCAGTGGCGACAGTCCCGGTGCAGATGGTATTGCCTTTGTATTACAACCAATAAGCACCAGTGTGGGTACATCCGGCAGTGGCCTGGGCTATGCAGGTATTACGCCGGCAGTAGGTGTAACACTGGATACGTATCAAAACAGCTCACCTGATAACGACCCCACTTATGACCATATTGCTTTTCAGTTAAATGGCGATTTAAACCACAGCAGTGCAAACAATATTGCTGGTCCGGTTACTGCCCGAAACGGTAATAATAATATTGAAGATGGTAACTGGCATTCGTTGCGTATTGTGTGGGATGCGGTAACCAAAACCTTAACAGCTTACGTAGATGGCAGCTTACGTTTAACTACCGTGAGAGATCTAGTAGCAACTGTTTTTGGAGGCAATCCCCTGGTGTACTGGGGTTTCACCGGCAGCACCGGTGCCGAGTTCAATTACCAGGGTTTTAAAACGGCACTCAATCCTACCTTCCATTTCAGCCCTACACAAAAAAGATGCATTAATGAACCCATTACTTTTATAGACTCAACCATCACTTTTACGCCGCTGGCAAAATTCTGGTGGGACTTTGGAGATGGCAGTGCGATTGATTCTGTTAATTTAAACCCTACACATATTTATACAACAGCCGGCGATTTTACTGTTATACAAAGAGTGCGTGGTGCAGATGGATGTGAAGCAACCAATACGCAGGTGGTGAGGATTGGGAGTAAGCCCATAGCTTATTTTACATGGCAAGGTGGCACCTGCATACCCATGCCGACGAATCCATCAATTGTTTTTACAGACTCTTCTTATGCTACTGTAGGAACGATTAATAATTTATACTGGGATTTTGATAATGGGCAAACATCTACTATTCCGGTTAATACGGTTAATTATACAACCTGGGGCGACAAAGTAATAAAATTAGCAGTTACATCTATTGAAGGCTGTGAATCTGATACGCTTTACAAAACCATTCACATGTATTCAAGGCCTGTGCTTGATTTTACTTTTACAGATTCTGTTTGTTTGGGTTCAGCAACAAGTTTTTTTGGTAACGTTGTTTCTACAGACGACCCTGTTAATCTCTGGCGATGGAATTATACCGATGGAAGCCCTTTGGATACTACTCAAAATGCAACTCATCAATTCACTACTCCCGGTAATCATGTTGTAATTTTTATAGCCACAACTAATGGTGGTCCTGCCTGTGCAGGGCAAGTTCCAAAAATTGTATTTGTTGTAAACAAGCCAATAGCTTTTTTCAAAAACAATACTATCTGCCAATCAACATTAACCACACTTACCGATTCTTCATACACAACTGATGGCATATCAATAACAGGATGGTGGTGGGACCTTGGCAATGGCCAATTCTCTACACAACAAAATCCATCAACAACTTATAACACACCAGGGCCAAAGATTATAAGGCATGTCACAACAAATGCCAGGGGTTGTATTTCTGATACACTTACACAAACAATAAATGTATCGGCAAAACCAACAGCCAATTTCGGTTTCAGTAATCCGCTTTGTACAGGTTTGTCGGTTCAGTTTTCGGATTCTACATTAGTTGCAGGCGGCACCGCCACCCAATGGAGCTGGATTTATAATGGAGCTGAATGGAGCACACTGCAAAATCCGGCACGTACTTTTGCGGCAGGCCCGCAAACGGTACAATTAGTTGCTACAAGCAATGCCGGTTGCGTAAGTGATACGGTTGCCAAATCATTTGTTATTATACCAAGCCCCAATGTTAGTTTTAATTTTAGCGATGCCTGTAAAAATGATGTGATCAGTTTTACAGCGGTTGATAATTCTGCCACAGTAACAACCTGGAAATGGACTTTTGGTGATGGAGGAATTTCAAACACAAAAGATACGCAACATGTTTATACAGCCGGGGGTACTTACCCTGTTAAATTATATGCCAGTGCATCCAATGGCTGTTATAGCGATTCGTTAGAAAAAAATATTATTATTTACAGCACCAATGCCTTTGCAGGTAACGATACCATCACTCCATCAGGCAGGCCTTTACAATTACAGGCAAGTGGAGGCATCAGTTACCAATGGACACCAGCAAGCGGTTTGAATGATCCGTTTATTTCAAATCCTGTTGCTACATTAACTGGTACGCAAATCTATACCTACATAGTAAGAGCTTACACTCCACTTGGTTGCCAAAGCTTTGATACGATTAAGATTCAGGTTTACCAGGCGCCCGAAATTTATTTGCCCAATGCATTTACGCCCAATGGCAATGGTAACAATGATATATACAGAGGCATGCCGGTAGGTATTAAAGAGTTCAGGTACCTCAAAATTTTTAACCGTTTTGGACAGCAGATTTTTTACTCCACAGATGTAACCAAAGGCTGGGACGGAACTTTTAAAGGTAAAGCACAAGGCAGTGGTGTGTATGTTGTTATTGCCAGCGGTATAGATTATCGTGGACTGGTGGTAGACAGGCAGGGAACCGTAATGCTGATCAGATAATTTTAGGGGATACTCTTTTTCATTTTACTTAAAAACGAAAAAAGGTCATTCATTGTTTGGATATCTTCTACAACCAAAATACCATTTTTACCAACCTGTTTTAGTTTGCCTTTGTTGGTGCCGTTTTGTAAGAATAACAAAATGCCGTTAAAAACATCGCTTAAAAAATACGGTGAATCGGGGTTACTTACAAAGAAACATTTAAGGGTATTATTCTTTACAAAGAGTTTTTCAAAACCCAGCTCCACAGCTATTCTGCGGCAGCGAACTGTTGTAAACAGATCTTCTACCTGCGCCGGTATCGGCCCAAAGCGGTCTTCCATTTCTGCATGAAAAGCTACCAGGTCTTCTTCGTTATCACAGTTATCCAGGCGACTGTACAGGGTTAATCTTTCGGTAATACTTTCTACATAGCTGTCGGGTATTAAAATTTCCAGGTCGGTATCAATACTGCAGTCGGTAACAAAATCATCCTGCTGTGCAATTTCATCTTTGTACAATTCTTTAAACTCGGTGCGTTTTAATTCACGTACGGCTTCATCTAATATTTTATGATACATTTCAAAACCGATCTCGGCAATAAAACCACTTTGTTCGCCGCCCAGCATGTTACCGGCACCACGTATGTCAAGGTCTCTCATTGCAATCTGGAAACCACTTCCCAAATCGCTGTATTGTTCTAAAGTAGATAAACGTTTTCTGCTGTCGGGCGGTAATGTACTCATGGGCGGCGCCAACAAATAGCAAAAAGCTTTTTTATTACTGCGGCCAACCCTTCCCCTAAGTTGGTGCAGATCACTTAAACCAAACTGGTGTGCATTATTTACAATGATGGTATTCACATTCGGAATATCAACACCACTCTCCACAATATTGGTACAAACCAGCACATCATATTTCTTATCCATAAAATCCAGGATGGTATCTTCCAGTTCATCACCTTCCATTTGCCCGTGTGCATACGCAATGCTGATGTCGGGACATAGCCCTTGTATCAAACTCTTCATCTCGGCCAAACCCTTTACCCGGTTGTGTATAAAGAAAACCTGTCCGCCTCTTTCGGTTTCGTAATAAATAATATCACGGATGGCATCTTCGTTAAAAACCATCACTTCGGTTTGTATGGGTTGCCGGTTTGGTGGTGGTGTATTGATGATGCTCAGATCTCTTGCACCCATCAAACTAAACTGCAATGTTCTTGGAATGGGTGTTGCTGTAAGCGTTAAAGAATCAACCGTAGTTCTCAGTTGTTTTAATTTTTCTTTTGCCGCCACACCAAATTTCTGTTCTTCATCAATGATCATGATGCCCAGGTCCTTAAACTTTACATCTTTACCAAGCAATGCATGGGTGCCGATGATGATGTCTACTTTTCCTTCGGCAACTTTAAGTAAAGTTTCTTTTCGTTCTTTAGCCGATTTAAAACGGTTTATAAAATCTACCGTAACCGGAAAATCTTTCAACCGCTCGCCAAATGTTTTGTAATGCTGGTAAGCAAGAATGGTTGTAGGCACCAGCACGGCAGCCTGCTTTCCATCGCAGCAGGTTTTAAAAGCGGCTCGTATGGCAATTTCTGTTTTACCAAAACCCACATCACCGCAAACCAACCGGTCCATTGGTGATGGTTTTTCCATATCACGTTTTACATCTTCGGTTGCCTTGCCCTGGTCAGGCGTGTCTTCATAAATAAAACTGGCTTCCAGCTCGGTTTGCATATAATTATCCGGCTGGTGTGCAAAGCCTTCACGGCTTTTGCGTTCGGCATATAATTTTATAAGATCGGTTGCAATATCTTTTACCTGCCGCTTGGTTTTGTCTTTCAGTTTGTTCCAAACATCGCTGCCAAGCTTGTTCATTTTTGGCACAGTGCCTTCCTTGCCGCTGTACTTGCCAATTTTATGTAAGGATGAAATATTTACATACAGCAGATCGCCATCTTTGTATTGAATACGCACTGCTTCCTGCATTTTTCCATTGGCCTCAATCTTCTGTAAGCCGCTATACACACCCACTCCATGATCGATATGCGTTACATAATCTCCCGGCTGCAGCTCCCGCAGTGTTTTTAAAGTAAGCGCTTTGTTCTTGCTGAAAGCCTGCTTTACTTTGTATTTGTGGTAACGCTGAAATATCTGGTGATCGGTATAGCAAACGTTTTTCAGGTCATCATCAATAAACCCTTCATGGATGGAAGTAGGAACAGGAATTACATTTATTTCAGCTTTCAGGTCGGTAAATATCACATGCAATCTTTCTAATTGCTTTGGATTATCTGCAAAGAGATAAATGTTATATTTCTTTTCTTCGTACTCTTTTAAGTTTTTTATCAGCAGATCAAAC
The DNA here is from genome assembly GCA_963715585.1 of uncultured Chitinophagaceae bacterium. Taxonomy (GTDB): domain Bacteria; phylum Bacteroidota; class Bacteroidia; order Chitinophagales; family Chitinophagaceae; genus Ferruginibacter. The sequence continues at coordinate 3,724,403 of OY970254.1, read as the reverse complement.
TGGCGGTTAAAGGAAGGTTGTTCTTTAGTTGCAAATTCAATTCGCAATCTGTTGTCTGTCGTCTGTCGTCCGTCGTCAAAACTTGCTTTAGCACCGAATTCAATGATATGCCGTTGTTTAATTTCTGCTTTAAGTGTTTGAGCAGTTACAAAATCATTTTCATCGATATCGTTTTTTGCCAAATAACTTTCATCGTCATCCTGCAAAGAAGAACTGCTTACAGGATTTTGTTTTAGCAATTCTAAATACAGTTGCAGGTCTTCTTCCTGCTGCTGAATTTTTTCTTTAATAAAATTCCAATCCTCACTCCACACAACCGTATTCTCCGGTAAAAATTCCATGATGGAGACTTTCTCGCCGCTGTCAAATTGTGTTTCCACATTTGGGATGATACTTACCTGCAATAATTTTCTTTCGCTCAACTGTGTCTCCGGATCAAAAATGCGGATGCTGTCAACCTCGTTGCCAAACAATTCTATACGGTAAGGTTTTTCGTTGCCGAAAGAATAAATATCTAAAATACCGCCACGCACGGCAAACTGGCCCGGCTCGTACACAAAATCGGTACGGGTAAAACCATAGCCTACAAACTTTTCGTAAATGGCATTGGTATCAATAGTATCGCCCTGTTTTATAGAGATGATATTGGCCGAAAGCGTTTTTGGCAGCACCACTTTTTCAAACAATGCCTCGGGGTAAGTTACAATGGCACCAACCCGGTTATTGCTCAATGGATTTGAAAAACGGGTGAGGCATTCGGTCCGCAGCATCACATGGCTGGCATTCAGCAGCCGGTAGTTTTTTTTATTTTTAAAAGAAGACGGGAAATAAAAAAGATTCAGCGCACTGGTAATGTTCTCCAGGGTGTTGTGAAAATAAGCGGCTTCCTCGGCATCACGCAGAATAATGAGGTGATTTAATTGCGAAGCGGAAGCATGGTTAAAAACAGCCGAAACGATGAACGGGGCTGCACTTCCATGAAGATTTGTAAGCTGTATTTGTTGGGGTTTGGATGCAGTTATCCTGTCCACTATTTTAAAACAGCGGGGGTCATTTAAATATCCGTTCAACAACATTTCCAGGTTCATCTGCGGGGCAAAGATAAGCCGAATAAAAAATGCAGCCGCTTTCTGTTTAATAATTGCAATATACAGGCCGCAAAAACGTTATCAGTAAGCCTTATCAGTAATTTTATCTATATTTTTGCTGGTAAGGTTTATCCAAACAAAATCCAATGGTAATTTAACCAGATGAAAAAATTCTATTCTTACTGCTTTTACTTTTTGTTTTTATCCTGTTGCTTTACCGCAACTGCACAAAATACCGATATACCCGTTCGCTTTGCAGCTGGCAATTTTATCACCGGCAACAATATTCAAAAACAAAACTTTCAAAAACAAAATCTTCAGGCTTCTCTCTTCAATAATAATTTTTATGTGTTGGTGCAGTTTTCAAAATTACCATCACTGCAGGTTCAGAAAAACTTAAGAAATGCTGGTTGCGATCTGCAAAGTTACATACCGGGCAATGCATACCTGGCTACGATCAAAAACGATTTTAATTTTTCACTGGCAGATCAGTTTGGGATTATTTCAATCAATATCATCCCGGAGCTTTATAAAAAAGACAAGGCGTTGGCAGATAACAAAGGATCGGCCAATGAATTAATTGCTGTAAGTTATTATCCATCTGCAAACAGAACAGATGTAATTACAGCCTTGCAAAAAATTGGAGTTATTGAATTGCCAACTAAATATTCAGAAGCAAATGTGATTTTTGTGCAGGCTGATATGGACAAAGTAAATGCCATAACAGCATTGCCATTTGTAAGCTATATCAGTTTACAATCATTAACCGATAAAATACTGAACTATAAAAGTATTGGCAAGCATGCTGTAACCAGTTTGCTTTCTCCCCTGGGAAAAAATTTAAGCGGTAAGGGTATCGTTGTTGGTGTTGGCGATAATTCTGAGATCATTACACCCCAGCTGGATTTTACCGGAAGGGTTATCAACCGGGTACCTTTTCCATTCAGCTTTCATGGTGTGCATGTTTCCGGAACAGTGGCCGGCGCAGGCCTGCTTGACCCCAAACATAACGGAATGGCGCCAAGGGCAACGATTGTAAGCCAGTACCTGAGTGATATCATTACCACAGCACCAACTTATGTTGCAGATCACAATATGGTTGTCACCAACAATTCATACACCAATGCCAATGGCGGTTGTCCCGGTGAAGGTGCCTACGATGTTGTGAGTAATTATGTTGATAGGCAAATGGGCGATTATAGAAAATTACTCCATGTTTTTGCTGCGGGCAATGATGGCGGACTTGCCTGTTCACCCTATCCTATAAACTTCGCAACAATTAAATCCGGTTACCAGGTTGCAAAAAATGTTTTAACAGTTGGTGCTCTTGATACACTTTACGCTGCGGCATCATTTACAAGTCGTGGGCCGGTAAATGATGGCAGGTTAAAGCCAGAGATCATGGCATCAGGATACAATACACTTTCTACCAGGCATAATTTTACTTATGGTACAAGCAGTGGTACCAGTATGGCATCGCCAATTGTTGCCGGTGCTGCAACATTGTTAAATGAGCAGTACAGAAAATTTAATGGGGGAGCATTGCCACAGGCAGCTTTAATAAAAGCACTGCTTTGTAATACAGCTGAAGATCTTGGTAATCCCGGTCCGGATTTTACTTTTGGTTTTGGTAATTTAAATGCAAGAAGGGCTGCTGATGCCATTGAAAATAACCGCTTCTATTTAAGCACATCAACACCATCTGCCAATATAATAACAGTGCCTGCAGGCGTACGGCGTTTAAAAGTTATGTTGTACTGGAATGATACTGCTGCTGCGCCAAATGCAGCATCGCAATTGATCAACGATTTTGATTTAACTGTTGTGACTCCTGGAAATATCACACATCTGCCATTGATTTTAAACCCATTGCCAGCCAATGTAAATGACACTGCTATTGAAGGCGTGGACAGAATAAATAATATTGAACAGGTTGTAATTGATACACCGGCTGCCGGTAATTATGTTATAAATGTAAATGCATTTGCATTGCCTTATGGCCCGCAGGAATATGTTATAACTTATCAGATTGATACTTTTGGTATAACAGTCGAATATCCTTTTGGAGGAGAAAAAATTGTTCCCGGTGAATCAGAAACAATTCGCTGGAATGCCTATGGCGATGAAGCCAATACTTTTACGCTTGAATATTTTGATGGTACTTCCTGGAACCTGATTGATAATAATGTAGCGGCAAACCGGCAGTATTATAACTGGTTGGCGCCGGCAATAGTAAGCAATAATTACAAAGTAAGAGTAAGCAGGAACGGATCTCTTTATAATGATGAAAGCAATTTTAATTTTACAGTGATTGGTCAGCCGGTTGTTACGGCTACCATACCCTGTGATGGATTTGCACAATTGGATTGGCCTGCCATTAGCAGTGCAACATCTTACGATATATGGCAGCTGAAAGCAGATACCATGGCCATTATTGGCAATACAGCCGGTCTTACTTATTTAATATCGGGCTTAAGCAGCGCTACTACTTATTGGTTTGGTGTTAGTGCAAAAAACGGAACAGTCAATGGAAGAAGATCAGTATCCAGACCTGTTTTGCCTTCAACCGGTATTTGTACTTTAGCTATGTTTGATAATGATATGAAAGCTGTTTCTGTTGATGCACCGGTTACAGGCAGACAGTTTACATCATCTGCATTAACGGCGTCGGAACAAATAAAGTTCACCATCAAAAACCTGGATAATATTGCAACAACAGGTTCGTATGATTTATATTACCAGGTAAACGGCGGCGCAACTGTAATGGAAACAAGCGCTATTGCCATTGCTGCACTGGCCACCAGGCAATATACATTTACAACTACAGCCGATTTTTCATTGCCGGGTATTTACACCATAAAAGCATGGGTTAAAAGGGTGGGCGATACACAGGTGGTAGATGATACAACTACTGTAACCATAAAACATTTACCCAATATTTTAATAACATTGCCTGTATTGGATGGATTTGAAAATGCTCTGGTAAAAGATTACCTGCTGAATACAACCGGCCTCGACAGTATCGACAGGGTTGACTTTAAAGCCAATACCACCCGTGGCCGTGCCCGTACTTTTGTAAACACGGGGTTTGCATTAAATGGAAGTAAAGCCATTACATTAGATCAGTTTCCTTACAATGCAGCCCAAACAACCGACAGCCTTTTGATGACTTATAACCTGGTTAACTATATCAGCGGCCAGCAGTTGCGGTTAGACTTTTATTATAAAAACCACGGCAACGAAAATAACCCCAACAATAAAGTATGGATACGGGGCAGCGATAACAAGCCATGGGTTTTAGCTTATGATTTAGTAGCTAACCAGGCAGCATTGGGGCAGTACAAACATGCTGTCATTAATATTAATGATGTGCTGGATACGGTCTTGCCTGCACAGCCCATCAGCAGCAGTTTTCAGATAAAATTCAGTCAGCAGGGTAATACTTCAGCCAATAATCCTTATCCAATCGTTGACCAGGATGATGGTTACACTTTTGATGATGTGGGTATTAAGGAAGCGCCAAATGATATCGGTATCTACCGTATCATTTCACCGGCTGTTTCAGGTTGTGGTTTGGCAGGTAATCAAACTGTATCATTCGAAATTAAAAATTACAGCAGCACAATATTTACCAATGTGCCTGTATATTATAATGTAAATGGTGGTGCAGCCGTAATGGAAACCATTGCATCTTTGGCACCGGGCATTACAACACATAGTTTTGCATTGCCCGAAAACCTGTTGCCAGATGCCGATTATAATTTTAATTTCTGGGTGTATGAGTCAACAGATAATTATAGGAACAACGACAGTGTTTTAAATTATAATTTCCACACAACTCCTGTTATCAGTACATTTCCATACCTGGAAGGATTTGAAAGCAGCACAGCAAACTGGTACAGCAAAGGGCAAAACAGCAGCTGGCAATGGGGTACACCAACTAAAACAATTATCAGCAAAGCTGCAAATGGAAGCAAAGCCTGGGTAACCAACTTAGCCGGAAGCTATAACACCAATGAAATTTCTTATTTATACTCGCCTTGTTTTGATCTGAGTGGACTAACGCAACCGGTTTTATCCTTCAGTCATATTTTTCAGATTGAAGATGCCACACCAGCCGATTATAACTGGGTTGAATATTCTGTTAATGGAGGAATAACCTGGAGTCGGCTTGGAACCAATGTCGGTGGTACAAACTGGTATAACGATCCAACCGGAAAATATCAGTGGCGCAACTCATTAACCACCTGGCATGTTGCCAGTTTTAATATTCCGCCTACAAGCAACATTGTCCGTTTCCGCATTGTATTCACAAGCGATCTTGGGGTTAATTTAGAAGGTGTAGGAATTGACGATATTCATGTGTTTGACAAAGCTGCTGTTTATACAGGCACACAGCTTACCGGAATAACACAAACGGTAAATGGCAGCAGCTGGGTACATTTTAATTCAGGGGCAACCAGGGTTGTATCCATTAATGCAAACGGCAATAACCTGGGCAGTACCGCAGTTGATGTTTATCCGTTTACAGGAGCTGTGCGTTATCAAAACTATCAATATTATCTGAACAGGAATATTGTTATCAGGCCAGCTTTGCAACCGGCCGGCTATGTTACGGTGCGTTTTTATTTTTCAGATGCTGAAGCAAAAAGCCTTTTAGCTGCTACCGGATGCGGCGTATGCAGTAAACCTAAAGATCCTTATGAGTTGGGCGTTACCAAATTCAGTGGCCTGGCTGCGCAGGAAAACGGAACACTGGCAGATAATGCTGGCGGCGTGCATTCATTCATCTTACCAGCCAATACAGAAATTATTCCTTATGATAATGGCTACTATGCTGAGTATCCAGTAAACAGCTTTAGTGAATTCTGGTTAAACAATGGCGGATTGGATGGAACACATTCCCTACCCGTAAACCTGTTAACTTTTGAAGTGGTTAAGCAAACAAAAAAGGTTTTATTGCAATGGACAACCGATAATGAACTGAATGCAGATAAATATATTGTAGAGAGAAGCGGCGATGGAATTACTTACGCACCCATTGGAAATGTACCAGCTTATAACAATGGCAATAAAAATAATTACAGCTTTACAGATCTGCAGCCTTTACCTGGTTTGAATTTTTATCGCTTAAAAATGACAGACAAAGATGGGAGCTTCCGCAATTCGCCCGTAAGAAGAATTAATTTCGACAATGACAGCGATGATTTTACAATTTACCCCAACCCTGTTAAAGGCGATAAGATATACATTTCATCTACCGGTAATTTGAGCAGTGCCGTGCTTTATGATGCTTCGGGAAGGCTGGTGAAATTATTTACACTCAGAGGCAGAAGCAATACGCTTGATGTAAGTGGCATTGCAAAAGGAACTTATCAACTTAAAGTTTTTACAGAAAACGCAACACACACAGAAAAAATAATCATTCAGTAAATCAGCAGTAATACCAGGGCTTCCGTAATTTCTTTTCTGCGGAAGCTTTTTTATTTATTTCTTAGTAACTTTCCGCAAACGTAAAAAATGGCATTATTACCGTGGCGAAAAGGGAAAGTTATCCGCATAGAAAATGAAACCGCAGTAACCAAAAGATATTGGATTGAAGTACCTGAGTTAACATCATTTGATTTTATTCCCGGTCAGTTTGTAACACTTGATCTGCCCATTCACGAAAAGGCAAACAAGCGCCTGCGCAGTTATTCCATTGCCTCCTGGCCCGATGGTACCAATGTTTTTGAACTCATCATTGTATTGGATAAAAAGGGCGCAGGTACCAATTATATTTTTCATGAAGTTATTGTAGGGTCGGAACTTACATTCCGTGGTGCACAGGGTGTTTTTACCTTAAAAGAACCGTTGGACAAAGATATTTTTTTGATCTGCACGGGTACTGGCATTGCTCCCTTTCGCAGCATGGCGCAGCATATAAAAAATAAAAACATTCCGCACAAAAACATAACCCTCATTTTCGGTTGCCGCACAAAAGACACTTTGTTGTATTATGATGAAATGAAGAAACTGGAGGAATCTCTTCCGGGATTTAGTTATGTGCCAACGCTTTCAAGAGAACAATGGGAAGGCCACACAGGCTATGTACACAATATTTACGAGGAGTTGTGTAGCGATAAAAGACCTGCAGCATTTATGTTATGCGGCTGGCGGGGTATGATTGACGAGGCTAAGCAGAGGATTCTTGATATGGGTTATGATGCAAAGGATATTCACGTAGAGATATACGGGTAGGCATTTGTATGAAACGATGCAGATAAAAAATGATTTTAATCAGGAAAAGTGGTGACAAGAACGATATAAGCCAATTGATTCAAAATAGATATTTCTTCCTTAACTTGTACCATTAAAAAAATTCAATAATAATCTCGCTATGGGTGCATCCTCCATGATTGTTTTGATAATTGCAGCGCTGGCTTTTTCTTCTATTGCTGTGATGATTGCAAGGCTTGTTACAAAATATACTAAAAATCCGCAGAAGGGTCAGCCTTACGAATGTGGCATTCCAACAAAAGGTAAAACATGGATACAGTTAAATGTGGGCTATTATTTATTTGCATTGGTGTTTTTAATTTTTGATGTAGAACTGATATTTATTTTCCCCTGGGCTGTAGTTGCTAAATCAGTGGGCTGGGTTGCCCTGGTGGAAATTGTGATTTTCTTTTTCATTTTATTTATGGGATTTTTATACGCACATAAAAAAGGTGCTTTAAAATGGATGTAAAACAAAATACAAAGGCAAAAGATTTTCCGGGGCAGATTCACGAAACGCCCGGAGGCGGCATCGTGCTCAGCAAACTGGATGATGTGATCAACTGGGCAAGGTCTAACTCTTTATGGCCGCTCACTTTTGCTACCAGTTGCTGTGGTATTGAATACATGGCCGTGGCGGGAGCCAAATACGATTTTTCAAGATTTGGATTTGAAGTGGCACGTGCTTCGCCACGCCAGGCGGATGTGATCATCATTGCCGGCACCATCGTAAATAAAATGGGCCCGGTATTAAAACGTTTGTATGACCAGATGGGTGATCCTAAATATGTAATTGCGATGGGTGCATGCGCCATCAGTGGCGGCCCCTTCTTTTATAATACGTATTCTGTTGTTAAAGGCGCCGATCATATCATACCGGTAGATGTATATGTAGCAGGTTGCCCGCCAAGGCCCGAAGCATTGCTTCATGCTTTAATAAGTTTACAGGAAAAGATAAAAGCCGGAAAAACAAGAGAACAAATAAAGTCAGGTATATAATATTGTATGAATAACGAGGAACTGAAAACCAAAATAACCGAACTGCTTCCTGCCGCCACGTTTGATGAAACCGGCGAATGGCTCAACATTAATGTAGAGCCTGCTGATTGGTTATCTTTTGCAACTAAGCTTCGCAATGACGATTCTTTATTCTTCGATTATCTTTTTTGCCTTACTTGTATAGACTGGAAGACGCACCTTACGATGGTGTATCATCTCAGCTCTACAAAGTATCGCCACAATATTGTTATCAAATCAAAACTGGATGCAGCTAAACCGGAGATCGAATCTGTAAGCCATATCTGGAAAACGGCTGAGTTTCATGAAAGAGAAGTGTATGAAATGTTTGGCGTTAATTTTTTAAATCACCCCGACCTGCGGTTATTAATATTACCCGATGGCTGGGAAGGAAAGAACCCGATGCGGAAAGATTTTGAAGACCCAATTAACATGATTAAGCTCTGATATGTTTGAAGAAATAGGCACAACCACCGAAGGTGATCTGATCATCAATGTAGGACCTCAACATCCTGCTACACACGGTGTATTGCACCTGGTGATTACGCTGAATGGTGAGACCATCAAAAAGGTTGAGCCACATCTAGGTTACATTCATCGTTCTATTGAAAAAATGTGTGAGAGCCTTACTTACCGGCAATTCATTTATGTTACCAGCCGCATGGATTATCTCTCTGCCCATATAAATAATCATGCCTGTTCTTTATGTGTTGAAAAAGCAATGCAAATAGAAGTGCCCGAAAGAGCACAGGTCATCCGGGTGATCATGGATGAGCTCACAAGAATTGCTTCGCATGAATTGTGGTGGGGCGCTATGGCAATGGACATAGGTGCATTCACGCCGTTCTTTCATGCGTTCAGAGAAAGAGAAAAGATCAACGAGATCATGGAAGAAACCTGCGGTGCCAGGCTTACCATGAATTACTATGTGCCCGGTGGTTTAATGGCCGATCTGCATCCCGACTTTCAGAAAAAAGTAAAGGAGTTCATCGTACTGTTTAACAGAAAGATTGATGAATACGATGAACTGGTTACCGGCAATATCATTTTTATAAACAGGATGAAGGGCGTAGGAGTTTTATCTAAAGAAGATGCAATATCCTATGGCTGCAGCGGCCCTGCCGCAAGAGGCAGCGGCGTAAACTGCGATATCAGAAAATTATATCCTTATGCAGTTTATGATAAAGTGCAGTTTGATGAGATACTGGAAACCGGTTGCGATTCGCTGGCTAGGTATATGGTAAGGATCAGGGAAATGAAACAATCAATACGCATTATAGAACAACTGATTGATAATATACCCGAAGGTGATTTCCAGGCAAAAACAAAAGCCGTGTTGAAATTACCCAAAGGAGAATTTTATACAAGAGTGGAAACAGCAAGAGGAGAGTTGGGGGTGTATATAGTGAGTGAAGGAGCAACAACACCTTACCGCATAAAATTCCGTTCACCGGGATTTTCAAATCTTTCGGCCCTTGATCATATGGCAAGAGGAAGTAAACTGGGCGATTTGGTGGCGATGATGGGAACATTAGATTTGGTTATACCGGATATTGATAGATAAGAAACCCCCTCCGCCCCCTGAAGGGGGAACTGGGAGTCGGATGTTGCAAGAGTTTTTGGTTGGCTAAAAGAAGTCAGAGATATTATAAATGATTTTAGAAACAAAGGAAAGAACTTAAAAAATTATTCTCTAAAGTTCCCCCTTCAGGGGGCGGAGGGGGTTATTATGTGGAGCTTAACAAACATATCAAGTGCAATTCATGATTGGTTGAATCAGACATTCAATCCAACATGGGCGATGATCATTGAGATGGTTATTGCCGGCATTGCTGTGATTGGTTTGTTTGCAGTATTGGGTTTGGTATTGGTACTTATGGAAAGAAGGGTTGCCGCATGGATGCAGATAAGACTGGGCCCAAACCGTGTTGGTCCGTTTGGGCTAATGCAATCACTGGCAGATACTTTGAAGTTATTGGTTAAAGAAGGGATGACGCCCGATGGAGCAGATAAATTCTTATTCAACCTGGCGCCTTTCATTGCTATGATGGTGGCCATGTTGCTGATGGCACCAATCGCTTTTGCAAAAGGATTTCAATTGTGGGATATGAATATTGGTGTGCTGTATATCTCCGCAGTTTCATCCATCATGGTCATCAGTATCTTAATGGCAGGCTGGGCAAGTAACAATAAATATTCATTAATGGGTGCCATGCGTAGTGGCGCACAAATAGTGAGTTACGAATTATCTGCAGGCTTATCCATTCTTACCATTGTTGTATTGACCGGCAGTTTAAATATTACCGATATCATCAACGCACAGGCTGATGGCTGGTGGATATTTAAGGGGCATATTCCGGTGATCATTTCATTCGTCATTTTTATAATTGCGGTAACAGCCGAAACAAACCGGGCGCCTTTCGATCTGGCCGAAGCTGAGTCCGAATTAACTGCCGGTTTTCATACAGAATATTCGGGAATGAAATTCGCTTTGTTCTTCCTTGCGGAATATATCAACGTATTTATTGTGTGCGCTATTGGTGCTACATTATTTCTGGGTGGATGGATGCCGTTTCATATCGGGCATTGGGAAGCATTTAATCATGTAATGGATTATATACCATCCAGTGTATGGTTTTTTGGCAAAACGTTTTTCTTAATATTTGTGATCATGTGGTTCAGGTGGACATTCCCACGTTTGCGCATTGACCAGCTGCTGACATTGGAATGGAAATATTTATTACCAATCAGCATGTTCAATTTATTATTGGTAACGGCCATTGCAATTTTGGGTTGGCATTTTTAAAGTAAGAAAAAGATGTTTATAGTTAAATACATAAAGGATGTTTTCAGTGGATTAAAATCACTGTTGGTAGGCATGCGCCGCACCGGTTATTATTTTACTCATCACAAAGAAATTATTACCGAGCAGTATCCTGATAATAGAGATACGCTTGTGCTGGCCGACAGGTTTAAAGGCGAAGTGGTAATGCCGCATGACGAGAATAATGAACACCGTTGTACCGGTTGTACTGCCTGTGAACTGGCTTGTCCGAACGCAACTTTAAAAGTGGTTACCAAATTTGATATAACACCCGAAGGCAAAAAGAAAAAAGCGATTGATAAACTGGTGTATCATCTGGAACTATGTACCATGTGCAACCTGTGTATCATTGCCTGTCCATCTGATGCAATTGTAATGGCACAGACTTTTGAGCATAGTGTTTTTAACAGGGCCGACTTAACTAAAATTTTAAATAATCCCGGATCCAAAATAATGGACGGGGTAGAGTAGTGAATTAAAAATTAAAAATTAAAAATTAAAAAATTTCAACTTGTCAGCACTTCAGATTTTAAAGTAGCTTTTGAGTTTTGACTTTTTATTTTTGACTTATTCATGACCGGATCAACATCATATTTTATTTACTGGCTGCAATCACTTTGGTGAGTGCACTGCTGGCTGTTACCACCAGAATGATATTCCGGGCAGCCATCTACCTGTTGTTTTCATTGATAGGTATTGCCGGAATTTATTTCTGGCTGCAATATGAATTTATTGCTGCGGTACAAATTGTAGTGTATGTTGGAGGTATTGTGGTGCTCATCATCTTTTCTATTTTTCTTACCCAGCAGGCCGGAGAGCAATTGCCCAAACAAAAATTAGGCAGACAGTTATTTGCTGCACTGGCTTCCTTTTGCGGACTGGCATTGGTGATGCTGCAACTGGCCCAGCATGCTTTTGTAGAAACAGGTAATAAAGCCATTGAACCAACTGTTGCCAATATTGGTAATCAAATGTTGGGTGTAGATGAGGGAGGATATTCATTACCATTTGAAGTGGTGAGTATGTTATTGCTGGCAGCATTGATCGGTTGTATTGTAATTGCATTAAAATCAAAACCAGAAACTGAATGATAGAGCCAGGATTATATCACATGCTTTTCATCAGCACCACGCTTTTCTTTATTGGTGTGTATGGTTTTTTTACCAGGCGCAACCTGGTTACCATGCTCATGAGTGTTGAGCTGATATTGAACAGCGTTAACCTGAATTTTATTGCCTTCAATAAATATTTGTGGTACGATAAATTGGATGGCTTGTTCTTTACCATTTTTATTATTGCCATTGCTGCGGCTGAAGCGGCAGTAGCCATAGCCATTATTATAAATTTATACCGCAGTCATAAATCAATTGATGTGGAGAATGCTGAAGAAATGAAATATTAAATGCCAAACGCAACTTACATAGCACTCATTCCCCTGCTGCCACTGGCAGGATTCTTAATGCTCGGAATATTTGGAAGAAAATATTTCAAGAATACATCGGGCATTATCGGAACAACATTATTACTGGTTTCAACAGTGCTGGCTTTGTATACAGCATATGGATATTTCTTTGAGTATGGAAAAGTGGATGGCATTTATCAAAAACTGGTTCCGCTTAAATATACCTGGTTACAATTTAGTGAAGGGGTTTCAATAGATATGGGTATCATCCTTGATCCGATATCTGCTATGATGCTGGTGGTGGTAACCTTTATTTCTTTGATGGTACATATTTATAGCCTGGGTTACATGAAAGGTGATGAGAGGTTCCCGGTTTATTATGCCTTCCTCGGCCTCTTTACTTTTTCCATGCTCGGGCTGGTTGTTTCTTCAAACATTTTCCAGATATATATATTCTGGGAACTGGTTGGTGTTTCTTCTTTCTTATTGATCGGTTATTATTACGATAAACCAAGTGCTGTTGCTGCGTGCAAAAAAGCTTTTATTGTTACCCGCTTTGCTGATGTTGGATTTTTGATCGGCATATTAATATTGTCTTTTCATTCCGGCACACTTGATTTTAATACATTGATCGCAACATTAACTTCGCCTGAAACTGCAGGATATAAAAGTGCTGCTGCTGCATCTTTCATCGGTGTGTCTGCATTAACCTTGGGCCTGGTTTTGGTATTTATTGGTGGTGCAGGTAAGAGTGCCATGTTTCCGTTACATATCTGGTTGCCCGATGCGATGGAAGGCCCAACGCCGGTTTCAGCATTGATACATGCGGCAACAATGGTGGTGGCCGGTGTGTTTTTAGTAGCCAGGTTATTTCCTGTGTTTGCCATTTCATCTCCCCATGCATTAACCATGGTTGGTTATGTTGGTGCCATCTCTGCATTGATAGCTGCACTTATAGCCTGTACACAAACAGATATTAAAAGAGTGCTTGCCTATTCCACCATGAGTCAGATCGGGTATATGATGTTTGCACTAGGTGTTTCAAAATATGGAGGAGAAGATGGACTGGGTTACACCGCATCTATGTTCCATTTATTTACGCATGCCATGTTTAAAGCATTGTTGTTCCTAGGTGCCGGTGCTGTGATACATTATATACACAGCAACGAAATGAAAGACATGGGCGGATTGAGAAAATATTTACCCATCACACATATCACTTTCTTAATAGCCTGCCTTGCTATTGCCGGGGTACCACCATTTGCAGGTTTCTTCAGCAAGGAAGAAATTTTACTGGCTGCTTATGAACATAACCCAGCCATTTACTGGATAGCATTGATCACATCAGGCTTAACGGCATTTTACATGTTCCGTTTGTATTTCCGTATTTTCTGGAATAAAGAAGCGCATGTACATGGCGAACATAAAGGGGAGGGTGGTTTTGCGATGATGATGCCGTTGGTTTTATTAGCCGTTGGTGCTGCAGTTGCAGGATTTATTCCCTTTGGCCATTTTGTTAGTTCTGATGGAAAAAAACTGGAGACAGCATTTCATCTGCAGTTTTCCATAGCACCTGTAGCATTGGGACTGGCAGGTATTTTTATTGCCATGTGGATGTATAAAACCGAAAATAATAAGCCTGATAAGTTTGCAGCATCGCTTAGTGGATTATACAAAGTGGCTTATCATAAATTCTATATCGATGAAATTTATCTGTTCATCACACAAAAAATAATTTTTAATTTAATTGGAAGACCGGCAGCGTGGATAGATAAAAATATTGTGGATGGACTGGTGAATGCGACCGGCAACGGAACAAAAGATATTTCAGAAATAATAAAAGGAGTTCAATCTGGTAAAGTACAGCAATATGCCATTTACTTTTTAGTGGGTGTAATTGGCCTGGCTTTACTGTTTATTTATTGGTGGAAATAGAAAATTGATTTAACAAACTGCATGAATTTATTATTATTAATATTATTACCATTACTTACAGCAGTAGCTGTTTTGCTGATGCGTAACGCCCGGCAGGTTAAGGCTGTAGCACTGGCAGGATCTGCAGCGCAATTTGTATTGGCTTTCGCCTTGCTGTTTAGTTATTACAAAGAAAGAGCAGCAGGGAATACAGCACAGATGCTGTTTGAGCAGCAGTACAACTGGTTCCCTTCCTGGCATATTAGTTTTCATTTGGGTATTGATGGTATTTCTGTAGCGATGATTTTGTTAACTGCCTTTGTGGTAATTGCCGGCGTGTTGGTTAGCTGGAACGTAACCAAAATGACGAAGGAATTTTACTTCCTGCTTATATTATTAAGTCTCGGTGCTTACGGTTTCTTTATTTCACTCGATCTCTTTATCCTGTTCTTCTTTTTAGAGATAGCGGTAATTCCAAAATATTTACTCATCGGTATTTGGGGTAGCGGCAAAAAAGAATACGCTGCCAATAAACTGGCATTGATGTTAATGGCTGGCTCTGCATTGGTGCTGGTAGGATTGCTGGGAATATATTTTTCAAATGATGCACACAGTTTTGATCTGATGCAATTATCACAACTGAATATTCCCATTCAAACGCAAATGATCTGCTTCCCATTGTTGTTTGTGGGCTTTGGTGTATTTACTGCTTTGTTTCCGTTTCATACCTGGGTGCCCGATGGTCACTCATCAGCACCAACAGCAGGTTCTATGTTCCTGGCAGGTATATCTATGAAACTTGGTGGCTATGGTTGTTTACGTGTGGCAACATACATCATGCCCGAAGGCGCAAAGGAATATGCCAACATCATCATTGTACTTTCTGTAATAGCAATTTTATATGGCGCCTTTGCTACCATGATGCAGAAGGATCTGAAATACATCAATGCATATTCATCTGTGAGCCATTGCGGATTTGTTTTGCTGGGCATTGGCATGTTAACCAAAACCTCCATGACGGGTGCTGTGATGCAAATGGTATCGCATGGCTTGATGACAGCGCTTTTCTTTGCTGTTATTGGCATGATCTACGAACGCACACATACCAGGCAGGTGAGTGAAATGAGCGGCTTGTTGAAAAGAATGCCATTCATTATTACGGTTTTATTTATTGTTGGTTTATGCTCGCTGGGTTTACCGGGGCTTAGTGGTTTTGTTGCAGAGATGACTGTGTTCATGGGCTCCTGGCAACATCCTGATGCATTCCGGAGAGTTGCAACTATTTTAGCCTGCCTGTCAATTGTAGTAACCGCAGTTTATATTTTAAGGGCAGTTACTAAAACAGCCATGGGCCCTTTAACAGCCGGATTTGAAGAGTTAAAAGATGCAACCTGGAATGAAAAACTGGCTGCTTTAATTTTGATAGCGGGTATTATAGCGATTGGTATAGCGCCTTTCTGGCTGAATGATCTGGTAAGCCCGGGTGCAGAAGTAATTATGCAAAAATTTAAATAAAACCTATAAGGTTTTTTAAGGCTTTGCAGTTTTAATGATTTTTAAAAACCTTATAGGTTTAAATGATGAATGAAATACTCACATTGATGAAGCCTGAACTGGTAATAACCGGTATCATTTTTCTGCTCCTGTTTATTAAGTTAGGCAAGGGCTTAAAAAATGAAACCATGTTATTGGTGATACAGGTTTTGCTATTGTTGAATTTTCTTGCCGGTTTTTTCTTAAATACCGAAGGAACATTGTTTGATGGGATGTATCTCACAACAAACATGATCGTGCTGCAAAAAAATATTTTAAGCCTGGGTGTTTATCTCATTTCTTTATTGTTTGCCGATTGGTTTAAAAAATCTGAACACATGCCCGAGTTTTTTATGCTGATGTTATCGGCATTGCTTGGGATGTTCTTTTTAATTTCCAGCGGAAATCTGCTGATGTTCTTTTTAGCACTGGAGCTATCAACCATTCCTGTGGCTGCTATGGCCAATTTCGACCTCGATAAAAAAAGGTCTTCCGAAGCTGCTATGAAGATGATCTTATCATCAGCTTTCTCTTCCGGCATTTTATTGTTTGGCATTTCTTTAATGTATGGCGCAACAGGCACTATCAGTTTTGCTGAATTGCCGCAACAATTAAACGGTAGTTCGCTGCAAATACTTGCTTTGATATTTTTGTTCTCGGCCTTTGCATTTAAATTATCTATTGTTCCCTTTCATCTATGGACCGCAGATGTGTATGAAGGGTCGCCGATAGCAGTTACTTCATTTCTCTCGGTAATATCAAAAGGGGCAGTTGCTTTTATTTTTATGACCACCTTGTACAAAGTGTTTCAACCCATGCATGCCATATGGTATAACCTGGTAATGATACTCTCTATTGCAACCATGATCATCGGAAACCTGTTTGCTTTGAGGCAACAGAATATAAAACGATTCCTTGCTTTTTCATCCATTGCGCAGGTTGGTTTTATATTGTTAGGCATCAGCAGCAATTCAATACAAGGCACTACCTCGGTAGTTTATTTTATTCTGATCTATGTGTTTTCAAACCTGGCAGCATTTGGTGTGGCCGCAGCTATTGCTGCCAAAGCCGGCAGAGAAAATATTGATGACTACAAAGGCCTGTATCAAACCAATCCGTTTTTAAGCTGGGTACTTGCGCTTGCATTGTTTTCGCTGGCCGGTATTCCGCCAACAGCCGGTTTCTTTGGTAAATTATTTTTGTTGACGGCGGGGGCATCAAAAGGAAGTTACCTGTTCATTATTATTGCAGCACTCAATATGATCATCTCTTTATATTATTATTTACGGGTTATCAGATCGATATTCATGGATAAAAATGAGGAACCGCTCGACAAAATCAACATTGAACCATCTGCAAAACTTGGATTAACAATATGTGCAGCAGGTATTGTGCTGGTGGGATTATTGAGCTGGATTTATGATTACATTCAATCGTTTGCTTAAAGTCAAAAGGTAAAAGTAAAAAATCAAAATGGCGTTATGGCAATTAATAAGAATCACGAATTTGAAGAGTTAGATGGCGTTAAATGCGGCATCGTGGAAAAGAATGTGTCGCCGGAAAGAGTTGCCTTCTTAAAAAAAATATTGGAGTATAATAAATTTACCGTGGTGGTTGTTCCATCTCCACCGCCTAAAGTCGCTGCGGCCCCTGTAGCAAAAGTGGTAGAAGGAGAAGAAACCCCTGCCCCTCCGCCGCCGCCCCCAACGCCTGCAGCACCCGAAACATTCACCGTTGGTGTAACAGATTACACATACAATACCATCAATGCCATTTATGGCCGGTTGCTTAAAACACCCGATGGGCATGTGGTAACTATGGCTTACTGGCATCAAAAAGAAGATGTAAGTCACGATGAGATCCCTTATTATGAAGATGTAAACTAGTGGTGTTTTAATTTTAGGACAATTTTTAGTTTTATAAGAGTAATTTTCATCAATGAAACAACTGCTCTGCCTTTCACTTTTTTCAACTTTCTTTTTTTCTTCCCAATCATAGGATATGGCATTTACATTGAAAGGAAAACTTCAGCAACCTTCATCTGTATCTTCCCTTTTAATTGCTTATCCCAAAATGCATATGGACAGTATTTCCATTCAGGCTGACGGAAGCTTTATATATTCCGGCAGTTTTTCGGAGCCTGGAGAAATGCAGATCACAACAAGGAAATCTACAACATCAATATGGCTGGATAGGAGTATAAAAAATGTTTTTCTATCAGAAAAACCTAATCAAAATGGTAAAATGAAACTAACTGTTGATTCAGTTATCGGTTCTGAGGATACTTATTTATACTATTACACCCTTTTGCCCAAAACCCGGATAATTTCTAAAACTACAATGAATCGTAGTTTTTATTCAGAGAAGGAAATGAAGGCATTTCAGGATAGTTTGAGTAAAGCCACAAAACCTGGCAGGGATAGTTTTTGGAGAGATAATTCATTTAGGGAAATTGATAGCGTTTTTAAAGTAAGACCTGATTCCAAAGTACTTCCCTGGCTAATTCAATTCTACGAACGTACTCTTGGAATGGACCTTATGCAGAAACTCTATTACAGATTAAATACCGAACAGCAACAATCTGAAGCAGGCAAAGATTTATTAAATGCGCTTAACAGGCTTCAGCTTTTAAAACCGGGAAATATTTTTGAAGATTTTACGATGAAAGATGATCATGCAAAAAAGTTTAAGTTCAGGTCTTTAAAAAGTAAGTATGTGCTTATTGATTTTTGGGCAAGTTACTGCGGCCCATGCAGGGCTAATCATCCTTATTTACGTGAAGCATATCAAAAAGCAAGAGGGGCTGGGCTTGAGATCGTCAGTATTTCTTTGGATGAAGACCGGCAAAAATGGTTGAATGCAATTACACAGGACAAGCTTGAGTGGATAAATGTCAGCGATCTTAAAGGCAGTGAAAGTTCAATTGCCCGTAAATACAATATTACAGGCATTCCGTTCTCAGTATTATTGGATGAGAACCGGAAAGTAATATTGGTGAACCCAAGTCCTTCTCAAATAATTGAGTTTTTCAATAGCCTGCACTAAGGCTACAATGAAGTTCCTTTTTGCTGTTTTGAATTATTTATTTCTGCTCAATTTTCTTGCTATTTAAATGATAAGAATCACCATTTAAGATGAGTCATGTTTTAAAAAATAAAGCAAACAAGGCATAACTATGTGTAAGATTTAAAATCACATAATTATGTCAAAATCAACAACAGCCGGAAAGTATGTTTACTTCTTCGGCGGCGGCAAAGCCGATGGAAATGAATCGATGAAAAACCTTTTGGGTGGCAAGGGAGCCAATCTTGCAGAGATGGCAGGACATCCAAAACTCAAGCTACCGGTACCTGCAGGGTTTACGGTTACCACTGAAGTCTGCACTTATTTTTATAACAATAAAAAAACCTACCCTAAAGTTTTAAAAAGCCAGGTAGAAGAATCGCTGGCTAAAATGGAAAAACTCGCCGGTAAAAAATTCGGTGATGTAAAAAATCCATTGCTGGTTTCTATTCGCTCGGGTGCCAGGCGTAGTATGCCGGGTATGATGGAAACGGTTTTAAATGTGGGACTAACTGATAAAACAATTGGTGGATTGATTGCACAAAGCGGCGATGAACGTTTTGCCTATGATGCATACAGGCGCCTCATTATGATGTATGCAGATGTGGTGATGGAGAAAGGTGCAGGTATTGAAGTAAAAAATGGAAAAGGTATCCGCAAGATGATGGATGAAAAACTGGAGCACATCAAACAAAAGCAAAAATATACCAGCGACACAGAACTTACTGTTGATGAACTGAAAGAACTGGTTGCCGATTATAAGAAAACAATCAAGAAAATATTGGGTACTGATTTTCCTGATGATCCCTGGAAACAAATGTGGGGTGGCATCGGCGCTGTATTTAGCAGCTGGAATGGTAAGCGTGCCATTGAATACCGCAGGATAGAAAAGATTCCGGATGAATGGGGTACTGCCGTAAATGTGCAGTCGATGGTATTTGGTAATATGGGTAATGACTGTTGCACCGGTGTTGCTTTTACCCGCAATCCCGGCAACGGAGAAAATAAATTTTATGGCGAGTACCTGGTAAATGCACAAGGTGAAGATGTGGTGGCTGGTATCCGCACACCGGCACCGGTGAATCAATATTCGATGAATGACCAAAGCAAACAATTTACTTCGCTGGAAAAATTAATGCCTGCACTGTACAAAGAGTTGTTCAGTTATCAGAAAAGGCTGGAACAGCATTACAAAGACATGCAGGACATTGAATTTACCATTGAAAAAGGAAAGCTGTTTATGCTGCAATGCCGGGTTGGTAAACGAAATGGAATTGCTGCTGTAAGAATGGCTGCAGAAATGCACAAAGAAAAATTAATTGATGCTGCAACTGCAGTTATGCGGGTAGCGCCCAATCAACTGGTTGAGTTGTTGTTGCCGATGATTGATCCTGCTGCAGAACTTATTACCAAACCCATTGCAAAGGGTTTGCCGGCAGGGCCCGGTGGCGCAAGAGGACGTGTGGTGTTTACATCCGATGAGGCAGTAGCATGGGCAGCCAAAGGAGAAAAAGTGATTTTAGTTCGTGAAGAAACATCGCCTGAAGATGTGGATGGAATGCATAAGGCACAGGCCATACTTACTACCAAGGGTGGTATGACATCACACGCTGCATTGGTAGCACGTGGCTGGGGCAAATGCTGTATCGTTGGTTGTTCAGATATTGAAATACATGCCGACACAAAAACATTTCACGCAAAGAACGGCGAGATCATTAAGGAAGGTGACTGGCTGAGTCTGAACGGTACAAAAGGCCTGGTGTATGAAGGCAGCCTGGCATTAACAGATATTGACCTGGATAAAAACGAATCGTACAAATACCTGATGAAGCTGGTAGATAAAATAAAACAGATTGCTGTACGAACCAATGCAGAAACACCCGAGGATGCAGGCCACGCCATGAAATTCGGCGCTGAAGGTATTGGCTTGTTCCGCACAGAGCATATGTTTTATGGCGAAGGAAGTGAACAGCCATTATTCCTGTTACGTAAAATGATTGTAAGTAAAACTGAACAGGAACGCAGATCAGCACTAAATGAATTGTTTAAGTATGTGAAGAAGGATATTAAAGACACGATGAAAGTAATGAAGGGTTACCCGGTTACAATCCGTTTGCTGGATCCGCCACTACATGAATTTGTACCACACGATGTAGAAAAATTACATCATCTTGGAAAAGAACTGGGCATCAGTATGAGTGTATTAAGAAGAAGAGTGCTTGCCCTGCATGAGAATAATCCGATGCTTGGCCATCGTGGTGTAAGACTGGGTATCAGTTTCCCTGAAATTACAGAGATGCAGGTTCGTGCTATTTTAGAAGCAACTGCCGAGCTATTGAAGAGCGGCAAAAAAGCATTTCCTGAAATTATGGTTCCCGTAACCTGTACGGTAAATGAACTGATACATCAGAAGGAAATAGTTGACAGGGTGTATAAAGAAGTTTGTGTAAAAATGAAAATGAAAAAAATACCTTACCTCTACGGCACCATGATTGAAACACCGAGAGCTGCCATACGTGCTGAACTGATGGCGCATGTGGCTGACTTCTTCAGTTATGGCACCAACGATCTTACGCAAATGAGTTTTGGTTTCAGCCGTGATGATATTGGCGGGTTCTTACCAAAATATCTCGATCTGAAAATTCTTCCTTATGATCCGTTCCAAACGATTGACCAGGATGGTGTGGGAGAACTGGTGAGGGCCGGTATCAATGGCGGAAGAAAAGCAAAGCCGCATCTTAAAGTAGGTATTTGTGGTGAGCATGGTGGCGATGCCGACAGCGTGAAATTCTTTCACAGGCTGGGAATGAACTATGTAAGTTGTTCACCGTTCCGTGTGCCGATTGCGCGTTTGGCTGCTGCGCAGGCGGCGCTTGAAAGCAAATAGTAAAGAGCATGAGATCGAAAAAGCCCGCAAAATATTTTGCGGGTTTTTTTGATAAAAGATTAATTTATAGCTATTAGATATTAAAATTATACTGTCAGCCTGAGCTTGTCGAAGGCGGGTTCACAAATAAAAGAGGTTCTTTTCTAATGGTTCCGGTTTCGACAAGCTCAACCTGACAGCTT
Organism: uncultured Chitinophagaceae bacterium; assembly: GCA_963715585.1. Lineage (GTDB taxonomy): Bacteria > Bacteroidota > Bacteroidia > Chitinophagales > Chitinophagaceae > Ferruginibacter. The sequence goes on along the minus strand of OY970254.1, from coordinate 3,702,235 downwards.
TTATTAGGTTAGATTTAATGTCTAATGGTGATTATTTCTGGCTTTCCAATATTTTAATATAATTGGCCCTTTCGTAACCGGTAGGATCTGAAATGTGCTGCTGGCTCATGGTTCCCTTAAAGGCATCAATACTGTCAAATCCTTTTGTCAGCATCCATGATTCCAATTCTTTGTTCATCGTTTTTAAATAGCCAATGCCGTTTTTGTACAGGGCAGAAGCTGTCATGGCAATATCGGCACCGGCCAGGATATATTTGATCACTTCAATAGAGCTTTGTACACCAGTAGTAGCTGCCAGCGAAATGGGCACACGGCCATATAAAAGTGCGATCCATAAAAGCGGCAGCCTGATCTCGTTGGATTCGCTGTATTGCAAATTGTGCAGCAGTGTTAATTTATTGATATCAAAATCGGGTTGGTAAAAACGGTTGAACAAAACCAGTGCATCGGCTTTGTATTCCTGCATGCGCTTGGCCATATTGCCCATGGCGCTGAAGTACGGATTGAGTTTTACGGCCACAGGAATTTTAACGGTTGCTTTTACTTCATCAATGATATTCAGGTAGCGATATTCCACCGCAGACGTTGATAAATGCACATCAGCCGGGATAAAGAAGATATTTATTTCCAAAGCATCGGCACCAGCCTGTTCCATTTGCTTTGCATAATGTATCCAGCCTTCGTTAGTGATGCCATTCAAACTGGCAATGATCGGAATATTTACTTTTTCTTTTGCCTTACGGATTATTTCCAAGTACTGATCTGATCCTTTATGATAAGCATCCAGGTCAGGAAAGAAATCGCTGGCTTCAGCAAACATATTGCTGGTACTGCTTACAATGGCTTCGTACTTTGCTTCTTCTTTTTTCAGTTGTTCTTCAAACAGCGAGAATAATACCACGGCACCTGCTCCGGAATCTTCCATCTGAACAATATTGCCAACCTCTTCTGATAAAGTGCAGGCAGAAACCACGATCGGTGATTTCAGGTTTAATCCCATGTAAGTTGTACGTAAGTCCATAAAAAAATTTTATTGTTAAACAATCGTAATGTCAGCCTGAGCCTGTCGAAGGCGGGTTCATTCGATTAAACCGGGTTCGACAAGCTCACCCTGACAGCTTTAGTTATTATTAACCTTTATCTATTAATCACATCAAGCCACCGGTGTAAAGTCACTGGCAGTTTTTGTTGCCAGCTCCTCATAGTTTTTCCAGCGCAGGTTCACCATTTCCTGTGCCAGTGTCATCAGCTCTTCTGCTTCTACAGGATTGGTTTGCGTAAGTACTTTGTAACGCAGTTCCTTGTAAGCAAATTCTTTCAATGGCATATCTGGCCGGGTAGAATCCAAAATAAAAGGATTCAGTTTTTTCATTCTTAAAACAGGATTGTAACGCATCAGTGGCCAGTAGCCGCTGGCAACTGCATTGTTCTGTTGTGTTAATCCATCTTTCAGATCGTAGCCATGTGCAATGCAATGACTGTAAGCCAGTATCAATGATGGGCCATCGTAAGCTTCGGCTTCACGCATGGCGAGCATGGTTTGTTGCGGGTTTGCACCAAATGCAATTCTTGCTACATATACATTACCATAAGACACGGCCTGCATGGCCAGATCTTTTTTACCACCACGTTTACCGGCCGATGCAAATTTTGCAGAAGCAGCTGTAGGCGTTGATTTAGAACTTTGTCCGCCAGTGTTGCTGTACACTTCAGTATCCAGCACCAGTATATTTATATTTTTTCCACTGGCCAATGCATGATCCAGTCCGCCGTAACCAATATCATAAGCCCATCCATCACCGCCCACCAACCATACACTGCGGTGTACCAACTGTTCGCAAACAGATAATAAATGTTGAGCAGCTGCTTCGTTGATGGTCAGCAATTTCTCTTTTAATAATTCAATTCTTTTTCTTTGTGCTGCAATTTCAGATTCCTGCAATTGCGGAGCATCCATGATCTCCTGCACAAATGCATCACCCAGTTGTGGCGCCAGTTGTTTTAATAAACGATGCGCCATGGCCAGTTGATGATCGGCTGTCATGCGCATGCCCAATCCAAATTCTGCATTGTCTTCAAACAAAGAATTTGACCAGGCTGGTCCTTGTCCTGCAGCATTCATGGTCCAGGGGGTAGTTGGTAAATTACCGCCGTAGATAGATGAGCAACCTGTTGCGTTGGCAACAAGTAATCTGTCGCCAAATAACTGCGATAATAATTTGATGTACGGTGTTTCGCCGCAACCTGCACAGGCTCCCGAGAACTCGAACAGTGGTTCCATGAACTGTGCACCATGCACAGTTGAGAAATTGATCTCGGAGCGGTTGTTCCATGGAAGATCTTCGAAGAAGCCGATCTGTTTTTTAATTCTCAGCGGATCAGTTTCTTTCTCCGTCATGTTAATGGCTTTGAAAGAACGGTTTATTGGATCTGAAGCGGGACAAACTTCCACACATAAGTTACAGCCGGTACAATCTTCTGCATACACCTGCAGTGTGTATTTGGTTTCGGGAAAACCTCTTGAGTTGATGGGCGCAGATTGAAAACCATCCGGCGCATTCTTTAAAAATCCTTCGTTGTAAAATTTTGCACGTATTACGCTATGCGGACAAACAAATGCACAGTTGCCGCATTGTATACACAGGTCGGGTTCCCACAAAGGCACCTGGTCGCTGATATTTCTTTTCTCCCATTTGGTAGTGCCGCTTGGGTAAGTTCCATCTACGGACATTTTGCTTACCGGCAATTCATCGCCATGACCCGACATCATTTTGGCAGTAACATCCTTTACAAAATCCGGCGCATCGTTACCAACCACCGCAAGCATTTTACCAATGGAACTTGCAGTTGCAGGAACAGTCACTTCAAATAAATTGGCCAGCGTTGCATCAACGGCTTCAAAATTCTTTTCTACAACCGCACGGCCTTTTTTTGTATAGGTTTTTTCAATGGCATGTTTGATCTGTTCTATCGCTTCTGCCTTTGGTAACACGCCACTCAATGCAAAGTAGCAGGTTTGCATGATGGTGTTGATCCTGCCATTCATGCCTGTATCTCTTGCAACCGTATTGGCATCAATAATATAGAATAAAAGTTTTTTGCTGATGATCTCCTGCTGAACAGCGCCGGGCAGTTTATCCCAGACCTCTTCTTTATTAAATGGACTGTTCAGTAAAAATGTTCCGCCGGGTTTTATAAAATTCAGCATCTCTACTTTTTCGGTAAAGTTGAATTGGTGGGCTGCTATAAAATCTGCCTTGCTGATAAGATAAGGCGCCCTGATGGGTTTTGGCCCGAAGCGTAAATGCGAAACGGTTCTTGCACCCGATTTTTTTGAATCGTACACAAAATATCCCTGGGCAAACAAGTCTGTATTTTCACCAATGATCTTGATGGTATTTTTATTGGCACCCACCGTACCATCTGCACCCAAACCAAAGAATAAGCCCTGCCGCCATTCAGATTCATCCAAAGTATAGGATTCATCATAAGTTAAACTGGTATGTGTTACATCATCATTAATACCAATGGTAAAATTATTTTTTGGATGATCTTTTTTCAATTCGTCATAAACAGCTTTCACCATGGCTGGTGTAAACTCTTTTGAAGAAAGGCCATAACGTCCGCCGACAATATTTGGTAATTGTTTGATCTTACCTTGTTGTAATGCGCTTACCAAGGTTGATAAAACATCCTGGTACATGGGTTCACCGGAGGCACCTGATTCTTTGGTGCGATCCAACACGGCAATTGATTTTACTGAAGCAGGCAATGATTTGATAAAATGTTCCAAAGAGAATGGACGATATAATCTTACCTGAATAACACCCACTTTTTCACCCGCTGCTGTCAGTGCATTCACTGTTTCGCTAACAGTTTCACCACCGGAGCCCATAATGATGATCACTCTTTCTGCATCTGCAGCACCGGTATATTCAAACAGTTCATATTTTCTTCCGGTAAGTTTTTCAAATTCTTTCATGGCATCATCAACAATGCCTGCGGTATTATCATAAAATGTATTTACGGTTTCCCTGCCCTGAAAATATACATCCGGGTTTTGTGCGGTTCCCCTGATGAAAGGATGATCGGGATTCAACGCTCTTTTGCGGTGAGCAAAAACATATTCATCGGGTATCATTGATTTTATCTGTTCATCAGATAACAATTCAAGTTTATTCACTTCATGCGATGTGCGGAAGCCATCAAAAAAATGCATGAAGGGAATGCGGGAACGCAGGGTTGCTGCCTGTGCGATCAGCGCAAAGTCATGCGCCTCCTGCACACTGGCAGAACCTAGTATAGCAAATCCGGTTGTTCTTGCGGCCATCACATCCTGGTGATCACCAAAAATGGAAAGGCCCTGTGCTGCCAGCGAACGGGCAGCAATATGAAATACAGTTGCAGTAAGTTCTCCTGCTATTTTATACATGTTGGGCAGCATCAGCATTAATCCCTGTGATGCTGTAAAAGTGGTTGTTAAAGCACCGGTTTGTAATGCACCATGCACTGTGCCTGCTGCACCGCCTTCGCTTTGCATTTCCAAAACATCGGGCACATTGCCCCATATATTTTTAATGCCTTTGGCACTCCATTCATCGGCCAGTTCGGCCATAGTGGATGAAGGTGTGATGGGGTAGATGGCGCAAATTTCATTCACCCGATAAGCAACATAAGCCGCAGCCTCGTTTCCATCTATCGTTGCAATTAATTTATTTTTAGTGGGCATCTTAAATTGATTTAACAGGTTCTGGAATCATTTCAATGGCATGGCAGGGGCATTGTTCGTAACAAACAGCACAACCCGTGCAGGCATCATAATTAAATTTGTAACGGTTGCCGGCACCCAGTTTTATAATGGCATCTTCGGGGCATGCGCCAAAGCAACCATCGCATTCAAAACAGTTGCCGCAGCTTAAACAACGCTGTGCTTCGTACCGGGTTTCTTTTTCAGATAAGCCTGCGTTCACTTCATCAAAATTTTGTATGGCAACTTCCGGAGCAAGTTTGTCCTGTTCTTTTTGTGGTGCATCTGTTTTGTACCACATGTGCAGTTTTTTGTAACTGGCCGTAAGATGTTTTTCAGGTTTCTGAAATGCTTCAGCTTTTAGAAAAGCATCAATATATTTAGCCGCTTTTTTTCCCTGGCCAATGGCAATGGTGGCACTGCGGTTTTCGCCTGGCAACATATCGCCACCGGCAAAAATTCCTTCGTAACCGGTCATGCGTTGCATATCAATCTTAATGGTGCCGTCTTCATTAATAACCAGGCCTGTTAAGGAACGTAAGAAACCTGAATCTGTTTCCTGCTTGTTGGCAACGATGAGCACATCTGCATCAATGGTTTCAAATTCGTTGCAGCCAACGGCTTTTCCTTTTTCCACTTTCATCTGCTCCAGCGTGATCTTATTTTTGCTGATGCTTTTAATGCTTTTCAATAGTTGCACATCCACACCTTCTGCCAAAGCATCTTCTGTTTCATAATCATATGCAGGCATTAGTTTTTTATCGCCGGCAAAATATACGGTGGCTTCCGAACCAAATCTTTTTACCATCCTGGCCAGGTACATTGCCAGTTTACCACCACCATAGATCACTACTTTTTTACTAATGAACGGAGAAGGATTCGTCTTTGCTTCATTAAAAAATGCAAAGGCATCTTTTATATAAACTGAATCGTCCTGTTCAAATTCTTCTTTATGAATCAGCCCGGCACCGATGCCAAGATAAACCGCATCAAAACTACCGGCTTCTTTTTCCTGCAGTATATCCTGCACTTTATGATTCAATTCTATTTTTACTCCGGCTCTAACAATCCTGTCTATTTCAAAATCGAGTATTTCTTTTGGCAAACGATAATCGGGAATACCGCTCCACATTAAGCCTCCGGCATGTTCTCCGGCTTCATATATTACCACTTCATGTCCCATGCGGGCCAGGTGATAAGCTGCAGATAAGCCGGAAGGCCCGGCACCAATTACCAACACTTTTTTACCTGTGCTGAATGCCCTGAACTGTACCGGCCATTTTTGCCTGATGGCTTCATCGCCGATATAGCGCTCCACGGCATGGATGTTTACTGTGGTATCTATATGCGTTCGGTTGCAGCCTGTTTCGCAGGGCTTAACACAAACCCTGCCCATGATGGCGGGAAAGGGATTGTCCTCAACCAGGGTTTGAAAGGCTTCAAAATAATTTCCTGCCTGTGCAAAGCTCATCCATGCCTGGATGTTTTCGCCTGCGGGGCAGGCACTGTTGCAAGGGGGCATAAAATCAACGTACAAAGGGCGTTGTTTTCTTAACGGGCCTGTACCATCAGCATGTGCAGTAAGGTCGGCCGGTTTTGTAATGTCGGGTGTTGACATAATAATAAATTAGTGAGTAACAGAACGAGGGACCAAATTAAAAGGAAGCTGCATAGTATACATTGACTTAGTTCAGCAGGCTTGCTGATATAAATCATGTTTGAAGTTATTGGCAATAAAAAAGCTGTCAGCCTAAGGCCAACAGCTTTGAAAAATGTAATGATATATTTTAGCTGATCTTTTCCATGATCAATTTCTTAACATCACTTAACGCAATTCTTTCCTGCGTCATAGTATCTCTATAGCGAATGGTTACTGTGTTATCTTCTTTAGTCTGATGATCGATGGTTACACAGAAAGGTGTGCCAATCGCATCCATGCGCCTGTACCTTTTACCAATCGCATCCTTCTCTTCATAAAAACACATGAAGCTGCTTTTGCAATCATCCATCAGCTCTTTTGCAATTTCAGGCAGTCCATCTTTTTTTAATAAAGGAAGAATGGCCAGTTTGGTAGGGGCGATCTTTGCAGGAATTTTTAGCACCACACGGCTGTCTTCTGTGCCATCTTCTTTCAGCCATTTTTCTTCGGCATAAGCCAGGCTGATGATGGTTAAGAACAACCTGTCTAAACCAACAGAGGTTTCTACAACATATGGTGTGTAGTTACCGTAAGGTTTGTTTGTTGCAGCATCAATATCATTATCGAAATACTGAATTTTCTTTTTGCTGAATTCCTGGTGTTGTTTTAAATCGAAATCTGTGCGGCTGTGAATACCTTCCAGTTCTTTCCATCCAAAGGGAAATTCAAATTCAATATCCATAGCAGCATCGGCATAATGCGCCAGCTTTACGTGATCATGAAAACGTAGTTTCTCCGCAGGAATTCCTAAACTCTGGTGCCATTTTATTCTTTCTTCCGTCCAGAATTTGTACCATTCCATTTGTGTGCCGGGGCGGATGAAGAACTGCATTTCCATCTGTTCAAATTCACGCATGCGGAAAATAAACTGGCGTGCAACAATTTCATTTCTGAAAGCCTTACCGGTTTGTGCAATACCAAAAGGAATTTTCATCCTGCCGGTTTTTTGTACGTTTAAAAAATTTACAAAGATACCTTGTGCAGTTTCGGGTCGCAGGTACACTTTGTTATCATCCGGGTTATCAGCAGCCACAGCACCAAATTCTGTAGAGAACATCAGGTTAAACTGACGAACATCTGTCCAGTTGCAGGTTTTACTAACTGCACATTTTATTTTATTGTCTTCAATTAATTGTTTAAGGCCGGCGTAATCATCTTTAGCCAGTAATGCATCCATATCGTCGAGCAGTCGTTTAGCATCTATTTCAGGCAACTCTTCAGCAAAGCCTTCAATCAAATGATCAACCCTGTATCTTTTATTGCTGTCTTTATTATCGATCATCGGGTCGCTGAAATTATCAACGTGGCCGCTTGCCTTCCACGTGGTTGGGTGCATAAAAATAGCCGCATCAATGCCCACGATATTGTCGTGCATCTGCGTCATACTCTTCCACCAGTAATCACGTATGTTCTTTTTTAACTGGGCTCCGTTCTGGCCATAGTCATATACAGCCGCCAGGCCATCATAAATTTCACTGCTCTGAAAAATATAACCGTATTCTTTACAATGCGAAATAAGTTCCGCAAAATTGTTTGTTTCGTTTGCCATAAGGCTGCAAAAGTAAGGCAAAACTTAAAATATTCTGCCATGGGTTTCTGCCGCTGTATGAATTACAGTGCCTGCAACCCTTTATCTTTGGGTTTAATCATCCCGGAAAGGGATTTATTACAATGATAACAGAAGAAAAAATAAAGCAGATAAGAAAACTATTAAGCAAAGGAGAGCCTGAAGGGGAAATTAAAAACGGCTTGCGTAAGGAAGGTTTTACCGAGGATGAGATCGCAACATTGTTCTTTAATCTTTATGAAAAAAGGGAGAGTTCGGGTAAAGTAAAGAGTAGCCATGATAAAAATGCACAGCTTTATAACTTAATTGGAGCCTGTTTTCTGATTGCCGGCATTTCGATGCTGGCAATTACTACCTGGTTATCCGAATATGCAATTCCTTTAATTGTTTTAGGGGCGATCAGCTTATGCGCTAAATATTTTATGCCAGTTAAAAATGAGAAAAAATAAACCGGTCATACTGCAGGTGGTACATCTGTAGTTTCAATTACTGTTTTTACCTCGGGCTGCTCCTCTATTGATTTTTCCGATTCCACTTCAATTTCCTGTACCCAAACGGCGTAGCTGTTGGGGTAAATGCGGCTGCCGGTATGTGCTGCATACACATGGGTAAAAACAGCGCCAAAATATAATATCATGGCCGAGTAATAAACCCATAAAAGCATAACAATTACGGAGCCTGCAGTGCCATAGGTGGTTGACAGCTGACTATGGCCTATGTAATAACTTATTAAAAATTTGCCAACCATAAAAAGCGTTGCAGTGGCAAATGCACCGGCTCTTACATGTCTCCATTTAATGCGTGCATCGGGCAGTATCTTAAATATCATACCAAATAGTAAGGATGTGATACCAAAAGTGAGGATGAGATTAAAGGTATACACCATTACTACTGTAAGCTGCGGAAACAGGGTGGTAAGCCGGTTTAAAAGTGCATCCATAGCACCGTTTATAAGTAATGAAACCAGTAACAGAAAACCGAGGCTTACAACCAGTGAAAAAGAAAGCAGCCGGTTAAAAAGCATTTTCAGAAAACCTGTTCCTTTAGGTTTTGATTTTAATTTCCAGATATGATTGATGGAATCCTGTATCTCACTAAATACACTGGTGGCCCCAAAAAGCAAGGTGATGATGCCAACTGCTGTTGCAAAATAACTGCTGCCGGATAAAGCCGCACCCCGGATGGTTTCCTGTATTTGATGTGCTGCATCTGTGCCAACAAACCCTGCTATCTGGTGGTATAAGGTTCCTTCTATAGCCGCCCTGCCATAAAAAATATCACTGATGGAGATGATAATAATGAGCATGGCAGGCAGAGAAAAAATAGTATAAAAAGCCAGGGCCGCACTCAGTTTAAAAACCTTGTTATCTATAAAATCGGAAAAAGATTGCTTGGTTATTGACCATATATTTTTGGCTATAAATTTCATTCGGTTATTTTAATTTCTCATTTTGCTGATGCCTGTGTGTATCCCGTAAATTCTTTTTCTCAAAATTTTTTTCCAGTGCTTCTGTTAAGTTAACCCCGGTTTGATTGGCCAGGCAGATCAATACCCAAAGCACATCAGCCATTTCATCGCTCAACTCTTTTCCTTTATCGCTTTCTTTAAAAGATTGCTCGCCATATTTACGTACCATCAGTCTGCTCAGCTCTCCAACCTCTTCCATAAGTATGCCAAGGTTCGTCAATTCATTAAAGTAGCGTACTCCGGTGGTATTAATCCATTCATCTACTTTCTTTTGAGCTTCATTAATTGTGATATCTGTCATCAGTCTTTGTTTTTTGTATCAATAAAGATAGTTACAGGTCCATCGTTTAAAAGCGATACTTTCATATCAGCCCCAAACTCACCGGTAAAGATTTTTTTGCCCAGATCATTTTCCAGTTGCAGAATCATTTTTTCATAAAGCGGTATGGCAATATCCGGCTTACTTGCTTTTATGTAAGAGGGTCGGTTTCCTTTTTTGGTAGATGCATGTAAGGTAAACTGGCTTACCAGTAAAATATCGCCCCCTATATCTTTTACAGCGATATTGGGCACTTTTTTTTCGTCATCAAAAATGCGCAGGTTAACGATTTTGTTGCTCAGCCATTCAATATCTTCTTTGGTATCGGCATCTTCAATACCAACTAAAACAAGGAGGCCTGTTTTAATTTCAGATTTTACAATATTGTTAATGGTAACAGCAGCCTGGCTTACCCTTTGTATTACAACTCTCATGTTTGCAAATATAAATGCTTAACAGTAAAAGAAAATCCCCCGATGCATCGGGGGATTTTCTTTTATTTTCTGTTTGCTATCAGCAATGCCAATGCACCCAGCGGCAATGGTATCCACCAGAAATCTTGCAATTCGGATAAGTTAGCAGATTCTTTTCCGATAAAGTACATAGCTGCAGATGCAACAATACACAATACACCAAGAATGTAGAAGAGTGATTTTTTATTCATGTCAGTAGGTTTTCTATAAATCTACTCATTTAGATTTGGCTGTGCAATAGCATGGCGATCTTTTTTTATGACTTACACGAAAGTTTACATGCTAAACAATTGCATAAATGATATGATGCTAAAATATCCGTTTTAGAATACAGGGGCTTTTCATTAATGCCCGCTAAAAAACCTAAGACGTTTTTTAGCAGTTGAATTAACCGGCAGGCATTTCATCTAAGCAGCCAAAAAACGGTCAAACAGCCTGAAATCAGGCAATTGGATTTTTACTGAAATTTCCAAGCTTTTAAACGAACATTTTTGAAAAAAAATGGGGAAAAGCGAGCAAATCCACTGCCCGTATGAGTCTGCAAAATTATCCACCAATTTTGTCCACAGGTGTTGATATTTATAAGTTTGATTCCTCAATCAATACAAATATTTTCGTTGACTTGTTATTTACTTAACCCAACAAATCAAGCTTCTTATATAGTTATGGCAAAAAAATCACAACCTGCTAAAGGATTGCAGTTCACCCGTCAGTTTACTAAAGACGAGGTTAGTCCTTTCGATATGTTTGAGTACGATTACCGTACTTCAGTAATTAAAAATCCAACCGGCGAAATTGTTTTCCAGATGGATAATGTGGAAGTGCCCAGGCAATGGAGCCAGATTGCTACAGATATTCTTGCACAGAAATATTTCCGCAAAGCCGGTGTTCCAAAAGAAGATGGTACAACCGGAAGAGAAACAACTGTTAAACAGGTTGCTCACCGCATGGCGCATTGCTGGCGTGTTTGGGGCGAACGCTATGATTATTTTGCAACAGCAAATGATGCACAGATATTTTATGATGAGCTGGTATACTCTATTTTAAACCAGGCCTGTGTACCAAACAGTCCGCAGTGGTTTAACACAGGTTTGCACGAAGTGTATGGCATTACCGGCAAACCACAGGGACATTATTATGTAGATGCAAAAGATGGCCAGTTGAAAAAATCGGCCAATGCTTATGAGCGTCCTCAACCACATGCTTGTTTCATTTTAAGTGTGAACGATGACCTCGTGAACGAAGGCGGCATCATGGATCTTTGGGTACGTGAAGCAAGAATTTTTAAATACGGAAGTGGTGTGGGTACCAACTTCAGCAGCATCCGTGGCGAAGGCGAAAAATTAAGCGGCGGTGGTACATCAAGCGGCTTAATGAGCTTTTTAAAAATTGGTGACCGTGCAGCCGGTGCTATTAAAAGTGGTGGTACTACAAGGAGAGCAGCTAAAATGGTTTGCCTGGATCTTGATCACCCCGAAATTGAAAAATTCATCAACTGGAAAGTTGAGGAAGAGGATAAAGTGGCTGCTTTAATTGCTGCAGGTTATGCCAGCGATTACGAAGGCGAAGCTTACAGAACTGTTAGCGGACAAAACAGTAACAACTCTATCCGTATACCAAATTCTTTCTTTAATATTTTAGATGAAGATGGTGAATGGGAACTGAAAGGAAGAAGCGATGGCCGTGTGATGAAGAAAGTAAAAGCAAGAGAACTGTGGGAGCAGATAACTTACGCAGCATGGCGTTGTGCTGATCCCGGAACTCAATACGATACTACCATCAACGAATGGCATACCTGCCCCGAAGGTGGTGCTATCAGGGCTTCCAACCCATGCAGTGAATACATGTTCTTAGATAACACGGCTTGTAATTTAGCCAGTGTTAATCTTCGCCAGTTCTTTGATGAAAGCAATAACACATTTAATGTACAGGGTTTTGAACATACCTGCCGCCTTTGGACAACTGTTTTGGAAATATCTGTTTTAATGGCGCAGTTCCCTTCAAAAGAAGTTGCACAATTAAGTTACGATTACAGAACACTTGGTTTAGGCTTTGCAAATCTTGGTTCTATGTTAATGGTAAGCGGTATTGCTTACGATAGCGAAGAAGCAAGAGGTATTGCGGGTGCCATCACCGCCATCATGACCGGTGTATCTTATAAAACATCTGCAGAGCTTGCAAGTTTCCTTGGTACTTTTGATAAGTACGAAGAAAACAAAACACACATGTTACGTGTAATGCGTAACCACCGTGCTGCTGCATACGATGCAAGCGATGCTTACGAAGGCATTGAAATAAAACCACAGGGTATCAATGCAAAATATTGTCCTGATTATTTATTGAAAGCCGCTACCAAAGCATGGGATGATGCAGTACAAATGGGAGAGAAGTACGGCTACCGCAATGCACAAACAACCGTAATTGCACCAACCGGCACTATCGGTTTGGTAATGGATTGCGATACAACCGGTGTTGAACCAGACTTTGCTTTAGTGAAATTTAAAAAATTAAGCGGTGGTGGTTATTTCAAAATTATCAACCAAAGCGTGCCACAGGCATTGCGTAATTTAAAATACAGCGAAGCAGAAATTGAAGAAATTGTTGCTTACGCAAAAGGTCATGCTTCTTTAGATAAATCTCCTTTCATCAATACAAAAACTTTGATGGAAAAAGGATTGTTGCAGGAAGACATTGACAAGCTGAACAATGTTTTAGGTGCAGCTTTCGAAATTGGTTTTGTTTTCAATGTATATACTTTGGGTGAAACCTGTTTGGAAAGATTAGGATTTAAACCTGAACAATACCAGGATTTTGGATGGAGCCTGCTGGAAGCTTTAGGATACAGCGATGATGAAATTGATGCGGCCAATACATATATATGTGGTACCATGACGGTGGAAGGTGCTCCTTATTTAAAAGACGAACATCTTTCTGTTTTTGATTGTGCAAACAAATGCGGTCAGATAGGCGAACGCTACATACATGCACACGGCCACATTCGTATGATGGGTGCAGCGCAACCTTTCTTAAGCGGTGCCATTTCAAAAACTATCAACCTGCCAAACGAAGCCACACAGGCCGAGATTGCAGACTCTTACAGACTTAGCTGGGAGCTTGGTTTAAAAGCCTGCGCTTTGTATCGTGATGGTTCTAAATTATCACAACCATTAAGTAATAAGAGCGATAAGAAAAAGAAACTGGACGAACCGGTTTCTGAAGAAACAGCAACTGCATTGGCTGCTGAACTGTCTACCATGGTTGATATGGGCAAACTAACCATTGACGACCTGCTGGATGAAATGAACAAGCGTGTACAAAACAGCGCCGATACCACTTTAAAACGCCAGTTGGCAATGATCGTTGAAAGACGTGCATTACCAGCCAAGCGCCGCGGCTTTACACAAAAGGCAAAAATAAACGGGCAGGCTCTCTTCCTGCGTACCGGTGAATACAACGATGGTACTTTAGGAGAGATCTTCATTGATATGGCAAAAGAAGGTGCTACCATGCGTAGTATGCTCAACTGTTTTGCCATTGCCATTTCTATCGGCCTGCAATATGGTGTGCCTTTGGAAGAGTATGTAGAGAAATTTGTTTTCACACGCTTTGAACCAAGCGGCATGGTTGATCATCCGAATATCAAGAGTGCAACTTCTATCATCGATTTTATCTTCCGCTCACTGGCTTACGAATATTTAGGCAGGAACGATTTAGTTCATGTACTGGATACACCCGAAGTGCAAAACCTGGGTAACGAAGAATGGGATGTAAACACGCCAACTATTGGCGACCGCAAACCCGAGTTGAGCGAAGTAAGAGTAATGGGCGCAGCCAAGCCTGCCACAACACCGGCAACCGCACAACACCGCACTGCACATAAAAAAGCAGAAGGCGGAATGGATGCCGTGAATGCAGCAGCCAAAAGCATGCAGAGCGATGCGCCTGCCTGCAATACCTGCGGACACATTACAGTACGCAGCGGTACCTGCTACAAATGTTTGAACTGTGGTAATAGTATGGGTTGCAGTTAATTTGGTTTGAATAAGCACAAACATAAATTGAGACCACCGGTATAAAAACCGGTGGTTTTTTTGTGGGACGAACTTTAGTAAGATTAATTTGGCTTGAGTGGCGACGCTCCGTTCAAAAGTATATCATTGGGGAGCATTACAGACCTCTTTAGGAATGTTTGAATTTGTAGTCTGTGTATGTTTAATCTTTTCTACCTTTCACTTAATTTTAAAATTATGTTCAATCTTTTTAAACGCAAGAATACCTTTAAAACTCCGGAAGAAAAATTCTGGAATTGGTTTGTTGAGAATAAAACAAAGATTGAAAAGTTTATGGATTCGGACCATAGAGACTATTCCATTTACAATAAACTTACAATTGAAATACAAAAATACAATGCCAATTTATTTCCTGAACTTACAAAAACTGAAGATGATAAATACGTTTTGATTATAACACCAGATGGTATAAAAGAAGGAGTGGAACCCACAAAGAATCTGGCAGCAAATTGTCCTTTGATTGATAATTGGATAATCATGAAATTCAGGCAACCGGCTGATGAAATCACACTTAATTTTAAAGGACTTGAGTATCCATCCTCGGATATCGAGGTATTACCACAAATTGACTATGAAAGAGAGGTTGTAGACATCAATATATTTGTACGTAATATGAATAAAGATGAAGGATTATATCAAAGCCTAGCATTTCTTTATTTGGATCACATTTTGGGAGAATTTAACTCGATTACCAAAATAGGATATATAGACTTCCATCATCTTGATGAAGGCAAAAAAATACAGGACAGCATTTCATTAACGGAACTCCGGAATCTTATTGCTGAAAATCTTTACTAAGCCTTAACCCGATCTGGATAATATTACTTCTTCTTCACAAAATCTCTCAAATAGCTGCAGCTGCTGAAAGCCTCTTTATAAAAAGCTGTGTTGCCATATTCCTTTACAAACTGCGGAAAATAGGTATTGGCTTTAAACTTCGCCCAGTATACTTTTTGGTCTTCGTCGTATTTATCCCAGTTTGTTTTGTACTCGCTGTATTGCGGTTGATGTACCTGTTTTTGCGCACACTTAGCCATCATGAATAAGCAGCGGGCTTTAAAGTTTTTATCAGTGCCTGCATTCAGTGCTTTTTCAAAATATTCTTTTGCTTTTAAAGCTCCGTAATATTCTTTTTGAAAGCCCGTGGCATTCTCCGGAATATAATAGCCATCGCTGCCGCTGCGGTAATACTGTACCATTTCCCAGGTGTGGCCGTAATAGGTAATGTTGTACATGCCCAACGCCATTTTGTAAAAACTCTTTGCAGCCGTGGCAGGCTGTTTGGCTTCCTGCTCCAGCTTCAGCATTTCCTGCGCAAAAGCAAGTTTGGTGGTGCTGAATTTTTTTTCATTTGCTAACTGCTCTTCTACATCGTATAACACATCAACGAAAGGATTTTTATTAATCGCTTTTTTATCGGCCGATTTTTTAAACCACTCAATGGCTTTTGCAAAATCATATTCTCTTACATAAGAAGTGCCGGCAAAATCAACTACTTCTTTTTTGGTAACCGAGTTGTGTGCAAAAAGATAAGTTTCAAATTTGTTGGGCTGTTTGGTGGTGAGCAGGGCGTACAATTTTTCAACATCTTTACTCATCAGGCTGTTTCGTAAAAAATCAACACCATTCATTGATCCATAATAATCCTGCTTGCCTTTCATCATTTGGTCGGCAGCGCCAATGCATAAAGTTTCTTTGGCAAGGTCGCCCTGCTCGTGATAGCGTTTTGCCAGTATTTCACTCAGCAGGTTGCGGTAAATATTACGCCATTGCTGCACTTCCCAATACTCCAGTGTTATGGCTTTTTCTGCATTCACTCTTTCTTCCAGCCATTGCAGCGAGGGTACAAGCTGCTCTTCAAAAGCCGCATCTATTTTAGTTTTTTCATTAATGGTAACCAGCAGGTTGGTTAACACCCATTGCTCTTTTACTTTTTGAGTGAGTGGCATTTTTTCGGCAGCAGCCAGGTATTTTTTTGCGTTAGCATAATCTTTAACCATGTGAGCAGCATAGCCCGCAGCGGTTTCAAACAGCCCTGCATTTTTTACCTGGTTTGATTGAGCAGCATCATGTAAAAATGAAGCCATAGCAATTACTTCTTTTTCTGCATCGGTCATAATGCTGTCTGTGGTTTCATCTGTCCAGGTAAAATAAAATGGTTTGCCGCCGGGCGTTTTCAGCATGGCTGGTGTAAGATATTTTTCTTCCAGCTTGTTTATTTCACGTACCACCAAAACTTCCAGCTCTTCGCTGGCCGGGTTGAGGCGGTAAATTTCTTTCATGTCATCCAGGCCATTGGTGGTGCTGCCCAAATTGAACAGCGCCAGCATGGATGCTTTTTCTTTATCGTTTTTGCATAAAGCCAGGTAATCTTTTTTATCAGCCTTCGAATCTACACTCCAGAAAAAGCCCAGGTAATTAGAAATTCTTTTAGCAGTTGTGGAAGCAAATACTTTACTGAACAAATAAGCCGCTTCTTTTTGTTGCCCGCTACGGAACAAAGCGCCTGCTTTTAATGCCAGGCAAAGCGGCTGTAATACACTGTTGGCTGTTGTTTTAGCGGCATACTCATCGTGCCAGTTAATAACATCGTTATACCTTCCGCTGTAATGCGCCAGGCGTAAAACCTGGTAAGCATACTTCAATTTAAAAATATCTTTTTTGGCAGCGGTATATAATTGCTGACCGCTTTTAATAAGCTTACCCATTTTTAAACTGTCACGTTGCAGGGTTTCCCAATCACCTTCGCCGCCAACAACATAAGGCTCCACCTGTTTGGCATACAGTATATAACCTAGTGCTTCAAAATCTTTACTCTGCATAAAATAATCCGTCATGCTGTTTTGTTTTACCGTGTCGGATATTTTTAGCGGCTGATTTTTTTCAAGATGATAATACAGGTTGTTCAATTCTTTCGCTGCAAATTTGTTTACCAGTTTTTTAGCATCTGCTTTTTTTACGGTTGTTCCGCAATAAGCAGCCCATTCATCAGCAAGTATATCTGATAAAGAAACCGGTTCATTGGGATCGTACAAAAAACTGTAGCCTGCATAATAAAAAGGCCGGTAGCCACTTGCCTCCGGCAGATTCTGGTGAAAGAAGGAAGTGTAATAATCATACGGGTTAGCCTCGGGGCCGCAACCAATAATATTTTGAGGAAAAGAAATGATGGCGGTGCTAATGCAGGCTGTTATAAATGCTTTCCAGTTCATGCGTAGAGTATTTGCTTAAAATTACAGAATCCAGATGGTAGAGGGATACCCTCAAGGGGGTATTTTTTAAATGCCTGCTTATTTCGCCGGCAGCAGCAAGTACTTCTTTAATATCACTTTGTTCATCCCGTAGCATATCGCCTTTTCGCAGGTCGTATCCCTGTAACAAAGTATCTTTTAAAACCCGGTAGCGGTTGCCGTTTTTGGTGCAGAAAGAATTGCTGAAAGCTGCATCCGGCAAACCCTGTATCAAACCGCTGTACATATTGTTGCGGTACAAAACCTTCCAGTTAAACAAAGGAAAGGCAACATCCAATGGCAATGGATACCGGGAAAGATTGCCGGTATATTTTTTTAATTCATCGGTTTCTAAAATAGAATTTTTTGTAGCAGGTTTTTTTAAATTACCCATGTTGTAGCACATCAGCAGGCCACGGTCAACAGGCGGAATACCCGTTTTGGAAAGAAATTTTATTTGGTGCAGGCGAATGGTTGCTGAGAGTTTGTAGTTTGTGGTTTGTGGCTTGAGGTTATTCAGAAGCTGGAAGTATTTGTCTTTGGTAGCTTCCGTCCAGTCGCAGTCAATTTGTATTTCTGGAATTGAGTCAATGCCAATTGACTGCTTAATTTCGAGGATGAGGCTATAAATATTTTCAGCCAATTGTTTAACCTGCGATGTGTCAATTTTTTGAATACATTCATTGGTAATAAAAACTACCGGAATAATTGTAAAGCCCCCTTGCAGTTCATCCTTTGCAGCTTGCAACTTCGCCACCGGCAACGGTTTCCTTGTCGCCTCGTCCCAATCCACATCAAAAAATTTAAGGTAGATGGTTTTTACTTTTAGAGAATCCAGTTTTTGTTTTTCAAAAGCAGTAATGTTTAAAACAGATTTCCAATAATAGAAGGAAGGTTCAATTTGGCGGGTTTGATTATTTTCGTTGCAGGAGGTTAGTGAAGCCAGCAAACCCAAAATCATCAGCTTTACTAAAGTCAGGGTAAATCTTATATCAGGTTTAAATAAAAACATATTTTCAAAAATAGGCTAATAATAAAATACCCTGCAAATGGTAGCGGAAATTGCAATTAATACTTCAAATTTGTACAAATAAAACATCAACTATGAAATGGTTCTTAACTATCCTGCTTGCTTCTTTTGCTTTTACGCTACAGGCACAGGGTTATAAACTAGAGGGCAACGAAGTAAAAATTACAAAACCCGTTTTGTTTGAAACCGGTTCTGCAAGATTAAAACCAGAGAGTATGGCCGCACTGGAAATTATTAAACAATACCTAACAGATAAATCCTACATCAGCCAGTTAAGGGTTGAATGCCATACTGATAACAGTGGCGATGCTAAAATTAACCAGGCACTTACCGAAAAAAGGGCCATGGTTATTTGCAGAAAATTAATTGAAATGGGTGTGGATTGTAAAAGGCTGATTGCTGTTGGCTTTGGTGATACCAAACCGGTTGCAGATAACAGTACGCCTGAAGGCAAGGCAAAAAATCTGCGGGTAAATTTTGTAAATGTTTCTTTAAGAGGCAAAGTTATTGGCGGTATGCCAATTGATGGCGGTGGTAAAATTGTGGGTGAACTTTGTAATTAAAAAATTACTGCCCTAACCATTCTTTAAATCCATTTACCCGTTCACGGCTTACAATGGTTTCAGCATTGGTAGCAGGCGAAATTTCCAGTTTCAATCTTCCGCCTAGCCAGGTATGCACTTTTTTTATGGCTTCAATATTTACCAGTAAATGCCGGTTGATGCGGTAAAATTTATTGGGCTGCAATTGCTCCTCCAGTTGCGAAAGGTTAATCTCTAAAAGGTGTTTGTTATTACTGAAGTCCACAGCATAACAGAGTTTGCCATCGGCATAACAAAAAGCAGTGGCTTCTGTTTTTATATAAGTTAACTGCTGTCCACGTTTTACCAGCAGGCGCTCTTTAAATTTTGTGCTGTTTATTTCCTGGAATGCTTTCAGGATCTTTTCCGAAAAATTATGCTCGTTTTTTACATACAGCTGCCTGTATTTTTCTACGGCTTTTATCAGTTCGGCTTCATCAATGGGTTTCAATAAATAATCAATGCTGTTTACTTTAAATGCCTTTAATGTGTATTGATCAAAAGCGGTAGTGAAAATCACCGGAGTCTTTATCTGCACCTGCGAAAAAATATCAAAGCTTAAACCATCAGCCAGTTGTACATCCATAAAGATAAGATCGGGTTGCGGCGATGATTGAAAATAATGCACAGCAGCAGCAACACTGTCAAGCTTTGCTATCACATCAATCTCATCGCCTGCAGCTTGAAGTAATTTACCCAGCCGGTTGGCCGCAGGTGTTTCATCTTCAATGATTATTACCTTCATATTAATTTGGAATAAGTGGGATAGAAACCGTAAAACTGTTGCCGCTTTCATCAACAATCACTTCATCATCGCTCAATAGTTTGTACCGGTTGCGTATGTTATCCAGGCCAATGCCGGTTGACTCTATCTGCTGGTTTTTTACCTGCAGGTTATTGCTTAACACCAGGTGTCCGTTTGCGGCAAATACTTTTATTTTTAAAGGCTTTGCCGATGAAACAATATTATGCTTGATTGCATTTTCCATCAGCAGTTGCAGCGATAGCGGAACAATTCTTTGCTGTAGTTTTTGGGCAGGTACATCAATCTCAATATCCAGGTTATCGCCAAATCTTGTCTTTAATAAAAAGCCATAAGCTTTCAATACATCCAATTCATCTTTTAATGGTATTGTTTTTTCATCCTGCACTTCCAGAATATGGCGATACACTTTTGACATTTGCTGCACAAACTCAATGGCCTGGTCCGGCGTATCCGGTATAATGGCAGTAAGTGTATTTAGGTTATTAAACAGAAAGTGCGGATTAACCTGTGTTTTCAATGCATCCAGCTGTGCTTTCAAACTTTCTCTTTTCAATGTTTCTTTTTCTTCCACCGATTTTTTAAGCTCATTCATAAAGTAAATACTTTCATAAACGGCGATAATCATGATAGTGCAAAATATGGCGGCTGAATTTGAACTTATAAATACGTCTGAATTAAATTGTCCGCCATTGGCTTTACTGAAATAAATATCATTCATAAGCCAGCCTAAGAAGTTGTCGCCAATAACTGTAAATAAAAACATAAAGACAGACTGGTGAATCAATCGTTTACGAACATCAGTAAAATTGGGGTATTTACCACGGCTCCAGATCATGATAATCCGATCGCCGATCCATAAGGCAACAATTATGAAAAATGTTGTAAAATACCTGTCCCAGGTGAAAAATGGATGCCGGTTAAATCGGCAACCCATAAACACAAGGGGCACAATGAAACTTAATGCGGGAATGGTGAATAACATCAACCAGCCATCATTAAATCCTATTTTACAATTTGTACGCCTCATGTAGTAAAGATATAAAAACCCACAGGTTTAATGTCTGTGGGTTTTTGTTGTGGTTTAACTTATGCCGACTTAGTGCTTTATAGTTTAACTATTTTCTGTCGGCATAATCCCATTTAACATTTCAACGCAGCCCTTCGGACTTCTTATAAAATGAAGATGGTATTAGCTGTTAATTATTTTTCGCCACGGTTGTTGTAAATTTCTACAGCATCCTTTAGTTGTGCAATATCATTTTGTGCTGCTTTTGCTTTTTCAATGGCTGGCGCATAAGTTCCAAAACTATTGGCTACAACAGAGCTCAGGGTTTTCTTTGAAACTAATTTCAGCTGCTGACTTTTGGTTTCGTAAATAAAATAATCGCCGGGTTTGCCTTCGGTGCCACTCAGAAAAAACACTTCGTTTCCTATCTGAGTTGGTTTAGAAGAAGCATCGCTGGCTTTTTGTAAAAAAGCAAGTTCGCCGTTGCAAACCACTTTAAAAAAATCGCCTTTGGTGCAATGGTAGGTTGTTTCACCAACAGCGGCAGATGCAATATCGGCACCATTGTATTTTTTTTCTTTTCCACCGGTAATCAGCACTACCGATGCATCCTTACGGATATTGTCTTTAATAAATCCGCTAACAACGCTGTTGTCGGGCAATACAATTTTTCCTGTGCTGTACCCTTTAGGAGCTTCGGTTTGGGCAGTAGCCTGCAAAACGAAAAGGCTTAAAATAAATGTCGGTAATAGTTTAAAAATTTTCATGACTGTAGTTTTAGTTTGATAAATATGTTGAGTGATCTGTTTCGCAACCCAATAATACCTTGTATTTATAGCGGCTGCAATCAAAAAGGAGTGAGTTGCAGAAAAGGCGGAGTGAGTTGCAGAAAGAAGAGATGCACTACCGATTTTTTACCCGGTTGATAATCCGGCAGGAGTATCCTTTATCTTTGTTTTATGACATCACAATTTTTTACCTACGATAAGAATAAAGTTATACAGGCATTACGCTATCATTTTATAACCCGCCGGGAAATAAAGGTGATGATGATACTGGTAAATTTATTTGCCCTGCTGTCGGCAGGTTTGTTTTTCTTTAAAAAGATTTCGCCGTTTGCATTTTTAATAAGCTCGCTGCTTTGGTTTGCGTTGATGATCATCTTCTGGTTTGCAATGCCCTATATGGTTTACAGAAAGGCCGAAACTTTCAAGGATAGGTTCAGAGCTATTTTAGCCGATGATATTTTTAGAATTGAAAATGACAGAGGCGGCAGAAGCTGGAACTGGAGCGAATTCAGCACCTGGTTGGAAAGCCCGCATTTTTATCACCTGTATTTTAACAGCCGCTCATTTTTTATTGTACCCAAAGATGCTTTTGAAGGGGATGATGTGCATGAAGCCAGAAAGATTTTTAGGGAAAAGATAAAGAAATAGTCATTGGTCAGTAAAGTTATTGGGCACTGATTATTTAAAGAGTCATTTTAATTCGGATGCTTTAAAATGACTTAATGACAAATGACCAATCCCTTGCTACAGCTTTTTCTCCATCACATAATGCGGAATTGTTACCTCGGTAAATTTATCGCCCACAACTTTGTAACCCAGTTTTTCATAAAAGCCTACGGCAGTTTCCCGGGCATGCATGATCAGTTTCTTATAGCCTTTATCACGTGAAATAAGTTCAGCAAAATTCATCATACTGGCACCAATGCCCTTGCCCTGCTGATTGTTTTGTACGGCCATTTGCCTCAGGCGCAAACTGCTTTTATCTTCTTTGGTAAGCATGCAGCAGGCCAGCATCTGATCTTCATCAAAAGCGCCAATTAAAATATCCTCTTTCTCTTTTGCCAGTTCATCAGGTGTCAAACTTAAGCCCAGTGGCCTGCGCAAAATCTCATTGCGGAGGTTTACCATTTGCTGATATTCCTTAGTGCCGTGGTCTATTTGTTTTAAGGCCATAACGGGATATTATTTTTAATGAAGTTTGAAGTTTTGGTTAAGGACGGGATAACAATATACAATTTTTTTGGGTATTGAATTCATGTAAAAAAACAGCCATTGATATCGCTATGTATATTTTAATCACTAAATGGGGGTAATAAAAGAGTTTTTTGCAGCAAGTAATTTTTACGCCCCAAAATGGTTATTTATCAAACAATATCTATTTCTTTGCAATTAGTGCAAAATGTATATTTTTGCAACCAATACAAACTAAATTTAATTATCATGTCAGACATTGCAACAAGAGTAAAGAAAATAATTGTTGACAAATTAGGAGTAGATGAAGCGGAGGTTACGCCAGAAGCTTCTTTTACCAACGATTTAGGTGCCGATAGCTTGGACACCGTAGAACTTATTATGGAATTTGAAAAGGAATTTAATATTTCTATTCCGGATGAGCAGGCTGAGACCATCACTACTGTCGGTCAGGCCAATGCTTACTTAGAAGAGCATGCTAAGTAATTAATTTAACTATCACAGGCAAATTTTATGGAATTAAAACGGGTTGTAGTTACCGGATTGGGAGCACTGACTCCATTAGGCAAAACTGTTGAAACTTATTGGCAGGGTTTGGCTGAAGGAGTGAGTGGTTGTGATTTTATCAAACAATTCGATTGCAGCAAGTTTAAAACCAGGTTTGCCTGTGAGGTTAAAGATTTTGAACCCACCGATTACCTTGAACGTAAGGAAGCCCGAAAAATTGACCGCTTTACCCAGTTTGCTTTAATTGCAAGCGATGAAGCTATTAAAGATGCCGGCATCAGCAGAGAAAATGTTGATGTGGACAGGGTAGGTGTAATTTTTGCAAGCGGCATTGGCGGCATCACCACTTTTTATGAAGAAGTGAGCAACTTTGCTTTAGGCGATGGCACCCCACGTTACAATCCGTTCTTTATTCCTAAAATGATATTGGATATTGCCGCAGGGCAGATATCTATGCGTCATGGTTTCAGAGGTCCCAACTATGCCGTTGTTAGTGCCTGCGCAAGCAGTACTAATGCTGTTATTGATGCTTTTGATACCATCAGGCTGGGTAAGGCCGATATTATTATTACCGGAGGAAGCGAGGCAGTTATCAGTTCGCCGGGTGTTGGTGGTTTTAATGCCATGAAGGCACTCAGCGAAAGAAATGACGACCCCAAAACAGCCAGCCGCCCATTTGATAAAGACCGTGATGGTTTTGTTATGGGAGAAGGTGCAGGTGTTCTGGTGTTGGAAAGTCTGGAGCATGCCCTTGCCCGTGGCGCAAAAATTTATTGCGAAGTTGCCGGTGGCGGTGCTACTGCCGATGCACATCATATTACTGCTCCACATCCTGAAGGGTTGGGCGCAAAAAATGTAATGAATGTGGCCTTAAAAGATGCAGGTTTAAAACCGGAAGATATTGATTACATCAATGTACATGGTACTTCAACCCCGCTGGGCGATTTAGCCGAAACAAAAGCCATACTAAATGTTTTTGGTGATCATGCTTATGATTTAAACATCAGTTCTACCAAAAGTATGACGGGCCATTGCCTGGGTGCTGCCGGTGTTTTAGAAGCACTAGCCTGTATCATGGCTGTGGTAAAAGATATCATCCCTCCAACAATCAATCATTTTACCGATGATCCGGAACTGGATCCCAAACTTAATTTTACTTTTAATAAAGCACAGCACCGTACGGTTAATGCAGCCCTCAGCAATACTTTTGGCTTTGGTGGGCATAATGCAAGTGTTATTGTAAAAAAGTATGTGGCTTAATTCTTCCCGCCATTTATTTTAAGCTTTCAAACTCAGTTGCCATAAAAATTATATCTTTCGCACATGAAAAGATATTTTATTGCTATCGGCTTATTTACCACTGTAAATGCATTCGCACAAGACATAAAAATTTCCAAAGGGATAAAGCTTGCCATGGACCGGGTTGATACAAATGCAATCCGTGCTCATATTGCATACCTTGCCGATGATAAATTGAAAGGCCGTTATCCGGGAACGGAAGGTTTTCAAACTGCAGTTGATTATGTGATTGACCAGTATACAAAAATTGGTTTGCAACCCGCAGGAGATAATAATGGATTTACACAGAAACTCATTATCCGAAAATCGTTGGTGAATAATTCCTCATCCGTTGCCATACTGAAAGATAAAAATGGCAATACCGATTCACTGGGCTTTGCAAGGGATTTTGCACCGGTACCTCATCCATTAATTGAAAATGTAAATACCGAAGGACAATTGGTTTTTGCAGGTTATGGAGTTGAAATTCCCGGAGGCTACTCAGATTATAATGGGATAGATGTAAAAGGCAAAATTGTTGTTGTTATCAATGGTGCACCTCCGGGGTTGATGTCAACCTTAACAGCGCATTTTTCAAATGCAGGAAATAAAATGAATACGGCATTTGCAAAAGGCGCAATTGGTATAGTAACTGTCAATACCACATTAAGACCTGGAACAAACCCAAATCCAACAATACAATCAAATACAACATTAAATCCTGAAAAAACAGCAGTTTACGGAATGGGCTTTACGGGTAATTTGAAAGCTGTTTTAAACGGATCATCCTATTTTTTAAAAAAGATTTTTTTGAACTCCGGAAAAAATGCGGAGCAGGTGCTGGCTGATTTGAAAAATGGAAAACCTTCATCATTTGATCTGCCGTACAGCATCGCTGTGGCTTACAAAACAGCACATACCGATTTTGAAAGTTATAATGTAGTCGGGTTTATTCCGGGCGCAGATAAAGTTTTAAAAAACGAATATGTTGTTCATTCGGCACATCTTGATCATGTGGGTATTGGAAGAGTTGTAAATGGCGATTCAATTTACAATGGTGCACATGATAACGCATCCGGGGTTGCTTCATTGCTGGAGATAGCAAGAGTATATAAATCATCGGGGGCAAAACCAAAACGTTCGGTATTGATTGTTATGGTTACAGGCGAAGAAATGGGGCTGATTGGCTCTTCTTATTTCGCAACAAATCCAACCGTGCCTAAAGGTTCAATCGTTGCGGATGTGAATACAGATATGCCAACTGTGATTGCCCCGCTGTTATCTATTGTTCCGCTTGGTGCAGAACATTCAACTATCATGAGCCATGTGAAATTTGCTGCCGGTTACCTTGGATTGGCAGTTGAGAAAGATCCTGAGCCAAACGAAAACCGTTTTGTACGCAGCGACCAGTATAGTTTTGTAATGAATAGAATTCCGGCATTGCATATTAAGTATGGCACTAAATCAAATGTGCCGGGGTTTAATCTTACTGAATTTGTAAAGCAATGGAGAGCAAAATATTATCACCAGGCTGCCGACGGGATGGATGGTATTTTTAATTTTACTGCTGCTAAAACATACGTTCAATTAAATTTCCTTATCAGTTATTCCATTGCACAAAGTATGGAAAGACCAAAATGGAATGAAGGCGACCTGTTTGGAGCCATTAAATAAAAATAATTTTAAGCTGCCATAATTTTTCTTCAACTTTATTCTTTCTTTTATTTTCACATCAAATAAGATTATTTTTACGGAAACCGTTATTCACTTTGCAATTCATAAAAATTTTTTTTAAAAGCCAATCTCACAACCGGGAGTTTAAAAAGCAGCTGAGCAATGTGCTTGGTTTTACCCCCGGGGAAATTACATTGTACAAAACGGCTCTCAGCCACCGAAGCGTAAGGGAAGGTGCTGATGAAAACAATGAGCGTCTTGAGTTTTTGGGTGATGCGGTTTTAAGTTCGATAGTAGCACATTACCTCTTCAAAAAATATCCATACAAAGGCGAGGGGTTTTTAACCGAAATGAGAAGCAAGATGGTAAACCGCCAGAAGCTGAATGACATTGCTTTAAAAATGGGCCTTAAAAAAATTACCTTTTACAATAAGTACGATAATGCGCTGAAGATATCGCAGATATTTGGTAACACCCTGGAAGCATTGATAGGCGCCGTGTACCTGGATAAAGGATATTCCGGCACACATAAATGGGTGGAGAAATGCATAATTATGCCGCACATGTTTATGGATGACCTGGAAGATGTGGAAATTAATATTAAGAACAGGCTATACGGCTGGGCTAATAAGAATGGCAAAGCCCTTGAGTTTGAAACACTGGATGAAAAATTTGAGAACGGGCGCCGCTTATTTACCATTGGTGCCACCGTAGACGGCGAGTTGATTGCAGAAGCAAAAGGATACAATAAAAAGGATGCCAGCCAGATTGCAGCGCAGCTGGCGGTTGATAAATTAGGGCTTTGACAAGTTTGTAGTTAGAGGTTTGTAATTTATTGTTAAGAGCTTTAAACCAGTAAACTCTTTTCAATCACAAACCAGAAACTACAAACAACAAACAGATAATATGAATTTCGGAATACTTGGAAGCGGAAGCTGGGGAACGGCCATAGCAAAAATTTTAACCGATAACGGTAATACCATTTATTGGTGGAACAGGAGTGAGGCGCATATCAAACACATTCAGGAACGGCATCATAATCCGCAGTATTTATCTGCAGCTCATCTGGATACTTCTAAATTAAAATTAACAACAGACCCTGCCGAAGTTATTACCAACAGCGATTGTATTGTAATGGTGATACCATCTGCATATACCGATGATGCAATGCGTGGGCTGGACAGAAATATTTTTGCAGGAAAGAAAATCATATCTGCCATTAAAGGAATCTTGCCTGAAAGTAATTTGTTACTTAATGAATATTTGAAAAATGAATTTTCGGTTGAGTTGAAAAATTATTTTGCGGTACTTGGCCCCTGCCATGCAGAGGAAGTGGCGGCTGAAAAATTATCTTATCTCACTTTTTCGGGCATTGATAAAATAGCTACGCATGAAATTGCAGCTTGTTTTAAAACCAGTTATTTAAATACGGTTGAGAATGATGATATTTTTGGTGTGCAATATGCAGCTGTTTTAAAAAATATTTATGCTGTTGGCTCGGGCATTGCCCACGGACTTGATTACGGCGATAATTTTTTAAGCGTATTTATTGCCAACTGTGCCGATGAGATGGCGGGATTTTTAAAAAAAGCCGGTATAAAAAATATTGAGGTTGGTCATATAGATGTACGGAAACCTGCAGAGGAACACCGGGCCAATAATTATGCAGCTTCTGTTTACCTGGGCGATCTGCTGGTTACCTGTTACTCACTCCACAGCCGCAACCGGGCTTTTGGCAATATGATTGGTAAGGGCTATTCGGTAAAAGCTGCCCAGCTGGAAATGAGTATGGTTGCAGAAGGCTATAATGCCAGCAAATGCATGCACATCATAAACCGGAAAATATTGGCAGATATGCCCATTGCAGATACCGTTTATAAAATTTTATGGGAAAACCTGCCTGCTGCCGAAGGTTTTAACAGTATTGAGTTGAGTTTGGTATAAAAAGGTTGTAGCTTTATAACAGAAAATAAAACAATGCCATTCTCATTTTCAAATATCAGTTCAACAGTCCTCATTTTTATGGTGGCTTGCTTAAGCATAGCAGAGCTTGTTAAGTATTTGAAGAGGCATTACAGTCATTCAGAAAAATAGATCTGCTGCAATTCCGTCAGCAAATAATTTTCCTTCTTTTGTTAAAATAAGTTTACGATTTACTGCTTTTAATTTACCGGTACTTTCATACTTGCTACCTGCTACTTTAATCTTACTGCTTTTATCGTCACCGAAAATATTGCTTATATAATCAAGGTCCAATCCTTCCATAGTTCTAAGCGAAGTCATGATGTATTCATTCAACTGCTGCGTTTCAGTAAGTATTTCTTCTTCAAAAGGAATAATACCTTTTTGTAAAGATTGAATATATAAAGCATTGTTGGCAACATTCCATCTTCTGCTCTTACCATCAAATGCATGTGCGGCAGGGCCAAAGGCATAATAAAATTCTCCGCTCCAGTAACTGCTGTTGTGGTTGCTTCTTAAACCTGGTTTTGCAAAATTGCTGATCTCATAATGTTCATAGCCGGCCTGTTCCATCCAATCCATCAACAACAAAAATTGCCTGGCTTGCTTTTCAGCATCAACAGGTGCTTTTTTATGTAGGGCAATCATTTTATCCAGTGCCGTTTTTGGCTCAACCGTTAAAGCATAGCAGGAAATGTGTGGAATATTTTTTTTAATAACAATTGCTACATTTCTTTTCCAGTCTTCATCACTCAAAATGGGCGAACCATAGATCAGGTCAACAGAAAAATTTGTAAAACCGGCTGCTTTAATCAGATCAATGCAGGCAATTGACTCTGCTGCAGTATGTGCCCTGTTCATCCATTTTAATTCTTCTTCTAAAAAACTTTGTATGCCAACGCTTAGCCTGTTAATACCCAGGTTTAACCAGTCTTTCAATTTAGTGTCCGTAATATCATCCGGATTTGCCTCCAGTGTAATTTCAATATCATCAGCAAAAACAAAACGTTTCTGTAATGTTTCAAAAATTATTTTTAATTCATCAATGCTTAAAATGCTGGGCGTGCCTCCGCCAAAATAAAGTGTAGGAATGATTTCCTTTTCTCCCAGTTTTGCTTCTGTAAGGCGAGGAGTGGTATTTATTTCGGTAACAATTGCCTCCACCATTTTTTCTTTCTGCGCCAGCGAAGTTGAAAAATGAAAATTACAATAATAGCAGGCCTGTTTGCAAAAAGGTATATGAATATAAATGCCGGGCAAAGATTTTAGGTTTTAGTCCCGTTAAGTATCGGGATATTATTTTAGATTTGATTATTAATGACGCCTGTTAAATTAATATGCTGTAAAATTCTGTTTCCTGTACTGTTTTGTATGGGATTTTTACTCACCGTATTAAACAGCAATGCACAGGTCAACAAAAATCTTCCTTATCAATTAAACATTCAGTTTGTAGACAAAGATAACTCCTTTAATGCGGAGCCTTTAAAATTGCAAAAGGCATTTGCAGACAAAGCATTGTGCAATGCTTACATGCAGGGGCTAACTTCTTTACTGAGCTCAAAGGGTTATCCAACTGCTTCGGTTGACAGTGTTTTTGAAAACGAAAATGCTGCAACCATTCATTTATTTTTGGGTAAACAATATCAATGGATAAAACTGAAACCTGACGGTATTGAAAAAGCTGCCATGGACGACAGCCGATTTAGAGAAAAAGATTACGAGGGCAAACTGCTTAATATCCAGCAGTTGCTGGCATTGCAGGATAAGATCTTGATTTATTATGAAAAGAACGGTTACCCATTTGCAGAAATATTTTTAGACAGCATCAGGCTTGATGACAATAAAATGGATGCTTTACTTCGGGCTAAAAAAGGTCCTTTGTATCATGTTGACAGCATCCGGGTTTTGGGTAAGGCAAAGATCTCAAATAAATTTTTGAGGCATTATCTGGGAATACCCAATGGCAGTTTGTACAATAAAGAAAAACTTGACCTGGTAAGTAAGCGCATTTTGGAACTCCCTTATTTACAGGAAATACAACCTGCCGATGTTACCATGCTGGGCAGTGGATCAATCCTTAATTTGTACCTGGCACCCAAAAGAAGCAGCCAGGCTAATTTCTTAATTGGGTTTTTGCCCAGCGCAAGCCAGTCGGGTAAGCTGCAGCTTACAGCCGATGTAAATCTTGATCTGAAAAATGCATTAAGCAACGGCGAAACTATTTTACTGAAATGGCAGCAGCTGCAACCAAAGTCTCCACGGTTGAACCTGGGCTTTCAGCAACCGTATATTTTCAATTCTAATTTTGGATTTGATTTTGCATTTGATCTTTTTAAAAAAGATTCTACTTTTTTACAAATTAACGCACTGTTGGGTTTGCAATATCTTTTATCAGCTCATCAGGCGGGCAAAATATTTGTGCAATGGCAAAACAACTTTTTGCTAGGCACCGGTGTAGATACCAACCTGGTAAAAATCACAAAAAAACTACCACCCAATATTGATGTAACTGCTGTAAATGTTGGCCTGGAATATGAATGGAATAAAACAGATTACAAACTAAATCCACGCAGTGGAAATGAAATTAAACTTACCGGATCGGTGGGAATTAAAAATATTAAAAGGAATAACGAGATACTGAATTTAAAAGATCCGAATTTTAATTATGCCAGTTTGTATGATTCGGTAAAAGCACGTTCATACCAGTTCAGGGTAAAACTGAGTGCCGCACATTTTTTTCCGGTGGGTAAACAGGCAACTGTAAAAACTGCCATTAACGGCGGGTTGTTTATCAGCCCAAGTACTTTCCGCAACGAGCTTTTTCAAATTGGTGGCTACAAACTGTTGCGGGGCTTTAACGAAGAAAGTATTTATGCAACGCAGTATGCTGTACTTACTGCAGAATATCGTTACCGGCTTAAACTGAATTCGTATATGTTTGGATTTGTTGATGGTGGGTGGGTTAAAAATAAATACCAAACCATAAACCTGAATAATAATTTTATTGGGGCCGGGCTTGGTCTTGCTTTTGAAACCAGGTTTGGGTTACTAAACATCAGTTATGCCGCTGGTAAACGAAACGATGTAAAGTTAAATCTGCGTGAAGCATCCAAAATACATTTTGGATATGTGAATTACTTTTAAAACTCTCATCCCCAGCATCTATTTTTGCAGTAAATTATTTAGTTAGTGAAGCCGATTTTTTTCTTTGGATTATTTTTATTCATTTTCTCTGCCTCACTATGTGCCCAAAATGCCGATACGGCTATCTATCCAAAAGATTCCTTAAAAACACTGCCCATTAGCGATTCTGCCGGTTCTGTAAAAAAGACTGACTCAGTTAAAGCGGCTGTTGCAGACACAAACACCCCGCTGCTTAAAAACAAATTGCTGAACAGTGAGGCCGAACCGGTTTCACTGGCAATGCAGCTGAGAAAGGCTAAATCAAAAGACACTTTTTTTTACCTGATTGCCGGCATGGTATTACTGCTGGCTTGTTTAAAATATTTTTTCAGCCGTTATTTTACCAACCTGTTCAGGGTGTTTTTTAATACCTCTCTCAGGCAAAATCAGATTACCGATCAGCTTTTACAGGCAAAACTGCCCTCTTTTCTTTTCAATATCTTTTTTGTGATCAGCGGAGGTATTTATGCCTATGTTCTTTTATCTCACTATCATTTAACCAGTGGTGGCAACGAATGGGTATTTGTTTTTTCTTCCATTGCATTGATTGCATTGATTTATTTTATAAAATACTGCACATTAAGATTTACAGGCTGGATTACTGGCTTGAATGAAGCGGTTGATATTTATGTTTTTGTAATTTTCCTCATAAACAAGATCATTGGTATTTTCCTGGTTCCATTCATCATCATCCTTTCTTTTTCAGAACTGAAGATTGTCAAGATTGCTTCCCTGGTTTCTTTAATGGTTATTGGTGTTTTCCTTTTACTTCGTTTTTTCCGATCCTATGGACTGGTTCAAAACCAGCTAAAAATCAGCAAATTCCATTTTTTTCTATACATAGCCGGCCTGGAAATACTACCCCTATTGTTGATTTACAAGGGTTTAATGGTTTATTTAACTAAAAATCCATAATTTTGCATACCACGCAGCAAAGATTATGGTTAAAAATGGTTCATCACACACTGTAACCTCTGGGAAAACAGTAAAAAAAGTACTCATTACCCAACCTAAGCCGGATGGCGATAAATCTCCGTATTTTGATCTGGCGAAAAAGTATAATCTTAACCTTGATTTTCACCCGTTTATAGTAGTTGATGGCATACAGGCTAAAGAATTTCGTAAGCAAAAGATAGATATTGCCAGTTTTTCGGCTGTTGTTTTTACCAGTCGCAATGCAATTGATCACTTCTTTCGTATTTGCGATGAAATGAAAGTGAGCGTATCGCAGGAAACCAAATATTTCTGTATTACAGAAGCTGTTGCCCTATACCTTCAAAAATTTATTTTATACCGCAAACGCAAGGTTTTTTACAGTGCAGATGGAACTAATAAGTGCCTGTTTGACGTAATTAACAAACACAAGGATAATGAGAAATTCCTCTATCCTTGTTCCGAATCTTTTGATAGTGAAATAACCAACTGGCTAAAAATGCACAATTGTGAGTATGCCACGCCAGTATTATATAAGATTATCAGCAATGATATTAAAGAGGTTATTGGTAGAAATTATGATCTGATATGCTTCTTCACCCCAGGCGGGGTAAAAAGCCTTATGGAAAACTTCCCCAAGTTTAAGCAAAATGGTACTACTATTGGCGCATTTGGTGCCAACACCTTCAAAGCTGCAGAAGATGCAGGGCTTGTTTTAGAAATTAAAGCTCCCCAGCCACAAGCTCCCAGTATGGTGAGTGCATTAGAGATTTATCTCTCTTCCTTTAAAAAGAAGTAGCTATTTGCTTCCAGTTAACTGATATTGAATTCCAGTTCATGGGATCTAGCACCTGTGTAAGTACTTTTATGTTTTCTTTAACATTTTAAATAAAATTCAGATAAGCAGATTTGTGAAGTCTGTAATATTAATTTCCCTCGCTTGTTAAAAATGCTATCATCAACAAAAAGGCTGCAAAATAGGATGTTTAAGTGTGGAGAATTAAAAGTTTATGGTTTTTAAGTGCATTGTATTTAGATGTGCCAAACAGTAGATGTGAATATTTTAAAACAGGCATAAGTAATAAATACATTGAATGTTAAATTCAGCAAATGCCGATTCTATACAATAGCACTACTATGTTTATTTTATAAATTGGTAATTGCAAAAACTTCTGGAACCCTTTACAACACTGTTTTGTAACAACTTTAATTTTATGTTTTATTTTATGACATTTCAATTCTTTGTAAAATCATACTTCAATTATAAATTTGATACCGGTAATAATTGGTTTGGCTAATGTTAAAAACTATGTTTAATAATTTGATATTTTTTTTTGCCGGTAAATAAAAACGAGCGAAATTACGCTTCCAACTATCCATGTTATTAAAATCATTCCTAACCTACACCTAATACCCCTTAACCAATTGCAGCTATTATTGAAATTTGGTATAAGTTTAGAACTAGTAAACACAATATTTGAGTTTTTCTGTCGTTTACAATTTCCAGGGCTAATTTTATCTAAAAATAATTATTGAATCAATCATAAAAATGATGATAAATCAAAATAATCATTACATTTGCCCAATACCCTCAAAGTTAAAAACAATGAAGTACAGGCTGTTTTATTTAGTAGCTTTTATAGCTATAACAATGTTGTCTACCAGTTGTAAAAAATCAGGTAGTAAATCAGGAAGTGGTGGATACGCCGTTGATAAGGGTCAGCTCATTGGGGTTGCTCCGGGTTCTAAATGGAGTTTGCCAAAGCCTCCCGGAATGGTCTATATTCCACCAGGAACCTTTCATATGGGGTCAAGTGATGAGGACCTAAGCTATGCACTTACCGCAAGAAACAAATCTGTTTCAATCAACGGTTTTTGGATGGATGCTACCGAAATTACCAACAACGAATACCGCCAGTTTACCAATTGGGTAAGAGATTCAATAGCTGCTAAATTGATGGGCTATGTTAAACAAGGAACTGATGGCAATGAATATATTGATTGGAAAAAAGCCAGCACTATTAAATGGGGTGATAAAGCAACTATGGAAAAAGTAGATGCAATTATAGTTACTCCTGATAACAGAATATTTGGTAAAAAAGAGCTGGATGCGAATAAAATTGTATACCAGTCAGAAATTTTTGATTACAAAGCTGCTGCTCAAAACAGGGATGTCTCAATCCCCCGTTCAAAATTCATCATTAAAAAAGCTATACCAGTTTATCCAGATTCTTTATGCTGGGTAAGGGATTTCGCTTATTCATATAATGAGCCAATGGCTAAGAAGTACTTCAGCCATCCTGCATTTGGTAACTATCCCGTTGTAGGGGTTAGCTGGAAACAGGCTACTGCTTTCTGCGAGTGGAGAACCCATTACCTGAATGCATATCTCGAATCAAAGAAAAAAACAGCAGAATCTGATTTCAGATTACCAACCGAAGCAGAATGGGAATATGCAGCAAGAGGCGGACGTTCTCAGGCCGATTATCCTTGGGGAGGTTATTACTTAAGAAATAAAAAAGGGTGTCTGCTGGCTAACTTTAAACCAGGCCGTGGTAATTATCCAGAAGATGGAGGGTTTTACACTGTACGTGCCGATGCTTACTGGCCTAATGATTTTGGCTTGTATAATATGTCAGGTAATGTTGCAGAATGGACCTCATCTTTATATTATGAAGGAGCTTACAATTTTCAGCATGATATGAACCCCGATATCAGGTACGACGCCAAAGAAACTGACAAACCTCGCGATAAACGTAAGGTTTTACGTGGTGGCAGCTGGAAAGATGTTGGCTATTTCTTAAGAACAGGATCACGCTCTTACGAATACCAGGATACAACCAAATCTTATATCGGTTTCCGTTGCGTAATTGATTTACCACCAGCTCAGAAAAAGGGCAAGAAAAAATAATACATTATTCCAAAATTTCTAATCTAATTTATTGAAAGTACCTACTGTGAAAAAGTTCACGGGTACTTTTGATTTATACACTAAACTTTAAATAAACCACCAATTAAAACTCTAAATTTTTAAACCATGGCTCACAACAAAAGAACCTTTTTAACTTTAATTGATGTTTTGGTAAGTGCCGGCGCTGCTGTAATTATCTTCGCCGCATGGGCAAAACTTACGCACCAATCATATGCTGATATGATGTTAACCATTGGAATGTGGACGGAAACCGCAATCTTTCTTGTGTATGCCATAATTGAGTGGGTTAAGCCAAAGCATCATGAAGAAGATGATGAACCAGCTGATGCAGTTGCAGGAAATCCATCTCTGGATTCAATGGATAAAATGTTACAAAGCGCAGATATCACACCTACCAACTTAAAAAAATTAGGCGAAGGCTTCCAGAAATTGCAATCTACCGTAGGTAATATGCATGAAATTGGGGACGTAGTTAAAAATACAGGCGATTTCAGTAACAAAACTAAAGAAGCAACTGCTGCTTTAGGAAATATGTCAACAGCTTTTGCAAGCAGTGCTGCTACTATGAGCAGTTTCAGTAGCGCAGCCGACAGTGCCAAAGGATTTCACGAGCAGGTTCAGGTATTAACTAAAAACCTGGGTTCTTTAAATACCATTTACGAATTGGAATTAAAAGAAAGTAACAACCATTTAAAATCTTTGAATACTTTCTATGGTAAATTGGCCGAAGCCAGCCAGACCATGATGGGTACTGTTGAAGATGCCGGAAAAGCAAAAGATCAAATCAGTATTCTAGCCAATAACCTGGGTAAATTAAACTCGGTTTATGGCAACATGCTGAGTGCTATGCAGGGAACCCGTTAATTAATTAAAGAATTAACAGAATCACCCTTTGAGTTTTTTAACAAGCTCAAGCAACAGAGAAACCAATTTTAACTTAACAAATGTAAATCTAAAATATTATGGCTTTACCTAGAGAGCCCCGGCAAAAGATGATCAACATTATGTATTTGGTGTTGACCGCTATCTTGGCGCTGAACGTTTCTGCCGAGATATTAGAAGCCTTTAAAACGGTAGATAAAAGTTTAATTAATTCAACTAATAGTATTACTAAATCAAATGATGTACTTTATAAGTCATTATCTGATAAATTGAATGATCCTCAATCTGCCGAAAAAGCTAAGGTCTGGCAACCTAAAGCTGTTCAGGCTCAAGAACTGTCAGCTAAAATGGCTGCATATATTGA
This sequence comes from uncultured Chitinophagaceae bacterium, assembly GCA_963715585.1. Lineage (GTDB taxonomy): Bacteria > Bacteroidota > Bacteroidia > Chitinophagales > Chitinophagaceae > Ferruginibacter. Next base: position 3,665,585 of record OY970254.1, on the reverse strand, counting down.
TAATCTTAAACTGGAACTAAAGCAGGCTGCCAATCTTGTTATGAAAGAAAAGGATGGCAAACAGGTTGAAGATTTTAAAGAAGATAACCTGGATGCATCTACCCGTTTATTTGAAACAGGAGGAAAGGGGAAAGAATTTCAACAAAGATTGGATGAATACAAAAGATCAATGTTGGCCATTGACCCTGCAATTGCAAAAGAGTTTGAATCTAACTTTCCGGTAACTACTGAAGTTCCTGCAGGTCAGGAAGGTAAAGTGAAAGATTTTACCGCAACCTATTTTCACATGACTCCAACTGTAGCGGCTTTAACTATTTTAAGCAAGTTCCAGAATAATGTAAAGAATGCTGAAAACCAGGTTATAACTTATTGCCATAACCAGATTGGTGCCGTAAAAGTTATTTATGATAAATTTCAACCCATTGCAGCAGGTAGTTCAACCTATCTTATGCCAGGAGAGGAATTGGTTGTTACAGCAGGTGTAGGTGCATTTAACTCAGCAGCTAAACCAAGCATCAGCATTAATGGAGCAGCTTCCCCGTTAAATGAAAATGGAGTAGCCGAGAGAAAATTTAATGTTTCTGGAAGTGGCAACCAAAAAGTTCATGTTACAATCACTTATACAAAGCCCGATGGAACACCTGACAGGCTGGAAAAGGATATAGAATATACAGTTGGTACACCAGGAGGAGCTGCCGTGATGCTTGATAAAATGAATGTATTTTACATCGGTGTAGATAACCCAGTTACTATTGGTTCACCAACAGGTTGGGATAAAACCAATGTTTCCATGACTGGAGGAACTATCACCGGTACAGGTTCAAAACGCATTGTAAGGGTATCTGCAATAGGCAATGCTAGTATCACTGTTACTGCCGATGGAAAACCAAGCACTTTCGCCTTCCGTATCAAACGTATTCCCGATCCAATTATTAAAGTTGGACCAAGCTCCGGAGGTAGAATGCAGGCTGTAGTATTCAGAAGTCAACAATTCGTACGTGCCGATTTAGAGAATTTTGATTTTGAAGCAAAGTTTAGTGTAACTGGCGGTACTGTTTATTTTATGAATCCGGGAGACAGAAATGTTAAACAGATTTCATTAACCAGCGGAAGTTTGGGTGCTGCCGGTGATTACATGAAAACTTTAGCTCCGGGATCAACTGTAATTTTTGATAATATCCGTGTTGTAGGACCGGACGGACAACCAAGAACGATCCAAAATCCTCCGGGATTCTCATTATTCTAAGCGTTTAAATATAGAAACTATGAAAAAGAGGTATTTTAAGTATTTTTTGCTGGCAATATGCCTTGGCATATTTGTTAATGTTGCAGAAGCGCAAACAAAAAAGAAATCTACTGCGAAACGTTCCAGTACCCGTAGATCAACGTCTTCTAAAACCAAGGCAAAAATTCAGCCCACTACACCTCAGGTTGATACCGTAGCTGTTGCAGCTGTAGCCCCTCCGCCTCCGGCAGTTTTCAATGATAGCTTGCCTATTAAACAGGTGAAAAAATCATTGCGTCCTGACGAAGCTGTGGAAACTACCATGCTTAAAGACAGGACACCTTTGCCTTATGAAAATTTAAGGGCAGATGATGCCATGTACCGACATAAAATATGGAGAGAGATTGATACCCGTGAAAAGATAAACCTGCCATTTAAGTATGCGGCAGATGAAAATAACGGTAACCAACGCTTTATTTCTATACTGTTTAAAGCAATTCAAGATAGCGCAGTAACTGTATTTGATGCTTCTATTGACGATAGGTTTACTACTCCCATGACAAGGGCTGATGTGGTACGTAAAATGGCCGGAGATGTTGTCATCGTTCCGGTATATGATTCATTAGGAAATGTTACAAGATACGATACAACTTCACGTGATATTGTATTAGATTCTTTTTACAAATTCAGAATTAAGGAAGAAGTTATTTTTGACAAAGAAAGTTCCCGGTTATTTTGGCGTATACTGGGCATAGCGCCTGTAATGAATGTTTATTCTGCTCAAACCAATACTTTCATTGGAACACAGGAATTATTCTGGGTTTATTATCCTGATATGAGACCGATTTTCTCAAAATACGATGTGTACAATGGTAAAAACTATGGTGCACGAATGAGTTGGGAAGACCTTTTTGAAAGCAGGATGTTTTATGGCCGCATTATTAAAAGCACCATTGATAATCCTTACGACAGGTTTATTGAGCAATATCCCGGTTTAAGAGACAAAGGAATACTTCAACTACTGGAAGGTGAGAATATCAAAGAAAAGATATTCAACTATGAACAGGATCTTTGGTCATATTAAAATGCCGGAAATATAATTTACTAAAAGCCCCCGATTTAAAATCGGGGGCTTTTATTTATGTACCAGGTTTATATTAACAAATCAACGGGATTAAAGTAGTATACCCACTTTAGGGTATTGGTGATGAAGATTTGAATGATTAACTTCGTCTTGGTTTTTCATAGGATATTGGATTTTAAACGGGGCTGAATTTTTATTCTGGCCCCTTTTTTATTTTACCATTCACCGGTGATTTACCCTCTCTGGGTGACTCACCGGTGAATGGTTCACTATTTTAAAGATTTCAATAGTAGTTCAGCCTTGGCGTTTCCTATAACTGCCGCAATATCTTCAACCGTTTTCGTTTTTATATTTTTAACCGATTTAAATTCTTTGAGTAATAAATTAGCTGTTGCCTTGCCAATACCTTTAACCTGCTCCAGTTCATTTACGAAAGTTCCTTTGCTGCGCAGATTGCGGTGATAGGTAATGCCGTAATTATGCACCTCATCTCTGATTCTGCGTATAAGTTTCAGGCTCTCACTATCCCAGGGTAGTTTTACAGATTCAGTATCACCCGGGAAAAAAATCTCTTCCTCATTTTTTGCCAACCCTACTACAGATGTAGTGCCGGGTAATTTTAAGGCCGATATACTTTGCATGGCAGCGCTTAACTGTCCCTTGCCTCCATCAATAATAATTAATTGGGGCAGCGGTTGTTTTTCATCCAGTAGTCTTTTATACCGCCTGTAAACAACCTCGGTCATAGATGCGAAGTCGTTAATACCAACTACTGTTTTTACTTTAAAGCGCCTGTATTCGGCCTTACTGGGCTCGCCGTTTTTAAAACACACCACGGCCGATACCGGGTAGCTTCCCTGGAAATTTGAATTGTCGAAACATTCAATATGCAACGGAACAGCAGGTAACTGAAGATCTTTTTGCAATTGCAGCAACACTTTTATTTTTTCATCGGCCGTTTTATCTTCCAGGTTAAGCATTTTTCTTTTCCTTATCTCTTCCCTGAAATGATTTACATTTTTTTCCGAGAGATCGAGTAGTTTTTTCTTATCACCTGCCCTGGGCACAGTAATGATAATATCCTGCTGTGGAAAATCAATTGCAAATGGTACAATAATTTCATTGGTGCTGCTGCTAAAGCTATCCCTTATCTGAGCAATGGCAAAGACAAGCACTTCTGCTGCAGTTTCTTCCAGCTGCTTTTCAAGCATGATGGTTTTTGTTTGCACAATAGTGCCGGCATTAATGGCCAGGTAATTTACATAAGCAATATCTCCATCTTCTAAAATAGAGAAAACATCTACTGTGCCCATACGGGTATTAACTACGGTAGAACGGGCCTGGTAATTTTTAAGGTGTTCAATTCTATCCTTTAAGATGGCAGCTTTTTCAAACTCAAGTTTTTTTACATGGTCCTGCATTTCTTTTTTAAAATGCTGTATAACAGGCGACAGGTTTCCTTTTAATATATTAACAAGCTGCTGTAACTCTTCATTGTAATTTTCCAAAGTTTGCAAACCTTCGCAGGGGCCTTTGCAATTGCCCAAATGATATTCAAGGCAAACTTTAAACTTCCCTTTTTTAATATTGTTTTCAGATAAATTCAGCTTACAGGTGCGTAACAAAATAGTTTGCTTAATAAAGTCAAGTAGTTCCCTTACTTTTTCCACCGAAGTATAAGGGCCTAAATATTGTGAGCCATCTTTAATTTTGCGCCTCGTAAAAAACACCCGGGAAAATCTTTCATTTTTAATTACAATATACGGGTAGGTTTTGCCATCTTTTAAACTGATGTTAAAACGTGGCTGAAATTCCTTGATGAGGGTGTTCTCCAGCAGGAAGGCGTCCTGCTCGTTATTTACAATAGTAAACTCAATATGATGAATGCGTTGAACAAGCTCGTGTGTTTTATAAGTTGTAAAGGTTTTAGAAAAATACGAGCTTACTCTTTTTCGCAGGTGTTTAGCCTTACCAACATACAGTAATTCGTTTGCCTCGTCAAAATATTTATAAATACCCGGTTGTGTGGGAATGCTAACAGCAATAGCCGAAAATTCTTTTTGTGTCATTGGCTTTTAAAAATCCAGAATGAATTTTTCTTCTTTTTCAATTTTTGATTCACCTTTTTCGTCGGTAACAATACTTATAATTTTACACCATTGATTACTTATCCAGGTGAGTTGCAGTGTTTTGGTTTTATCGACATCTTTAACCATGTAAATGCGCTTTACTTTATTGGAATTGGGGTCAATATATACATCCCAATGTTTGAGCTTCATACTATCTGGCAGTATTGATGTAGGGTCGTATGTAAAGGTTACGGCATCTATAGATTGGTCTAAAAAACTCTTTTCAGTATAAAGACTGGTTAAATTTGCCGAATCAATTTCAGGTTGTAAAAATTCCTGTAAAGCAGCATCCAGCTCTTCAATTTTTAACCAGGCAGAATCGGTTCGGCCGTTTACTGTTGTATATTTCAAAGGGTTAACGCCACTTTTTTTGATGTTAAATATTTCACCTTTAAGATAGGCGGTTACCGGAAAAAATCTTTGTTTTTCAGCACTGTTTATAACTGAAGCCTGCCCGGGGGGGTGTTTACCTGAATCATTGCAGGAGTATAAAAAAAGGCTACATACCAGTAAGGGAATAATGCTTTTCATTTCTCAAATTTAAAAGGAAAGGATGGTATTGCAAAACACCGGTAATTGAGTGAAGAACGTTTGCATGGTAATTAAAACAAAAACGCAACAGTACGGAAATGTATTGTTGCGTAAAAGTTTCAATATTGTTAAATTAAAAACTCTTGGTTAAACCAAACTTGAGGCCAATGGCATAAGGCTTTTCAATTAGCGCCACATCTCTTTTATAGGTTGAATTTACCTGGTAACGTACTTGCGGGCCTACCTGTAAATTGTAAGTACCCAGCTTAAAATTCATGTATGTTTCAAAACCCAAATTCAAATTCCAGGAACTGATTGAAGAAGGGTCTGATACATAACTTTTCAGATCGGTAGAGATGATATGTGCCTTACCGCCAAAATAATAAGATGGTTGTACGGTGGCTCCAGCAAACCACTCTACATTATCCTGGCTTGAAAGTTTATAACCAAAACCAATGGGTACCGAAATCTGATAAGTTCTGTTATGTAAGGTAACAGGTCTGGCAGCTGCTGTGTTAAATGTATTTGATGTGGTGGAAGTTCTTGCAGCAGAATAGGAAAATCCTGTTGACGGGTCATTCATTAAAATGGTGGTTGTTATTGGATGACTTGCCTGGTCTGCAGAAATATCATAGTTGGTATAATTAAACTGCACACCGGCTTTTACCTGTAATCTTTTAGCAACGGCATAATTCAATCCAAGCCCTGCTTCAAACCCAAAACCTGGTTTCTGACTGATGGAGTTGTTAATATCTCCCTGTGCAAAAAGTGTTGTAGATCCTTTTACTTTGGTAGTTAATTTGCGGTAATTCACAGCCGGGGTAACGTAAAACTGGTAACCCAAACGGCCCTTCCATTTTTTAGCTGCAGGTTTATTTTGAAAAGCATAATTTTCAATCCAGGCTTTTTCCTCATTTGCTATAGCACTCTTTTCTTCGTTGTTTTTAGAATCAAGGTCAGCTTTCGATTCAATTAATTTGGCTAACCCGGTTTTTGTTTTATTGCCGGCAGGCTTCAGCATAGTTGTGGCATCATCTGTTGATGGTAAGTTCAAGTCCCCTGCATTATCCTTGCTGGGCAAGTCTTCTGTATTATTATCTGTTGATTTAGCAGAACTGGTTTTGTTTTTTTTGTTGAAAACGGCAACGTCAGCAAAAATTTGATTTGATTTAATATAAGTATTTACAGTTTGTACAATATCTTCCTTAGTATTATTTGCTTCCCGGGGATCAGTTGTAAGTTTTATATCTGATGATGTAGTCACTGTGTTTAAATATTTAGGCCTGTTACTTTTAACGATGGTGTATGCATAAAAATCAGTTTCATTGGTAATCACATCTTCAAAAGCACTGTTGTATTGCGGTTCAGACTGTTGCGCTGCTTTTAAATAAGAAGGAAGAACCTGGGGTTTGTTACTTACCTTTTGTGAAAGAGTACTTTCTTTAACGGAAGTAATACCAATAGAACTGCTATTGTTAATTTGCCTGGTAATGGAATTTTCTCCGGTATTTAAATAACCTATAAGCATTAATGAACTGATAAAAAATAAACTTATTACAACAGATGGCCACCTGCGGCTTGGATGCAGATTATTGTAAATGCTATGCCAAACCCGCTTAGAAGGATACATACTGAACTGATCTGCCTTTTCTTTCAGCAGTTGTTCAAATTCATCGGTGTAAAATTCGTTTTCCATCTTTTAATAAACATGATAGTAATTGGTAATTCCAGTCTTATTTGCTTTTTACAAATCTTATTGGTTTAAACAGCCCCCAAAAAATTCTCTTTTTTCTTGGGTTTCTGAATTATTTTTTTTCTGATCAATATTTCTTCCAACATAGATTTTGCCCTCGTGTACTGACTTCTGCTTGTACTCTCTTCAATATCCAGCATAAAAGCAATTTCTTTATGAGAATATCCCTCAATTGCATACAGGTTTAAAACTGTTTTGTATCCAAGTGGTAAAGCCCTGATACACTCAACAACCTGTTTTGCCTGCATAATGGATGGTATCATTTCTTCCCTGATATGAATACTGTGTGCATTGGTAATATCAATGCTGTCAGAGAATTTTTTATTTTTCTTCAGAATATTAATGCAGGTATGTACTACAATACGTCTTATCCAGCCTTCCAGCGCACCCTCATTTCTGTATTGATGCATTTGAGAAAACACTTTAATAAAACCTTCCTGCAACATGTCTTCAGCATCTTCCCTGTTTTTGGCAAACCGATAGCATACACCCAACATTCGTGGGCTAAAACGGTTATATAATGCCTCTTGTGCAGTGGCATTATTCCGAAGGCATCCGCTAAGCATAAGCTCTTCCGTCATGTATGTGCTTGATTTCCCTATAAATATAGACAAATTACCGGTAAGTAATGCTGCATGTGGGTTAAAAAAGATCCCGGCAATTACCAGGATCTTTTTTAAAAATAGTATAGCTACAAATTATTGATTTACAGCTCTTAAGCTAAAATTAGATACTTGCTTTTGCCTGTTACCAGTTTGCCCTTAATCCAATCAGGAAGTTTCGGCCACCGGCAGAAAAGCCCGAAGCAAAAGCCCGGTAGTTTCTATCCAGGATATTATCTACTCCTAACTGGACCTGTAAATTTTTAATTACCTGTACGCTTCCTTTCCAGTTAAGGGTCATCCACGAAGGCATTCCATCTGTAGTTGCATATTGAGCATTGTCTTCACCATCTGCATTATATTGATCTAAACGTTTCCATCCATTATAGAGCAGAGAAAGTTCGGTATTAAATATTTTGTGCTGATAAGTGATACTTGTTTTGCCCATTAATGGCGGAAGATGATCTAATGGTTTGCTTGATACATTTCTGTTTACCAAAGAATAGGTTCCATTTGGTTGTTTTTCATAAACAGATGAAGTTTTGGATGCATCGGTTTTAAAACAGCCTTTGGTGTAAGAAAGCGTACTGCTAAATCCAAGACCTTTATAAATATCTGCAGCAAGGTTAAAAGTAAAGCCGTATAAATTCGCTTTGTTTACATTCTGGTTAGCCAGTACCTGGCTTTTTACTCCATTGTAAATGATAGAATCCTGTCCATTTAATTTAAAGGGAGCTTTAAGTATCGCATTTCTGAAAAGAGTATAGAAGCCTGTTAACTCTATAGTTACTCTGTCAGCAATGCGCTGATTAATGGTAAGATCAAAATTATATGTGTACTCCGGTTTAATATCAGCATTGGGTACCACTACCTGCTGTGCTGAAGTGCTCGATTCAAAAACTTTTGCAAGGTCATCAATATTAGGAGCCCGAAAGCCGGAAGAAACTGATGTTTTTATCGCGGTGTTTTTTAATGGAGTGTATACCACACCTATGTTTCCGGTAACAGCAAAACTATTTTGTTTAACTGCTGTGTCGGGTAAATTAAAAAACGAATTGTCTTTTACATTGCTTTGCAGGTTTATTGCCTGGAAGCGGATACCATCATTTAATACCAGTTTTTTGTTTTTGAATTTGTAAAGGTGCTGTGCAAAAAACCCAAAATTGTTCATCTTGTTTTTGCCATCGGGATATCGGGCGGCTATTTTAGTAACAGCACCGGTTGTTAAATTGGTACGTGTAGCTCTTGATTTTACATCGTTGAATTGTGCATCTACACCAACAGTTAATTCACTGTTTCCAATATCTTTTCTGCCGCTGATGGTAATACCAAAGACCTTTACTTTTTCAACCTGGCTGTCAAAGCGGTCATAGCGCCTATATTCACGGGTCTGCCTGCTTTCCTCAATATCCTGGTAATTGATATTTGCTTTTAAAGCATCTACAAAACCAAGTTTGGTAGCGTTAAATTCATACGCTCCCATAATTCTTTTTTGAGGGCCATAATACCATTCGGCAAACCGAAGTGTGGTTCCGATTGTGCCCCCAAAATTTTTTGTATCCTGCAGGCGGTCGTAGCGTGATACATCTGTAGTGTTAGATAATTGAAAATTAAGTGAATGAGAAATATGATCATTCTGCTTAAACAGTAATTTTTGAATGATATCCCATTGTTTGTACCCCGAAAATTTTTGTACCCTGTCATCAGAATTTGTAAGTACGGTATCAACACCATTTATATTACCAACATAAGTGCTTCTTCTGCCAAAATTGGGATATTTAGAAAGGTATTTACTTCCCATTTTCATATCTCCAAAATCGCTGTAGTTGTACGATTGAAACCAGGCAAATTTTTTGCCACCCAAACTTGCATCGGCATGAATTGTTTTTTCATTATTAACACTACTGTACCTGGTAAAAGCCGATCCTGTTGTGAGGAATTTTTTATCGCCGGATAGTACCGGTGATTTTGTAACCAGGTGAACAATGCCACCCAGCGCATCGCTTCCATAAATAGTAGAGGAGGGGCCATACATTACTTCTACACGGCTCAGCGAATTCTGATCGCTGGTAATTACATTTTGCAAATGCCCGCTTCTGTAAATGGCATTATTCATTCTTACGCCATCTATTACCAAAAGTACACGGCTGGCTTCAAAGCCACGCAATACAGGGCTGCTGCCACCTTGCTGGCTTTTTTGTACAAATACTTTTCCGGTGCTGATCAACAGGTCACCTGTATTCTGAGCGTTTGTTTGAGCAATGGTTGTAGCACTGATGACGTCTATCTTTTGTGCAATATTTTTTTTCTTTTCGGCAAAATTGCTGGCAGATATTACTACTTCCTCGAGGGCAATCTCTTTAAGCGTTGTATCTTTTTTATTGTTTTTTTCCTGGGCCATTCCTGCAAATGTTATGGATAGCAAGCAGCATGATATAAATATCTTCTTCATGATAACTGTATTGATAAAATAATATTTGATTGCTGTATTTTAAATACAGCATAACAACAGCGGTATAACAATAACGCTTTACATAAAAGAAGAAGTTGTTAACTGAGGAGGGTGCACATAAGACATGCTGGGTGCAGCAGGTAATATTTCGATAAATGAATGATATTGATTTGAAACAGCATGCCAGTGCATTTCGAAAACTATTACGGGATGGCTGTTGTATACGGCAGAAAACAAAAATTTAAATGCCAGTTCACTTAAAGGATTTTCCCTTTCGTTGGCATCGGCATATTTTTTAAATGCCGATACCAACGCTGTCTCATCATCATCAAAAAAACCGGTTAGTGTTACTGTATCATTGTCACAGGTAAAGAATTTCACATCAAAGAGTTTATCATCCAGCAATATCTCTTTTTCTGCTTTTATCCATATGATATCTGCTTTTGGAATACGCACAGATTGTAATACCTCTGTGTTCATTTTTTCATCAACCTCCTGTTGTATCAGAATTTCTTCTACAATAAATTTTAATGATAAACATACAGGTACTGCCACGATCAGTAAAAATATAAATGCAGCTATTTTTTTTGGCAATGAGTTCATACAGGTTTAATACTAAACTGAACTTTTTATTGAAGCCCAAAAATAGTCATTAATTGCTTACTGCATGGTTGTTATAAATAACCAGGGGGCTATTGGTAACCGGGTTGTTTATGATAGTAACGTCTACATTAAATACCTCTTTAATTAATGCTTCACTCAATACATCTTTTGGTTTTCCATGGGCAATTAATTTGCCTTCCTTTAAAAAAAATAATTTATCTGCATATTGTATAGCCAGGTTAATATCATGCATTACTGCAATTAAAACAGTGTCTGTATTGGTAAACTCCCGTGCTGTCTGTAAAAATTCCTGCTGGTAATTAATATCCAGGCTGGTAAGTGGCTCGTCTAAAAACAAATAACGGCAACCCTGGGTGGGATTTTCCCATATCTGTGCCAAAACACGTGCATATTGTACACGTTGCTTTTCGCCACCGCTAAGTGTCAGATAATTTCTTTCTTTAAACGAAAGTAAATTCATCCGCTTCATTACTTCCTGGCAAATAGCTTCATCTTTTTTATTTGGTTTAAAAGTAAAATGTGGGTAACGTCCTATCATCACTACTTCTTCAACCATTAACGGAAAACTCAATTCGGGTTGCTGGCTCATAACAGCCCGGCGCTTTGCCAGATCTTCTTTTTTAAGGACTGCAATTTTTTCTTCACCATAAAAAACAGCGCCATTGTAATTGCTTATTTCGCCACTGAAAATTTTCAAAAAAGTAGATTTTCCTGAACCGTTTGGTCCCAGTATCATATTAAACTCGCCTGAATGAAATTGGGCACTGATATCGTTAAGGATTAATTTCTTTCCAATGCTGTAATGTATGTTTTCTGTTTTAAGCATTGTAACCTCCTTTTTCATTTACAACGTTAAAACGCTTTAGCAGTAAAATAAAAATGGGAGCGCCTACCAACGAAGTGATAATGCCGATGGGAACTTCAGCAGGGGCTAATATTAGCCTTGCACACATATCGGCCAGTACAAGTAATATAGCTCCTAAGATCATAGAAGCCGGTATAAGTTTTTTGTTATCACTGCCTATCAGTAGCCGTAATACATGCGGCACAATTAAACCCATAAAACTGATAACACCTACAAATGCAGTTGCAACAGAAACCATGGCTGTATTCAGGATCATGATCCGCATTTTTAATTTATCGCCATCTACACCCAAATAGCCGGCTTCTTCTTCACCCAGCAATAATGTGTTTAATTGTTTGGAATATCGTAGTGCAAAAATGAAAATAATCATTGCAACCGTACCTACAATAAAAACCTGTTGCCAGGATGCACCCGAAAAAGTTCCCAGGTTCCAGAAAGTGATACTTCTTGCCTGCGGATCACGGGCTATATAACTCATAAATCCTGTGCCGCTTAAACAAACTGCATTTACTGCAATGCCAATTAATAACAGCGACATGATGGAAACCCGTTTTGCATTTTTTGCCAATGCATAAACAATATAAGTTGCCAGTAATGAACAGGCAAATGCAACAACAGGCACCAGCAATGGCCCCATAAAGCTTTTAAATGCCGGGTTAAAAACCGGCGCCATTACAAAAACAATGGAAGCGCCCAATGCAGCGCCGGCACTGGTTCCTGTAAGCCCCGGCTCAACAATTGGATTGCGGAATAAACCCTGCATTAATACACCACTTACGGCCAGTATGGCACCGGTAATGGCACATAGTAAAACCCTTGGTAATCTTAATTGTATAAAAACACCCTCGTAAATATTTGCCGGATCTTTCCCCTGGAAAAAATGTTTTAAGGATGAAAACATCTCTGATGGTAATATTGATACGGCACCAAATGCAATGGCAACAAGCAATACTGCAATCAGTAACACAATTAAAACCGGGAAGAAGAATTTATTTTTTCTCAGCACTTGCAATTGGATGAAGCAGGTTAATTAATTTGATGACATTATCCCCGGTACGTGGACCAAAGTAAATTAAATCATGTTCTTCAAAACGAACAATGCGTTTGTTTTTTCCGGCATTGGTTAAAGAAACACCCGGCACGCTGCTGATGAATTTATCCATGTTGCCCATACGATCATAACCAAAATCGGTAGCGATGATGATGTCGGGGTTTGCCAGTGCAACAGCTTCAGCACTCATTTCCCTGGCGCCTTTGCCATTGTATAAAGCCGGGGTACATCCGGCCAGGCGAATCATTTTATCGCCTGCACCATTACGGCCGCTCATTACAAAATAATTATTATTACGCAGGCCAAAATGAATGATCATGATACGCAGAGAATCTTTAATATTCAATGCCTTTAAAGTATCTGCAGCTTTTGAAATACCTGCATTCATGATGGTGATAATTGAATCGGCTTTCTTTTCTACACCAAAAAATTTACCCAGTTCTTTCAGTAATAAACGGGCACTGTCAATGGTATTAGCTCCACCAAATGCTTTAATCTTCAGGCCGGCTTTTGTTATTTGTGGCAACACGGTTTCTGGCCCAATATCGTTACTGTGTATCACCAGGTCTGGCGTCATGGCGATAATACTTTCGGGGCTTAATGCACGGTGGTAACCAACGGTTTTTAAAAGCTTTGCACTATCGGGGTAAGTGCTGCTTAAATCAACCGCAACAATATTATGTCCTTTACCCAAGGCAAAAACATACTCTGTTAATTGTTTTGATAAGCAAACAATACGCATGTCTTTGGTGCCATCAACTTCTTTATTACCAAAGCGACCGCAGGAAACGATTAGCAGTAAAACCGGTAAAACGAATATATTTTTTTTCATTTCAATTATCTTTTAAAGCAAGGAGGCAGTTTCAAAAAACTGCCTCCTTGCGATCTTATTTAATATTGTAATTCAAATTTATTCCACCAAAAACATTGGCTGTTTTGGGGCCAGCCACATAACTGTCGGGGAATTGATTTACAAAAAGCATGATCGGATACCTGGTATTGGTAATATTGCTTGCCGCAATAAATGCATCCAGGTTAAAGCGACCGAAGCTTTGTCTGTAACCCAGTTTGGCATTCAGCAAACTATAGCTGCTTACATGATATGGAGCAGCTGTGTAAGTGTACGATACATAGTTTGATGTGAATGTTGTTTTGGTGCCAATAGTTTCTCCTGTGTTGGTACCCAATGAAGTGATCTCCTGGTTGTCTTTGTAAGACCAAGTTGCATTTGCATACAGACCAACCCTGGTAGTCACATCAAAGCCAATGTTAAATGTAAACTTGGATACACCCGGAACTTTATGGCCACTGTAATCTTTGATAACCGCAGAATCCTTAGATGGAGTCACCATGCTTTTTGTGGTTGATTGAAAGATAAAATTCTTATAGGTATAATCAGCATAGGTAAAATTCACAAATGGCGAAACGCTGGTGAAAAAACCTTTCTCTGATTGCAGGGCTGTATACTTGATGGAGGCTTCAATTCCTTTATCATCCTGTTTTCCTCCATTAATTACGTAAGTGTATAGTGTAGCACTATTGCTTGGATTTGGAACTGCGATAACTGTCATCTTGTTGGAGAAAACTGCATCGAAAAATGACAGTTGATAGTTCAGCTTGTTTTTCAATAATGAACCTTTTGTTCCAATTTCAAACTGGTTACCAATCTCTGGTTTCAAATTATGATCTATAACACCTGTAGCGGAATTGGTTGCCGACCATGGAATATAAAAATAAGAGCTTACGGGAGCTTTATAGCCTTTACTGTAAGATACATAGGCAGAGAGTTGCTTGCTGAAAACTTTGTTGATAGCAATATGTGGTGATACCATTCCTTTATAAGAAGTATCAAAGTGTGTTATTTTATTCGCAACATAAAACCTGTCATCCAGTTTTATTTTCATATTGCTTACACCAATGCCGGCGGTAACGGAAAAATCTTTAGGTAGTGCTAAAGTCCATTCGGTAAACAGAGAGGTTGTTGATTCTTCGGCATATACATTAGATGTTGATGCATTGAGGATCCAGTAATAAGGGTTACCCCAGTACCAGTTGGCAGCGGTATCCCGTGGATCTTTACCCATGCCATAACCAATGGTAGTTGCATTCTGGCGTTGGGTTTCAATACCGGTAATTCCGCTTAAGCTGATACCACCTTTAAAAGAAAATTTAGTATCAAATGTAGAGCGAAGTCCAAAATTGGTAGAAGCTTTGTCTGTCCAGCCACCGGCAGAACTTGCATTGCTGTTAAAAGCCATTCCGAAAACTGAAGTAGTATTGGCAATATGACTGTTAAATGTATAAGTATGGCCAATGCCGGCTCTTACAGTGTAAACCTGGCTATGTCCATTTCTTTTTATGTAATCAAGATTGCCCGAGAAATCATTGTTTTGATATTGGTTAATCGTTAATTCACCACTTCTTTCATCATAACTGTTGCTGTAGCCACCGTAAATATTTATGCTTTGTTTTGCATTGGGTTGAAAGCTACCGGCAAGGTTTACAAAATCTTTGTGCGATTTGTTATGAATAGTAAATCCATCAGATTTTTGATGGCCATAATTTAATAAAAGCGATGAACGCTCTGTGCCCATTTGAAATTGAGTGGTGTAACGCTGCAGTCCGAAATTTCCAATCAATATTTCCTGGCCAATTGAGGTTTTTCCGGCTTCCGGTTTAACCGTATTTAAATTTACAACACCGGCTATTGCCAGGCCATATAATGTGCCGGCGGGGCCTTTTACAATTTCAGTATTGCCTATTGAGCCAAAATCAATATCGTCCATAGTGGTAATGCCTTCGGCATCTGTAACAGGTATTCCGTTCAAATAAACTTTATAACCCTGGCCATCAAAATTGCTGCTTACACCCCTTGCGCCTCTTGAGCCATTACCATAACCACGTATGTTAAACTGCTGGCCGGATGATACAGCTCTTCTGTTCATAGTAACGCCGGGTACATTGGTGTTGATGGCGTCATCTAAAAACAAACCATTGCCTCTTTTCAGTTCAGTAGCAGATAATTTTGTTATAGACGAAGGCTGATACAAAAGATTTTTGTTTTGGTTAGATGTAGCTGTTATCTCCACTTCATCAAGGTTGGAAGTTTTTGATGTAAGGCTTATTAAAATATCGTCGTTACAGTTTTTGATATTGTATTTAACAGTTTCGTATCCGATATAAGAGATCGTGATAGTGCTTGCTTTACTGCAGTTCACAGTAAATGAGCCATCTTTATCTGTTGAAGTTGTGGCGCCATTGAAAGAGACGCTGGCCCCGGTAAGCGGACTATTATTGCCTGCATCAATTACTTTTCCATTAACGGTTTTTTGTGCAAATGATGTAATAGATAATAATGTTAGTATAAATAGAATGCTATTTTTCATTTTTAAATGATTATGTAAAAAATATTGATAACATGATTAAACCCGTATGATACATCTCCGGGGTAAGTACACAAAACTGCCTGGTAATTACTGCCAGGCTAAATAATCCTGCATTTATTAAATACCGGACCGCCTGCATTGTATGTACTCAGTAAACAGCTTACAAAATGTCAGCAATATTTTGGAGGGGGAGAAGCAATTGGATAATTCACCAGTGAAGTGGCTTCTGTATAAACGGGGTATTGTCCGGCAATTATTTGCCAGTTATTCTGAATAAGAAAATTATTTACATGATTGTGTTTTGGATAAAACAGAAATTTTATTACCAGGTAATCAATCGGGCTCCTGGAATCTTTTTTCTGGTGATGAATATCCCTGATATGGTTTACCAGTTTTTCTTCTTTACTATCATAAAAACCGGTGAGGGTAACTGTATTACCTGATATTTTAAAAGACTTAACATCAAATAACTGTCCATCAGTCAATATTTCTTTTCCTGGCTTTATCCAGAATATTTTTTCAGCAGAAAGTGTTATGGTTTGCAAAAATTCAGATTCAAATCTTTTTTCTCTCTGAAATTGCATTATTTTTTGTTTAACAACAATGCCCACCGACAAGAATAGCGGAAATGCTGTAACGAGCAGCAATATCATAGCCATTATCTGTTTTGTAGCAGGGCGCATATATAAAAACGAAGTTAGGTACTATTTTTTTCTGACTAAACTATCAGCCGGGTAATTAGCTTTAATAGTATCTCTTACAGCGGTAACCCAGTTTGCCAATGTAAGCTTTTGCTCATCACTTAGCTTTGCATTTTTGTGTATCCACAAATACGATTCCAGCGGCATTTCATTTTCTTTTACCTCTTTATTTACCTCTTCTAATTTTCTATATTGCCTGCCAATCCGGTAAGATGCAAACTCCGAAAAATTCAACTCCCGTTTTCCCTCTTTTATATGATCGGCAAGCCACCAGGCCGCAGGTTGTATTTCAGCATACCAGGGATACACCGTGTTATTACTGTGGCAATCGTAACAACTGGTTTTTAATATAGACTGCACATCTGCCGGCACGGCATAAATTTTACTGATATCGTTATTGCTGATGCCTTCGGATTTATTTTTTGCAGGACGAATAAACTGAATAACAATAAAAGCCAGCAATAAAATCTGAAAGGTTCGTTTAAAAATTTTCTTTAGCATAAAATTTAGTTTAAGTTTTAATCAATTAAAATATTGCCCGTCATTTCTTTGGGAACAGGTAAATTCATCAGCGTTAAAATGGTTGGTGCAATATCCCCAAGTTTGCCGGGTTTGATATTTCCCTGCCAATTATTATCAATTAAAAAAAGCGGAACCAGGTTTAAAGTATGTGCTGTGTTGGGCGTGCCATCTGCATTAATGGCATAATCGGCATTGCCATGATCAGCGGTTAAAAAAACAGCATAATCATTTTGCAGGGAAGCGGTAACTACTCTTTCAACGCATTGGTCAACCGTTTCAACAGCTTTAATGATGGCGTTCCAAACGCCTGTATGGCCCACCATATCTGCATTTGCAAAATTCAGACAAATAAAATCGGCCGATTTATTATTGATCTCGGCAACAATGGCATCTGTCACTTCGGGTGCACTCATTTCGGGTTGCAGATCGTATGTGGCAACTTTAGGCGACTGGATCATAATTCTTTTTTCACCTTCAAAAGGTACTTCTCTTCCGCCACTGAAAAAGAAACTTACGTGCGGATATTTTTCTGTTTCTGCAATGCGTATCTGGGTTTTGTGGTTCTGTTCCAGAATTTCTCCCAACGTATTTTTTAGATCATCATTTTCAAAAATGACATGCACGTTTTTAAATTTATGATCATATTGAGTCATGGTGGTATAATGCAGCTGAAGCTTTTTCATTTCAAATTCAGGCATATCTGTTTGTGTAAGTACTTCGGTAATTTCCCTGCATCTGTCTGTTCTAAAATTAAAACAGATCACTGCATCATCCTGCTGAATTTTGACGTTTGGGAGTGTTTGGTTGATGATGGGTTTGATAAATTCATCTGTAACACCGGCATCATAAGATCTTTTAACAGCAGCTAAAATATCAGCAGTATTTTCTCCAATGCCATTAACCAGTGCATCATAAGCCAGCTTTACTCTTTCCCAACGTTTATCCCGATCCATTGCATAATAGCGGCCGGTTATGGTGGCTATTTTGCCAACGGTTGTATCAAGATGATTTTGCAAATCGGTTAAAAACCCCAACCCACTTTTAGGGTCAGTATCCCTTCCATCGGTAAAAGCATGAACGAGTACATTGGTTAGACCTTCTGCTTTGCAAATACTGGTCAATGCCTTTATGTGATTTAAATGCGAATGCACTCCACCATCACTTACCAAACCGATCAGGTGCAATGGCTTTTCATTTTCTTTGGCATAGCGAATGGCTATCAGTAGTGATTCATTCCCTGCCAGTTCGCCGGTTTTAATGGCCACATTTATGCGTTGCAATTCCTGGTACACAATACGGCCGGCACCTAAATTTAAATGCCCCACTTCGCTGTTGCCCATTTGCCCTTCGGGCAGGCCAACATCTTCGCCGCAGGTAACCAATGTTGTATGGGGGTATTTTGCATACAAAGAACTTACAAAAGGGGTTTTGGCATGCTGAATGGCATCGCTTTTTTCAACTTTGCCCAAGCCCCATCCATCCATAATAATGAGTATAACTTTTTTATTTTCCATCTGATAAAACTAAAATATTTGCAGCTAATTTTGGCTGATTATTGTCATTTGGGTATAAATAGCGCCAAATGATGCTACTTTTACCAAGTCTTGGCACGTTTTTAGTGAATTTATGATTGTTAAAACTTGCATACTATGAAACGTTTTTTTACTTTATTAACCGTAGGCGCTCTTTTAAGTTCTTTCACTTTTTTTTCGAGTATTGAGGAAGTGATAACTGCCATGAAAGCAGGCAGTGCAGCAGATATTGCCCGGTTTTTTGACAATACTGTAGAGATAAATATGCCGGATAAATCAAACAGTTACAGCAAAAGCCAGGGAGAGCTGGTGTTGAGAGATTTTTTTACTACCAGTGTTGTAAAAAGTTTTACGGTAAATCATAAGGGCGAGAATTCCGGCTCGCAATTTTGCATTGGCACGCTGGTAACTAAAAACGGCACTTACCGGACAACAATTTATATGAAACTGAAAGGCGATAAACAGCTGTTGCAGACAATAACTTTCGAAAAGCAATAGAAACTACATAGGACTAAAAATGCAAACCCCGGAAAATCCGGGGTTTTGTTTTTCTGTTCTTCCGTAGCTTTGTTGCTATGGATTATAACGACCAGTTGAACTTACTCATAAAAAATGCACTTGCCGAAGATATTGGCGATGGCGACCATTCTACCCTTTCATCTATTGATGCAATGGCACAAGGCAAAGCCGTTTTAAAAATTAAGGAGGATGGAATACTTGCCGGCATGGGAGTAGCTGAAAAAATTTTCAGGTACATGCAGCCGGATATTGTTTTTACTGCATTTAAAAAAGACGGTGATGCCATGCTATATGGTGAAACTGCCTTTGAAGTAATGGCAAGGGTACATACTATTTTGCAATGCGAAAGACTGGTTTTAAATTGTATGCAACGCATGAGCGGCATTGCAACCTTAACGAAACTATATACTAAAAAACTTCAGCCCTATAAAACCCGCTTGCTGGATACAAGAAAGACTACTCCTAACTTTCGGCTGTTGGAAAAAGAAGCAGTGAAAATTGGCGGCGGCGTTAATCACCGGTTTGGTTTGTATGATATGATCATGCTGAAAGACAACCATATTGATTATTGCGGTGGTATTGAAAAAGCAATTGAGAAAGCTTATAATTATGTACAAACAAAAAAGTCAGGTTTAAAAATAGAAGTAGAAACCAGGAATATTGAGGATGTAAAAAAAGTAATGCAGACAGGAAAAATAGACCGCATCATGCTGGATAATTTTAAGCCCGAACAAATTATTGAAGCATTAAAGATCATTGACGGTAAATATGAAACCGAAGCAAGTGGCGGCATCAACCTAAGTAATATTGAAGCCTATGCAGCAACCGGTGTTGATTATATCAGCAGCGGCGCTGTTATTCACCAGGCAAGAAGCCTGGATCTGAGTTTGAAAGCTGTTATCATCTGAAATTAAAAACCATGTCGAAGAAAAAAATAACGTCATTGAGCGGTTTGGTTTACTCAACCGATCCCAACTTTAAACTGCCGGATGAAAATTTTGAAGAGCAGGAAACCATTGCCCCATCTGAACAGAAATTAAAAATAAGGCTTGATACCAAACACAGGGCCGGCAAAGCTGTTACTCTGATTGAAGGTTTTATTGGCACTACGGCCGATATGGAAGAGTTGGGTAAGAAGCTTAAATCTTTCTGCGGCACCGGCGGCTCGGTTAAAGACGGCGAAATAATTGTGCAGGGCGATAACTGGGAAAAGATTTTGCAATGGTTGCAGAAGAATGGTTATAAATCTTCTAAAAAAGTATAAAGATTCTGCTAACTATTTTTGAGCATCATCTGCAATACTCAACGCACCACTCGGGCATTTCTTCACCTGGTCAATAATTTGCTGGGTTTCGGCCTTACTCATATCAATCCATGGCTTGCGGTGTGGGTCAAATACTTCTCCGAGGCCTTTAACACAAATGCCCGAATGGATACACATATCCGGTTTCCAGTTTATGGTTATTTCTCCGTTGCTGTAATGAAGTGTTTGTATTGGCATATGATGTAATTTAACTATTAAGCGTTGTGTAATTTACAATAAAAAGCATTTTTTTATGCATACTTTTACAAAAACCTAAGGCATGATCTCAAAAATATCTGAGGGCATTACCATAAGTGTGGAAACATACTATCAGCCTGAATACAGTAACCCTGTTAACAGTGAGTTTATGTTTGCTTACCGCATAACCATTGAAAACAACAATGCATTTCCGGTACAGCTTTTACGCAGGCATTGGTACATTTACGACAGCAATGGCAGCATGCGTGAGGTTGAGGGTGAAGGTGTTGTGGGGGTGCAGCCGCAAATCAATCCCGGAGAATCATATCAATACATCAGTGGTTGCAACCTCCGTTCAGAGATTGGTAAAATGAGCGGCACCTACCTGATGGAAAACATTAATAATAAAAAATCATTCGATGCAGTTATTCCTGCATTTGAGATGTGCGCCCCCTTTAAATTGAACTGATTTAACCTTTTTGGTTGCTGTTTTTGGCGTATCTTTAAGCGTTCAAAAACAGTTAGAACAGGTATAATTTCTGCTTTACTTTCAACAAATTAATTTGAAAACTGTTAATGAACTAATGTTCTGATAAAACCGTAAATATTTACCATGGCAAAAATTACATTTTCAAACAGCAACAACGATTTTTATCAAAGTGTAAAAGCTTCTGTTGAGGCCTATTTTACCGAAAATAAAATTAAGAAAACCGGCGACTGGCGCCTGTTTTCCAAAACAATTATTCTTGTTACTGTTGCACTTGCTATGTATGGTTTATTAATGCTTGCGCCATTAGCCAATTGGCAGGCATTATTATGTTGTGTGGTATTGGGAGGGGCTTTAGCATCCATAGGTTTTAGTGTAATGCACGATGCCAACCACGGCAGTTATTCAACCAATACAAAACTGAATGATTTTTTAGGATTGAGTTTAAATGCCATGGGTGCAAGTTCTTATTTCTGGAAACAAAAACACAACATCATTCACCATACTTATACCAATGTTGATGGCATTGATGATGATATTGCCAAAAGCCCAATTATACGCCATTGCGAATCGCAAAAATGGGTTCCTGCACACAAGGTTCAGTATTTATATCTTTTGCCGGTTTATTCGCTGTCAACCATTTTCTGGATTTACATCATGGATTTTACAAAGTATTTTTCACGCAAGATATTTACTACTGATGCCTGGAAGATGAGTACCAAAAACCATATTATTTTTTGGGCAACCAAAATTTTCTATGTTACTTTTTATATTGTACTGCCTATTATGGTTTGGGGTTTTGGCCCATGGTTGCTTGGCTATTTTGTTTTAAATGCAGTAATGGGTTTAATATTATCACTTGTTTTTCAACTGGCGCATGTGGTTGAGAACACAGAGTTTGAGCATGTTGCTTTAGATGCAACAAAACATGTTGAAACAGCGTGGGCTGAATTTCAGATGAGGACCACGGCTAATTTTGCAATGGGCAATAAAGTAATTTCCTGGTTTGTTGGGGGATTGAATTACCAGATAGAGCATCATCTTTTTCCACGTATAAGCCATGTGCACTACCCGGCTGTAAGTAAAATTGTTATGGAAAAAGCGAAAGAGTTTAACCTGCCATACAATAAATACGATACGATGTCAGAAGCTGTTGCTTCACACTTCAGGGTAATGAAACAATTGGGAAAAAAACCTGAGCAGACGATGCACCAGGTGCAGGCTGCCTGATAAATTACGGTTTGTATTTTGCCTGCTGAAAGATTAGTTCAGCATCAGTTTCCATTAATTTTTGTAAACCATATTCCGGGTTCTTTGCCATGAATTTTTTTACAATCTGCCATCCGGCAAAGCTGCCGATATTACCCGGCGATCCTTCTCCAAGCTCCTGGGTTTTTGGGCCTTCGCCAATATAATTCTTGATGATGTTGTTATCAATGGTTTGTAAAAAATTATTCTGTGCAAACAGATCCCAAACCGCCGCTTCATGTTCGTACACAGCTTTTAACTGCTCTTTGGTGTAACCAATTAATTTATACTCTTCGGTTTTTGGCAGCAGTTTACTAAGTGCATACAACCGCTTTCCTTTTTCAACCATTTGTTGTACAAGTGGCTTGTCATCCATTTTTTCGGGATAGAGGTCGTTCATAATATTCTGCATGCAGTTCACAGAAATATACTCGGGCTCAAAACGATTGCTGATGTATTCGGGATAGGTCTCCTGCACCAACGCAGACCTGTACAAAGAAAAGCTTTTACCCAGGTGATGCTGCAGGCCAATAATGATGGCATCGTCCGAAAGTATATCGCCATATCCATCCAATGGGCCGATATAGGTAATGATCTGTTTACGATCTTTATAAGCCGGAAAATAATGCTTAACAAATTGCAATGCCTGCTTTATTTCTTTTTCATAAAGGCTAAAGTCTTTAAAAACTTTTTGAGCGCTATCATACACCGGTTTGTAGGCAGTTATAAAACCCATCACATAACCGGCGGCACTATCTGCCGGCCATTTAGGATCTGCATTTAAAATGGTAGATAAATAATTTTCTCCAAAAGATGGGTATTTGGCAAGAAGCTGATCAAAGTTTGCTGTAAAATTTGCGGTGTCCAGTTTAAAGAGTTCCTGCTCAAAATGCCTCGTATTCAATTCAACTTTTATACCAGATACATCAGGTGTTTTATCGCTGTTGTTGCAGGAAAATAACAGGCTGCATGCGATAAGAAATACAAAAACTATTCTCATTTTCTTCATTTAACTTTACAAGTATAAAAAATCATTTCTAAACATAAAGTTAAGCCCGATTAAGGGTTTGGGGCATGAAAATATTTTTAGCACAGCAAAACTATCACATCGGCAATTTTGAAAGCAATACGCAAAAGATCATCAGCGCCATTCAATCAGCAAAAGAACAGGGAGGCGATCTCATTGTTTTCAGCGAGCTGAGTGTTTGTGGTTATGCCCCCCGTGATTTCCTGGAGTTTGAAGATTTTATCAATAAAAGTTATGCAGCTATTGATACAATAAAACAACATGCTGATACCATTGGCGTATTGGTTGGCGCACCAGACCGTAACCCGGTAAGAGAAGGAAAGGATCTTTTTAACGCAGCATTTTTATTGTACGAAAAAGAAATAAAAGGCATTGCACATAAAACCTGTTTACCCAACTACGATGTGTTTGATGAATACCGGTATTTTGAACCGGCATACAACTGGAGCATCATGGAGTTTAAAGGCAAAAGACTGGCTGTAACCATATGTGAAGATATCTGGAACCTGGGCGATAATCCTTTGTATCGCAACTGCCCCATGGATGAATTGATGAAGCAGCAACCGGATGTGATGATCAACTTATCGGCATCGCCATTTGATTATACACATGATGAAGACCGGAAAGCAACCATTAAATCGAACGTAACAAAATACAAGCTCCCTTTATTTTATTGTAATGCTGTTGGCAGCCAAACTGAAATTGTTTTCGACGGAGCTTCGTTGATCTTTGATGCAGCGGCTAATCTTTGCGGAGAGTTGCCACGTTTTGAAGAAGCCATTCAATCTTTTGTTTTAAATGATGATGGAACTATTGATGTGCCTGTTATTGAGCCTGCCAGCCGAATGCCTGATAAAGAACTGAACCCGCTTGCTTTGGAAGAAAACCTCAATATTGAAATGGTGCATGATGCCATTATTTTGGGTATCAAAGATTATTTTACCAAGATGGGTTTTACCAAAGCCATACTGGGCAGCAGCGGTGGTATTGACAGCGCTGTTACACTGGCACTTACCTGCACCGCTTTGGGAAAAGATAATGTAAGAGCCGTATTAATGCCTTCGCAATATTCCACTTCTCATTCTGTAAATGATGCAGAGCAGCTGAGCATGAACCTGGGAAATCCTTACGACATCATCCCTGTTGAAAATATTTACAATAGTTTTTTGAATGAGTTGAAACCCATTTTTAAAGAGCTGCCTTTTAGTATTGCCGAAGAAAATATTCAAAGCCGCACCCGTGGTAATTTGTTGATGGCCATTGCCAATAAGTTTGGATATATTTTATTGAACACTTCCAACAAAAGTGAACTGGCAACAGGCTATGGCACACTATATGGAGATATGGCTGGTGGCATTGGCGTTTTGGGCGATTGCTATAAGTTGCAGATCTATGCTTTGGCAAAATACATCAACCGGGATAAAGAGATCATCCCAAACAATATCATTACAAAAGCACCCAGTGCAGAGCTGCGGCCGGGGCAAAAAGATTCAGACAGTTTACCTGAGTATGAAATTCTTGACAAAATTTTATACCAATACATTGAAAGAAGACAAGGCCCTAACGAAATAAAAGCGCAGGGCTTTGATGCAGCGCTGGTTGACCGTGTGTTGAAAATGGTAAACATTAATGAATACAAACGCAACCAGTTTTGTCCAATCATAAGGGTTTCGCCAAAAGCATTTGGGGTGGGCAGAAGGATGCCGATTGTTGGAAAGTATTTGAGTTAAGGATTATGTTTTAATTTTATGCTGTACCGTTTTTAATTGGGGCCACCATACCATATACACTTCAATTATTAAAAATGGTATCACCCAGCATAACCATTCTGCCGTCGTTCTTCTTTCTATTGTTGTATCAAGAAAAGGGAAAATTGCTTTATAACCTAATAATGGGAACAGGCGGATGAATACAAAAGCCAGAGCAGCCGTATAGCTACGCACCATGAACTGCCGGTGTGCTTTTATATTTTTATTTTTTATTGCCCACCAGGCTGCTGCAGTACAAGCAAGCCAGATGACTGATAAAATGCCTAATGAAACACGACAGGGTTTACAATCGTACATGAGGTTGATTCGAAAGGCACAAACAGCAGCAATGAGTGAGCCAATGATGAAGATTTTGCCAGCAATACGGTGGTACTTCATGTACTTAGTTCTAAAATTCTTCCAAAACTGCAGCGGCCCTAATAGCAAAGCTGCAGAAGCACCGGCAATATGACCAATGAACCAGATCTTACTATCAAAAAAACCACGTTTGAAATTTTCCGGAACATACCCCCCCCTGTAGTCAAGAATTGTAATAACGTAGAAATAAACTGAAAAGCCGATGATGGTGATCCAGAAGATAAACCAAAATACTTTTCTGCCAGTTAAATTTATCATACGGTATTGTTGTTTTATATTTTCTCCACCACCACCGCAGTTCCATAAGCCAGCACTTCATTAATGCCAGCCATCACTTCATTGGCATCGTAACGCATATTGATGATGGCATTGGCACCTCGTTCATTGGCATGTTGAAGCATGAGCTGGTAAGCTTCTTCTCTTGTTTTTTCGCAAAGCTCTACATAGATGCTGATCTTGCCTCCAAACAATGCCTGGAAACCACCGCCGATATTGCCCAGTAAACTGCGGCTTCTTACAGTAATACCTCTTACAAGGCCCAGGTGTTTGGTAATGCGGTATCCTTCCAATGTGTTGGATGTGGTTATGAGTTGTTGATCTATCATGATTTTTTTTATTAAAGTTAGATTGATTTTAACAAAGTTTTGCCCCCTTCATCAAAACGGCCAAATTTTTGTTATGCATAGTTCGTATTTTGCAGCCTGCCCGAAAAAGTGGCCTGGCAAAACATAATTAAAGCCGAATAAAGAAATATTGTACAAGAGTGCGACGCCTCCGAAGCTGGTTAAAGTTTCGCTGCCGGGCTCAAAAAAATAAAACCTATGGTTCAAACATCTGAAGACATCCGTTTGCTGAACGAAAAAATTACCAGCGCATCCGGATTTGTTACCCGTATTAATGATGAGTTAAGCAAAGTAATTGTTGGCCAGCAAACGATGATCGAACGTTTATTGATTGGCCTGTTAAGCAATGGCCATGTGTTGCTGGAGGGTGTGCCCGGCCTGGCAAAAACCCTTGCCATCAAATCGCTGGCGCAGGCGGTGCATGCCGATTTTAGCCGCATACAATTTACGCCCGATCTGTTGCCTGCCGATGTGGTTGGTACGATGATATACAACCAGTCGAAAAATGAATTTGTGGTGCGTAGAGGCCCCATCTTCTCCAATTTTATTTTGGCCGATGAAATTAACAGGGCTCCGGCAAAAGTGCAGAGCGCCTTGCTGGAAGCCATGCAGGAAAGACAAGTAACTATTGGTGACACAACTTATAAATTGCCCGAACCTTTTTTGGTGCTGGCTACACAAAACCCGATTGAGCAGGAAGGAACTTATCCGTTGCCAGAAGCACAGGTTGATCGTTTTATGTTGAAAGTGGTGGTTGATTATCCAAGCAAGAGTGAAGAGCAATTGATCATTCGGCAGAATACTTTAGGGTTGAGTTTTCCGCCAATAAATGCGGTTGCATCTACCAGCGAAATTTTAACCGCTAAAGAATTGGTACGCCAGGTTTACCTGGATGAAAAAGTAGAGAATTATATTTTAGATATTGTTTTTGCAACACGGTACCCTGATAAATATAACCTGCCAAAACTAAAAGCACTGATCGGTTTTGGAGGATCGCCCAGAGCCAGCATCAATTTAGCACTGGCAGCAAAAGCTTACGCCTTCTTAAATAATCGGGCTTTTGTAATTCCTGAAGATGTGAGAAGTATTAGCAAAGATGTTTTAAGACATCGTATTGGATTAACCTACGAGGCTGAAGCGGAGAATGTAAATGTTGAACAGATCATAAATGAAATATTAAGAGGTGTTAACGTACCATGATCTTAACCACAGAAGAAATATTACGCAAAGTTCGTGAGCTTGAAATTAAGAGCAAGAAGATCACCACGCATTTATTTACGGGTGAGTATCATTCTGCTTTTAAAGGAAAGGGTATGAGCTTTAGGGAAGTGCGTGAATATTATGCCGGCGATGATGTGCGTTTTATAGATTGGAATGTGAGTGCCCGGTTCAATCATCCTTTTACAAAAGTTTTTGAAGAAGAAAGGGAATTAACCGTGATGCTGATGATTGACACCAGTGCCAGTAATTTATTTGGCACCGTTGCCAGGCAAAAGAAAGACCTGATAGTGGAAATGGGTGCTGTACTTACTTTCAGCGCCATTAACAACAATGATAAAGTTGGTGTTATTTTCTTCAGCGATAAGATAGAAAAATACATTGCTCCTAAAAAAGGAAGACAACATGCTTTATACATTGTACGTGAACTGTTGACTGTAGAAGCAAAAAAGCAAGGAACAAATCTTGATGATGCGATTAAGTTTTTCAGCAGGGCAGTAAAGCAGCGCAGCATTGCTTTTATTTTAAGCGATTTTTTGGCAACGGGTTATGATGACGGCCTGAAAGTAATTGGCAACAAACATGACGTGATAGGCATACGTGTGTATGATAAGATGGACATGCAGCTGCCCGATGCAGGCCTGCTGCAGTTGCAGGATGCAGAAACTAATAAAACAACCTGGATTGACAGCAGCGATGAACTGGTGCGCTATAACTACCAGCAGCATTTTATGGAGCAGAGCGAACTGAGTAAAAATTATTTCAGAAAAGCGGGAGCAGAATTATTGCATGTGCGTACAGATGATGACTATGTAAAAATTTTACAGCAGTTTTTTATTAACAGAATGTGATTGAAAATATAATGGTGAAAGAAAAAATAAACAGGATATTGATTGCCGGAGGATTAACAGCCTGTTTTTCTTTTTTCATGCAATTGGCTTTTTGCCAAACCCTGCAAACCATTACAGACAAAAAAGATATTTTGATTGGTGAGCAGATAAAACTCACCCTTAAATCACCAATGGATGGCTTGACCAAATGGATCGTTATCCCGGATTCAATTCCTCATTTTGAAATTGTAGAGGTTACTAAACCCGATACTGTAAATTTTAAAGACGATTCCAAATCTATTCAGCAAACCATCACCATCACCAGTTTTGATTCTGGCAGATGGGCCTTTCCGGCTTTGCCTGTTGAGTTTGCAGGCGCTGCAGGACAGGCTTCTCAAATTGTAAATACTGATTCCTTTGTTGTGAATGTTTCTTATGCTCCCGCAGATAGTACCAATCAATTGCGTGATATAAAACCCATCATAAAGGTTTCGGTCTTCGATTTTTTCTGGCTTTATATTGCCGGTGGTGTTTTGCTTTTGCTGCTGATCGTTTTTCTGTTGTACCGGTATTTTAAAAAGAAAAAGACAGATACACCTGCAACAGCAGTTTCAAAACTTTCGCCTTTTGATGAAGCAATGGCAGAGTTGAAAAACTTGGACCAATATAACCTGCAGGATGCTGCCGAAATAAAATTGTACCACATAAAACTGGCAGGCATATTTAAAAATTACCTGGGCCGTAAACAGGGAAAAAACCTGTTCAACAAAACAACCGGAGATCTTTTGATAAGCATAAAGGAAGTTAATTTGCCGCCCGACAATATCTCGGAACTGGCTACAGCCCTGCGCTGTACCGATGCGGTAAAATTTGCTAAGTATCTACCTTTATCTAATGAAAGCGAAGATTGCAAACAAAAAATAGCAGAGATCATAATCTTAACCGAACAAAAAACCACCAACAACAAACCATAAACCATTTTGCTTTTCGACTATTTTAAAAATATAACTTTTGGCCAACCCTGGTTTTTGCTTTTACTGATTGTAATACCGGTATTGATATGGTGGTATGCAACTAAAAACAGCAAGCGGCAGGGTACCATTATTGTTTCGGATGTTTCAGCAAAGGGTTTATCAACCTGGAAGACGGGCTTGCGGCACTTACTTTTTATATTTAGGTTGCTGGCCATTGTTTTTATAATTGCAGCGCTTGCAAGGCCGCAAACGATGTATGAAGAGCAGAATGCCGAAGGCGAAGGCGTGGATATTGTGTTGTGTATTGATGTGAGCGGCAGCATGACGGCGCAGGACCTTACACCCAACCGCCTGGAAGCTGCAAAAAATGTGGCGGTTGATTTTGTAAACAAAAGGCTTACCGACCGCATTGCCATCGTAATTTTTTCCGGCGAAAGTTTTACGCAATGCCCCTTAACAACCGATCATACAGTACTAATATCGGCTATTGAAAATATACGCAATGGCTTGCTGGAAGATGGAACCGCCATTGGATCTGGCCTGGGCACCAGTGTTGACAGGCTGCGTACCAGCAAATCAAAAAGCAAGGTGGTTATTTTATTAACTGATGGAGAAAATAATGGCGGCCTTATTGACCCGCAGACAGCCAAAGAAATTGCCAAGGCATTCCAGATAAAAGTGTACACCATTGGTGTGGGTACTGATGGCTATGCACCGCAGCCGGTAAACACGCCCATGGGTGTGGTAATGCAGCAGGGTAAGGTTTCTATTGATGAAAAACTGCTGAAAGAAATTGCAACTGAAACCGGTGGTAAATATTTTCGTGCAAAAGACAATGAAGGCCTTACCGGTATTTATGATGAAATAAACGGCCTGGAAAAATCGAAGGTTGAAATATCCAGCAGAACACGCTATACCGAAAAATTCTTCCCCTTTGTTATTGCTGCGCTGGCGTTAATGTTTTTGGAGATGCTGCTGAAGTTTACGGTGTTTAGGAAGTTTCCTTAATTCAACTGAATCGCTTGATTAGTGCAACAATTCCATTTTAATTCATGAAATTTGCCCCCAATGAATGCAACTGTATATAAAAGCACCGGCAACTGGTACCAGGTAAAAGATGATGAAGGCAATGGCTTTAATGCACGCCTGTTGGGTAAGTTTAAAATGGATGGGCTTACCAGTACCAATCCCATTGCTGTTGGCGATTCGGTTAATATAGAAATGGAGAATGAAATAGAAGGCTCGGTTACAATTACAGAAATTGGCAAGCGTAAAAATTATATTACCCGTACATCGCCTGCCAATAAACACCAGCATCATATTATTGCCAGTAATTTAGATCAGTCGCTTTTATTTGCCACGCTTAAAGACCCTAAAACATCGCAGGGGTTTATCGACAGGTTTTTAATTACTTCCGAAGCTTATCATATTCCCTCAATCATTGTTTTTAATAAGAGCGATTTGTATCGCCAAAAAGAAGCAGACAAATTTGCCGAAGTAAAAAGTATTTATGAAGCCATTGGCTACAAGGTTTTAAGTATGAGTATTGAAAAAGGAGATGGGGTAGAAGCGGTAAAATCGTTACTAAAAGATAAAGTGACTTTGCTAAGCGGACATTCAGGCGTTGGCAAATCAACTTTTATAAATGCTGTTTTTCCGGAGTTGAAATTAAAAACACAGGATGTGAGCGACTGGAGCGGCAAGGGATTACACACAACAACATTTGCTGAAATGTTTGACCTGCCAACAGGAGGAAAAATAATTGATACACCTGGTATAAGAGAACTGGGGTTGGTTGATATTTCGAAAGAAGAACTCTCTCACTATTTCCCCGAAATGCGGGCATTGATAAACGACTGCAAATTCAATAACTGCATGCATTTAAACGAACCGGGCTGTGCGGTTAAACTGGCTGTTGAAGAAGGCGGCATACATATGGACAGGTATATCAGCTATTGCAATATACTGGAGACGATTAATGAGAAAAGTTATTAGTGACGACAGACGATAGACAACGGACGACGGACGGACAACTGTGGTCTGTCGTCTGTGGACTATGGTCTTCTTAATAAATACGGTGCTCTAAAAAATGCGCCACTTCCATTACCACATTATTGTTTTTAGCAAGATTTTTTTTCTGCTGCGGGTAAATACTTACGCCGTTAAACATATTGTAATGCAGGGTTAAAAACTGGCCACGATACTGAAAATCCCAATCCAGGGTTTCTGCGTCATCAATCTGGTTAATGAAATTAACTTTCAGGTCTTTTGAAAGTGTGTTGGCAATTGCGTAGAATTTTGAAATGCCGCAGTTGTCGTCAATTACGGCTTCGGAGCAACCGTTGTTGGTTTTAAGTTCGTAGCACATAGATACTGGTTTTTAGATTGAATATTGGTAATTGGTATTTTAAAATCAGCTTTGTACAAATCACTTATCTGCCACCTCTCCACTTGGCTTTTTTAGAAGCCTTCATCGCTTTTTCATCGCTCAGTAACTTTTCGGCACCCACATTTCTGCCATCGGTAGGGCAGCCCACTTTTTCTTTTCTATGAAAGATCCTGCTGATGAAACATCCGCTTAATAAAAAAGAAGCCATAACAACTGCAAGTAGTATTTTTTTCATGTTTTAAAGATAATATTTTATTTCGCTTCGGAAAAAGTTAAATAGCATTCCTTAGTTGAATGGAGCGTCGCCAATGCAGCCCAATCAAGGCTATGTTGCTGGTCCCATAAAACACTACTTATTCTCCGCTTCAATCTCCGCATCTCCCCCTTCAGGGGGCTGGGGGGCAAACCACCCGCTATACATCACATAATTATCTGCAATCCTGTTTATCTCGCCGCTTATCATTTCCTGGCTAATGTCTTTTACTTTTTTGGCCGGTACGCCGGCATAAATACTGCCGGGGTCAATCTGTGTGTTTTCCAGTACCACGGCACCTGCCGCTATGATGCTGTTGCTGCCAACTACCACGTTGTCCATAACAATGGCACCCATGCCTATGAGCACGTTATCATGTATAACGCATCCATGTACGATTGCATTGTGTCCAATGCTCACATTATTTCCAATAAGGGTGGCTGCCTTCAGGTAAGTACAGTGTATAATGGCCCCGTCCTGCACATTTACCTTGTTGCCCATGCGTATGATGTTCACATCGCCCCTAAGTACAGCGTTAAACCATACACTGCAATCATTGCCCATAACCACATCGCCAACAATAGTGGCATTGGGGGCAATGTAGCAGTCGTTTCCGAAAGTGGGGAGTATTCCTTTAACTGGTAATATAACTGGCATGTTCTTTATTTTTTTTGAGCCCGGCTTTTGAATAACTATTATACTTCATTGGCGTCGCACTCTTGTACATTTGATCTTTACTGAACATTAATTATGTTTTATTAAAACGCAATTCCAACCAATATATACGATTGCAATCTTTTGCTTTGGTCGCTGTACATGGCGCTTAACTCAATGGGGCCAATGGGTGTTTTATAGGCAAAAGTTAACGCATAGCCGGTTAGCGCATCTTTGCTGGATGTTGCATTCTTTTTGGTTGCATAATCTTTTACCAATGCATTAATGCGGCCGGTTATGTAAATATTGTTTGCAGGGTTATACCGTAAACCCAATTGCAGCGCCGTAACACTCGATGAATTAACGGTGGCTTCCTGCAGGCCTGCAAACCTTACCTGGTTTCTAAAACTGCCATTGATGCCGCCAATTAAGAAATTATTAAGGTAGTTTGGTTTATTTGTAAAATTGATGCCCGTTTGAAATTCAGTTAAAAAAACAAAATTTTTGTTGATGGGCCTGAACAAAGACATGTCCAGCATCAGCCTGGCATAGTTATCAAAATTCAACGTAGATGGATTGACCATTACGCCGTTCTCAAATTGTGTAAGGTTGGGTCGTTGGTTCCATACCTGCGCCAGTTCTACATTAAGTTTTAAACCCTTTTTAGGAAAAAATACCTGGTTAAGGTCGTTGTATTTGATGTACACATAACTTTTAAGATCTGTAAATCTTCCTTTTATTTCGTGCTCGGCTTTTATAGACGGGCGGAAGCGGATGTATTCAAAAGCGGTTCCAATACCTGCTGCAACTTTGTTGTTACCGCTGTTTTGAAAATTGATGAATGTTTGCGAAAAATTCTGTTTGTATGCACCCTCCACTTTAAAATTCTGAAATGTACTGATGGTTTGATTATCGAGCTTGAAGCCAGCAATGAAAGCAATGTTTTTAATGCGGCCAAGGTATTGAAAATGCTCAGCTTCAATTTGTGTGCTTTCGCCAATAGAGGCCGAAACCATGCTGCGTGAATTTGGAATGATAAAATCGCGGCTGGTAAGATTTACATTTACATTAATGCCCCTGAAACGGGTATAAAACAATCCGGCTTTTAAATAGGTGTTGGGGTTTTCTTCGGCAGTAAAAATAATATTGGCAGTGTCTTTTGATACCGGTTCCAGCGCATAGGTAATGGTGCTGTAGTAGCGGGAACCAATGGCCCGGCGTATACCTTTGTTTATTTGCTGGGCGGTATAATTTTTTTGGTCATCAAAATTCATCAGGTGAAAGAAAAAAGGTGCCGAAGTTTTTCTTAATCCATTTACTTTGTGACTGTTGATGAATACTGTTTTGTTTGTAATGATGTCTGTATTTTTTTCTTGTACTGCACCCAGCGCATTAAGGCTGTCGGCCAGTTTTTTAAACAGGGGATAATACAGCTTTCCCGTTTCTACACCCACATCAAAAATTTCGCTGCCACTTCCAAAACTACCGGTATTGTATTCTTCCATGGGCATGTGAATGTAGATGTTGGTCAGCGGTAATTCTTCTTTAAAATCTCCGGCTTCACGGTAAAAAGCCATCTGCAATAAAACATCAACCGGGCTTTTTATCTTATCAATTTTAGAAAGGCCGTTTGTTACGTTGCTGCCAATCACAATATCGGCACCCATTTCTTTTACATTTTTAACCGGAAAATTTCTTACCAGGCCACCGTCAACTAATTTTTTGCCATCCCTGTTTACTGCAGAAAAAACAGAAGGTATCGCCATGGTGGCCCGCAGCGCAGTTATAATGTTGCCGGTATCCATTACAACCAGGTCGCCGGTCTCCAGGTCGGTAGCCATGCATTTAAAAGGAATTTTAAGATCGTTGAAATTGCGGATATGGTACACATGAAAAAAAAACTCCGAAAATTTCATGTTCAGTTGCTGGCCGGTAATTACGCCGGTAGTTAAGCGTATTTTATTATTGATGAAGGGAAGCTCAATGGCAAAGCGGCTGTACTGGTCTTTTTCTTCCATCGAAAGTGTTTTAAGCGGCACATTGTTGCTGAACAGCACATCAAAATCAATATCCTTTCTTAAGCGCTCAATATCGTTTCCGCTGTAACCCGATGCATATAAAGCCCCCACAACGGCTCCCATGCTGGTTCCGGTTATATAATCAATTTTAAGCCCTGCACTGTCAATTGCTTTTAAAATACCAATATGCGCCAGGCCCTTTGCTCCGCCGCCACTCAGCGTAAGACCAACTTTTGGCCGCACTGTATTTTGGGCAGATACATGACCCGCTAAACAAAAACAAAAAAGAAGGGTAACAAAAAACTTCATTAACTGGCTATTAAAATAAACGGTTGGCATTAATTATACAAATTACGTATAAATTGTTCTTTTATTTTTTGAGATAAGTTAATTATTTGTTTTTTGATAGCTTTATTTTGCAGGTATAAAAATGATTATGACCAACCGGCAACTTTTTTTGAATCATGTAGGGCAAACATCCGAAGCACCACTTGCATTGGAAATAGCGAGGGCCGAAGGCTGCAAACTGTTTGATGCCGATGGAAAGGAATATATAGACCTGATTGGTGGCATCAGCGTTTGCAATGTGGGTCACCGGCATCCAAAAGTGATTGAAGCAATAAAAAAACAGCTGGACGATTACCTGCACATCATGGTGTATGGCGAGCTGGTGCAGAGCCCGCAGGTGCAATATGCAACATTGCTTACACAACATTTACCGGCTTCACTCAATTCAGTTTTCTTCACTGCATCTGGCAGCGAAGCAACCGAAGGTGCTATGAAGCTGGCAAAAAGATTCCAGAACAGAACACAGATCATATCTTTTAAAAATTCCTACCATGGCAGTACACAGGGCGCATTAAGTGTGATGGGCAGCGAATATTGGCAGCAGGCTTTTCGCCCATTGCTACCCGATATTTTGCAAATGAATTACAACAGTTTTGAAGACCTTGAAAATATTACTGAACGAACCGCTTGCGTTATTGCTGAAACGGTGCAGGCCGAAGCCGGTGTGCTGGTTCCGCAAAACGGATGGCTTAAAGCGCTTCGGAAAAAATGTGATGAAACCGGAACCCTGCTGGTGCTGGATGAAATACAGTGTGGCTTTGGCCGCAACGGAACCCTTTGGGCTTTTGAACAGTTTGATGTGGTGCCCGATATTTTATTACTGGGCAAAGCATTGGGTGGTGGCATGCCGCTGGGTGCTTTTGTTGCTGATAAAAAAATAATGGATTCTTTTACACACAATCCGGTGCTGGGGCATATCAATACATTTGGAGGCCACCCGGTTTGCTGCGCAGCAGGGTTGGCTGCTTTTAAAGTGTTGCTGGATGAAAAGTTGATTGAAACGGTAAAGAGAAAAGAAGAACTTTTTATTTCTCTGTTGCATCATTCCAAAATTAAAGCAGTAAGAAGCCGCGGTTTAATGATGGCAGTTGAGTTTGAGGATTTTGATATGAATAAAAAAGTGATTGATGCGTTACTTCAGGATTCAGGTCGCTCTAAGCGCCCCGACTCTTACGTTTTTACTGATTGGTTTTTATTTGCTGCAAACTGCCTGCGTATTGTGCCGCCGCTAACTATCAGTGAAGAAGAAATTGCTTCAGCCTGTGCTAAAATTCTCACTGCGTTGGATTCTCTTTAAAAATTCCTGATGAAAAGATTCACTAAAAGAATGCTGTACTTTATTGCTGTATTGGCTATACTGTATGCCCTGCTTCTTATTCCTGATTCAAAAGAAAAAAACATTACAGTTGAAACCGGTAAAAAACCTTTTGCCTGGAACCGGGATGCACAATGGCTGCAGATGGAGGAATTGTTTAAACAGGCCAGGCAAATGGATACTGCAAAGCTGGATTCGCTCATTAATGCTTATAGAGTTATCGCTGAAAGTGAATTCAATTCTTTGCAAAATAAAAATACGCCTGCGCAGGATTCCAGCTGGATAAAAACTGAAAATAATTTTTTCATTCTGGCTTCACTCGTTGCAGTAAGGCAAAATCACATTCCCTGGTTAACCGGTTATTATACCCGGCTTCGTAATCTAATCAAACAGCAATCGCAGCAATGGAATATGAATGAAACGGCTTCACGAAACACCGTTTATACTTTGTTATATGGTTTGCGTGCTGCTGTTGAAGAAGTTTTGTTGCAGACAGATAATTTAAAATTCCCAGCGGCAATGCTTGTGAAGAATGAAAAGTCTTCAACACCTGCTGCTTCCATTTTTGGTATTGAAGTACATAGCGGCGACTTGCTGGTTTCCCGTGGCGGCGCCGAGGTTTCGGCTTTAATATCCAGGGGCAATGATTATCCTGGCAATTTTTCTCACATCGCTTTAATTTATGTGGATGAAAAAATGAAGGAACCTTTTTTGATTGAAGCACATATTGAAAAAGGTGTTGCCATTGCATCTGTTGCACAATATGAAAATGACAAGAAACTGCGTTTTATGGTTATGCGGCCCAGGGCCGATCTGCCGGTGATGATGGCCGATTCGATGCTGCCACAAAAAGCAGCAAAGCACATGTTTGTAGAGGCCGGCAAACGGCATTTTCCCTACGATTTTAAAATGAATTTTAATGATACCACCGAAATGTTTTGCTCAGAAGTGGCATCTTATGCTTACCGCACAAATGGTTTGCAGGTTTGGAAATATCCTTCCACTATTTCATCAGCAGGTGTGGTAAACTGGCTGCACGATTTTGGCGTAGAAAATTTTGTTACACAAATGCCATCCGACCTTGAATATGATCCGCAGCTTGCTGTTGTTGCCGAATGGCGTGACCCGGAAACATTGTTCAAAGACCATGTTGATAATGCAGCCATGGATGCGTTGTTGGAAAAAGCAAACAAAGGAGAGGAGATTGATTACAATACCTGGAAGCTGCCCATAGCGAGGGTTTTGAAAGGCTACTGCATGATTAAAAACAAGTTTGGCAAAGTTGGGTTGATACCAGAAGGTATGAGTGCCACCCAGGCATTAAAGAACGAAACCTTTGTGGCCATGCATGTTGCTGTAAAAAATAAAACCATGCAAATGGCAGATGAATTTTTTAAGCAGAACAGATACCGGGCACCTTACTGGCAGTTGGTAAAATTTGCTGCCACTGCAGCAAATGAAAAATAACGGGTTGTAATTATTTATTCCGGATGATAAACCCGTTCAGCATTTTTATACACCGTTGCTTTATCCAAAGTCATTGTTTTGGTTTGTTGTTTTAAGTACATTTCTACCTGGTCGTCGAAGTGTTTATTGCCGGGCTTTGCGCTGACACCATACATGTTGATGCTTTCAATCTTCGGCAACCCTTCTTTTTGAAACCGTACAAACATGATCAACCCATCTCCGCCAATAGATTTCAGCTTACCATTGGCTAAAGGTTCAGTCCATTGTGGTGATAGCTGATCAGGAAGCCCACCGAGTGGTAACTCTTTATCGCCTCTTACCAGTTTTTGAATATCACCCAACTTCAGATCGGTTGTAGCAAAATTGGTTTGCATGTAATTGCTTACATGGGTAAATGTTTCCAAAGCCTCCTGTTTGGTTATTGCCCTTGGGGCTTGTCCCTGCAATTGTTTTTTCAGATGCTCGTAGGTTAACAGAAAAATAGCTGCGCCTTTACTGTTGGCATCACCACGCCTGTCCCAGTTTTTAAAAGTTGTAATTAAGGATGCCAGTGCAGGATATTCAGTTTCGCTCAATAAAAACATCGAATCCAGTTTGTAAGGATACTGCATAACAGCCGGCAACTGCTTATCAAATTTTATCTGTTTAAATTTTTCATAACTCAGTTTTTCATTTTGCGGAAACAGTTCCAGGAAACGTACACTGCGGTTAAGGTTGTATTCCTCCCAACCATCGGTTTTGGCAAAAGAAGTCGGCTTTAAATTATCTGCAGCAGCCGTTGCTAAAAACGATGAATGATTGGTATTGAACAAGAACCCGCTTTTGGGATTGATGTATTGCGGTAGTTCTTTCTCTGGCCTGAATAATGTCCACAAAGTCTTAGAAGTATTGCCGGGTAAAGTTCTTTTCCAGTTGTAACCATTCGAGCCATCTCTTACAGGCATTAAGGCATTGTTTATGTAAAAAACCGTATCGTACCTGTCGGCATACATAATGTTGAACATACTTAGTTCCTGCCTGTTTAGTGCAGCATAAAACTCGGTAAAATTTTTTGCCTTATTCATCTGGTACCATTGGTCCAGCACACCAATTTTCATGTTTGCACCAAGCCGCATAGAAAAAAATCCCTGCTCGTTTTTCATGGTTGCACCATACTTACTCCAGTAAACTTTTCTTTTTACATTAATGGGGATGCCTTTTATTTTTAGTTTGATCGTTTTTACTTCAAGGTCAAGCCACTGCCCGTCAAATTTATATTGAAGTGGATTATCCGGGTTCATCTCCAATTGAAATTCATCCATACGGTCGCAGTAATTTACAGTATGTGCCCAACCCAGGTTTTCATTAACACCATGTAAAATGCAGGGGCCGCCTGCTAATAAACCACCGGTAATATTTAACCCTTCTTCACTGCACAAATGCGCTTCGTAAAAAGCCTGTGGGCCAGTGTTAGGCTGGTGTGCATTGATCAACAGAAAAGCTTCGCCGGTTGTGGTTTTAGAAGGGCTGATGGCTGCAGAGTTACTGCCTTTTTTATTCAATTCGGGAGCTTCCCATTCGCTGTTGTTAAAGATCCGCATCAGTGCCTGGTCGGCACCATTGAAAATGGTTAAAGCAAATACAGAGGAAGAAATGTATTCTTTGGCAGTAACCGGAAAAATTCCTTTGTGCAAAATTTCTTCCGGATGTTTTTTAGCATAATTATTCAGCCCCTGTATATAACCATCAATCAATTTTAAAAAAGCGGGGGTAAGTGTATTCCATTTTTCTTCGGTTATTTCTCTACAGCGAAACAAGGCAAATGCATAATCTCCGGCAGCTCCTTTTTTACCCATTACACCAGCCATTAAATTTTTGGCAGGCAGTATCACTTCCTGCATGCTTTTAAAATCATCTTCGGCCTCGGCCCAGGCAAGGCCGTAGGCGACTTCGGCATCTGTTTTGGCAAAAATATGCGGCACGCCAAAGGAATCCCTTACAATATCAATGGCTGCCGGGTTGATTGCTGTTTGGGAAAAACCGGTATGAAACAGGAGTATACAAAAAGAAAGAAATGAAATTCTTAGCATTTGAGTTGGTGGTGTTTTAGTAGAGACTGTTTGTTATTTGCTGAATAAAGATATGCTGTAAAAGAGTGGTTATTTCAAGACTTTTATTAAAAGCCTTGAAATAACAAAATCATATTTGCCAATGAAGGTGAAGAAAAGATTTAAAAGCCGGGCCAAAAAATAATTTGCGCAATTCAAAATCAATATCGTACTTTGTATTTCAAAGTGCTTTTTATATGGACAAACAGCAACAACCTTTGGAAGAACTGCAACACATCAAAAAGATGATGGAACGCAGCAGCCGCTTTATAAGCCTGAGCGGATTAAGTGGTATTGCAGCCGGTATCTGTGCCCTTGCAGGCGCCTGGTTTGCCAGCCAGAAAATTAACTGTTGGGTAAAAGGCGATTGCCAGCTGAGTCTGCTGATAACATCAAATGGGTTTGAGTTGATCAACGATCTTTTCTGGATTGCTACCATCACTTTTATAGCCGCATTTGTATCGGCTTTTATTTTTACTTATTTAAGAAGTAAGAAAAATGGTACGCCCATGTGGGGCACCACCACTGTTCGTTTATTCTGGAACATGGTGATACCAATTACAGTTGGCGGTATTTTTTTAATAAGAATGA
Organism: uncultured Chitinophagaceae bacterium; assembly: GCA_963715585.1. GTDB lineage: Bacteria > Bacteroidota > Bacteroidia > Chitinophagales > Chitinophagaceae > Ferruginibacter. The sequence goes on along the minus strand of OY970254.1, from coordinate 3,625,453 downwards.
TGCAGTTGGGAGAGTACCAGTTGGTAGCACCGGGCTGTTTAATATTTTATGGCCTGGCATTGGTTAATGCCAGCAAGTATACACTGGGCGAAGTGAGGTACTTGGGTTACGGGCAAATGCTGTTAGGCATTTTTAACCTTTGGTGGATTGGATACGGATTGCAGTTTTGGGCAATGGGCTTTGGAGTATTACATATTGTTTACGGGGTGATGATGTGGTGGAAATACGAACGGAAATAAAACTATTTGCCGAATGAAAAATCCGATAGAAAATCTGAATAAAATTTTTGACAGCCGTATTCGCCTGGGCATTATGAGTGCCCTGATGGTGAACGATGCGGTGAGCTTTAATGAATTGAAAGAACTGCTGGATATAACTGATGGCAACCTGGCCAGCCATTTAAAAACTCTGGAGGAGAGCGGTTTTGTGAAGTTTCAGAAAGGATTTATTGGACGCAAAACAAATACCACTTATTCAATAACTAAAAATGGAGAAAAAGAATTTAAGCTGCACCTGGATGCATTAACAAAAATGATCGGATCGGTAAAATGAAATTTTTTTGTACCTTCACTTTGAAATACAAAGTACTTTCCGATAATGAATAAATGTTTAAGAACCAGCCCGATCTTTTTTCTTCAGAAAATAAATTTAACCATATGAGCAAATTGTATTTCGTATTAAGCCGTCTGCGTGCCAGGATACTGGTCTTTCTTACCCACAATATGGCACTACCTATGTTGCGTTTTATAAGAAGGCCGCAGGTATTTCCTTACACTGCAAAACAGCTGGGCGAATTTCCTTTGGGCACATTGGGCTACGACCTGGTACATTTTTTACAGCATAGAAATTTAAAACTGTTACCACATTATGCCAAGCATGATATTAAGCACATTCTTTTGCAGTACGACACAACCGATGAAGGTGAAGTTTGTCTGCAATGTTTTATGCTGGGCAACGGGCATATTTCTTTTCCGGTGGCAGCCACGGTTTTATATGGCTTTGTAACCATGCCCGAGTATTGGAAAAAATTCAGAACGGCTTACCGCCGTGGTAAACAAAGCATACCCATTAAAAACTGGCCCTGGTTTTTTATTTTACAGGAGCCGACAAAATCACTCATTCATAAAATTAATAACGATGCAAAAAATTAACTGTATGCTTACAGGCTATTGCTACTGTATTGAACTGTTTGTAATTCAGCTTACAAAAAAAATTATGAAAACACCGTTATCACTAAGTAAATAAAATATTAAACAGATTGAAATATTAAAATTAATATGATGAGACTAATAAAATCCTTTGGATATGCCTGGGCAGGTATAAGATCATGTTTTCAATTGGAACCTAATTTTAGAATCCATGCCGTTCTTGCAATTGTTGCTTTAGTGTTTTCCATTGTGTTTAAAATATCAACCCTCGAATGGATTGCTGTTTGCTTTTGCATTGCTTTTGTTATAACCATGGAGATGCTGAACACTGCTATTGAAAAACTCTGCAATGTTGTTCATAAAGAAATACATCCCGGCATTAAAAAGGTAAAAGACATTGCTGCAGGCGCTGTTTTGGTTGCAGCTTTCTTTAGTTTAATAACCGGGGTCGTAATTTTTCTGCCTAAAATAATCAACCTCATCAAATCAATTTAAAATGAAATCTTCATTCTCATTTCAAAAAATATTGTTGGCATTTTATGCCTTTATAGGGCTGTTAATAGCAGTACGTGTTTTTTATACGGGCAACACACTTTATCTCTTCCTGGTGTGGAATATTTTCCTGGCCTGGATACCATTTATAATAAGCAGCCTGCTTAAAAAAATGGACGGTGAAAGTAAATGGAAATCAGCATTGGTATTTTGCTGCTGGCTGGCTTTCTTTCCAAATGCTTTATACATTGTTACAGACCTGATACATCTTGAACTGGAAAGCCATGTTCCTAAATGGTTTGATGCGTTGCTATTATTTTCATCGGCTGTTCTTGGCTTAATGCTGGCTTTTATTTCGCTGTACCGGGTTGAAGCATTTTTAAATAAAACGGTTAACAGGAAACTGCAGGCACCATTGATTTTGCCCATCTTATTTCTTGGATCATTTGGTGTTTACCTGGGCAGGTTTTTAAGATGGAACAGTTGGGATATTGTCAGTAACCCTTTCCAGTTGCTGTTATCAATAGGCCAACGCATTGTTTTTCCGTTGGATTATGTGCAAACCTGGGGAATTACTTTTGTTTTTACTGTATTTTTTTACCTGCTCTACATTACCATAAAAAAATTGCCCGGCTATTTAAGCCAGGCAAATATTTAATTTACAGAGTTGTTTTAAAAATCGAGACCTAATGAGAAATACATAACCGGTTTACCTTTAAAGAAAACATTCATAGGCCAGGCTACATCATACTTTAAAAAATATCCCAGCAAGGTACTGCGGGCACCAAAGCCATAACCACCGGCAAACGGGCCAATGCCACCGGCTTTTTGTTTTACCTGCAAAGGAAGCTGGCCATAAACGGCTATCGGGCGCTTTATTCCTGAGTATGCACCATTCCAGGCAGTGCCTAAATCAATAAACTGTGTAATTTGAAAATTATTAAGAAAAGAATTATTGATGGTGCGGTTAAAGAATGTTGAAACAATTGGCAACCTGAATTCGCTGTTTATAACAACAGCATTATTGCCGTTGGCTACATTTTGTATAAAGCCACGCATGTTAACTGCAAGACTTTCAAATGCATAAGTTTGGTCGGCAGCTGGTGGGTTATTGGTATTAAAATATCTGTTTTGTCCATCACTCTTGGTATTACTTCCAAACATCAGCCAGCCATCAACACCGCCTAAATAGTAAATAAGTTTTTGGTTGCCCCAGCTGAAATCGCCTGCGACCCTGCCTGCCCAGATAAAATTACGGTGAATGGGATAGTAATAGCGGGCATCAAAACCCAGGTTAAAAGTGCTGGGCCCTTCAGCAAAGCGTACTTTATTTACCTGCCTGTTGTAATCAAAATAAATTTTGTAACGCAGTCCATTCCAGATATTCATGGCAGGGTTCATGGAGTTGTCATAAATATATTCCAGCTTGGTAGTAGAGTATAATGTTTTCTGGGCTTCAACGCCAACAGTTGGTGGAAAGTTTGCGTCTCCTGACACCACTTTCTTGTCTGATCTGATGCCGGTTGTCAGTCTGATACTTTTAGTTCTGTCAAACGGGTAACTTACATTTACCTGGTATAGATTTGTAAATACTTTTCCTGCAAAATAATCAATAAAATTTCCGGTATTGAGATCATAAAGCGGAAAGGCAGTTGAAACCACATTGCGGTAATAAGTAGCACCCCAGTCTATCCTGCGCTTATAATTCTGGTAACTCATCAACCACTCGTTGTCTTTTAAATTGGTCGATATTTTGAAACCACCGGTTATCTTAACATCTTCCATCAATTCTGAAGTTCCCAAACGGATAAGGCCGCTTAGCGGGGTTCCGGAGTTTAGTTGGATAGGGCCTGCACCTTCACCATAAACCTGGTATCGGTTAATAAGCACCCCGGTATTAAAACCTGCAGATCCGTAATCAACAGAAAATTTTGGCGGCTTATACCTGAATTTTTTTATTGTTTTTAAAACATCGTATTTGGCTACTGTACTGGTAATTTCTTTTCCTGCAACAGCGCTGTCTTTTTTCTCATTGGCAAATTCTGTTTGAAAAATATCTTCTTCTTTTTTTGCGGCGATAATAGCTTTTTTTGTAGCTGCCGTGTCTTTATATTCACCCATTACTTTCTTCATGTATTCGGTTGGCTGTGCGGTAATATTTCTGCGGCGTAAAGTCATTTCATCAATCTTCAATTTATACAAAACCTTATCATCGCTCTGGCGGGTAACTTCACTTACCTGGTTGTTATCGCCTGCAATACGGGTTTCTGCCAGCGTACTTTGGTAGTTTGTTAAAGGAAAAGTATAAGCCGAATCTTCTGTGATGGAAACCACAGCCACAGAATCAACATCTACTTTCTTATAAGCTTTTAAAGTGCTGTCAACTTCTTTTGCAGATGGGTTGCGTAAGATCTGGTCTGCAATTAAAACCAGGGTATCCAGCCCTGCTTTTTTGGTGGTAAAGAAGCCTGCATAGCGGTTACCAACCCCACTCTCATCGCTTACGAAAGTAAAATGGCTTTCGTTGTACTGCATAGGAGAGCGGGCATTGCCATACTTTAATTTAGACAGCTGGGTGATTTGGTTTAGCTCGGGCTTATCACCAAAATCGGTAATTAAAAAAATATTGTATTTACTGTCGCTGGGCAAAACTGTTTCGCCGCTTTTTGCTCTGGCTGTAGGCCTGTTGCTACTGAAGATGATGCCGGTTTTATTGGGGAATGCTACAAAGGATGCATCCAGGTCATCATACACATCATTGGTTATTTGTTTAGCTTTTTCTTTTTGAATATCGTAAGTAAAAATATCGGTATGACCATTCTTTACTGCAGTTAATAAAAGGGTATTGCTATTGAGCATGTATTTCATATCCTGCACCTGGTCAAATTCTTTGGTAAGATCTATTTTGATCTGTTTTTGACGGTTTATAATGTCATATATAAACAGTTTTAATTTCCCTTCGGTGGTATACAAAACAGATATTCGGGTTCCTTTGGGGTCCCAAGCCATCATGGGGTAATTGGGATTCATTTCGTTTTTATAACTGCGAATGCCGTATTTCAGCAAGGTCTTGTTTTCATACTCATCGTTATAAATAACCCGTACTATTCCTTTTTTAAATTGTGTTACCACATAAGAGTTATTGCGTTTGGTTGGGTTTACATTAAACCTAAAATAATCCAAACGGTTATTAATGGTAAAACCATCAACATAACTTCCTTTAGGATATGGTTTTCTTTTGGCAATGTCTTTGTAATACTTGTCATCCTGGTATTCCATAAATTCAGCCAGTACCTCTTTAAATTTCTTTTTGCAAACCTGCAAACAGGCTTTATTAAGATTTTTATAAACTGTAGCCAGGTAAAGCAGGTAGGTTACATTTTCTTTTTTGTATTTTTCTTCTATATAATACCAAAAAGCATGGCCTGCAAGCTCGGGTTTAACAAAAGAAAATTTTGAAAATTTACTGTAATCGCCGCTCAACATTTCGCTTTTCATTTCATCATCAAGTTCGGTGCTCCAGTTTTGCGCCAGGTAACTCATGTATCCATCGGTAAGCCATTTGGGCAAATCGAGCAGTGCCTGGTTGCCGGCTACTTCGCCAATATCATCGCCAAACAAACGGTTTTCGGTAAGTATCTGGGCAATGCCGTGCCTTACCTGCAAACGTAATTTTTGATGATCGGCTTCAAAATAAACAATCATTTTATTGTTCACCAGTTTAGTGCCGCCACCTGTGTTCTGCCATTCAATGCCCAGGCCAATATTGCTTTGCTGCATTTCGGCAAAATCGTTGTAAAGAACAATATTGGCACGGCGCTGCAGACTATATTCTGCAGCAGATTCCATTTGAGGTAATTCCTTCTCAGCACTTTGGGCTATAAATTTGGCGAGCTCTTCTCCGTTTTGATGGTAGTAAATATTGAAATTTTTGGTTTGATAGTAACTCCACTTAAATTTTTTGTATTGAACCCTGTTCTTACCAAACTCCACAGCATTTACCTGCGCAACAGCAAAATAAGAACCGGTTAAAAGGAAAAAGGAAATTAGAGATATTCTGCTGAACTTTGCCATACGTTAAAGTTGATATTGAGTATTAAAATTACTTTATTCGGATTAATCATTAAAAAACAATTTAAAAGCCATAATGTTAAAACTTAAATCCTTTGTTTTCAGTCCTATACAGGAAAATACGTATTTGCTGTATAATGAGTTTAATGATTGTTTAATTATAGACCCGGGATGCTACTTTTCTGAAGAAAAAGATGAGCTGAAGGGCTTTATTACACAGAGCAGTTTATTGCCCCGGATGCTGCTTAATACCCACTGCCACCTTGACCATGTTTTTGGTAATAAGTTTGTTGCCGAAACCTGGGGGCTAACGCTTAACCTGCACGAAAAGGAGAAAAAGCTGCTGGATTACGCACCTACATCGGGCCTGATGTACAATATGCCTTTTGATAATTATGCCGGAGATTATATTTATTTGAAAGAAGGAAATATTATTAAACTTGGGGAAGATGAACTGGTTGTAATTGAAGCTCCCGGCCATTCGCCGGGCCATATTTGTTTTTATTGTGCCAAACAGAATTTCATAATCAGCGGCGATGTACTCTTTAACCGCAGTATTGGCCGTACCGATCTGCCGGGTGGCAATCATGAAACCTTATTGAAGAACATACGGGAAAAACTGTTTGTGCTGCCCGATGAAACGGTTGTGTACAGCGGGCATGGGCCGGAAACTACGATTGGGGAAGAGAAAAAACATAATCCATTTTTAAATGGATTGGCATAATTCCACCAACACCCCATTTGTTCCTTTTGGGTGAAGAAAACAAACCAGTTTATTATCAGCCCCTTGTTTAGGTTCTTCATTCAACAAAATAAAACCTTCGCCTTGCAGTCGTTTCATCTCAGCTTTAATATCGGCTACATCAAATGCAATATGGTGCAGGCCCTCGCCTTTGCGTTCAATAAATTTGGCAATAACACCGTTCGGGTCGGTGCTTTCAAGCAGTTCAATCTTGGTTTCACCTTTTTTAAAAAATGCCGTGTTTACCTTTTCAGTTTCAACCAATTCTGTTTTGTAACAGGCACTATTGAGCAGTTTTTCAAATAAAGGAATAGAAATTGACAGGTCTTTTACCGCAATACCAATATGTTCTATTTTTAGCATAAAAGTTAAATTTTTGCCCGTCCCGATTATTTTGGGGAGCCTTTGTTTACGAAATAAGTAAAATGACAGTTTTCCCTTAAATGGAACAGCTAAAATAGAACCTTTTGCAGTAAATTTGCGTTATACGAACAGAAACTAAACACATTGATTTTATGTTGAAATTGCCCATCTATTTAGATAATAACGCTACTACTCCCATGGATCCCAGGGTTTTGGAAGCCATGACCCCATATTTTTTAGAGCATTATGGAAACGCTGCCAGCCGTAACCACCCTTTTGGTTGGGAGGCTGAAGAGGCTGTTGATTATGCACGTGAGCAGGTGGCAAAGCTGATTGGTGCCGATCCTAAAGAAATTATTTTTACATCGGGTGCTACCGAAGGCGATAACCTGGGTATTAAAGGCATTTACGAAATGTATGCCAGCAAGGGTAATCATATCATCACTGCTACCACCGAGCATAAAGCAGTTTTAGATACTTGTAAGCATATTGAAAAATCGGGCGGAGAAGTAACTTACCTGCAGGTACAGCCTGATGGTTTGATTGACTTGAAAGAACTGGAAGCAGCGATAAAACCAACCACCATTTTAATTGCCATCATGTATGCCAATAACGAAATTGGTGTGGTGATGCCGATAAAAGAAATAAGTGCTATTGCACGTAAACACGGTGTTTTATTGTTTACTGATGGTACACAGGCGGTAGGTAAAATACCGGTTGATGTAAATAAAGACGGTATTGACCTGATGGCTTTTACTGCACACAAAATGTACGGCCCTAAAGGAGTTGGTGCATTGTATGTACGCCGTAAAAATCCAAGGGTAAAGGTTACTGCCCAAATGGATGGCGGCGGTCACGAACGAGGTATGCGTAGCGGAACCTTGAATGTACCGGGTATTGTGGGTTTTGGTAAAGCATGCGAAATTTGTATGCTGGATATGGAAGAAGATACCAAACGCATTAGTAAGATGCGTGATCACCTTGAAACAGAATTATTAAAACTGGAAGAAGCTTATGTAAATGGAAGCCGTGAACACCGTTTGCCACATGTTGCCAATATTTCTTTTAAGCATGTTGAGGGCGAAGGTTTGCTGATGGGCTTTAATAAAAATATTGCATTGAGCAGCGGATCGGCCTGTACTTCTGCCTCGTTAGAACCAAGCTATGTGTTAAAAGCACTGGGCCTGGGCGATGACCTGGCACACTCTTCGCTTCGTTTTGGTTTAGGAAGATTTACAACCGACGAGCAGATTGAATACACCATCAAGGCAATCAGCGAAACAGTTTTGAAGTTGAGAGATATGAGTCCGCTTTGGGAAATGTATAAAGAAGGAATTGATTTGAGTACGATTGAGTGGGCAGCACATTAAAAGTAAAAAGTCAAAAATCAAAAAAAAGAACCTGCTAAAGCATAAACCCTTTTTACTTTTGATTTTTGACTTTCATAAAATAATTTAAAATTTAAAAATTCTCACAAATGGCATATTCAGAAAAAGTAATTGACCACTACCAAAATCCTAAGAATGTTGGTACGTTGGATAAAAGCGCAAAAAATGTAGGAACCGGCCTGGTAGGCGCACCCGAGTGTGGAGATGTAATGCGTCTGCAAATTCAGGTAGATGATGAAGGTATGATAACCGATGCAAAATTTAAAACCTTTGGATGCGGCTCTGCTATTGCTTCTTCTTCATTGGCTACAGAGTGGCTGAAAGGAAAAAGTGTAGATGAGGCGTTGAAGATTGATAATATGGACATCGTGGAAGAATTAAATCTTCCTCCTGTAAAAATACATTGCAGTGTTTTGGCAGAAGATGCGATCAAATCGGCCATCAACGACTATCGTGTTAAAAATGGTTTGGAAGAAATTAAGTTTGAAGAAAGTGTAGTACACTAAGAAAGTCAAAAGTTAAAAATCAAAAATAAAAACAGGGAAGATCAATTTTTTGATTTTTGCCTTTTTAATTTTGAATTATTATGGTAGCAACAGAAAACAGCATTTTTATAAGCGATAAAGCAAAGGCCAAAGTTGTTAAACTGATGGAAGAAGCCGGTGTTGCTGGTGATGACTCTCATTTTTTAAGAGTGGGTGTAGTTGGTGGCGGATGTAGTGGCTTAAGCTATAAAATGGATTTTGATAACGAAGTAAAACCCATGGATCAGGTTTTTGAAGACAAAGGAATTAAGATTGTTTGCGACCTTAAAAGTTTTTTATACCTCGTAAATACCGAGCTGGAGTTCAGTGATGGGTTAAATGGCAAAGGATTTTATTTCAATAATCCGAATGCCAGCCGCAGTTGTGGTTGTGGCGAAAGTTTTGCAGTATAAACAGCAGTTTAAAATATGTAAATGCCTCCTGAAAAATCAGGAGGCATTTTTTATTAATTAATTTTCAGGAAGTGCAGGTGGTGCAGGCGGAGCTGCTGGTGCTTTTGGTGCTGCCGGTGGTGGAGGAGGAGGTGGTGGAGGCGGTAATTTGCCGTACTTTTTTTCATAGAAAGATTTATCGGCATTCCACTTTGCCATTGATATCTTTTCAGTAACCCCATCCTTTTTTGCATACACCGTATTGGTTCCGTTATTGTAATGAACCGACAGGTCGTATCCCTGGTCGTTTATAATAACCGGGGGCGTAAATTCTACTTCACCAGGTTTTTCAGGTGCAGGTGCAGGTGGCGGTGGAGGAGGAGGTGGTGGCGGTGGAGGAGGAGGTGGTGGAACTTCCATTGCCATTAAATCTGTTGGAGGAGGAGGTGGTGGTGGCGGAGCACTTTTACCTGTCTTGTTTTTTTGGGCTATTATGGATGTTGAAAGACAACATACCAATAGCAGCAGCAGTAATTTTTTCATGATTATATTTTTGAGTTAGATTCAAACTCTTAAAAATTCCATAAAAAATAAAAACCCCGCCTTTGCAGGCAGGGTATGCACTTGGTATTGGTAAACAACAAATTTTGCCAAAAGGCATATTGAAGTAAGGAAATAAACGGTTTTGCGTGTTGACTATGTAAACCCTTCAACCCCGGTTTACAAATACATGACAATCGGGTACAACAAAAAGCTGCATGGCCTAATTTTAAGCACACAGCAATTGGTTTATATTAGCCTGTTATATAGTAAATTGCAGCAATTCTAAAAATTCATGTGGAGCATTTGTAAAAAAGAACTCAACCAGTTTTTCAGCAGCCTTACCGGGTACATAGCCATAATTCTGTTTTTATTAATAAACGGGGTATTTCTGTTTGTGTTAAACGACAGCAGCATTTTTGAATTTGGTTACGCCTCACTGGATAAATTTTTTGAACTGGCTCCCTGGGTTTTAATGTTCCTCGTTCCGGCTATAACCATGCGCTCACTCTCCGAAGAGTTTAGAGCCGGTACATTTGAGATACTGAAAACAAAACCACTTTCTTCCTGGCAGATCGTTTTGGGTAAATATTTTTCAATCCTCATCGTTTTGCTGCTGGCTATTCTCCCTACAATAATCTATATCATTACCATTAGGGCCTTAAGTGCCCAAGGCGGTATTGATGGTGGCGGAATACTGGGAAGTTATATCGGCCTGTTTTTCCTGGTGGCTGTGTTTGCAGCCATTGGCCTGTGTTGCAGCGGATTTACCAGTAATGCGGTTGTGGCTTTTTTGATCAGTGCTTTCAGCTGCCTTATTTTATATTTTGGATTTAATGCACTGAGTAAACTGCCTTTTTTTGAAAATGGTGCAGATTATTATATTGAGATGCTGGGTATTGATTTTCATTACCGCAGCATCAGCCGGGGTGTGCTTGATACCAGGGACCTGGTTTATTTTATCAGTATAATTTTTATTTTCTTATTAACCACGGTAAAAAATCTGCATAAAAAATAAATGGGCTTACTTAATAAAATATGGAAGAGTAAAGGTTGGTTTGTAATTACCATTGCTGCGTTGGTCGCCATCAACTGGTTGGCCTCCATGTATCATACCCGTATAGATTTTACCAATGAAAAAAGATTCACCCTTTCATCGCCCACAAAAAAAGTGTTGAAAAAATTAGATGATGTGGTGCAGGTAGATGTTTTTTTAAAAGGCAATTTCCCCAGCGGGTTTAAAAAATTAGCCAACAGTACAACAGAGCTTTTACAGGAGTTTAAAGAGGTTGCCGGTAAAAAACTGCAATACCGTTTTATCAGTCCCGATGAAAATGTGGAGGGTACAAATATATTATGGGCCGATACATTGGGAGCATTGGGCTTTTACCCCATCAATCTTACATCGCAGATAAAAGAAGGACAGCAGCAGCAAAATATTTACCCGGTTGCTTTTGTGCATTACAAAGAAAATATTTTACCGGTGATGATTTACCAGGGTAAAACAAAAGCCATTACCTATCCCGAGATAAACAGCGCAGAAGCCATGATGGAATTTAATTTCATCAATGCTATTGATAAATTGCTGCAAAAAGAAAAACCGGTTGTAGGTTATACGGTTGGTAATGGAGAACCTACCGGCTATTCTGTGGAAGACCTGGTTAAAAATACTTTGCAGCAGGAATATAAATTTTATACTATCAACCCCAATATACAACCTGCAATTCCCAAAGAATTTAATGTGCTGTTTATTGTTAAACCAACGCAGCCATTTACCGACGAGGCAAAACTGAAGCTTGATCAGTATGTAATGAATGGCGGAAAGATCATTTTCTTTCTTGATAAATTAAATGCCGAACTGGATAGCCTGCAGAGTAAAAAAGGTGAAGTAATTGCATACGATCGTGGACTGGAATTGAATGATTTACTTTTTAAATACGGTGCAAGAATTAATCCCGACCTGGTAATGGACCTGCAATGCGATTTTTTACCTTTTGATGTAAATGGTAACGGCCAGTTTGAATTATTGCCCTGGAATTATTTCCCGGTTTTTGAAACCAAAGCAAATCATATCATTAATAAAAACCTGGGTTTTGTAAGCGGCAGGTTTGTAAACTCAATTGATACGGTGGAAGCAGAAGGTATTAAAAAAACCGTTTTGCTAAGTTCGTCACCCAACTCCCGAACCATTGCCACGCCTGCATTAATAAGCGTTTTAGAAAATGTGAATGCACCCGAGAATGAAAAGTTTAAAAAGACAAATATCCCCACAGCAGTTTTGCTGGAAGGAAAATTCAAGTCGCTTTTTGCCAACCGTTTATCGCAGGCAATGAACGATTCACTACAAAGTATTGGGGCCATTTTTATGCCGCAATGTATGACCGATAATAAAATGATTGTTGTTGCCGATGGAGATATTGTTTTAAACTCGGTAGTTAAAGGCAACCAGGCAATACCCATGGGTATGAATCCTTTTACCTTTGGATCGCAACGTGAATTTGCATTTGCCAATAAAGATTTTTTGCAGAATTGCCTCGATTATCTCATCAACACTTCTAATCTTTCGGAAGCAAAAGCAAAAGATTATACCCTGCGGCTACTGGATAAGAAAAAAGTGGAAGCAGAAATGAATTTTTGGAAACTGATCAACATACTGGTACCGGTGGCTGTAATAGTTTTATTTGCACTGCTCTATCAATTTATTAGACGAAGAAAATACACCCTTGCCTGACATGAATAAAACACAATTGATATACCTGGTTTTCGGAATTATAATTTTAGTGTCGCTTATTGTGGACCTTGGCCTGATGAGTAAAAAAAACCAGAAGGTTTCCATAAAGCAGGCTTTATACCAAACCTTTTTTTGGGTGGGCCTTGCATTGGCATTTTGTGTTTTTTTATGGATAGAAGAAGGACAAAAACCTGCACTGGAATACCTGAGTGCCTATCTGATGGAGTGGAGCCTGAGCATTGACAATATTTTTGTTTTTATACTTATTTTTTCGGCCTTTAGTGTAAAAGAAAAAAACTACGGCCGGGTATTGCTGATAGGAATATTGATGGCCATCGTGTTCAGGATTATATTTATTACAGTAGGTGTGGTGCTGGTAGAAAAATTTCACTGGTTGTTGTATGTGTTTGGCGTTTTTCTGGTGTACACAGGCTACAAAATGTTTGTATCAGTAGAAGAAGAAAAGGACTTTGATCCGCAAAAAAGTAAAGTCTATATTTTTTTAAAAAGGTTTTTACCCCTTGCGCCACATGATGGTAATGGTAAGTTTTCAGTAATTGAAAACGGCAAAAAAATGTACACTACTTTATTTGTGGTAGTAATTATGCTGGCTGCTATTGATCTGGTATTTGCATTAGATTCTATACCCGCCGTAATGGGTATTGTAGATACCAAGACAGTAAGCTATCAGTCCACGGCAAGGCTGGTAATTTATACCTCTAATATTTTTGCAGTGCTCGGCCTGCGCTCTTTATTTTTTCTGTTGAGGAATGCTGTAAACAAATTTGATTACCTGCCACAGGGTATTGCCATCGTATTAATATTTATAGGGGTGAAAATGCTGGCAGAGCACTGGATAAATCTTTGGGTAGATAAAACCACGCAGGTATTTATTTCTCTGGCCTTTATATTGGTTTGCCTGGCAACATCTGTAGTGTATTCTATATTTATTGACAGGGCAAATGAAAACGGGAAGTTGAAGCCATTAGATGATGATCAGGCGCATTAACCGACACAAAAGGCAACAGTAAATAAAACAGTTGCCTTATAATAAATCTTTGATGTACACCATTGCAGACATAGAAAAAATAACTGGCGGTAAATTGTTATTAAGCAACGATCCGGCTGCTGTAATAGAACACCTGCTGATTGACAGCCGCAAATTATTATTTCCTTCTTCCAGCCTGTTTTTTTCCTTACCTGGCCCACGCAGGCAGGGCAGTGCTTTTGTTCAAGACCTGTACAGCAAAGGCGTACGAAATTTTATTGTAGATGATTCTTTCATTTTCTCACCACAGGATTTTGAAGCTGCAAATATTATAGCAGTAAAAAACGTACTGGAGGCTTTGCAGCAATTAACAGCAGAGCACCGCAGTCAATTTCATTTTCCGGTAATAGGCATAACGGGCAGCAATGGCAAAACCATTGTGAAAGAATGGCTATACCAGCTGCTGCAGCAAGACTATAATATTGTTCGCAGCCCCAAAAGTTACAACTCTCAAATAGGTGTGCCTTTAAGTGTGTGGCAGATGAATGCACAACATACGCTTGGCATTATTGAAGCGGGTATATCTATGCCAGGCGAAATGGAAAGGCTTGAAAAAGTGATTCAGCCCGGCATAGGCATCTTTACCAATATTGGCGAAGCACACAGCGAAGGCTTTGAAAATATTGCTGATAAAATAAGTGAAAAAGTAAAACTCTTTGCAAACAGCGATAAAGTTATTTATTGTAAAGATGAAGTACTGGTTGCTGAAGCTATGTCGTTACTTCAGCAAAAAAACAATACTGTTTTATTTACCTGGGGCGAAGATGCAGCTGCAACGCTTTGCATCAGCAGCATACAGATACAGCCGTTTAACACAGTTATAAAAGCGGTTTACAAAGAAAAAAAGCTAAGTATCTCTATACCATTTACAAATGATGCTGCTGTAAAAAATGCCATTACCTGTTGGTGTGTATTATTGCTTTTGAACATTGATGATGAATTGATACAGGAACGCATGTCGCAGTTGAAACCTGTAGAAATGCGGCTTGAATTAAAACAGGGCATCAACAACTGCTCGGTAATTAATGACAGTTACAGTGCCGATATTACTTCTTTATCAATTGCACTGGATTTTTTGCAACAGCAACAGCAGCATCCCAAACGAACGGTTATCATCAGCGATATTCTGCAAAGCGGAAAAACCAATAAAGACTTGTACCGGCAAGTGGCAGACATTCTGCAGCAAAAAAATATCAACCGCCTTGTTGGTGTGGGAACAGAAATTGTAAAGTACAGCGATGCATTTACAGGAATACCGGAAACAGCATTTTTTAACTCAACAGCAGAGTTTTTGCAGAAGTTTCCGACCATGCATTTTTATAACGAAAGTATTTTATTAAAAGGAGCCAGGCTTTTTGAGTTTGAACAGATCAGTCATTTGCTGGAAGAAAAAGTGCATCAGACCGTACTGGAAATAAACCTGAATGCTATCACCCATAATTTAAACACTTACCAGCAATTACTAAACCCGGGTGTTAAATTAATGGCCATGGTAAAGGCTTTCAGCTATGGCAGCGGCGGTTTTGAAATTGCCAACCTGCTGCAGTTTCATAAAGTAGATTACCTGGCTGTTGCCTATGCTGACGAAGGCGTTGAATTACGCAAAGCCGGCATTACATTGCCCATTATGGTGATGAACGCAGAAGAAGTTACTTACGATGTATTGGTACAGCATAACCTGGAGCCTGAACTTTTTTCATTTGGAATCTTGTCAACTTTTGAAGATTATTTAATGCGCAACGGGATACAAAATTACCCGGTGCATATAAAGTTAGATACCGGTATGCGCCGCCTTGGTTTTGAACAAAAAGATATTTCAGCATTATGCAGCAGGTTACAATCAGGTTCAGTTTTTAAAATACAATCAGTTTTTTCTCACCTGGCTGCAAGCGATTCGGCTTTGCATGATGTGTTTACCAATGCACAGGCCAAAGCATTCCTGGAAGGCTGTGAGCAGATCCAAAAAATTACAGGTTACACATTCATCCGCCATATTGCTAATACATCTGCCATTCACCGGCATAAAAATATGCAGTTTGATATGATAAGGCTGGGAATTGGTTTGTATGGTGTAGATGCTGAACCCGCCATTCAGCAGCAACTTAAAAATGTAACCACTTTAAAAACCACCATCTCACAAATAAAAAAAATAAAAGCTGGCGAAAGTATAGGCTACAGCCGTAAAGGAGTAGCCGCTAAAGATTCGGTAATTGCAACCGTAAGAATTGGTTATGCCGATGGCTACCCACGTTTATTAAGTAATGGTGCTGGAAGTATGTTTGTGAATGATAAATTGGCACCTGTTATTGGCAATGTTTGCATGGATATGACCATGCTGGATATTACGGGTGTTGATGCACAGGAAGGCGATGAGGTAATTGTGTTTGGTGCAGCATTGCCGGTAAGCGAACTGGCAGCTTCAGCCCAAAGTATTCCTTACGAAATTTTAACAGGGATCTCTCAAAGGGTTAAACGGGTTTACTTTGAGGAATAGTTAGAATAAAGTCAAAAGTAAAAAGTCAAAATGGTAAACGCTTATCTTTGCCACTTATTATGAAAGCAAGAAACGTAACATTCATCATCTTATTGATAATAATTGCCGACCAGGCATTGAAACTGTGGATTAAAACGCATTATCAACTTAACCAATCGCACCAGGTAATTGGCAGCGGCTTTCAACTCTATTTTGTTGAAAATCCCGGTATGGCCTACGGTTGGAAGTTTGGCGGTAATTGGGGTAAAATGGCACTTACCATTTTCAGAATGGGGGCTGTGGTATTTGGTACCTGGTATTTAAGAAAGATCATCAGGGAAAAACAACATACGGGATTTATTTTTTGTGCTTCGCTGGTTTATGCTGGCGCATTGGGCAACCTGATAGATTCTTCTTTTTATGGATTGATATTTGATAAGGGGATGACAGTTGATCCGGCTATAAAAGAATATGTTGGCTATAGTGGCCTGGCTCAATTTTCGTCAAAGGGGTATGCATCTTTCTTACACGGCAATGTGGTAGATATGTTATACTTTCCTGTAATTAAGGGCCATTATCCAAGCTGGGTTCCGGTTTTTGGTGGCGATGACTTTGAATTTTTCCGGCCCATATTTAATATTGCCGATGCATCCATAACAACTGGTGTACTCAGCATTTTGGTTTTTCAAAAGCGTTTTTTCAGGCAGCGTAATCAGCAGGAAACGCATCCAACGGGGGAAACCAATGCATTGGTTAATGATGAGTCGCAGGTTTCGTAAAATACATATCTTTAAAGCATAAAATTCTCCTGGTTCATGAAATTAAATAATGTCATAGCAGCTTTTCTTGCACTCACAATTCTTTTAACTGCCTGTCAAAAAAATGATGATCCGGGCGGCCAATCTACAGGAAAATTGTTAAGTGCAATAACCGGAGATTGTACTCCGGTGACTGTAAATGGCATATTTAAGGTTGACAGTGTTTTAACCGCCGATAATTATGTTGATGTGCAGATGGATGTTACCATTGGTGGAAGTTTTACTATAAAATCTGATTCAATTAACGGCTATTCATTTAAAAAAACCGGCACTGTTAGTACTGGCGTAAATACCATCCGTTTATATGCCAGCGGAAAGCCAGTAGCCACAGGTACAAATACATTCACCATTATTTACGGAGGCACAGCCTGTAATTTTACAATCACTGTTTTTGGTGCCGGTGGCGGATTTGGAACAGCTTTATATACATTAGGTGGCTCACCGGGTAATTGTTCTGTATCAGCTATTACCGGTAATTACATAGTAGGGCAGGCAATGGCACCCGCCAACAAAGTTGAAATGACAGTAAATGTTAGCAGCATCGGTACTTACAATATTACTGGCACCACAATTAACGGTGTAACTTTTAGTGGCAGCGGTGTATTTACCAACCCTGGTATACAAAATATATTTTTATCAGCATCTGGCACCCCTGCAGCCCAAGGGGTAGTCAACTACCCGGTAACCAACGGTGCTACAAACTGTAATTTTTCAATTACCTATAATACGGTTATTACAAGTGCAACTTTTGCATTAAGTGGCTCGCCGGGCAATTGTACGGCAGCTGTAGTAAATGGAACCTATACTGCCGGAACGGCTTTAACGGCTTCTAATACAGCAGTAATTTATGTAAATGTAACATCACCTGGTATTTACAATATAACAACCACAACTGTAAATGGTATTAGCTTTTCGGCATCAGGTACGTTTAATATTACAGGACCGCAACAGGTTACTTTAAATGGTACCGGTACGCCAGCGGCGGCCGGAACTTTTAATTATCCGGTTTCTGGCGGAGGAAATACCTGTGCTATTTCGGTAACCAGTTTGTAATTGTAGAGATCAGAAAGCAGCAAAAACAGTGTTTTTCAGCTCTTAAAAAGACATTAACACACTAAAGCTTAATCTTTAGAAAAAAATACAGAACTTTATCACTGGTACCCTTTGGGTGAAAAGACAAAAAAAGATCAATGAATAAATTACGTCCTCTATTATTTGCAGCCATATTAATTTCACTTTTTTCCTGCGAAAAAGAATACAGTACAGAAAACAACGGAAACGACAGTGAATTTATAGTTGGTATAGACTGCCGTATCAGTAAGATTGTTTCCACCGATACAGCCGGTACAGCAGCCGGTGGTACAGGAACCGGCCTGGGTTCTATAGCAGCAGAGATCAACAACCTGGATGTAGTGACAAAACTTACGGAGTTTGATAGCCTCTCCAATACCATTGAATTCATTCTTAATCCCCCTATTTACAGAAATGACAGTGTTTATATTAATGCCGATGAGTATTTTATTGTAGATGCCAATAAAAAAGTTATAAAAATGCACGGACTCGAAGATCCGACTGATCCTTTTTCTTTACAGTTTGATGTGTTTTATGTATACAATGCTACGGGGTACCTGGTTACCAAAAATTATTTTTATACGGGTAGTCCGACTACGCCTTTTTACAGGGTAGATTATACTTATGCTGGGGGTGGTAACCTTACAGGTATGAGGAAAGTTAAACTGCCTGGAGGTGATTTGGATATGGATGCGGACCTTAATTACTACCCCATTACTGTACCTAAACGCTTTATTTATATTTTCCCCGATGAAATAAAGTATCCCCAGTTTACCCAGTTTTTTAATTTTGGATCCAGAAATTTTAATGCTGTTAAGGATATGAAGGTTCGTAATTATGATCCGGGTAATGTGGTACGGGATTCTATCGTTTCTACTTTTAGTAATTACAGAATGAGTAACGATACTTATATTTTAAGTGTGCAAATGGGAGGAGATGACCAGCCAAGCATTCCGGCTTTGGCAGGTAAATTGAGTTTTAGTTATCATTGCAAATAAAATATTCAACATAAATAAAAGAGGTTGTCGTTAACGGCAACCTCTTTTATTTTCTACATGGTATATAGCTATTAAATTTTCCCAACCATATTCGCCGGTATCACCCATTCGTCAAATTCTTTTGCAGTAACATAACCGAGTTTAACTGCCATCTCTTTTAAAGTGGTTCCTTCTTTATGTGCTTTTTGTGCAATCTCTGCCGATTTGTAATAACCAATTTTTGTGTTTAAAGCAGTTACCAGCATCAGCGAATTGTCTACATGTTTTTTGATATTGGCTTTTATCGGCTCCAAACCAATGGCGCATTTATCATTAAAAGAAACACAGCCATCGCCAATCAGCCTGGCACTATGCAGGAAATTATAGATCATCACAGGCTTAAACACGTTCAGTTCAAAATGGCCATTGCTGCCGCCAATACCAATGGTAACATCATTACCCATTACCTGTGCGGCAATCATGGTTAATGCTTCGCATTGGGTTGGGTTTACTTTGCCCGGCATGATGGATGAGCCCGGTTCGTTATCAGGTATAAAAATTTCGCCAATACCGCTGCGTGGGCCTGATGATAACATGCGTATATCATTGGCAATCTTCATCAAACTTACAGCAACTGTTTTTAATGCACCATGTGCTTCCACAATAGCATCGTGTGCAGCCAGTGCTTCAAATTTATTTTCAGCAGTTTTAAAAGGCAGCTTGGTTAGTTTGGCAATATGCTTTGCAACATTTACATCATATTTTGGAGGTGTGTTAATTCCGGTACCAACTGCTGTACCACCTAATGCCAGTTCACTTAAATGTGCCAGTGTATTTTTAATAGCTCTTAATCCATGATCGAGTTGGGAAACATACCCGCTGAATTCCTGTCCAACAGTTAATGGAGTAGCATCCATAAAATGCGTACGTCCAATCTTAACCACTTTCATAAAAGCTTTTGCTTTTTTATCTAATGTGTTACGCAGTTTGGTAATGCCTGGAATGGTTGTCTCCATTAAAATTTTATAAGCCGCAATATGCATGGCAGTAGGAAAAGTATCGTTACTGCTCTGGCTTTTATTTACATCATCATTAGGATGTAAATATTTTTCTTTATCGTGTAAATCTCCGCCATTTAAAACATGACCACGGTAAGCAACCACTTCATTTACATTCATGTTGCTTTGGGTACCGCTGCCTGTTTGCCAGACTACTAATGGAAAATAATCACCTAATTTTCCATCCAGTATTTCTTTACAAACTTTACCGATGAGGTCGGCTTTTTTCTTTGTCAAAACACCCGCTTCATTATTGGTTATGGCAGCAGCATGTTTTAAATAAGCAAATGCCCTGATGATCTCTTTAGGCATTCTGTTTATGTCCTGTGCAATTTTAAAGTTATCAATACTGCGTTGGGTTTGTGCGCCGTAATACGCATCTGCAGGTACTTTTACCTCGCCCATGGTGTCTTTTTCTATTCTGTATTCCATATAAATGTTGATTAAAAATTTGAGAGTGAGTACAAAGGTAATTGATAAAAAGGAGGTAAAAATACTAAGTAAGATGTATCAAAAAAGATATTCACATTAGAATATTTACTATTTTTTTATCATAACAATAAACATACATTTACGCTCATTCATCTTTTTAACTAAATACTTCTATTATGAAAAAAGGTTTACTTCTAACACTCGTTTTGGCAATGATTACCACTTTGGGGTTTTCGCAATCAGATAAATTCTGGTCTGCCAGCAAAGAAAACAAAGCTGATATTGTAACAGATAAAGCTGTTGCAAGATTAACTTATCCAAAGGAATTCAAATTATTTAATTTGAATGCAGCATCATTGAGAACTGTATTGTTTTCTATCACAGGTAATAATGCAGCCCGTCAATCCACGGTCATTTCTTTACCCAATGCTGATGGCGGTATCGAACAGTTTGAAGTTTTTGAAGCGTCAAACTTTGAACCTGAACTGCAGGCTAAATTTCCTGAGATCAGGGCCTATTCGGGCAGGGGTATTACAGATAAGTATGCTACTTTAAAGTTGAGTATCTCTCCACAGGGTATACAAACCATGGTTTTCAGAACTGACAAAGAAAATGAGTTTATAGAGCCTTACTCTAAAGACCATGCTGTTTATTCTGTTTACAAATCTCACAGAGATAAAGGCCAGTTGGCATGGACCTGCTCTACAGATGAGAAAAATACATTTGTTGGAATCAGCTCAAAAATTGCCAATACAAGCAGTTTAACAGGCAGTTCAACAGGCCAGTTAAAAACAATGCGCCTGGCACAATCATGCAATGGTGAGTATGCAAACTTTTTTGGTGCCACCAGTGCTTCGCAGGTTGGTTTGGTTTTAGCAGCTTTTAATGCAACACTTACCCGCTGTAACGGTGTGTATGAAAAAGATCTTGCGTTGCATTTAAATCTTATTGCCAATACAACAGCGGTCATTTATTATAGCCCTGCAACCGATCCATATTCTACAACATTAAGTCAGTGGAACGCACAATTACAATCTACTTTAACTGCAAACATTGGAGAAGCCAATTATGATATTGGCCACATGTTTGGCGCATCAGGTGGCGGTGGAAACGCAGGCTGTATTGGTTGCGTTTGTGTAAATGGTTCAAAAGGAAGCGGCATCACTTCACCTGCCGATGGAATACCGCAGGGAGATAATTTTGATATTGATTATGTGGTGCATGAAGTAGGCCACCAACTGGGTGGAAACCATACTTTTTCTATGTCGCTTGAAGGAACGGGTGTAAACAAAGAAGTTGGCTCGGGCATTACCATTATGGGTTATGCCGGTATAACAGCACAGGACGTAGCACCACATTCAATTGATATTTATCATGAGGCCACTATTGCACAGATACAGGCTAACCTGGCAACCAAAACCTGCCCGGTATCTGTTACCATGACTGCGAATCATGCTCCGGTTGTTGCGGCAGTAAGTAATTATACAATTCCAATCAGTACACCGTTTGCATTAACAGGTTCTGCAACCGATATTGAAAATGATCCTTTAACTTATTGCTGGGAGCAAAACGATAATTCAACTGTATCAGGTGCAAGCAGTGTGGCATCGCCAACCAAGGCATCGGGTCCAAACTGGTTATCATTTCCGGCTACCGTATCTGGTACAAGAACATTTCCAAAATTATCAACCATATTGGCTGGCTTAAATGTTACACCACCATTACCAGGCGGCGATGCAGGGGCAAATATTGAAGCATTAAGTTCTGTTTCAAGAACGTTAAATTTCAGGGTAACTGTAAGAGATAATAACCCATATGTTGCCGGTTCTACAATCGGTCAAACAGCATTTACAGATGCGGTTGTAACTGTTACAAATACATCAGGCCCGTTTGCTGTTACTTCGCCAAACACAGCAATAAGCTGGAGTGCAGGCGGTACAGCCACTGTTACCTGGAGTGTGAATGGTACCAATACAGGATCTGTAAATTGTGCGTCAGTAAATATTTTATTATCTACAGATGGTGGACAAACTTTCCCAACTGTATTAGCTGCCGCAACTGCAAATGATGGGTCAGAATTAATTACTGTTCCTTCAACCCCCGGTACAACCAACCGGGTAAAAGTAGAAGCAGTTGGTAATATCTTCTTTGATATTTCCAATGTAAACTTTACCATTGGTGCACCTGCACTTTGCGGTAGTGCTACAGGCTTAACAGCTTCAGCAATTACACAAACCAGTGCTACCATTAGCTGGACTGCTGTTAGCGGTGCAACCAGTTATGATGTAGATTATAAAACAAATGCAGCATCAACCTGGTCAAATGCTGCTACAGCAACAACAGCCACATCAGTAAATTTAGCTGCATTAACTGCGGGTACATTATACGACTGGAGAGTTAGGGCTACCTGCCCCGCTGGAACAGGAAGCTATGTACAGGCTCAGTTTACAACTACTGCACCGCCTGTTACATGTCCTGGTATTTATGATATAAGTACCAATGGATCTACATCAGGGGCTGCATTGATACCTTTCAATACAGATGTAAAAGGATTGCTTAGCCCATCTGGTGATAATGATTATTACCGTTTTGTAATTACAACCGGCGGAACAATTACGATGACTTTAACCACATTGCCGGCTAATTATCATTTAAGATTACTGAACAGCGCCGGAAGTACTTTGCAAACATCAAATAACAGTGGCACTACAAATGAAACAATTACCAGGACAGTAACAGCCGGTACTTATTATGCAAGGGTATATCCACAGGGAAGTGCCAATAATGCAACTAACTGCTATACCTTAAAAGTACAGTTGGGTACAGCCAGCCGCAATACGGGTTTTGAAATGGTAGAAATGTTCACTTCTGATAAGCTTTCTATTTCGCCCAACCCTGTTGCATATACAACAAACATGCTGTTTAAAGCTGAATCAGCAGGGATGGCTGATGTAATTATTACCAATCAGCAGGGTAGTGTTGTTTTAAGAAAATCAATGGCCGTAACAGCCGGAGAGAATATTAAAATGCTTGATGTAAGCAGATTGCCATCAGGTTTTTATTATGTTAAACTACAAAATGGCAGCAGTGTTCAAATGGCCAGAATTGTTATTTCGAAATAGTACAATATTTGAATTTTAAAATTAAAGCCCTCCGATTTATCGGGGGGCTTTTGTTTTAAGTAAATGCTGTTTACTACTGTTTTTAATCATACATCAGTTGTATATTTAATTTTAAAACGGGTACAATGCGTCTATTTATATTATTGCTGGCATTTGTAATTCCATTCAAACCTTTTGCACAAAATTATCAGCCTAACTGGCAATCGCTTGATCAGCGGCCTACACCAACCTGGTTTACCGATGCCAAGTTCGGCATCTTTATTCACTGGGGTGTGTATGCAGTGCCGGGCTGGAGTTCTAAAGGAAATTATGCAGAATGGTACCAGCAGGGTTTGCAAACAACTGATACAGCACGTCAGAAATTTCACAAAGCAAAATTTGGTAACCGTACTTATTACGACCTGGCCAATGATTTTAAAGCAGAATTATTTAACCCGGATGATTGGGCAAAACTTTTTGAACAATCAGGCGCAAAATATATTGTGCTTACTTCCAAGCATCATGATGGTTTTACTTTGTGGCCCAGTAAGGAGGCAGATAAAGACTGGGGTTTTAAATGGAACGCAGTTGATGTGGGGCCAAAGCGTGATCTGCTGGGCGATCTTTTTAAAGCTGTCCGTAAAACTTCTGTTCGTGCCGGTATGTATTATTCATTGTACGAGTGGTTTAATCCTTTGTGGCAATCGGATAAAGACAAATTTGTAAAAGAGCATACCTGGCCACAAATGAAAGATCTCATCAATAATTATCAGCCGGATGTTTTCTGGACTGATGGCGATTGGGATGTTACTGCTGAAACCTGGAAGAGCCAGGAATTTTTAGCCTGGCTGTATAATGAAAGCCCGGTTAAAAATAAAATTGTGGTGAACGATCGCTGGGGTTCGGGTATTCGGTTTAAACACGCCGGCATTTATACACCCGAATATCAACCCGACCTTGATTTTGAAGATCATTACTGGGAAGAAAGCAGGGGCATGGGTTACAGCTATGGTTACAACCGGGAAGAAGATGCATGGGATTATAACTCCACACAATCGCTGGTATTGCAGTTGATTGATAAAGTAAGTCGTGGCGGAAATTTTTTACTGGATATTGGCCCTGATGAGCATGGAAAGATTCCTCCCATTATGCAGGAAAGATTATTGCAGATTGGCGAATGGCTGAAGATAAACGGCGAAGCTATTTATGGAACTACCAGGTGGAAAGAAAGCAGCCAATGGAGTGAAGGTAACAGGGAATATAAAGACAGAAGCGGTGATATGCTTTTAAAAATTACAATTGACCCCGATTCAGGCTATGCAGTAAAAGAAGTTTTTTATACCTACAATGCAAATACAAATTCTTTGTATGCCATTTTTCCAAAATACCCGGATGGAAGGAAACTTGTATTAAAAAATAACAGCCCTGCTGCCGGAACTGTTATCAGCTTTTTATCTACAAAAGAAAAACTAAACTGGCATCAGCAAGGCAATGATGTGGTGATTGATTTACCCGAATACAACCCCAATAAAATAAAAGCGCCTTATGCCTATGTGGTGAAGATCGAAAATTATGGTATGTTCTCTTCTAAACCGGTAATTAAAGTTGACTACGAAAGGAGCGTAATTAAGCCTGTTATTAGCTTCTCTGTTCCTGGTGTTGAAGTTGTGCGCTATACCACTGATGGTACAGACCCAGGGCTTCAATCTGAGCTTTATGCAAAACCGTTTACAATTGATAAGGTCAGTGTTATTAAGGCAAAGGCTTACCTGGCTGGAGGCTTACCCAGTGCCACTGTTACTGAAAAGGTGAAAATTTATGGTTGGAAAAATGCTGTAAAAGCAGAAAATTTAAAGCCAGGTATCAGTTATAAATATTATCAGCCGGAACAAAATATCAATTTGGTTTCTTCCTTTGAAACCAATTTCGTTAACAGTGGTGTTGCTGATATTATTTCTGTTGCAAAGAAACAACGTGTTGATAAATTTGCTTTTGAATTCAGTGGCTTTATTAAAATTGATAAAGACGCTGTGTATGATTTCTTTACAGCTTCTGACGATGGCAGTAAATTATTTATTGATGATGAAGAAGTGGTAGATAATGATGGTGACCACGGCACAGTTGAAAAAACCGGAAGAGCAGCATTGAAGAAAGGCTATCATACAATAAAAGTATTGTATTTTGATAGTGGCGGCGGAAATGAATTAAAGGTTTTTATACAACCACAGGGTGGCATAAAACAGGAGCTTGCTGCCGGCATATTGTTTCATTGATAAATAAAATTGAATGAAGCTGATAAAAAAAATACTGTTCTATTTATTCTTGCTGTCTTTTGTTTTCAGCAATGGAAAAATTCTTGCACAACAGCAGGCTTATTACCCTGACCCTGATACAGCCATCCAACACCGGCTGGAAGAATGGAAAGATCTGAAATTCGGCTTACTGATGCACTGGGGAACCTACAGCCAGTGGGGCATTGTAGAAAGCTGGAGCATTTGTCCTGAGGATTTGAGTTGGGCAACCGGCGCAAGAAAAAAAGGCGTGGCTGATGATTATACCGGTTATGTAAAGGCATATGAAAATCTAAAAACAACTTTTAATCCTGTAAAATTTAATCCGGAAAAATGGGCTGCTGCAGCTAAAGAAGCCGGGATGAAATATGTAGTATTCACTACAAAACATCATGATGGGTTTTGCATGTTTGACAGTAAGTATACCGATTACAAGATCACTGATAAAAACTGTCCGTTCTCAACCAACCCGAAAGCGAATGTTGCCAAAGAGATTTTTTCTGCATTCCGGAAAGAAAATTTCTGGGTAGGCGCATACTTCTCCAAACCCGATTGGCATTCTGATACTTACTGGTGGAAGCAGTTTCCTGTAAGCGACCGCAATGCCAACTATGCCATTCAAAAATATCCTGAGCAATGGAAAAAATTTACCGACTATACCCACAACCAGGTGAATGAGCTGGTTAGCGATTATGGAAAGATTGATATCCTTTGGCTGGATGGCGGATGGGTGCGTAAAAAAACAGAAGAAGAAGTGAAGAGTGAATTGTTTGAAACCTATGAAGGCAGCCGCTGGACCCGTAACCCGCAGAGCCAGGATATTGATATGCCACGTTTGGTAAAAGAAGTAAGAGCAAAACAACCAAAGTTATTGGTGGTTGACAGAGCCGTACCGGGTGAGCAACAAAATTATCTTACACCCGAGCAACATATACCCGATACAGGTTTGCCCTATCCCTGGGAGACCTGCATGACGATGGCCACCAGCTGGAGCTATGTGCCCAACGATGTATATAAACCAACCAATGAGATCATTGAAAAATTGGTTGACATTGTGAGTAAAGGTGGAAACTATTTGCTGAACATTGGCCCCGGACCTGATGGTGAACTCGATGCTGTTGCTTATCAACGCTTAAAAGAGATTGGCAGCTGGATGAAAACAAATGGAGAAGCTATCTATAGCAGCAGGATGTTTTCTGTTTTCAGCGAAGGAGAAAAAATACGCTTCACGCAATCGAAAGACGGAAAGACCCGGTATATTTTTCTTTTTGATTTTCCGGAAGAAAAAATAATGTTATCAAAAATTCTATTTTCTAAAACAGATAAAGTGCAGTTGCTGGGAAGCAATAAGCAACTGGCATGGAAACAAACTGCAACAGGTGTGGAGATAACAATTCCTGCGGCATTAAAAGCAACAACGGATCATGTGTGGGTTTTAAAGGTTAAGTCCAATTGATAAAATAAATGTCATTTTGAAAAAGAGTTTTATTTTTTATTTGCTGTTGCTTTCTGCAACCAGATTATTTGCTCAATCTCCTGTCTATCTCAATTCATCATTGCCCTTGGAAACCCGTGTTCAGGATTTACTTGGCAAGATGACTTTAGAAGAAAAGGCATCTCAGATAAATAATACTTCGCCCACTATTGCACGTTTACAGATTCCGGCTTATAACTGGTGGAATGAAGCATTGCATGGCGTTGCACGTGCCGGCCTGGCCACATCTTTTCCTCAACCCATTGGCCTGGCAGCAACATTTAACGATAAAGCCATTTATAAAATGGGCGTAATCATCAGTGATGAGGCAAGGGCAAAGTACAACCAGTTTCAGCGTGAAGGAAAACATGGTTTGTATGAAGGGCTTACTTTCTATTCGCCAAATATCAATATTTTTCGTGACCCACGCTGGGGCCGTGGCCATGAAACTTTTGGTGAAGACCCTTACCTGACCGGCACCATGGGCGTAGCATTTGTAAAAGCCATGCAGGGCGATGATCCCAATTATTTTAAAACCATTTGTACAGCAAAACATTTTGCGGTACATAGCGGACCGGAACCAACAAGACATGAATTTGATGTTAAGCCGCTTAAAAAAGATCTGTGGGAAACCTATTTGCCTGCTTTTAAAATGCTGGCGCAGCAGGGAAAGGTTTATTCATTCATGTGTGCCTACAACAGGCTGTATGGTGAGCCTTGCTGCAGCGATCCTTTTTTATTGACTGATATTTTGCGAAAGCAATGGGGCTTCAAAGGATTTGTTGCAACAGATTGCGGTGCCGTGTGGGATATGTTTATGTATCATCACACAGCTAAAGATTCTGTTGAAGGCATGGCAAAAGCCATTAGGGCCGGGGTTGATAATCATTGCATGGGTTATGTGGGTGCTGTTATTCCGGCAATAAAACAGGGGCTTTTAAAAGAATCGGAATTGGATACTGCAGTAGCCAGGTTATTAAGAGCAAGATTTAAGTTGGGTATGTTTGATGCTGAAAAATTAAATTCTTATGCTTCTATACCATACAGCATTGTAAATAATGAAGAACATAGAAAATATGCACTGGAACTGGCAGAACAATCAATTGTGTTGCTGAAAAACAGAAACAATATTCTCCCCTTATCAAAAAAAATAAAAAAGATAGCTGTTATTGGGCCCAATGCAGCTGATGCAGAAATTGCTTTGGGAAATTATAATGGCGAACCGGCGCATGTAAGTACCGTGCTGGAAGGAATAAAAAATGTGTTGGGTAAAAAAACTCAGGTTCAATATCTGAAAGGCTGTAACATTGTTGATACAATAAACTATAACCGGGCAAAAGATTTTAAGCCTGCAATAGAAGCTGCTGCCGGTGCTGATGTAATTGTTTTTGTTGGAGGCATTTCGCCAAGATTGGAAGGTGAAGCATTGCAGGTAAAGATTGATGGGTTTGATGGCGGTGATAAAACAAACCTTGATCTGCCGGCTGTGCAAACGGCTTTATTAAAAGAGTTGAAAAAAACTGGTAAGCCGGTTATATTGGTTTTGATGAACGGAAGCGCACTTTCCATTAATTGGGAAAATGAAAATATGGATGGTATTATTGAAGCATGGTATGGTGGTGAAGCAGCCGGGCAGGCGGTAGCTAATGTATTGTTTGGTGATTATAACCCTTCGGGAAGGTTACCAGTTACTTTTTATAAATCTATTAATGATATACCTGCTTTTGATGATTATGCCATGAAGGGAAAAACATACCGCTATTGCGAAAAACCTGTTCTGTATCCTTTTGGATATGGATTGAGTTACACAAAATTCAATTATAGTAATTTGAAATTATCATCGGCTGTATTGAAAGAAAAAATTGAAGTAACAGCAACTGTTAGAAATACCGGTAATGTGGATGGCGAAGAAGTGGTGCAATTGTATATTCATGAAGAAGGCCAGCAGGCTATTAAAGAATTAAAAGGTTACCAACGGGTGCATTTAAAAAAAGGAGAAACAAAGCAAGTGACTTTTACGTTGAAACCTGATGACCTTTTGCATTACAACGCAGCAAAAGATGGTTTGGCTGTTCTGCCTGGAAAAGTGGAAGTGCAGATTGGTGCTTCATCCCAGGATATAAGAATGCAATCTTCTTTCTTAATAAAAAATAATTGATGAAAGCTTTAAAACGGGTGTTTATTTTTGGGTTGTTTTTTTATCCTTTGTTTTTACAGGCGCAGAAGGATGTTCCCAAGCCAACCAAAGCACAGCTTGCCTGGCATGATATGGAGTTTTATTTGTTCATGCATTTTGGCCCCAATACATTTACCGATCTGGAATGGGGAAAGGGAAATGAAAAAGAAGAGGTTTTCAACCCAACAAATTTAGATTGTGAACAATGGTGCCGGGTTGCAAAGGCTTCCGGCGCAAAAGGAATTATCATCACAGCCAAGCACCACGATGGATTTTGTTTATGGCCCAGTAAATTCAGTAAACATACAGTTAGAGAAAGTAAATGGAAAGATGGGAAGGGTGATGTGTTGAAAGAATTATCTGCAGCCTGTAAAAAATATGGCTTAAAATTCGGTGTATATATTTCTCCCTGGGATAGAAACCATCCTGATTATGGAACATCAACATACAATGATGTGTTTGTAAACATGATGAGGGAAATATTTACAAGCTATGGCCCCATCTGGGAACTTTGGTGGGATGGAGCTAATGGTGAAGGGCCAAACGGAAAGCGCCAGGTGTATGACTGGAAAAGATTTGAAAAAACTGTTCGTGAATTATCTCCAAATACAGTTGTGTTCAGCGATATTGGTCCCGACATTCGCTGGGTAGGAAATGAACAGGGCTTTGCCGGAAAGACCAACTGGAATACATTAGATACAGCCGGATTCGTAAGGGGTGCAGGTGCACCATCACAGGATACTTTGAACAGTGGGAACGAAAACGGTAAGAACTGGATACCGGCCGAATGTGATGTTAGCATCAGGCCGGGTTGGTTTTATCACAAGGCAGAAGACAGTAAAGTAAAGACTCCGGAACAATTATTCGATCTCTATTTAAAAAGTGTTGGCCGTGGTGCTAATTTACTATTGAATGTACCACCGGATGGGAGAGGATTGATCACGGTTTATGATTCTACTGCATTGGTTGGGTTTAATAAATTGCGATCAAAAAACCTGGTCAATAACCTATTCAAAAATGCAGCTACATACCATCTTTTTCATGGCCTTTTAAAAAAGGCACCTGCATTAAGCGATGGTAATTATAAAACAGTGGAGCTGGTTACAGAAGCGGTTCAGGAGTCGGCCGGCGTTGAGCTTAAAAATAAACAAAACAAGAAAGTAAATTGTATTGTTTTGAATGAGGATATTTCAAATGGTCAGCACTGTAGTAAATTTAAATTGCTGCTGTTTAACAGCAAGGATGAATTGATCAAAGAGATCTATGGAACTACAATTGGAAAAAAACGGATCATCACCTTTCCGGCAGTTTACGTCAATACCATAGAATTAACTATTGAAGAACAAAACAGCTCAACCGGTATAAGTGAAATAGAAGCTTATTTAATTGATGAAAGATTGCTTGAAAAATAATTTTCTGATAGCAATCAAAATGCAATAAATAAAAATCCGTCAAGACCTAAGGCTTGACGGATTTTTATTTATTAATTAGATTTTATTTATAAGGAAGATTAGTAAACGTACCCCCTGTGATAGTAACTGCACCCGCTGTAACACCAGTAAATGTTCCTGATATCTTTCTGTTAGTCATATCATAATTGCTGATAGATAAAGAGCCAGCTGTACCTACATAAGCTGCAGCACTGTTTAAAAAGGTAAATGCATTAGCAGGTATTGCATAAGTGGTTGCAGTTTGTGCATTTAAGTTTATCTCAAAATATTCCTGAGATACGCCTGTGCCTTTTACTGCAAAAATGTTGGTTTTACCGGCATTAAAATTGTTGTACCAGGCAGAGTCGGCAACAAATGCCACACCGTTAATGGTGCAGGTAAACGAACGGGGAGTTGAGCTGTTGTTGTTTGCAGTGTTGTCATCTTTTTTACAAGAAGCAAATGCGCAAACCAGCAGGGCAAGGACTGTAATTTTTTTCATGATAATTTTTGGTTAAAAATATTTTCACGAAAGTCATCTATTTAATGCGTCCTCATATACCCACCAAAGGGTATATTTATTTTCCTTGAAAATTAGCTTTTCTTTTTTCCAGGAAGGCAGTAGTGCCTTCTTTCATATCTTCTGTAATAAAGCAATCGCCAAATGCTTCTACTTCTTTGTCGTAACCACTTTTGCCATTGGTATAAGCACTATCGCTTACTACAGCTACATTTACACACTCAATAATTTTTCCAATTGCGATTGGTGCTTTACTCATAATAACATTCAAAATGTCTTTTGTTCTTTGCAGTAAACTTTCTGCCGTACAAACATGATTAACCAACCCCAATTGCAATGCTTCATTGGCATCAATTAAATGTGCTGTCATTTGCAGCTCCATGCTTTTTCCTTTGCCAACCAATTGTGTTAATCTTTGTGTTCCGCCATAACCAGGTATCAATCCAAGGTTAACTTCTGGCTGACCAAATTTTGCATTTTCGCTGCAAAGCCTGAAATGACAAGCCATGGTAAGTTCGCAACCGCCACCCAATGCAAAACCATTTACAGCGGCAACAATTGGTTTCTTACAGTTTTCTATTTTAAAAAAAACATCCTGGCCTCTTTTTGCCAAAGCCATCGCTTCATCTTTATTCAATCCGCCAAACTCGGTAATATCTGCACCGGCAACAAATGCTTTAGGGCCGGCACCGGTTATAATTACTGTTTTAATATCCGCATTGTTATATACTTCATCAATGGCCGCATCCAGATCGGTAAATACCTGTTTGTTCAGTGCATTTAATTTGTCGGGCCGGTTGATGGTGATGGTATATATTCCGTTTTCTAAATCGGCAAGCAATGTTTGATAAGACATAATTTGTTTTTTGTAAAAATAATAATAAGACCCGAACATACATCGGGCTTTTTTATTGCTGCTGTTGCTGCATTTCCAGGAAACGCTGGTATGAGTTATTATTTACGGCAGGATTTTTAGAAGTATAACTAAAGGTTGGTGCTGCATCATTTTCCTCGGGTGATTTTTGACTGCCATTATTAATAATAACAGATACGTCAAGTGTATGTTCGGATGAGCCTTTGTATGTTCCCTTTACAGGAGTACAATCAGAAAAATTTCTGCCAATAGCCAGGCGCACGTGGCGATCGCTGACAATGCAGTTATTTGTTGGGTCAAGCCCAAGCCATCCAAAAAAAGGAATATAAGCTTCCACCCAGGCATGAGTAGCACCCTCTCCACGTAGTTCGTGGCCTTTGGGGCAAATATAGCCGCTGACATATCTTGCGGGAATACCGATCATGTGCAACATCACCAACAGCACATGTGCAAAATCCTGGCAAACACCTGCTTTTAATTTCAGTATCTCGTC
Source organism: uncultured Chitinophagaceae bacterium (assembly GCA_963715585.1). Taxonomy (GTDB): domain Bacteria; phylum Bacteroidota; class Bacteroidia; order Chitinophagales; family Chitinophagaceae; genus Ferruginibacter. The sequence goes on along the minus strand of OY970254.1, from coordinate 3,592,826 downwards.
TACTTTGGTTTCTATACCGGTAACTCCTTTTTTGTACTCAAAATTTTTGTAAACATATTCTGATAAAACATTTGCATTTACCAACGGTGTTTTTGAAGTATCAACAATGCCTGCAAGTAATTTTTGTATCTCTTCATCAGCGGCAAATTTTTCACGGTGCATAAAATCCATGTATGGAAATATGCCGCACATTTTGCTTAGTTCTTCCCATTGCAGCGCAGGTGCAATGTCATCAACCGGGGTAATAACCGGCGTGGTGCTTACAACAATATCCGATTGTATAGTTAATTCATTGTGTGGTTCAACTACCGAAAAAACACCGATCCTGTTCTCAAAGAAATCGGTAAAAACCTCCACAGCCGGGTCGTTGGTAATTTTCAGTTCGTGCGTTTTTACTATCTGCAGACTGTCGTTGATAGGGTAGAGCATGATCTGGTTGCTGCAATCAATAACTGTAGAAGCGTAGGTATAACGGGTAATATGTTTAATGTGATAATCAGCCATAGTTTTTTATGTATTTCCGAAATATGATTTGTTGAATGTGGAGGCGATCTCTAAAAGTTCGTTCCTTGTTTGTGGTAAAAATTCTTTCAGCAGTTTACTGTTGGTTGACAGGTTACTGTACTTAATATTGTTGCTGCACCGGCCAATCAAAAATTCAAGTTGAGCAAAATTTTCAGGCTTGCTTTCTGTTTTTAATCTTTCAAAATAACGGGATAACCTGTTTAAAGAATATAATAGGGAATGCGGGAAATCGGTGTTGTACAAAACGTGCTCTATCACCAAGCCGGCATCCAGTGTGCCCCTGTTTCTTTTATTGTATAATTCGTAGCCGGATAATGAATACAATAAAAAACGCCAGCTGGGATCATCTGCATGTTTCTCCAGGTTGTAATCGTATTCTTTTAGTTTGATGGTGAGCAGATCGATGGTGATGATTGCTCTTGACAGAAAGCGCCCGATGTTTAAAAAATTAAAACTTTGTTCACGGGCCATGGTGATATCCACGGTGCCATTGTATAACATGCCATGGCGTATCAACAGATCCAGCGATGTAATGGGATCGCCATAGCGGATATTTTTTTCAATATCAGCTTCACGTATCAGGTGATAATATTCATTCAGGCAAAGCCAGACTTCTTTGGTGATATGATCCTGCACCGATCTTGCATTTTCCCTTGCACGGGTGATATTATTGATGATGGAAGCGTTGTTTTCTCTGTCAATGATTAAATGTTCCAGCACTTTGGGCGAATCTCTTTCAATGAGTTTGTATTCCGCTTCGGGCTTATCGCTGTAAATCTGTAAAACCGAATTCCAGCTAAAATCATTTATCTCATCCTGGGAAGAAACATATTTGGTATGCAACATGCGCAACAGGCGGTTGGTACGCTCCATATATCTTGCCATCCAGAAAATTGATTCGGCTACTCTACTCAGCATCTTTATTCAGTTAGTTTTGTGTTCAAAAATTTAACTTCCCAACACCCATGTGTCTTTGCTTCCGCCGCCTTGCGAAGAGTTCACTACCAGCGAACCCTCTCTCAATGCTACTCTTGTCAATCCTCCCGGCACTATATCAACACCATCCGGCCCATACAATGCATATGGCCGCAGATCAACTCTTCTCGGTTGCAGTTCGCCATCTATATAACAAGGAGCCGATGATAAGTTGATAATGGGCTGTGCAATAAAACTTCTTGAATCGGCTTCAATGGCAATTTTAAAATCATCCATTTCTTTTTCTGTTGCCGCACTGCCGATCAACATGCCATAGCCGCCTGATTCGTTTGTTTTTTTAATTACCATCTTACTCATGTTGGCAAAAACCATTTTGCGGTTATCAGCATCAGCCAATTGGTAAGTAGGTACGTTTTTAAGAATGGGTTCTTCATTCAAATAATAACGGATCATATCCGGCACATAAGCATACACTGCTTTATCATCTGCAACACCATTGCCCATGGCATTTACAATAGATACATTGCCTTTTCGGTAAGCCCAGTAAATGCCCGGCACACCCAACATACTATCGGGGCGGAAAACCAACGGATCAATAAATTCATCATCTACACGGCGATAAATGACATCTACCTTTTCCAGTCCCTTGGTTGTTTTCATATACACATGATGATTCTCTACAACCAGGTCACGGCCTTCCACCAGTTCAATACCCATCAGCCTTGCAAGTGTTGTATGTTCAAAATAGGCCGAGTTAAACATGCCCGGCGTAAGCAGTACAACCGTAGGGTTACTTTTTTGACTGTTTGATAAAGACAAGAGATTTTTTAACAGACGATCAGGATAATCTTTTACAGGCAAAACATTATTCTTCGGTATCAGGTCAGGGAAAATGCGGTAGGTAATGCTTCGGTTCTCCAACATATAAGAAACACCGGAAGGCGTACGCAGGTTATCTTCCAGCACATAAAACTGTCCGTCAAAATCACGTATCAGATCAACACCGGAGATATGTGTGTAAATATCAAAAGGCACATCAACATGCATCATCTCCCTTAAAAAATTGGGGCAGGAATAAATGAGCTTTGCAGGAATGATACCATCCTTAATAATGAATTGCTGATGGTAAATATCTTTCAGAAAAATGTTTAAGGCTTTCAGGCGTTGCTTGATGCCGTTTTCAATATGTATCCATTCGGGTGCAGTTATGATACGGGGCACTACATCAAATGGAAATATTTTTTCAATGCCTTCGCCGCTGCTGTAAACGGTAAATGTAACACCCTGTGTCATGAACAGTTTTTTAGCCTGTTCATCTTTACGGGTAATTTCTTCGGAAGAGAGATTTTCTATGGCAGCAACAAAATTTTTGTAGTGAGGCCGTATGTCGCCGTTGCCAAACATTTCATCCCAGATTTCAGGATGCTCAAAATATTTTCCTAATAATGGATGTCCTTCCATAAAACTGAATTTACGAATAATGTTGTTGTAAATAAAAATTTAAGGAAGCAACCGTTGGTATAAATTTAAAAACTTCTGTTCAATTTCACCCAATCTTTTATGTAATCTGCAATTTCGGATGTGGTGGCACCGGGTGCAAAGAGTTTTCCAACACCCATTTTGTTCAACGCTGCCATGTCTTCTTCGGGGATAATGCCACCGCCGGTAAGCAATACATCATTCATTTCTTTTGCTTTCATCAAAGCAATGATCTTTGGAAAAACGGTATTGTGTGCGCCGCTTAATATGCTTACGCCAATAGCATCCACATCTTCCTGCAATGCAGCATTAACAACCATTTCGGGGGTTTGGCGCAGGCCGGTGTAAATCACTTCCATACCGGCATCACGCAGGGCTGTAGCAATTACTTTTGCACCACGGTCGTGGCCATCCAGTCCTACTTTGGCAACTAAAACTCTAACAGGTCTGTTTTTCTCCATAACGAATTGTATAAAACTTTTGTAAAAGTAACTCTATTCAATAAATATCACCAATACTTCGCTATTTTGTGTTATACATGCTTAATCAATAATTGTATGAATAATTCCGTTGCCGAAATCTCATCTTACTTAAAACATGGCGACTATTCGGTTGCTGTAAGAAGAACCCTTGATCTTTGCCTGGATTCTGGCAATGATACATTGATTGAAAAAGCCATTAGCTGGAGCCGACAATATCATGTAAGTGAAAATGGAGAAGCTGGAAAAGCCTTACCTGCAGGCTTTAGCGAAGAGGCCGAAAGCATTTTGCAGGAAGCATCTGCAACAGGTGCAGGAAGTACTGAACAACATAAGCACCTTATCAGTGCTGAGAATATTTCAAAAAAATACAACAACGGAAGCTTTAGCCTGAAGCCTATCAACCTGTCTGTTAAAACCGGCGATGTTTTGGGTGTTGTTGGCGAAAATGGAAACGGTAAAACAACTTTACTGCGTTGCCTGGCCGGTCAGTTGGGTTTAAACAACGGGGTTATCAGGTATCATTTGCTGGAGAATCCGGATGCATATGCTATAAAAAATCACATCGCTTTTATTCCGCAGCGCATTCCTAAATGGTATGGCATGCTGAAGGATAACCTGCATTTTAGTGCCGCCATTGCAGGCATTAATGGAGATAAGAATAATTTGATGGTAGATTTTATGCTGGAGCGGTTAAACCTCAGCAGCTATGCACATCTTACCTGGGACCAGATTAGCAGCGGCTACCGCACCCGGTTTGAAATTGCCCGGATACTTTTACAAAAACCACGCTTATTAATTTTAGATGAACCATTGGCAAACCTGGATATCAATGCACAGCAAACCATTTTAACCGATCTCATTTTTATGGCTAAAGGTGCTCACAACCCGATGGGTATTATTTTAAGCTCTCAGCAATTGCACGAAGTGGAGAAAGTTGCCGACTCTGTAATTTTTATCAAGCAGGGAAACTGCATTTACAAAAGCAGCGATGCCGAAGGAAAAATTACCAGCAATGCGGTTGAGTTTGAAACCAAGGCTGCAAGAGAAAGTATCATCAGTTTATTTGGAGAAGAAAATATTGAGCTGCAGTTTAATGGTGGATTTTATACTATTATTTCTGCAACATTATCATCGCAGGAAATTATAGGAAAGATGATCGATGCAAAAATTCCGGTAACTTATTTCAGAGATATTACTTACAGCACCAAACGATTTTTTTAAACACTGCAATATTATATAAATGAGTAAGAGGCCATTAGTTCCGTCGTTTTTACAAAAGATAGATGATAAACTGCTGCGCAACAAACCCGGTGCCTGGGCAAGCAGGGCGCACCTGGTTCTTTATTTTGCTGCGGCATTTGCATTACTGCTGTTTGTGTTTTGCTATGTTGTTTTTTTTGATGCAAAACAATACAGCCGCATTGAAAGCTGGAATGTATTTGTAGGCCTGATTGCTTTTATTGGTTTTGTTTTCTGGCTCATTTATTTACTGCGGTTTAATGTTTTTAAGCGATATGGTAACTGGTCGGCCATGGATGGGCTGCGGGATTTTGGTTTGTATTTTATAAGCATTGGCGCCATGGTAGCTGTTTGTTTTGTTCCATCGGCAGTTGAAACCATGCGGGCCAACCAGCAATTTGGCAATGAAGAAATTGTAAAAGACATTAATGAGCTAAATATAAATGCCTGTAGGCTGGAGTATAATATATTGCCTTTGGAATGGAGAGCCGATACTACCAGAATTGTTAATAGTAAATATGTAACAGTCCCAAGTGATGAAGTAGTCTCTGACACAGCAACCGTTGTTACACCAATAAAAATTGCGACTGAAACATTAAGCTATGCCACTGTGATAGATACTTCAGAACTCAGGAGTAAGTTACTATCTGCCGATAGTCTTTTAAAAATCAATGATTCGCTGTATGTATTTTAAGAATGCCCTACTTACCGGTTTGTAACTTCTTATAATGCTAATGATTATTCGGCAGTAAAAATGCTTAGCTCGGCAGATATTTATAACAGCACGATTAAAAACTTCAAAAAACCAGACCGGGCTGCTTTAATGAAACGTATGCTGGAATTACAAGCCAAGTACGCAGCTAACAGTCCGTATTATTATGGTGAGTATAATGCTATTGATGAAAATGATACTTATGAAACCCGGATTAATAAAACATATGATCTTACCAAAATAGGTAATGGCATTGACAATGCTGTTAGAAAAAAATACGCATGGATAGAAGACTGGCCGATGTTTTTAAGGATATTTTATTACACTGCTTTGCTGCTTACGATGTTGGTATTTATTTTTCGACACAGTACTGTAAAAACATTTTTCCTGTCGGTTTTGGCTGCTGTGTTATTAGCCATTCTTACAGGATTGCTGATGGTTATTAGCCGGGGAGATGAAGTAACGGCCCTTTCTTTTATGATCGTTTATTACATTGTATTTGCCATACTGGGCTTATCAATTTTTAAGACTGATATGCGGAAAGCGATACAGGGGATTGGATTAAACCTGTTTTTATTTGCAACTCCTTTTATGCCCTTAATATTTGTAGCGCTTAACGAGGCAAGGAAGTATAACCTTTACCCGGATAAAGTTTACGAGGAAAGAGACCCGGCACAAACGGCATTTTATTTTTTAATAGCTGAAATTGTGGGCTCCGTTATTCTGGTTATCTTAATACAACCATTATTTAAAAAATTATACCGCAAATGGTATTCGGCTCCCGAGGAGTAAATTAATTACAGGCACTGCGTATTAAAAAACTTAATTGTTGCTTTGTTATAATCACTGTACATCTGGTGATCTGAAACAGACAGGTCTATCTGCTCCACAACAAAAAGTTTTTGTAAAGGAGTTAAACTGTTGAGTTCGGGAAAAGATGTTGGAGCAGCCTGGTAGGTAGTTACCAGCGAATCTGAAAATCCGATAAAATAATTTTTATTGTTGAGATAGCCTTTCGATTTTAATTCAAAAAAAACAGCAGCGGATTTAGATAGTGTAATATCGCCTCTGCGGGCAAAACGCTCGGGGTATAAAGGCGAACGCTCTTTAATAAGATACTTACTGCAAACGCCACGGCCGGTAATTGTTTGTGAATTGGATAAAGCGGCTGCATTACCAGCAGGTCCTACATTCTCATTATTATCGAACCGGGCCATACAAAACTGAAGTGGTGTAGTTGTAGTTAGTGCAACAGCACCCGCCTGTGCACAATAACTTACGCCGGCTTTGTGCTTGTAATATGCCGAAAGATATGCCGAATAATTACCACCATTACTCATGCCGGCGCAATAGCGAAGTTTACTGCGGCTGGTAACGCCACGGTTATAAAAAGTATCGGTAATGATTTTGATGTTAGCATAATCAATATTGGTAACAGAATCAGCAGGAGCTACCAACCACCTTAATTTACCATCAGCATTGGCATCAACGCCCGTTGTAGCTTCTTCGGCTTCGGTAACGATAACGCCAAAATTATCATTGATCAGTTCTTTGTATAATTGTTTAAATTCGTAATTGCTTACTGTATTCAGTGCACTGCCACCAGTGCCATGCAACAGGTAAACAAATCCTTTGTGCCCTGCGGGGAAATAAGAATACACGGGTTTCATCCTGTCTCTTCCTCTTATCTGCTCAAAATTTAATGCAACTGGTGTAATAGTTTTTACACTGCCGGTAAATGAAACGTTTCTGTTGGGCATAATAAACCAGGTATGCCATTCTTCAAATGCATTTAAAAGCGATGTTTCGCTGCTGCTCCATTTATCAAATATCTGGTTATCGGCAATGGCAAGGCTGAAGATATCTACTGTATCGCCAACTTTATATTTCCCGGCACCATAACCATTATATACTGTTACAGTAAAGCTGTCAACAACCGGTAGTATTGGTACAATCGGGTCTGTTGATGATTTATTGCAGGCCAGGAAACTGAGTACGATAAATGCAGAAAGCAGTTGTTTCATGTGTTTATTTTTATTGATTTTGGTCACATGGAATTCGCCAATTAACATTTTGGTTGATTTCAACTTTTGTTATGGCTCATTTCATAAATAAATTTTTGTTTTGACCAGCAAGGCCGGGTTTAGTTTAATGTTACGAAAAAAAAGCCCTGGCTTTTTCTATCCTGCTCACTGTTTCAGTATTACCAATGGTTTCTGCTATAACAAAAACACCGGGCCCCATTTTAGTGCCTACAAGCATCACTCTCAATATCATTTGCAGCTCGCCAACCTTAATGTTTTTCTCTGTTGCCAGGTTTTTAAATTCAGTTTCTATTGAACTGATAATCCAATCAGTAGTGCTTTTATATTTTGTAATTAATTCTGCAAAAAAATCATTCTTATCACTATCCCATTTGGGTTTAACAGATGCTTCATCATAAGAAGAAGGTGTTACGTAAAAGAAAACGGCCTGGTCAAAAAAGTCGGTTAATAAAGGACAGCGTTCTTTTACCAGGTCAAGTACATTGGTAAAATAAGTCTCATCCTTTATTTCAATTCCTTTCGATTCAAAAATTTCTTTTACCCTTGCCTGGTAATTTGTAACGGGCAGCTTTTTTATCCATTCATGATTGAACCATTTTGCTTTTTCAAAATCGAACTTGGCGCCTGCAGCATGCACACGGTCCATGCTGAAATTTTCAATCAGTTCTTCCATGCTGTATAGTTCCTGCTCGGTACCATCATTCCAGCCTAATACAGCCAGCAGGTTAATGAAAGCTTCGGGTAAAAATCCTCTTTCCTTAAAGCCTTCAGTAAGTTCATTGGTCTTTGGGTCTGTCCAGTTCATGGCAAATACCGGGAAACCATATTTGGCTCCGTCACGTTTGCTAAGCTTGCCGCTGGGTCCCATTATCAGGGGAAGATGTGCCCATTGAGGCATATTTTCCAACCCAAAAAGGTATTTCCACAACAATACATGAACCGGGGCGCTGCTCAGCCATTCTTCTCCGCGGAAAGCATGGGTTATTTTCATTAAATAATCATCTACCACTACTGCCAGGTGGTAAGTGGGCATTCCATCTGCTTTCAGCAAAACCTTGTCATCTACCAGCGATGAATCAAAACTCACTTCATGATGTATCATATCAGTAAATGAAATTGTTTCGCCTGCAGGCATTTTTATACGCACCACGTGGCGGGCATTTTCGGCCAGTAATTTTTTTACTTCATCTTCCGGTAATGTCAGCGAATTTTTCATCTGCATACGTACATTGCCATCATATTGCGGAGAAGGGTTTTCTGCAGTTTTAAAATCGTTCCTCATTTTTTCAAGGTCCTCAGGCGTATCAAAAGCATAATAGGCAAAGCCATCGTTAACCAATTGCTCAGCATATGTTCTATAGTTTTCTTTTCTTTCGCTTTGGCGATATGGGGCATACGGTCCTCCGTGCAAAGGGCTTTCATCAGGCTCCATACCACACCATTTAAGGCAGTTGAAAATGTAATCCTCGGCACCTGTTACAAACCTGGTCTGGTCTGTATCTTCAATGCGTACAATAAAATCGCCGCCTTGTTTTTTGGCAAACAGGTAATTATATAAAACGGTGCGTACACCGCCTAAATGTAGCCCACCCGTTGGACTGGGTGCAAAACGAACTCTTACTTTACTCATATAAGTGCAAATATAAGTTTAGTAGCGATAGACACTTAAGCTTATTATTTATTTCTGTATTGTGTTAATAATTACAATTTGTAAACCTAAAATGCGTTTAAGTTGGGTAATATTGCTTAGGCCTGTAAAAAAATATTGGCTACGGATTAAACCTTTTTAATTATTAACTATCTATATCCAACATTCCACCCAAAAAAATTAAAAAATCAAAATCAAAAAATTATGAAAATTAAACTTCAATTTGTTCTGATGGCAGCATTGGTTCTGTCAGTTAGCTTTTTAAGCTGTAAAAAGGCCGATACATCTGGCGCAGACAGCACAGATCTGGTGACTCATTCAGATGATCAATCTGTTGTTGCTAATGGAACTGATGAAATTGCAAACGATGTAAACACCACAATTGATAATTATAATGCCTTTAATGGTTTTGTGGGATCTGCTGATGGTATTACCGGCCTTCCCTGTAATGCAACAGCAGTTTTAGATTCCGCCAATGGATTGAGGAGAATTACAATCACTTTTAATGGCCCCAATTGTACTAATACCCGGACCCGTACTGGTGTTATACTGCTTACAATGCCTCTAGCTCAGCATTGGAGAGATGCAGGAGCTGCAGTGACTATAAACATTCAAAACCTGAAAATTACCAGGATCAGCGATAACAAAAGCATTACTGTTAATGGTACCATTGTAACTACCAATGTATCCGGTGGTCGCTTAAGGGATTTAGCAAGTCTTGGAACCATTGTACACACTGTAACCAGTGCCGGAGTAACAGTTACATTTGACAATAATACCCAGCGAACCTGGCAAATAGCTAAAAGGCGCACATTTACATATAATAATGGTATTGTAATAACAACCATTGGTACCCATACAGAGGGTAGTGTTACAGGAATATCTGAATGGGGAACCAATCGTTTTGGTAATGATTTTATAACAACAATTTCTCAACCAATGGTTATTAGGCAGGATTGTGACTGGAGGCTTGTTAGCGGCCAGGTAACTCATAGCAGATTGCTAGCTAACGTAGTTGTTACCTTTGGCCTTGATGCAGCAGGAAACCCTGTAACCTGTCCCAGCGGTTCATTTTATATGAAAATAGTATGGACAAACGTAAACAACGTAGTTCGCACTTATATCATACCTTATTAACAACATAGTTTTGATTGTAAAGGCCATTCCTATTGGAATGGCCTTTACTTTTTGGAGTCAATACTCTCAGGATTTATAAATTGTATTACTGATATTTATATCTATTTTTAAACAATGTTTTACGTTGCAAAAACACCAAATTGGGTCAGGAAGCTTTTTAGAAGCAGCATTTGGGAGATAAATGAATCCGCTAAATCAATTTACCTCACGTTCGACGATGGCCCTCATCCTGTTATAACTCCCTTTGTTTTAAATGAACTTAGAAAATACGATGCCAAAGCAACTTTTTTTTGCATAGGTAAGAATGTTGTGGAGCATCAGGACGCTTTTAAAATGATATTGGAGCAGGGCCATGCCGTTGGAAATCATACCCATAACCACTTAAATGGCTGGAAAACCGGTAGTGTGAAATATTTGCGAAATATTCTGGAAGCTGGAAACTATATCGATTCTCATTTGTTCAGGCCGCCTTATGGAAGAATTACCCGTAAGCAGCGAAAGCTTATAACGCAGCAGGACGAACCTTTTAAAGTAATTATGTGGAGTGTATTAAGCGGCGATTTTGATGTAAATATTACACCTGAGAAATGTTTAGACAATGTAGTGAAAAACACGAAAAGTGGCTCTGTTATTGTATTTCATGATAGTGAGAAAGCCTATGAAAGATTGCGGTATGTTTTACCTGCAGTATTAAAATATTTTTCTGAACAGGGATATCGGTTTGAAAAAATTGGTACAGGGTTTTAACATTTTTCTTTCAGGATTTAACTAAAAAAAATTGGGCCGGGGTAGAAACCCTGGCCCGTTTTTAATCCGTACCCTATGAAAACTGGTCTAAATGTACATTGTTGTTATTAAATTAGCAACAATTTTTTTAACAGTTTTTTACAGGGTTATAATATGAGGCACTCCATTAATATAAATTATAGCCTGATTATCGCAATTTCCGTTACCATAATCCAGTAGTGCAGTCCTGCCATCCCTGTTCAATCTTACCTTTCCCTGAACTATCCACGGACAGGCAAATTTCTTAATTAAAGATTCAGTTATAAGTGATGACCAGGTATGGCCGCCTGAATTAGAGCCGGTAGCAGCTCCGTCAATTTTGTAAATATCATCCAGCGGGAAATTAGGTGTACCATTACCTGCTACCTGCAATACGTCTTTTACACTGTTCCATTTTCTCCAGCGGTTGGTGTTGGTATTGGTTATTTTGCCATCAATAACTTTAACCTTCCAGCCCTGCATGTTTGATGTGCTGGTGTTTTCAGTAATGTGAGTGCCTTCAACCTTAAAGCTGTCAACATAATAGCCCACAAAAGTAGTTGACACTTTTGCACCTGGTACCACCATTGGGTTGGTGTAAATAGATACGATCTTTCCTTTTCTGTATTTCCCGTCGCGGCCAAGGCAACCGGTGCCAAAGTCAATGGTTACGGTTTTAGGAAAAACATGCGGAATGTTTGGAACAACTGTAATGGTAAAACAACGGGCTGGGTTTGGAGTGGTGCTTCCCAATTCAGCCAAGCCGGATACATTGGCACTTACACCCAAATCTTCACCAACTTCGCTTTTGTTCATGCTGGCGGTAATGTTAAATACATCATCATACTGGGCTTCTGTTGCAGCTTCCTCTGCAGTGGCTTCCTGTGTAGCCGCTAATTCAACGGGGTCTGTTTCTGTTGCGGTAAGCGGTGTAAGGCTTTCTTCTTTTTTACAACTTGAAAATGTGATGGCTCCTATAAGGCTGAATGCCAGAAGCCATTTGGTGGTGTTTAAAGTCTTTTTCATAAAAATAAATTTTTAAAATTAAAGGTGAATAAAACGAACAGGTGTATGACTGTTGACAAAATGCATAGTTTAAAGAATCGTTAAATTATTTTTCGGCATTTTTGCAAAGCAAACTGAAAATATGATTGTAGATACACACTGCCATTTATACCTGGATGAGTTTAAAAGCGATATAACTGAAGTAATTAAAAGAGCCGAAAACGAAGGCATAAATAAATTTTATTTACCAGCCATTGACAGCTCTGAAATTGAAAATATGTTGTTGCTGGAAACTAAGTTTCCCGGAAAATGTATGGCCATGATGGGGTTACATCCATGCTACGTAAAAGAAAATTACCTGGAAGAACTTGCGTTGGTAAAAACATGGCTGGCAAAAAGAAAGTTTGCTGCGGTTGGAGAAATTGGCCTTGATTTTTATTGGGATAAAACCTTTGTAACGCAGCAATACGAGGCATTCAGGTTACAAATTGAATTATCATTACAATATAATTTACCCATTGTTATTCATACCCGTGATGCAATGCAGGAATGTATTGATGTTGTGAAAGAATTTAAATCAAGTTCTATCAAAGGTATTTTTCATTGCTTTGGCGGTACGGTAGAAAATGCGAATGAAATTATTGATGCAGGTTTTTATCTGGGAATAGGAGGGGTGGTTACGTATAAAAAATCGGGCCTTGCCGAAGTACTTGATAAAATTGATTTAAAGCATATAGTTCTGGAAACAGATTCGCCGTATTTACCGCCAGTGCCGTTTAGAGGAAAGCGTAATGAAAGCAGCTATTTAAAATATGTGATAGAAAAGCTGGCTGAGATTAAAAAAGTGTCCGTTGAAGAAGTAGCAACTATTACAACAGCAAATGCTGAAAAAATATTCGGGTTATAGTTATTGAAACTGTATTTTTGCCACCCGGTAAAAAATGGAGACTTGTCCGAGTGGCTGAAGGAGCACGCTTGGAAAGCGTGTGTAGGGGCAACTCTACCGAGGGTTCGAATCCCTCAGTCTCCGCTTCACCCTTCATAGCAAAGCTGTGGAGGGTTTCTTTTTTTACACAGATTTTTATTCCAGTACTTTTTCCATTTGCGTACTTCTTGATCCTTTTATTAAAATAGCCGAATGGTTGTAATGTTGATTTTTAAACCATTCTTTTGCCAGCAGAGAGTTTTCAAAATATAAATAGGAATGGGTTACTTTACTAAAATCCCCTCCAACCAAAACCACATCTTTCCATACATATTTGGCAATCAGGTCAATCAATGCCTGGTGCTCTTTCTGGCTTTCTGATCCCAGTTCCATCATGCCACCAAGTATTAAAACCTTATCGGCTCCTTCCATCTTTACAAAATTTTCAACAGCAGCTTTCATGCTTGTTGGGTTTGCATTATAGGCATCTAAAATAATTTTATTGCCATCTTTTTCTATTAGCTGCGACCGGCTGTTTGATGGGATATAGTTTTCCAAAGCCAGTTTTATTTTTTCATCCGGCACGTTAAAATATTTGCCAATGGCTACAGCCAGTAAAATATTAGGCAGGTTATACTCTCCAACCAGGTTTGTTTTTATGGAATCTATATTGGCTCCTGCAGTTATTGAAATTTCCAATAAGCCAGTACTGTTTTTTACAAAGCCGGTAATGCCGGCATCCTTTGTTCCATAGGTAATTATCTGTGGAATTTCTTTGCTCATTTCCTGCAAATAATCGTAATCCCACATCACAAAGGCAGATCCGTTGTGATGCCTTAAATAATCGTACAGTTCTCCTTTGCCTTTACGTATACCTTCTTCGCCGCCAAAGCCCTCTAAATGGGCCTTTCCGCAGTTTGTAATAACACCATGCGTGGGCATTGTATATGCACAATACGCTTCAATTTCTTTTTGATGATTGGCCCCCATTTCTATTATGGCAATTTCGGCATCGGGCTTTATTTTTAAAATGGTTAATGGTATTCCGATATGGTTATTAAGATTGCCTTCGGTGGTATATGTTTTATGAGTAGCTGATAAAACTGCATGAACTAATTCTTTGGAAGTGGTTTTACCATTACTGCCCGTGATAGCAATAAATGGTATTTGTTTGCCTGCGGCAGATAGAATAAACTGTCTGCGATGATACAGGGCTAAATCCTGTAAGGTCTTTAAAACATCAGCAACCTGTATTATTCTTTCATCTGCTGTTTCAGGCGTTTCATCAACAACTGCATATGCAGCACCCTTGGTCAATGCTTCCTTAGCAAATAAATTACCATTAAAATTTGGTCCTTTAAGGGCGAAAAAGAGATCGGCTTCCTTTACTTTCCGGGTATCTGTTTGAATGGAAGGCAACTGCTGGTATAATTTATATAGCTCTGATATTTGCATGCATCAAAATTAAAGGAGAAGCTTTAAATAAAGGCATAAAAAAAGCCTCACCGAAGGAGACTTTTTTTACGAATATTGTTATAGAAATTTATTTCTTTTTCTTACGTGAGTTTTGCTTACGCTTACCAAATATATTTCCTTCTTTAAATCCGGCTCCTTCAGGAGGGCCAAGGTAGGTTTGAGCACAACGGAAACCAACTGTGCTTGCTGATTGGGTTTCCTGCATAAACCTGCGGGTGCCTGGTGACAACCAATAAGGCCTGTCATTCCAGCTGCCTCCCTTAATAACCCTTGACGAATCATTTATTAATGAAGTAACACCATAACCGTAAAATACGCCGCTTGATGAATCGCCATCAAGATAATTAATTACATCATTTTTCTGATAGTTTGAACGATTCTTAACTTCTTCATCAGAAATATCTACTTTTTTCAAACGCCCCATACTGTCTCTCTCGTATTCACCACCTGAGTTTTTATAATATTTTTGAAATTTATTACCACGGAAGTAGTTGAAATCTTCAGCATCTGTTGATGTCATTGGTCTGTACACATCACCAACCCACTCACTCACATTTCCACTCATGTTATATAAACCAAATGCATTGGGGTAAAAAGATTTGATATTACCAGGAATTGCTGCACGGTCATTTAAACCACCTGCAATACCCATGTTATCACCACCACCTCTTTTAAAGTTGGCCAAAAATTTACCTTGCCAGCTTCCACGACGATTGTCACGTAAACCATTCGGGTTGTTGCTCCAAGAGTAGATCTGCTGGTTTGAAAATAACTCCTCACCACTTTTCTTCTCTTTAGCACGTGGGTTTGGGTTTTGAGCTAACATACCATAAGCGGCATATTCCCACTCAGCTTCAGTTGGCAGGCGATAGCCCATGTTCAGTATACCGTCATCCATACGTACAGTTGAACGGGGTTTACCGTTAACATCTTTTAAAGCAGATTTTTTTGGTTTATTTCTACCTTGTATCATATCAGGTGCCATCAAATAAGTTTCTGTGTTGAAAGAACCGTCAGAACCGGCTCCTTTCATTTCTCTTTTAATGGCATCTTTTTTAAGATATCCTTTGCTTTGAAGATTCAGTTCATTTACACGGTCTGTTCTCCAGATACAAAAATCGTGTGCCTGGCGCCAGTTTACACCAACAACCGGATAATAGTTATAAGAAGGAAAACGGAAATAATATTCTACATAGGGCTCATTGTATGCCAATTCCTCACGCCATACCAGTGTATCGGGCAGTGCTTTATTAAGAATGTTGGTATCGCCGGAGAATGTGTTTTCAAGCCAGTATAAATATTCACGATAGTGCACGTTTGCAACTTCTGTTTCATCAATGAAAAAAGAGGGTACTGTAATACGGCGTGGTACATTATTCCAGTCGCCCATTACGTCTTCATCCTTGGCACCCATTACAAATGAGCCACCCTGAACAAAAACCAAGCCTGGACCCGCTTTTGGATATTTTACCTTAGAAACATGAAAATTACCCATGTTTTTATCATCGTAATTCCAGCCGGTTGCGGATGATTTGCTTTGTTTTTTGCCGAAAAGGCCACCTTTTTTACAGGCACTTAAAGAAATTGCTGCTATTACAAGGATCATAGCATTTTTACCAGAAAGTAATTTAGTCATGTTCATTCGTTTGTCGTATTGTTTAACGAAAGGTTTTCTTAATTATTGTATATGAGGTTGTACTGGCTGCGAATATAAAGACTTTGGGTGAATTTGAAATATTTCTAACTCTTTTTTTAAAGTTAAAATGTAAACAAGCCATTTATTAAAACCCGCAGGATAATTTTCAAAACAAAAAAATATCGCTTAAAGCCTGGGACCACTTTGTCGCACAGTGTATACCAGCAAATAAAATTCCAGTTAAATCGGGTACAATAAATTATTATAGCGACTTAACGGAAAGCCCTTTTTTAAACAATGAATTTCTCACTTGTATGGCAATAAAAGCTGACAGCGCGTTTGATTTTTTTTGCACTCGTTTAGCCATAGAAATTTCTATAAGTAAACATTTATCACTTACTTGAATGATCATAAAACTCTTTACAAACAGTGGTTTCGGGTTATTTAAGCCTTTATTTTTGCTTTACGCTTTATTTTTTTGGTTTCTGTTATTTTAATTGCTAACCAAAAAAATATTTTTATTTTTTTTGGTTAATATAAACAAGTGTTATAAACTTGCACACAATAAGGAGTAAACGATTTGTAATTATTGAATTGTTAATTTCTTACAAAAATAAAATTGCTCAAAGGTTTTCATTATCTTGTAATTGGTTGCATAAATCCGTATTTTTGGTAATTACCCAAAAAATCGAAAATACATGATCGGCAATAAACAGCATCACATCCCGTTATTGTGACTGCATAATTGAGGAAATTGATTTTTTTTGAGTTAAAATCCAAGTTAACACACAAAATATTAAGAAATAGTAGTATTGTTGTGTAGAAAAAAGCCTTTATCTTTGAAATTCATCTGTTTTTTAGTTTTTTTTAACAAGATTTTATAATTTAGTTGTTCATTTAAATAAAACTATTATTTTTACAACACAATACAACCATTAAACTTAACGCTTATAGAGGTAAGTCTACCTAACCAAGACAAATCAAAACGCATGAAAAAAGTAACTTTGAAACTAACTGCCTTAGTTATGTTACTGGGAGGAACAATAACTGTATCTTATGCCCAGAACAAAATAAACGTTGTAACAACTGCTGTTCCGTTTTTACGTATTTCACCTGATGCCCGTAGCGGCGGTATGGGAGATGTAGGTATTGCAACTGCACCTGATGCTAACGCGGCTTTTGCTAACATAGCCAGAACCCCATTTGCTACAAGTAAAGTGGGCATTGCTGTTAACTATACTCCATGGTTAAGAGATTTATCTGTTAACGATGTTTTCTTAGCATCTTTAGCCGGATATTACAAACTTGATGACAAGCAGGCTCTTTCTCTGGGGTTAAGATATTTTAAATTAGGAAGCATTCAGTTTACTGATGCACAGGGTGTAGATTTACGCACATACAATCCTAAAGAGTTTGCAATCGATTTAGGCTATTCCAGAAAATTAACCAAAAAATTAGGTTTAGGTATTGCTATCAGATATATCAATTCTAACCTGGCTAGTGGTACTTTCAATGGACTAAACTACAAAGCTGGATCTTCAGTTGCTGGTGATTTACATTTATACCATCATGGAGCTAAAGAAAACGGACAGGGTTTAAACTGGGGTTTAACATTGAGTAACTTAGGTTCTAAAATCTCTTACTCAAGCGATGCTACTCAAAAAGACTACATTCCAGCTAATCTTGGTTTAGGATTGGCTTATACTAAAGTATTTGACGAATCGAATAAAATAACTTTTGCAGTAGACTTCAATAAATTACTGGTTCCTACAGCTAAATTAGATTCAGCAGGATATCCTAGCAATGCAGAATTGTTGAAATATAGAGATAGAGGTGTACCTGCAAGCTGGATCAAATCTTTTGGTGATGGCGGTGGTGCAAGTGAAGAATTCCAGGAAGTTAACATAGCTATTGGTGCTGAATACTGGTACAATAACCAATTTGGTTTCAGGGCTGGTTATTTCTACGAAAACCCAAACAAGGGTAATAGAAAATATTTTACAGTAGGAGCAGGTATTAAGTACAGCATTGCTGGTTTAAACTTCTCCTATGTTTTCCCTACAGGAAGTGGAACAAGCCGTATTCCTTTATCTAATACTTACCGTTTTGGTTTAGTGTTTGATATGGGTGGTGCGAAATAATTATAGTTTTATAAACAAAAAAGCGTTCCGGTTTACCGGAACGCTTTTTTGTTTATAAAATCAATCAAAATACGGATATTTACAAATAAACTAAACGATGGCATATAGAATCGGTTCGGGAGTTGATTATCATCAGTTGGTAGCTGGAAGAGATTTGTGGATTGGTGGAGTGAAAATTCCACACATAAAGGGAGCTTTAGGCCATAGTGATGCAGATGTTTTGTTACATGCAATTTGCGATGCAATGCTCGGGGCATTAGCCCTTGGTGATATTGGTTTTCATTTTCCTGATACGGATAACTCGTTTAAAGATATTGACAGCAAAATATTATTGAAAAAATCTACTGAATTAATAGAAGCAAAAGGGTATAAAGTAATTAATATTGATAGCACCCTTTGCCTGGAAGCCCCCAAAATAAAATCATACGTTTCGCAAATGCAACAAACTATAGCGGAGATAGTACATGTATCAATTTCAGATGTTTCGGTTAAAGCAACAACAACAGAAAAGATGGGTTTTGTTGGCCGTGAAGAAGGATTAAAAGCATATGCAACGGTTTTACTTGGGTTAAAATAATTACAAATCATTTTTTTGAAAAGATATATTCTTACCATAGGATTTTTTTTTATTATAATTTTTGCATTTGCACAAAAGCAAACTAATAACTGGTATTTTGGAAACCGTGTTGGGCTTGATTTTAACCAGTCTCCCCCTGTGGCACTATATAACGGAACAATAAATTCATTGGAAGGCTCGGGAGTTATGAGTGATAACAATGGAAAGTTATTGTTTTACACCAATGGTGTATATGTGCAAAACAAAAAGCATGAAACTATGATGGGAGGTTTTGGTTTAAGAGGGGAGTTAAGCAGTACCAATAATACAGTTATAGTTCCCATGCCTGGCACTGATAGTATATATTATCTATTCACTATCGGCTCTGCTACATTAGATTTTTCTTCTTTTTGTTATAACATTATTGATATGAAGGCTGACAACGGGTATGGGGCTGTTGTTGTAAAAAACGCTTTAATTGAGGATGATGTGCTGGAAAAAATGGCTGCAATCAGGCATTGTAATAAAAGAGATGTATGGATTGTGATTCAGAAGTGGAATACGGATAAGTATTTCAGCTATCTACTCACGTCCGCAGGTTTAAATCCAACTCCAGTTATCAGTAGTACAGGCCTTGTAATCAGTGGGCAAATAAACAATGCAATCGGCACGTTAAAATTTTCAAGTAAGGGAAATAAATTAATGGCCTGCCATTCATTTGATAATGATGCAGTACAGTTAATGGATTTTGATAACCAAACCGGAATAATCTCAAACTCTGTTGTATTTAAGCCTAATTCTATCCCCCACGATTTATCATATCCGGGAGTATATGGTTCAGAGTTTTCACCCGATGGTAAGTTGCTATATGTTTCTGCAAATAATTCTGTTTCGGATCCCTGTAAACTCTACCAGTTTGACATCACATCAAATAATGCTGCCACAATAATTGGAACAAAACAAGTCATTTCGCAAACTACCCCCTTGTATGCCGGTGCTTTACAAATGGGTCCTGATAAAAAAATTTATATGGCGAGATGGAATGCCAGTTCTTTATCAGTAATTGATAATCCGGATGTCTATGGTTCCGGATGTAATTTCATAATTGACAAAATTAATTTTGGCGCTAATAATAGCGTTCAGTTTGGGTTTCCTACGTTTATGCAAAGCTATTTCGATATCAATTCTAATCCATATGATTTTAACCGAACCGGAAATTGTTTGGACCTTGATGTATCTTTTAAAATCAACAGGCTTAATGGTATAGATTCTGTTAAATGGAAT
Source organism: uncultured Chitinophagaceae bacterium (assembly GCA_963715585.1). Lineage (GTDB taxonomy): Bacteria > Bacteroidota > Bacteroidia > Chitinophagales > Chitinophagaceae > Ferruginibacter. Next base: position 3,572,835 of record OY970254.1, on the reverse strand, counting down.
TTTGGTGATGCCCAACAATCACAGGTATTGCAGCCAACGCATACATATGCAGCCCCTGGTTTTTATGATGTAAAACTCATTGTTTATAAAATAGATTGTTCAGGATTAAATGATACCATCAATCGGAAAATATGGGTCGCCCCTTCAGGAGAATTTTTAGGAGCTGATACATCCAGCTGCAATGCATTATCATTGCAAATAGGAGTGGAAGAAATTTTTGGTGCAAATTATTTATGGAACACAGGTTTCACCGGTAATAAAATAACAACAACCGGGTTTGGAAATTACTGGGTGGAGATAGATCAAAATGGTTGTAAACTGAGAGATACCATTAAGGTTAGCCCCAGGCCAATGCCTTTAGTTAATCTTGGAGCTGATACAGGTATTTGTAAGTACAAGCCCGTTATTTTAACTACTGGCAGTTCTGTTTTTGACACTTATTTATGGAGTACCGGCGCAACTACTCCATCAATTTCAGTAAATCAAACAGGAACTTATTTTCTTACTGTAACTAAAAGTGGATGTGAAGCATCTGATACAATCCAGGTTTTACCCGGAGATTGTGATGTTTATATTCCATCGGCTTTTACGCCCAACAACGATAATTTAAATGAAACTTTTGGCGTAGTAGATAATACTTCACTTCAATATTTTTCTTTACAGATTTACAGTAAATGGGGCCAATTAATCTTTAGCAGTAATGATGTTACCAAAAAGTGGGACGGCACTTTTAAAGGAAAAAAAATGCCAAACGGCTCTTATTTGTGGATGTTGAATTATACAAACATCCGCGGAAGAAAATTCTATGAACAGGGCACTGTTATGCTCATCCGTTAAAAATATTTCATTTACATCTACAGTTGCAGAATTTCCTTTTTACATCGTTAACTTTGCTGTTATGCAAACAGTTCAGGTTAATATAGTAAACATATCTTCAAATCCCTTGCCGGCATATGCAACTGCCGGTTCTGCCGGAATGGATTTAAGGGCTAACCTCGGTGAGCCGCAGGCTTTACAACCCTTTGAACGCAACCTTATACCTACCGGATTGTTTATAGAACTACCAAACGGATATGAGGCTCAGATACGACCAAGAAGCGGCATGGCGCTGAAACAGGGTATAACCTGTTTGAATTCGCCAGGTACTGTTGACTCAGATTATAGAGGAGAGCTAAAAATAATTTTAATTAATTTAAGCAACACCGTGCAGGTAATAAACCACGGAGACAGAATTGCCCAAATGATAATTGCAAAAACGGAAAGGGCTGAATTACTGTTGGTGGAGCAATTGAATGAATCGCAACGGGGAGATGGTGGTTTTGGCCATACGGGCATTGAATAAATCAGCAACACAAAATACCAATGAAATATATAAGCGTCATCTTTGTTTTATTTATACTGATATATTCAAGCTACAGTTGTAAAACTGTAAAACAAATCAATAAAGTCATTGCTCCAAAAGACACTTCGGATGTTGTAATAATTGATCAGTCTAAAATTGATTCGATCCTGATGATAAAAAACACCATAGCCAACCTGAACCGTAACTATATTGATTTTAAAACATTCAACGCAAAGATCAAAGTAGATTATCAGGATAATAAAGGGAAACAGCCGGATGTAACAGCCATAGTTAGAATTATAAAAGACAGCGCAATCTGGATATCATTGACAGCCTCAATTTTGAATGTTGAAATATACAGGGCTTTGATAACGAAGGACAGTGTTATATTGCTGAATAAACGGGATAAGGAAGTTCAATACCGCTCACTCGATTATTTACAGGAAGTAACCCAGATACCATTTGATTATAAAACCTTGCAGGATCTTTTGATTGGTAACCCGGTTTTTATAGACAGTAATATTGTTTATTATAAAAAAACGGACGATCAAATACTATTCTCAATGGTTGGACATTATTTTAAAAACCTGCTTACACTTTCTTCCGGTAATTATTTTTTAACTCACAGTAAACTGGATGATGTGGACATTGCCAGAAGCCGCACTGCTGATCTAACTTATGCTGATTACGAGAATAAATCAGGATTTAATTTCTCTACCTACAGAGAAATAACAGTATCAGAAAAAAACAGGCTTGACATCAGGTTAAACTATAAACAGTATGAGTTTAACAAAGAATTGTCAGTTTCTTTTAACATACCAAAAAATTATATTCCAAAGTAAGCGTTATTTTTATTTGTGCATTGCTTTAACTGAAAGTGGATGAACAGTTACGAATATTATTTTTGAGTTAATAAAATTATAAGCATGATCAGATTCATTTTTAGCGTAGTCCTTTTCTCTCTTTTCAGTTTAACTGTGCATGCACAGGAAACCCGTGAAGAATTGGAAAAGCAGCGGACTGCATTAAAAAAGGAAATGGAACAAACTCAAAAATTGCTAAACAGCAATAAGGCTAAAACTAAAGAAAGCCTGGTAAAATGGAAACTTATAAATGATAAGCTGAACCTGCAAAACCGGCTTATAGAAAATATCAGCAAAGACATCAATTTACTGGACAATACTATCAGCACCAACCAGCGTGAAATTAACCGCTACAATAAACTGCTTGACACCTTAAAAGAAGAGTATGCCAAGAGTATGGTGTATGCCTATAAGAACAGGAACAATTACGATTTTTTAAGTTTTATTTTTTCAGCAGCCAGTTTTAATGATGCCATTAAGCGTATTGCCTATCTGAAATACTATAGAGATTATCGTGAAAAGCAGGGAGAGAATATTTTGCGTACGCAGGAATTACGCAAACAAAAATTGAATGAACTTGGAAGTATTAAAGAGAAAAAGAGTGAAGTTTTGCAGATTAAAGATAAAGAAGCAGCTGCATTGGAAACACAAAAGCAGGAGAAAGATAAAATTGTAAACGACCTTAAAAAGGAAGGGAAAGAATTAAACAATCAGCTTACTGCCTATAAAAAACAAAATGCAAAAGTAGAGAAAGCTATTGCTGCTGCGATAAAAAAAGCGAGAGACGATGCAAATAAAGCGGCAATGAAAAAAGCAAAAGATGATGCAGCAGCCAACCTGGCAGCTGCAAAAAATAATACGGCACCAAAAAATAATAACGAAAAAACTACAACTCCTGTTAAAAGAACTGACCCGGTGAAGCCGCCTGATAATGTATTATTAAACGCAGGCAATATTGCCTTAAACGAAAGCTTTAAAAAGAACAGAGGGTTGTTGCCCTGGCCTGTTGATAAAGGCATACCTATTTTGCATTACGGGCTAAATCGATTACCAAGTGGGGGAAATATTGATGTTACCGGTGTAACAATTTCAACAGATATTGGCAGTAATGTAAAAGCTGTTTTTGATGGGGTAGTTTCAAGTGTGGTTTTTATTGAAGATATGCAGGTGATAATCATTCAGCACGGTGAGTACTTTAGTACCTATAGTAATTTGGGAAGCGTAACAGTAAAAACAGGGCAAAATGTAAAAACCGGTCAGGTTATTGGTAAGGCTGCGGCCAATCTTGATGGCAACGGCTCCATTGATCTGTATATAAATGATGCAAAGGGAAATGACATTGACCCCGAAAAGTGGCTGAAAAGATAATTCTAAATCACTCGTTGATAAAGCGCTTCATAAAGCGGAACAATATTTTCAATATCAAACTTTTTCGCCTGGGTTAATGCATTGGCTTTAAATTGTTGCAGGGTTGCATCATCCTGTAAAATGTGCAATGCATTTTTGCTCATATCTACCACATCACCAACATCACTCATGTAGCCGCAAAAGCCATTAATATTTATTTCGGGCAAACCTCCGGCATTGGTTGATATTACAGGCACTTCTGCAGCCATCGCTTCCAAAGCAGCCAATCCAAAGCTTTCATATTCGCTGGTTAGTAAAAATAAATCGGCAATGGGTAAAATATCTTCCATTTGTTCCTGCTTGCCTAAAAATTTAATATTGTCGTGCGATTGGCATTCCCTGGCCTTTGCTTCTATATGCGATCTTTCAGGTCCATCGCCCAGCAACAACAGAGTAGCAGGCATTTTTTCCTGTATCAGTAAAAAAGTGGCAACCACATCTTCAACCCGTTTTACTTTTCTGAAATTGGAAGCATGCACAATTATTTTTTCGCCTTTAGGCGAGATCAGTTTACGGAAAGCATCAACCGGACTTTTATGAAAGCGTTTTACATCCACAAAATTATGGATCACTTCTATTTCCTTCTCTATCTTAAAATTCTTAAATGTTTCTTCTTTCAGGTTTTCAGAAACAGCTGTAAGTATATCACTTTCATTCATCGAAAAAGTTACAACAGGGCTGTAGGTTTTGTCTTTACCAACCAGCGTAATATCTGTACCGTGTAGTGTTGTAATAACAGGTATTTTTATTCCCTGTTTGGCCAGTATTTGTTTTGCCATGTAAGCTGCTGCTGCGTGGGGGATGGCATAATGTACATGCAGGAGTTCCACATTATTATTCAGAATAACATCTACCATGGTGCTGGCCAATGCTGTTTCATAAGGTGGATAATCAAAAAGCGGGTAAGTTGGAACCCTTACTTCATGATAAAATATATTGGTATGAAAACCACTCAACCGAACGGGCTGCTGGTAAGTTATAAAATGTATGTTATGTCCTTTATCTGCCAGGGCTTTGCCTAGCTCTGTTGCCAATACACCGCTACCACCAAAAGTAGGGTAACATACAATGCCTATATTCATAAGAAGCGTTTTAATGAAAATCTGTAGGATGCAATTTACCGAAATATTATTCACCACAGTTTCCATTCATGTATTGACTTTTTATCAGTAAGTTTGTTTATAAACCCGATTTATGTTTAAAGGAATAATATTTGCAATCCTGTTTTCAGCTTTTACTTGCCTCTCAGGCTTTGCTCAATCCGATGATTCGCTGATGATAAAGAAGATATCGGATGAAATTTTACTAAATGGAAAGGCTTCTCAAAATTTATATACTTTATGTAAATCAGTAGGAACCCGGCTCAGCGGCAGTGCTGGTATGTATAAAGCCGAGGCATGGGGATTAAAAGTGTTGCAGGAGGCAGGTGCAGAAAAAGCATATTTGCAGCAATGTATGGTGCCACACTGGGTAAGGGGTAAAAAAGAATTTGCTGGGTATAAAACAAAAAATAAAAAAACTGATTCGGAATTTGATGTACTTGCAATAGGAAATTCGGTTGGTACCGGAGATAAAGGAGTTTTAGCACCTGTAATTGAAGTGAAAAATTTTGCAGAATTGAATCAGCGGAAAGATGAGGTAAAGGGTAAAATTGTTTTTTACAATTATCCTTTTAATAAAACCCTGTTACGTGGTGCTTATGGCGATGCGGTAAGATATCGCAGCAATGGTGCTTCAATGGCAGCAAAATATGGAGCATTGGCTGTAATTGTTCGTTCGGTAACGGGTGCCTACGATAATAATCCACACACCGGTGCATTGCGATACAATGATTCATTCCCTAAAATTCCGGCACTTGCCATCAGTACCAAAGGGGCAGAAAAACTAAATGGCTTAATTAAAGGATTGTATAAAGAAGAAAATCTTTTTATCAGATCAAATTGCGAAATGCTGCCTGATACAATCGGACACAATGTAATTGGAGAAATTAAAGGCACTGAATTTCCGGATGAAATAATAACTATTGGCGGGCATCTTGACAGCTGGGATCAGGGTGAAGGTGCAAGCGATGACGGAACCGGACTTGTGCAAAGCATTGAAATATTAAGGGCATTTAAAGCTATTGGATACAAACCTAAACGAACCATTAGAATTGTTTTGTTTGCCAATGAAGAAAATGGCCTGCGTGGTGGTACCAAATATGCCGAAGAGGCAAAGCTGAAAAATGAAAAACATGTAATGGCCATGGAAAGTGATGGAGGGGCTGAATACCCACGGGGCTTTGGTTGCGGAATGACCAAAGAGCAATATGCAAAAGTACAGGGATGGACAAAATTCTTTGAGCCTTTTGATGCAGCCAGATTCTCCTTTAGTGAAGGCGGCGGTGGTGGTGCTGATATTGGACCCCTGCAAACAAATTTGAAAACGCCACAATTTGGCCTTAGTACAACCGGGCAAAGATATTTTGATATGCACCATGCCGCTTTGGACGTGTATGAAAATGTAAATGCACAGGAATTGAATTTGTGTGCAGTTGTAATGGCTGCTATGGTTTACCTGGTTGATAAATATGGTTTATAATCTTTAAAAATATTTTATGGAGGATGTAAAGCTTGAACAAACTATAAAAGAGCAACCCAAAAAGAAAAGCGGTTTTCGTAAATTTCTAAGATGGTTCGTATTTATTGTTTTATTGACAGGAGCCATCGCTTTTTGGTGGAAATACTATTTTGTTTTTGGCGAAGGAGTTAAATCCGGGGAATTAAATTATGTGGTAAAGAAAGGTTACGTATGGAAAACCTGGGAAGGTAAAATGATACAGCGGGGTACTAAAGAAATGATGGTAAGTAATGAATTTGTCTTTAGTGTTAAAAATGATTCCATTGCACATATACTGGAGCAGAATAGTGGAAAGTGTTTTGATCTGCATTATAAAGAATTCCTGGGTATAGCCCCCTGGAGAGGTAATACTAAATTTATTGTTGACAGGGTAGATAAAATAAAGGAGCTATCTGATTGCGGAGTGAGGTAACGCTATAACGCATGCAGTAAAAATATAACCGGCTTTTTATGAAAGTCGGTTTTTTCTTTTCTCCAATCGGCTATACTTTTTGTTTTTACAAATTCGTTTGGGCCGGTTAATTCTGCAGCAATACAAAGTTTTGTAGAAGGCTTACAGGTTTTTAATAAAGTTTCAAGTAATTGATTATTGCGGTACGGTGTTTCAATAAATATCTGGGTACTGTTTTTCTTTTGTGATGAAGTTTCTAAAGCTGTTATGGCTTTATTTCTTTCCAGGTTATCAATGGGTAAGTAGCCAACAAATTCAAACTGTTGCCCGTTCATCCCGCTTGCCATTAAAGCCAGCAGTATAGAACTGGGGCCTACCAGGGGTTTTACAGTTGCACCCATTTCCTGCGCAGCAGCAATTAAAATTTGTCCTGGATCGGCAATGCCCGGGCATCCGGCTTCACTAATGATGCCGATGTGTTTACCTTCTTTTATTTTTTGTCTGAATGAGTTAAGTACTTCATTTTCTGCTTTGTGAATGGTGAACCACTCATAATCGTCAATTACAATTTCTTTGCAGATGCTTTTAAAAAAGCGCCTGGCTGTTCTTTCATTTTCTGCAAAAATTACCTGGCAATTTTTTACAGCATCAATAATGTAATTCGGAATGGTTTCTGTTACCGATTCTTCCAGTACACATGGAATAAGATATACGAGTGATTGCATAATTATAAATTGATCTTACCGGAAACATTTATCAAGCCTTCGTTTTTTGCTTTGTATAAACTGATGGTGGCTGCAATTACAGCATAACTGGGTGCAAGCAACCAGCCCAGGATGGGAATAAAATGCATCAGGTAAAAAACCATACCGTTGCCAATGGCCAGGCCTTTGTGCCGTCCTATAAAGCCAATACTTTGTGTCGTTGATAATTTATTCCGTTCGCAGCTGTAATCAAGCATGGAGAAGCCCAGGTAATAACACTCAACCAGTAACGCTAGCAAAGGGGTTACCCAGCCTATTACCGGAATAAACGATAAGATTAGAATAGAAACAGTATAAACTGTTTGCCAAAGCATATTACGTAAAGCCAGCTTAATGCCCCGGATTATATCCTTCATCAATTGTTTAAAGCTGAAAGGATAATCTTTTCCTTCAATTATTGATTCAGTTTTTTCACTCAGGTAAGCAAATAGTGGTGAACCAATAATGAGGAATAAATATTTAAAAAGCGAAAAGTAAAATAACAGTAATATAAGGTTAAGGATGAGCTGGAAAAATATCAGTAAAAAACTCAACCAGCTATTTTGCATTTTATCCATCCATTCTCTAACCCCCAATTTCAGTAACATAAACTCTATGGCACTGCTACTCGAAACATAAAACAAATAAATGCCTACACAAAACAGTATAGAATAAATAAGTCCCGGTATCAATATCCATTTCCAAAGCCGGTGTTTTATTATAAACCGGTGTGTTTGGTAATAGGCCTGTAAGGATATAATGATTTCTTTCAGCATAAATTATTTCAATTGGCTAATACTTCAATATTGTATTTTAGCTTTAAAGTTAATAATATAATGAAGAAACTGCCTATTCATTTTTATAAGAGGACTGATGTGTTGCTGATCGCTAAAGAATTGATTGGAAAAATTGTTGTTACAAATTTTAATGGGGTAATTACTTCGGGCCGTATTGTTGAAACTGAAGCCTATATCGGGCTAACAGACAGAGCTTCACATTCATTTGGAGGTAAGCGTACAACACGTAATGAACACATGTATTGGGCTGCCGGCACTGTATATGTATATATCTGCTACGGCATGCATCATTTGTTTAATGTAGTTACCAATGCAGCTGAAATTCCAGATGCAGTTTTGATAAGGGCTGTAGAACCCATAGCAGGTATTGATACCATGCTAAAGAGAACCGGTAAAACTAAATTGGATAATACACTCACTAAAGGGCCGGGTAACGCAGCAATGGCATTAGGTATTTCAAAAGGGCACTCTGGAATAAATTTGATTAAAGATGAGATTTACATTGCTGATGATGGATTTGAAATTAAAGAAACTGCAATTGGAATAAGCAGACGTATAGGGATAGAAAACTCAGGAGAGGCAGCTTTGTTTCCATACCGGTTTTATATAAAAGGAAACCGTTTTGTAAGCAGTTATCCCAACAAATAATTTATGGTACAAAAAAAGCCCCCCGAAATTTCGGGGGACTTTTTTATTATAAACAGATTACTGTTTTTACTGAATCACTACTCTGCACATGGTTAAACGGTTACCGTTCAGGTCACCAATTTCAACCCAGTAGAGTCCTTTTCCATAAGCTCTCATATCAACATCCATTCTGTCATATGGTCTTCCAATTGCATAGTATTTAGTGTACACCCTATCTCCTTTAGCATCATAGATAGTTAATGTTCTAGGCAACACGTTGCCCGCTACACTGTAATACCTAACCTGGAATACACCACTGGTTGGGTTTGGATAGATAAAGCATTTGCCACTTGCAGAATCTTTGATGGTGATGGTGTTGGATATATTGGTACATCCATTAACATCAGTCACCCTCAATTGATAATCTCCCTGGCCATCTACATCAAGTTTCAGGCTACCAGTGCCTATACCACTAACCACGCCCAATGAAGGGTTGGTTAACACTGTTCCGTTACGTATCCAGCTATAGGTTGTAACTGGGTTTGGAGTAACTGTTGATGACAGTGTAGTTTGTAAACCAGGTAATAAACTGGTATAAGGTGCAGCACTGATCACGATAACCGGTAATGGGTTAACGGTAAGTGTAGCAACTCTTGATGTTTGTGCAGCACATGGTGCAGCACCGGCTACAATTGCACGGTACTGGTATCCATTCATGCTTACCGGAGGTGCAGTGATGGTCAGTGTGGCTGTAGTAGCACCACTGTAAACTCCACCATTGGCAATATTTGTCCAGGTACCACCACCATTGGTGCTTACCTGCCACTGATAAGTATGAGGACCGGTTCCGGCTGTAACAGCAACTGTGAAGGTTGCCACCTTATCGGTACAGATAGTCTGATTGGCTGGTATATTGGCATTCAGCACAGTTGGCTGATTAACCCTTACTACCACTGTTCTTGCAGGTGAAGTACAAGGAGCAACCGGCACATTGAATCTGATAGTGTAACCACCAGCAAGTGCTCCGTTGTCTCCTGCAAAATCATCTACAGCAAACAGTTTCCAGGTACCGTTCATATCGCCGGTAAAGGAAGCTAAAGTTGGTGTTGGCTGCGGAAGCGAGCCAGGACCTGGAGCCGGGAAGTTATCTGGCTCAACACCTAAGGTGCCAACCAGGTTTGTTGGCCTGTAAGTACCTGTAGGATTAGCTCCGGTACCCATTGCAGCCGCTCCATCCTGGAAGGTATAGGTAGCGTTTGTTATTATGCTTGCTCCACCAACGTCCGACATCAATATAGTATTTACACCAGTTGGTGATTGTAAAACAATATCAATATCATCAGACCAGGTGTGGCTAAGGCTATTAAGTATTACTGATTGAACAGTAACGCCTGTTGTTGGTAAGCCAGCTACAACCAGGTTTGATGGATAAGGAGTAGATCCGGTATTTGTAATGTTAATTGGAGCAGGGTTGGTAAACGCTGGAGGAACCGGCAGGAATGCAGGAACACTCTGTACAGTTACCGAGTAATTATTTGCACCAATTGTTGTTGGCATTGCCCATACAGTATCTCTTGGCGTACCAGCATAAGGAATGGTAGCCGCTGCATCATTATATAATCCAGCAATTGGAGACCATGTGGCAGGAGTTGAAGGAACACCGCAAACATAGGTCATATCAATGCACCATGATGTAAGTGTACCCTGATCGCCACCAAAAGCATCAACCATAGCTAATGTCCAGGTACCGTTCGGTACACTAAACAATGAATTCCAGGTTGTAGTTGTTGGAGCAAAACCTGTAGGGCCAGACGGAGGAGCTGCTGCTAAAGAAGCATCAGCCCTGAACGTTCCGGTAAATGGACTTGTTGCTGAACCAATTGATGTAGTTCCTGTTGAACTGATCCTGGTATTTACAAATCCTGTTGTTGGACCAGCACCTGTATTAGACAGGTAGTAGTCCAGGTTTAAGATCTGACCATTTGGCGCTTTTAACGCAATGGCAACATCACCAGCCCAGGTATGCGGCATATTGAAAGTAACTGACATCGCAGAAACGTTACAAGAAGCAGGAATACCGGAAACGGTAATATTGCTTGTTGAACCTGCAGGGTTGTTGTCAGGTACTATAACACTGATAGGGCCAGAGCAGAACTGTACTGATGTACTGGTTGCTGATGAACTTATCAAACGTACAGCAGGATCTCCCAGACACATGGTAACAGAACTTGGTGTTACTGTTGGTGCTGGTGGAGTGTAGTTAACCAATACTGAAGCTGTACTTACACAACCGGTAACTATATCTGTAGCTGTTACAGTATAAGTGGTTAATGCAGTTGGTGCAGCATATACAACAGGTGTGTTGGTACCTGTGTAAGGAATGGTAGCTGCAGCATCGTTATACAAACCTGCCAACGGAGACCATACATAAGAAAGTGTAGAGTTTGTTGTACCTGGTGTGGTATAATCTACGGTAATTGTCCAGTTGGTTAAAGTTCCAAGATCACCGCCACCACCATCATACATAGCCAAAGTCCATGTTCCGTTAGGAATAGGAGTGTACATCGGCGTCCAGGTTGAAACGGTTGGTGTAAAGCCTGTTGGGCCTGAAGGGCCGAATGGAATTGTTGTTGTAACCGCATCAGCTTTGAAAGTACCTGTATAAGTACCGGTACCTGTGCTAAGGGCATTAACACCTGCAGAGCTTACTGTAGTATTTACAAAACCTGTTGTTGCACCAGCACCGCCTGTTGTAGACAGATAATAGTCAAGGTTAAGTATGCTTCCATTTGGAGATTTTAATACAAATACCATATCTCCATTCCAGGTATGAGGCATTGTCCAGCTGGCTCTTGCTCCTGTAATAGTAGCATTAGCTGGTATTCCAGCCATGGTAAGGTTAGAACTTGCACCGGCTACATTGTTATCAGGAACAGGAACACTGATTGTTCCTGAATTGATCGTTACCGAACCCGGTACCGGAGGAGGAGCAGATGCTGTACTTAATTGTGTACCAAACAAACCTGCAACACCACCACATACGGGGCCAGCAGGACTAATAGTAACAACCGGTAATGGATTAACCGTTAAAGTAGCACAGTTTGATACGTTGGTTGGTGGATTCCAAGGAGCACAAGTACCAGTTACTATGCAACGGTATCCTCTGCCACTTAGTAAACCTGTTACTCCGGCTATATTAAGTGTAGCAGTATTTGCACCACTGTAAGGAGCCACATTAGGTACGTTAGTCCATGTTGTACCAGGACAACCTGTAAGGCTTTCCTGCCATTGGTAAATAAGACCTGTACCGGTTGCACCTACTGTAAAGGTTGCTGTAGTTCCAGCACATCTAACATTATTGGCAGGCTGTGTTGTAACTACAGGACGCTTGTTAACTGTTATTGTAACCTGTGCTGTTCTTGAACAGCCACCAGGTGTAGTTGCAACAACTGTATATGTCGTTGTATTCATTGGAGAAGCTGCAACAGGGTTTGAAGTTGTAGAACTTAAACCTGCAGCAGGGCTCCATAAGAAAGTATATCCAGGGACAAGTGGACCACCACCTGTAACTGAAGTTCCTGTTAAAGAGAAAATGTTGTTTCTGTTACCGGCACCGCCGCCAACATTACAACCTGTTCCTCCATAACCCCAGTTTGTACAAGGAGTTGCAAAGCCACCACCTGGGTTCTGCCATGCGTACTCATTGCCAATATTGGGAGCTCCAAAATTACCCCAGAACCATTGACCGCCTGTAGCAAAACTCATATTAACCTGGAATGAAACCCAATAGGTTCCAGAACTTAAGTTAAGAGCAGATGGCAAGGTAACTGTATAGTTACCACCAGCTTGAGTAAAGGTAGTCAAGGCATTGTAAGTTGCTACAGCAGTACCGGGTAAGTTAGTACCTGAATTGTTGTAGAAGAACACGTTAACTGAAGTAGGAGTACCAGCACCGATACCATTTACACTTAATTGTGTAATGCTCCAGGTTGAGCCTGCAGGTACAGTGAAGTCATCAGCTGACTGCGAATTAAATGCAGTATTAACTGGTTCAAACACCTGAGAAGGAGAACCGTTTGCCTGAGCTCCTGTCTGGTTGTATAAAACGCCCAGAGGAGTTGCAGTGCCAGTAACAACTGTTAATAAAGTAGGATCTCCTTCACACAAAGTTGTGCCGGGATCTGCTATAATTACAATTGCAGGATTAGGATTAACAGTGATAGTGAATGTACGTGGAGTGCCTACACAGAATCCACTGCAAATTGAAGTTTGCAGATTCAGAGTCCATGAATTTAATGAACCAACATCGCCACCAAGGTCATCACTAATTCTTAGAGTCCATGTACCATTTGGATTTTCACCAATAAATGCAGCCAATGCTTCTTCTGGTGCAAGCGGGGTAGCTGTTACAAGGTTTGTATATGAATGATCTGAAACCAAACCATTGTTGGTTGTGTATGGTACCTGTCCACCAGGATTTGCACTGTCATCCCAGATGGTTCCGTTGAACACGTTATCATTACCACCACCATTATCGGTAGTTAAAGTAACAACTGTACCCGCAGGAGAAGTAATAGTGATATCCAGGTCAGAAGCGAATGTGTGGGTAATGAATGTAGTAAGATTAACATCCATTATTTGTGTACCGGCACCAGCAACATTAATTGTTGATGATACAGTATTAACATCAAGAATAGCTACAGGAGTAGAGTTGGTAACTGATGTATTTGCTGTTGTAGGAGCAGCAGCAAGGCCACGTGTAGTCATTGACCATGAAGCCAGTGTTCCAACATCTCCACCAGCCTGATCACTGATTCTCAGTGTCCATGTACCGTTAGGATTTTGTCCAATGAAAGCACCAAAGTTCTCTTCAGGAACTAATGGAGTTGCAGTAGTCAGGTTAACATATGTCTGATCAGTTGCAAGACCATTGTTACTGCTATAAGGAACCTGTCCGCCTGGATTTGCATTATCATCCCAGATTGTTCCGTTGAATACGTTATCGTTACCACCGCCGTTGCCGGAAGTTAATGTAACAACCGTACCCGCAGGTGATGTAAGGGTAATAAACAGATCAGCAGCGAAAGTATGCGTAATGAAAGTCTGTAAGTTAAGATCATACAGGTAATTTGGTGCACCACTAACTACCATTGTAGAAGTTACAACACTGTTATCTACAATAGCAACAGGTGTGTTGTTTGTAAACGTTTGAGGTGCTGTAGCTGAACAAGGGCCTGGGCTTACAGGAACACTTGGTGTTACTGTAATAGTTGCTGTTAAAGGTGTATTACCTGGGTTTTGAGCAATAAATGAAGGTATATTGCCTGTGCCTGATGCAGCAAGACCGATTGCAGGTGTATTGTTTGTCCAGTTGAAAATTGCACCAGCTGTAGGGCTTGTAAAGTTTACAGGCGCTGTTGGTGAACCGGCACAAAGTGTTTGGTTAGGAACCACGTTTACAGTTGCAGTTGGATTAACTGTGATAGTAAATGCAGTTGTAGGGCCGTTACAAACAGTGGTTACGTTGTAGTTTAAAACAACCTGTCCATTACCTGTTTGAATATTGGTAGTAACCGCACCGGCAGTTACACCGCCTGTGTATGATGTACCACCGGCACCGCCGCCGCCGCCGCCTTTGTCGTTACCAAGGCAACCAACAGTTCCAGCAGAACCGCCACCGCCACCAGCACCGCCAAGGAAGCCACCGCCGCCGCCACCGCCGCCGGGAACGCTACCGAAGCTAAAGCAGCAGCAAGCCTGACCTGCGCCGCCATTACCGCCTGCGGGTCCAAAACCTGCTAAGCCAGGAGCTCCTAAGAAACCTCCGCAGCCGATTCCAGCACCGCCAGGAGTTGTTCCTATAGCTCCAAATCCGCCACCACCATTTGGTGAATTAGTTCCGTCAACACCGTTTCCATCTCCATTTCCACCTGCACCACCAGTAATGGTGCTGCCAGTTTCGCAACCGCCACGGCCGCCACCGGCGCCGCCGCCTGCTACAATGATACGGTCAGCTGATGATGCTCCTGGGAACCTTACATCAGATGCACCGCCACCGCCGCCAGAATTAGCGTTACCGCCAGTTCCGCCACCGTTAAATCCAGCTGTAGGTGCACCACCTGCTCCGCCTACAAATATGGTTAGTACCTGGCCGGGTGTTACCGCCAATGTACCTGTTGCTCTTGATCCTCTTCCACCAGCACCGCCGGCAGATCCGTTACCGCCAATGGCACCAGCTCCACCTTCAGCACCTAATGTGGTGATGTTGATTGAGCTTACACCTGCAGGCACTGTAAAGGTTTGTGCACCACCAGTGAAGTTGAAAGTTGTTGTTGTTGGTGTTACAACAGTTAATACCGGTGTTACAATTACTGTAGCTGTAACCGGTGCTGCTGTAGCATTAGTAGCTATAAAGCTTGGTATATTACCAGTGCCACTGGCTGCAAGGCCAATAGATGGTGTATTATTTACCCAGCTGAAAGTTGTACCAGGAGTAGCGCTTGTAAAGGTTACAGCCGCTGTTGGTGAGTTGTTACAAACCGTTTGGTTTGGAACAGGGTCCACACTTGTACAACCTGCAGGTGCATTATAAGTAACTGTATTATCAGTACTTGTAGATGCCAGGTTAGCTTGTGCTGAAGCATTTTGACAAACACCGGCAGGTACTGTTGCAATAACAGTTCCGCTTCCGGTCATGCCGGTTACAGCAACATTGTATGTTGTTCCGCTTCCGGTAACTGTACCTGTTGTTGCACCAGCTGTACCACTTAAGGTAACATCGCCGGTTGCAAAACCAGTAACTATCTGATCAAACACAACAGTAAAATTAATTGTTGATGCTGAAGTAGGATCGGGCTGCGCTGCAGCCTGGTTGATAGTTACAGTTGGAGCCGCAACAACTAAATTATAAGTAACCGTATTATCGGTACTTGTAGATGCGTTGTTTGTTTGTGCAGAAGAATTTTGACAAACACCCGCTGGTATTGTTGCAATAACAGTTCCACTTGCACCCATACCAGTTACAGCTACGTTATAGGTAGTTGGACCACCAGTAACCGTTGCTGTTGTTGCACCAGCTGTACCACTTAAGGTAACATCGCCGGTTGCAAAACCTGTAACCGGTTGATCAAATACCACCGTAAAATTAATTGGTGATGTTGATGTAGGATCAGGTTGTGCTGCTGCCTGGTTAATTGTTACAACCGGAGCTGTTGCTGCACCTGTAATATTAAAGTTGGTGTTAGAAATATCAAAGAAGATATTACCAACGGCTTCCACTTTAATACGGGCAGTTGTGCTTGGTGTATTTGGAATGGTAACTGATTCAGTTCCATCATTTGCAGTACTTGCAACTAAAACCGTAGGGAATGTAGTTCCACCATCTGTAGATAAAGATATCTTAACGTTGGCACAGCTAACTGGAGCTGCGGTAGTGTTATTAACATCCCAGGTAACAGTTTGTGTTGAACCACCTGCCCATGACAGATTCGTATTAGGTTGTGTAACCTGGAACGGACCTGAAGTATTAGTAACGGTAACAGTCATATCAGTAAAAGCTGTTTGAGCAACTTTTCTGGATGCCGGAGGATCTGCAACATAAGATGCATTATCTCTTACTGTTAACCTGAAGTTTAAGGTTCTTGAAACAGAACTTAATGCTTCAATATCAGCAATGGCATCTCCACCAGGTAATACAGGTGTAACCTGTAAACCAGCCAATATTGTAGACAAACGAGGCATAAGCCTGGTTGGAGATACTGTGGCAGGGAATGTTAACCAGTTAGGACCAGTTGGCTTAGTTACATAGGCACGGCTGTTGTTACCGGTTTGGCCGGTACCATCGTTGTCCTGTTCCCAGCAATAAGTAAGTACATCACCAGGGTTAGCATCAGTTGCTGAACCTGTAAGTGCAAATGGAGTACTGATAGGAATAGTAGCGTTTGCAACAGGTGCAACTACTGGTGTTGCATTGTTTGCTGTAATGTTAGTAGTAACAGGGCAGGTTTTAGTAGCTAAATTTACCTGAATCTGTTGAATTGAAGTTTCATGGAAAATATCAATTGAATGTGGAGCCACATCCTGGCTGGTAATTCCGGCATAACCCATAATGGTAATACCAGAACCAACTTCTTTATTTTGTCCTAAACCTTCATTCGACATAGAGAAAGTATGATTTCCTCCTAACTGATGTCCCACTTCATGTGCTACATAGTCAATATCGAAATTATCTCCCTGTGGAATATTATCCGCAGGAGAAGTAATACCTCTTCCTTTAATACCGGCTGAGCAAACACAACCAATACAACCTGCATTTCCACCACCGCCGGAAGCGCCAAACATGTGACCAATGTCATAGTTTGCATCGCCCACAACAGCAGTTAAAAGAGTCTGCAACTGATTGTTCCAGTTGCCTAATGTTGTGTATGGATCTGTTGCCGGATCAAAAAAGATGATCTGATCTTCGAACGAATTTGCAATAAGATTAAGATGCAACGCAAGGTCTTTCTCATAACAACCATTACAACGTGTAAGCGTTGCATTAAAGGCAGCGTAAACTAATGCATAATTCATGTTAGCAGTAGTTGCACCAAAATAGTTTGAATACTCAGCATTACATGACTGAGCTAAACGCATGGTTTTTAATTCGCCTGCCGAGCTACCGGTTAAGCCTGAAGTGGCAACCTTGGCATTTAAGCTTTTGGCCAGATTTTCATCTGGTGTAGAGCATACCCAGGGTAATTGGCCTTTAGCTCTTTGAGATTTAAATACGGCATAAACCGCATGGTCTTTTGAATAAGGCTCAATGAATTCATTAGCCTGTCCGGCTCTGAAAACCATTGTTTGTACTCCCTGTGGGGAAATACTCAATTTCAGGGTAGCCGCCCTGTCGGTAATACCTCTGCCGGAATAGGCCCTGATCTCAGGATACCTTGCCTGCAGACTTGGTTCAAAATTCGAGGCCTCGTTAACTTCGAATTCTTCGAAGCCGCCATCAGCATTCGGTAATGAGATTACCGTTGTTTGCTTTCTGGCTTGACTGCCTACGATCGAGAACAATTCTTTTCGCAAAGATTCAGTGTTCAGATTGAACAGCTTGAACTCTTTTGGAAAAGACAGTCTTGCTACGCCTTTGTCTGTGATGATACTACTTCGGACATCACTATTTGCAGACCAGAATTTGTCTGTTTGTGAAAATCCAAAAGTAACAATCAATGCAAAGAAAAGCGTTAGTAGTAAAGCTTTTTTCATAATTGTTAATTTTTGTTAAATGAACCATAAAAGTATTAAAAACAATCAGTATTGCCAAAGTTTTAATGTGTATTAACTTTCAGGCCTATTGCAGATAATAAATAATAATATGATGAGAGAAAAAAAAGAAAAAATGAAAGTAATTGCTGCAGGCATAAATGAACAGGCCCGGTTAAAAACCGGGCCTGTTCATCTATCTTAAATATGTAGTAATTATTAAAACTTAGGACAGGGAATTCCCTGATAATCTGCCGGTCTTTTAATGAAGATAATTGAGAATTCGGAACCTCCACGTGATTGAGTTGCCGCTTTTAAATTGGAGATATTAAAGTCGTAACTCACTCCAATTCTTAAACCACCAAACTCAAGTCCTAAGTAAGGAACAATGGCATCATTCAATCTTACCCAGCTTCCAAGATAAATAGCGCTTGGTTTTTCAGCATCCTTACTTAAGTTAGCTGCAATAGCCGCACCCAGTGTGGTTTCACTGGCTTTGTTCTGTATTTGATGAATTGCCGAAATATGAAGGGTAATTAAATCTGATACAGGGAATGAACCTCCGGCATGTGCCGAAATACGGCCACTTAAATACCAGTTTTTATCCTGAAAACCAACTTTTGGACGGTTGATATGATACATACTGGCACCCAGGTAAAAGTTGTTTTCACCGTTGGTAGAACCTGAGTATAATAAGCCGGCATTGATATCAAAATAACTTTTACCCGTTCCCGAAATTATTTCACCACTTGGCCCGGTAAAGCCATTCTGCGTAAGCATACTCGAAAAAGTCAATTTATCTGTAGCGAGGGATAAACTACTGTAAGTTGCCTGAAAACCTGCACCAATAGTGCTATAGCCATTCTCATCCAATGCCTTGTGATACGACATAGACACTGAGCCGTAATTTAATTTCAGCAGGCCGTTGGCACTTGCATCGGTTAAACCCGAAATCCCAACCCCAAAAACATCTTTTTCAGGCACACGGCTTTTTAAAATCGGAAAATCCAAAGACGCACTGGTGGTTACATAAGCCTTTGGTATAGATGGCCATTGATCACGATGATTGGCAGCCAAACGCCAGCTGCCGCTAAACTTACCGGTAAAAGCCGGGTTAAGCGTTAAGGGCGAAGCAAAAAATTGCGAAAAGTGCGGATCCTGAGCTTTTACCATCTGGCTTGCAAACAGGGCACAGATACAAACTAATAATTTTCTCATTTTCATTAAATGTTCAGAACGATAAAGATAAGGATTTGAACCAAAAAGCTGCGTAGAATAATTTCTTGTTTTGGTTTTTTTGTTTTGTGTTTACCTTTTAAAGTGGGTTTCTGCAAATTAATTGATGTTGCTTTTGATAAAAAGCCGCATAACTCATAACCCGAAACCTACAACCCAAAACTGTTTTATCCCTGCATTTTAGCTCCAAAAGCCAGATCGCCGGCATCACCCAATCCGGGAACTATATAGCCTTTTGCGGTAATTTCATCATCAATATCGCCGCACCAGATGGTAGATTTTGGAAAAGCTCTTTTCACGTATTCAATACCCACCGTGCAGGCAATAGCACAAGCAATGTGCAGCTCTTTTATATTTCCTTCTTCTTTTAAAAATTCAATTGATTTTACCAGCGACGAGCCGGTGGCAATCATCGGATCACTGATAATTACAATCCTGTTTTCAACTTCGGGGCAACTCATATATTCCATATGAATATCAAAACTGCCATCTGGATTGTGTTTACGGTATGCACTGATAAAGGCATTATCGCCCTTATCAAAATAATTAAGCAAACCAGTGTGCATGCCCAAACCGGCACGTAAAATAGTTGCCAGTACAGGTTGTTCTGCTAAAATTTTACTATTGCTGGTACCTAAGGGTGTGGTAATTTCCTTTTCTTCCCAAGGCATTTTTTTGCTTATCTCGTAGCCAATCACTTCTGCAATACGTTCCAGGTTGCGTCTGAAACGCATACGGTCCTGCTGCACATCTACATTTCTTAATTCGCTTACCCAATTGCTTACCAAAGAATGTTCTTGACTAAGATTAATAACCATGAGAGTTTTGAGTTTGGTGTTTTGAGTTTTTTGTTCCCGGCAGCAGTACAATGCTCATCTTCATTGGCGTCGCACTCTTGTACTGCATAACACTATTGAACTTTTTATTCAAGCGCTATCAGTGCAACAAAACTAATTTAACATTCTGTTTCACAAAAATGTATTTTTATTGTACTCAAATTAGTAGCAAATGAAAAAGATAATACCGGCTTTAATTATGTTGAGTTTTGTTTTTGCTGCCTGCGGTGGCGATGAAAAAGCAGCAGATAAAAAAGACAAAGACAAATACGAACAAACCAAGGAAACACTGGAGCAGACTGAAAAGAAAGCCCCCAAACGTTTTTTAACTGTGGAAGGCAGCGACAGGAAAAACCTGATAGGGCAGCGTGTGATTAAAGGAACTATAAGTAATAAAGCAACTGTTGCCAGTTATAAAGATGTAGATATTGAATTGTCGTTTTACAGCGAAACCGGTGCCCTGCTTGAAAAAGACCACGAGGTAATTTATGAAACCATTGCACCCGGCGGCAGCACCAGTTTTAAAACAAAATATTTTGCACCCAAGGGTACAGATAGTGTTGCCATGAAAATTGTTGGAGCAAAAACTGAATAATTTTTTTATTTCACAAACTTAAATTCATCTCCGTCAAACAAACCCAGGTCGCTTAGTTTTAAGTGCGGTATTACCAGCAACGCCATGAAAGATAAGGTCATAAATGGCGCCGTTAATGTTGACTCCATTTCTTCCTTAACCATTTTATCAATGGCGGTATAAGCGGCAGCTACCTTATATCCATCATCATTGCTCATTAAACCGGCAACCGGCAAACCAAGCACCATTTCTTTTTGATTGCTTACAGCACTAACGCCACCTCTTTCTTTTATAACCAGGTTTACTGCTTTGCAAATACTTTCATCATCAACACCAACAGCAACAATATTGTGGCTATCGTGTGCAACAGATGAAGCAATGGCTCCATTTGTTATTCCAAAATTTTTAATAAAAGCCTTTGCAACCGGTGCATTTTTGTACCGGTTAACAACAACAATTTTTAAAATATCATTTGCTGCATCGCTTTCATAAAATTCATTTTTTACAATTGGGTTACAAATAATTTTATTGGTTATTAATTGTCCATCCAATGCTTCTATTGCATAAACTGTTTCTCCTGATTCAGAAATTGTAAATCCAAAATCTGAAATATTTTTTTCGGCACAATCAAAATTGTTCAATAACTCCGATGAATGACTATTGACAAATGACTTTCCTTTCTCTGCAACCAATGCGCCATTAATATATGTTTGCGTTACTTTAAAATTTATCAAATCCTCCATCACAATAAAATCAGCAGCGTCACCTTCTTTTAATAAACCAATTTTCATTTTGTAATGTTCAACTGGATTTATACAGGCAGCCTGCAAAACCTTAAACACGTCAATGCCTTTGGCAACGGCTCTTTGGCATAGCTGGTTGATATGCCCGTCAGCTAAACTGTCGGGATGTTTATCATCGCTGCAAAACATCATCATTGCAAAATGTTCATGCATCAGATCAATCAACGCTTCAAAATTTTTGGCGGCACTTCCTTCACGTATCAAGATCTTCATGCCGTACTTTAATTTGTCCAGTGCTTCATCAGCAGTAAAACATTCATGATCGGTACTTATGCCTGCAGCAATATATTTTTTTGCATCATCACCTCTTAATCCCGGTGCATGGCCATCAACCGGCTTGCTGTATTTTTTTGCAGCAGCAATTTTTTTATACACTTCTTCATCACCATATAACACACCGGGAAAATTCATCATCTCACTTAAATAAAAGATGTCATCATTTTGCAGCAAAACATCCACATCGTCCGAAAGTAAAGCGGCGCCGGCCGTTTCGAAAACAGTTGCAGGCACACAGCTGGGTGCGCCAAAATGAAATTTAAACGGTACTGTTTTTCCATTTGCAATCATAAACTCCACACCTTCCATGCCGCACACATTGGCAATTTCATGCGGATCGCTGATGGTGCCAACCGTACCATGCACTACAGCCAGTTTTGCAAATTCGGATGGTACCAGCATGGAACTTTCTATGTGCACATGGCTATCAATAAAGCCGGGAAGAATAAAGTTTTGGGTTTGGTGTTTTTTGTTTTGGCTTGGCAGTTCAATTACAGAAGCAATCTTACCCTCTTCAACAGTTACCTCTCCGTAAAAAATATTTTTTGCCTTTATATCAACAATATTGCCTTGTATTTTAAAACTATTCATGTGTAATTATCTTCTTAATAGTTGTAAAGAAATTTAAGTTTAAGTTACAAGATAAATGAAAACGATTAAAGGATATCTTTGATTTATATTTACAGCAAAAAAAGAAAAATGAAAAATCTGATGTTACTGGGGCTGGTGATCTTTGGATTGGTATGTGTGCAGTTTGCACAAGGACAATCAATGGAAGATATTATTAACAAACATGTTGAAGCAATGGGTGGCAGGCAAAAAATAATGACGCTATCCAGTGCATTTATGACCGGTACTTTTACAGCAATTACCGCAACATCACCCATAAATATTACTACAACCAAAAAGCATATGATTGGCTCCCGCATTGATATTAATGCCGATGGTGTAAATAATTACCAGGTAATTACACCTGCAAACGGTTGGATATTTACCCCCATACAGGGAGATAAAGAACCAAGGCCATTGGCGGATGATCAGGTTAAAGCATTGCAGGTACAATTAGATATGCACGGCCCGTTTATCAACCACAGAGAAAAGGGAATCAAAATTGAGATGGCAGGTAAGGACTCGGTAGATGGAGTATTGTGTTATAAACTAAAAGTAACATCACCAAATACCAACATAATGGTTTACTTCATAAACAGCCAGTCTAACCTGATAGTTAAAACAAGCACTAAAATGGTTCAGTTTGGTAAGCTGGAAGATGTTATAACCACTTACAGCGACTATAAGCAAAATGAAGATGGATATATGTTTGCTTACACCAACGTTGGCCCACGTGGCGCAACTCATTATGATAAAATAACTGCCAATGTTCCTGTTGATGCAAATATTTTTAAAGTAAATTAAAATAAGATTCATAGTAAAAAAGTGTTCCGGTAATTCCGGAACACTTTTTTATTTGTATCTTCCATCACTAACTTTTTATTATGAAAAAACTATTGCTGCTTATTACAGTATTTGCTGTTTCAACAAATGTATCCGCTCAAAAAAAATTAAACGACGACAGTATTTTATTTAGCAAAGTAAAATATCGCTCTGTTGGTCCTTACCGTGGCGGCAGAAGCGGAGCCGCTGTCGGAGACCTTAATCAAAAAAACACGTTTTACTTTGGAAGCACGGGCGGAGGCGTTTGGAAAACCATTGATGGCGGCAGCAACTGGAAAAATATTACCGATAAATATTTTGGTGGCAGCATTGGCTGTGTTTCTGTTGCGCCCAGCGATCCAACTGTTTTGTATGTTGGCGAAGGAGAAAATTCATTGCGTGGAAATGTAAGTGAAGGCTTTGGTATATGGCGCACCGATGATGGGGGCCGCAGCTGGCGCAACCTGGGTTTAAAAGATACCAGGCATATCATCCGCATTGTTATTCATCCAAAAAATCCGGATGTGGTTTGGGTAGCAGCTATAGGGCATTTATTTGGCCCCAATGAAGAGCGTGGTATTTTTAAAACTACCGACGGCGGAAAAAACTGGAAAAAAGTTTTGTATGTAAATAACCAAACCGGTTGCAGCGATCTTGTTATGGAACCCGGTAACTCAGGTGTGTTGTATGCAGGCACCTGGCGTATGTTACGTACACCTTACAGTATGGAAAGCGGCGGAGAAGGCAGCGGGCTTTGGAAAAGTATTGATGGTGGCGAAACATGGAAAAATATTTCAACAGCCAAAGGTTTGCCAAAGGGACTTTGGGGAATTGTGGGTGTAGCCGTAAGCCAGAGTAATTCTGATAAAGTGTATGCCATCATGGAAAATAAAGATGGCGGATTATTTGTAAGCACCGATGCCGGTGAAACCTGGACATTGCAAAGCAGTGACAACAGCATTCGCCAGCGGGCATGGTACTACACCAAAATTTTTGTTGATCCCAAAAATGAAAACAATGTGTATGTACTCAATGTAAATTTTTTAAAGAGTACCGATGGCGGAAAAACTTTTAAATCGATAAGAACACCGCATGGCGATCATCATGATCTGTGGATTGACCCTGCCGATGGAAACCGAATGATTATTGCAGATGATGGTGGTGCACAAATAAGTTTTGATGGCGGCGAAAACTGGAGCACTTACGAAAATCAGCCTACAGCACAGTTTTACAGGGTTAGTACCGATAATCATTTTCCGTACAGGATATTGGGTGCACAGCAGGATAATTCTACTGTAAGAATTTTATCACGCAGCGATGGCGGACAAATTGCACAGGATGACTGGCAAACAACAGCCGGTGCAGAGAGTGGTTACGTAGTTGCCGATCCTTTGAATCCGGACATTATTTATGGTGGAAATTACAGCGGCTACTTATCCAGGTTGGATCATAAAACCGGCGAGAACCGTGCCGTAAGTGTATGGCCCGATGACCCGCTGGGCGGCGGTGCCGATGTGGCTAAATATCGTTTTCAATGGAACTTCCCCATTTTCTTTTCGCCACACAATCCTAAAAAATTATATGCCGGTGGCAATCATTTATTTGTAACCGAAAACGAAGGTGCATCCTGGACAGCATTAGGCGGAGACCTGACCACCAATGATAAAAAGCGACAGGCATCGAGTGGCGGCCCCATTACAAAAGACAATACCGGTGTAGAAGTGTATTGCACTGTTTTTACTGCAACAGAATCTGCATTGGAAAAAGATCTGTTGTGGACAGGCAGTGATGACGGATTGATACACGTGAGTAAAGACGGCGGAAAAAACTGGGAGAATGTAACGCCCAAAGAAGCCGGCCAGTGGATGATGTGGAACTGTGTAGAAACAGATCCGTTTAAAAAAGGCAAAGCCTATTTTGTGGGTACGAAATATAAGAGTGATGATTTTGCGCCTTATATTTTTAAAACAGAAGACTATGGTAAAACCTGGACAAAGATCACCAACGGAATTGGCTCCATTCATTTTACCCGTGCTTTACGGGCAGATAAAAGAAGATCGGGTTTATTGTATTGCGGTACCGAATACGGCATGTACATCAGTTATGATGATGGAGCCAACTGGAAACCATTTCAGTTGAATTTACCCATGGTGCCCATAACCGACATGACCATCAAAGAAAATGATCTGATAGTGGCTACACAGGGAAGGGCATTTTGGGTGCTGGATGATCTGACACCTGTGCAACAAAAGGACAACAGCATACTGGATAAAAATTTATTTGCCTTTGGGGTAAATGATACTTACCGCTATGATGGTTTTCAAATTCCCAATCCAAAAAATGCAGGCATGAATCCACCAAACGGTTCTGTCATTAATTATTATGTAAAAAGTATTTCCGATTCGGCTAAAGTGAGTATTGATATACTGGATAAAAATAAAAAACTCATCAAAACTTTTTCAACCAAGGCAAAAGAGAAAGAAGATAAGATTGATGTAAGTGCAGGGATGAACCAGTTTGTATGGAACATGTTATATCCGCCTGCCGAAAAAGTAGATGGACAAATAATCTGGCACGGAACAGTGCCTGGTCCCAGAGCAGCGCCAGGACAGTATTTTTATAAAATTAAGGCTGAAAAAGATTCTGTAGAAGGAAGCTTCAATATTAAAGCAAATCCTGTTTATAATTTATCGCAACAGGATTATGAAGAGCAGTTTAATTTTTTGATCGCTATCAGGGATAAGTTTAATGATATACAAAAAGCAGGAAAAAATATTCGTGACATACGTAAGCAGATCAATGATTTTATGGATAAGCAGGGTAAAGATGTTCCTAAAGAAATTAAACAACAGGCCGATACCATCAACAAGCAAATGACAGCGATTGAAGAAGCGCTGCATCAAACCAAAGCTAAAAGTGGGCAGGATGTGTTGAATTTTCCAATTCGTTTGGATGATAAAATTTCGGGCCTGTATGATTTTGCGTCAAGCGGTAACAGTGCGCCGGCTAAGCAGGTTAAAGAAGCTTTTGCAGAATTGGGCGGACAGGCAGATGTGCAGCTAAATAAGCTTAAAAAAATTATGGATGAAGACCTGGTTAAGTTTAATGCAATGATCAGGGAGAAGGCATTGCCGGTTATAGGAGTAAAGAAAGATTGAGCAGGGAAATAAGTTAATCATCCCACAAAGCCGCTAAGGTTACAAAGAGTTTTTTCTTTGTGTACTTTGTTTCTTTGTGGGATATTTTTTTAATAAAGCGGATACTTATCTTTGCCGAATGAATTTTAAAGCATTCTCTTCTTCTCTTATAACCAAGTTTAGTTTTTTAAAACGTGCATTTGGTAATAAACCATTTCGGCTGCTGGATATTGGCGCCGGTAACCACTCTGCTACAAAAGCCAAAACTGTTTTTCCAAACTGTGAATACCACGGTGTGGATATGGAAAGAGATTACAACAACAGCGAAGCAGATTTAAAGCTGATGGATGCTTTTTATGAAATGGATCTTACCAAACTGAATTTTACCATCATACCCGATAATTATTTTGATGCAATACAGATTGCGCATGTAATTGAGCATTTGTATAACGGCGATGAAGTGATAAAAGGATTGTTGCCCAAATTAAAAAGCGGCGGCTATATTTACCTGGAATATCCCGGAGAAAAAAGTACCCGCCTGCCGAGTATGCAGGGCTCATTGAATTTTAAAGATGATCCTACACATGTGAGGGTTTATTCAGTAAAAGAATTAACAGCTTTGCTTGAAGCAAATGGATGTAAAGTTTTAAAAGGAGGCCTGCGCAGAAATAGTTGGTTCATTCTGGCTACGCCTTTAAGGATAATTAAAACCTGGGTAAGTGGTAAAAAATTGCAAGGCAATATTTTTTGGGATCTGCTGGGTTTTGCAGAGTTTGTGTGGGCGCAAAAAAAATGATGAGTTATGAATGATGAATTGAAAAGAGCATTCATAACTAATCCAACAGATCCGGCCTTCTCTCCTCCGTTCTCTTAACAGCTTGTTCATGTCGCCACTCATCAATTAATTTATGATTACCACTCATTAAAATTTCGGGCACTTTCCATCCACGGAATTCTTCGGGCCGGGTATAAACAGGCGGTGCTAATAAATTATCCTGGAAAGAATCTGTAAGGGCCGATGTTTCATCATTCAATACACCGGGTATCAATCTGCCAATGGCATCTACCAAAACTGCAGCAGCCAGTTCGCCGCCGCTTAAAACATAATCGCCAATAGAAATTTCTTTGGTTACAAAATGATCTCTGAAACGCTGGTCAACCCCTTTGTAGTGGCCGCATATCAGCAATAAATTATTTTTTAAAGAAAACCCGTTTGCCATTTGCTGATTAAAGGTTTCACCATCTGGCGTTAAAAAAATGATTTCGTCGTAGGCTGTTTCTTTCTGCAAACTTTCAATGGCATTAACCAATGGTTCAATCATCATTACCATGCCTGCGCCGCCGCCAAATGCATAATCATCAACCTGTGCCCTTGCATAGGTGGTGTGATCACGTAAATTAATTACGTTCACTTCAAGCAAGCCTTTATCTCTTGCTCTTTTCATGATTGAATGAGAGAAAGGGCTGTCTAATAAATTTGGAACAACGGAGATGATATCTATTTTCATTAAAAAATTTATCGTTCAAATACAAAAGTAATGGGTTGACGGCGGTATGCATTTACTTTACGGTAGTTCTGGTATGCCGGTATCCAGTTTGGAGATACTTTAATAACCCTTATAGCTTCGGCTGCACAATAAGGATCAACCTGGTCGTAGTTCTCGGCACTGATATCCCTTAAAGTTCCATCACGGTTAACAATGAATTTTACGATCACTGTTTGTTTGAGCGTTTTTTTGCCCCGTGGAAATTTCACAAGGTCAACAATATTATCCGGGTGCAGATTCTTCATTAAATATTGTCTCCAGCCTTCATCACCTCCCGGAAAACTTGCTTCCACTTCTACTTTAGAAAAAATGACGTTTAGATCTTTAATGGAATCTGCCGACACAGGAGGAGGTGGCGGTACATTTTGTGCCCTTATGGTACCAAAGGATAACAAGGCCATCAACAACAAAACAGGAATGGGTTTCATGATGAATCTTTTATCAAATATCCATAAATCCTTCCAGATCCCTTTTATCTTTCTTCGTTGGCCGTCCCTGCTTGCTCATTCTTTTACCGGTATGAAAAACCGCAGCCTGAAATTGAATGCGGTCCAGTTCTTCGGGAGGCGTAATATCTGTATAAAATTTTATGGCTTCGCTGTATTGTACCCGTTTAAATAAAAGGCCGGTTACTTTTATTACCCAGCGTTTGTTTTCTGTTTTTACTTCATATTCATCACCCACCTGTACAGAGCGGCTTGCCTTGGTATTTTCCCTGTTAAATTTCACCTTGCCATTATCGCAGGCATCGCCTGCCTGGCTGCGGGTTTTAAACAACCTGATGGCCCATAAGTATTTATCCAGCCTCAGTTTTTCCTTTTCCATTAAAGCAAAAATAAACGCTTTTAAAGCAAAGCTGATTAAAGGTTGCCGTAATTGTGTATTTTTAATTTTCAAAACCTATCGAATATGTCAGTTTTTAAAATTAAGATTCTCGTAATTTTTATCTGTATTGCACAATTAACTGCAGCACAAAACCGGGGGATAATTAATTGGACTGCAGATGGTAATTCCTACACAAAAATTAAAGACGGAAATATTATACAGGTAGATCCTGTTACTGAAGAAGAAACTGTGGTAGTTGATAAATCAAAGCTGGTTGATCCGGAAACCAACAAAACTTTAGTACCGCAGTCTTATGAATTTAACAACAACTATACACGGGTGCTTATTTTTACCAACACGGTTAAAGTATGGCGCTACAATACCATGGGCGATTATTGGTTGTATGATATCATTGCCAATAAACTAACCAAAATGGGTAAAATGCTTTCGCCACAATCATTAATGTTTGCCAAATTTTCGCCAGAAGGAAAAGCAGTGGCTTATGTAAGTGAGCACAATATTTACAGTGAAGATATCAGCAGCGGTGCAATTTCAAAGCTTACAAAAGACGGCACACGTAAATTAATAAACGGCACTTTTGATTGGGTGTATGAAGAGGAATTTAATTGCAGGGATGGATTCAGGTGGAGCCCCGATGGAACAATGATTGCTTTTTGGCAGGTTGATGCTACCAAAATAAGGGATTACTATATGTTGAATACAACTGATTCCAATTATTCGCAGGTTATACCGGTAGAATATCCAAAAGTTGGCGAAGACCCATCTGCTGTAAAAATTGGTGTGGTTAACATCAATACAAAAAATGTAAAATGGATGGATATTGCCGGTGACCCGCAACAGCATTATTTACCGAGGATGGAATGGTCGGGTAAGAACGAACTGGTTTTACAGCAGCTTAACAGAAAGCAGCAGGAAAGTAAATTGATATACTGCAATGTTACCGATGGGAAAGCCAGAGTTTTCTGGACAGAGAACAGCCAGGCCTGGGTTGATCTGAATACTTCAGATCCAAA
Organism: uncultured Chitinophagaceae bacterium; assembly: GCA_963715585.1. Taxonomy (GTDB): domain Bacteria; phylum Bacteroidota; class Bacteroidia; order Chitinophagales; family Chitinophagaceae; genus Ferruginibacter. Next base: position 3,543,101 of record OY970254.1, on the reverse strand, counting down.
GGGATGGAACTGGATAAATGAAGGAAAAGAATTTATCTGGGTTAGCGAAAAAGACGGGTGGAGGCATATTTATAAAATAAGCAGGGATGGAACTACCGAGATTGATTTAACTACCGGCAATTATGATATTGAGGAAATAAAATGCATTGATGAAGCAAACAACCTCATCTACTTTACCGCATCTCCTTATAATTCAACACAGTTGTATTTGTACAAAGTAAATATTCAGAAACCAACGCTGCTTAAAAAAATTCTTAAAGGCAGCAACATAACAAAAGAAGCATTCGATCCTGTAGATGCAAACGGCAGAGAGGGCACACATGGTTACCAGATTTCGCCAAACGGAAAATTTGCCTTTCATACCTATTCGAGCCATAATATACCCAGGGTACAGGAATGGCTGAAACTGCCAGCAAATAAACCGATTAACGAAGCGAAAAGTATTGAAGCTACAGCTAAGATTGACCCTACAGTTGATGTAGAGTTTGTAAAAATTCAGGTTGATGATGAGATAACGCTGAATGGATGGATAAACAAGCCCAAAAATTTTGATTCTACAAAAAAATACCCGGTTGTATTTTATGTGTATGGCGAGCCGGCTGCATCAACTGTTAAAGACAGTTATGGCGCACAAAATAATTTTTTATACAAAGGCGATATACGTGCCGATGGATACATACAGGTAACCATTGACAACCGTGGTACGCCGGTGTTAAAGGGTGCAGCCTGGAGAAAATCTATCTACCGTAAGATAGGCGATATCAATATTGCTGATATGGCTAAAGGTTTTGAAAAACTGCTGGACATGAAACCTTATATGGATAAAGAACGAACGGCTGTATGGGGATGGAGTGGCGGCGGATCGTCAACCCTGCACCTCTTGTTCAGGTATCCAAATTTGTTTCAAACTGGTATTGCCATTGCAGCAGTATCAAACCAACTATTTTACGATAATATTTACCAGGAGCGTTACATGGGCCTGCCACAGGAAAACCGGGATGATTTTATTAACGGATCGCCTGTTACTTACGCAAAAAATTTAAAAGGGAATCTATTGTATATACATGGTACTGGTGATGATAATGTTCATTTTAGTAATGCAGAATTATTGGTAAACGAACTAATAAAATACAACAAGCAGTTTCAGTATATGGCTTATCCCAACAGGTCGCACAGCATATCGGAAGGTGCCGGCACATTTGCTCACCTGTCAACCTTGTATACTAATTATTTAAAACTGCATTGCCCGCCGGGTGCAAAATGAGCAGCATAAAAAATTAAGAAAAATGCGTTTCGTTTAAGAAACGCATTTTTCTTTTTAATAAAGATTTTGGAACCTCATGGCCAATAACAAATTATTTAAGATATTAGTTATTGAATTTGCAATAATATCTGCAACTTTGCCGCATCAACTACTTTAATATGAGAAAACTAATGCTATTGCTCGGCTTTGTGCTGAGTGGCCTGCTTTTACAAGCACAAAAAAATTATGCTGTTAAGGTTACAGATTCAAAAACCGGAAATCCTATTGCCGATGCATCGGTAAAAATAAAATCAACCAGTAAGGGTGCTGCAACCAATGCCAGTGGTACCTTGGTTGTTAAGGCTTTGCCGGGCGATGTGCTGGAAGTAAGCAGTATTGGTTATACCAGCCAGAACATTACTTTATCTGAACAAACTTCAGTTTCTGTTGTGCTTGAATCTACATCAATAGAATATGTTGATGTGGTGGTAGTGGGCAGTCGTGGTGCGCCACGTGCAAAAACCGAAACAGCTGTACCGGTTGATGTGATCCGCATAAACCAGGTGGGTTTAACAACTGCAAAAATGGATCTTACTTCTGCCTTAAATATGGCAGCGCCTTCTTTTAATTACAATAAACAAACCGGAGCCGATGGAGCAGATCATGTTGACCTTGGAACTTTGCGTGGCCTTGGTCCCGATCAAACCCTGGTTTTAATAAATGGTAAGCGCCGCCACCAGACAGCTTTTGTGGCTTTGTTTGGTACAAGAGGGCGTGGTAATTCCGGTGCCGATCTGAATGCATTTCCGCAATCGGCAGTTGACCGCATAGAGATTTTACGTGATGGTGCATCTGCACAATACGGATCAGATGCAATGGCAGGTGTGATGAATATAGTGCTTAAAAGAGATGTAAATAAATGGTCGATCAATACAGGTTGGGCTGGTTACTATGATACGAAATTTAATCCTGCAAGATTTAATGCAGGCAATCAATATGTTTCGGGTAATAAAATAGACGGAGGTACATTTTCTTTTTCAGCAAATGGCGGTGTGGCGCTTGGTAAAAGGGGTGGATTTATAAATGTGTCGATGGATTTTTTAACCCACGGAAAAACATACAGACAGTCTGATACCACCAACTGGCAAACCGATAAAAATGCATTGCCTTATATAAACCCTTACCGCAGGGCATTTGGCGATGGCTCGATAGATACTTATGGTGCCATGTATAATATGGAAATACCCACCAGCGCAAAAGGCAAAACTGTTTTTTATTCTTTTGGCGGATATAATTACAAAGCATCAGATGCTTATGCCTACAGCAGAAACTGGAGTGCAAGGCCGCAACGTTTCCCGGTTGATGCAAATGGCGATATTTTGTATGATCCAAACATCATGCGTACCACCAATGATGGAGAAATTTATTACAATCCACACATTCAAACCAAAATTAAAGATGCTTCCATTGTTGCCGGCGTAAAAGGAATTTGCCATGGCTGGAACTGGGATATCAGCAATACTTTTGGCAGAAATGATTTTCATTTTTATGGAGATAAGACTTTTAATGCTTCCATGTTTATGACGGCAGGCACTCCATTAAAAACTCATTTTGATGATGGTGGTTTTAACTTTTTGCAGAACACCATTAATTTTGATGTAAGTAAATCTTTCAGTTCAATTGCACAGGGCCTCAATCTTGGTTTTGGTGCCGAATACAGGTACGAGAATTACGAAATTTACCAGGGCGAAGAAGCATCTTATAAAAGTTATCACACTGCCGAAGTGTATTATCCAAATGTAGGAGAGTTAAGGACTCCTGCCGCAGGTTCACAGGGTTTTCCTGGCTTTAGTCCTTCTGATGCCACAACTGCTTTCCGGTCTAATATCAGTTTATATGCCGATGGAGAATTAAATGTAACCAAAGCGTGGTTAACAGATGCAGCAATACGTTTTGAAAATTATTCAGACTTTGGTTCTGTATTTACTTTCAAATTTGCAACCCGTTACAAAATTGCTTCTAATTTTAATATCAGGGGTTCGGTTAGTACAGGCTTCAGGGCGCCATCTTTACAACAGATCAATTTCAGTAATACGCTTACTTCTTTCAGTGGCGGTGTATTGGTTAATGCACTTTTTGCACGCAATGGAAGTGCCATCACAAAAGCAGCAGGCATTCCCGATCTTAAGGAAGAAAAATCAGTGAATGGTAGTCTGGGTTTTGCCTGGAAACCATTACCAGGCTTATCTTTTACTATGGATGGATATATAGTAAAGGTAAAAGACAGGATTGTTGAATCGGGTTTATTCAGTGCATCAGATCCTACTTTACCTGCTTCCTTTATTTCGCAGATACCTGCCGATGTGGCAACGGTGCAGTTTTTTGCCAATGCAGTTAACACAACAAATTACGGACTGGATATTGTTGCAGATTATTCAAAAAAATGGGGTAATAATGGTATTAAGGTTTTATTGGCTGGTAATTTTCAAAAAATGAAAGTTGATAAAATTAATGTGCCATCTGCTTTAAATGGTACTGTTTTAAATCAAAAAACATTTTTCAGCGACAGGGAAGAAGCCTTCCTGCTGGCATCGGCACCTAACACCAAGTTTAATGTAAGCCTGCAATACAGTTTAAAGAAGTTTGGTGTGGGAGCAAACCTTAGTTATTTTGGTAAAATAAAACTAATGGGCTTTGGAGATGCAACTGCTGATAATCCAAACCAAACGGGCATTAACCCGCAGGTACCTACCGATGCAGATCCAAATGTGTACGTGCCTGAGCATTTTAATTTTAAAGGTAAATTGGTTACTGATCTTTTTGCTTCTTACAACATCACTAAGAAGATTGCAGTATTTATCGGGGTTGATAATGTATTTAATATACATCCCGACCTGGGCGTAAATCCACAGGCAAAAGGCTGGTTTGGCGATAATGAAAGTGGCGGGCCATGGGATAGTGTGCAAATGGGTTTTAACGGAAGAAAATTATTTACCAAGCTGTCTTTTAATTTTTAAAATATAATCCGATTAAGTATTTGTCCCACAAAGACACAAAGATCACAAAGCTGGAATAGTAAAAAACTTCTTTGTGTACTTCGTGTTTTTGTGGGATTTTTAATTTTTAAAAAGGGATCATGAATAACAATCTGAAACATTTTCTTTGCTGTATTTTATTTTCTGGATTGCTGCAATTTGCTTCTGCACAAAATAAAACCGTTGTTTTTCAATCGGATTTTGGATTGAAGGATGGGGCGGTATCTGCCATGAAGGGTGTTGCCATCGGTGTTTCTCCCGATCTGAAATTATTTGATCTTACGCATGAAATTCCTGCCTACAATATCTGGGAAGCTGCTTACCGGCTGGAGCAAACAGTAATGTACTGGCCTGCAGGCACCGTGTTTGTTTCGGTTGTTGACCCGGGCGTAGGCACCAACAGAAAATCGGTTGTATTAAAAACAAAGAGCGGCCATTTTATTGTAACACCCGATAATGGAACATTGACTTTGATTGCAGAATCTTTAGGCATTGAAGCAATGAGGGAAATTGATGAAGCGGTGAACCGGAGAAAGGGTTCCGAAAAATCATATACTTTTCACGGACGTGATGTGTATGCTTACACAGCTGCAAGACTGGCTGCCGGAGCTATTTCTTTTGAGCAGGTTGGCGCAGCATTGCCCAATGAAGTTGTAAAAATTCCTTATCAAAAGGCAATACTGGAAAACAAAAAAATAAAAGGCACTATTGCCATACTTGATGTGCAGTATGGAAACATCTGGACAAATATTACTGCAGAACTTTTTAATCAATTGCAGGTGAAGATTGGCGATAAGCTGCATGTAGTGATTTATCAGAACAAAATTAAAAAGTACGAAGGCGATATGCCCTACGGCGAAACTTTTGGTGCAGTTGCAAACGGCAAGCCGCTGGCTTATCTTAATAGTTTATTACAGCTTTCATTTGCGTTGAATATGGGTAATTTTTCTGCAGTACATAAAGTGTACAGCGGCAACAACTGGACGGTAGAAATTACCAAAGCAGCTAAGTAAAAATAAAAAAGGATGTTAAAATAAAGGTCTGTTTATAGTTGGGGAACAGCCTTTGTGACAATAAATAATTTTAATTTTAGTTTAAACCTATATCTTGATGAAAGGTTTACAAAACCAAAAGCTATTTGTCACCAAAAAAATAATATGAAGACTAATACAAGCTTACAAACAGGGTCTGCTATTTCTTTATTCAGTAACCTCGCCTGTTTATTTACTTTAGTTTTAATTTTCAGTTCCTGCATTAAAGACCCGGCTGGTGGTGGAGGAACAGGTGGCGGTGGAGGTACAGGTGGTGGAGGTGGAACAAGCCCGCTTGCCGAAAGAATAATCCTGGACACAGCATACGGATCTGCACCGCAACAAAAAATGGATATTTATTTGCCAGCCGGCCGTACAACAGGTACCAAGGTAATTGTGCTTATACATGGCGGCGGATGGGAAGCCGGCGATAAATCTGAAATGAATTATTATAAAAATCTCCTCAGGGCAAAATGGCCCGAAGCTGCCATTGCCAATATCAATTACCGGTTGGCCAGCAATCCTAATAATATTCATCACACACAGATCATGGCTGATGTTACTGCAGCGGTGAACATGATGATCAATAACAAAAGCAGCTTTGCGGTGTCTGATACTTTGACCATGGTTGGTGCCAGTGCAGGTGCACATCTTGCTATGTTGTATACTTACGCACACAATACAAATGGTTATGTACGGGCAGTTGCCGATTTTTATGGTCCTGCCAAATTAAGCGACTGGAGTTGGTATAATACTTATAATATTTTCATGGGTAGAGCCATCAGCGATCTTTTGATACAGTTTAATGGTGCTCCCTGGGATGTGCCTTTATATGATTCCAACAGTCCATATTCAGTAGCAACAACACAAACAAAACCTACCATTATTTTTCATGGAACCATTGATGTGATTGTTCCTTTGTATCAAAGCCAGCAGTTAAGAGCAAGGTTAAATACATTGGGTGTGCCAAATGAATACTATGAATATCTTTTAGACGGGCACGGTTTTAATACCACAAATACAGATGATGCAATGAATAAAACAGTTGCATTTTTAAAAACTCATTTAAGATAAACATGAGAAAACTTATATTGATGATTGGGTTGGTGTTGAGCGGTTATATACTTCATGCACAAACTTACTATGCTGTTATGGTATTAGATTCAAAAGCCGGAGAACCGATCATTGGCGCTACAATAAAAATTAAATCAACCGGCGAGCTTTTAACTACCAGCCAAAGTGGAAATGCAGTTGTGTTTGCTTCACCCGCTGATTCACTGCAAATACAATGTAAAGGCTATAAAGACAGGGCGATAAGCCTGGTAAATCAGTCTCAGTCTATAAGTATTGTAATGGTGTCTTCGCCAAAAGTTGTTGCCTCAAAGCCTAAGAAAAAAAAGCATTAAAGTTCATCAGTTAATAATGTTGAACGAAAAAAGCAAAGTAGTTACAAACAAAAGTGATAAACCCGCCAGGAAAAATATATCTGCAATATTCTCCAGCCTGCCGCTTTTTTTGATGGAACCTCGTATAGATAAAAAAGAAAGAATACAACTTGCCATAAAGAGCATTATGGCTACAGTTGTTAATTCATCAATAATTGTTTTGCCTGCAATGTTCAGTAATTTAAGAGAAGTGAGCACAACAAAGCAAAGCCCCAGTAAATTAGAAGACGCATTTAATATGTGGGGTGATTTGTCTTTTTCTTCATTCATACAAAAGAATTAAACTTTCCCGGGATATACTTCCAATGCCTTCTCCAAACAATCCATCGCTGCATTGATAGCATTCACATTTATTACATAAGCCAGACGCACTTCCTGTTTGCCAAGGCCCGGCGTGCTGTAAAAACCTGTAGCCGGCGCAAGCATTACAGTCTCGTTGTTGTAATTAAAAGACTCCAGCAACCACTGGCAAAATTTATCTGAATCATCAATGGGCAATTTGGCCATAGCATAAAAAGCGCCACCGGGGTTGGGGCAAAAAACGCCGGGCATAGCATTTAATCTGCTTACAATCGTATCACGCCGCAATTTATATTCGGCTCTGGTGCCGTTAAAATAATCAGCAGGTAAATCAACTGCCGCTTCGCCCAAAATTTGTGCAAAGGATGGCGGGCTCAATCTTGCCTGTGCCAGTTTCATCGTAGCATCTAGTAAGGCTTTATTTTTTGTAACAAATGCACCAATGCGGCCACCACAGGCGCTGTAACGCTTGCTGATGGTGTCCATTAAAACAACATTATCATCTACACCTGTTAAATGCATGGCGCTGATATGGATACCTTCGTAACAAAATTCACGGTAAGCTTCATCGGCAAATAAATACAGGTTGTATTTGGTAATGAGTTGTTTTAAAACTTCCATTTCGGCTGCGCTGTACAAATAACCGGTTGGATTATTTGGATTGCAGATTACAATTGCTTTGGTTTTTGAAGTGATTGATTTTTCAAATTCTTCAATGGGCGGCAAAGCAAAACCTGTTTCAATGGAGGAAGTGATTGGCTTTACAATTACACCAGCTTCCACAGCAAAACCATTGTAGTTTGCATAAAATGGTTCGGGAATGATCACTTCATCCCCGGCATCCATGCAGGCCATAAAACCAAAAATAATAGCTTCGCTGCCACCGGTGGTGATGATGATCTGCTCATGCGTTACATCAATACCAACAGTTTTATAATACTGTACTAATTTTCTGCGGTAGCTTTCGTTACCGGCACTATGACTATATTCCAGCACTTTAAAATCAGAATGACGCACAGCATCCAAACACTGTGGCGGTGTTTCAATATCGGGCTGGCCGATGTTTAAATGATACACTTTGGTTCCTTTCTTTTTTGCAGCTTCTGCATAAGGAACCAATTTACGAATGGGGGAAGCAGGCATTTGCATGCCGCGGTTACTGATTGTTAGCATGGTGCAAATATAAAGCAGAGTTGGGAGTTTTGATGCGAAGGATAGAACACTGATTACACGGATATAGCTGATCAAAACAGATCTGATCAGCGCAAATCCGTTCAATCTGTGTCATGTGTGTTCTATTTAAACTAAGTTTGCAGATGCAAATTTTTGAAACTACAAGCCGCATCATCATTACCTGCAGCAACCGTTTATCTCCCTGGCTTCAACTGGAAGTAGCCGCCCTGGGTTTTAAACCCGAACGGGTTTTTAAAACCGGTGTAGAACTGAAGGGTACTTTACAGGATTGTATCAAGCTGAATCTGAATTTGCGCTGCGCCAGCCAGGTATTATTTTCTTTACAGGAATTTAAGGCTGATAATGCAGATGACCTGTACAAATCACTCCTCGATTTTCCCTGGGAAGATGTGTTGACCGTTGATGGATATTTTTCCATCAGCAGTAATGTGAGCAATGATACCATCAACAATTCTTTATTTGCCAATGTGAAAGTGAAGGATGCCATTGTTGACCGTTTCCGCAATAAAACCGGTGAGCGCCCCAACTCGGGCCCCGAACTTGACAAGACTGTTATTCATTTATACTGGAAGGAATCGCTGGCCGAAATTTTTATTGATACCTCTGGCGAAACCTTATCCAAGCATGGGTATAGAAAAATTCCCGGTAAGGCGCCCATGCTGGAATCTTTGGCTGCGGCCACTTTGCTGGCCACTAAATGGGATCGTACATCTGTATTTGTAAACCCTATGTGTGGATCGGGCACGGTTGCTATTGAAGCTGCCTTGCTGGCTACCAACCGTAAACCCGGACTGCTGCGTTTTAATTATGCATTTATGCACCTGACCGGTTATAATGAAGACATGTATAATGTTGAGTTTAGAAAACTGGAGCAACAAGTTGTTGATGTACCCGGATTAAAAATTATTGCCACCGATATCAGTGAAGATGCAGTGAACATTTCAAAAGTAAATGCAGGCATTGCCGGCGTGGAAGAGTTTATTGAATTTGCCGTTTGCGATTTTGAAGAAACAAATATCCCCGAAGAAGAAAACGGTGTTATTTATTTTAACCCGGAGTATGGCGACAGGCTTGGCGTAGAAGCTGAACTTGAAATTACCTACAAACGTATGGGCGATTTTTTAAAGAAGAAATGCAAGGGATACTTTGGATATATTTTTACCGGTAACCTGGAGCTTGGCAAAAAGATCGGTTTAAAACCAAGCCGCAGGATTGAGTTTTATACCAGTAAGATTGATTGCAGGTTGTTTGAGTATGAGTTGTATAGTGGGACTAAAAGAATAGATAAATAAAATTGAAATTATTTTTTGTCTATTTGATGAGAGAAATTATTCTTAACCAAAAGTGTATTTAGAAAATTCCTAAATGTTATGCTTAATCCATCGGAAATGTAATAAGCATCTTTTCCTTTTCCAACTTTTCCTTGTTGTTGCGCAACAATTGGAATACTTGAACGTAGCCTATTGCAATCCAAACATATTGTAATGTGAGCTACAATTTTCCCACTTAAATAATATACAAAACCTAAATGAGGATCGAAACAAGCGGCAGTTACGTCGCCGTAAGATTTCTTGTTGCCTAACTTCTCATTTAGTTTGCTGACAATTACTTTATCAAGCTGAATTTGTTTACTGATAGATTTTGCAAGCTGGCCTTTATTATCAACTATATATAAATCAGAACCTTTACCTCCGGCAAAATCATACATAACTACTTTATCAAATTTTAAAGTTGAAAATGGATTTTGTTGTGCTTTTGATGGTAGAAAGAGAATAAGTAAAAATATAAATCCTGCTAATCTCATTATTTCAAATTATAGTTTAGGCCAGTTATTCTTTGTTCCTTATATAAACCAGCTTTATCCCCGCCTTATCCGTCTCTCTCTTATCAATTTCAAATTGCGGCGATGATTTTATCAGCGGCGTTAATTTTTGAAAACCATAATTCCTCGGGTCGAAGTTTGGTTGTTTTTTTAAGATCAGGTTTCCCACATCTCCTAAAAATGCCCAGCCGTTTTCATCTGCCAGATCATTGATGGTATGTGCAATTAATTTAAGTGTTTCTTTATTCAGTTTATCAACAGTAGGCTTTGGAGCAGTGGGTTTGCTGGATTTTGTTTTAGCCGGGTTTATCTCTTCGGCCTCTGCGCCAAACACCGGAATAATTTCCATGTAAATGAATTTATCGCAGGCCACAATAAAAGGATTGGGTGTTTTCTTTTGGCCAATGCCAAATACTTTCATGCCGGCTTCACGCAGCCTGGTTGCAAGCCTTGTAAAATCGCTATCACTGCTGATGATGCAGAAACCATCTACCTTGCCCGAGTATAAAATATCCATGGCATCAATGATGAGAGCACTGTCGCTGCTGTTTTTGCCGCTGGTATAACTGTATTGCTGAATGGGGGTAATAGCATTTTCCAGCAGCACATTTTTCCAGCCGCTAACGGTTGGTTTTGTCCAATCGCCATAAATACGCTTAAAAGTTGGTGTGCCGTATTTGGTTATTTCTTCCATCACACCTTTTACATTGCTGTAAGGCACATTGTCGGCATCTATTAAAACCGCCAGGCGGATATCTTTTTGTATTTCCATAAAATGAATGTTGAGTACAAGTTAAAACTTTTAAACTTATCCATTGATATAAAGCTCTTCCACCTTCTTACGTGCCCAAGGCGTTTTGCGTAAAAACTTAAGGCTGCTGTTTATACTTGGATTGCTTTTAAAACAATTGATGGGAATGAGTTTGGCCAGTTCTTCCCAACCATACATTTCCACCAGGTGTGTTACAATCATCTGGAGTGTTTTGCCGTGTAGCGGGTCGTTAGATGCCGACTGGTTCATCAGTTTTACTTTTTTCTTTTGTTAACAATACTTCTCTTTTTCCGGTGGCAATTAACCCAATCATCATCAGCAGCACCGATAACAATACAACCTGCAGGATAAGTGATTTATTTACAAGCGGTATATTTTGTGCAGGCACAATGGATAGAAAAAGCAGGATGTTTATTAATCCCCTGGGTGCAATAAACAGCATGGGTAGCATAGATATTTTAGATATTTTGAATTGAATAGCACGTATCACTAAAGCTGCAGCAACAATTGCTACAGCCCATACAAATGTATCGGCATTCAAAACTTCTGATGTTTCTATCAGATAGCCAAACAATAAAAAAAATACGGTGCGTATAAGAAATGTGCCCTCGGTGATGAGCTCTTTAAATTTATGTACTTCAACATTTAGCTCATCCGGTTTAAGTTTGTCTATCCATTTAAATCTCTTTAATTCATCGAGGTTACCCAGGAACAAGCCAAAGATCAGTATAAAAATAAGTGCCGGTAGGTGATACAGCTTTGCAATAGCATAAATAAGTAACACCAGTAAAATGATGGGTACAAATTTTATATGATGATCTATCTTACTCAATAAAAAAGCCAGTGCAATAGTTGCAATAAATGAAACAGCGATCATGATAAGTAATTGAAGGCCCGCTTCTGCAATGGTATGTGATTTATTGAGTTCGGTTAAAGCAACAAAATTAAAAATGATAACACCAAAAATATCGGAGAGGCTGCTTTCGTATGTGATGAATTCCTTGTTGGAAGTACTTAAATATTTTGCGCTGGGTATGGCTATTGAACTGCTGATGACACAAAACGGAACAGCATTGGTAAGCGCATCTCTTAACGAAAGACCAGTAAGGAAATATTGGAAAGCAAAGGCCAGTAAAAAACTCATGGCTAGTATTGGTAATAATGAAGCAAGGAAAGATTTTTTTATGATGGAAGCTTTCGACCTGTTCAACTCCAGTTCCAGCGAACCTTCCAGCACAATGAGGATTAAACCTATGGTTCCAAAAATGGGTAATAGTTGGGATAGGTCTGGAATATTAATATGTAACGTTGCCTGCAGTTGACGAACTCCCCATCCTAAAAGCAATAAAAGTATTACAGATGGAATTTTTGTTTTTGAAGAAGTAAGATCAAAAATATAGGCAATCAACAATAAAGCACAAATGGTAATGATAATGGCAGAGGTCATAATTAAAGATAATTAAAAACGCCCTGCTTACTGCAAGGCGTTTAATTTTATAACTATAAATTATCCTTAAAATCCCATTTTCTTTTTCAGATTTTCGTCAATGGCATCTAAAAATTCTTCGGTGTATAAATAATGCTCACCGTGGTTTACTTTGTTGCCATGAATACAAACGGCCAGATCTTTTGTCATTTTGCCGCTTTCAACGGTTTCAATACAAACTGCTTCCAGTGCGTTACAAAAATCAATCAACGGTTGGTTGCTGTCTAATTTACCACGGAAGGCAAGGCCTCTTGTCCAGGCAAAAATAGAAGCAATCGGGTTGGTAGATGTTGGTCTGCCGGCTTGGTGCTCCCTGTAGTGGCGGGTTACAGTACCATGTGCTGCTTCCGCTTCCATGGTACTGCCATCAGGTGTAACTAGTACAGAAGTCATTAAACCCAATGAACCAAATCCCTGTGCAACGGTATCACTCTGTACATCACCATCATAATTTTTACATGCCCAAACAAAATTGCCATTCCATTTTAATGCGCTGGCAACCATGTCATCAATCAGACGGTGTTCGTATGTAATACCTGCAGCTGTGTAAGCAGCTTTAAATTCATTTTGATAAACTTCTTCAAAAATATCTTTAAAACGTCCGTCGTATTTTTTAAGAATGGTATTTTTTGTTGAAAGATATAAAGGCCATTTTTTGCTAAGCGCCATATTAAAGCAACTTCTTGCAAAACCATAAATACTTTCATCGGTATTGTACATGCACATGGCCACGCCATCGCCTTTGTAATTGTACACTTCAAAAGTTTGTGCATCACCTCCGCCTTCAGGTGTAAAAGTCATGGTTAATTTTCCTTTACCTTTTATCACCGTATCTGTAGCACGGTACTGGTCGCCAAAAGCATGGCGACCAACAATGATCGGTGCCGTCCAGTTGGTAACTAAACGTGGTACATTCTGCATTACGATGGGCTCACGAAAAACAGTGCCATCCAGAATATTACGGATGGTACCGTTTGGTGATTTCCACATTTGTTTTAGTTTGAATTCTTTCACACGGTCTTCATCGGGTGTAATGGTTGCACACTTGATACCCACGCCACAAGCTTTGATGGCATTGGCTGCATCAATGGTTACCTGGTCGTTGGTCTCATCACGGTATTCCATGCCCAGGTCGTAATATTGAATAGGAACTTCCAGGTAAGGAAGTATCAGTTTGTCTTTAATAAATTTCCAGATGATACGGGTCATTTCATCGCCGTCCAGTTCTACTACGGGGTTGTCAACTTTAATTTTTGCCATGATTTATTAATTGTTTTTGCAAATGTACATTAATAGGGAAAGTCAAAAGTAAAAAGTCAAAAATCAAAAGTTTGAATTCATAATTCATAACTCATAATTTCTTACAGGCTACTGCTTTTCTTTAATTGTGCATCACCTGTTACCGCACCCATATCAGCAATGATTTCTTCGCCGAACTCACTTGTTTTTAAAAGTGTGGCTCCGCTCATCAGGTTATAAAAATCTATCGTTACCCTTTTACGCATGATGGCAGCCTGCAGCGCAGAAGTGATCAGGTCTGCAGCTTCCTTCCATCCAATATACTCCAGCAACATACAGCCGCTTAAAATAACCGAAGATGGATTCATGCTGTTGGTACCGGCAAATTTTGGAGCCGTGCCATGTGTGGCTTCAAAAACTGCATAGCCGGTTTTGTAATTGATGTTGGCACCGGGTGCAATGCCTATACCGCCTACTTCTGCAGCCAGTGCATCCGAAATATAATCACCATTCAGGTTTAGCGTAGCTACTACCGAATAATCTTTTGGTGCAATCAATATCTGCTGTAAAAAATTATCTGCTATCACATCTTTCACCAGCAGTTTGCCTTCATGCAATGCTTTGCGCTGTACTTCGTTAGCATGTGCCTCACCATGTTCTTTTTTCAGTTCATCCCATTCATCCCAGGTAAAGGTCTGGTTGCCAAACTCCTGGCGTGCCACTTCGTAACCCCAGGTTTTAAAACCACCTTCGGTAAATTTCATGATGTTTCCTTTATGTACCAATGATACCGAAGGAAGATCATGTTCAAGTGCATGTTTAATAGCAGCTCTTACTAGGCGCTTGCTACCCTCAGCAGAAACAGGCTTTACACCATAACTGCTATCGCCCGGGAAACGGATATTCTTCACACCCATTTCCTCTATTAAAAACTTTTCAAACTTTTGTGCTTCTGCCGATCCGGCTTTCCACTCAATGCCTGCATAAATATCTTCGGTGTTTTCTCTAAAGATGATCATGTCCACATTTTCGGGATGTGTTACCGGTGAAGGAACACCTTTGAACCATTTAACCGGCCTTACACAGGCGTACAGGTCCAGGTCCTGCCGCATGGCCACGTTTAGCGAACGGATGCCACCACCAATGGGGGTTGTTAATGGCCCTTTAATGGATACGAGATAGTCTTTTGCAGTTTGTAAAGTTGCTGCCGGCAACCATTCCCCGGTTTGCTTAAAAGCTTTTTCCCCGGCCAGCATTTCTTTCCATTCAATTTTTCTTTGTCCGCCGTAAGCTTTATTCACAGCGGCATCAAATACTTTTTGGGCCACATGCCAAATTTCAGGACCAATGCCATCGCCTTCAATAAAAGGGATAATTGGGTTGTTTGGAACCTGTAGTTTGCCATCAGTACCCATGGTTAATTTTTCTGCCATATAGTTTTGTGTTTGAGGCTGCAAAGGTAAGGGCTTGAACTAAAAATTAATACTGCAATTCAACCAGCCACTGTCAATATTAACTTCCGGATATTTTTTATAAAAATTTATAGCAGGCTCATTCCAGTCCAGCACCTGCCAAACCATACCGCTGTATTTTTTTGCCTTACATTCTTCAATCAATGTATCAAACAATAATTTGCCAATTCCTTTGCCACGCATTTTTTCTGATACTAAAAAATCTTCCAGGTACAGGCGCTGGCCTTTCCAGGTGCTATAGCGGATGTAACACAAAGCGAAACCTTCAACATTTCCTTTGTATTCGGCCACATAAGCAAACCATACGGAGTTTGCTCCAAAACCGCTTTCCACAAAATGATCGAATGTTACCGTAACAGCATCGGGCTCCTTTTCATATACTGCCAGTTCCTGAATGAGTTCCATCATTCTGGTACAATCTTCTTTAACAGCCCTTCTTATTATAAACTCCATTTTGATTTTTGATTTTTTACTTTTTTTTAGCTTAATGCCTGTTCTAAATCCATAATTATGTCCTGTACATTTTCAATGCCCACACTCATGCGTATCAACCCATCGGTAATACCATACTGCTCTCTTTTTTCTTTAGGCACGCTGTAGTGCGTCATGCTTGCCGGATGGGAAAGTAATGTGTCGCAGGTACCCAGCGATACTGCACGGATACACATCTGCAGTTTATCAATAAAATTTTTTGCTGCTTCCAGTCCATCTTTCATTTCAAAACTAAGCATGGCACCGGCATGCCGCATTTGTTTGGATGCTGTATAAAAATCAGGATGAGAAGGCAAGCCCAGGTAATTTACTTTATTCACTGCGGGATGTTGCTCTAAAAATCCGGCAACTTCCATGGCATTGTGGCAATGACGCTCCATGCGTACTTCCAGTGTCTTCATTCCCTGCGTTAATAAAAAAGCATCAAAAGCATTGCTGTTGCCACCCAGCAGGCGGTGTACCTTGGTCATGTGGCTGCTCATGTGCTGCACATCTTTACCCAGTAATATGCCACCAATGGCAGTGCCGTGACCGTTTAAAAATTTGGTGGTGCTGTGCATTACATAATCAACACCGTATTGAAATGGCTGTTGCAGATAAGGCGTGGCGAAAGTATTATCAACAGCTACTATTAAATTTTTTGTTTTGGCAAGCCTGGTTAGTTCATCAATATCTACGCACTGGATGGTGGGATTGGCCGGCGTTTCCAGGTACAGCATTTTTATTTTATCATCAGTATTGATGGCATTGGCAGCGGCATCTACATCTCTCAGATCAATAATGATCGCTTCAATGCCAAGTGGGGTTAAAACTTTTTCAATCAGTTCCTGCGTACCGCCATACAATGAGTAATGCGTTAAAATTTTATCACCGGCTTTTAAAGTACCGATCATTAAAGTGCTGATGGCTGCCATGCCGCTGGCGTGTAAAATTGCTTTCAGCGCAATGGCATTTCCATGTTCATCTGCAATACCAAAACTTTCAAGCGCCGCAATTTTTTCTTCTGCTTCTGTAATCGAGGGGTTGCCCCAGCGGCTGTAGATATATCCTTTTTCTTCGCCACTAAATCTTCTCATGCCTTGCTCAGCCTCATCAAACACATAAGTGCTGCTGGCATAAATAGGAGTAAGGTGGGCATAATTTGGATCCTGCTCGTGGCCGCCATGTATGGCAACCGAACTAAAACCGCTGAATGGAAATTTTTTATCAGGCATATTTTTAATTGATAATTGTATAGTGATAAATTGATAATTTTACCGGAGCCGACCGGTAAAAATCAAAAGTACAGAAAACAATGAAGGAATTATTACAACAGTATGCTGCTTACAATATCTGGGCAACCAAACTTTTAACAGACCGTATCAGTAAGCTAAGTGATGAAGACATCAACAGAGAGATCATCAGCAGTTTTCCGTCTTTGTACAAAACATTACAACACATGTGGCTTGCTGAAGAAGTGTGGTGGAAACGCCTGAAGCTGACAGAAAACATTGTTTTAGACAGTGCTCAGTTTACCGGCCCATTTAGTGAAATGACAGAAATCCTCGCCAAACAAAGTCAGCAATTTAAAGAATGGGTTGATGCAGCTACAGAGCACCAGCTTGTACATGTGTTTGCTTTTGTGCGTAATAAGGAACAGATAAAGATGCAGGTTTATCAAATGCTGCATCATGTATTTAATCATGCCAGCTATCACCGTGGGCAACTGGTAACCATGCTCAATCAATTAGGAGCAGATAAAATACCGGGAACAGATTTCTCTACTTTCTGCAGGGGAAAATAAAAGGGGAGTAGCTTAAAGCTACAAGGGGGCAAATTTTATATTTGGAAATGCTTTTTTATTTCAAGGATTTACCTGAGTTTGTATGCTTCTCCCTTGAAGCTACCTCCCTTGAAGCTTGTTCTAATTATGATCTATCATCGTCATCTTCACACTATAACCAATGCGGTAGCCGCTACGGCCGGGTGTAGGGGGTTGATATTCCACGTGTGAAAAATTGCGGTAAACAAGGCCAATACCTTTTGCATATTTTTCGGCACTAAAATTTATCTCGCTGTAAGAATTAACGTCATTAGGATTACCGATAATCTCATCACGTTGGTTAATACTCAAAGTACTGTCAAGGGTGAATGTGCCAATGGTTTGCTTAGTATTCACATCCTCATAAGTATAATCCCAATCATCAAGGTACTTTACGTTTGAATTTAAAGAGTACGTGTCAATGAATGAATTTCCTTTCCAGGTAAAAGCATCTCTTATTGGCCCTTTAAGCTTTATAAAGCGCATATTGTTTTCAATAAACTCCATAGCAAAATCAGTTGGTACCGCCATAAAAGTATTATCGGGCACCCATGCATTGGCCGCTGTTTTGCGTATGTAACGGGTAACTCTGTAAGCCGGTCTTCCCAGGTTATCGGTTAATGTACCATCTATCTGGTGTTTTACCTGGTATTTGATCACCGTATCTTTTGTTCCAAAATTTATAAAAACAGTAGAATCGAGGCTATAGGTAACATATTTACCCACTTCTAAAGGGTAATAATCATTTATGGCAGGCAGGTCAAGCACTTCTGCATCTTTATTACAGGCGCTGAAAATTACAGATGAAACGATGATTAATACAAGCGATACCTTTCTCATAAGATTTTTATATATTACAAATATAGATACAATTAAATGGAAAAAGGCTGCTCCGACCGTTGAATAATTCCACCACCAATTACGTCATCGCCTTCGTAAAAAACCGCACTCTGGCCAGGGGCTACACCTTTAACATCTGCATAAAAACGCACATTTATACCATTTTCGTATGTGTATAGGTTACTTAATGCACCTTTATCTTTATACCTGATCTTGGTTGTGGCTTCCATGCCCTCAGTTATACCATCATATTTTAACCAGTTTATGCCTTTCACTTTCATTTCCGTTCGGTTTAAATCTGCTTCTTCGCCTAGCACAACGGTATTGGTTTCTGGTAAAATTTCGGTAACAAAAGCGGGGCGGCCCAGGGCAATATCAAGCCCTTTACGTTGTCCAACAGTGTAAAAAGGATAGCCCTTGTGTTGCCCCAGAATTTTACCGGTTTTGTCAATAAAATTTCCACCGTTAACCCGCTCTTCCAATCCTTCCACCTTGCGTTTTAAAAAGCCGCGGTAATCGTTATCGGGCACAAAACAAATTTCGTAGCTCTCGTTTTTCTTAGCCAGCTCGGGGTAGCCAAAATCGTGCGCCATCTGGCGTATATCTTTTTTATGATAGGTACCCAATGGCAAAATGGTACGGCTAAGCAGGTCCTGCTGTAATCCCCACAGGGCATAGCTTTGGTCTTTGGTATCATCAATTCCCTTGCGTATAAAATAGCGGCCGTTTGTATGCTGATGTACCTGTGCATAATGGCCGGTTGAAATAAAATCGCAGTTGAGTGCATCAGCTCTTTTCATCAGAGCACGCCACTTGATATGTGTGTTACACATTACACAGGGATTGGGAGTGCGGCCGGCAATATATTCCTCAATAAAATTTTCAATTACAAAATCGCCAAACTCTTCCCGTATGTCTAAAATAAAATGCGGAAAGCCATGCTGCACCGCTGCCTGGCGGGCATCGTTAAAACTATCCAGGTTGCAGCACCCGGTTTCTTTTTTGCCGGTGGTGCCCACACTGGCTGCATAGTCCCATGTTTTCATAGTAATGCCCACCACTTCGTAACCTTCTTTGTGAAGCATTAAAGCAGCCACGGTACTATCTATACCGCCGCTCATGGCCATTAAAACTTTTCCTTTTTTGCTCATATTTTTTTCTCCGGGGCAAAGATACGGCTTAGTTAATAGTTGAAAGTTGATGGTTGATAGTTGGGTTTCTGAGATTGGGAATTTATTAGAAGTCAAAATTCAAAAGTAAAAAGTCAAAAATTCCTATACGTAGATAAAAGCTTTCTGAAAATGTGAATTGTTATCAACTTTTGTGTTTTGACTTTTGACTTTTCACTTATTTTGCATCCATGCAACAATATCTCGATTTAGTTAAACATATTATTGAAACCGGTGCCGACAAAAGCGACCGCACCGGAACCGGAACCCGTAGTGTTTTTGGTTACCAGATGCGCTTTAACCTGGCAGATGGGTTTCCACTGGTGACCACAAAAAAATGCCATCTTAAAAGTATTATTTATGAGCTGCTTTGGTTTTTGCAGGGCGATACCAATATTGGTTATTTAAAAGAACACAATGTAAAAATATGGGATGAGTGGGCTGATGAAAACGGAGATCTTGGTCCGGTGTATGGCAAACAATGGCGAAGCTGGATTGGTGCAGATGGGGTAGAGGTTGACCAGGTAAAAGAATTGATACATACTTTAAAAACAAACCCCGACAGCAGACGTATGATCATCAGTGCGTGGAATGTTGCTGATTTGCCAAAGATGAAACTGATGCCTTGTCATTGTTTGTTTCAATTTTATGTTGCAAACGGAAAACTGAGTTGCCAGCTTTATCAACGTAGCGCCGATGTGTTTTTGGGTGTGCCTTTTAACATTGCGTCTTATGCTTTATTAACCATGATGATTGCACAGGTTTGCGATCTTGAGCCTGGCGAATTTGTTCATTCCTTTGGCGATGTGCATTTGTACAATAATCATTTTGAGCAGGCAAACCTGCAATTAAGCAGAACGCCTTTTCCTTTGCCGCAGATGAAGATAAATTCTACAGTAAAAGATATTTTTGATTTTAAGTTTGAAGATTTTGAGTTGCTGAATTACGAATCACATCCTGCCATAAAAGCACCGGTAGCTGTATAAGTAAAAAATCAAAAGTCAAAATTCAAAAAATTGCCAGAGCGACTAAGTTGCTTATTTTTACTTTTTACTTTTGATTTTTTACTTTATATGATCTCACTAATAGTTGCTGCCGCAGAAAATAATGCCATTGGTAAAGACAACCAACTGCTCTGGCATTTGCCCAACGATCTTAAATTTTTTAAAAATACTACCTGGGGTATGCCCGTCATCATGGGCCGGAAAACATTTGAAGCGGTTAACAAACCACTGCCCGGCAGGTTTAATATTGTTATAACCCGGCAGGCAGATTGGAAAGGGGAAGGAACAATTTCAGCAACAGATTTAAATGAAGCTTTGCAAAAAGCAAAAGAAACAAACTGCAACGAAATATTTGTAATTGGTGGCGGAGAAATTTATAAACAGTCCATTGAGATCGCTGATAAAATTTACATCACCCGTGTGCATGCAACATTGGATGGGGATACTTTTTTCCCCGCAATAGATGAAACAAAATGGCAGCAAACCTCTTTGCAGGAATTTGCTGCGGATGAAAAACATAAGTATGCTTACTCATTTCAAACATGGGTAAGGAAGTGAGTGTTGTTAGTTTTTATATTGCTATTCCTTTTTTTGTAGGCATTTACCTGGTTATCTACCAGCTTGCAGTTATCCTGTTATTCGCCGGCACATTTTTTAAGAATAAGGTAAAGCCTGAATCTTATAATCTTTTGTATGTATTCAACACACTTGCTGCATGGTGTAGTTTGTTCTTTCTTCTTGCTTTAGCTGCTGAATTTTTTATGGCCTGGTATGGACAAAATCAATACGAATGGTATGCTTTTAAAGAAAATGGATCCTGGGAATTCTGGACAGTTATCCCGATCATAAATCTTTTATCTTTTATATTGGGACTGCTTCTCTTTTTTCGCAAATTCAGAATAAGCATATGGTTTACATTACTTTTTTTTCTTTCAAATTCTTGCTTCTTTTATGAAAGGATAGTTATTTTCATAACAAGTCTATACCGGGACTATTTGCCCTATTCATGGTCTGCTTATTATGAAAATGCTCATCCCTATAACTTATACAGTTTTCCTTTGATTATTCTATTGCTTGTTCTTATTTATTTAAGATCAAAGAAAAAAGGAAGACTTCCCTTTCCTTCTGTATTTTTGAAGTGATCATGTTTACAAAATTCCAACTTGCAAAAAAATACCTGTACTATTACCTCTCCGCTTCCAACGGAAAAGGCCACGGTATTCATTCTCCCTTTGTATTTGATTTTGTAAAACACGTATTGAACGATAAACAAAACTATCCTGCTTATCAGGCAATTGAAAAAACAAGAAAACAGCTGTTGACTGATTCAACGGTTATAGAAGTAGAAGACTTTGGTGCAGGCTCATCAGTAATCAAAACAAACAAAAGAGTTGTATCAGATATTGCTGCATCATCGCTCAAACCAAAAAAATATGCACAGCTTTTATACAGGATGATACAATATTATAAGCCAGAAACAGTTGTTGAACTGGGTACTTCCTTTGGCATTACAACGGCATACCTTGCTTCGGCAAATGCGGCTTCCAAAGTATTTACCTGCGAAGGATCGGGTGCTATTGCTTCCATAGCTAAACAGAATTTTGCAGCGTTGCAGTTAAATAATGTGCAATTAACCGAAGGAGATTTTGAGCAAACCCTGTCTCCACTTTTATCAAAGCTCAAAACCGTAAACTTTGCTTTTGCAGATGGTAACCATCGCAAAGAACCAACCCTTAATTATTTTAACCAGTTGCTCAATCACTCAATCCCTGCAACCATATTAGTATTTGATGACATACACTGGAGTGCCGAGATGGAAGAAGCCTGGACTGCCATAAAAGAGCATCCGGCAGTGACTTTAACGATTGATCTTTTTTTTATCGGCATTGTTTTTTTGAATGCTGATATTAATCATAAACAGCACTTCACCATACGGTTTTAATTTTTCTTACATTTGCTTTAATTCATTGCTTATGATAATTGGCGTTTTAAAAGAACCATCTCCCGAAACAAGAGTCTCATTGCTGCCAGAACATGTTGCCATTCTTAAAAAATGGAATGTAGATGTTTGTGTTGAAAATAGTGCAGGTGTAACAGCTTTTGCAAATGACGAAAAATATGCCGAAGCAGGAGCATCCATAAAATCACGTAGCGAAGTATTGCAAAGCAGCGATTTTATAGTGAGCATTAATTCACTTCCTCAATCTGAAATTGGCAATCTTCAATCAAAAATTATTTTAGGTGTTTATCAGCCTTTGTTTAATGCCGGGTTGATGAAAGACCTTGCTGCAAAGGGCTTAACCGTTTTCAGTATGGATATGCTGCCACGTACCACCCGTGCACAAAGCATGGATATTTTAAGCAGCCAGGCAAATATTGCCGGTTACAAAGCGGTATTGCTTGCAGCTAATTTATTCCCCAAATATTTTCCCATGTTTATGACGGCGGCAGGAAGTATTCCTCCTGCCAAGATGTTGATACTGGGTGCAGGTGTTGCCGGTTTACAGGCAATAGCAACAAGTAAAAGGCTTGGTGCTGTGGTAGAAGTTTTTGATACACGCCCGGCTGTAAAAGAAGAAGTAATGAGCCTGGGTGCAAAATTTGTTGAAGTGGAAGGCGCTGCTGATGCCAGCAAAGCCGGTGGATATGCCGTAGAACAAAGCGAAGATTTTATGCAACGCCAAAAAGCAAAAATTGCAGAGAGTGTTGCCAAGGCTGATATAATAATTACCACTGCACAAATACCCGGTAAAAAAGCCCCTATATTAATTACTACCGAAATGATGACAGCCATGAAAAATGGCTCTGTTATCATTGACCTGGCTGCAGCAACCGGCGGTAATACAGAACTTACAAAGAATGATGAAACCGTGGTTCATAATGGCGTGAGCATTGTTGGTAATTCAGCATTGGCATCAAGCATGCCCAGCGATGCAAGTAAATTATACGGTAAAAATATTTTGAACTTTTTACAGCTGATGATAGATAAGGAAGGCAAATTCAATTTAAATTTTGAAGATGACCTGGTGAAAGGAACCTGTGTGGTACATGGAGGAGAAGTAACGAATGAAAGAGTAACAGCTCTTTTGTAAAACAAATAATGAAAGCTATTCTTTAAACAGGTTGCATTAACCATCAGGGAACCGAATCTGAGTTTACAGTAGCACAAAAGCCTAATCAAGGCTCCCTCCGACAAAAGGGATGTAATCTTTTGTCGGGCTCCTTTTTTGGTACTTTTTTGGAGAAGCAAAAAAGTACATAAAGAAACAGGGAGTAACTAATAACAAAGAGTTTTTAAAATACAAAAATGGAAAATATTCTAAACTTTATTTCAACAAACCAACAGATCATCTACATCGTAATCCTGATGATATTTGTTGGTATTGAAGTGATAGGCCGTGTGCCCAGTGTATTACACACGCCGCTCATGAGCGGTGCTAACGCCATACATGGCGTGGTTGTAATTGGGGCTATCATCATCATGGGCAAGGCCGAGACAGATAATTACCTGGCGCTGATACTTGGTTTTTTAGCCGTGGTACTGGGTACATTAAATGTGGTAGGAGGTTTTGTGGTAACCGACAGGATGTTGGAAATGTTTAAAAAGAAAAAATAAAACCCCAAACCCCTAAAGGGGTCTAGGGAAACATCATTCTAATAATAAGTGCTTTAATAAAAGGCATTATCTATAAAATTTAAAAACTACAAAAGCCCCTTTAGGGGTTTGGGGTACCATGGGATCAAACATACTTACACTCTGCTATTTAATTGCTTCGGTCACTTTTATTACCGGGCTGAAAATGCTTTCCAATCCTGCCAGCGCCCGTAAGGGAAACCTGGTGGCAGCATTCGGAATGAGCATAGCCATTTTAGGCACCATCTTTTTATATACATCCGAAACCGGTGAACACCTTGGTAACTATGCCTGGATATTTGGCGGCTTACTGGTGGGTGGAGTAGTGGGAACACTGGCAGCAAAAAAAGTAAAAATGACGGCGATGCCCGAAATGGTGAGCCTCTTCAATGGTATGGGTGGAGCCTGTGCCGCATTAATTTCCGTAGTTGAGTTTAATCATCTCTCAAAACAAATTGCCGAAGGTGTTGTAACTGCCGATTCAATACAACCAACTGTTTTAATAATTGTTTTAGGATTGATCATCGGTTCTGTTTCATTTGCCGGCAGTATGATTGCCTGGGGCAAATTAAATGGCAAAGTAAAAGACCTCAGTTTCACCGGCCAGAATATTTTAAACCTGTTGGTACTTGCCATTACAATTGCTGCAGGAGCTTATTTGGTGTACGATCCCACACAACATTTATTGGTGTATGTAATTCTAGGTTTGGCATTGGTTTATGGTGTATTCTTTGTTATGCCAATCGGCGGTGCCGATATGCCCGTTGTAATTTCCTTACTCAATTCATTCACCGGTGTGGCTGCGGCCTGCGGCGGATTTTTATACGATAATAAAGTAATGCTCACCGGCGGTATTTTGGTGGGCGCAGCGGGTACATTGCTTACCATACTCATGTGTAAGGCTATGAATCGCTCCCTGCAAAATGTTTTGATCGGTTCCTTCGGTGGCAATAAAACTACAGTTGGTGCCAGTGGCAAAGACCAGGGCGCTTACAAAGAAATCAGCCTGGCCGATGCGGCCATGGTTATGAGTTATGCCAACAAAGTAATGGTAGTGCCCGGTTATGGTTTGGCTGTAGCGCAGGCCCAGCACGTATGTCACGAGCTGGAAAAAATACTGGAAGAGAAAGGCGTGGAAGTTAAATATGCCATACACCCCGTGGCCGGCCGTATGCCCGGACACATGAACGTACTGCTTGCCGAAGCCGATGTACCGTATGAAAAACTACTGGAGATGGAACAGGCCAACGACGAATTCAAAACCTGCGATGTGGTCCTCATCCTCGGCGCCAACGATGTGGTAAACCCCGCTGCAAAAAATGATCCAGCCTCACCCATATACGGCATGCCCATACTGGAAGTTGAATTTGCCAAAACCGTTATTGTAAACAAACGCAGTATGAAACCCGGTTACGCCGGTATCGAAAATGATCTCTTCTTTCAACCCAAAACAAGCATGTTGTTTGGCGATGCAAAAAAAGTACTGCAGGATATTTGTGCAGAAGTAAAATCAGTTTAGTTTTTTTTGGGACAGGCATTTGTTTTTCATGGCATCATCGTTGTGTCACTCCCTTGTACCGCATACCATTGTGGAGCCGTGTTACTGGTAAATTTACTCAACAAATCAATTATTACATATTCACTATATTTGGTTATCAATCATAAAACATGAAAACTTTTCTCTGCATAATTCTATTAGCCATTATATCTTTTAGCTGCCAGAAAGAACTCAGCCCCGAAAATATTGTAGCAACACTGCCAACCCTTGCAACCACCGCAGCAACATCCATAACAAATACCACTGCAACAAGCGGGGGTATTATTACAGACGACGGCGGCGCAGCTATAACAGCCCGTGGCGTTTGCTGGGGCACTTCGCCCAACCCGGTTGTTACGGGCAACCATACAAGCGATGGTACCGGAAGTGGAGCCTTTACAAGTAACATTACAGGCCTTACAGCCACAACAGTTTATTATGTACGTGCCTATGCAACCAACAGCGAAGGAACAGCCTATGGTAACGAAATAAGTTTTACAACTACCAATATCTCCACTGCATTGCCAACAGTAACAACAGCGTCTTTAGCATCAGTAACCATGACAACTGCAACCGGCGGTGGTAATGTAGTTGCAGATGGTGGTGCAGCCGTAACTGACCGTGGCGTTTGCTGGAGCACAACAGCAAATCCAACCATTGCTTTATCAACCAAAACAACTGATGGAACCGGTACCGGAATATTTGCAAGTGCCATCACCGGTTTAACTGCTGCAACCACTTACCATGTGCGTGCCTATGCAACCAACAGTGTGGGCACAGCTTATGGCGGCGATTCAGTTTTTACAACTGCATCAACCAGCACCATACCAACAATTATAACAACCGCAGTAACCGCTATAACAAATACTACAGCTAACAGTGGTGGCACAATAAGCACCGATGGCGGCGCAACCGTAACCGCCCGTGGTGTTTGCTGGAGCACAACTGCTAACCCAACCACCGCCTTATCAACCAAAACAACAGATGGTACAGGTATTGGTACATTCCCCAGTGCTATAACCGGTTTAACAGCATCAACAACTTATCATGTTCGTGCTTATGCAACCAATAGTGTGGGCACTGCTTATGGGAATGATGTTAGTTTTACTACCACGGGTTCATCATCGGGTGATGTATATGTGGTTGGGTATGAATATAATGGAACCAAGAAAGTAGCAATGATCTGGAAAAATGGTATGGCTACTGCTTTAACAGATGGTACTAACAATGCTGTAGCAATTTCAGTTTTTGTTTTGGGTACTGATGTGTATGTGGCAGGCTGGGAAAGTAATGGAACTAAAACGGTTGCTAAAGTTTGGAAGAACAGTGTGGCAACTGCTTTAACCAATGGAATTAATGATGCCCAGGCCAATTCAGTTTTTGTGGTGGGCACAGATATATATGCGGTTGGCTGGGAAGACCCCGGTACGGGAAGTAAAGCTACATCGTGGAAGAATGGTGTAAAAACTGTTTTAGCCAGCGGACTCAAAGAATCTTCAGCAAGTTCCGTATTTGTGTCGGGAGGAGATGTTTATATATCCGGGTATGAAAAAATAGGGTTGATAGATGTTGCGCATGTATGGAAAAATGGCGTTGCTAGTTATATAACAAATGGAACTGAGCATGCCCAGGCCTATTCGGTTTTTGTATCGGGTACAGATGTGTATGTGGCCGGGTGGGAGGATAATTCACCATTCAGTACCATTGTTACTAAAGTGTGGAAGAACGGAGTGGCAACCATTTTAAACAATAACACCAACACCGATGGATCTGCTTCAGTGTATGTTTCGGGAGCAGATGTATATGTGGCAGGAAATGAAATGCTTTCAGCCTCAAATACAGTGGCCAAGATATGGAAAAACGGAATTGCTACTTCTTTAACCAGTAGTTCTGGTTATGCAATAGCCCATGCTGTTTTTGTTTCCGGAACCGATGTTTATGTCGTAGGCTGGGAAAGTAATGGTACAAAAGATGTTGCTAAGATCTGGAAAAACGGCGTTGTAACATCGCTTACAAATGGTACTAATAGTGCTTATGCGGCTTCGGTTTTTGTAAAATAATTTTGACAATAACTCTTTCAAAGGTTCGTATTATCACACGAACCTTTTTTTATATCACCGCCGCTTCGGCCTCCAACCAGCGGCGTATAATAATTACATTATTTTAAACTTCTTCTTCAATTGCCCTGCCCTTCAGGGCAGGGAACAAAGGCTAAAGCACGGATTACATTTTCATTATCGTCACCGCCCTAAAGAAAGGTGCAATTAAATTACTGCCACCCTCTTTTATTACCACTTTAGGGTATTGCAAATCTCAAAAACTTTTCAAAAATTAGCAGTTCAATTTATTCCCTAACAATAAAAAACTGTTAATCATGGCACCTGTAACAAGAAATTACAAAATCAAAGATGTAGATATGTTGGTAACATCATCTACCATTATCGAAAACGCAATCCGCAACAAAACATTTTTACAAAGCAAGCGCAGCAACTGGGCCGATCCTTTCTTCGAAGACCTTCAAAAACGCATCAACGATGCTACACAAAATTTCCTCGGTGTAGATAGTGCAAAAGATCTGCGGCAGGCTACACAGGTAATAACAGAAATTCAGAAACAGTCCCTTAGTGATCTTTCCGAACTTAAAGTACAGCTCAACGAAGATTTCAGAAACGATAAAGCCAGGCGTGATGAAATACTTAACAATCTTGGGTTTACATCTTTTCATAAAGATGCTAAAAACAAATACCAGGAAGCATTGATACAATTACTCTTCCAGTTTAAAAAGAATTTAACTGCCGGTGTAAAAGATGAGATTGTTACAAAAGGAACGGCTAGGCAGGTACTGGATAACATCACAGGCTATGCTGATACTTTATTGAATGCAAATATTAGCCAGGAAAGCTTTAAGGGATTGCGTAAAACAATTACAGCAGAAGCAATAACCGAATTCAACCAGATTTACGACCAGGTAATCAGCATGAGTAAAATAGCTTCCAGGTTTTACAAAGGCAAAATAGATATGAGAGGCCAGTTTGGTTTCAGCACAGTTTCAAAAGCATTAAATAAACAACCCAAAGCAGAAATACCACCCACAAAGTAAGAATTCGCCTTATGACAAATTCCCGCAACCTTGCGGAAATTAAACTTTGATATGCGGAAACAAATATCTGTTCGGTAGGAATTGATTTCTATATAACGGAAATCAATTCCTCATATCGGGAGATACATTTTTTATATCCGGAAGCTCCTTTTTAATCAGCGGAAATGAAATCCTGACATGCGGAAGATAAATTCTGTCATGCGGAAGAAAATTTCTGATACACGGAAGTAAATTTCTGATCGACGGAAATTAAATAATGTACGGAAATTTCAATGCGCAGGGAAATTTCTAATTTACAGTTCCCTGCCTCTCAATAATAAACAACATAATCTCCTCAAGTTCCACCCCAGCCATCTGCATGGCTTCCGTAATTTCATCTCTGTTCACTGCCGCAGCAAAAGCCTTTTCCTTAAAACGTTTTTTTATGCCCTTCAATTCCATACCGGTATACCCTTCGGGCCGCATTAAACTGTAGGCATGTGTAAGGCCACTCAGCTCATCAAAAGCGTACAGCATTTTATCCATCTTTGTTTCCGGTATTACACCAAAATGGTTGGGGCCATGGCTGGCAATCGCTCTTATAATTTCAGGGTCAATATTGCGGGCTTCCAGTTCTTCAATAATTTTTTTACAATGCAATTCTGGCCATTGGTCCCAGTCGGCATCATGCAACAGGCCGGCCATTTCCCAGCGCCATTGGTCAGCTTCATTCAACATTTCTTTTTCTGCTGCCCAGCATTTCATTAAATACGCTACCTGCTTCATGTGCAGTTGCAGCCTTTCGTTCTTCACCCAGTCAGTAAATAACAGGTAAGCCTCATCCCGGCTTAATAAATTGCCTGCATTGGCAGGGTTTCCAAAAATAGAGCGGTTTAATAATAACGACATAGTGAGTTGGTTGAATAAGTGTAGGCGAAAATAAAAATTATCAGCTAACTTCAATCAGTTTTAAAAATAATTACTTGAACAGTCTTCCGGCAGAATTAATACGATCACTACAAAATATAAAAGGCTTTCATGAAGAAGCTTTTAAAGCAGTGCATCAATCGGGTGGGCAGATAACTTCTGTAAGGTTGAACCCTGAAAAATTAAAAATTAAAAAATCAAAATTAAAAATTGAAGGTGCCGTTCCCTGGTCTTCGAACGGTTATTATTTACAGGAACGCCCTTCCTTCACACTTGATCCGCTTTTTCATGCCGGCGCCTACTATGTGCAGGAAGCAAGCAGCATGTTTTTAGAAGAGGCGTTGAAACAAACGGTTGATCTTACCAAACCTTTAAAAGTATTAGATCTCTGTGCCGCACCAGGTGGAAAATCTACCTTAATACAATCCGTTATTTCGGCAGATAGTTTACTGGTGAGTAATGAAGTGATTAAAACCAGGGTAAATATTTTGGCAGAAAATATTACCAAATGGGGAGCAGCTAATGTAATTGTTACCAATAACGATCCAAAAGATTTTCAGCGCCTGCAAAACTATTTTGATGTGATTGTGGTAGATGCGCCCTGCAGCGGCAGTGGCCTGTTTCGTAAAGACCCCAACGCCATTAATGAGTGGAGCGAAAACAATGTAGCACTTTGCGCCCAGCGCCAGCAAAGGATCATAGCAGACATCATACCTTCACTTAAAGACGGAGGTGTTTTAATTTACTCAACCTGTTCTTATTCTAAAGAAGAAGATGAAGAGATTGCAGATTGGCTGGTTGATGAGTTGAAAGTTGAAAGTGTACAATTGAGAGTAGAGGAGAATTGGGGGATTGTGGAAACGGTTTCGGAAAAATCCGGTTCATTTGGTTATCGGTTTTATCCTGATAAAGTTAAAGGCGAAGGATTTTTTATTGCAGCTTTTAAAAAACCCGAAAGTTTGGTAGCAATTACAGAAGGCAAAAGTCAAAAATTAAAAGTAAAAACCAAGCAGTCATTTACAGCAAAAGAAATTGAAACAGTAAAACCATACCTGGTAAATACTGATAATTATTTCTATGTCAAACAAAATGAAGAAGTAATTGCTATGCCGGTGCATTTTGAAAATGACTTGGCTATTATTCAATCTGCTTTATACATAAAAAAGGCCGGTGTACGTTTGGGTACAATCATCCGTAACGAGCTGATACCAGCTCATGACCTGGCTGTAAGTAATATTATTCATCCTTCCATTCCAAAACTGGATGTAGATACTGATACCGCTTTACAATATTTGCGCAAAGTGGATGTGGCCATTGATTCTGATCTTAAAGGTTGGGTGCTGCTTACTCATCAGGACTTACCTATTGGCTGGATAAAAATAATGGCAAACCGTACCAATAATTATTACCCCAAAGAGTGGCGCATTCTTAACAAATGAATAAGTGCCTTAACCGGCAAAATTCCTTTTCTTTGCAATGAAAATTATCCAATATGAAAAAATTATTCTTCCTGTTTTTAATAACACCCTTTTTTACTGCTGCACAGGATAAACTGCTGGTTGAAGGCGTATCACCGGCTTTATACCTTACACATAAGGTTGCACCAAAAGAGAATTATTACAGCATTGGAAGGATTTATAATATTAGTCCAAAAGAAATAGCACCATTCAATAAACTGGAACTGGAAAAGGGATTAAGCCTGGGCCAGAGTATTAAAATACCATTAAACAGTTCAAATTTTTTCCAAAGCGGCAACGCAGCGGATGATGAAATATTTGTGCCGGTTTATTATAAAATAAAAGATAAAGAAGGCTTGTACAGGGTTGCTAAAAACCATAATGATCTGCCAGTGGAAACACTTAAGCAATGGAATAAAATAACCGGCGATGCGGTTAAGAACGGAGCTCAATTGGTGGTAGGTTATCTTAAAGTAAAAAAAGAATTATCAACCCTGGCACGAAATGGCATAGGCGCTTCAATTGGCTCAACAGCTATAGTGGCAACTGAAGAAAAGAAAGCGACGGTGCCGGAGGTAGTTGCCCCTTCTGTTGTTAAAAAAACAACAGAAAAAATAAAACCAAAAGAAGTTGAAAAGGAAAAAACTACCAAAGAAGCTGAAACAAAGCCAGTAGTAGTTGCTGAAAAGCCAACTGCAAAGCCAGAAAAAATAACGCCACCTGCGGAAGCAAAAAAAACTACACGTGAAAAAAATACTGAGGCTGCTGACTTTAGAGCTTTGTACGAATCACAGATAAAGAATGCCGATGTTACAGAAATAACCGGAGATGCCGGCGTTTTTAAAAGTACAAGTGGCTGGAGCGATAAAAAATATTATTGCCTGTACAACAGTGCATCGCCGGGAACCATTATTAAAATAACCAACCCGGCCAATGGAAATGTTGTTTATGCAAAAGTGCTGGATACAATACCCGACATTAAAAAAAATGAAGGACTTTTATTGGTTATAAGTAATGCAGCAGCAGATGCATTGGGTACTGCGGAAGGTAGTTTCAGCTGCTCAATCAAATATTCCAAATAAAATACTGCAGGTTGCTAAAAGTGATAACCTCTTAAAAAAGAAGCCGTATCCATCTTCTTTTTTCCTTCCAGTTGCAGTTCCAAAATAGAAATATATCCATCAGTACATGCAAACTGTAAATAAGTTTTATTGTCTGTTTTAAAACTACCTGGTTGTTCAGCTGGCTGCTCAAATATTTTTTCAGCTTTGTAAATCTTTAATTTCTTTCCTTGCAGAAAAGTGAAAGCTGCAGGGTAAGGTGCAAGTCCACGAATGAGATTATACACTTCATCAACGGGTTTATTCCAGTCAATGGTGCAGGTTTCGGTAAAAATTTTGGGAGCATGAAGAAGTTGTTCATTGTCCGTTGTCCGTTGTCCGTCGTCTGTCGTCTGTGGTCTCTCATTTAAACTGCCATCAACTAATCCTTTAATCGTTTTTACCAAAAGCTGAGCGCCAATCTCTTTCATCTTATCATGTACATCACCGGCATTATCAGTTTCATTTATTGCAAAGCGTTCCTGCAATAAAATATCTCCGGTATCAATTTCATGCTTTAGCTTAAAAGTGGTAACACCGGTTTCTTTTTCGCCGTTTATAACAGCCCAGTTAATAGGCGCTGCGCCACGGTATTGTGGCAACAGGCTGCCATGCAGATTTACCGATCCCATAGGCGGCATATTCCACACAACTTCTGGCAACATTCTAAATGCTACAACAACCTGCAGGTCGGCTTTCAATGCTTTCAATTCTTCTAAAAATTCAGGATTCTTTAATTTTTCGGGTTGCAGCACATGCAGGTTATTTGCTACAGCATATTTTTTTACGGCACTCTGCTGAATTTCCATTCCGCGGCCGGCGGGTTTATCAGGCGCAGTTATTACACCCACAATATTGCACCCGGCTTTCACCAATGCATCCAGCGATGCAACAGCAAATTCAGGCGTGCCCATAAAAACAATTCCTGGTCGTTCCCGTGTTTGATTAGAAGTATCGCCCACAGTATCTTTTTGTTTGTTCTGTTGTTCAATCATCCCTGCGAAGGTAAAAAACAATAAATCAAATGGAGGATTTGTTCAGGTATAGTATTTCTCTTTTATGCCTGTTCAGTTTTATTTTGATTGCTTAAATCCCATGAATATTCCTGAACCGGGCGTTTGGGCATCATTCATCCATAAAACCCTGCCGCCTTTAATGGCCGAAAAATAAACATCAAAGGTTTTCGCTTTTCCTTCCATCTCCGTAAAAAATAGTTTCCAGTCGGTGAGAGATTTATAGGTGCCGTTTCCCTTAGCTTTTGCTGTAGCAATTTGCCCACCGTACGAATTGGCAGCAGCTAACTCCCAATGGTAATTATTGCCGGCTTTAAATACAAACCATTGTGATGAAGAATAAGTACTCATTCCTGCATTAGCGCCTGTGTAATAATTGGCATAAAATGTATTGCTGGAATAGCGGTCTGTCCATTCTCCCGTATTATAAAGGTCAGAAGCTGCAACCGCAAATTTATTTTTACTAACCATGTTTTCTAACCTGTCAAACACTTGCAGATCCGCATTAATCGTATTGCCCTGGCTATTGGTCACTACCCATCCACCCATATATTGTGATATAGCACCCCACCTGATCGTTTCCGGGTTAAATCCAAATTCCTGCGTGAATGAATTATTGTCGGGAGTAACTACTTCAATCCATCCGCCACCTCTTCTAAAAAGCACAATAAAAACCGGTTTGCCGGTTTTTATTTCCGTAGCATAACCCATCCCAAAATAGGGACGCCTGCTATCCTCAACATAACTTGTTTTGTAATTTTTTAAATTACTGTAGCGGGAAGCTACCAGGATATTCCATGCTGCATTGGTTAATTTATCAGGGTCTGCAGGAATAATAGTACCATCTTTTGGAAAATGGATGAGCACTTTTTTATTGCCTTTTGTTACTTCTACCCAGTCTTCCTGAATGGTGCTTATCCAGCCATCGTCAAAATTGGTGGTGTTAAATTTATAATTTCCTTTTACTGCAGGCGAAACGTTTTGATTGGTGTTATTTTGGTTTTGAGCTGTAACAGATGGTGCGTCGTTTTTCCCATTATATAAATCTATACTGGCCATAAAATTTTTAAAAGCATCTAAATAGGGTTTTGCGGTAGCATTGCAAACAATGCTTACACAAGCTCCGTTTCCACTGTAAGTAGTAAGAATAGTTGCTACATTATTACCATTGAATTTCCAAACTCCGGAGCCACTCATCACTGTCCAATCTTTACCTGTTTCCGGGTTTTCTTTATCAGGAGTAGAAATACCCTGGTAATTTGGGATTATTAAAGTTTTCCATTCGCTGTCAAAATCGGCATTGATATCTCCTTTTGAAACTGTGTTTTTATATAAAATAATCTGGCACCAACTTCCACCATCAATTTTCGACAGTGTCATTGAATTGGCTTTGGTTTCTTTGGTCCAGCCCTTAAGTGTTTTATAAGAAATAATATCAAAAGTTTCTTTCTGAGCCAATACATTTACTGCCGAAAGGGTCAATAATAAGAGGCTGAATAAATTTTTCATGATTTATTTATTTGTGATGTAGAAAATGTTATAAACCGGTAACTATATTTAAAATTGAAACAGTAACCGAAATACTGTTTTTTCATAAAATGGTATTTAGTCTTTAAAGGTATTGCTGCTTATCGTTGTTTTCTATCCTGTAAAAGATGGATTTATTATTTCAGGTTGAGTATCGGTACAGCAATGCCTTCTTTATTCACCCCGGTGTTATACCCGGCTGTAACTTCTATCACTTTTACTTCGCCACTCACATTGCCAATTTCTCCTTCAAGAGTTATTTCCCCTTTAACACCTGCATCCGTTACGCCCCAATCTCCGGTTATTTTATCAGGGCCTATTTTTACAAATTCTTTTACTGAAGCACCGGCACCCATTTGTGCATGTTCTGCGCCCATGTTCCAGCTTGCTCCAAAACCAAGTTCAAAAGACACGTCTTCAAAGTTTCCGGCATCACTGTAGTTAACTTCAAAGCCACCTGCAATGCCTTCACCGGCTTCTATACCCCAGGACTTGCAGGTCCACATCAGCTTGGCCGGGCCCATACCAATTTTTCCTTTAAAGTTTGCGCAGTATTCATCTTCCCATTGCTGCAATTCACCCTCTTTAATTGGTAAAGGTTCAAACAACTCACAATGCATTTTGGTAAATACCTTATACTCTCCCAGGATATTTAAAACATCTTCCAGGTAATCTTTTTCAATGGATGGAAAATCAAAACCCGATGCTGGAAAATAATACGGCGCCCAGTTGGCACAATCCCTGTAAAATTTACGGGATATATATTCCCGGCGTGACGCATATTGATTTACCAAACGTGATAAACGGGCAAGGTATACTTCAGTTTCCCCATTCAGCTCCATGCATTTTGCCTTTTCCAGTGCTGCAATCTGATCTTCATCTCCGGCTTCTCCGCCTTCCAGCTTTTTCAGGCGGCTGTTGTATTTGGTATGAATAGCTTTTATGGTTATGCTATATGGTGCATTTATTTTTTTTAGTTGATACCGGAAAACATCATCTTCTTTTACACTTTCGCTTTGGTAAATCTGCATACCATCCATGATGATGTATTGAGCTTTTATCTGAATAGGCGATATACCTTTTGTTAAGGTTGCCTTCAGCACTTCCTGTTGCATATCGCCGTTTTGCTTTGGCCATTTAGCATCAATAGCTGCAATAGTCATTTTTAAAGATGCCTTAGCCGCATCCAGTTCTATTGAAAATTGATCCATATCATCCAGTCTTGTTGGCATGGCTGGTAATTTAATCCGCTCAAGCATAGGGAATTCTTTTTCAGGCAGCGGTGGAAAACGGCTCATTACTTCACCAGGTTTTATTTTATTATTCAGCTGTTGCAAAATGGATATTACCTGTTGGTCATGCGACTTTGATATTGACCTTGTACCATGCTCTTCAGCTTTCGCCACATCGCCTTTTTTCAGGTACATCATGCAGAGCAGTTTATTGGCAACAGAGTTTAAACTATCCTTCTGTACGCACTGTTGCAGGTATTTCATGGCTGTTGTAATATCCCCTAAACGATAATATGCATTGCCAAGATTAGCCAGTAAAGTAGCCTTGCCGGGGTTTTGCTTATTCCAGTATTCTAAAACAGGAATTGATTTTTCGGGCAATCCACCCATGATTAAAAAAGCAGAAAAATTATTTGCCGCTAAGCCATCTGATAAATTGCTAACCACAGCCATGCTGTATAAATACAAACTGGCGGCAGGCGTTTTTTGTAACCATGCTCCTAAAGCAGCATTGCTGATGGTTTTTGATTGCGTAAGTTTTTTTTGCTTTACATAACCGTCGGTTTTCTTTTTTATTTCCGGTTTTAATGCACCGGCAATTTGTGTGTGCAGATCGGTAACATAGTTTTTGTAAGCATCTGCTGTGAAAGGTTGCGGTGGAAGTTGTTTAAGTTTTGGCGAAAGTGCAGGGATTTCAAAATTGAATTTATTTACAGGAGGATTATTAACCGGTGTTGCAGTAACCAGCGATGGCTTCATATCCGCAGGTATTACCAATGGTGTGAGTGAGTTAAGCTTTGGCAAATACGATAAACTGTAGGTTGAAGTTATAGCAGGTGGAACAGTTGCAGGGGTTGTTGATTTGCCGGGGTTCAAAATTGCTTCAAGGGGTGCCAATGCACCAGGCTGCATAATAAGTTTGTTTACTTTTAGCATGTGAGCATAAGTGCCATTTTGTAAATGCACGGTTATTACCTGCGGTACATCAGCGCCCAGTTTGTTGTTGTAATAGGCAGGGTTAATGGTAACAATCTCCTCCTTACTTTCTTGTTCTCCTTCGGTCAAAAGGGATTTATCCATGCTTTCAAAATATTGCGTAACTCCCGCTGCAGTATATGTAGAAAAGGAGTAAAAATTTTTGAAGCCCTTATTAAGCCATGCGGCAGGCTTTTTTAAATATTGCACTATTACGTCTTTGGCAGCATCTACGTCAGGACTTGTTTTGTTAATTATTTTTTTAAGTTTCTCCTGGTCTTCTTCAAACCATTTTCGTCGCTTTGCTTCTTTTTCCGGAGTATAACTTTTGTCGAGTTTGTAAACTTTCATTTCTTCCTCAAATTGCTTTGCATTATTTGTGTAGATTTGGGTCATCTGTTTTGTGTCGTTGCTTCCAAAATTTTCTGCATCTATTAGCATTTGTTGCAGGTATTCTTTTCGTGTAACGGGAATAAACAACGGCTTATCACTGTTTCGTAAAACTATATAATCATTTGCCGTATACATTTTTGCAGTTGCATTATCCTGTACCCTTTGTTCATAAAAATCAATTCTACCTTCACTTCTCTTTTTTTGAAAGATTTTAAAAGCATTCTTTCCGTTAATGCTATAAACACCAGCATCTGTTGTTAGCCCGGAAGCAAATACGTTATTAAAATCTACTTTTATATTTGATCCGCTTTCGCCTTCTGTTTCAATTTTAGTTTTGTTTTCGTAACAGTAATACGCAAAAAACATCAGGATGCCTTCGTAGAAACTTTTTAGCCCTGATTGCTTATAAAAAAAATCGGTGCCTGTAGGATCAAGAAAGTAATAGTTGCCGTACATCAGCTTAGCGCCGGTAAAACCTTTGAGCGTGCTCCTCATCCAACTTTCTACTTTAGCAAGATGAGGTTTCATTTTACTAACATCCCAGGAAGCTGGTTTGCCAACAGGGTTTAAAAAATTTTGATAATTGGGATCGTAAGTTGACGACTTATTGGCTGCCTGTGTTTTGCAATCCTGGCCAAAACATACCTGTGTTATTAACAGGAAGCACGCTATTAATGATTTTGAAAAATGAAATGGCCGCAGGCATTTTGTTTTTTTCATAAAACCGTATTTAATCTTTTGCGATCTTAATGTTACTGATATAATATTTATCATTCGCTCCCGAATTGTAACTATAAAATGACAGCGCATTGAATAAGTGAGCTGCAGGAATAGCTTTTTCATATTCCGCTATTTTAGTATTATCAATAAATACCTGCAACATTTCTTCTTTCTTTTTAATGGTTACTGTAATGCGGTTATTTTTTTTGTTGTTAGAAAAACCGGGAGCAACAAACGTATTAGAGCCGTTTGAATAACCCGGCGGCGAAGGGAATTTTGTTTCCAGCGATACATCTCCTTCTCTTCCATCATAGCCGGGGCGAAGTCCCAGATCCAGAAATGATTCTGCATTACCAGGGTTGGTTTCTTTGGCCAGTTTGAAATGCAGTCGTTTGGCACCCCACGTAAAATTTTGAGCAACTACTAAATCGAAACTCAACACAAAATTTTGTGGTAATGGTTTTGTAATCTTACCGGGTGTTAATGTATAGTCTGCCACTACAGCCCAGTTACCTCCTAAACCATCCAGGTTGGTAACAATACTGCTGCTGCCAGCCAAACCTAATTTACTTTTCCAGCCAATTGGTAGTTTACCAACAACTGTTGTAGAAAAATCGTCAAAGAAAAAAACGTTTTTATCTGCATTGTTTTTATTAGATGCTTCTGTTGCATCAGTAACTACTACTGCTTCTTTGTAGGAAGGAGAACGAAGTGGTTTATAGGGTTGGCCTTTTACTTTTTCAGGATCAAAGAAAAAATTATAGACATAAGCAAAATTAAAATTGTTGAGGATGGATTCGTGTAAGTGGATATTATACGGTTGGTTAGGCATACTCATTGTCCACCTGATTACAAGCCATTGCGGCTGGTCTGTTTTACAAAGTGCCAATGCATTCTTTTTTACTTTTAAAACCGGGAATGTAGTATTCACTCCTTCCTTTCCATAAATATCCTTATTATCAAACATATCAGTATTGCCATCTTTTGCATTTACAAAATCGTAAATACCAATTTGGGTTCTGGAAATTTGTAATTCAGCAATGTCATTCCATTTGCTTTTATATTTTTCTTTTAGCCTGGCAAGGTTCTTTTGAGCAAGTGTATAGTTTTCTGCAGATACAGGAACTATTTTTTGCCATACCGGAAGTTGCTTTTCAGCTTGTGTAAAAAACTCGCCGATAGTTATTTTTTCAAAGGGTAATTCATTGTCTTTGGTCATAATTACAACGTACTGCTCATTGGGGATATAAAAATGTTTGTAACCTATAATATTTTTGTGGTTATTAAAGCCCATTAAATTACTTGCAGCTTTGTCAGCAACATTATATCCTTTTGCATTACCATTGAAATCGGGTAACACAAAATAGTATGCTTCAGTACTTGAAATAAATGATACCGGGGCACTGATATTTTCCAGTTGATTGGCTGCTATATGCCAATAATCGGCAAGGTTGTTTTGTGGCACAAATTTTCCTTGTTCATCTTTTTTTAAGAACATATACAATCTGGAAAATGCACCGTACAAATGTGGGAGTGCCCCCCGGTTCATATTTATTGCATTGCCCAATTGGCTGTTTGAGCCGCTGAATTCAGGTATGTAATTTTGATAATAACCGGCATCACCAAGGCAGCCTTTGGGCAGATACGACTGTTGCATCCATTCCACAAACTTTTGGCTGTAGCCTATTTGTTTGGCACTGTATGTTCTGTTGCCAAGCTGTTTGCCTGTTGGGAGCGTAGTATGATTATATATTTTTATCCAGCCAATATCAATATCGGCAATACTTTCCAGTTTGAATCCAATACGATCTACATATACTGGCTGAGCCTGCACGTATATGCTTCCCCAAATTAGTATCAGCAGAAATATTTTTTTCATATCATAATAATTAAATAGTATTTTCTATTTGCCCAGCATATTTTTCAGGGCCTCAAAGTCAACAGCTTTTTTTATGGCTGCCATATTCTCTTCAAACACCGGATCGCCCTTTGAAATTTTATAAACAACCGTGAAAAATTGCGGGGATGATTTAGGCAGTTTTTTGTTGTAGTAATTTGAATTGGGTTTTACAGCAATAAAAGAACCACGTGTACCTTCTTCCACAAATTTTTCAAATCTTTCCTCATCATTCCACATACAAATAGCAGGCTGACTAAGATCAGCTTCGGATCTTTTCAAATACTCATTTACATTTTTCAGGAACTTATTGGTATAATCTTTTTCACCGGGATTATCTTTTAAAGATTGCTCCAGCCTTTTCTTCTGTATCAGTAAATATTCTTTACGGTTTAAATAATAAAACGGGAGGCTGTCATTATAAGTGATCAGCCACCGGTATTCTTTTATTTCACTGGCGGTACCGTAATCGCCCACCACTTCTTCTCCCATGAACCAAACTCCATCTCTTTTTTGCGGCTTTTGTTTCAACTTTAAATAACCCCTGAAGTCATCTGCCGGAATGTTTGCAGCATACAGTGTATTCAATGAAAAAATTGCATTGGCTGTGATATTGACCGTTGTTGGTGTTGAAATATCAACATAGTATTTTGACTTATCCTTACTGTTAGCATCGCATATATACCGGAGTATGTACATGGCATAATAATAAGGGTCTGCTATCCAGGTCAATCCTTCAGCAAGTTGCTTGCCATAAACTGTACTGTAACTTACCTGGCATCCTTTTGGGCTATAATTCGCCTGAACCATTTTGTGAATCGATGTGATGACCGATCTTTCTTTTGTAAGGTCTGTTGCACTTACATTTTGTATTGATCCCTGT
The DNA here is from genome assembly GCA_963715585.1 of uncultured Chitinophagaceae bacterium. Taxonomy (GTDB): domain Bacteria; phylum Bacteroidota; class Bacteroidia; order Chitinophagales; family Chitinophagaceae; genus Ferruginibacter. The sequence continues at coordinate 3,502,382 of OY970254.1, read as the reverse complement.
TGCCCGGCTTTCCAGCTGCCTGGTTTTTGGGCAAGTAATTCTTTGCTGCAATCCTGCGAAAGCGCCTGCAATGAAAAAAATAATATTGCAGCAAGTATTAAGTATTTCATTTTCCAGATTTGTTTTTTTTGATCATTTATTTAATGCCCTGCAGTATTCCTTTGCCCGTTGTACTTACGCCGCTGTTAACCGTAACTTTTACATCGGCGCCTGCAATGGTTTGACCTCCGGCATTTGCAGATACACCTGCTATGGCTCCTACATCGGTAATGCCGGTATTGTCCCATTCAACCAAAGCAGCTATTGATGCTTCTACTTCAGAACCTGCCGGCCCATCAAAGCCTTTACTGGTACCTACCATGGCCGAACCGGAGTAACGGCCTGTTTCCACATTATCAGTCATATTGATCTTAACGCCGCCAAAATCAAATTCACCAACCAGGTTGCTGCAACTTGAAGTGATTTTATACACGCCAAGATCCATAGTGCTTACATAGTCGCAATGCACATCATCAAAATTTTGTAAGGGGCCGGATTTTTTGGTTTTAGGAACCGAATTGCACCAGCTGCTTTTAGCTTTAAAATATACCCGCTGGTCTTTTATTTGTGTTAGCCAGGCGATCTGTGCATTTATCTTAGCCAGTTCAAACTGTTCGGGCCACATGGTGTATTGATAATAATAAAGGAGGTCGCTGCTTCTTCGTTTTACATAATTAAAATAGTTTCTGTATGCACTTTGTAATCCACCATTGGTAGCTGATAAAAATTCGGTGCGTATGCCATTCTCATCTTTACAAATGGCCTCCAGGGGATTGCTCTTGCCTTCTCCAACCTGGTCCTCGTATTTTTTATCCAGTGCTTCCTGTTTTTTATTCAACTCATTTTCATAGTCACCGGCAGCCTTTAATGCTTTGGTTACGGGCTCCAGTGCACTGGCAAATACAAATGACATGTTTCCATTTACATCGTTTACTCCGGGGCCTAATTTTTTTATGGCTTTAGCTGCATAGCCGGGCATTAGCTGTACATATTGTCCATGCTGGCTTGCCTGTATAACATGCTGATTGCGTATCCCTGATTGTGTTACATATTCCTGCTCAGCCTGTTGCTGTTTTATTTTTAACTCATTAATCTTTTGCTCGCATTCATTTTTAAATTCAGCCCATTCTTTTTCAGATAGCTTATTCTGTTCCACATCCAAAGGGTATTCGGGCCAGTTAAATTTTCCTAAACCCAAAGCATCCTGTGGCATTGGCCTGTCCCAGTTAATGTCATCACTATTCAGATCGTAACCCAGCTTTTTCAATTTGTTATCCTTTTCAGTACTGTATACTTTGCGGATACTTTTTTTTGCTGCTGCAATAGCAGCAGGAATATTGCCTTTGCTTTCTTCAATCAAACATTTAGCCATATTGGCCTGCGGATGATAAGCATAAATACGGATGGTACTGTCGGCATATTTTTCTGCTCTTGGTATATCGCCAAGGCCCAGCCATGCCTGTGTTATGTTATTAAGTATGCTGCTGTTTTTTGGATAACGCTTATTGAGGTTGTTTAAAATGGGCAGGGCTATTTGCTCGGCACCACACATGGTTAAAAAAGAGGCGTAGTTATTTAAGTTGATGGCATTTGCGGGATCGGCCTTACAGGCTTCACCCATAATATAGAGTGCCAGGGTGGGTTTGCCATCCATCCACAATCCCACTGCTGCATTGGCTACAGATCTGTTTAAACTTTTTATTTGCTGGTAAATGGTTGCTGCTTTTGTTTTAGCGGCCGGAGTTAACTTCAGCAATACTGCCTGGTGTGTTTTAATGATGTACGCACTCATCTCCCCATTGGAGACTGTTGTTGCCAACGCCATGTTTATCCTGGCCGCATCTTTTTGTGGTACGATCCTGTTCTCATCTTCGTAAGCTTTTTTCAGTTGGGCATCACTAATACCCGAAACATTTTTTTTGATGCTTTTGATGTCGGGCATTTTAATGCCCATGCTGTCCATCATCCTTTTATCTTCCGGGCTCATCTCATTCATTGCCTTTTGCATTTCATTCATCATCTCGTTCATCTCTTTCTGCGTAGGAGGCTTTTCTGCTGACTTTTGTTTAGGTTTTGATTGTGCAAATGCTGCTCCCGTCAACAGCAGGAGGATTAATGAAAGAAGATAATTTTTCATATTATTTTTTTGATAGTACAAAGTACTCTGATTTTATAAAAGATACAATCCCTAAAAAACAGGATTTATGATAAAACGAATACTACCCGGCATTACCTGTTCATAAAACAGTTTTTTATTTTACATAAATGGAATTTCCCTGGCTTGCTGCAGCACTGCCGGATAAAGAAGAAGTTGTACCATTCTTCCATACTTTGATTTTGCTGTTACTTCCAATTATTCTATCAGAACCTGTTACAAACACATCTGAGCCGGAAACAAATACCGAACTTGCACTGCTTAAATAAGCACTTCCCGGCAAAACTGTTGCAGTTCCGTTTTTCCAAAGATTGGCCTGCCTGTTTCCGGTGGCATTCACCTCACTTCCTGCTACATACACATCGGTGCCTGATGCAAAAACAGAAGTTGCTTCTGCATAATTAGATCCATCCGTAAGTGCAGTTGCAATACCGTTTTTCCATAGTTTAGCAACGCTCCTGCCACTAACGGAGTGAGCTTCATAGCCTGCTACATAGACATCTGCACCTGCTACAAAAACAGATAACGCTTCTGCATTTCTGGATCCATCTGTAAGCGAAACCGCTATACCGTTTTTCCATAGTTTGGCAGACCAGAGGCCGGAAGCATTAAATTGGGTGCCGGCAACATATACATCCGATCCGGAAACAAATACCGAACGGCCTGTTGTATTTATAGTGCCATCAGTGAGTGAAGTAGCTATTCCATTTTTCCATACTTTGGCTACATACATTCCACTACTATTACCTTCAAAACCCGTAGCATAAACATCCACGCCAGCTACATATATTGAATATAAATAGGCAGGAGAAGTACCATCTGTAAGTGGGGTTGCCACACCGTTTTTCCAGATTTTTGCTACTTCATTACTACTACTACGTTCCTGCCCGGCTACATAAACATCCGAACCGGAAACAAAAACTGAATTAGCTGAAGCATTAAATGTTCCATCGGTTAAGGCAGTTGGTACACTATCTTTCCACACGGTTGCCACATCTCTGCCTGTATATTGAACACCGGCAGTATAAACAATTTTAGGAACTACCGGCCCTGGCGCCAGTGTCTCATTGTTACTTTTACTACATTGTGTAAAGAGTAAGGAGGTAATAAATAATACAGTAATGGTTAAAGATTTCTGTGTCATAATATAAATTTATTTGGTGAGTGAATTGATTTTATTTTAAATGAGCCGTACATGAATGTGTCTGTTTTAAGCGGGCAGATAATATTGTTTATAACGACATCCTTTTTTTAATCAGGATATTTTAACCGTTATTACTGTTTAATAAATTGTTTTGTCCATACCTGCTTTTCTCCAACAGCCTTTATGAAATAATTTCCTGCGGCTATATCCCGGATATCAATTTTCTGTTGATTTGTTAAGCCCGATAATGAAATCAGTTTTATTATTTGTCCTGTTGTATTGATGATATGAAGCGTTTTCATTTTGGAAGGAAAGTAAATATGGAGATAGTCACTTGCCGGGTTTGGGCTGATGTATATAAGCAGTTCTGCAACCGGTTTTACCATTTCAATTTTAGAGTAAGCCATCTTTCCATCAGCATCCTGCATTTGCAGCCTGTAATAAACCAGTGAAGTATTTAGTGCAATGATGTTATAGTCGGAATAGCTGTAATTTTTCTCCGCAGTTGAATTTCCTTTTGGTATAACAGTACCAATTGTTGAGAATGTATTTCCATCCAGGCTTCTTTGAACATTATATTTTGCCAGGTTCAGTTCATCAGCAGTTTGCCAATGCAGCACTGCATTTTTGTTTTGCAGGTTTGCGGTAAGCGAAATAAGTTTTACAGGTAATGTGCCGTTGGCAGCCAGCCTGGAGGAATATATATCGTAATCAAATGTGGTTCTCAGGTCCTGCCAGGCAATAATGGCTCCGTCTGCAGCATCCGGTATTAGTTGTGGTACAGACTGGGAGTGCGTTTCATTGGCAACCGGAACGCCGTTAGAGATCCACAACGCAAGACCATTTAAAGTAATAGCCTGTGCATAAATATCTTCCTGCGAGCTATTCCTCAGATCTGTCCATACTATCGTTGTGCCTCCCGATACCCTGGCAACCAGCTGCGGATCTGTTTGAGTGCCGGATACATTGCAAACAGGTATACCGTTTGCAATCCATTGAGCTGTACCCGCATTATTTAAACGTTGGGCATAAATATCACGTTCTGTTCTGCGATCTTCCCAAATAATGATGGCACCACCTGCACCATCCGAAATCATTTGTTGTGCAGTTTGTAAAGCATTGGCATTACAAACCGCAACACCATTACTTACCCACTGAACCAAACCTGATGCATTTACTCTCTGTGCATAAATGTCCTGGCCCGATCCGAAATTTCTTTGATCCAGCCAGCAAATGATGGCACCGCCTGCGCCATCGGTTACTATTTTTGTACTGTATTGATTTGCAAAATTTGGTTCAGAACAAATAAGCACGCCATTAAAATTCCAGCTTGTAAATCCGTTAAATGAAATGCGTTGGGCATAAATATCAGGTTGACTAAAACTTCTCCAGTCTTCCCATGAAATAATGGCGCCACCGGCCCCGTCACTTATCAGCTGTGGTGTATTTTGAAGTGAAGTAGCATTGCAAACTGATGCACCATTGGTTGTCCACAAGACGGTGCCGGAAGCATCAATGCGCTGGGCAAGAATATCTGCACTGGGACCTCCAACACGTCCATCACTCCAAACAATTATAGCGCCACCCGATCCATCTGCAATTAATTGCTGGGCATTTTGATTTCCGGTTGCTGTGCAAACAGGTACACCATCCGCCAACCATTGTATTACTCCTGCTGCATTGATACGCTGGGCATAAATGTCATAATTACCTGACCTGTTATCGTACCAGGCAATGATAGCACCACCTGCAGCATCTGAAACAAGTCTTGGAGAAAACTGATCGGACAGGGCACTGCAAATAACAATACCATCAACATTCCATTGCAATGCACCGCTTGCATCAATGCGCTGGGCGTAAATATCCTGGGTACCGTTTCTTGTATCAACCCATGTACAAATGGCACCACCTGCACCATCGCTTACCACCTGCACATTGGTTTGGCTGCCGGTAAAATTACAAACCGCATTATTTATCGATGGGTTATTGTTCCATTGTGCATAAGCACCCAGGTTAGTCAATACCAGAATAAAAATAAAAATTGCTTTCATAGTTTATATTTAGAAAGTAAAAGTAGCTGGTTGGATAAATGAAGGACATCCTTTAAAAACAGGATATTTTTAAAAACAGGAAAAATCATGGAAAAAGGGGAGATGTTTGGGGCTGCTGCTTCTTTTATTTGTATAATGAAACTAATGGTTTATTTTACTGTATGATGAAAATGATATTTGCATGCCTGTTTTCCTTTCTGATAAACTCAGCAAGTGCTCAGCAACATCTTGTTGATAGTATAACTAAGGAATTACAACAGCCGATGGCCGACAGTAACAGGGCAATAAGTATGATGCGGCTGGCTATTGATTATGAACTTGTAGATACAGCCCGGGCTTACCAGGCTTACCGGGATGCCATTAAGTTTGCCAAAGAAAAAAAACTATATTATCAACTCGGGCGTATTTATCAAAACCAATCTGTTTTATTCAGCACTGCTGCAAACTATACAGCATCAAAAGCGTGTCTTGATTCAGCTATTGTTAATTATCAAAGATCAAATCATCCAAAAGCAAAAAAATCTGAAGCAAATGCTTATGGTGACATTGGCAATGGTTTAAAAACACAAAATGATCTGCAGCAGGCGGTTCAATATTATTTAAAGAGTATTTCCTTATTTGAACAGCTTGGCTTGGTGGATGAACTGGCGATCCGGTATTGTAATATTTCCTCACTTTTTGGAGACATTAATGAATTTGCCAAACAGAAGGAATATGCCTATAAGGCGCTTGCATCTGCCAAAACCAGCGATTCAAAAAAGAATAAATTTTTAGCTTATTTTATTGTGGCCCATTATTACAATGGGCAGGAAGATGGTAAAATGGCGAAGTTGTACCTGGATAGTTCAAGAATGAATTTTGATGAATCATCGAACATTAACAGCGTTGATATATTATTTACTTATTACCTGGTATCCGCACAGGTTTTCAGGAAAATCGATCAGCTGGATTCTTCATTTTATTATTTTCAAAAAAGTTTTGAAGTATCAAAAAAATATAATTACAGTTATGGCAAGGCCGAGTCGCAGGTAGAAATGGGAACCATTTCCATACTCCAAAAAAAGTATACCGATGCAGAAAAGTACCTGTTGGCAGGTATTGAAGAGGCAAAAGCCATCAATTATTTTGCGATACTTGATGAAGGGTATAAATATCTCTCGGAGGTTTATGCTGTAAACGGAAAATATAAACAGGCGTATGAATATTTTAAAAAACATAAAGAACTGAGCGATTCAGTGGTTAATATAGAATCAAGGAAGAATGTAACAGAACTTGAAAAGAAATACGAAACGGAAAAAAAGCAAAGCCTGATAAAACAGCTGGAAGCAGAAAACAAAGTGCAGCAACTTTCAATCAAACAAAAAAGTACCCTTAATTATTTTTTATTTGCCGGTGCCCTTACATTATTGATAATTTCATTACTGTCTTACCGCACGTATAAACAAAAACAGAAACTTCAGCAGCAACGCATCAGCGAACTGGAAACCCTGCAACAATTAAACGCCACAGAAAACGTATTAAAAGGTGAAGAGCAGGAACGAACCCGCCTGGCAAAAGACCTGCATGACGGATTGGGAGGCATGCTGTCCGGCATTAAATACTCATTAAATACTATGAAAGGAAATCTCATCATGACGCCTGAAAATAACCAGGCCTTCGAACGCAGTATAGATATGCTGGACAGTTCCATTAAAGAAATGCGGCGGGTGGCACATAATATGATGCCCGAGGCGTTAGTTAAATTTGGGTTGGATACGGCACTTAAAGATTTTTGTAATGATGTTAACCAATCAGGTGCATTGCAGGTTTCCTATCAATCAATAGGACTGGAAAATGAAGTTATAGAGCAGACAACTGCAATAACTATTTACCGCATTGTACAGGAACTGATCAACAACACCATGAAACATGCTGCTGCAAAAACTGCTATTGTTCAGGTTTCAAAATCAGATGGCCAATTGGCCATAACAGTTGAAGATGATGGTACAGGGTTTGATAAAGCAGTACTGAAAGAATCAAAAGGAATTGGATGGAGTAATATTCAGAACCGGGTTGAATTTTTAAAAGGAACTTTAGATATACAATCCCAAAAAGAAAAAGGTACTTCTGTTCATATTGAACTGAATGTTTAACAGCTTAAAATATGGCCATTAAATTATTTATAGTGGATGATCACTTTATGGTGATAGAAGGCATTCATTCTTTATTGCAAAACGAAAAAGACATTGAATGGATGGGACATGCTACCAATGCTGCTTCCTGCCTGGCATTTTTGCATCAGCAAAAACCTGATGTGATATTGATGGATATAAACCTGCCTGATAAAAGTGGTATTGAGTTGTGCAGCGAAGTAAAAGAATTATACCCGGGCATACATATTTTAGGGTTGAGTACATTTAACCAACAAAGCTTTATTGAAAAAATGATGAGCAACGGAGCTTCGGGCTATGTTATTAAAAATGCTACCCAGCAGGAATTGATGGAAGCCATTCATACGGTTGTAAAAGGAAAACAATTTTTAAGTTTTGATGCTGCACTTGCTTTGAGAAAACCGAATACTGAAACTAATGTACCGGTAATAACCCGCAGGGAAAAGGAAGTGCTGGAACTGATTGCTGAAGGGATGACCAATAATGAAATTGCCCAAAGACTTTTTATAGGAACTACCACAGTAGATACACACCGCAAAAACCTCTTAACTAAATTTGAGGCAAAAAATACGGCTTCATTGATCAGGATAGCAGCTCAGCAGAAAATTATCTGATTACACACGCTATCATTTAAAATCTGCGTATAATAAATACTTCTTTCTGATTGCTTTGAATGCATTTAATTTCGGCTCCCAGCTATTTCTGATTTCTTCTTCTGTTTTGCCATCTTTAACCTGCTGCATTAATATATCATTACCGGCAAGTTTATTTAGAAAATTATTTTTTAAAAAAAATGTATCCTTGCCGGGGAATAATTTATAAGCATCTATTAAATACTTCAGCTGAATTTTATTATCAACCTTTTTTAAAATCTCTTCCTTGCTTCCACTTAAATTCCATCCATAACATTGCTGAAAAAAACATTTGCTGTTTTTTGCGCCGGCATTGGGTTTAGGAGTAAAAGCAAATAAGTTATTGGGTAAAGAAGGATGTCCAAAAATCTGGAACGGCTTATCAGTACCTCTACCTTCGCTTAATACAGTGCCTTCAAAAAAACAGGTAGAAGGGTAAAGGTAGATGCTTTGCATTTCTTTTAAATTGGGCGAAGGCATTACCGGCAATTCGTATTTGGTATTGTGGTCGTAATTTGTACATTTAATTACCTGCACATGAAAAGGAGTGTCGGTAGTTGGATTTGTTGTTTTGTTGTAGGCATTAATGGCATTGGCTTCATTCGATAACCAGTTTTCCCCGGCAAGCATCAAAGCATATTCACCAATCGTCATTCCATAAACAATGGGTATGGGTTGCATACCTACAAAGCTTTTAAAATTCATATCAAGCACCGGCCCATCTACATAAAAACCATTTGGGTTGGGGCGGTCGAGTATCAGCAGGGGCTTATGGTTTTTCAAAGCAGCTTCTAAATAATATTGCAGTGATGATATGAAAGTATAAAACCTTACGCCCACATCCTGTATATCAAAGATCAATACATCCACATCTTTTAAATCTTCAGGTGTTGGTTTTTTGTGGTTTCCATACAGGCTTATTACCGGTATGCCGGTCTTCTTATCTTTCGCATCACCTACATGTTCGCCGGCATCTGCATCTCCTCTAAAACCATGCTCCGGCCCGAAAATTTTAACCACTTTAATGCCGCTGCTAAGCAAAGTATCAACCAGGTGTGTGTTTTTAACCATACTGGTTTGGTTGGCAAAAACCGCCACGGACTTGCCTTGAAGCATGGGCAGGTAAACCTGCATACGCTCTGCACCGGTAATAACAGAGCCTGTCTGGGCAGTAACCCAATAACAATTTAGCAATAGAGCAATGCAACAAAATTTTAACTTCTTCATCCTGCTAATTTCACAAAAACTTTTCATTCGGCGGCAATTATGTATTAATTTGCCCCCGTTTTAACAGAACCTGCCTTTTTTCTTCATCAGAGCAACAGAATAAAACCGGTAGCAACTTGCATTAAAATATTGCCGGTGAACAATTCATCGGCAACTAATAAATAAAAAATAACATTATGAAACAGGTTAAAGAAGGTGACGTAGTTAAAGTACATTACACCGGTAAATTAGTAAATGGCGAACAGTTTGATTCTTCCGTTGGCAGAGAGCCACTGGAGTTTACAGTGGGTGCAGGACAAATGATAAAAGGATTTGATGATGCCATGCCCGGCATGAATTTGGGCGAAAAGAAAACGATCAATATAGCACCTGAAGATGCTTATGGCCCCAGGAGCGAAGAGGCGATCATTGAATTTCCGAAAGAAAATGTGCCTGCAGATATGGTACTGGAGCCAGGCATGCCGCTTACATTAGCCAACCAGGCCGGCCAGCCCGTTCCGGTAATTGTAGTAGAGGTGAAAGATGATGTGATCATTCTGGATGCAAATCATTTTTTAGCAGGACAGGAGCTGATATTTGATATTGAGCTGGTTGAAATAGCTGAATAAGCCAAAATTAAAAATTAAAAAGTAAAAAGGCAGTTTGCGAAAGCAGGCTGCCTTTGTTTTGTTATCCTTATTTTTGATTTTTGAATTTTCACTTTTGAATTTATTGATATGATACAAATAAGCCCCGATAATATTGCCGACCGTTTTATGCGCTATGTAAAAATTGATACGCAAAGCGATCCAACCAGTACAGCACATCCTACAACAGAAAAACAAAAAGAGCTGAGTAAGCTTTTGCTGAAAGAATTATTCGGTATGGGAATTACCGATGCATCTACCGATGAGTATGGATATGTGTATGCAACTATTCCATCTAACAGCGATAAAAAAAATATACCCGCCATCTGTTTTTGTGCACATGTAGATACAGCACCCGATTGCAGCGGCACCAATGTAAAGCCTATACTGCATCGTTATTATGATGGCGCTGATATTGTTTTACCCGATGATACTACACAGGTATTGCGGATGAGTGATTCGCCTTATTTAAAAAATCATATCAACAGCGGTGTAATAACTGCCAGCGGAAATACTTTATTGGGTGCAGATGATAAAAGCGGCGTGGCAGCTATTATGGAAGCTGCATTATTTTTTATACAAAACCCTGCTGTAAAACATGGCGATATAAAAATATTATTTACGCCCGATGAAGAAGTAGGACAGGGAACAGCCAAAGTAGATATGCAAAAACTGGGTGCACAGTTTGGCTACACATTGGATGGCGGTGAAGCCGGGAGCCTGGAAGATGAAACCTTTAGTGCAGATGGCGCAGTGATTACCATCAGTGGTGTTATAACACACCCAGGTTATGCAAAAGATAAACTGGTGAATGCTTTAAAAGTTGCCGGTGCAGTTTTAGATGCTTTACCAAAAAACGAATGGAGCCCCGAGACAACAGAAAAGAAAGAAGGTTTTGTGCATCCTACATCTGTGAATGGCATTGCCGAAAAAGCGAGCATACAATTTATTATAAGAGATTTTACCCTGGCTGGTTTGCAGCAACATCATCAACGCCTGAAAAAGATTGCAGAAGAAACGGTTGCCAAATTCCCTGGGGCAGTGATGGAATATGCCGTGCAGGAACAATACCGCAATATGAAGGAAGTATTGGATACCTGCCCGCAGGTGGCGGCTTATGCCGAAGAAGCCATACAAAGAGCCGGCCTGACCATGAAGAAAGAAAGTATACGTGGCGGAACCGATGGCAGCCGCTTTAGTTATATTGGTATGCCTTGCCCTAATATTTTTACCGGCATGCAAAACATACACAGCAAACTGGAATGGATTGGAATAAAAGATATGGCCAAAGCTGCAGAAACTATTGTGCATGTGGCAATGATCTGGGAGGAGCGGTCCTGAGCTGAATGGAAGGATTAAAATTTATGCATGTATTTGGTATACCATTCCGATAACGCTTCCATTTTTGGCAGGTTATCTTTCAGCCATTCATTGTATGAATCGCCTTTTGATTGGTTAATATAGTAGCACAGTGCTTCGGTGTGATGGTTCTTTGCAAGTGCATAAAAATAATCTACATAAAAATTCCACCAGAAACCCTTCTTGTCTTTTTTTGCCTCTCCCAAAATAGTAAAAATGGTATTGGTGTTTTCGGCAAATAAAGTAATGGCCGGTTTGTTTTTATTGGTTTCATTAACTTTTGCAGCTTCCAGCATATCCATCATAAGTGTTGCAATACTGAATTCATCTTCTTCTTTTTCGGCAGGAATATTTTTAGAACCTGCTTTTTGTTTGCCTGCATTTTTCCATTCGTCTTCCAGTGCCAGCAATGCCGAAGCCGATCTTTTGGTTTTTGGCTCCAGTAATAAAAAATTATACAAAGCCAAAACAGCCTGTGTCCGTTTTTTTTGTGCAATCATACTCATGCCCAGCAGAAAATGACTGCTGGCATGTAGCGGATTCAGCTTTAAAGCTTTTTGTAAAGCATCATCAGCCTCTTTATAATTTTTTAAATTAAACGAAGTAAGGGCCAGATTGTAGTATAATAAATGATTTGTTTTATATTTTTTTAAAGCCAGTTTGTAGGTGTTTACAGCTTCCGGTTTTCTGCCTAAAAGATCGAGTGCAGAACCTTTGAGAATGTAAGCCTGGTCTACATAGTCCAGGTTTCGGGCAATTACTTTATCAGCATATTTCAACGTATTTGCGTAATCTTTCAGCGCCAGGTAAGAAGAAGCCAGTTCATAATTGGCCTGTATCGAATTCTTATCACTCAGTAATGCTTTTTTATAAAACTCAATAGCACCTTCATAGTCACCTTTGTCGTGCATTTTAATTCCTTCTGTTATAAAATTATTCTCCTGGGCTAATACGCTGCAGCAGCATGACAAAGCCACCAATAAAAATCCAGTCATCTTTTTCATCACAAACAAATTTGCATTAATTTTTTACAGGCTGATGATCTTCCAGCAGTTTTCTGAGTTTCTTTTTAAGCCTGAAATTATTTTTTTTATCATCGCAATAAGCCAGTACTATTTTACAGGCCTGGTGCTCAACATTAATGGGGTTAACGGCTTCTGCTTTATTCTCCAGGGTGTATTTGGCCATGGCAGCCACATACAGGGTCAGTACATTTTTGTCAACACTAACGTCTTCAACAAATCCTCTTAAATAAAACTGATAGTCCTTTGTTCCGGTCATCCATTTAGTTAAAAAAGATAAAGCACCATCCCTGGCTACATCTACTTCAACAAAGGGCGTGGTAAGTAAAAAGTTTGCAGCAGATAAAGCCATGGGTACTGTCTCTTTATAATCTGATGGCTTTTCAAGTTTAATATCCTGGTAAGGATAAACCATTTGTGCATTTGAAACATAACAAAAACAAATCAGCAAAAATGAAAACAAAAGTTTACGCATAATTATTTTTTTGCAGATACTGATTACGAAATCAACTCTGTAAGCGTATAAAGATAAAGAGAATTAAAATGATGTAGATATTAAGGCAGCATGAGATTTTTCTGCTGATTAATTATGATAAATGGTGGTGCAGTTTTTTTATCGCTTCACTTGTTTTAATTTACCACTTCAAACCAATTTTCATGAACCGTATTGACCGGGTTACTGCCATACTTATTCAACTGCAATCCAAAAGGGTGGTAAAGGCCCAGGAAATTGCAGACAGGTTCGGCATCAGCCTGCGTACGGTGTACCGTGATATTAAGGCATTGGAAGAATCGGGCGTGCCGCTGGCGGGAGAAGCAGGCGTGGGTTACAGCATTATGGAAGGTTACCGCCTGCCGCCTGTAATGTTTACCCGTGAAGAAGCGATTGCTTTTTTAACCGCAGAAAAAATGGTGGAGAAACTGACCGACCCATCATCGGTTGAGCAATACCAATCTGCTATGTTTAAAATAAAATCGGTATTGCGCTATGCAGAGAAAGACCTGCTGGATGATATGTCGGCCTACATTGAAGTAGTTGAAAACCCTTACCTGCCGCCGGCAGCAAACAAACCTGTACATCTGCAAACCATTCTTAAAAGTATTGCCGGCAAAGCCGTTTTGGATATTGGCTATTTTGCCAATCACACCCAGCAATACAGTAACCGGGATGTGGAGCCGGTAGGAATTTTTTACCAGGGAAGTTACTGGTACATGATTGCTTACTGCAGGCTGCGAAAGGATTACCGGAGTTTTCGCACAGACCGCATCAGCTATATTAACCTTACCGGTAATCAATTTGATAAGGTGCATCCGTCGCTAAAATCATTTCTTGTTAAAATGAATGAGGAGAAGGAAATGTTTACCATTGTGATACAGGTTGAAAAATCCGCTTTAAAATATTTTGGCGAGCAAAAATTTTATAATGGCTTTGTATCGCAACAGGAAGTGGGTGATAAAATGGAGATGACTTTTGTAACTGCTTCTTTAATGGGTTTTGCAAAATTCTATTTGCTGTTTGGGGAGTATGCAGATATTATCAGTCCGCCGGGATTGAAAGAAATGGTTAAGGAAAACATTGCTGCTATTAATAAAAAACTGTCAGCCTGAGCTTGTCGAAGGCGGGTTAGAATGATTTCGTTCCTGTCACACATTCGACAAGCTCAGTGTGACAAAGAATGTCCCCGTTTTAAAATAAAATTTTCCCTGCTGACATAGGGCTGTCACTACCCTGTATTTACTTTGTGGTATAACTAAAACAAAATACCATGACAGAGATTTCATTGATTCAAAAAGAGCTTGAAAGAGAAGCAGTAACCACCCGCAAAATGCTGGCCCTGGTGCCTGCAGAAAAATTTGACTGGAAGCCTCATCCCAAAAGTATGGTGATGATGAACCTGGCCACGCATATTGCCGAACTGCCCACCTGGATAAGTATGGTGTTGAATACGGATGAACTTGATTTTGCCGCAAACGAATACAAGCCAACCATTGTAAAAGACAATGCCGAACTGATGGAATTTTTTGAGAAAAGCCTGGAAGATGCCCGTGCCCAGTTGGCAATTGGTAAAGAAGAAACATTAGCCAATGAATGGATACTGCGGATGGGTGAACAGATTCTCAGCAGTGGCTCCAAGGCAGATATGATACGCCATGCACTTTCGCAGGTTATACACCACCGGGCGCAACTGGGTGTTTATTTGCGCCTGCTGGATATACCTATACCGGGTTCTTACGGGCCAAGTGCGGATGAAATGGGAGCATAGAAAAAACTGTCAGGCTGAGCTTGTCGAAGCCGGGTTAAATAAAAAAGTTGCGGAAGATCATTCCGCAACTTTTTTACAATGTGTTGATGCGTTAAGCACTAAATGCCTGTATCATTCCTAAAACCGATGCAAGCATCAACACACATTTCCAGCAATATGTTCTTTTCATTTTTGTTTGAATTTAGAATGTAAAATTACGTGGATGGGAGGGTAAGGGATTGTTAATGTTTGTTCAGGTTGTCAAGCCCTTCCCGGGTGAATAAGTTCAATAAAGCTTCCCAAGCAGAAGAGTGCCCCGGATGCTTTCGGGGGAAACTGTGCCACCGCAGCTGCACAAAGATTTTCAACCGGGCTCGTAAAAAATTATCTATCTTCAATACAAATTTTACAACTATGGATTATTTAAAAGAGTATTGGTGGGTCATACTGTTGATATTGGCCTTGCTGGGTTGCTTTGTAACCATTAACCAGGGATTTATTGGCGTGGTTACCATGTTCGGTAAATACCGCCGTATCATGCGGCCGGGACTGAATTTTAAAATTCCTTTCCTGGAGCAGATCTTTAAAAAAGTAAGTATTCAAAACCGCTCGGTGGAGCTGGAGTTTCAGGCTGTAACCATTGACCAGGCAAATGTGTATTTTAAATCGATGTTGCTGTATTCTGTACAGAATGAGCAGGAAGAAACCATTCAGAAAGTGGCGTTTAAATTCATCAGCGATAAAGACCTGATGCAGGCTTTGATACGTACGGTGGAGGGAAGTATCCGTGCATTTGTATCTACCAAAAGGCAGGCAGAGGTTTTAAATGTACGCCGCGATATTGTTGAAAATGTAAAAGAACAGGTTGATGTGGCGCTGGAAGGATGGGGTTATCATTTGCAGGATCTTCAAATTAATGATATCACTTTTGATGAAGCCATTATTACCAGTATGAGTAAAGTGGTTGCATCAAACAACTTAAAAGCAGCTGCCGAAAATGAAGGCCAGGCTTTATTGATAACCAAAACAAAAGCAGCCGAGGCAGAAGGTAATGCTATTAAAATTGCAGCCGAAGCAGAAAGGCTGGCGGCGCAGTTACGTGGACAGGGTGTGGCTTTGTTCCGGGAAGAAGTGGCTAAAGGTATGAGCCAGGCTGCAACAGAAATGAAGCAGGCCAACCTGGATACCAATGTTATTTTATTCAGTATGTGGGTAGAAGCCATTAAGAATTTTGCAGAGTATGGAAAAGGCAATGTGATCTTCTTAGACGGTGGCAGCGATGGTATGGAAAAAACCATGAAGCAGATTATGGCCATGCAGCAACTGGAAAGCAAAAAATAATTTTAAAATTACTGTATGTAAAGTGCCGCAATTGCGGCACTTTTGTTTTTTAAAACCTTTATATATGCCATTTTTTAAACAGGATAATCCGTTTGTGGTACCAACCACCGATGGTAAATTAATTGAAGAACATATTGGAGCTTCTACCGGTGAAACCGGTTTGAGCATTGCCCATATGCTGGCGCCGGCCGGCTGGAGTGAGCCTTTTCAAAACCCGGACTTTGATGAATATACCCTGGTGAGCCGGGGCAAAAAATTATTTGAAGTAGATGGAGAAAAAATTACTGTTGGCGCCGGTCAAAGTATTTTAATAAAAAAAGGAAGCCGGGTACGATACAGTAATCCCTTTGAAGAAGCCTGTGAATACTGGAGTATTTGCCTGCCTGCATTTTCAATTGATAATGTTCACCGGGAAGATTAACATTTCATTAGGCAGTAATTGAAAGATTGTTTCGTTTCATTGCAAATTGAAATAGTTTTTGGCATAATTAATGAGCAGCTAACTTTACAAATAAAACCCGGCACACATGTTTAATATTCTATTGCAGATAGACAGTACAGGAATAGCAACTTCTTCAGCAGGTAAAGAAACTTTATTTTCTATGTTGATGAAAGGCGGTGTGATGATGATTCCGCTGTTTATATTTTTTGCTATGGCCATTTTCTTTTTTATTGAGCGCCTGATCGCCATACGCAAAGCCAGTAAGATCGAGGATAATTTTATGAACATCATTCGTGATCACATCATTAACGGTAATGTAACAGCAGCCCGTAGCCTGGCAAAAAATACACCCCACCCGGTTGCAAAAATGATTGACAAAGGATTGCAGCGTATTGGCAAGCCCATTGATGCCATTGAAAAAAGTATGGATAATGTTGGCAAGCTGGAGATATATAAAATGGAGAAAAACCTGCCGGTGCTTTCTGTTATAGCACGTATTGCACCGCTGTTTGGTTTTGTGGGTACCATTATTGGGTTAGTGATTTTGTTGAAAGATTTTGCAACGGTGGCAAATCCTACCATTCCGGATATTGCCGATGCGATGTATGTAAAGATGATCACTTCTGCAACGGGTTTAATCATCGGCATCATTAGTTACCTGGGCTATAGTTACCTGGATACACAGATAAATAAAACGGTTAATAAAATGGAATCGGCCAAGGCAGATTTCATAGATATTTTACAGGAGCCAACAAGATAGTTATGAATTATGAATGGTGAATAATGAGTTGAAAAACTCAAACTTTCAAAAATTCATAACTTATAACTCATAACTTATAACAAATAACATGAGTTTAAGAAGCCGTTTAAGGGAGAATCACAATGAAGTGGATGCTGGTCCGCTGAATGACGTGCTGTTTATTTTATTGATGTTCTTTTTGCTTGTTTCAACACTGGCTAACCCCAATGTGGTTAAAGTATCTAACCCGAAAGGGAAAAGTGAAAGTAAGGTGAGCCAGAATATTGTAGTAACTGTAACTAAAGATCAAAAAGTATTTATTGGTACGCAGCAAATAGATATGATGTATATTGATTCTTTGCTGAAAAAAGAAATAGACAAAGACAAAAAATTTGCTGATACACCTACCGTTGTTTTGAATATAGATACAAGTGCATATTATGGAATGGCTTTTAAGATAATGGAAGCTGCCAAACGCAATAAAGCCAAGCTGGCGGCCAATATCAAGCCGTAATAATGATCATCCTTTCTTTGCCGTACATATCTTTTTTCACCATCACCGTTTGATAATATTTATGGAATAAAGCGGCCGTTTCTTTGGCGTAGTCTTCATGCGTTTCCAGGTAAATCTTTCCGTTGGGTAATAAATGGTCTCTGCCGAATGTTGCAATTTTTTCGTAAAAGATAAGGGGCGATCTGTCGGGTACAAACAGCGCCAGGTGTGGTTCAAAATCGGTTACATTTTTAGCCAGTTTTTCTTTTTCATTAATGGGTATGTAGGGCGGGTTGCTGATGATGATGTCAAATATGCCAAGTGATGGCCAGTTTGCCTCATTCAAAAAATCAAGCTCGGTAAAATGGATATTTGCATTGTGCAGGGCAGCATTTTCCTTTGCCAGTGCCAGTGCATCTTTACTTACATCAATAGCAGTAAGTTTTGCTGCAGGTAAATTCTTTTTTATGGCAATCGGTATACAGCCGCTGCCGGTTCCAATATCCAGTATGGCAGGGTCGGTAAGTTTTGATTTGCGGTCTTTGATCAATTGCTCCACCAGTTCTTCGGTTTCGGGCCGGGGAATCAACACATGTTCATTCACTTTTATTTTCATGCGGTAAAACCAGGCTTCGCCCAAAACATATTGTATGGGTTTATGTAGTAACAGTTCCTGCAGGGTATTTTGTATTAACTCACCTGCAGCTGGTGAAATTATTTTTTCAGGGTTTTTTAAAATATCCGAACGCTTCAGCGAAGCCATCTTTTCAAATACCCAGTCGGTGATGGCCGTAGCTTCGCCCAGGCTGTATATTTTTTGCAGTTGCACTAAAAAATTGCGGTATAGTTCTTTCAGCATCATTAAAGCAAACATACTTTATTTATTGATGCGTATTTTTGTTACTTGTTACAACATGAACAATATATGCAACGCTGCTTACAACTGGCTGTCATGGGCGCCGGAGCGGCAGCACCTAATCCGATGGTGGGGGCTGTATTGGTGTATAATGGCAGGATTATAGGCGAAGGGTATCATCAAAAATATGGAGAAGCACATGCCGAAGTGAATTGCATAAATAGTGTTGCAGAAGCAGATAAGGAACTGATATCAATGAGTACCATGTATGTTTCGCTGGAACCCTGTGCCCATTTTGGCAAAACCCCTCCCTGTGCCGATCTGATCATCAGCCATAAAATACCCAATGTGGTTATTGGCTGCAGGGATAGTTTTGCAGCGGTAGACGGCAAAGGGATGGAACGCTTAAAAGCTGCCGGCGTGCAGGTTACTATTGATGTTTTGGAAAATGAATGTCGTGAACTTAATAAACGGTTTTTTACTTTTCATGAAAAGCAAAGGCCATACATTATTTTAAAGTGGGCACAGAGCAGTGATGGAAAAATTGGTGCAGGTAACGGGGGAAGAGTTTTTATCAGCAATGAGTTTACAAATAAGCTGGTGCATAAATGGAGAACTGAAGAGGCTGCAATAATGGTAGGTACAAATACAGCTTTGTTGGATGACCCTGCTTTAACCGCAAGGCTTTGGCCTGGCAATAACCCGGTAAGATTGGTAGTTGATATGGATCTGAAATTACCACCTTCCCTGCAATTATTTGATGGAACGGTTAAAACAATTGTTTTCAATCAGCAAAAGCTGGAAATGGGAGAGATGCTCTCTTTTTATAAGATTGATAAAGATGAAAAATTTATTCCTCAAATTTTAAATGCATTGTACAAACTGCAACTGCAATCTGTAATTATTGAAGGCGGTGCAAAACTGCTGCAATTGTTTATTGAAGAGAATGCCTGGGATGAAGCAAGAGTAATAAGTAACGAGGAATTAATAATTGGAAATGGATTGAGTGCCCCGGTTTTAAAGAACAGTAACCTGTTTGACGAGCAAAAAATAAAAAGTGATACCATTTCATTTTTTAGGAATGTGGCGATAAATAAAATGTATTGATGAAAGAACCCGATTTTTATACAACTATTGAAAAACCATCTAATGCCGAATTTAAAGACAGGGGCAGTAAATTTATTGCTTTTGCTTTCCCCATTGAGACTGCAGATGATTTTAAAAAAGAACTTCAGGTTTTAAAGAAAGAGCATCCCAAAGCAGTGCATCATTGTTTTGCCTACCGCATTGGCACCGATGGAAATAATTTCCGCTCCTCGGATGATGGGGAACCATCAGGCACTGCCGGTAAACCCATATTGGGGCAGATCGACAGCAAAGAACTGGTTAATGTGGCCGTGATTGTAGTGCGTTATTGGGGTGGTACTTTGCTGGGTGTACCGGGGTTGATCAATGCATACAAAGTATCTGCTGCCATGGCCCTGCAGGTTACACCCATTGTTCAGAAGCAGGTGGAGTTAGTATACAGTATTGAATTTGATTACACACAGATGAATGATGTGATGATGATATTAAAGCAGTTTAACTGTAATATGCTAGCGCAGGAAATGCAGCTGTTTTGTATGATAAAGACCGGTATCCCCAAAAACCGGCTTGATGAAGTTTTGTACAGGTTGAATGACCTGCAAAATGTTTCGGTAAAAAAAATCGGTTAATAAACAGGGAATTTGTAATTTTCTAAAAAGAACTTTATGACAACCGAAAAAAAGTATAAAAGTTTCTGGAGTTTTTATCCTTATTACTTAACCGAGCACAGCGACTTAACAAACCGTACACTGCATTTTATTGGCACAGCAGGATTGCTCGGCATTTTGGTGCTGGCTATTGTTTTACAAAAGTGGTGGATGCTGGCGCTGATACCGGTTTGTGGTTATGGTTTTGCCTGGGTGGGACATTTCTTTATTGAAAAAAATAAACCGGCAACTTTTACGTATCCATTATACAGCCTGGGCAGCGACTTTGTAATGTTCTGGCATATACTTACCGGGCAAATAGGAAAAAAACTGGAAGAAGCTAAAAAAACAATTTCTTAAAATGAATATAGAAACGATTCGTGAATACATTTTGCAAAAGCCTTCTGTTACAGAAGGCTTTCCGTTTGGAGAGGACACGCTTGTGTTTAAAGTGAACGAAAAGATTTTTCTGCTGGCAGGATTGGATAGCTCACCGCTTCAATTTAATGTTAAGTGCGATCCTGATAAAGCCATTGAATTGCGGGATGAATATCCCGAATCGGTTTTGCCCGGTTATCACATGAATAAAAAGCATTGGAACACCATTATTGTTGATGGCCGTTTATCTGCAAAGAAATTAAAGGAGATGATTGATGATTCGTATGAATTGGTAGCTCCTAAAAAGCGCTTAAAATAACATTGCCAGAGTTTTGAGCTCTGGCAATGTGCGATTCAGCTATTTTTTTTCATATTTCCAAAGCCTGCTTTTCCCTTCTGCCAACCATTCCAATGCAGTAGCCATTCTTTTATTTCTTGTGTCTTCTGTTTTGGCTTCATTGATCCACATCACATATTCTTTTTTGTGTGAGTAGGCAAAGTTTTCAAAAACCTGCTTTGATTTTTTATTTTTTGCCAATGCTTTCACAAAATAATCGGGCACTGCCAGTTCTTTCTTATCTGCCGGTTTTGCTTTTGCAGGAAGCTTAATCCCTTTGTCATTAAGCAACATGGCTTCCTTTATCCAGGCTGTTATTTTTTTATCGGATGGCAGCTCTTTTAATGAAGTTATCTTACCAAGGTGCCCCATGGCTGTTTCTGATTTTGCGTTTTCAACAAGCGTTGAATCCTTCATCAGCGAGGCTTTCCAGAAACCCATTACAGCATGTTGCTTGAACGATGCCATGTGGCATAGCATCTCACCTTTGTAATCGAAGAAAGGCATGCTCCATTTCATTTTTTCTTCTACATCGGGACAGACTTTATGTACGAGCTCCCGTATATGGTTTAGAACGGGCTTTGCAAAATCGGCCGATTTTGCAATATATGCATCGATCTTTTTTTCTTTTGTTGCCATAATTCAATGCTAAAAAAATTAAAAACTCATTAAATACCATTTGCCATCTTTCTTTTTCATTTTGAAAGTCTCGTCTTTTGTACCATCTGGCCCAAAGAGAATCTTAACCTCTGCATTATCACCTTCAATAGTTGCTTCGCCTACCACTTTTCCTTTTGAGAAATACTCTTTAAAATTATTTTTCAATTTTTCATCACCATCTGGTACTTCGCAAACTTTTTTGCTGTCGCCATCAGGTTCCAGGGAAGCATCGCATAACCCTTTTAATTTACTAAAATCGCCGCTTTTGGCAGCATCAAAGATCATGTTAGCGACACCGGCCGGGGTACTTTGGGCATCAACTGGAGTGCTTTGAGCATCAGCTGGAGTACTTTGGGAATCGGCTGTTTTACTTTGAGCATCGCCCGAACCTGATTTGCTTTTGCAGGCTGTAAATACAGATGCAACGATAAACAATGAACAAATGAATGTCTTCATAAAAAAGTGTTTTTTAGTTGAGTAAATTGAAAACCCCGGGTAAAATAGTAAAATAACTATTTGCTTGTATGTGATTTGAGAAAAAAGATTTTCTGGATTTAACCCGACTTTGTAACGTGACATAATAAAGAAGGCTTCCCCTTAGGGAAAGCCTTCTTTTAAGTAAAAAATATATTTATTTAAAATTTTTGCTCACTACCAAATCCTTACTGCCGGCTGTATAAATATAAAAACCTTCGCCACTTTTTACTCCCAATCTTCCTGCCAAAACCATATTTACCAATAACGGGCATGGTGCATATTTTGGATTGCCAAAACCATCCTGTAAAACTTTTAAAATACTCAGGCAAACATCCAGGCCAATAAAATCGGCAAGCTGCAAAGGCCCCATCGGATGAGCCATACCCAGTTTCATTACGGTATCAATTTCTTCCACACCGGCAACGCCTTCATATAAACTGTAAATAGCTTCGTTGATCATCGGCATTAAAATGCGGTTGGCAATAAAGCCAGGGTAATCATTTACAGCGCAGGGAATTTTACCAAGCTGTTTGCTTAATTCAACAATGGTTTCGGTAACTTCTCTTTTGGTAGCATAGCCATTTATTATTTCCACCAGTTTCATTACCGGCACTGGGTTCATAAAATGCATGCCAATCACATGTCCCGGTCTTTTTGTAACAGCAGCAATTTTTGTTATGGAAATAGAAGAAGTATTTGTTGCTAAAATACAACCTGCAGGAGCGAAGGTATCCATTTGTTCGAAGATGGACAATTTCAGGTCTACATTTTCCGTAGCTGCTTCAATTACAAGCTGGGCATCTTTAACGCCATCATTTATGATAGATGAAGTGGTGATATTTGCCAAGGTAGATTTCTTTTGTTCTTCTGTAATGGCGCCTTTGGTAAGTTGCCTGTCTAGGTTTTTATTGATGGTATCCAAAGCTCTTTGCAACTGCGATGGATTTACATCTACAAGTATTACTTTAAAACCTGATTGTGCAAATACATGGGCGATTCCGTTGCCCATGGTTCCGGCTCCAATTACGCTTACATTTTGTATCATAACAAATTTATTGTTGGGCTAAAGCCCTGTTTAGTATATGTTTGCATTGCCCCGGTCTTAAGACCATGGTTTTATTTAAAAGCGTTAAAGCCCGTCACATCCATTCCAGTAATCAGCAAATGAATATCATGCGTGCCTTCATACGTGATCACACTTTCCAGGTTCATCATGTGGCGCATTACCGGGTATTCGCCTGTAATGCCCATGCCGCCCAGCATCTGGCGGGCATCACGACAAATATTTGTTGCTACTTCGCAGGCATTTCTTTTAGCCATACTTACCTGTTGAGGCGTAACTTTTCCTTCATTCATCAATACACCCAGGCGCCAGTTTAATAATTGTGCCTTGGTAATTTCGGTAACCATTTCGGCCAGCTTTTTTTGCTGCAACTGAAACCCACCAATGGGTTTTCCAAACTGAATTCTTTCTTTGCTGTAATTTAAAGCCGTATCGTAACAATCCATGGCAGCACCAATGGCGCCCCAGGCGATGCCGTAACGGGCTTTTGTTAAACAACCCAACGGGCCCTTCAATCCCTTTACGTTTGGTAAAATATTTTCTTTAGGAACTTTTACATTATCAAAGACCAGTTCGCCAGTGGCGCTGGCACGCAGGCTCCATTTGCCATGTGTTGTTGGCGTGCTGAAACCTTCCATACCTCTCTCCACAATTACACCTCTTATTTCGCCGGCTTCATCTTTTGCCCAAACAACAGCCACCTGCGCAAAGGGCGCATTGCTGATCCACATTTTTGCGCCGTTTAAAATTACATGGTCGCCGCCATCCTTAATATTGGTAAGCATACCTCCGGGATCGCTGCCATGGTTGGGTTCTGTTAAACCAAAACAACCCAGCCACTCGCCACTGGCAAGTTTGGGTAAATATTTATGGCGTTGCTCTTCGTTACCATATTGATAAATAGGAAACATTACCAAACTGCCCTGCACGCTGGCTGTAGAGCGTACACCGCTATCGCCACGTTCCAGTTCCTGCATCATCAATCCGTAGCTGATATAATCCAGTCCGCCGCCGCCATATTGTTCGGGCACAGTTGGTCCAAAGCAACCCAGGTCGCCCAGTTGTTTTATAATTTGTTGTGGAAACTCAGCACGCTGGGCATAATCTTCTATAATGGGAGAGATCTCTTTTTTTACATAATTGCGAACACTTTCACGAATCAGTTTGTGTTCATCGGTCAGCAGTTCATCTACATTAAAATAATCGGGAGATTGGAAGTTGTCGGTTTTAGCAGCCATCGTCGTAATTTATTAATTTATCGGTTAATTGGTTTTTGGGACAAGCATTTGCACTACTATTTTGCATCGTTGTGTCACTCACTTGTACCGCATATCTTTATTGAGCTTTAATTTCTGCCATTCAGGCAATAATCTATACCGCAAATATAAATACACTCATTCAGAAGATAATTTTTTGTTTTTTGCAGCTGTTTTCGGGCGCTTTTAAAAAAATATTTTACGGGATGCAACATTGATGAAATGGCCCTGTCTCTAACTTATTAAACACTGAACTTTTGGAATTAGCTGTATTGCCACAACGGGATGAACTGATTGAACGCTGCCTGCGAGGTGATACACTTGGCTACAAGGAATTATATGTTCGCTATTCAAAAGCCATGTACAATACCTGCCTGCGGATGCTGAATAATGTGGCGGAAGCTGAAGATGTACTGCAGGAAAGTTTTATAGAAGTTTTTAAAAACCTGGAGCGTTTTGAGCACCGAACCAGTTTTGGTGGATGGCTTAAACAGATCTGTATTAACCGCTCCATTAACCAGCTAAAGAAAAGAAAGATTGATTGGGTGGATATGGAAAAAACATCAGTGTATGATCATGCAGATGAAAAGGAGATTGATGAAACAGAAACAGCTATGCAGGTAGAATCAGTTAAAAAAGCAATAATGAAGTTACCCGATGGATACCGGACAGTTTTGAATTTGTATTTATTGGAAGGATACGATCATGAGGAGATTGCGGAGATATTAAATGTGGCAGAATCTACAACACGTTCACAATACATGCGTGCAAAACAAAAATTATTACAGCTTTTAAAAGAAGGATCATGAGTAATAAACTGAAAAACTTTATAAGCGATAACCGCAAAGCATTTGATGATAAAATGCCAGCGGATAAGGTTTGGGAAAATATTGAAGCGTCTTTTACCGAAAAGAAAAAAAGGAAATTCGTACTTACACCGCTTTACAAATGGAGTATGGCCGCCGCAGCCATGTTGATACTTGCATCTGGTGCTTATTTCATCTTTATTAAAAAACCTGTTGAAACAACTGTTGTTGCTAAAACAGAACCGGATATAAATTCACTGGCACCGGAATATGCCCCGCAAATGAACCAGTTTGTAAAACTGATTGATACGAAGCAGGAAGAATTGAAAGCGCTTGCCAAAGAACAGCCCGAACTCTATCAGCAGTTCACCACAGCCATTAACCAATTGGATAGTTCATATAATAACCTGAAAAACCAACTCAGCGCCACTCCCAACCGGGAAATGCTGCTGGAAGCCATGATTCAAAACCTGCAGCTGCAGCTGAATGTATTGAATCAGCAATTAAACATTATTCATCAAATTAAAGATTCAAAAAAGTATAGCCATGAAAAAAATACTTAAAAAATGTAGCCTTGTTTTGTTCTTATTATTACTTGCTCAGGCATACCTGTTTGCACAAAATGATAACGACAACGAAAATAAAAACGACAACAAAAAGAAGTATGAATTTGTAAAAAACAAATCGGTTAACAAATCATACAATGTCTCTTCATCCGATAAACTGAATATTCAGAATTCTTTTGGATCGGTAAAAGTAACTACCTGGGACAGGAATGAAATAAAAGTAGATGTTGATATTGAAGTTTCGGCCAATTCCGAAGCGCTTGCTCAAAAAATACTCGACAGGATTACTATAGCGGATGAAAAAACCGGCAAAGGGATTTCTTTTGAAACAAAAATGAAAGACATCAATAATTCGAAAGATGAAAAAAGCAGTATGTCTATCAATTACAGCATTTCTATGCCGTCGAATAATGCATTAACTGTAAAAAATGAATTTGGGTCAACGACCATTCCGGATTTCAGGGGAGAAGTTGATTTAACCAGCAAATTTGGTTCTTTAACCACAGGTAATTTAGCAAACATCAAAAGCATTCATGTGGAATTTGGAAAAGCGAATCTTACAAATATTAACAGCGCCCCGGTTACCATTAAATTTTCTAAGGCTGTTATTTCTAAATTATCGGGTGCTGTTAAAATGAACCTGGAGTTTTGCAGCAGCGTTAGACTGAACTTGGATGTTAACCTCAGCAGCCTGGATCTGAAAACATCTTATTCAACCGTTAACCTGAAGCCGCTGGGAGATTTGTCTGCTTCTTATAATATCTCCACCAGTTTTGGATCGTTTAAAAATACAAGCAATATAAAATTCAGCAGCGATGAGGATGGAGATGATAACCGTGGGCCGAAATTTGATTATGAGTATTCGGGTAAATCGGGCAGTGGCAGCATACCGGTTAAAGTAAAAAGTAGTTTTGGAAAGATTATTGTTGGAGAAGCATCTGAAGAAGATATGAAAAGCAAAGACAAGAATAAAACAAAAACTAAAACCAGGACATCTTAGTATAGTATAGCCATGAATAATAAAAGGTCTGTAATTGTTACAGGCCTTTTGTATTTTTATGAAAAGAAAAAAATATGCAAAGGAGATTTTTTTTAATGCTTGTAACAATAGCTTGTTTTTTTATTGCAGGCAATTTATCTGCCCAGGTTAATAACAATCCCCAAACTAAAACAGCTGTAAAACCTGTAGTGAAAGCTTCAACAGCAAAGATTAAGCAATATTGGTTTGTTATGCTTAAGAAAGGAGACAACCGCACACAAGACTCTGCAACAGCAGCTAAAATACAGGATGGGCACATGGCTAATATTACCAGCTTATATAATGCAGGCAAATTGAAAGTGGCCGGGCCTTTTGGTGATGATGGTGATTGGCGAGGTATTTTTATTTTCGATTGCGAGACAAAAGAAGAAGTTGAAAAATTGCTGGTTACTGATCCGGCCATAGCATCAGGAAGATTGGCTTATGATATACATCCATGGTGGACTGCAGCTACAGGAAGTTTTAAACCGGGTATACCTGAAAAATCAAATTGAATCCGGTATGAAACTAATTACCAAAATACGTTTGTTTACCCTTTTTTTATGTTTGTATTAATTGCAGGGCCCATCAGGCAAGTACCTATTTTTCATATTGTAATTGATTGCAGTTATGTTTGGTATAATACCTTTAGTAATTTGCAGAAGATGGATTAAAAAATTAGAAACAACTACATGATCAATTATTCCTATTTAGCATTGGGCGACAGCTACACCATTGGTGAACAGGTTTATTTTGCCGAAAATTTCCCCAATCAAACGGTACAAATTTTAAGAAGATCGGGACTGGCTTTTTGTGCGGCCGAGATCATTGCTAAAACCGGCTGGACAACAGACGAATTAAGCAATGCCATTGAAAATACAACTACGCTTGAGAATTATGATGTTGTTACACTGCTTATCGGCGTAAACAATCAATACCGTGGCCGCAGCGCAACTGAATTTAAAATTGAGTTTGAACACCTGCTGCAAAAGGCAATTCAGTTCTCGGGCAACAGGCCTTATCGTGTTGTTGTGCTGAGCATACCGGATTGGGGTGTTACACCTTTTGCCGAAGGCAGAGACAGAAAACAGGTTGCTGAAGAAATTGATGTGTATAATGATATCTGCAAAAAATCGGCAGCAGCATTTAAAGCAAACTTTATTAATATCACCACATCGCAAAGAGAAGATGGCAATAAAACAGAATTCTTAGCGTCCGATGGTTTGCATCCTTCGGGCAAAGAATATAAAAAATGGGCAGCCGAGCTTGCTGACGCAATCTTAAAGGCACTTTAGCAATGAATACAATTGATTTTAAAGAAGTACAGCGCTTTAAAACATGGTGGGCCTGGCTTGGAGTTGCGGCACTGAATGTGCTTTTTATCTATGCCATTGTGCAGCAAATATTTTTAGGTATCTCTTTTGGCCCCAAACCTGCACCCGATTTTGTATTGATACTTGTTGAATTATTCCTCTTGCTTCTTTTTGTTTTTTTAATCTCAATCAAATTAAAAACAAGGATTACTGATACCGGAATTTATTATCGTTTCATTCCTTTTCAGTTTAGGGAAACAGTAATTGAATGGCACGAACTGAAAGATGCTTATATAAGAGCTTATGATTCTTTTAATGAGTATGGTGGCTGGGGCATTCGCACCGGTTCAGCAAAAACAGGCAAAGCTATTAATACTTCTGCATCATCAAGTAAAGGATTGCAGCTTCAGTTTAATGATGGGAAACTTTTATTGATTGGTACGCAAAAGCCTGATGAGATACAATTGATTCTTAATGCAGTGATTGCATCCGGGAAAATAAACCGGGGAGTGTAGCGATCAGTATTCAATCATTTTTCTTTCCACTGTTCCATCCGTATAAAAATCAAACAGCGCATAAGCCGGTGCAAAATCCTGAAAGGCACCGCCCCACCAGTTACCGCTGATGGCGCCATTGCAGTAATATTTTATGCCCAGGTAATTTACTTCGTCCTGCAAATGTATATGGCCACTGAGACAAGCTTTGATGTTGGTATACTGTTTAAAAAGTGCTTTTATTTTTCTTGCATCGGTATGTAGCAATGCACGGGAAAGCTTCCAGTCTCCATTGGGCAACATGTCTTTAAAAAACATGGCACTGCAAAAAGATATAATCGGAATGTGGGAGACAATACAAATAAATTTATCGCTGTTATTTTTCAGTTCTGCTTCCAGCCAGGCAAACTGGCTATCATCCAGTAAAGCAATGTAACCGCCATTATTTTCCTGCACACTGTCTAAAACAATAAAATGCCAGTTGTTGTGGGTAAAACTGTAATAAGTTTTTGTGTAGCCCGTTTGCTGCAGCCACCAGGCTTTTCCATAGAAGGCATCGCTTTTTACATCTTCTTTCAGCTGCCATCCCCATATATCGTGATTGCCAATGCAATACTTTACAGGCAGTTTATTTTCTGCCTGCATTATTTTATTAAACAGATCCCATTGGGTTTGGGTCTTTTCTTTATCAGCTGCCAGTGCATCCATAACACTATCGCCGCCGTTAATAATAAAATCGGGTTGTTGCTTTAGCTGATTAATGTTTTGGAGTGCTTTCTTCATACCAGCTTCAGCAATTTCGGAAGGCTTGATATGAATATCAGATATGAAAGCGGTGGTAAAGGATTTTTTCTTTTTTGCAGGTTCAGCATGGGTGACTGTTGGCAAAGTTACGGCCGCAGAAATGAGTGAAATATTTTGTAGAAATTTTCTGCGTTGCATAAAATACAATTTTAGTTATTTAAGATAAGCTGCCATTTCCGATTGGTATTGCTGTGCAATTGCTCTGGCTTCACCTGCGAAATCTTCTTTTTCGCCTGCATAAATAATGGCCCTACTTGCATTTACCAGCAGGCCGCAATCTTTATTCATGCCATATTTGCTCACTTCTTCCAAACTTCCACCCTGGAACCCAACACCCGGTACCAGCAGAAAATGATCAGGAATTATTTTGCGTATATCTTCCAGGTCGCTGGCTTTGGTGGCACCAATAACAAACATCAGGTTGTTTATATTTCCCCAGCTGCTTACTTTTTGTAAAACGGTTTCGTATAAAAATTCACCGCCCTGGTTCGTGTCTTCACGAACCAACCGGAGTTGTTCAAAATCTTTGCTGCCGGCATTGCTGGTTAAGCCCAGCACAATGGCCCATTTATTTTCAAATTCTAAAAATGGCTTTACACTGTCTTCTCCCATGTAAGGTGCAACGGTTATTGCGTCGAAGTTCATGGTTTCAAAAAACGCTTTTGCGTATTGCGAAGAAGTGTTGCCAATATCACCACGCTTGGCATCGGCAATAATGAATTGATCTTTGGGAATATAGTTCACCGTTTTTTCCATTGCTTCCCAACCCTTCAATCCGAGGGCTTCGTAAAATGCTGTGTTTATTTTGTATGCTACACAAAGGTCCTGTGTAGCATCAATAATTTGTTTGTTAAACTCAAAAACCGCATCGGGATGGGATTGCAGATGCTTTGGAATTTTTGTAAGATCGGTATCCAAACCAATGCAGAGGTAAGATTTTTTTAATTGTATCTGTTGTATCAGTTGTTTTCTTGTCATGCGGTAAAGTTATAATCTGGTTTCCATTTCGTAGGCAATAGCTGCAGAATTTGCATCCCCCCTTTTTCTTAACTGCTCAATAATATTTTTTTGAGATTTTTCATCCCGGTTCTGGCTCAACTTAAAAATATTGTCAAACGCTTCCACCTCAATGGTAAAACCCAGGATGGCTTTTACCATGTGGTCAATATATTCCTTTGGTAAATTATCGAATGCACTTTCAGATGTAGTTCCTGCATATTTATCGCTAACAGCCTTAACAGCATTCCGTGTGCCTGCTTCATCCATAAAAGTAATTTTTCCTTTTGCATGCACCGTCATGTAATTCCAGGTAGAACCCATATGCGGATCGGTATACCAGTTTGCATTTACAAAACAATGTGGCCCTGTAAAAAGCACCAACACATTATTGTTCTTTTCAAAAGCCAGGTGATGATCTGTCTTTTTCATCATATGCCCTTCCAGGAATATTTTGTCTTCCTTTATTTTTATTGCTAAAGGAATTTGTGTTGCAACAGGATAATTTTCTCCCATGCCGGTAATTAGTGCAAAAGCATTTTCTTTCATGAAATCAATAACCTTTTGCTGATCCTGTTCAGTGTAGTGAGAAAATTTATACATATTAAGTGTTGATCTTTTCTAAAATCATTTTTTCGATTTCTTCATCCTGCCATTTATTTTCAATATCAGCTATCGTCATGATCTGTTGCATAATGGCTTCCTGCCTTTGCCCGTTTACCAATGCTTCACTATATCTTATTTGCGGACTGAATGTTACCTGTGCATAAGCCGGTATCCATTTGTCGGGGTATTTTTTACTGAAAGCAGCTTCAATTTTTTTTTGTAATAAAAATTTAGGATCGGCCACCTTGTCTCTCATCTCCACAAAATTATTCAGTGCCAGGTCGCAAATGGCATCTCCGTCTGGCTTTCTCAGGGTTTGGTATTCGGCAAGAATGGCCGACCAGTTTTCATCATGCTTGTCAATTAAACTGTTTAATACACGGCAGTCTTCAAAACCACAGTTCATGCCCTGGCCAAAGAAGGGAACCATCGCATGCGCAGCATCGCCTATTAAGGCAAATTTATCTTCCCGTATCCACGGATAGCATTTTACAGTAACCAATGAAGATGTTGGATTACTAAAGAAGTCGTCCGTTAATGTTGGCATTAAGGGCACAGCATCTGTAAAAGTCTTTTCAAAAAATGCTTTTACTTTATCTTTTGTATCCAGGCTTGCAAAGGAAGTCTCGCCTTCAAAAGGAAAGAAAAGTGTGCAGGTGAAACTACCGTCAATATTGGGCAGGGCAATCATCATATAATTACCACGTGGCCAGATATGCAGCGCATTTTTCTCCAGCATAAAAGCCCCGTTCTCCCCGGCAGGAATATTTAATTCTTTATAACCAAAGTCAATAAAATATTGGCTGTATTGAAACCGGTCGTGCTGCAACTGGTGCGTTAGTCTGGCGGCAGAATAGGCACCATCGCTGCCAAAGATCAGATCAGCTTTTACTTTTTCTGATTGTGGTGAATCGGTTTTTTCAAAATCAATTTTATTTTCCTTCCAGTCAATGTTGTTGCATTTTTCGTTGAACATGATCTGCACACCGTTTTCTTCTGCCAGGTCCATCAGCCTGCAATTCAATTCACCTCTTGAAACTGAATTAATGTATTGCCCTTCTTTTCCGTAAGGTTGATAAGCTGTCGTTCCATCTGCATTGTGCATAAAACGGCCATGCATGGGTATGCATATCTTCCTGATCTCATCCATCAGTCCAACTTCTTCCAGAGATTTAATGCCACGGTCACTTAGTGCAAGATTGATGGAGCGGCCGGCAATCATATCCTGCTTGCGCATATCTCCACGGCGTTCGTAAATTTTTACTTTGTATCCTCTTTTGGATAAATAAATTGAAAGTAACGAGCCCACCAAACCGGCACCAATTACTACTGTATTTTTCTTTTCCATTAATTTTTATTTAAGATCAGCTTTACAATTTCTCCAAATTTCCAAACATCTTCAAAACTATTGTACATGGGTACGGGCGCCACTCTTATTACATTGGGTTCACGCCAATCGGCCAGCACACCATTTTGTTTTAATGTATCAAAAACTTCTTTTCCTTTTTCAAGCATCAACATAGAAACCTGGCAGCCTTTATTTTCTTTAGGTGTGATGATCTCTATCTTTTTTTCTGAAGATGCGGCATTCAGTTCTTCAATGATAAAAAACAAATAATCGCTTAACTGTTGTCCTTTGGTAATTAAATTTTCAATTCCTGCTTCTTCAAAAATATCCAGCGAAGCTTTGTGTGCAGCCATACTCAATACCGGTGCATTACTCAGTTGCCAGCCTTCTGCGGTGGCAATGGGTTTAAAACCTTTCTCCATTTGAAAGCGGGTTGCTTTTTCGTAACCCCACCAACCGGCAAGCCTTGGTAATGCCGTATTACCCGTATGTTTTTTATTGATGAAAGCCCCTGCAACACCACCCGGACCACTGTTTAAATATTTATAACTGCACCAGCAGGCAAAGTCTACATTCCAATCGTGCAGATGCAATTTAATATTGCCGGCAGCATGTGCCAGGTCAAAACCGCAGTAAGCACCGGCTTCATGAGCGGCCTCGGTAATTGTTTTCATATCGAAAACCTGTCCACTGTAATAATTTACACCACCAAAAATCACCAATGCAGTTTGGCTGCCATGTTCTTTTAAGGTTGTAAGAATATCTTCTGTTCTGATCGTATGCTCACCATCTCTGGGAGCAACTTCAATAATTACTTCATCTGGATTCAGCCCATGAAACTTTGCCTGTGTTTCCAATGCATATTGATCAGAAGGAAATGCTTTCGCTTCGCAGATGATCTTAAATCTTTCTTTTGTTGGCTGATAAAAACTTGCCATCAATAAATGGAGGTTTACGGTAAGCTGGTTCATCACCACAATTTCTTCCGGCAGAGCGCCTACAATTTTCGTAAGCAGTTGCGGAAACATTTCATGATAACTGAACCAGGGTTGCCTTGCATGAAAATGCCCTTCCACACCAAAGCTGGCCCAGTCTTCCAGTTCGTTCAGCACATAATCCTGTGTAGTTTTGGGTTGCAGGCCAAGGGAGTTGCCGGTAAAGTAAATACATTCATTGCCATTGATGATGGGAATGTAAAATTTCGAACGAAAATCTTTTAATGGATCAGCAGCATCTAATTGTTTGGCAAAATCTAAACTATTCTCAAATGTCATTCTTGTTGTTTTAATCAATGGTAGCAATCACTTTTAATTCAATTGCAATTGGTGTTGGTAAACTTTTTACTTCTACAGTTGTGCGGCATGCCTGTACATTGGTAAAATATTCTCCATAAATTTTATTGTAAACCGGAAAATCTTTTTTCATATTGGTTAAGAAAACGGTAACATCTACAATCTTATCCCAACTGCTGCCGCTGGCTTCCAGCACGGCTTTTACATTTGCAAAAACCTGCAAGGTTTCGGCTGAAATATCATACCTGATAATATTTCCGTCAGCATCCAATTCTAAACCGGGTATGGAATTATCCTTTGCACTTCTGCTGCCAATTCCTGAAAGAAATAAAAGATTTCCTACACGCCTGGCATGAGGGTAAGCGCCTAAAGGTTTTGCAGCCGAATCAGTA
This sequence comes from uncultured Chitinophagaceae bacterium, assembly GCA_963715585.1. Lineage (GTDB taxonomy): Bacteria > Bacteroidota > Bacteroidia > Chitinophagales > Chitinophagaceae > Ferruginibacter. The sequence continues at coordinate 3,468,324 of OY970254.1, read as the reverse complement.
TTAATAATTTTATCTTCCATAATCTGCGTTAATCTTAATTATCATAAAAATCTGCGTTCCGTTTTAAAATTGTATACAAACATTTTTCGCTTCAGTAAAAAAACGCAATGCTTCCCAACCACCTTCTCTTCCCACACCACTATTCTTTACTCCACCAAAAGGCGTACGCAAATCCCTTACCAGCCAGCAGTTTACCCAAATGATGCCGGCTTCTACTTTAGATGCAACACGGTTTGCTTTGCCAATATCCTGTGTCCAGATGGTTGCAGACAGGCCGTAACCTGTTGCATTGGCCAATTCAATTGCTTCTTCTTCGGTATCAAAAGGCTGGATGGTAACCACAGGGCCAAAAATTTCTTCCTGGTTCGTTCTGCAGTTTTGATCCAATCCTTCAATAATGGTTGGCTCAATAAAATATCCATTCTCACATCTGCCTTGCAACTTAACAGCATTGCCACCGCATAAAATAGTACCGCCTTCTTCTTTGGCTATTGCAATGCAGTTCATTATTTTTTCAAAATGAACTTTACTTACAATGGCGCCTTGCTTGGTTTTTTCATCCAACGGGTCGCCAACGGTTAATTTTTTTATAATAGGAATAAAGTGTTTTTTAAATTCTTCGTAAGCACTTCTTTCAAGTAATATCCTGCTGCCACATAAACATATTTGTCCCTGGTTGCCAAAAGATGAGCGGATGGTCTCAGTAATCATTTTTTCCCAATCACAATCATTAAAAATAATGTTGGGGTTTTTGCCACCTAATTCTAATGATAACTTTTTAAACATGGGAGCAGCTACAGAAGCAATATGTTCACCGGCCCTGGTGCTGCCGGTAAATGAAATGGCCTTAATGTCAGGATGCTTTACAATGGCTTCGCCGCAATGCTGGCCCACACCATGCAGAATATTTAAAACGCCATCAGGCAGCCCGGCTTCTTTGCAAATCTTTCCTAAAAGAAAAGCAGTGACTGGCGTTACTTCAGATGGTTTTGCAATTACACAATTGCCTGCGGCTAATGCTGGCGCTATCTTCCAGGTAAATAAATACAAGGGTAAATTCCAGGGAGAAATACAACCAACAATGCCAACGGGTTGGCGCAAAGTATAATTCACCGCTTTGTCTTCCATCTGGTGACTCTCATTTGCAAAATGCATAATGCCTGTTGCAAAAAAACGGAAGTTTGCCGAAGCCCTTGCAATATCAACCTGTTTACTTAACCACAGTGGTTTGCCGTTATCATTGCTTTCGGCCAGGGCAAGTTCTTCCAGGTTTTCATCAATGAGTTCGGCAATTTTATTGAGGATGATGAATCTTTTTTCAACCGGTAAAACATTCCAGGCAGGTAATGCTTTTTTTGCGGCCATAACCGCTGCATCAACATCTTTACTGTTGCTGTCGGGTATTTGTCCATACACAGCACCGGTGGCAGGGTTTATATTGTCAATAAAATTGCCGCTGAGCGGACCAATAAAATTTCCACCAATAAAATTTTCCAGATGATATGGAATAGCAAGGTTCATGGCTTAAAGGTAATTCAATTTAAAATTCAACAGGGTAATTCTCATTCCCGAAAAATTGCTGTAATTTAACCATTCTAAAATTACGATTATGTCAATTGCAGCACCTTTTAATTTAAAAAAATGGATTGATGATAACCGGGATAAGTTGAAGCCTCCGGTGGGCAACCAATGCATTTATAAAGACGCCGAAAATTTTATTGTAATGGTGGTGGGTGGCCCCAACAGCCGCAAAGATTATCATTTTAATGAAACTGAAGAATTGTATTACCAGGTAGAAGGGGATATTGTTTTAAAAATTATTGACGGTGGTGTGCCGAGAGATATTCCTATCAATGAGGGAGACATATTTTTGCTGCCACCCAAAACACCACATTCGCCACAAAGGGGTCCTAACACGGTTGGCCTGGTGATTGAAAAAATAAGAGAAACTGAAGAAGATGGTTTTTTGTGGTACTGCGAAAACTGTGGTAATAAATTGTATGAAGAGTATAAAGTGATCACTGATATTGTAACGCAACTGCCGCCGGTGATGGAAGGGTTTTATGCAGATGAGCATAAGAGAACTTGCAGTAAATGTGGGTCGGTGATGGCACCGCCGGTGAAAAAAGGTTGAAAGGTGAAAGTGGAGAGTTGAAAGTTTAAAACATTCTTTTAATTTATGTCAAAAAGTATTGTTGGCGAAAAGAGCTATCGATTTGCTATTAGAATAGTGAACCTATATAAATGGCTTTGTGAGGAGAAGAAGGAGTATGTTTTATCTAAGCAGTTATTAAGAAGTGGAACTGCTATTGGCGCTTTATTAAAGGAAGCAGAACATGGCCAATCAAAGTCAGATTTTTTGAATAAGGTTAATATTGCTTTAAAAGAAGCCAATGAAACTGCTTATTGGCTTATGCTTTTAAAAGATACCGGATACATTACTGAGAAAGAATTTGATAGCATAATAGTAGATGCAGAGGAATTAATAAAAATGCTTGTAAGTATTGTAAAAACAACTAAAGCCAGGTTAGGCAAATAACTATCAACTTTCCATTATCAACTTTCCACTAAATGAAAATCGACATTCACACACACATCATGCCCGATAAGATGCCTAACTGGGTACAAAAATTTGGCTATGGTGAATTTATACATTTGGAACACCGCAATTGCAAAGCCTGCATGATGAAAGGCGATAAACTTTTTCGTGAAGTGGAGGATAATTGTTTTGATGCAGGAGTCCGTTTGAAAGAAATGGATGAAACAGATGTTACTGTTCAGGTACTTTCCACCATCCCGGTTTTATTTAATTATTGGGCAAAAGCAATTGATGGTTACGAGACCTCCCGTTTTTTTAATGATGGTATTGCTGACACAGTTGCAAAGGACCCAACACGTTTTATTGGTATTGGTACTGTACCGCTGCAGGATATTGACCTGGCGATAAAAGAAATGGAGCGTTGTGTAACAGAATTGAAAATGCCGGGATTGGAAATTGGCAGTAATATCAACGGCTTAAATTTAAGCGATCAGAAATTCTTCCCTTTTTACGAAGCGGCTGAAAAACTTGGCTGCGCCTTGTTTGTACATCCCTGGGAGATGATGGGAGAGCAACAGATGCAAAAATACTGGCTGCCCTGGTTGGTGGGCATGCCTGCTGAAACCAGCCGTGCAATCTGCTCGATGATCTTTGGAGGTGTGTTTGAAAAATTCCCAAAACTGCGGGTAGCTTTTGCACATGGTGGCGGAAGTTTTCCTTTAACTATTGGAAGAATTGAACACGGTTTTAATGTGCGGCCTGATTTGGTTGCTGTTGACAACCCAATTAACCCAAGAGATTATATTGGTAAATTCTGGATTGATTCTTTGGTGCATGATCCCGCAGCATTGAAATATATTATTAAAGTGATGGGTGCTGACAATATTTGTCTTGGTAGTGATTATCCCTTTCCGCTTGGCGAGCTTCATCCTGGTTTGTTGATAGAGCAAATGAATTTTGAGTCTGAGCTAAAAGAGAAACTATTATTTAAGAATGCAAATGACTGGCTGAATTTATAAACTACTCATTAAACAAATTCGGGTAATCAGTTATTATTCCATCAACCCCCAGTTTTTTCAATTCATCTATCTTCTTTTTATCATTCACTGTCCAGGGAATGATCTTCATGTTCAGGTCGTGACAGTCTTTAATCAGGTCGGGGATAACCAGTGTAAACTCTGGACTGTAAATATCCGGTGTAAAACCAATGTCTTTCAGCTGCTTACGGAAACTGCTTTTGTTATTGGCTTCTACCAGCATAGCATTTTTTATTTTAGGGTAATTTTTATGCAGGTATTGTAAAGTCCTGAAATCAAATGACTGAATAATCACATAATCTTCCATTTCATTTTCTTTGATCACTTTCATCAATAGTTCAACAAACTCTGCAGGTGCAGGATGAAACTTATTGTCGGTTTCAGGCAAACATTTTGTTTCAATATTATAAAAAGGAAATGGACGCTTTACTGTCATCATATATTCCTTAACCGCTTTAAATACATCTGATAAAAGCGGTTTAACAGCTTTCATCTTTTGCTGATCGGGAAAACGTGGGTGTGGTTTCATGCCTACATCGTACTTAATGATATCAGCATAATTCATCTGGTACATGTTGAACGATTTCTCATCCTTTTCATCAATAAATCCACCGTCTGGTTTTGTTGTTATTTCATGATTAAAAAATGCTTCGTGAGAGAGGAATAGCTTTTTGTCTTTGCTGATGCTGATATCCATTTCCAATGTGGTTACACCCAGGCCAATAGCATTGAGCATGGCGGGTATTGTGTTCTCAGGCATCAGCCCACGGCAGCCACGATGGCCTTGTTTATCAAAGTCGCCAAGTGCTTTAGCATCAGTGGCTTTATTTTGACCTTCATTATTCACAGTATTGTTCTTTTGTGTGGAAGCACAGGAGATAAAAATAAAACTGATGAGGAATAGTTTTAAAAAATTATCTGTAGCTGTTGAAAATAATTGTTTTGTCATTATTTAAAGTTAATAGCTTTTAATGCAACATGCAATTTCTCTATATAAAACAAAAGGCATGAAATAATCATGCCTAAGTTAAAATATTAATCAGATGAAGTTATATCTCTTTTTGCTCATCAGCTGCATCACCATCATTTACTTCCTCAATAATTTCTACGGTCTCTGTAACTGCCAGTACTGCTTCAGTATCTTCTTCTATTGCTGCTTCGCTGGCAATTATTTCTTCTTCAACCGTAATTTCTTCAGCAGCATTTTCAGCTTCCATATTTTCTTCGGCTTCTTTAACATTAGTTGCCTGTATCAGTTCTTCCATCAATACTTCGGATATTTTAGGCAGATCTTCTGCACTGTTGATACCAAAATAATCCATAAATGATTTTGATGTAGCGTAGATGAGCGGTTTACCAACTGCATCTTCATTTCTACCTGAAATGATAACTAAGTCTTTTTCCAGTAATTTCTGCACGGCATAATCACAGTTCACTCCACGGATGGATTCTATCTCACTTTTTGTGATTGGCTGTTTATAAGCAATAATGGCAAGTGTTTCCAGCGCAGCTGTAGAAAGGCGTTTTAAAAATTTATCGCCATTAAGCTGGGCAACGGTTTTGTGGTATTCTTTTTTGGTAAGAAACTGCCAGCCGCCGCCGATCGCCTTCAATTCAAAAGCATAAAACTCAGCACTGTACTTTTCGCCGATTCCTTCAATAGCTGCATCAACCTGCTCACGTGTGGCACGGTCTTCAATAAAAGCCAATGCGCTGTTCACCAGTTCAACAATTTCTTCATTGCTCAGTGGTTTATCGCTGGCAAAAATTAAAGCCTCTATATGTGGAATGATTTCTGAAAGTTCCATGCCCCTATCCCCTAAAGGGGTATATGTTTTATGTTATAAAAAATTTGCTATCATTCTCCTTTTCCCCCTTTAGGGGGCTAGGGGGTTTATCCCTGCAATGCTGCCGCACCACTCACAATCTCCGTTAACTCGGTTGTAATGGCAGCCTGCCTTGCACGGTTGTAGCTGATCTTTAATGATTTTAATAATTCGTTGGCGTTGTCGCTGGCTTTGTCCATGGCCGTCATACGGGCACCATGCTCACTGGCATTGGCATCCAGTGTAGCTTTAAACAACTGGGTGTTTAAAATTTTAGGCATCAGCTCGGCAATTAAAACATTTTTATCGGGCTCAAAAATGAAGTCTGCATTTTTTTGTCCTTCAGTTTTAGCAACTTTAGATACCGGTAAAAACTGCTCGGCAACAAAACGCTGGGTTGCAGCATTTTTAAATTCGCTGTATATCAATTCTACAGCATCAACTTCTTTATTGGCAAAAGCATCCATAGCATGCTTTGCAGCAGTCTGTACCTTATCAAAACTTAAACCGGTAAAAATATCCCAGTATTGGTTAACTACTTTAAAACCGCTTTTTGTAAAACTTTCGTAACCCTTTTTGCCAATCGGCAATATCTGTACTTTTCCTTTAGCCGCCTGGTCTGAATATTTTTCTGCAATAACCTGTTTGGCCAATTTGATGAGGTTACTGTTGTAACCACCGCATAAACCACGGTCGCTGGTAACCACAATAATCATCACATTTTCTACCGGGCGCTCAGCAGCCAGTGCCATATTAACATCGCCATCGCCATTACTTACAATATTGCTCAGCATTTCCTGCAGCTTTTGTGCATAAGGGCGCATTTGTGTAATGGCATCCTGGGCACGCCGAAGCTTTGCCGCACTCACCATTTTCATGGCTTTGGTAATCTGCTGTGTACTCTGCACACTCTTAATCCGGTTACGAACCTCTTTTAATGCACCACTCATAGTAATATCCTGGTTAAATTAACAGTAACAGCTGTATAGCTGCTTTTAGGGTGGCAAAGGTAACAAAAAAGGGCTTCAAAAAAAGCCCTTATTATTATATTTATTCAGGTTTTATACCTAAAATTTGGGTGGAGGCCCCATTCTTCTGATATCCATCCCCGGCCCCTGTATGGTTTGCCCGGCAAATCTTTGCAAACGATAGGTAAATGTGGCCATAAAATAGCGGGTGAGGCGGTTTGTACGGGTATCAATAATAGACGGGCCACTTACATTGCGGCTGATATTACTGTTTTGGTTAAACAGATCGAAAGCAGCCAGCCTGATGATGCCATTCTTCTTTTTAAATAATTGTTTTTCCAAAGAGGCATTCATAATGGCCAGGTTCTTATTTACGTCGCTGGCCAAACCTGCATTGATGGTGTAATCAAAATCATATTTTAATACCAGTGTTTTGGTAATGTTCAGGTTCATGTTACTGCTCAATGTCCATGCATTGCTGGATGTATTTTGAAAGCCGGTTAATGCCTTACCATCCGCACTTTTAAATTTATTGTCATTTAAACTGTAGCTGATACCGGTACCCAGCTCCAGTATTTCTTTGTAGTTGTATTCAAAATTAAAGCCCTGGGTAATTATCCAGTTGTTGCCGTTTATTTTACGGCGATTAAGATTCTGCTCCAGCGAATTGCCGATGATACGCACACTATCAGTTAAACTGATATTATGATTGAAGTTTAAACTGCCATTGAGTGTTAAAACATATTTCCTGTTTTTGTATGGCTTAGAGAAAGCATAAAAGCCCAGGGCATTATAATATCCATTTACATTTTCGGGGATGGAAATGACTGAACCAAGACTATCACGCCTGGCGGTTTTATTTACGATTTGGTTACGGATGGTACTTAAAGTTAAATTGGTAAATATTACTTTACCGGTTATAAAATTAAAGTTGTTGTAACTCAGGTTCAGGTTGTGGTTAATAGATGGTTTAAGGTTTGGGTTACCAACGGTAGTGCTTTGCGGATTGGTAAAATCCTGTACCGGCTGCAGCTGGCTAAAGCTGGGCTGGCTGGCGTTTCCATTATAACTGGCATTCAATGTTTTTGTACGGCTGAAATTATACACCAGCCTGGCAATAGGGAATACATTGGCTCTTTTAATTGTTTTATAAGCACTGTCCCTGGTAAGCGATTTGCCCTGCAAGTTTACCGGCTGAACACTAATGCCCACCGTATAATTGTATTTCTTTTTTGTTGTTCGCAATGACACACCAATGCGGTTATTGTAAAAATTATTTTCGTAATCGTTACTTAAAAAATTATTGATGGTTCTTACTTTGGTGGCAGAATCTACATTGTAAGTCTGACGGTTGTTACGGCCATAATTTAAATTATGTGAGTAGCTAAAATCGAGGCTACGATATTTGTTTATAGGCTCGGAGTAAGTGAATCGCACGCCATAACTATAATTGTTGTTTTCCTGGTCGGTAAACTGAAAAGTATTATTGATAAATTGAAAAGGCTGGTACCGTGTACTTAAATTGGTAACATCCTGTTCAGAATTATTTTGACTGGTTCCTAATGTGATGCTGCTTGAAAAATTACGGCCACGCTTTCTGAATTTATGATTGTATAAAATGGTTGCAGCCAGGTTTGGTGCTTCGGAGCCGTTCAGGTTTTTAGTAGATCCGTCCAGTGTTTTGGTTCCATCGGGTCTTTTGTAATCAAAAATGGTATTACTGTTGGCATCGCTTCCGCTGTAGTTAACACTGGGACTCACTTTCAGGTAATTAAAAGAATCTATCTGGTATTCAAAATTAAAAGTAAAGCGGTGGCTGTTGCCCTTGGTTAATGAATTCAGATCCTGGCTGTTGTTGATCAGCGTGGTGTTATTGGTTTCGTAACTGTTTTGTACCTGGCTGGTATTTTTATGATTGTAAGAATAACTGCCGTACACACTAATTCTTTTACTCCATTGATCACGGTAATTAAAACCAAAAGAATTGGTGGTAGATATACCTGCATTGCTGCCACCTGTGAAAGCAGATGAACTGCCGCCGCCGCCCTGCATCATACTATTTGCAGCGCCCATACCTCCCATATCGCTCATGGCACTCATGCCGCTACGCATCATGCTGGTAGCGCCACGGTTACCGCCACCGCCAAAATTAAAGAGTGAAGTATTGGTGTTGTTGCTGTTTCCTAAAACAGATATCTGTGTATTATTATTAAAGTAATTGCCGTTGAATGAGCCCTGGTAGCGGTCATCTGTGCCATACCCACCGGTTACCCTTCCAAAAAAACCTTTGTTCTTATCTTTTTTTATCTGGATGTTCATCACTTTATCCGGGTCGCCGTCTTTAATGCCGCTAACAGTTGCCTGATCGCCATAATCATCAATGATCTGTATCTTATCTACAATATTGGCCGGTAATTCTTTGGTGGCCGTTTTTACATCGCCTCCAAAAAAATCTTTACCATTTACTTTTACCCTGGTTACAGCTTTTCCCTGTGCCGTTACATTGCCATCTTTATCGACCTGTATGCCCGGCATTTTTTTAATAAGATCTTCTACCACGGCGCCTTCTTTTACTTTAAAGGAAGATGCGTTGTACTCAATGGTGTCTTCTTTTACCACAATGGCAGGCGCTTCAACTACAACTTCACTTAACAATTTTGCATCCTGCGCCAAAACAAAACTGCCCACATCAATTGTTTTTTCGGCTTTGCTTACCGGTACATATTTAGCCTTGGGCCAATAGCCCATGTGGCGTATAATTACAGAGAAAGGAGAAGTGGGCACAACATCAAACCTGAACTGGCCCTTATCATCGGTAAATGAATAACTGGTATCTGTTGGGTTAGATTTTACAACCAACGCAACAACCGCATTTTCGATGGGCTTTTTGCTGGCAGAATCTATAAGTGTGCCTTTTACCTGGGCGTTTGCCGATATGACCAAAACGACCACAATAAGTAAGAGTATAATTTTCCTCATAAAAAGCTGTTGATATACGAATTTATTCGTGTAAAAATAGAATTAGAAATTCATATGCAGGAATTTAATTTGATGAATGGCGGTGTTTTGGGTAATTCTTAACATTCGTAAAAAAAGAAACCTAAAAATTATAGGTCAACGATACCGCACCCGGACCGGCATTCAGGATTACTTTATCGCCCATGCCTTTTAATTGCTTGCCATGACCCTTATGAATGGCATACATTACCGCATCGTACAATAATAAAAAGCCGCCCTGCACCATAATAGAATTGCCGTAACCCTTAAATTTTTCAGGATTTTTCTGGTTGTCGCTGGTTTTATTCATCAGCAGGCCCGATCCCACATAAACCACATCCAGCCCTGCATTAATAAGGTAGGTTTTCTCAATTTTACGTTGATGTTTCTGCACAGATTCCATTGTAGGATTATCAATTTTCTCCCGGCCGGCTCCCCAATAACCTAAGCCTGCAATAGCCAGGTTAATACCGCCCCACATTACGTTCATCTGGTGAAAATAGCGCATCTCTTTATTACGGGTATCAGTGGCAATGCCACTGCCAACAATGTTTGCAACCGACCAGCCGGCAAGACCAATCATAGCGTTTTTGCTGTAGCGAACACGTTCTTTTTCGAACCTGGTTAAATCTACCTTTTGAGAAAATGATTGCAGTGAACCTGCAAGTAGGAATACCGACAGTAATATCTTTTGCATATTTGTGTTTTTAGAAAATACGTAACAGTTTTCTGCATAGATTGTTTAACAGCTGCTTTTTTTGCAACAATTGACTGTAAAACAAACCCCAAACAATACTTACCTTTGCCAACCTGCATATAAAAAGTTGCAGGCTCTGTCATTATGGCTCAAAAATGTTTTCTGCACCATATTTGACAATGTAGTAGTCCTGATTAATCAGAAATTAAAGCATACCCAACAACACTGAATTTTATGATAGGAATGATCTCGAAACTTTTTGGCGGCAATAAAAGCGAAAAAGACGTAAAAAAAATACGACCGGTGGTTGATCAGATCAACCAGTTTTTCAACCAGTATAAATCGCTGAGCAATGATGAACTGCGTAATAAAACGGCTGAGTTTAAGCAACGCATAGCAGCCCATCTCAACAAAATAAATACTGAAATTGCCGAAAAGCAAAAAGTTGCTGATGATCTGCCCATTGAGGATATGAATGGCAAGGATGTTATTTATAAAGAGATTGATGAATTAAAAAAGGATAAAGACAAGGAACTGGAAGTAGTGCTGCAGGAAATTTTGCCCGAAGCTTTTGCTGCGGTAAAAGAAACCAGCAGGCGCTTTAAAGAAAATGAAACGCTTGAAGTAACAGCTACAGAATTAGACAGGATGCTGGCTGTTAAAAAAGACAGTCTTACCATTGAAGGCGATAAAGCAATTTATAAAAACAGCTGGACAGCAGGTGGCAGCAAAGTAACCTGGAACATGGTTCACTATGATGTGCAGTTAATTGGTGGTATGGTTTTGCACAGTGGCAAAATTGCCGAGATGGCAACCGGTGAGGGTAAAACCCTGGTGAGTACATTGCCTGCATATTTAAATGCATTAACTGGCGAGGGTGTACATATTGTAACCGTGAATGATTACCTGGCACGAAGGGATGGTGAGTGGAACGGACCCATCTTTGAATTTTTAGGCCTGCGTGTTGATTGTATAGATAAACATGAACCCAACAGCGATGCCCGCCGCAATGCATACAATGCTGATATTATTTATGGCACCAACAACGAATTTGGTTTTGATTACCTGCGTGATAATATGGTGCACACACCCAACGAAATGGTTCAACGCAAACATCATTTTGCCATGGTGGATGAGGTGGATAGTGTGTTGATTGATGATGCCCGTACACCTTTAATTATAAGTGGTCCTGTTGGCCATAGCGATAACACACAACAGTTCTTCGACCTGAAACCAAGAATTGAAAAACTGGTAGAGGCACAAAGAAAAGCAGTGAACCAGTTTTTAATTGAAGCCAAGAAAAAAATTGCAGAAGGCAACGATGACCCTAAGGATGGTGGCCTTGCCCTAATGCGTGCCCATCGTGGTTTACCAAAGAACAGTGCCTTGATTAAATTTTTAAGTGAGCCTGGCAACCGTGTGAAATTGCAGAAAAGCGAAAACTATTATTTAGCTGATCAGCAAAAAGAAATGCCCAAGGTTGATGCTGAACTTTTCTTCAATATTGATGAAAAAAATAACCAGGTTGACCTGACCGACCAGGGTATTCAGTTAATTACAAGAAGTGGCGAAGACCCTGAATTTTTCATCATACCTGATATTGCAACCAAACTTGCTGATATTGAAAAAAGCAGCATGAGTGCCGAAGAAAAACTGCATAACAAAGAAGCACTCTTAAATGATTATTCTTTAAAGGCAGACCGTATACATACTGTACAGCAATTATTGAAAGCCTATACTTTATTTGAGAAGGATGTTGAGTATGTAATTATGGATGATGCCATTAAGATTGTAGATGAACAAACAGGTCGTATACTGGATGGCCGCCGTTATTCGGATGGTTTGCACCAGGCTATTGAAGCAAAGGAAAATGTAAAGATCGAAGCATCTACACAAACCTATGCAACGGTTACTTTACAGAACTACTTCCGTATGTATCACAAACTTTGTGGTATGACCGGTACTGCCGAAACAGAAGCAGGCGAATTCTGGAGCATTTACAAACTGGATGTGGTAACCATTCCTACCAATGTAAACGTGATACGTAAGGATGAACAGGATTTTGTTTTTAAAACCAAGCGTGAAAAATATAAAGCGGTAATTGATGAAGTAGAAAAATTACGCAGTCTCGGAAGGCCAAGCCTGATTGGTACTACAGACGTAAAAATAAGTGAATTGCTGGCCAGGATGCTGACGCAAAAAAATATTCCGCACAATGTTTTGAACGCAAAACAGCATAGCAAAGAAGCACAGGTTGTTGCCGAAGCCGGTTTGGCTGGTGCAGTAACCATTGCAACAAACATGGCTGGTCGTGGTACCGATATTAAACTTGGGCCCGGCGTTAAAGAAGCCGGTGGTCTGGCCATCATTGGTACCGAGCGTCATGAAAGCCGCCGTGTAGACAGGCAGTTGCGTGGACGTGCCGGTCGCCAGGGTGATCCGGGTAGCTCAAGCTTTTTTGTATCGCTGGAAGATGACCTGATGCGTATGTTTGGCAGTGAGCGTATTGCCGGTCTCATGGACAGGATGGGTTATAAAGAAGGCGAAGTGATACAGCACAGCATGATCACCAAATCAATTGAAAGAGCGCAAAAGAAAGTTGAGGAAAATAACTTTGGTATTCGTAAAAGATTACTGGAGTATGATGATGTGATGAACAAACAACGTAACGTGGTGTACAAAAAACGTAACCATGCTTTGTTTGGCGAAAGGCTGGCACTTGACCTGGATAATTCATTCTATTCTGTTGCCAACGGATTGATCAATTCTTTTAAAGAAGGAAATGATCATGACGGATTTAAACTGGCTGCCATTGTAAACTTTGGAATTGACAGCTCTATTACAGCCGAAGAACTGGATAAAGGAGATGTTAATACATTAAGCGACCGTTTGTATGAGGAAGCTATAACGCAATACCGCAGAAAAACAGATACGCTTGTAAAGCAAACTTTGCCCATTATTAAAAACATACGTTTAGAACAGGGCAATCATATTGAAAATGTAGCCGTACCATTTACAGATGGTAAAAAACAAATCCAGGCATTGGCCAACCTTGATAAATATCTGGCAACAGAAGGAAGAGAACTGAATGATGCATTGGAACGCAATATTACCCTTGCTTTGATTGACGATGCCTGGAAAGAACATTTAAGAGCGATGGATGATTTGCGCCACAGTGTACAAACTGCGGGTTACGAACAAAAAGATCCATTGGTGATTTATAAGATAGAAGCTTTTGGTGCCTTTAAGCAAATGGACGATCAGGTAAATAAAGATATCGTGAGCTTCCTTTGCCATGCACAAATACCGATGGAACAAACCAATGTTGGGCAAATACGTGAAGGACGTGAACGCAAAACAGATATGAGTAAGATGCGCCAGCGCAAGGAAGAGTTTGCAGGAGCAGGCGATGGTCCACAACAATTAAGTGCTGAGAATGATTACAACGATCCATCCGAACACATAAAGCAGGAACCGATACGTGTGGAAAAAGCACCCGGCAGAAATGATCTTTGTCCCTGCGGCAGTGGCAAGAAGTATAAACATTGCCATGGTAAGGAGGTGTAGAAAATATTTTTATAATAAAGAGTTGGGCTAAAGCCCGGAATTATATCGTTTCAATTGCCCCGGCCTTAAGGCCGGGGCAATTCATTTACAGCTCATCGGGCTTTAGCCCAATTCAAATTCTTTTACAAGTTGAATATGCATAAAAATGTGTTTAGAAAAAATAGAAAACTTATTTTGCACCTATGATCTCTGCACTGCTGATAATAGTTTTTGTTTTGGGCTATGTTGCCATAGCTTTTGAGCATCCGCTAAAACTCAATAAAGCAGCTTCGGCTTTAATTACCGGCGTTCTTTGCTGGACGATTTACATGTTGCAAAGCGATTCAACAGAAACAGTGGGAGATGAGTTGCTGCATCACCTCGGCGAAATTGCTTCTATACTTTTCTTTTTATTGGGAGCGATGACGATCGTGGAACTGATAGATTCTCACAATGGCTTCGACATCATTACAGAAAAAATAAAAACCACCAGCAAATCAAAACTGTTGCTCATCATTATTACTATTACTTTTTTCCTTTCTGCTTTGCTGGATAATTTAACAACGGCCATTGTAATGACATCGCTTTGCTCAAAACTATTAAGCGAAAAAGAAGACCGGCTTTGGTTTGTAGGCCTGATCGTAATTGCTGCCAACGCAGGCGGTGCCTGGAGCCCATTGGGAGATGTGACCACCACCATGCTGTGGATAGGCGGACAAATAACCGCACTGAACATTATGAAACAACTGATACTGCCCAGCCTGGTTGCCTGTATCATTCCTGCATTAATTGTTGCTTACCGATTTAAAGGAAAGCAAATTGTTGCCATGCAGCAGACGGTGAGTAGCGCAAAAGAAAAGCAGGAAGGCAAGATTATTTTATTTTCAGGTATTGGATTTTTAATTTTTGTTCCGGTATTTAAAACGCTAACTCATTTGCCGCCATTCATGGGTATGTTGCTTGCATTGGGGTTGATGTGGGTGATCACCACCATCATTCATAAAAGAAAAGATTCAGAAATTGCGGAACGGTTTACTGTTGCACGGGCGCTACAAAAAATAGATACACCCAGCATTTTATTTTTCCTGGGAATATTGCTGGCTGTATCAGCTTTGCAGTCTTTTGGTTTGCTGAAAGATTTGGCGACCTTTCTCAGCAGCACATTTAAAAACGATTATTTGATTGGGACTGCACTGGGATTACTTTCTGCCATTGTTGATAATGTGCCATTGGTGGCTGCATCGCAGGGTATGTTTGATTTATCAACTTACCCAACTGATCATCCCTTCTGGGAATTTTTAGCCTTAACAACCGGTACCGGTGGCAGCGCCGTAATCATTGGTACTGCAGCGGGCGTGGCCGTAATGGGCATTGAGCAAATTGATTTTATGTGGTATTTGAAAAAGATCGGGTGGCTGGCGTTGATGGGGTTTGCTGCGGGGATTGGAGTGTTTTTGTTGCAGGTTTGGGTGGTGGGATAGAAAGTTAACAGGATGGGCTAAAGCCCTAAAATAGATATATGCATTTGCCCCGGCCTTAAGGCCGGGGCAATAAATTATAAACTCACTCTGGACTTTGGCCCACTAGAATTTTTTCAAATAAAAATCTTAATACCCCGCCTTCGCCCCACCAATATTCTCTATCGGGTGCCAGGTAGTTTTTATTTCCTGCAGGTCCATAATAAAATAGGGAGATTGGCCTGTTGCAGTCGTCCATTTAACTTTATCGTACAGCACAACTCTTTTTACATTTAGTGAAGATTTTTCCTTGATCAGTTTTTGTGTTGCTGCATCTGCTTCACAAAAAACAGTTGCATTCACATCCATATGGTCGGCAAAGAAGGGGACAAGCTCTGCTACTTTACCGGTAAGGATATTTACAACGCCGCCTGGTAAGTCGGAGCTGTTAAGCACTTCAGCAAATGTTACGGCGCAGAGTGGTTTGGTTGCAGATGCCAAAACAATGCAGGTATTTCCACCGGCGATGATGGGCGCAATTACAGAAACCAATCCTAATAAAGAATCATTCTGCGGCGCAATAGCAGCCACCACACCAGTTGGTTCAGGAACAGAGAAATTAAAATGCGATGAAGCCACCGGGTTTACAGAACTGAACAGTTGCTGAAATTTATCGCACCAGCCACTGTAATAAATTAAACGATCAATACAATGGTTAACCTCATTTTCTGCCTGCGCCCTTGTGGAATCCTGTTTCATCAATTCATCAATGAACTGTGCTTTTCTGCCTTCCAGCATTTCGGCAATACGATACAAAATTTGCCCACGGTTAAAAGCAGCCCTGCCGCTCCAGCCACCAAAAGCATTTCTCGCCGCAACAACGGCATCTCTAAAATCTTTTCTTGATCCCAGGCAAACATTGGCAAGATTTTCTTTCTTGCTGTTTGTGGCCACATAATATCTGCCAGATTCAGTTCTGGGAAATTGTCCGCCAATATATATTTTGTAAGTTTTTAAAACTTCCAGTCTTTTTTCTGTTGTTGCCATTGTTGTTGTTTAAATGATATTAACGTATGCGTTCAATCCATGCAATCCACCTTCTCTGCCGTAACCACTTTCCTTGTATCCTCCAAACGGAGAAGTTGGATCAAACTTATTAAATGTATTTGCCCAGATAACACCGGCTCTTAATTTTGTTGTAAGATTGAATATCTTGGAACCCTTGTCAGTCCAGACTCCTGCGCTAAGACCGTAAGGTGTGTTGTTTGCTATTTCAATCACTTCATCATCAGTTCTGAAACTCTGGATGGCCAGTACCGGTCCAAAAATTTCTTCCTGTGCAATGCGGTTACTTTGTGCCACATTGGTGAAGATGGTTGGTCTGCAATAAAAACCTTTCTTTGGTATGGCGCATGAAGGCTGGTACATTTCTGCTCCTTCCTGCTGCCCAATCTTGATGTATTTATTAATGATGTCTAACTGTGCTTTTGAATTGATGGCGCCAATATCGGTGTTCTTATCCATCGGATCACCAACGATCAAAGTTTCTAACCTGTCTTTTAATTTGCGAACCACTTCTTTAAAAACAGATTCCTGCACATACAAACGAGAACCTGCACAACATACATGCCCCTGGTTAAAAAAGATACCGTTGATAACCCCTTCCACAGCCTGGTCAAGCGGTGCATCATCAAAAATTATATTGGCAGCTTTACCACCTAATTCCAATGTTGCTTTTTTATTGGTACCAGCAATGGCACGTTGAATAATTTTTCCAACTTCGGTTGAACCGGTGAAAGCTATCTTATTAATATCAGCATGGTTAACGATGGCAGCGCCGGTTGCTCCTGCGCCGGTAATAATATTAACCACACCGGGAGGAAGATCAGCTTCCTGTATAATTTCTGCAAGTTTTAAAGCGGTGAGAGAAGTGTTTTCTGCTGGTTTTAAAACAACGGTATTTCCACAAGCCAATGCCGGTGCAATTTTCCAGGCGGCCATCAGCAAAGGGAAATTCCAGGGAATGATCTGCCCCGCAACACCCAGTGGTTCTGTCCTGCGGTTTGGAAAAGCATACTCCAGTTTATCGGCCCAGCCTGCATAATAAAAGAAATGATTGGCTGCTGTGGGTACATCAAAGTCACGGCTTTCACGAATTGGTTTGCCGCCATCGAGTGTTTCAATGATGGCAAATTCTCTTGCACGTTCCTGTATCATACGGGCAATGCGGTAAATATATTTTGCTCTTTCGGCAGGAGGCATTTTTTTCCAGGTCTTGTCGTAAGCAGTTCTTGCAGCTACTACAACTTTGTTTACATCAGCCGTGTTGGCTTCAGCAATCATGGATAATTTTTCTTCAGTTGCCGGGTTGATGGTAGCAAAATATTTTTTGCTTTGCGGCTTCTCAAATTTACCATTGATGAACAGATCGTATTGCGGATCTATTTTGGCAGCACTTTTACTTTCCGGAGCCGGTGCCAGATTCCTGGCGGAATCAAACTTTAATTTTATTGTATTATTTTTCTTAGTTGCCATTAAATAAGTTTAATCGATTGAGAAATAATTTGCTGATTGATAAACACCCGTTTTTTGTTTCATCAACTGCATCAGTATATCATTGGCCAGGCTGCTTGCGCCAAACCTGAACCATTCATTATTCATCCAGCCTTCACCTAAAGTTTCATTCAGCATTACTAAATAGTGCAAGGCCAGTTTCGATTTCGAAATACCGCCTGCAGGTTTCATTGCAATTTTCTTTCCTGTCTTGTAATAAAAATCACGGATGGCTTCCAGCATTACCAATGTTACCGGCATGGTTGCCGCCGGAGAAATTTTCCCGGTAGATGTTTTTATAAAATCGGCACCGGCATACATCGCAATATCACTTGCCTTTCGCACTTTATCATACGTAACCAGTTCACCGGTTTCTAAAATAACTTTTAATCTTGCATCTCCGCATGCTTCTTTGATTGCAGCAATTTCATCAAACACAAAATTGTATTCGCCTTCTAAGAATTTCCCTCTTGATATTACCATGTCTACTTCATCAGCACCATTCTGCACCGCATATTTTGTATCTCTGATCTTAATATCACGTGGTGCCTGGCCGCTTGGGAATGCAGTGGCAACCGATGCTACTTTTATGCCCGAATTTCCCAATGCAGCTTTCGCTGTTTTAACCATGGAAGGATAAACACAAATAGCTGCAACTGTTGGCAGGCCGGGATAGGCATCATGCAGGTGTTGCGCTTTATAGCAAAGCTGTTTCACTTTTCCTTCGGTATCTTTTCCTTCCAGTGTGGTAAGGTCAATCATGTTCAGCGCAAGCATCAAACCATTTAATTTGGTTTCATTTTTTATGCTGCGCTTGGTAAACCGGCTGGCTCTTTCTTCAATACCCACCTGGTCAACATGTGGCGATAAAGAAAAGTCCGGTATTGTTTTAGTTGCGATCATCTTTATTTTTATTAAATCTGCTACTGTCATCAACCCGCCTTCGACAGGGTCAGGCTGACAGCTTTTATAATTAAGAAGCTGTTAATGCTTCCAATGCTTTTTCAATCATTTTTTTTACAGCCGTTTCGCTGTCTTTTGAAAATTCTTTTACCACCCGGTTGGCGATGATCACATTAATGCTCAGGCATTCGTGCCCCATCAATTTACCCAAACCATAAATGGCTGATGTTTCCATTTCAAAGTTAGTGATTCGGTGATTATTAAAGCTGAAATGCGTGAGCTTATCAACCAAGCCCGGACTGCTTAATCCTAAACGAAGCACCCTTCCCTGCGGGCCAAAAAATCCCGGGCAGGTTACGGTAATGCCTTTGTGAAATCCTTCACCGAATTTTTGTAACAACATTTCGCTGCCGCTGAATGCATAAGGATTGGTGATGGCAGTATCTAAATTTGTTTGAGTAATAAATGCATCAATCATTGCTTTGTCTGTTGCAGTTTTTTCGTAACTGTAAAAATTGAGCAGGTTATCCAAACCCAAACCATGCGATGATGCAACAAAACTATCAACCGGTATATCGGCCTGTAAAGAACCGGATGTGCCAAAGCGGATGATGTTGAGTTTGGTAAGTTTATCTTTTATTAGTCTTGTTTCAAAATCAATATTGGCCAGCGCATCCAGTTCGTTAAAAACAATATCAATATTATCGGGGCCAATGCCGGTAGAAATTACAGACAAATGTTTATTGCCGATATAACCTGTGTGTGTGATGAATTCACGGTGCTGCAGCTGATGTTCGATCCTGTCAAAATGTGCACTTACTTTTTTTACTCTTTCCGGGTCGCCAACTACAATGATGGTGTCGGCAAGTTCTTCGGGCCTTACATCTAAATGATAAATGGCACCGCGGCTGTTGATGATGAGTTCTGATTCTGCGATTCGTTGCATAGTAGATCGTTAATTGAATAAAGATACTACTAATTGAATTTAGTCATAGAATCAGCTTAATCAACTATTATTAGTTTCCCGGTTTCCAATGGCTTGTTATCAGCTCTGAATAATTTATATATCAACATACCGGTTGGAAAATTTGAAATGTCAATTGTTGTTGGTAAGGATGAAAAATTCCTGATCATACGGCCGGTAATATCAAAAAACTGTATGCGGTTGTCTGCAGGAATGCCCTGCATCAGCACATATTTTAATATTCCTCTTCTGCTTGCAGGATTCGGATAAAAAACAATATTTTGCCTGCCTGAGGTTAAAAGAGAAATAATATCTGTATAAACAATGGCTCCGTTTTTCAATTTTATTTTACCTCTGAAATAAGTAATGCCCCTAATCAGGTTATTTGCAAATTGGGTGTACTGCGAATTGTTGTTTGTTACTTTTACTCCTCCATACGTTTGCAGCAATTGTCCTTGTGGCGTTACCCGCTCAAAGAAAACACTGTCAACAAAGCCCGGTGCACTTAACTCAAGTACCAGGTCTGCATTGTTTCCATCAAGCTGATTGTAGTAAAAAGTTTTATAAAAACAGTAAACACCCTGTAACTCTATATTGCTTGCAAGACTGCGAGCCGCCGGAATATTATTGCTTAAAACAGGTTCAACGGCATATACCAGGTAAGGGTAACTTGCTTTTTGAAATAATTTAAATGTATCAGCAACTGTAGCTATTGGTTTTAAATAGGCACTATCTGTTAACGCAAATATTGTATAAGCAGTTGCATAAACATGTTTATTCCAGGATAGCTGGAAGGAATCGGCACAAATAAAATCTACTTTGGTATTGATCACTTTGCTGATTATAAAATTCCTGGAGAAGAAAGTTCCGAAAACAGTTTCCATTTTTAATACAGCAGTTGAAGCAGTGTCTTTTATCTGCCACTGGTATTGATTGCTGTATATTTTATGAGATTGTTTAAGCAATTGCCAACTGGCGCCATTGTTGTAGCTGATAGATAAATTTCCGGTTTGATTTGTGTCTGCAACAAATGTTCTCCACTTAATGCTTAGTGTTTCGTTTTCGGCCCGGTTTACATCAGAAGTGTGTATGGGATTTGTAAAAGTAAAAGTATTAAGCGTGTCAATATTATATGCAATATGAAAAGCTACTGAAGAATTGCTGACGCTTGTTCCGGTAACTTTTACCTGGTAATTGCCGGCATTTGGTAATTGAATACTTATTTGTTCGGCAGTGTTTAAAGAATCTCTTTTTCTAACCGGGGGCTTTGCCAAAGAATCAATATTTGCAGCAGCACTTAAAACCCAGGGTTTAAAAATATTGCCGGTAGCAAGTTCTGTAAATTCAATATCCAGGTCATTGATGAGTGCTTTGTTATTGTTTACTGTTGCAACAGTATCTGTCCAGGCGAGCGTTATTTTAAATTGTGCTGTGTTTGCCGGTATGTTAATGTTCTTTGTCCAGGATTGATTTTGCAACAGTGAACTTCCATCATATTTTTTTTGTTGCAACAATCTTACTGCTGCATAACTGTTCACTAATCCATATCCTGTTTTATAATCAATACCTGTTTTATAAATATCATCAGCACTGTTAAAGAGGATTGCCTTAATCAGAGATGCCGGTGGAATAGCCTGGCTGTTGCTATCTGCATACACCTGCTGCATTACAGCGATAGTACCGCTTACAACTGCCGCCGCATCAGATGTACCGTTTGGTCCAAGGGCTGTGAGCTGCGGTGTTAACCTTCCATCGTATGCAGGACCGGAAGAACTCTCTGCCGGTAAATTGCCTGCATTGTCAATGGCAGCAACAGCAATAATATTTTTTGCCATTTTAAAATTGCCTGTAAGATTGGCAAAGTTGGTTAAGCCTGCGTATTTACCTTCTGTGGCAGCAAGCTTTCCGCTGTTGCCTGCCGAAAAAACATGCACAATATTTTTATTTTGCCAGGTTTGCAGGTCATAACTGACTGCTTCGGCACCATAAAACTGCTGCACAATGGTTCCGTAAGAATGGTTTTGTGCGGTTACTTTATTGGTATTTAAAACTGCTGCATCATCTGCAAAAAGATTAGAGAAGGAGCTTGAATAAAATGTACATCCATTCGCAATTCCTCTACCATTGTAAAAACTGTTTCCGGCACCACCAATGATGGAAGATATTACTGTGGCATGATTTGTTACATTACTTGCTGCAAGCGAAGAGGGCAACACTCTTTTGTACAGGTCCAGGTCGGCTGCTTCCATCTTCTGTTCTTTAACGCCAACTGTAATATTTTTTCCATTTGCTGCCGGTATTAAATAGTCAAGTTGATTTATTCCGTGAAAATCCCTGCTGTAACCAATGATTCCAATTTCGGTTTTTGGCTCCATGCGCCTGTCAATAAAAATCACTTCATGTAAAGCGGCAATATTATTTTTTATGTAAGATAACTGGCATTTGATTACCAGCGAATTTGATGGTTTATTGATACCGGTTATTGTAACGTCATTCGCTTTGCTTTTTAAAATAGATTCCAACGCATCAATATCATGGGCGGTTATTATAAAGCTTTCCAACCCATCTTGTCTTTTACTTTCAATATTTTTTAATAATGCAGGTGAGTACTTCCATTGGTTGTTTGCAGCAGCAAGATTATACTGCTGATGTAAAGAATGAAATTGACTGTTACTTACAATCCTGATTATTGCCGTTTTTTCATTGAGCATTCTGATGATACTGACAGACACAGGCATTGCTGCTTTCCATGAAATGATATAGTATGGTTTGTCTTGCCGGTAAGATTGGTGCATAGAATCTGTGTATAATGAAAATGGATTTTCATCAGCATTGCCCGGTTTGTTTTGCGAAAATGAATTAAGCTGAATTAATAAAAGAAGAATTAAAAATGTTTTTCTTTTAGTAAGGCCTGGAAAGAATTGATACATCATCATTAGCTGCCGGATAAATTGCGAAAGAATAAAATTACTGATTAATTGAAGTTAAATCTGTAATTAAAAAATCCCTTTCCGGGTGGGAAAGGGATTTTTTAATAATGAGTTATCTTTTAATAAACATATTGCAATGCAATCACATCATCCCCATTAAATAAGGGACTGCCATTAGTGCATGCCATCATCCATGAATTATAACTTCCAGACACATTTGTTGGTGTTCCCGGAATCCACACAGCGCCAATCGTTCCTGCAGATTCACCTGCGCCAGGACCACAACTTGCTCTCTTTTTATAATCGGTATGGCGGAATCCAATACAATGGCCCATTTCATGTGCCATAACTTCGTCAGCTTTATCAACTGTATTTAAATAAGTAGTTGCGCAGCTGCTTGTGCTGAGTGTAAATCCGGGAGAAGGGTTTCCACTGGCAGTGGGAAATCCCGAAGCTTGTCCAAGAATACAGCCACCACCAGATGTACCTAAATTTGCACCGCTTATAGTGATCTCACCGCCTGAAGCTACTCTTTGAAAGTTAATGGTTAATCCATAGCTATTGTACCTTGTAATTACATTGTCAAGAGCAGTAGAATAATAGGCAGGAAAGCCTGAGCCCAGACTTACTGTTATTGTTCTTGTTCCTCCACCTGTATTAACTACATTGAAAGTGCGGTAATGTTCTTCGTTACCTACAATAAGAAAATTTGAAGGTGTTGCTCCGGCCATTTCGGTTAATTGAGCCCTGGTTAAAATTACATCACCTTCAATCAGGTAATTACCATCGGCAGTTCTTTCGGCCCAATTACTGTTAAAGCCGGCTGATGCTACAAGTCCTCTTTCCGTTTCTGTTAAGGCATTTGGATTTGCATCATCGGAAGGTGCCTTTTTGCAACTAATAAAAATTCCCGTAAGCATTAAAGCTAAACCGGCGTAGTAAAGTGTTTTTTTCATTTAGCGTAGTTTTAATTAAAAGATAAGTTGTAATACACAATATAAATATTTTTATTTACTTTTTTGAATACCGGAAAATAATTTACCCACGGTTTTTTTAATGGATACAGTTATTTGCCTGGAGAAATATATTTTTAATGAATTCATCAGATAGAATAGAAAAGCCTTTCGTTTTGAAAGGCTTTTCAAAAAATCAGGTCAATTAATATACATAATTCAAAGCTGTACCATCAGATGAACTGAATGCAGGATTTCCATTGGTACATGCCATCATCCAGGAGTTATAAGTACCACTAACAGTAGTTGGTGTTCCGGAAATCCAAACGGCACCTACACCGGCAGAACCTTCATTAGAATTTTGTCCGCAGCTGGATCTGTTCATATAATCAGTATGACGGAATCCTATGCAGTGGCCTATTTCATGCGCCATTACTTCATCGGCTTTATTGGCAGTATTTAAATAAGTAGTAGCACAACTGCTGGTGCTAAGTGTAAAACCACCGCTGGGGTTACCACTTGCAGTAGGGAAACCGGAAGCCTGTCCTAATATGCAACCGCCACCTGAAGTTCCGAGGTTAGCACCTGATATTACGATGTTGCCTCCTGAGGTTACCCGTTGAAACCTTATTCTTAAATTCAGGTTATTATACCTTGCCAATGCCTGGTCTAAACCTGTTGAATAGTAACTGGGAAATCCAGATCCAAGTCTTACTGTAATTGTTCTTTGGCCAGAACTTGGTAAACTAACCACATTAGTGGTGCGGTAATGTTCTTCATTGGCTACAACAAGTTCATTAGGGTTTACGCCAACCAATTCCTGTAATTGAGCAGTAGTTAAAAGTATGTCTCCTTCAATCAAATAGCTGCCTTCAGCAGTTTTTTCAGCCCAGTTACCGTTGAAGCCGGCAGCAACTATCAGGTCTTTTTCTACCTGTGTTAATGCGTTTGCATTTACGTCATCTGTAGGTGCTTTTTTACAGCTAACGATTGAACCTGTAAGTAACAAAGCCAGGCTTGCAGAATAAAAAATTTTTTTCATTTTGTTAGTTTTTTTGTGAGTGAAGTTGTTTTGAGAAATCTAATATAAATATTTTTTATTTTACTTTCTGTATAGAACGAAGTATAAAACTATCCACAGTAGTTTTACTAAGTAAAAAGGATATAACTTTTTCTCAAACTTGCTGCAGTTCCATTTTGCTGCTGTAATTTTTTGTTTAATTAAATTATTGCTTAACAGCTATATGCTAAAACGAAAACCACAAACAAAAGAAAAACAGTAACAAGGGCAAAAAAAAGCAGGATCAATTTTCATCAATCCTGCTTTTCAAAATGTATAAATCGATTTTATTTTATACCATACTTAGTCTCGTATTTCTCTGCCAGTTGTTTTTGTTTATTATTCAGATCAACCTGGCGGCCCTGTATAAAAGCCTGGGTAATAATATTTGTACGCATATCCAGAATATCGCCCTCACTTACAACAATATTGGCATCTTTACCGGTTTCAATGCTGCCTGTTTTATCGGCAATGCCTAAAATAGTTGCTGCATTTAAAGTTATGGCACTTAAGGCTTCTTCTTTGCTTAAGCCATAAGTGGCTGCAGTGCCTGCATTAAAAGCCAGGTTGCGGTATCGGGTGTTGCCATCATCATCATTAATGGCAAATAGTACACCTGCTTTTTGTAACATGGCCGGTGTTTTAAATGGCTGATCAATATCATCATCAATCATGGCAGGCAGATCGTGCAACTGGTTTAAGATAACGGCGATATTATTTTGTTTTAACAGATCGGCAATCTGCCAGCTGTCAACAGCACCAACTAGTACCACGTCAAAACCAAACTCTTTTACAAAATCAACAGCCAGCAACATTTCTTTTACAATATTGCAATGAATGAAAAACTTTTGTTTTTTATCAAACAAATTTTTAACCGCTTCAAATTTCAGGTTGGTGTTCTCATGTTTGCTTTCTGCCAGGTAGGCTTTTGCTTCCCTGAAAAATACTTTCACTTTTTCAATCTGATCCAGCCCGGCTTTTACAGGATCAGCAGGCGCCTGTGGACCCCCAAAGCCGCCTCTTCTTCCGCCGGTACGGTTTAATAAGGATGGCATGCGAAAATGAATGGCCACATCTGTTTTGTACGCTGCATCTTCCCAGTTCCATGCATCTAACTGTACAACAGAAGATGAGCCTGAAATAATGCCGCCATCAGGAATTACATTGGCCAGTAAAATGCCATTGGTGCGTAAAGTGTTGATGACCTTTGAATCGGTATTGTAGGCTACCAGTGAGCGGATACTTGAGTTTATTTCGCCAATCTCTGTGCCATCAACAGTTGCCCGGTTGCTGGGTACTTCTACCAAACCCAGTTGCGATGCAGTTAAAATAAGGCCGGGGTAAATATGTTTGCCTTTGCAATCAATAATTTTTGCACCGGCAGCAGAAGCGGCGGCACCTACTTCTGTTATTTTTCCGTTTTTAAAAATAACTGTGCCGTTGTTAATTACCTGGCCATTGCCCACATGAATGGTGGCATTGGTTAATGCAATGGTTTCTTTTTGCGGCAATGCAGGCAGCATGGTTTCCTGTGCTGTAACATTGGTTGTTGCAAAAAGGCAGCTTATATAAAAAAATATTTTTTTCATCTTTATTATTTTTTCAGATTAATTATTTGTTTTCTACATCATCAGCATCAATGCCCAGCAAACCATGACTGTGATAATGATCGCTGCAGGTATTAATGATCTCGAACCTTGGCCTGGCGCCACGGCCACCTGCGCCGGCACCACCTGCACCGGGTGTTGCGGTTCTTTTTGCAATGGTTAATTTTTGTATAAGCCTGGCTTTTTCATTTTTATTCTGAATACGCATGGCTGCATCTTTCTCCCTGTCGAAATAAATGATACCATCAACAATCGTTTTTTCTGCCTTGGCATAAATAGATAAAGGGTTATCGCTCCAAACAACCAGGTCGGCATCTTTACCAACTTTTATGCTTCCCACTTTACCATCAACATGCAGCATTTTTGCAGGGTTGATGGTTACCATTTTCCAGGCTTCTTCTTCGCTCATACCGCCATACTTCACACTTTTTGCAGCTTCCTGGTTTAAGCGGCGGGCCATTTCTGCATCATCCGAATTGATGGCTACATTCAGGCCTACTTTGTTCATGATATAAGCATTGTAAGGAATGGCATCCACCACTTCCATTTTATAATACCACCAATCGCTGAAGGTTGATACGTTTGCGCCATGTGCTTTCATTTTATCTGCAACTTTGTATCCTTCTAAAATATGAGTGAAAGTGTTGAAGGTAAACCCGAATTTATCGCCCACTTTCATAGCCGCATTAATTTCGCTTTGTACATACGAGTGGCAGGTGATGAATCTTTTTTTATTCATGATCTCCACCAATGCATCCAGTTCTAAATCTCTGCGAACCACCATGGGTGTTGCGCCTTTCTTTTTATTATTTTCATCAGCTGCTTTCATTGCATTCTGGTAATCAACTGCCCGTTGAAATGCATCCATAAAAACCTGGTCAACACCCATCCTGGTATCAGGGAAACGGGTATTACCTTGTGTAGCCGGACTTCTTTTTACATTTTCGCCCAGGGCGAATTTTATAAAACCATCGGCACCGGCAAACTTCAGATCCTGGTCGTTGGCACCCCAACGCAGTTTAATTAATTGTGTTTGTCCGCCAATTGTATTGGCTGAGCCATGCAGAATATGAGAGCTGGTAACACCGCCACTCAGCTGGCGGTAAATATTCATATCATCCGGATTGATGTTATCGCCAATCCTTACTTCGGAGGTAACACTTTGTCCGCCTTCGTTAATAGAGGCGGCAGCTATGTGTGAGTGTTCATCAATAATACCGGCAGTAACATGTTTGCCGGTGCCATCAATAATTTTTGCAGTTGCATCGGTAAGATTTTTTCCTACAGCAGCAATTTTTCCATCCTTCACCAATACATCGGTGTTTTCAAGTTTGCCTTCTTTTTCACTGGTCCATACTGTTGCATTTTTAATTAAGAAGTTTTCAGCCTTCGGCATTTCTTCCCAACCATTACTTAAAAAAGGATACGTTACTTTTCCTAAAACCAATGGTTGTTTGGTTCTTGCACTATCGGCTTTTGGTTCCATTTTTTTATCAAAGGTTGCGGTCCAGGTAAATAAATTCCCCAGTGCATCGCTGCCACGGCCATTCCATACATTACCGCCTGCTGAACCGCTTAAAATAGTTTCTTTGGCATTAGGGCCACGGCCTTCGGTATAACTTAGTTTTACCAGTTTGCCATCGTAACTATATTTACCGGTAAGGGTATCTTTGCTAATGAAACTGGCTACACCGGCATCTTTCAGCTCTAACGAAAAAGCTCTTGGGCCTGCAATGGTGTTGGTCATTAAATTGTAAATGCCTTTTACATCGTACCAGTTTTCATCTTTTACTGCATTTTTAATTCCCTGTGTCCAGTTTTGCAGCAACACTGTTTTTTCAGCAAACACAGGACCTGATGTGATCAAAAAATTTGCAATTTTTCCTGCATCCAGGCTGCCAATTTTATCATACATGCCCAGCATGGTTGCGGGTGCTTTGGTAAGTGCATCTAAAGCTTTCTGTTCGGTTAAACCATATTCAATGGCTTTGCGCAGGTTGGCCATAAACTCGGTTGGATTGGTAAGATCGGCAGTGGTTAAACAAAAATTAATTCCTGCTTTTTCAAAAGCTGCCGGATTGGATGGAGCCAGTTCCCAATGCTTCAGATCATCCAGGCCAACAAAGCGCAGGTCATTCGGATCGTCAACATCCATGGCAGCCGGATAATTCAATGATAAAATAAAAGAAGCTTTTGAGTTGGCTATTTCTTTGATGCGTTGGTATTCGTTACCGCCGCCTTTGATGATATATTGTACACCAAACTCATCGCCAATTTTATCGGCCCGTAAATCATTCCATTTATCGTTGGCTTCAAATATTTGCGGAAGCGATTGGTTATCGTTCCAGCTTTTTAAAGATAAGTTAGTGCCTTCCGAAGCAGGGTTGCTTTTATACCATTGTGCATCTAAATATGTCTGGCGCAGCAAAGCGATCATACCCATCATAGAACTGGGGTAGCTTTGGCTGGATGTACCTTTGCTGAAGGAATAATGAGCCGATGCTTTGTCTTTTAATAATACAAAATTATCGGGCTGTGCGGCCAATGTTACAAATGCACCCGTGCCACGTGCAATACCATCTTTCTGGTGTGTAAGTACCGAGCCAAAACCAATATCACGCAATGCTTTTGCTTTAGCTTCATCGGCAGTAAAGATTCTATAGGCTTCTGTCTCGGGCTTTATTGCCTGGTTCCAGCCATAAGCACCCTTGGTGGCGGAGGTAATTTGCTGCGTGCGGAAAAAAGCAGCCGCACTGGTAAAATTTTGCTGCGTTGCATTGGCAGCAGTAATTCCGTAGTCACTATATAAATCGATAAAAGCCGGGTAAATAAATTTGCCGCTGCAGTCAATAACCACCGCATCTTTTGGAATGGCAATATTGTTTCCTGCAGCCACAATTTTACCCTGGCGAACAACCAGCGTGGCATTTTGTAAAGTGGTTTGGGCATCTTTTACAATACTGGCATTGGTAAATGCATAACACCCCTCTTTGGGATTAGCTACATCATTTGCCGGAAAAGTTGCCTGTGCATTTATTAGTTGACCGGTGCTGATTAGCAGTAACAGACCCATCAGCAAGAATTTAATTTTTTGCATGCAGTTTGGTTTTGGTTTTTTAATTGGCAATAAATATAACAAATGATTACATCTAAATAATGCAGGTTAACGAATTAAGTTATTCTTAATCAGTAATTTTACGGCATTTAACAGACTGGTTGATTTTTTTACAATAATAAAGCCTTTAGTGTTGTATAAAATTGATGGAATGGTTTTTGTAAATTTGCATGTATGAAAAAGATACTTTGTTTAATAATGATACTTGCAGCAGGTAAAATGCTTTTTGCGCAGGCTTTACCGGCAGATACAACTGTTACCGGAAAAGTTACTGTTAATAAAGATCCACGACTGGATTTACTGGCAAAGGCACAGATTGATATTGCCAATAACAATACAAAAATGGCGGCCAGGTTTACCAAAGGTTACCGGTTATTTGTTTTAAAAACCGATGACAGGGATTATGCTATGAAAGTGAGGGCTTATCTTTTACAGAATTTCCCCGAAGAAAAAGTAATTATGACTTACCAGGCTCCATTTATTAAAATGAAGTTTGGCGATTTTGTAGAAAAGGAAGATGCTGAAAAAATGAAAAAACAGATCACAAAGGATGGTGTGGTTAAAGGCGGTATTTATGTTGTACCCGATACAGTTGAAGTAAAGCCTGATAAAGAAGCAAAAGAAGAAATCAAATAAATTACTTTCCGCATAAAGAGTTTCAGCTGAGAAACTCTTTTTTATTTTGACACATTAAGGTTATTTTTAAGCATGATAAAAGATCAAATACAGCAGCTGGCAAAAAAATATGCCCCTGAGTTTATAGAGATACGACACCAGATACATGCCAACCCTGAGTTGAGTTACCAGGAATTTGAAACCTCCGCATTTGTTCAAAAAAAATTAACTGAATTTGGAATTCCTTTTGAAGTGAAAGCTACAACCGGCGTAGTAGGTTTAATTAAAGGTAAAAACCCCGATACAAAAATTACTGCACTGCGTGCCGATATGGATGCACTGCCTATACTGGAAGAAAATGATGTGCCTTATAAATCGAAAAACCCGGGTGTTATGCATGCCTGCGGACATGATGTACATACAACCTGCCTGTTGGGTGCTGCAAAAATTCTACATGAATTGAAAGACGAGTGGGAGGGAACGGTGAAACTGATCTTTCAACCTGGCGAAGAAAAAAACCCCGGTGGCGCCAGTATTTTAATTAAAGAAGGGGTGCTGGAAAATCCAAAACCCTCATCCATTTTCGCATTGCATGTGCATCCCGGTGTGGAGGTTGGAAGGTTGAGTTTTAGAGGAGGCATGATCATGGCGAGTGCCGATGAAATTTATATAACCATTAAAGCAAAAGGCGGCCACGCTGCTGCTCCGCAATATACAGCCGATACTATTTTAATTGCATCGCATTTGATTGTTAGCCTGCAGCAGATTGTTAGCAGAAATAACAGCCCGTTTAATCCCTCGGTTTTATCCATCACTTCTTTCCAGGGCGGTAATACTACCAATGTAATACCCAGTGAAGTAAAATTGATGGGAACTTTTAGAGCTATGAATGAAGAGTGGCGTTTTAAAGCACACGAACTGATAAAAAAGCAAACCGTTGAACTGGTGGCGGCCATGGGCGCAGAAGCCGATATAATGATTGATGTAGGTTACCCTTTTGTATTGAATGATGAAGCATTAAATGCACTTGCCCGTGAAAAAGGCGAAGACTATATAGGTGCCGAAAATGTGGAAACAACAGAGTTGCGCATGGGAGCCGAAGATTTTGCTTACTACAGTCACCAGATACCCGGATGTTTTTTCAGGATTGGTGCCGGCAATAAAGCAAAGGGAATTACAAGCGGGGTGCATACACCTACTTTTAATATTGATGAAAGTGCGATTGAGATGGGAATAGGGTTTATGGCGTTTTTGGGAAGCGGGGGATAGAACACGGATAACAGGACTTAAAAGATCAAGACAGATTTTCTCCAGCATGTTGAATATATAAATGCTGTACAAGAGTGGTAATATTTATCTCTTTCACTGAAAGAAATAAATATTACAAATCAAAGATTGCCACAAAAGCCGAACCTTGCACATCTGCCGGGCCAATAAAAATAAAAAACACAATTATGAAAATAGCATTCCACGGAGCGGCACGAACCGTAACAGGATCTAAACACCTGATAAGTTTAAAAAACGGCAAAAAATATTTGCTCGATTGCGGCATGTTTCAGGGCCTTGGTAAAGAAACCGATGCCATGAACCGTAGCTTTGGTTTTGACCCGGTGGGAGTTACACACCTCATATTATCTCATGCACATATTGATCATTGCGGTTTAATACCTAAGCTTGTCAGCGATGGCTTTAATGGCAAAATATTTTGTACACCGGCAACAAAAGAACTGGCATCGGTAATGTTGGAAGATTCTGCAGGCATACAGGAAAATGAAGTGAAATATGAAAACAAAAGAAGGGCGCAGCAGGGATTGCCTTACCTGAAACCCTTATATACTACAGCTGAAGCATTGGAAGCGCAAGATCATTTTGTGGCGGTGCCATACGATGATTGGTTTACCATTGATGAAAATATTGAAGTGCAGTACACTGATGCCGGCCATATCATTGGCAGTGCAGCCGTGCATTTAAAAATTAAAGAAGATGGAAAAATTACACGCCTTACTTTCAGCGGAGATGTAGGCCGGTACCGGGATGTGATCTTAAAATCGCCTGCAACATTTTCGCAGGCCGATTATATTTTAATTGAATCAACCTATGGCAACAGCCTGCACGATAATGCTACCACCACGCCCGACCAGGTTTTGCATTGGATAGAAAAAGCCTGTCTGCAGAAAAAAGGAAAACTGATCATTCCTGCATTCAGCGTAGGCCGCACACAGGAAATTTTATTTGCACTCAATCAACTGGAATTGGAAAGAAGATTGCCCGATCTGGATTATTTTGTTGATAGTCCGCTGAGTATAAAAGCAACCGAAATTGTAAAACATTACCCACAGTATTTTAATAAAAGCATTCAAAAAATCCTGGAATCGGATAATGATCCTTTTGGTTTTAAAGGATTGAAATTTATTAAGACGGTTGATGAATCGAAAATGCTGAATTTCCGTAACGGACCATTCGTTATTATTTCTGCCAGCGGCATGGCCGATGCCGGAAGAGTAAAACATCATATCAGCAACAATATAGAGAACAGCCGCAATACCATTTTATTAACCGGTTATTGCGAGCCACATTCGCTGGGTGGTAAATTAATGGCCGGAGCCAAAGAAGTGAATATTTATGGCGTGCAGCATGAAGTAAATGCCGAGATAGGTTCCATACGCAGTATGAGCGCCCATGGCGATTATGATGATCTGTGCCAGTTTTTAGCCTGCCAGAACCCTGCAGCAGTAAAAAGAATGTTTATTGTTCATGGGGAGTATCCGGTACAGCAGGAATTTCAGCAGCGCCTGATGCGTAAGGGATTTGGCGATGTAGAAGTGCCCGAAATGCATTACGAAACAACTTTGGAATAGTTTGCAATGTTTAATCAGCTTTAGCAGTTTGTCAGCCTGGGCCTGTCGAAGGCAGAATGTATAAATGAGTAACCCGCCTTCGACAAGTTCAGGCTGGCATTTTATATGCAGGCAGATGTTGGAATAGTTTTTGGTTAATAGAAATAGCCAGGCGCTGGCTGTTTTATCTAAATAAAGATTTTATGAAAAGGCTGAAGAAGTTTTTAAAAATATTTTTTATCACCTTGCTGGTATTGATAGGTTTGCTGTTTGCAACGCCTTATATTTTTAAAGGCAAAATTGTTTCGCTGGTAAAAAAAGAGATCAATAAAAACCTGAATGCCAAAGTTGATTTTAAAGATGTAGATATTTCTTTCTTCAGGCGTTTTCCCAAAGTGAGCATTGGCCTGGATGACCTGCAGGTAATTGGCACGGATTATTTTTCAGATGATACTTTACTGTCTGCCAAAAGGCTGGATGCCACGGTAAACTTTATGAGTTTTATCAGGGGCAGTAATATGAGCATCAACAATATTTTCCTGGTGTCGCCACGCATTAACGCTATTGTAAATAAAGATGGCCTGGCCAATTGGGATATTGTAAAATCTGAAGCAGAAAAAACAGATACCGATACAGCCAGTAAGGCGTTTAACCTGGCATTGGATTATTATTCCATTGAGAACGGGTATGTTAATTATATGGATTTACCAGGCAACATGAGCATTGTGTTGGAAAATCTGAATCACTCTGGCAGCGGCGATTTTACATCAGACCTGTTTACGTTGAGAACAAGAAGCACTGTTGATGCTGTTTCATTCAACTACGGAGCAATTCCTTATTTGTCAAACGTTAAGTCAACGATAAATACAGATATAAAGATTGATAGCAAAAAAGGTATGTACAGTTTTGATGGTACAGATATTTTATTGAACGATCTTAAAATAGATGGTAAAGGTATTATCAATAAACTGGCAAACGGATATGGTATGGATATCAGTTTTAAATCGCCTTCTACCGATTTTAAAAATATTCTGTCATTAATAACACCCATTTATCAAAAAGAATTTAATAAGGTAAATGCAACCGGCACCGCCATTTTTGAAGGGTTTGTAAAAGGTGTGTATAGCGATATTGATTCAACCATGCCCGGCTATCATCTGGCTGCCGAAATAAAAGACGGCTCATTTAAATATAGTGATCTGCCAAAGGGTGTGCAGCAGATTAATTTTAAGGCAGTAGTTGATAATCCTGATGGAAAAACAGACAACACCGTTGTTGATATTACAAACGGACATTTGGCAATAGATAACGAACCATTTGATTTCAGGCTGCTGGTAAAAAATCCGGTAAGCAACATGTTTGTAGATGCAGCAGCAAAAGGTAAACTGGATTTGAGCCAGGTTGCCAATTATGTGAAGCTGGAAAAAGGTACCAGCCTTGCCGGCCTGATGAATGCCGATGTAAGCATAAAAGGCAATGTAAAAGAAATAGAACAGCAACAGTACAATAAATTTTATGCAGCAGGCATTGTTGATGTAAATAATTTTAAATACACATCGGCTGATTATCCAACCGGCGTAAAAGTAAATACCGTGCATGCAGATTTTACACCAACAAAAATCAACCTATCCAACCTTAGCGGGCAATATCAAAACTCAAATTTTAATGGTGGCGGGCAAATAAACAACCTGCTGAGTTACCTGCTGAGTGGAAAAGCTTTGAGTGCTAACCTTACAGTAAATGCAGATAAAGTAAATCTTAATGATTGGATTGGAGTATCGGCCGATACAGTTACAAAAGGCAATGCTGCGAAGCCTTTTGTGGTTCCCAACAACCTTGATATTAATTTAAATACAAACATTGACAGGTTGCTTTATGATAAAGTTGATATACAGAATTTATCCGGAGCTGTGCAGGTAAAAGATGAAGCGGTTGTGCTGAACAATGTGAGTGGTAATGCCATGGATGGTAAAATAAAGATCAACGGATCTTACAGTACAAAAGAGAGTAAAACAAAACCTGCCATTGCCATG
Source organism: uncultured Chitinophagaceae bacterium (assembly GCA_963715585.1). Taxonomy (GTDB): domain Bacteria; phylum Bacteroidota; class Bacteroidia; order Chitinophagales; family Chitinophagaceae; genus Ferruginibacter. The sequence goes on along the minus strand of OY970254.1, from coordinate 3,433,687 downwards.
AGTTATGATGTGGCGGGAGTTGATATTCAAAAAACATTTTACGCTTTTAATACAGCTCAAAAGCTGATGCCCATTGGTAAATTCCTGTCAGGTAAACTCACTTCTGTTTTATCTGCCAATGGTAAATTGGGCGATCATATGAGTATTGATATGAGCAGCATTTCAGGTAACGGAAATTTATTTTTGATAGAAGGTTTCCTGAGCAAGTTTGCACCGCTTGATAAAATTGCTTCGGTATTGAATGTAAAACAGCTGCAGGAAATATCGTTGAAAGATGTGAAAACATTCTTTGAGTTTTCGAACGGAAAATTACTGATAAAACCTTTTACCGTAAAACTGAAAGACATAGAAATGGAGATTGGCGGCCTGCAGGGTTTTGATCAATCGCTCAATTATGCCATCAACCTTAAACTGCCTCGTGCACTGATGGGCACTCAGGGAAACCAACTGGTGAATAACCTGGCGGCTGCCATAAATGCAAAAGGTGTTCCGCTAAAAATAAGTGATGTGGTAAACCTGAAACTTGCCATGGGCGGCACTTTACTAAACCCTTCTATAAAAGTTGATCTGAAGCAGAGCGGCGAAAAACTGGCCGACCAGATGAAGGAACAGGTAAAAGATTTTGCGCAGGCAAAACTTGACAGTGCTAAAAAAGCTGCACAAGACACCCTTACTTCAATAAAGAAGCAATTGGGAAATGCTGCCCTGGAAGAGTTGAGAAAAAAAATGCAGAATAAAAAAGATACGGCAGCTGCAAAAGATTCTACCCCGGTAAAAAACACCGGCGATAAAACCAAAGAATCAATAAAAGGGTTGTTTGATAATTTGCTAAAGAAAAAAACAAAGGATACAGCAACTAAACAATAAATGGACTTTAAAACCTTTGCGGATTAAATGCGCTGATATCTATTGAGGCTTTTTCTTGTTTAATAATTTCAGTTACCAACTTCCCTGTGCCTGTTCCTTCAGAAATGCCCAGCATGGCATGGCCTCCGGCAATGATCACATTTTTATAGGCTGAAGTGTTTCCAATGTAGGGCAAACCATCGGGGGTAACAGGCCTTAAGCCATTCCATATTTTATCTGCCGGCGGAAAATCAATTTTTAAACCCGGATAAAAATCTGTTGCAGAATCATAAATACCCTGCATACGGTTAATTAATACCTTATTATTGATGCCGCTTAATTCCATAGTGCCGCCAATGCGAAGCTGATGGCCCCAGGGTGTTATAGCACATCTGCCATCAACAAGTATTGCCGGGTATTTAATATTTTTTTCTACATGCTGGTAAGTATGGCTGTAGCCTTTGCCGGGCTGTAATAATAATTTAATGCCCATCATCCTTGCAACAACAGGTAACCAACTTCCGGTTGCTACAACAAGCTGCTCGCAATCAAATTTTCCTTTGTCGGTAATGACAGCAGTAATGGTTTCGCCTGTTTTTTCAAAACCGGTAACCGTTGTGTTAAGTTGAAATTGCACACCTTTCTTTTCTAAATTATTTTTCAGCGCAACCATCATCTTGCCGGGATTGAAATGGCAATCATCTTTAAACAATACTGCACCGGCAACATTCAGCTCAACATCCGGTTCTAATCTTTGCACATCATCTTTCAGCAACCGATCTACTTTTAATCCAAATTTTTCAGCATCATCAGCCAGGTGAAATTCATGATCGAGTGTTTTTTGTTGTTTGCACATCATCAGGCAGCCTTTTTCTTCCATATCAAATGTGTCGCCAATTTCATTTCTCATTTCATTGATGAGGCTACGGCTTAATTGTAACAGGTTATTCAAATGTGGTGCATTTTTTTTAACGGTTGCTGCATTGCTGTTTTTCCAGAAATGCCAACCCCATTGCATCAAATCCCAGTTGAGCCTGGGTTTTATATAAAACGGGCTGCTGCTGCTGAGCATGTGTTTAAAGCCTTCGGCAATAATGCCCGGGCTTGCCAACGGCACAAAATGGCTGGGCGACATATACCCCATGTTACCAAAAGAGCAGCCATCTGTTATATCGCCACGCTCAATTACAGTTACTTCGTATCCTTCCTTTTGTAAATAATAGGAGCTGCATAAACCTATAACGCCACCTCCAATAATTGTTACTTTCATACCCCCTGCCCCCCTAAAGGGGAACCTCATTTCAATGTACACTACTGCATAGTATAGTGTATAAAAGAAATAAGTTTTAAAAAATAAAAAAAAATGATTTCTATGCAAATCAAAAAACTAACTGTTAAATTATTCTCTTGCCCTCAGTTCCTCCTTTAGGGGGCGGAGGGGGTTTTAAATTACCTGAAACCCATAAGCATACGGATCATCCTCATCATCAATCGTAATTGTATTCTGTCCATAAATCCTTGCCCAACCTTCTATGCTTGGCCTGATCGCAGGTTTTCCGGCAACCGTAAATTCTTCTTCAATCCTGCCAATAAATTTACTACCAATGATACTTTCATGAATAAATTCATCACCCGGCTTCAATAAGCCCTTTGCATACCACTGCGCCATACGGGCCGATGTGCCGGTACCGCAAGGGCTGCGGTCAATGGCCTTATCGCCGTAAAAAACTGCATTGCGTGCTGTGGATGTTTTGTCTAAAACAGCGCCGGTCCATAAAATATGGCTGCAACCTTTTATCGTTTCGTTTTCAGGGTGAACAAAAACATATTTATCATTGATATTCTTTCTTAGTTCTCTAGACCAGCTTATTAATTTATCTGCTGTGTAATGTTCCAGGCCTTTAAAATTTTTCTGCACATCCACAATTGCATAAAAATTTCCACCGTAAGAAACATCAACAATAATTTCCCCAAGTTCTGGACAAACAACCGGCAATGCTGTTTCGGCCAGATAGGAAGGGACATTCGTGAGTTTTACGGTTTTTACTTTTGAATTTTGACTTGTGTATTCAATCATCACCAATCCTGCCGGCGCTTCCATCCTCACCTTACCCGGTGTTTTTGGCTTTATCAATCCTTCCTCAATGGCTATGGTAATGGTGCCAATGGTGCCGTGGCCGCACATAGGCAGGCAGCCACTGGTTTCAATAAATAAAACTGCAACGTCGTTTTGCGGATCATGTGGTGGATATAAAATGCTGCCACTCATCATGTCGTGGCCACGGGGCTCAAACATAAGCCCCTTACGTATCCAGTCGTATTCCTGCAGAAAGTGCTGGCGCTTTTCACTCATGTTACTGCCAACCAGTTCGGGGCCGCCTTCCTTTACCAGGCGAACGGGATTACCACAGGTATGAGCATCAATACAAATAAATGTTTTCTTCAAAGCAGTTTTTTCGATTTGCTCTGCAACTTAATTAAAACTTTGCTTGTTTTATGGAAGTGGACAGAAAGATTTTACTTTCCGTTTATTCTTTTAAAAAGGCCACCATCAATTTGTTGATAGTGGCCTGTTCCTGTTTTCCGGTTGCCCGTATTATTTTTTCTTGATTTTAGTTGCTTCTTTGAAAACCCTGGTTTGCACTCCTTTGCCATAGAGCGGGCAATAATAATCAAGCACATCTAAAGCCTGGCTGTAGCTTAACCAATATTCAATTGCAGTACCGGTAAATACAAATTTTCCCTGGAAATTATACATATCCCTTGTTCCCCGGCTGCTGAGATTTCCATAAATGAGGTCGCCTTCATAAGGCTTGTTGAATGAACTGGATTGGATAACAGTATATCCATTATAGGTTTCAACCACCCAATAATTGCAGGTAGGGTCGCTGTAAACCACTTCTCCTTCTTCCTGGTTTAGCCAGTAATTTTCGTTATTTGTAGCAATTACATCGGTTTTTCTGCAACTGATCAGTAAAATAGCTGCAAGCAAAAAAGTAGCTGAAAGTGTAAATATTTTTTTCATTTTGATTCGATTTAAAGTTTGAAAAATGTTTTGTTATTTAAATAACAAAACTGTGCCAGAACAACATGAAGTTGATTTTGGTTTTGTTAAAATGAACAGCTTGGCAAAAAGTGATTTCTGAAGGTTTAATACGAAGTATAATCTTCTGTTTTTTTTAACATTGATTACATGCTGTTAGAAGCCAGGAATCATCTGGAGCCGGGAATATACAACTCATTACCTGGCCTGGATAAACTTTGGCAAAGTTGTACAGCATTTGTACATTTATAGCATGGAACAGTACGGTAAAATCTTGCTAATAGCCATGCCAGCGTTTTTGCTGCTGGTGTTGTTTGAAAAATGGTATGGCTGGCGCAAAGGAAAAGATACGGTACGTAATATGGATATGATCAGCAGCCTTAGCAGCGGCGTTACCAATGTTACCAAAGATGTAATTGGCCTTTATCTTGTTATTCTTTCTTATCCTTTTATGCTGAAGTGGCTTGCACTTACAAGCATCAGCAACACCATCGTTGTTTACATCATTGCTTTTTTTGCATTGGATTTTGCCGGTTACTGGGTGCATCGTTTGCAGCATGTAACTAATTTTTTCTGGAACGGCCATATCGTTCATCACAGCAGCGAAGAGTTTAACCTGGCTTGCGCCTTGCGGCAAAGCATTTCGGCCATTGCAAAAATTTATGCCATATTTCTTTTACCTGCTGCGTTATTGGGTGTGCCTGCACAGGTAATTGCGGTGATTGCGCCGCTTCATTTATTTGCGCAGTTCTGGTATCATACACAGCATATTGGCAAGATGGGGTTTCTGGAAAAGATCATTGTAACGCCTTCTCACCACCGGGTGCATCATGCTTTTAACAAAGAGTATATTGATAAGAACTACGGACAGATATTTATTTTCTGGGACAGGTGGTTTGGTACTTTCCAGGAAGAAATGCCCGATGTGCCGCCGGTGTATGGCATCACCAGGCCGGTACAAACCTGGAATCCCATCCGCATAAATTTTCAGCACGTTTGGTTATTAATTAAAGATGCCTGGAGAACTAATAACTGGAAAGATAAATTTACACTCTGGTTCAAAGCCACCGGCTATCGGCCTGCTGATGTGGCAGAAAAGTATCCGGTTTACAAAATTGACGATGTGTATCATTTTGAAAAATACGATACGCAAACTTCAGCAGCATTAAATGTGTGGAGCTGGATACAGTTGCTGCTGATACTGCTTTTTGTAAGTTATATGTTTGGCAACATTGCATTGATCAACAGTCTTGATACGAATTATATCTTCTGGTATGGCGGCTTTCTTTTTTTAAGTGTGTATGCACTTACTGATCTGATGGACAGAAACACTTCTGCCATTGTGTGGGAATTGATCAGGGGAAGCATTGGCCTCACTATTCTCTTTAATCAGGATGATTGGTTTGGCGCATCTACATTTTTTTCTGCAGCAAAATATATGCTGGGCGCTTATTTTATTATCTCCATTTTAGTAACCGGCTGGTTTGTGGCGAAACATGCCAGGGAGGATGTGAAGATGGCTGCTGTTGTATAAATATTTTAAAAATTGATTTAATCTGCCAGTAATTTTTTGATCGTTTCTTTTTCCAACGTCCAATTGTAGCCCTCCAGTTTTGATTGTATTACATCTCCTTTTTTATTGAGTAAATAGGTTGTTGGATAAACATGAATGCCCAGGCTGGGAAGGCTTTTGGGAGAATAGGCAAACATGATTTTATCCGGAGTGAACCGGCTTTGAAGGTTATTGATACGGCTTTTATCTTCATCCGATATACATAAAATTTTAAAATCGGATGAATTGACCGATGCCAGTAATTCATCAAAGACATACATCTCCTGTATACAAGGCCCACACCAGGTTTGAAAAAATGAAACGATAACAACATGCCCCTTTAAATCGTTAATGGTAGTTTTTGTGTTGCTGCCGGTCAGCAGCAATTCGCTGGTTTGAAATTCCATTTTTGGCGGAATGGTTTTACGCATATACCACATAATACCCCAGCCTGCTGCAAGTATGATTATAACATAAAAAATTATTGAGCTTAATTTAGTTTTCATTTAAGTGGTGATCTTTCTAATTGTTTTTGATTTTCTGACCGGTTAAACCTGTTTAAGAAATAGCGCAAGGCAATTTTGGCAAATGCATTTTTTACTTTTACGTAGTTGAAGATTTGTTTTGGAAATGCCCCCAGGTTTGCTTTGGCTTCTTTGGCAGTTCTGCCAAGCTCCAGTTTTTCAAATTTCCGCTCAATCATTTTTTGTACGCTTAAAAATAAAATGTTGAAATAGGTTTTGTGCATATCATTATACCTATAGTCCAACCCTATATAATGGGTTTCCATTTCGTTGGTATAGAAAATATAGGTGTAAAAGCCGATCATTATATCATTTACATACACAGCATGCAGTTCAAAACGTTCATCAAGGTCCAGCTTTAATTCATGTAAATAGGCCGCATTAACAGTGCCAAGCCTTACCTGTTGCTTGTTTACAACATGCCAGTAGAGTTTATCTATTGCTGCTGCATTTTCTAAAATTTCTACTGCACTTAATTCTTTTGTTACTACACCTTCAAAAGCCTGCATAATTTTTTTAGCCCGCTTTACATATTTTTTTGTGAGATCGTTTAAGTAATCTTCAAATGTATTCCAATGCGGCCTCCTCGTAATTTCCATGGTAACATCGCCATTAAAAAAATGGTATTTTGAAGCAGCATATTTTTCTTCTACAAAAACCTCTTTGCAATCTTTAATGATAATTCCACTGGGTTTTAGTGTTCTGTTCTGTTGCAAAAAAAGTTCTATGGCATCAAATACAAAATGATTGTGTTGCTCATTTTTAAAATAAAACCCCTGGAAATTTATCCTGAATAAATTTCCACAAATAAGCAGATAGAGTTTTTTGGGTAAAATAAATTTTATGGCTCTGCATTGAAAGCCGGAAGGATTGTCGAAATTTAAATTGGAATGCGCAAACTTAAACAACTGCAGATATGCCAATCCTATCAGTTTGTCTTTAAGAAATATCTGCACATATTTATTTTCAATATCAGGCACCTGTGCATTTTCAAGCGGGAGTAAATGCCTTGTTTTTAAGTGATGTCCTTCGGGTAAAAAGTCATCCCACAGATCTTTATGCTCTGTAATGGGTGTTAACTGATTAATTGAAATAGTCAAACTTGAAATTATTTTTTCGGTACAGCAGCTCTCGTTAATTCATTGTTCACTGTTCTCCATATTTCCAACGGGTTCTCATCCTTCAGTTCATCGGGTAATAAATTATTGCTCCAGTTTTGAAAAGCAATAGGCCTTGCAAAACGTTTAATAGCATCGGCACCAACAGATCCAAATCTTACATCGGTACTGGCAGGAAAGGGGCCGCCATGCTGCATACTCAGGCAAACTTCTACACCGGTTGGTACACTGTTTAAAATAAAACGGCCGCAAATATTTTTTACAGCTTCCACTAATTCATCATTGTTTTTAATATCATTTTCGGTAGCCATCAAAGTTGATGTTAACTGTCCTTCCAGTTTTTTTGCTACTTCAATCATTTCGGGCATATCCTTGCAGCGGATGATAATAGAGTAGGGGCCAAATACTTCCTGGTGTAAAACAGGGTTGCTTAAAAACACCTGGCCTGTTGCAGTGGCAATGGTTGGTAATCCTGACAAAGCGCCATCAGGGTTTGTAACCGCCGACGGGGTTTCAGCCGCTGGTGGTGTCTCTATCGCTGATGAAGTTTCACTTTCAGCAACCAAATGAACATCTTCCTGCAACAATGCACTGTCTTTATTTTTTTTATAAGCAGCTGCAATTCCTTCATGCAGCATAGCAGCAGGGGTTATTTTTTGAATGGCTTTACCAAGATCATGAACAAATATTTGTAGTGATTCACTTTCAATACCGATAATTATTCCAGGGTTGGTACAAAACTGGCCAACACCCAATGTGATGGAGCCTGCATACATCGATGCAATTTCAGTTGCAGCTGTGCCTAATTTTTCAGGCATTAAAAAAACAGGATTAACACTTCCCATTTCTGCAAAAACCGGAATCGGTTCTTTGCGTTGATTGCCCCAATCAAATAATTGTTTACCGCCGGTATAAGAGCCGGTAAAGGCAACTGCTTTTGTGTGCTGATGCGTTACCAATGCTTTGCCAACTTCAAAACCTGCGCCGTGTACATGCGCAAAAATACCTTTGGGCATCTTGCATGTTGAGGCAGCTGATAAAATGGCATTGGCAACAATTTCAGATGTTTCGGCATGAGCCGGATGTGCTTTTACAATCACCGGGCAACCGGCTGCAAAGGCACTGGCAGTATCACCACCGGCAGTTGAGTAAGCAAATGGAAAATTACTTGCACCAAAAACAACCACTGGCCCAAGTGGTACCAGCATTTTTCTTATATCCGGTTTGGGTGGCACTTTATCTGGGATAGCTGTATCAATGCAGGCTGCAAGCCAGTCGGCTTTTTCGCAGGCATCGGCATAACTGTTTAATTGAAAAATGGTTCTGGCTCTTTCGCCACGCAACCTTGCTTCAGGCAAATTTGTTTCACGCATGGCTGTACGTATCAATGCATCACCACAGTTTTCCAGTTCAACAGCAATGGCTTTCATAAATGCTGCCCGTTGCTTTAATGAAAATTTTCTGTACACATGAAATGCATTCCATGCGTCCTGCATCACTGCATCAATTTCTTCAACACTAAAATCTGTATAAGCCATAAGTAAAAATTCAAAATTAAAAATTCAAAACCGGCCGGGTAGCAATTCCATCATTGATTGTCTTTAATACTTCTTCTCTTTCTTTTCCCACAAGTGTTAATCTCGGTGCTCTCACATATTCAGAGCCAATGCCTGCCTGCATTTCGGCAAGTTTAATGTATTGCACCAGTTTTGGATGAATATCCAGCTCCAGCAAAGGCATAAACCAACGGTATATTTTTGTTGCTTCTTCAATTTTGCCTGCTTTAACCAAATTAAAAATAGCAACCGTTTCTTTTGGAAAAGCACAAACCAGTCCTGCTACCCAACCATCGGCACCTAAAACCAATTCTTCCATCGCCAGTGGATCTACCCCACAAAGAATTTTGTAGCGGTCGCCAAAACGGTTTATCAAACGGGTTACGTTGGTAACATCCCTGGTGCTTTCTTTAATGGCTGTAATATTTTTGCAGGCCTGCAATTCATCAAACATATCCAGTGTTACTTCAATTTTATAATCAACCGGATTGTTATAGATCATCATTGGCAGGTCTGTTGAATCGGCAACAGTTTTAAAATAAGTTACTGTTTCCCGGTGATCGCTTTTGTAACGCATAGGTGGTAAAATCATGATCCCTTCTGCTCCCCAGGCTTTTGCATAGGCAGCCTGTTGCAGGGCTTCCTTTGTTGATCCTTCAGCAATATTTAAAATAACCGGCACTTTGCCTGCGCATTTTTCAACGGCAAATTTTATCAGTTGTTCTTTTTCGGCTGTGGTTAAAACACTGGCTTCGCCCAGCGTGCCGCCCAGCACAATACCATTAACGCCGGCATCCAGTTGTGCATTTAAATTTTTTTCAAATAAGGGAAAATCTAAGTTATCGTCCGCAGTAAATTTTGTAGTAAGGGCGGGAAAAACGCCGGTCCAGTTAAAAGACATAAAAATTATTTTTATGCAAACTACAAAAGCTATGGCTACTCACCAAAGGTTTAATCTCTGTATAAATAAAAAGCAGATTGTAACATCGGGTTAATTAAATTTGAAAATCACTTAAACTTTACCAGGCTAAAATTTCATCAAATTAAAATGCGTTTTACTTTCCCATACCGGCTGGCAGATTGTAAAATAAAAACGCCTGTAAGCGTTTTGCTTTTTAGTTTTATTGTTTTAATTCAAACAAAGGTATTTAGCCAGGACCCACCCTTCATCAATTACAATGAACAAAATGGGTTATCAACCAGTGTTATTTACGGGCTCTTCCAGGATTCGGAAGATAATATCTGGTTTTGTACCAATTCCGGAGCTGTAAAATTTAACGGCAACAAACTCATTGCCTATAAGAAAAAGGATGGCCTTACCGGCAATGAAGTGTTTAAAATATTTGAAGATTCGCAGCACCGGCTTTGGTTTATGACAGCCAGTGGCCGTATATCTTACTACAAAAACAAAAAAATATACAATGAAAAAGATCATCCCGTTTTTTCGCAATTAAAGATCAGTTATTTTATTTCAGACATTCAGGAAGATAAAGACCATAATATCTGGATAATTCCCGAGAAGGGAAATGTTTATGCCATTTCGGAAAATTTAAAATCCTTCAGGGAAGTGCCGTTGCAAACAACCAATGGCATTTTCTTTAGTTTTAAAGGCGGTAATTATCTTTCGTCAACGCAAGGTATTTATGCTGTTGGAGGAGAACTGAGGAAGGTAGATTTCTTAAATTTTTCTCCGGCCGTACAAAATGCCCGGCATTGTTTTTCTGATAATTTTGTTTACACAGGCCGCAATCAAAAGGTAGAGATGTATGATATGGAAAATAAGGTTGCCTCCTTTTTTGAAACACCTGATCTGCCGGCAAACCTCAATTCGATTTCTGCAATTGATTCATTCATTTATATCTGCTCAGGCAAAGGACTGAGCCTGTATAATAAACGGGATCATAAAAAGGTGGGGCAGTATTTCAGCACGGTAAACGTATCTCATGTACTTAAAGATAAAGAAGGCTCTCTCTGGATATCTACATTGAACGATGGCGTAATGTATATACCCAATATGCATGTAAATTTTTTAAAGTCGTCAGGTTATTTTAGCGGAAATAAAGTGCTTAAATTAAACGGGCTGGGCAATCATGTTATCATCGGGCAATCTAATTCCAAAGCAGATTATTATTACCGCGGAGTTTTAAAACATATACTTACACCCGAAGAAACAAAGGGAGAAGGCCGCACTTATACCATCAAAGCAAACCAGGCAGATTCATCTTTTGATATATCCAACCAATCGGGCTTAACGCAATTTCCTTTGAGGGGTAAAATAAGTTATATGGAAAATGTGGCGATGCTTGCTTATGCCGATTTTAATGATGATTCTGTTTATGTAAGTACACCTTCTGTGCTGGGTAAGTTTCCAAAGAAAATATCGAAAACGTATTTTTTAAAAGGCTTCAATCCTTTTGTTTTTGATTCAATAAGAGCAGATGTACTTTATTTTGATAAGACCGATTCTGTTTTGTATGCAGGTACCAAAACAGGGCTTCGTCTTTATAAAGACAGAAAAAAAATGCAGAACAGGCATACTATTTTTGATGGTTTAAGTTTTACCGATATTGATAAAGACCGGCAGGGCATTTTTATTGCAGCCACACTGGGCGATGGCGTATTCTTTTTTAATAAGGATACTGTTTTAAACCTGAATGAAAAATCGGGGCTTACAGATAACCTGTGTTCATCGCTATTTATACAAAACGATAGTACGGTTTGGGTAACCACCCTCAACGGGTTGAACCGCATTGTGTATAATTATAAAGCAGGCGAGTTTAATATCAGGATTAAAAACCTGTACCGCAATGATGGCCTGCCATCCAACTACCTCAATGATATTTATGTTTACGGCGATAGCATCTGGCTGGCTACCAACACGGGCATGGCAGTGTTTAATGAAAAAGATTTACCCAACTATTCCTACACACCCAAAATGGCCATTGAGGCCCTTAAGGCAAATGATGTGTACAAAGATGTTTTTCCATCGGCCGTAATTAAGCTTGATCGCAAAAGCAACAATATTGTTATTGAGTTTAACTGCCGCACATTTAAAAACGCTGTTTCTGTTTTGTACAAATACAAACTGGTGGGGCTTAACAGCAACTGGATAGAAACAAGAAACAGCCAGGTAGATTTTACCGGCCTGCCTCCGGGAAGTTATGAGTTTGCTGTGTATGCATACAGTTTAAATGAAAACTGGAAATCGAATATTGAACGCATCTACTTTACAATAAAACCGGCTTATTGGGAAACAACCTGGTTCAGGGTTCTACTGACAACGGCCGCGTTGATCATTATTTTTCTGCTGATATTTTACCAGTTCCGCAAAGTAAAAAACAAGTTCACGCTGCAACAGAAAGTTATTAACTACGAAAAAGAAATGCTGGAGCTGGAGCAGCAGGCATTGCGGTTGCAGATGAACCCGCATTTTATTTTCAATGCATTAAACTCAATACAACATGCTATTTTATCGGGCAAACAAAATGATGCGTACAACAGTCTTGAATTATTTTCTTCGTTGATAAGAGGTATACTTGAAAATTCGAAATACAAATTTATTTCGCTGGAAGATGAAATAGAGATACTTAAAATTTACATACAGATAGAAGCCAAACGCTTCAGTTCGGATTTTAATTATGAAGTAAAAATAGATCCGGAAATAGATGTGAGCAGTATAAAAATACCGCCCATGCTCATTCAGCCCTTTGTTGAAAACAGCATCTGGCACGGGCTGATGCCTAAAACGGAAGGCGAAAAGAAATTGATATTATCTTTTACCGGTACCGATGATACAATCATTTGCAAAGTAGAAGACAATGGCATTGGGCGTAATAAAGCGGCTGCCATGAAAAGCAAAAAGCACGGAACTTCATTGGGCACTGCATTAACTTTTAACCGGGTTGCCAATATTAATATGCTCGAAAATAAAGCCCGGTACGCAATTGAAATTTATGACAAAGCGCATGATGGAGGAACGATTGTTACCATTACCATTCAGCGGTAAAAAGAAAATATTTTGCAGGAATATGCTTTGTTTGGTTCAGAAAATTACCTTTGTCTCTTCAACAGTAATTGTAAAAACATGAAAGCAATAATTATAGATGATGAACTGAGCGGCCGGGAAGTACTAAAAAAACTGGTGCAGCTAAATTGCCCGGATGTTACTGTTGTAAACACTTTAAACTCTATTGAAGCCGGTTTGAAATCTATTAAGGAAGACAAGCCTGATCTTGTTTTTCTGGATATTCAAATGCCCAATGCATCGGGCTTTGATCTGCTGAACCAGCTTGATAAAATAGACTTTGAAATTATTTTTGTTACGGCACACGACAGTTTTGCCGTACGTGCATTTAAATACGCAGCGGTTGATTATTTATTAAAGCCAATAAAAGTTACCGAGCTTATTGATGCAGTAAAAAGGGCAGGCGAAAGAATAAAAAATAATCAAACTCAGGATAATGTAAAATTTATGCTGGAGAAAGTAAGCCCGGCAAAAAAAGTATTTCTAAACAATAAAATACTGTTGCCTACATTGGGCGGATACAACATTATTGAAGTATCGGAAATAACTTATTGTAAAAGCGAATCCAATTATACCAAATTTCATTTTACAGATGGTAAAAACCTGGTTGTAAGCAAAACACTCAAAGAATTTGAATCCATCCTGCTCGAAAATAATTTTTTTAGAATACACCGTTCATACATCATCAACCTCAACTGCATTGCAAAATACAATAAAGGCAAGGGTGGCGAAGTGGTAATGAAAGATGGAGCTGTACTGGAAGTTTCAAGAGAAAAAAAAGATGAATTCCTCAAACTGTTCTCTATAACAGAATAATTCATCCCCCCGGAATCAACGATCTTCTATTATCTTACAGCGTATAAATTGCTATTAACAGGCTTTAGCTACAGTCCGGTACCGGCTGTTTTATCCACTTCACTCATCCAAACCATCACTTGGCTAATTGCAGCGTTTGCAGGGTAAATCAATGTATACATTTGTTTTGGGTAGAACTTTATTCCTTTTCAGCAAGTTTTCTATATCTGCTTAAAGCCTGATCTTTTTTTGAAAACTTTAAACTGGCAAATGAAAAAATTAATTACCCTTCTACTTATGATAAAAGAATAATGAAACTGATGACGGCTTACCTGCATAAGGTAAGCCATACTCAGCCTTAAAAATGGTTTTCCAAAACTAGCATACGAACAATTGAACCTGGTTAAATGGCTTGCCTGAAAATGGTAAGCCATTTTCAGATTTTTAAAAGCGTTCAATTAAATAATTAAATCAAAACCTGAATCATATGAAAAAGTATCTCATCACGCTTTTATGTTTTTTTATTTTGATAAATACAACGGCGCAAGACCCAGGTTATACAGGCCCCGCCAAAATGTATGTAAAATCATTTTGGAGCCAGGCAGAATTGTTGAAAAATGGCAAAGGCAGTACCTCTACTGTGGGGAATATGAAAAGAGCCCTGGATAATGCAAAAGAAAAAGACCCGGCTTATAGCACTGCTTCTATGGAAGCCGAATTAAAAAAATGGCAGGCAGAAGCAGATAAAAAATCAGAAGCTGAAAAATCGCCGGAACAAAAAGCCGCAGATGCAAAGAGTGGTGATTATACAGGTGCAGCCAAAAACCAGGTAAAGTATTTTTGGGATCGTGCACTTCAACCAGCCGACAAATTAACCGATGGGGAATTGAACGGAAATATTCGGGACATGGAATATGCTTTAAAAGCTACTAAAGAAAAGGACCCTGCATATAACGCTTCGGAAATGGAGGCTGCATTAAAGAAAATAAAAGACGATTTTAAAGCAAAAAAACTGGCTGAAGTAAGAAATACAAGCGGAGACAGAAGAAAACAACCACAGGAGGAAAAAGTTGTAACAGACCCTGCCGGCCTGATGGAAAAATTATTTATAAATGCAAATATCAGCGTAGGTTCTACCAGTGATTTGCCTGAAGCACCGGCTAAAATTGCAGCTTACAAAGCAAAGCTTGAAAAACTTTTATCGATGGATTACACCGATGCATTGATTAAAACCGGCAGAAATGCAAAAGGTAATATTAGCGGATTTAAAAACAGTACTGAAAGGGAATTATATAAAATTGAAGGCACTTTAAAAGATGCCAGGGATAGATCCAATATGGAATACAGGTACTATACCATTCAATTCCACCAGGCATTTTGGGATGCAGCACAAAAAGTATTTCCCGAAGAAAGTTCTTACACAGAAATGTACAAAAAAACAACTGTTGCATTTAATGGTATGGGAAGTTTAGAGCAGTTATATGCAAAAGCAGAGGCAAACCGGATTGAGCATATCAGGAATACAAAATTTCCTGCAGCGGCTGTAAAAGATGCCAACCTGGAAAAAGTACTAACCAATGGATTTAATAAACTATACGGCTCTGCCCATAATGTAAGTGCATTGAAAGCAGTACTTACTCAAAATGGCTGGAGTACACTTCGCAATTCGCTTACCGGAATTGTGGTAGGCCGGGAGCGAAGTGCAAAACTGGCATATAAAGGAAGCGATGGCAAATGTTACCTGTTGCCCGATTATGTGTTTATACGGGAGGATTATGTTGGTGGCTCATTTATTAATACCTTAGCCGTGTTTAATGGTCTGGATGGTGAAGAAATGCTTTGCGAAAATGTAAAATAATTTTAAACCAAAACACAGTTAATATGAAAAGAACATCTTTGTTTATGCTCATTGCAGCCGCATTATTTATGGGGTCATGCAAGTCTGGCGGGACCGATGCAGAAATTGCCACAGATATGTGTGGCTGTTTTAACATGCTTAAAGATTCAATACCTAAAGAAGCCATTCCTGTTTTTGAAAAAGCTGCTGCTTCCGATAAGCCACAGGAAACCTTTGGAACCGAGATGCAAAAGCTTGATCCGGAAACAGGACAAAAAGTATCTGCTGCTCTTATGGGAACCGCCAAAGAGGGCTCTGCCATCAACAATTGCCTGAAAGAACTGGATAAAAAATATAAAACCGCAGCAAGTAGCGACCAGGAAGCTGCCAAAAGAATGGTGGCTGCTTTAAAAGATAAAAAAGGTTGCGATATTATGCTGGCGCTGATGCGGATGAGCATAAAAAAATAACTGAATTACAGTTTATAAAAAATCCCCTGAAAGTTTTCAGGGGATTTTTTATAAACGCTTGCATCTGGAAAAAATAAACTGTACATTGGATGCTGTTCCCCCCATGAATTCCCTTTAATGCTGCCCCATCATTTATTAATTTTTAAACCAAACAAAAAAATGAAAAGAATCGTAATTATTATGGCAGGTGTGTTTTTATTGGCATCCTGTAACAATTCAGGCGACAAAACGGCTGACAGCAAAGTAAAGTACAGCGATCTTGCCAATGACCAACTTAAAGGAGATATTGAATCAATTGAGGATACTCCTTACCAGGTAGACAGTACTGGAAAAATTGGTGCCATGGATTCCTGCTGCATTGATGTTACTCAGTATGATGCAAATGGCAATGCTGTTAAGTATACATCCAAAGACAGTAAAGGAACTGTAAAGAGCGAGTCTGTTTTTACAAGACATGAAAATGGATTATGGACAGGAGCTACAGATACAAAAGCCGGCAGACCTTCCGGTTCCATGAAAGTTACCGTAGATGATAAAGGCCAGTACACAAAAGCCCAAACAACCGATTCTACCGGTAAACCGGATATATATTATACAGGCATTACGCAAAATGAATTCGGGCAGGTTCTTGGTTGGAAAGAATATGACAAAGACAGTGTTTTCAGGCAGGAAGGGCAGGGTAAGTATGAAAAAAGCCTGTTCATGGGCTTTACCACAAAAGACAGTGTGGGTAAAGTAAAATCTACCAGTGCTGCAAAATATAATGATAAGGGCGAGCAAATAGAATTCTCTAATACAACTATTACCAAAGATTCTACCACAACCAAGGTTACAAAATATACCTATGATACGCATGATGACAAGGGCAACTGGACCCAGCGTACCGAATGGGATGACAAAGGCAAGGCAACAAAAATTACAAAGCGGGTTTATACTTACAGGAAAGAAGAGGCAAAGAAGTAATAATATTTCAGTAAAACCCAAAATAAAAGCCTCCCGATAATTATCGGGAGGCTTTTCTGTAGTGTAGCGTTTAAGATTTCTTGCCTGGCTGTGTCAGTTAGATGGGAATTCATGATTCCCTGATAAGATATATGCGGTTACCACAACCTGGAATAGAAAAAGCCTTTCAGCGATGAAAGGCTTTACTGTAGTACCACGTACGGGATTCGAACCCGTGATTCCTCCGTGAAAGGGAGGCGTCTTAACCCCTTGACCAACGCGGCATTTCCTGTTAAAGGACGGCAAAGATAACGTTCGGTAGTTTTTCAACCAAATAATTTAAATCGTTTGTAAATATTCCCTCATTATATGTGGTACAAAATGTACTTTTGCTGCGCAAATTCGCAATTCATAATTTTTAATTTTTAATTGAACATGAGTACAGTAAAAGTTGCCATTAACGGGTTCGGTCGCATCGGCCGCTTAGTTTATCGTCAGATATACGATATGAAAGGTATTGATGTAGTTGCCATCAATGATTTAACCAGCCCTGCTGTGCTGGCACATTTATTAAAGTACGACAGCGCCCAGGGCCGTTTTGGCCAGGATGTAAAATCAACTGATAACGCCATTGTAGTTAATGGCGATGAGGTAAAAGTATATGCACAAAAAGATCCTGCTCAAATTCCATGGGGCAGCCACGATGTGGATGTGGTTATTGAGTGTACCGGTTTCTTTACCGATAAGGCTAAAGCCGAAGCTCATTTAACAGCTGGTGCAAAACGAGTGGTTATTTCTGCTCCTGCAACAGGTAATCTGAAAACCGTAGTATTTAATGTTAACCACGCTATTTTAGATGGCAGCGAAACTGTTATCAGCTGCGCAAGCTGTACCACCAACTGCCTGGCGCCAATGGCCAAAACATTAAATGATAGTTTTGGAATTGTAACCGGTATCATGAGTACAATACATGCTTATACAAACGATCAGAATACACTGGATGCTCCGCATCCGAAAGGCGATTTACGCAGGGCAAGAGCCGCAGCTGCCAATATTGTACCTAACAGTACCGGTGCTGCCAAAGCCATTGGCCTGGTTTTGCCTGAATTAAAAGGCAAATTAGATGGCGGCGCTCAAAGGGTGCCGGTAATTACAGGTTCTGTTACCGAACTGTATTCTATTTTAGAAAAAACAGTTACTGTTGAAGAAATTAATGCTGCCATGAAAGCCGCCAGTAATGAAAGCTTTGGGTATAACGAAGATGAAATTGTGAGCACCGATGTTATTGGTATCAGGTTTGGATCTTTGTTTGATTCAACTCAAACCAAGGTTATGACCATGGGCGATAAGCAAATGGTAAAAACCGTTAGCTGGTACGATAATGAAATGAGCTATGTAAGCCAGTTGGTGCGTACAGTGCATCATTTTGCCGGGTTGATAAAATAAGTTGTCGTTCCAATCGTCTACCTTCATAGGGAAGACGGGATCTTGAATAAAACTTTTTAACCGCAGAGAAAGTGAGTAAATGGAGATTTCGCAGAGGTGCTCAGCGTAAACTCTGGTTCTCTTTTTCTCTGCGTTTTTATTTTAAATAATCAGCTGACCATGAGTAAATTTTCAGATTTCAATTTTGCAGGCCACAAAGCCCTTATCCGTGTTGATTTTAATGTTCCTTTAGATGAGCAGTTTAACATCACCGATGATACCCGCATGACGGCTACCATCCCAACTATTAAAAAGATTTTGGCAGATGGCGGCAGCGTTATATTAATGAGTCACCTGGGCCGCCCAAAAGATGGCCCTACAGATAAATATTCATTAAAGCATTTAGTGAACCCGCTTTATAAATTATTGAATGTAGGGCATACCAATCCAACAATTGGAGATGGAAGTACAAGAGTTTTTTTTGCCGATGATTGTGTAGGTTCTCAGGCTGGTCTCACTGCATCCATGCTAAGGCCCGGTGAGGTTTTATTGTTGGAAAATCTTCGCTTTCACAAAGAAGAAGAAAAAGGCGATGAAGCTTTTGCCGAAAAATTAAGCAAACTGGGCGATGTATATGTGAATGATGCTTTTGGTACCGCTCACAGGGCACATGCATCAACTGCAGTCATCGCTAAATTTTTTGCTGCAGATAAAAGAATGTTTGGTTTGCTGATGAATGCCGAAGTATTAAGTGCCGAGAAAGTGTTGCATGAAGCTGAAAAGCCTTTCTGTGCTATCATTGGCGGGGCAAAGGTTTCAGATAAAATTCTCATCATCGAAAATTTGTTGGACAGAGCAACCGATATCATCATCGGTGGTGGCATGGCATATACTTTCTTAAAAGCACGTGGTGGCAAAATTGGTTCTTCGCTTTGCGAAGACGACCGTTTGCAAACCGCATTGGATATTTTAGAAAAGGCCAAACAAAAAAATGTAAGTATTCATTTACCGGAGGATTCTGTAATTGCCGATAAGTTTGCTGCCGATGCAAATACCGAAGTGCGCCCAAGTGACCAAATCCCCGATGGCTGGATGGGACTGGATATTGGTCCTAAGGCAGTTGGCATTTTCAATGAAATAATCGGCAAATCAAAAACCATTTTATGGAACGGTCCGATGGGTGTTTTTGAAATGGAAAAATTTCAGTCAGGTACAAAAGCGGTAGCAGAGTCAGTTGCTGCATCTACCGCAAACGGTGCTTTCAGCCTGGTTGGCGGCGGCGACAGTGTGGCAGCCGTAAATAAATTTCACCTGGCAGATAAAGTAAGTTATGTAAGCACCGGCGGTGGTGCCATGCTTGAATATTTTGAAGGAAAGGTTTTACCTGGTATTGCCGCCATCAAGGATTAACAGTTTATTTGGGTTACTTTTATATTAAGTAGTAATTAATATAAAATATTCGCAGAAAATATTATTTTTAAACTCTTAACATTAAAAACAAAAAACATGAAAAGTAAAGGATTATTGATATTGCTGGGAGTACTTGTTATTCTTGGCTTTTGGGGCTGCAATGGTTATAATGGCCTGGTAACAGCCGACCAGGATGTAAAAAAAGTATGGAGTAACGTGGAAACCAATTATCAACGCAGAACTGATTTGTACAGCAGTATTATCAAAACTGTAGAAGCATCAGCCAATTTCGAAAAATCTACTTTAACAGCTGTGGTTGAAGCGAGGGCAAAAGCTACTTCAATCACTGTAGATATCAACGACCCGGCTTCACTGGAAGCTTATCAAAAAGCGCAGGCAAATTTGCAGGGCTCTTTCAGCAAATTAATTGCATCTTTTGAAGCATATCCCGATTTGAAGACCACGGCAGCTTTCCGTGATTTTCAAACCCAGATTGAAGGAACAGAAAACCGGATCAATATAGCCCGCCAGGATTACAACAAATCTATTGAAGGCTATAACTTAAAGGTGAAGCGTTTCCCTAAAAGTTTATTGGCGAGTGTTTTCGGCTTTAAAGAAAAACCTTTCTACAAAGCAGATGCAGGAAGCGAAAAAAATCCGGATATAAAGTTTGACATAAAATAAATTCAAGTAAGCTGATAATCCATCTTTAAATAAGGTGGATTATCAGCTTTAAAAAATCTCCCAATGTTTTCTTTATTTAAAAAGAGAGAATTTTTTTCTGCAGAAGATAAAGAGCAGATTGTACAGGCTATTCGCCTTGCCGAAAAGGAAACCAGCGGCGAAATAAGAATTTATGTGGAAAGTAAAAATCCATTTATGGATGCTATAGACCGTGCTGCCGAAATTTTCTTTAAATTAAAAATGCAGGAAACAGATCATCGCAATGCAGTGCTGTTGTACATTGCGATGGATCATCATGAACTGGCTTTATTTGCCGATGAAGGTATTTATCAGAAGGCAGGAAAAGCCTATTGGGACAATGCTGTGAAGAACATGCTGTCTCAGTTTACAAAGGAAAATATCAGCAATGGAATTGAACAATGTATTGCACAGATAGGACAGACCTTAAAAGAAAAATTTCCTTACATACCAACAGAAGATAAAAATGAATTGCCCGACGAAATTGTTTTTGGCAATTAAATTTAAAAGCAATTGCTTGTTTTACAACATGAAAAAAATCTTCTCCATAATTATTTTATTGCTGGCAGCTACACTGGCTTTTTCGCAGGAATCCTTTGATCCGGAAACATTGCTTAAGCAGAAACCAGCAAAGTTAGTTAACGATTTTACCGGCACATTAACACCCGATCAGTTACAGGCTCTTGAAAGCAAATTGGTTGCTTTTGATGATTCAACAAGCACACAGATTGCCGTTGTTATTGTTCCAACTTTAAATGGAAATGATATTGCCGATTTTAATGTAAAACTAGGCCGGGCATGGGGTGTAGGAGGTAAGCAGTATAATAATGGCGTTATATTACTTATTGCAAAAGGCGACCGGAAATTAAATATTGCTACCGGTTATGGGGTGGAAGGCGCTTTGCCTGATATAACCACCAAGCATATTATTGATGAGGTAATCGTTCCAAATTTTAAAGGAGACGATTATTACCGTGGTATTGAAGAGGGAACAGATGCCATTATACAGGCAGTAAAAGGAGAATACAAAGCTCCTGCTAATTATAATAAACGAAAGGGTAGTGGAGGAATAGGAAGGATAATTTTTATCATAGTTATGATAGTTATCTTTTTGGCAGTTTCAGGTGGCAAAGGAGGCGGCGGCTCATTTATGAGCAGGCGTGGTTTTGCAGCCTGGACGATTGGGAGTATGCTTAGCGGCGGCGGCGGACGAGGCGGCGGCTGGAGTGGCGGTGGAGGAAGTTCTGGCGGTGGTTTCGGTGGTTTTGGCGGCGGTAGTTTTGGAGGGGGTGGATCAAGTGGTAGCTGGTAATAAAATAACAAATTGACATAAATAAAAATGCCTCCAACCGGAGGCATTTTTATTTGGTGTGATTTCTTTTTATTTCATTCCTTTACTGATATAATCTTCAATTTCCTTTCCTTTTGCTTTGCCAACTTTATTTAAAGCACCGGTAATCATCGGGTCTACAAAACTTCTGAATTGCTCCGGAACAGCATTACGGAATTTTAGGATTGCATCAATTCCTTTTTTAACATTGGCCATATTTTGTACTTTTTCAAGATAGCCGGCAAAAGTGTTTACAGCCTGTAATTTTTCCTGGCTTAAAGGCATTTCATCAAAGCGTTTTGCAATAAAATCAAAATCGGCTTCAGTACCTTCTTTAATAATCACTTCATTTACGATGGCGCCAAGATCGCCCTTGGCATCTTTGCTATATTTTTTTGCAAGCTCATAACCTCTTGCTGGTTCTAAACCAATCAATCCCTCTAAAGCTGCACCAGCAACAGAATAGCTGCTGTCGTTAATATTTTTTTCGTAAAGTGCTTTGTATTTAGCATTGCTGGTTTTGGCCAGGTAAGCAATAGCGGCTGCTTTTGTTTTTCTGTCTTTATCTGTGTTGGCAATTTTTTCAATTCCTTCAATCACTTTGGCATCTTCTGCAATTTTTGATGCTTCCAGTTTGGTGATTGTATTTCTTCTTAATGGCGCAAACTTATCGGTTAAGCCATTTGCCAGTTCGGGCATTCCTTTTTTTGCAAAATAATCAAGTGCTTCTTTCCTGTCTAAATATTGTGTTGCATATTTACTCTGGTGTACATAGTTTTCAGCAGTCTTGTTATCAGTTTTAACCCATAGCATAACTTTATCGGCATCCACATTTATCAAATCTGGCTTTTGTGAATAATTGAAACTGAATGTATCAATCTTATTCTCAACCCACACATTGTATCTTTTTTTATTGACGCCGTTATAAACATCAATAGCCAAAGGCAAACGAAAAACTTTATCAGTCTTTTGAGTCTGCTCAATAATTACCATCGCTTTGCCGGGCGTTTCATAATTGTAATCAATCTTTACAGTCGGGTGGCCGCTGCCATAGTACCATTGGTTCCAGTACCAGTTCATATCCTTACCGGTAACTTCTTCAAAAGCCAGGCGTAACATGCCTGCTTCACCAGCTTTAAATTTATTGGTAGTTAAATAATTATTCAAAGATTTAAAGAAAGCATCATCACCTACGTAATTACGCAGCATGTGTAAAATGCGTCCGCCTTTGTTGTAACTCACACCGTCAAATACATCTTCTTTATCTGCATAATGAAAACGTACCAGGTCTTTTGCCGGATTGCCAGGTCCCTGTAAATACCCTTGCATGTCATTAAAGTTCTGCATGTCACCAGCATCTTTACCGTTTTTATATTCATCCCATAAAGTTTCGCTGTAGTTTGCAAAACTTTCATTTACGGTAATATGGCTCCAGCTTTCAGCAGTTACCAAATCACCAAACCATTGGTGAAATAATTCATGGGCAATTGTACTTTCCCAACCAACGCCATCAACGAGTTCTCTTGCATTTTGATAGGCACTTTCCTGGTGCAATGTTGCAGTAGTATTCTCCATGGCACCGCTAACATAATCCCTTCCAACTATCTGAGCATATTTTTGCCAGGGGTATTCGACGCCTAATCTGTCTGAGAAAAATTTGATCATTTCTGGAGTGTTTCCAAAAATTGTTTTGGCTACTGGCGCATACTCTTTTTCAACATAATAACTAACTTCTTTGCCTTTATAGCTGTCTTTAATGATTGAATAGTCACCAACGCCCATAAAAAATAAATAAGGCGCATGAGGCAGATCCATTTTCCAGTAATCTGTTCTGGTACCGTCTGCGTTTGCTTTTTTGCTGATTAATAAACCGTTGCTGAGGGTTACATATTTTGCAGGCACCGTCATATAAATTTCATCAGTTGTTTTTTGATTTGGTTTATCAATGGTAGGCATCCACACACTGTTGGCTTCAGTTTCGCCCTGTGTCCATATCTGCGTAGGCTTATCCTTATCTTCTCCCTTTGGATTAATAAAATACAATCCTTTGGCATCGGTAATAGCTGCACTGCCTTTTACAGTTAATTCATTTGGCTTACTGGTGTAATCAATA